>NZ_JAIMBY010000013.1 GCF_026191915.1 Acidiphilium sp. PA
ATTGACACCTGCCGCAAGCGCCGCACGGATCCATGGGCCTATGCCTACGCCCTCATCACCGCCGCTCGCTCTAACAATCTGCTGCCCACCATCCCTGCCCAGCTAGCGATCTGACCCGGGGGTGTGAACGGTTACCATAAATGATTGTTCCGCAGTCTATTTTGCATAATAGCAAAAATTGTTTACTGTAACAATTTCTTAAAAACTCCATAATACTATCAATCATTTGTCGAAATTAAGCTTTGCGCTACCGAGCCAAACCGTCAAATCGTCGCGGATATCCTGACTGACTTTCTCAACGCTGGCGATAACAACATTTGAAATGCGCTCCTGCTGCTCGCGAAGGTGATTGTTTAATAGCCGCTCCCGCGTGATGTAGCCAGCATTCACGCCGGGCAGGGAGTGGTTCATAAGCAGATGAATGTCGATTTCAGACAAGCCAGCTGCCTGAGCAACGGTCCGATAGGTCTGCCGGAGATCATTGCCCCATTGCGGCAAAAATTCGCGATTCTCCCAGTATTCGACCAGATGGCCGTCCTTGCTGTTGGCTGGATATAGCCAGAACTCGGCGTGCTCCTGATATAATGCCCGTCCAACGCGCATAGTCCGGATAATTGATCGCATCATTGGCCGCGAGAGCGGAATATCAAACGCTTTTTTGGCGCCACCCTTCGGGGTGGGAAAATGAAGAATTCGTTGGCGAAAGTCGATGTGCTCAATGCGTACGCGCCTGAGGGCATCCGGCCGTGAACCGCTCAGCAATGAAAACAAGTGGAATTCTCTACGTATCGGGTTGGACACCTTCAGCAATGCGGCGAGCCAGCCCGGAATCTCTGCCGGCCCCAGGCCAGTATCCCGACGAATCTCACGGTTCCAGTCGATCGCGATGGTCGGGTTTCTCGCAGGTAGGACAGGATTGCTTTTCAGAGCGTGATTATAAATCGCGCGCAGCGTGCGCATGGAGTTATTCGCCATATAAGGGCCGTTCTGCTCTGTGATTTCATCATGACGGTCTGCCACCATTTTTGGGGCCCGGCCGAGCTTTCCCAAGGAAATATCGAGCCAGTCCGTGAAGAGCCGCTCAACATGATCCTTATACCCTTGGATAGTCTTAGTGTTCCTTCCTTTCCGCTTCATGTGAGCGTCGCGGTAACGCTCCCAGGCCTCGCGTAGCGTGACCTCCTCAGATCGCGTACTCGCCACTTCGCCGGGCCGGACGCCTTTTGCGATCGAGGCCAACGCCGCCTTCGCCTTGACCCGTGCGTCACGGGCGGTGATCTCCTCGCATTCGCCAAGTTTTAGCCGCGCCGAGAATTGACGTTTGCCGTCACGCCAGAATTCTCCTTGAACCATAAAGGTCTTGGTTCGCTTACCGACGAGGATTGAAAATCCAGCCAATTCGGTATCGCGTACAAAATATTGGCCGGCGGATGCCAGGGGAAGTTTATCGACCGATTTATCGGTGAGGAGCAGGCTTTGATTGGGCATTTCGGAACTACTGATTAAACGCTGGGGCCAAGCGGGAATTTTAGTAAGGGTTTAGTACGGGGTTTGACTCTTTGGAAGTCAGCGGGGACCTCTACGACAATCTCCGACGTAGCACCAATTCTCCATAAAAATCAACAAACTAAGGACAGAAAATTGTATCGTTTCGTGTCCTGTCGTATGATATCGAAGAGTTGTTTTATAAATTCGTAATCAGTAGGTCCCCGGTTCAATCCCGGGTGTCGGCACCATATTTTCAGTGCGTCAGCCGGATTTCGATCGGCTCTGCCGGCGGCATTGTTGTCACGGGTCCCGGTGGGATACGGATGCCGGTTGTGGGACTGGCACCACAGCCCGTGGCCAATCAGCTTGAAGTTGACCACGGTGCCGACGGACTCGCAATGAGACCATCGACACCTGGATATTAAACGAAAGCTTAGTGCTTGCCGGCCGCCTTGCCGCTTTGCTGATGTGCATCGGTCGAATGCTTGTGAGCGGCACTCGAGTGTTCATGCGCCTTGGTGGAATGCTGCTGGGCAGCGGCGTGATCGCCTTTGTCATGGTGTTCAGCGGCGGTATGGTGCGCTTTCGCTGCCGTTTCGTGGGCTTTCGCTGCTTCTTTGTGGTTGGAGCTGGCCATGTGGGTTTCCTTTGCGTTGATCCACGGATTGATCCCGTAGTTCACTCGAAATGGCGGTCGCAGGCGGCGGGTTCAAATGAAATCGTGGCCATTCATTTCGATAGACCGTTGTTTATACAAAAATTATTGTACGAATACTGTTGGTCGCTGATCACGATTTGCGCGGGGATTTCCACGGCATGATCGTATGAACGGATCACAGGGATGCGTCAGGCATTTGGATACCGGTACGGGCGCTGCATGCTGAGCTGGGGCCGGACACTCTATGCCGGCGGGCGGGACCTTCGCGTGACGCTTGCATCCGCGCGACGGCCGCCTGGCTGACCCTCGCGCCTCGGGCAGCCAGACCATCTTCCCCATCGTGCGGGCTAATCGTGAGCCGGTGGTGGGCGGGGAATGATCACCGGGGAGGGACAACGGCAATGTTTCAACGAAACGGGCGACATCGAGGACAACTTGGCGGCCGAAATGATCACCGGACTGGCGGATCAGCCGGACCGGGCCATCAAGGGGAAGATGCGAGCGCGGCGAGCACCGATTGGATTGGGCCGGACCAGTCGCCGAGGCGGGATTGGCGGTGCAGATGGACGTGGTCGTACCAGGGTGTGGTGGTGCGGCCGAGCAGCCAGCGCCAGTCGCATGAGGCGGAAAGCAGGACGTGGCAGGGTTTGCCCATGGCGCCGGCGAGGTGGGCGATCGAGGTATCGACGGTGACGATGGCGTCGAGATTGGCGAGGATGCCGGCGGTGCTCGCGAAATCGGAGATCTGCGGCGCGAGGCTGGGGATGTCGTATTCGGCCTGGCGCGCGCCGAGCTGCAGGGCGATGAAGCTTGTGTTCGGCACGGCGAGCACCGGCGTGAGCGCGCCCGGTGGCAGGGACCGCCGCTGGTCGTTGTTGTGGCCGGGGTTGCCAGCCCAGACCAGGCCGATCAGGCGTTGGCCCGGTTGGCGCTGATGGGCAAGGGCGGCGCGCCACCGATCGATGTTCCAGTGGCCGGCGTTCGCCGGGGTGGGTGCGAGGTAGCCCTGGGCGGCGGGGATGGTGGCGGGTGTGAGTGCCAGGACGTGAGGCAGGCTCATCTGGTCGATCGCGCAATCGACATCGGGCGGGGCGGGGTCATCGAGCGTGCACAGGCCGATGCCCATGCCGGCGAACAACGTGTGGAGGGTTTTGTGGCAGGCGAGGGTGAGGTGACGCGCCTGGCTTGCGAGTGCCGGCAGGAAGCGGGCGAACATGATGGTATCGCCCAGCCCCTGTTCGGCGCGCACCAGCAGGTGCCGGCCGGCGAGCGGTTCGCCCTGCCACGTCGGCGCCGGCAGGCGATCGAAATGCGAACCGTAGACGGGATGGCGTTTGCGCCATTCATAGGCGGCGAAGCCGGTCGCGAAATCACCGGCGAGCAGGGCGGCGACCCCGCGATTCCAGTGGGCGACCGCGAAATCGGGGTCGAGCGCGATGGCATGATCGCACGCCGTGATCGCGCCTGCGGTATCGCCCTCGATGGTCAGGGCGACGCCGAGGCTCGCCCAGGCTTCCTTCAGCCCGGGGTTGACCGCGAGCGCGGCGCGGAGATCGGCGATACCGCCCTCGATGTCGTTGCGGTTGATGCGCGCGTTGCCGCGATTGAGATAGGCGCCGGCATGGGCGGTATCGGCCGCGAGGACGTGATCGAACTGGTGGATCGCGCCGAGCGGATCGCCTTGCGCCGAACGGGCTGACCCCAGGGTGAAGCGGGCGTGGAGGCAGTTCGGGTCGAGCGCGAGCGCGAGGGCGGCGGCCTGTTCGGCGCCGGCGTGCTGCCCGGCCGCGAGGCAGGCGGCGGCAAGACCGGCGCGAGCGGCGGCGAGCTCGGGGCGGAGCGCGACGGCGCGTTGATAATGGCTGATCGCGCCCGGCGGATCGCCCCGATCGATCAGGATGGCGCCGGCGACCAGCCACGCCTCGGCAAGGTCCGGCGTGGCGTGGCAGGCGGCCTGGGCATCCGCCGCCGCATGATCGAGGTCGCCGAGCGACCAGGCCGCGAGGGCGCGGTTGGTCAGCGCGGGAGGGAAACCGGGGAGTTGGACCAGAACCTGGGAGAACGCTTCGACGGCGCGGGACAGGTCACCCGCGTGATAGGCGCGTAAACCATCCTTGAAGACCTGTTCGACGGACACCTGGGATAGGGATTGGGGGGCGAGGGCATTGGGGTCGAGCGGGTGGTTCATCGCCTTACGATAGCGGTGAAATCTTAAGATGGGGTTGTCGGGCGGGATCGACCCGGTACGATCGGCCGGCGGGGCGTGATGGTGGGCGGGATCAGTCGCCGGCGTCGGCCAGCGCGGTGCCGTAGGGGGACAGGCGGGGGAATTTGCCTTCGGCGATCGCGTCCAGGCTTTCCGGCGTGGTGCCGAGCTGTTCGGCGTAGAGCCAGCTGTCGGCCAGGACCTGGCGGACGAATCGGCGGGTCTGCGAAAGCGGAATGGATTCGAGGAAGATCAACGGATCGCCGCCGTCATGGATGGTGTGCGCCCAGGCCGCGGCGGCGACCGGCCCGGCGTTGTAGCTGGCGAGAATGTCGAGCAGGTTGCGCTGCACACCGGGCTGCTTGCCGAGGTAGCGCAGATAGCTCTGGCCCAGTGCGAGGTTGACGGCGGGTGCGCTCATGTTGCCGCCGATGCCGCCGATGCGGGCCATGGCGGCGGCGGTCTGCGGCATCAACTGCATCAGGCCGCGCGCGCCGACCGGCGAGACGGCATTGACGTTGAAGCCCGATTCGGTGCGCGCGAGGGCATAGATGAGGGATGGATCGACATTGAACCCGCCGGCCGGATGCAGGGCCGGCAACGGCAGGCGCGCGCCGGCGATGGCGTTGCCGGGCAGCGTCCGGTCGAGCGCCACGGCGACATCGACCAGCCCGGCCCGGGCGGCGACGCGCATGACGGCCCGGCCCAGATCGGCCTGCCGGCGGATTTGCGGCCACAGGGCGCGGAGCGCGCGGGCGGCATCGGCCGGCCGGCCGGCCTCGATCAGGGCGAAGGCGAGCGCGCCGTCCTTGTGCGCGGCGACCGCTTCGATATCGGCTTCGGAGAGGCTGGCGGACAGGCCGGTGCCATCGAGACCATGGCCGAGCAACCGCCCTGCCAGCATGCCGTAGAAACTGTCGGGCGCCTTGTCGGCCTGATCGAGCCAATGGAGATAGGCGTCGGGATGGCGCAGGCGCAGCGCGGCGCGGGCGGCCCAGAACGCGCCTGCTGCGCGTTGGCCCGCGCTGGTGTGGGTCGCGGTGGCTGCGGCGCTGAAATAGGGCAGGGACCCGGCGATGTTGCCCAGCTGCCAGGCGGCGAGGCCGGCGATGAAATCGGGGCGCCAGACGGCGTCACCGCCTTCGTGGGCCGCCTGGCTCGCAACCGTGAAGGCCTCGGCATAGCGCGCGTTGATGAAGAGATTACGCGCGACATCGCCGCGTAGGGCGGCACCGGCCGCGGTGGAGATATGATTGTCCCGGCCGATCAGATCGATCGCGAGGCTGGTATGGCCGGAACGCGTCAGATTTGCCACGCGATCGGCAAGATAACGCGGGACGGCGACGCCGGGGGGTGGCGGTGGTGCCGCGCTGCCCGCCGCCATGACCGGCTCCGGCAGATAGGCGACATCGGCCGCCGGGGCGGTCGCACCCCGGGGCAGGCGCTGCAGCAGGAGGGCGCGGATGCGCAGCGTATGCGGCTGGCCGTTGTAGGCGGCAAGCCAGGCCTCGAGCTCGGCGGGGGTGGCATGATGGTAGGGGCCGAGGTAGCGCTGTGCGAGCACCTGACCCTTGAGGAGCGGGTTTTCGACGCGTGCGAGCAGACGTTGCGCCGCCGCCATGTGGCCGACATGCTGATCGGCGAAAATACGTTGGTAGATCGCGGCGTCGCTGGGGGTGAGCGGCTGCGCGAGCATGGTTTCGGCGCCGTCCAACGGCGTGCCGCGCGGGATGGCATAGGCAACGCTTTCGGACCCCGCTGATCCGGGTGAGGACGTTGCCGGCTGGCTGACGCCAGCGTGTTTCGCGGTTGTAGACCCCCTTTGCCCGGCCGGTGCCGCACACGCAGGTGCGACGGTGGCGAGCAGTGCCGCGGAGACGATACACGCCCGGGCGACACTTAGGCGGGAGAGCTTTTTAACGGCCCCTCGCATGAGCCAAGGGGCTACACGGCTTATCCGGGCTGCGGCAACCCCTTAAATTGAGACCAGTTCTTATTATTTAAACAAAATATGCGATTAGAGGGGCTTACGTTACGGAACTGATATCAACTTTCCGTGATCGATTGCGTTTTTTGCAGGGCAGCATCGTCCAAAACGCCAGCTTCGACACAGTCCTGCCGCAATGTCAGCAAGTCGGTCCAGGCGAGGCGCTTGGCCGCGGGTTGGCGCAGCAGGAACGCCGGATGATAGGTTGCCATGGCGCGGACCGGCTGATCGAGCCCGGGGATCGCGACCGGTTTCCAGCTGCCGCGCACCCGGCTGATGCCCTCCTTGCCGCCGATCAGTGCCCGCACCGCCACCGCGCCGAGCAGCAGCAGGCGCTGCGGGCGGATCAGGGCGATGTGCTGGTGCAGAAACGGCAGGCATTGGGCGATTTCGGCCTCGGACGGATTGCGATTGCCCGGCGGCCGCCAGGGCACCACGTTGACGATGCGCACCAGGGTGCGGTCGAGCCCGATGCTGGCCAGCATGCGGTCGAGCAACTGGCCGGCCGGGCCGACGAAGGGGCGGCCGGCGCGATCTTCCTCGCCGCCCGGCGCTTCACCGATCAGCATGATGCGGGCGGTCTCGCTGCCATCGGCGAAGACGAGCTGGGTGGCGGTGCGCTTGAGCGCGCAATCGTCGAACGCTTCCAGCGCGGCGCGCAGCCCGGCGAGGGACTGGGCAGCGGCCGGCGCGGCGGTGATGGGGAGGGTGGCCGCGCGCGGTGGCGCCGGCGTGGCGGGGCGGCGCGCGATCACGGCGGCCGGCTCGGCGCGCAGCGGCCGTTTTGTGTGGTCCTGCGGGGTATCGGCCAGACCATCGACCGCGCCCCATTCAGCCTGGAGCGCGAGCCAGGCCAGCGCGAGGTCGGGCGGGATGGGGTCGGTCGGGTGCATGCGACGATGTGACGCAGGAAGCCGGTATAGCGCAATGGCGATGATCGGGGCGGGTTCGCCTGATCGGGCGCGGGGCTTTACCAATCGGTCCGCCCGCATGATATGACCATATCGTTTACGTCAATCGCTCCGGGAGAAACCGATGTCCGAGCACGATCAAGCGCGTGAAGCCATGGAGTTCGATGTCGTCGTGATCGGCGCCGGACCGGCCGGGCTGGCCGCGGCGATCCGGCTCAAACAGCTGAACCCGGAGATCAGCGTGTGCGTCGTCGAAAAGGGCGGCGAGGTGGGGGCGCATATTCTCTCGGGCTGCGTGCTGGAACCGCGCGCGATGGCCGAATTGCTCCCCGCGGCGGATATCGGCGCGATCGATGGCTCGGTGCCGGCCGGCGAGGATCGGTTCATGTTCCTCACCGCGACCGGCAGCTATAAATTGCCGACGCCGCCGCAGATGAACAACCACGGCAATTACGTGGTCAGCCTTGGCAACGTCGTGCGGTTTCTCGGCGCCGAGGCCGAGGCGCTGGGTGTGGAGATCTACCCCGGATTCGCGGCCGCGGAAGTGCTGATCGAGGCGGGCCGGGTGGTCGGCGTCGCGACCGGCGACATGGGGATCGGCAAGGACGGCGCGCATACCGAACTGTATCAGCGCGGCATGGAACTGCGCGCGACCTACACCGTGTTCGCCGAAGGCTGCCGCGGCAGCCTGGGCAAGCAGCTCATGGTGCAATACGGGCTGAACGCCGGCGTCGATCCGCAGACCTATGGCATCGGCATCAAGGAACTATGGGAAGTGCCCGCCGCCAGCCACAAGCCGGGGCTGGTGATGCACAGTATCGGCTGGCCGCTCGATACCAGAACCTATGGCGGGTCGTTCCTGTATCATCTCGGCGGCAATCTGATGGCCTATGGTTTCGTCGTCGGGCTCGATTACGAAAACCCGTTCTTCTCGCCGTTCGAGGAGATGCAGCGCTTCAAGACCCACCCGGCGATCAAACCCTATTTCGAGGGCGCCAAACGGATTTCCTATGGCGCGCGCGCGCTGAATGAGGGCGGGTTCCAATCGATCCCGAAGCTGGTGTTTCCCGGCGGCATGCTGGTGGGCTGCGAGGCGGGGTTCCTGAACGTGCCGAAAATCAAGGGCACCCATACCGCCATGAAATCGGGCATGCTCGCGGCCGAGGCGATCGCCGAGGCGCTCGCGGGCGGCCGGCCGGCGACACTCGATGCGTTTCCCGAAAAAATCCGCGCGTCCTGGTTGTGGCCGGAACTCGAATCCGTGCGCAACATCCGCCCCGGCTTTGCCCGGTTCGGCATGCTCGGCGGCCTGGCCAACGCCGCGTTCGAAACCTATGTCACGCGCGGCAGATCGCCCTGGACGCTGCGCAACCACGCCGATCACACCACGCTGCGGCCGGCAGCCCAGGCGACACCGATCGCCTACCCGAAACCCGACGGGATACTCACGTTCGATCGGCTGTCTTCGGTGTTTCTCTCGAACACCAACCACGAGGAAAACCAGCCCGCCCACCTGACGCTGCGCGACCCGGCCGTGGCGATCACGGTGAATTGGGCCAGGTTTCGCAGCCCGGAGACCCGGTATTGTCCCGCCGGCGTCTATGAGATCATCGGGGCCGAAACCAGCGCGCCGCGGCTCCAGATCAACGCGCAGAACTGCGTGCATTGCAAAACCTGCGATATCAAGGACCCGACCCAGAATATCAACTGGGTCGTCCCCGAAGGCGCCGGCGGCCCGGCCTATCCGGGCGGCATGTAGCGTCCGGGCGAGGCCGGTCGGGGCGTGGAATTGATTTTCCGCCCGTCTGCGCCAAACTCTGGCGCAAGCCGGATCAGCAGGTCCGCCGCGCCCGGGTTCGCCCGGCGCGGGGCCGGTTGCTTGTGCGGCACCACCGAGCGGGCCGATGGCCATGTCCTTTATGCAGGACGGGCCTTGGCCGGACGAATGAAACTGGAGATCGCCTGACCATGACGAACGAGACCGATTACGTGCCGCCTGACGTGTGGACCTGGGAGCCCGCGCAAAACGGCGGCCGGTTCGCCAACATCAACCGCCCGATCGCCGGGCCGACGCATGAAAAGGCGCTGCCGGTGGGAAAGCATCCGTTGCAGCTCTACTCGCTCGCCACGCCGAACGGGGTGAAGGTGACGGTGATGCTCGAAGAGCTGCTGGCGCGCGGCCATCGGGGCGCCGAATACGACGCCTGGCTGATCCGCATCGACGAGGGTGATCAGTTCAGCACCGGGTTCGTCGCCGCCAATCCGAATTCCAAAATCCCGGCGCTGGTCGATCACAGCGGCGACAAGCCGCGCCGCGTGTTCGAATCCGGCGCGATCCTGCTGTATCTGGCCGAAAAATTCGGGGAATTCCTGCCCGCCGATATCGAGACGCGGACGGAGTGCCTGTCCTGGCTGTTCTGGCAGATGGGTAGCGCGCCGTATCTGGGTGGCGGGTTCGGACATTTCTACGCCTATGCGCCGACCAAGATCCGCTACGCGATCGACCGTTTCGCGATGGAGGTCAAACGGCAGCTCGATGTGCTGGACCGGCGGCTGGCCGAGAGCGCGTATCTGGCCGGGGATGAATACACGATCGCCGATATGGCCGTGTTTCCGTGGTATGGCGGCTTGGCGAAGGGCTGGCTGTATGGCGCGGCGGCGACATTTCTCGACGTCGCCAGCTATGCGAATGTGCAGCGCTGGGCGGATGCGATCGCGGCGCGGCCGGCGGTGCAGCGCGGGCGGATGGTCAACCGCGTGTTCGGCGAGCCGGAGACGCAGCTGCACGAGCGGCACGACGCCGGCGATTTCGAGACAAGGACGCAGGATAAGCTCGTCGCGCAGGATTGACCGACCGAAGGGCCGGTGCTGCGGTCAGCATGCCTCACCGCCGGTCCGTTTGGTTTCGATTTCGATGAACACGAACTCCGTTGCGTTGTCGTTGATCACATCATGCTCGACGCCGGCGGGGCGGCTGTAACTGACCCCGGCGGTGAGGGCGGCATGCCGCTTGGCGCCGCCCGGCTCGCGCAGCAGCAGCCGCCCGGTCGACATCGGCACGACGACGTAATCGAGCGCATGGCGATGCCAGCCGGTCGCGGCACCGGGGGCGAAGCGCCATTCGGTGACCCGGAATACGCCATTGTCGATCTGCACGGTGGGCACGGCGGCGGGGCGGGTCATCTCGCGTTTCCTGTCGGGGTTGAACATGCAAACCGCGCGCTTGCTGCGGATCGGGCTTGCGTAGCGAAGGTCGGGATAATCGCATATAGGGTTTCGCGGCGTTTGCCATCGAAATCGAACCCGCCATTTTATAGTGCAGGAACACGCGCTCCCTACCCTTCCTTGATCCAGGACCCCACCCAGAATGCATGATCTGAAAACCATCAGGGACAACCCCGAAGCGTTCGATGCCGCGCTGCGCCGCCGTGGAGTAACCCACGCCGCCAGCGCCGCGATCATGCGCGGCGATCACGAGCGCCGGTCCATTTCAGCCGAACTGCAAAGCCTGCAAACCGAGCGCAACACCATCGCCAGGCAGATCGGCCAGGCCAAGCGCGATCAAGCCGATACCACCATGCTCGAAGCGCGCGGCTCGGCCATCCGTGCGGCGATGGAGGCTCTGGAATCGCGCCTGCCGGCGCTCGATGATGCCGTCAACGACGGGCTCGACGGTCTGCCCAATCTCCTCGACCCCGACGTGCCCGATGGGCCCGATGAATCCGGCAATGTCGAACAATCCCGCTTCGGCCGGATCACGAATTTCGAAACCCCGCCCAAACAGCATTTCGAACTCGGCGAAGCCCTCGGCCTGATGGATTTCGCGACCGCCGGTAAAATCGCCGGCAGCCGCTTTACCATCCTGCGCGGCGACCTCGCCCGGCTCGAACGCGCGCTCGGCCAGTTCATGATCGATCTGCACACCGCCGAGCATGGCTACACCGAAATCGCGCCGCCGCTGCTGGTCAATCGCGAGGCGATGTTCGGCACCGGGCAACTCCCGAAATTCGAGGCGGATCTGTTCAAGACCACGGATGACCGCTACCTCATCCCCACCGCCGAAGTCCCGCTTACCAACATTGCGGCCGGCGAGATCATCGACGCTGCCAGACTGCCGCTCCGCTTCACGGCACTTACCCCGTCGTTCCGGTCCGAAGCCGGTGCCTCCGGCCGCGATACGCGCGGCATGCTGCGCCAGCATCAGTTCTGGAAGGTCGAAATGGTCTCGATCACCACGCCCGAGACCAGCGCCGACGAGCATGAACGCATGACCCGCTGTGCGGAGACCGTGCTCGAACGGCTCGACCTGCCCTACCGCCGCATGTTGCTCTGCGCCGGCGACACCGGCTTTGCCGCCGCCAAAACCTACGACCTCGAGGTCTGGCTGCCAGGGCAGGGGATGTATCGCGAAATCTCGTCCTGCTCGAATTGCGGCGCATTCCAGGCCCGCCGCATGAATGCCCGCTACCGCCCCGCGCAGAGCGGCGCCAAACCGGCAAAACCCGAATTCGTCCACACGCTGAACGGCTCCGGCATCGCCGTCGGCCGCGCGCTGATCGCCGTGTTGGAAAATTACCAGAACACGGACGGCACCATCACGATCCCCGAGGCGCTGCGTCCCTACATGGCCGGTAAAAGCCGGATCGGGTAGGGCGGTTGGCGTATGTAAGGGAAGCGAAGACGTCTTTTTTGTAAAAAAGAAGCAAAAAACTTTTTTAAGCTGGGGCATGGGCGGTTTCACCCGCACGGACCCAGAGTAACAAAGTTTTTTCGCTTTTTTGTTCACAAAAAAGAGGACTCTTCCCTTACCCTTCACGATCCCTGCCGCCACCAACCCCAACGCTTGACAAACACCGCTCCTCGATACATATTCAAGTGTCAGAATATTTAGCGGTCCAGGAGTTCAGCGTCGATGAGCAACCGCCCCGAGGTTCTGCCGTTCTACGATCCGGCCACCAGCACGATCAGCTACATCGTGATCGATCCCGCGAACCATCATGCGGCGATCGTCGATTCCGTGCTCGACTATGATCCGAAAGCCGGCCGCGTCTCGACCGTTTCGGCCGATGCCCTGATCGATGCGATCCGCGCGCGCGACCTGACGATCGACTGGATCATCGAGACGCATGTCCATGCCGATCATTTCTCCGCCGCCCGCTATCTGCAACGCCGTCTCGGCCGCGGCGTCATCGGCATCGGCGACCATATTGCGCCGGTCCAGAGCAAGTTCGCCGATATTTTCGACCTTGGCCCCGATTTCGCGACCGATGGCCGCCAGTTCGATCATCTGTTCAAAGACCACGAACCATTCGCGATCGGTACCATCCCGGCCGAGACGATCTACACGCCCGGCCACACGCCGGCCTGCATGTCGTATCGCATCGGCGATGCGGTTTTCGTGGGTGATACGCTGTTCATGCCCGATTACGGCACGGCGCGCTGCGATTTTCCCGGCGGCGATGCCCATGCGCTCTATCATTCGGTGCAGACCCTGTTCGCCTTGCCGCCCGAAACGCGGGTCTTCACCGCGCATGATTACCAGCCCGGCGGCCGCGCACCGGCCTGGGAGAGCACGATCGGCGCGCAGCGTGCCCATAATGTCCAGATCCACACCGGCATCAGCGAGGCCGATTTCGTCGCGACGCGCGAAAAGCGCGATGCCACCTTGCCGGCCCCGGTGCTCATCCTGCCGTCACTCCAGGTCAATATCCGCGGCGGTGATCTGCCGGACCCGTCCGGCAACGGCCGGCGCTATCTGAAAATTCCGTTGAACACACTTTGATCGGCGCCCCATGCTGCTGCCATCCCCGCCGCCCACCGCCTTTACGCCCCTGCTGTCGCTCGCCGGCGGGTTGATGATCGGCGCTGCCGCCGGTCTGCTTTGGCTCGGCATCGGGCGCATCGCCGGGGTCAGCGGCATCGTCGGCGGCGTGGTCGAACGGATCGATCGCGATTGGCGCCTCGCCTTCATCGCCGGCGTTCTGGCCGCCGGCATAGGGGCGCGCGGCCTCGGCCTGGCGCCCGCGATCGATCTTGAGGCCCCGCTGCCCTTGCTGCTCGGTGCGGGGTTGCTGGTCGGGGTCGGCACCGCGCTCGGCGGCGGCTGCACCTCCGGCCATGGCATCTGCGGCCTCTCGCGCCGGTCGCCGCGCTCGATGGTGGCGACCGCCTGCTTCATGCTCACCGCATGCGCCGTGGTCTTTCTGACCCGCTCGATCGGAAGCCTCTGATGCGCCGCACGATCGTTGCTTTCCTGACCGGTTTGATGTTCGGCGCCGGACTGCTCGTCTCCCGCATGGCGGACCCGGCCAAGGTTCTGAATTTCCTCGATTTCACCGCCCATTGGGACCCGAGCCTGGCGTTCGTGATGGCAGGGGGCGTGGTGGTGGCGAGCCTTGCTTTCGCTATGGCGCGCCGGAATCGCCACCCGTGGTTCGGCACACGTTTTCCGGCTCTGCCCTATGGCGGCATCACCGCGCGGCTGGTCATCGGCGCGGGATTGTTTGGCATCGGCTGGGGTCTGGTCGGGCTCTGCCCCGGGCCGGCGCTGGTCGCGCTCGCGATCCATCCGCTGCGGGTGGCCCCGTTCGTCATCGCGATGATGGCCGGATTATGGATCGTTCGCCTGCCCGGCGGCCGCCGCGCTCAATCGGCGGCGGCGGCGCGGTCGGACTCGCTCGTGCAGAACAGCCGGTAGATCAGCCCGACCACGTCGCGGGCGGCATCACTGCCCAATGCGTAATAAATCGTCCGGGAATCCCGCCGCGTCGTCACCAGCCCATCCTGGCGCAACCGTGCCAGTTGCTGGGACAGATGCGCCTGCCGTATCCCGAGTTCCCGCTCCAGCTGCCCGACCGAAGCCTCGCCATGCGTCAGATGGCACAACACCATCAACCGATGCGGATTGGCGATGCAGCGCAGAAACTGCGCCGCAATCGTTGCGCTGCTGGTCATGGCATCGAGTTCGATACGGTCACCCTGAACGGCATGACTGGTCCGCGCCGTGTTCAAATCATTGGGTAGGGCTGCTTGACCCATCGGCTTTCCCCACATTTCCGATCGCGAAATAGTCAGTGACTATGATCTGATTCAAGATGATTTGGCAAGGCTTGGGCAAGAAAACAAAACGGCCGATTGGCCGCGTCTATCACGCGCGGCTCATTGCCCGGTCTCGTCTGGGGTGAACCCGCGTTAAGCGCCGATCAATCCGAGTTCCGGGCTGGATGCCTCGGCGTGGAACTTGCGTGGGATGCGCCCGGCGCCGCGCGCATCGAACCCGGCCCGCACCGCCGCCGCCATCGCGCCGGCCATCCGCACCGGATCGTGCGCGCGCGCGATCGCGGTGTTCAGAAGCACGGCATCGCACCCCAATTCCATCGCCTGCGCCGCGTCGGACGCCGTGCCGATCCCGGCATCGAGCACCACCGGCACGGTGCTCTGCGCGCAGATGCGCTCGATATTATAGGGATTTGCGATCCCGAGGCCCGAGCCGATCGGCGAGCCCAGCGGCATCACCGCCGCGGCGCCGACATCGGCGAGCTTGCGGCACAGCACCGGATCATCGGTGCAATAGGGCAGCACGACGAACCCGGAATTGACCAAGGCCGCGGTTCCCTGGAGCAGAAACTCGGCATCGGGATACAACGTCTCGCGATCGCCGATGATTTCGAGCTTGATCCAGTTGGTCTCCAGCGCCTCGCGCGCCAGTTCCGCCGTCAGCACCGCGTCGCGCACCGTCGCGCACCCGGCCGTGTTCGGCAGCAGCCGGAACCGCCCGCCCAATTCATCGAGCAACGACCCGCCATAGGCATCGAGGCTGATCCGCCGGATCGCCACGGTCACCAGCGAAGGGGCGGCCGCCTCCAGGGCATCGAGCAGGGTGAGCTGATTGGGGTACCCGGCGGTTCCCATGAACAGACGCGAGCCAAGCGCGACGCCGGCAATCTCCAGCCCCGCCATGTCAGCCGCCACCCACGGCCCGCACGATCTCGACCTGATCGCCCGCGCGCAGCGCCGTGCGGCCCCAGGCCGATTTCGGGACCAGTGTTTCGTTCAGCGCCACCGCCAGGCCCTTGGTCTCGTGCAACCCCTTCGCCGCCAGCAACGCCGCGACGGTGGGCGCGAGCGGCTCGAACGCGCCGTTCACCCGAATATCATCCGCACTCATGCCGCACTCCTCAGCCGATCGAACCGCGCCGCGCCGAACGCGGCGATGCGCGGGTCGACGACGCCGTCAATCACCGTTGCCGCCATTGCCGCCGCCGTCACCGGCGTCAGCAGAATCCCGTTGCGATGATGCCCGGTGCAGAACATCAGGCCGGGCAGGGCGCTCGGCCCCAGCACCGGCGCATCGTCGCGCGATCCCGGCCGAAACCCAACCCAGGTCTCGATCACCGGCAATTCCTCGATCCCCGGCACCGCCCGCCACGCGCCATCGAGCAACGAATACAGCCCGCCGGCGGTCATGCGGTCATCGAATCCGCGCTCCTCGACCGTCGCGCCCACCACCAGCCGCCCATCCGCCCGCGGCACCAGATAAGCCTTGGGCGCCCAGATCACATGGCGCACCAGCGGATCGGCCGGGTTCATCTGCACCGCCAGCATCTGCCCCTTCACCGGGCGGATCGGCGGCCGCGCGATCGGCAGCCCGACACCGCCCGACCACGCCCCGGCGGCCAGCACCACCACATCCGCCGGATGCACCGTCTCGCCGACCACCACACCCGAGGCCCGGCCCTGCGCCGCCTCGACCCGCGCCACCGCCGCCCGTTCATGCAGCGCGCCGCCCGCGCGGCGAAACGCCTCGGCCAGTGCGGCCACCAGCGCCCGGTTATCGACCTGGATATCGTCCGGCGAAAACACCGCGCCGGCGAGTTGCGGCGCCAGATAGGGCTCGCGCTCGCGCGCCTCGCCCGGCGTCAGCCAGGTCAGATCGATGCCCTGGCTGTGCTGGAACGCCATGTCGTGCCGCAGCCGCGCGGCATCGTCGCGGTTGAGCGCGACCAGCATGGTGCCCTCGCGCCGCAACCCGACCGCACACCCGGATGCCGCCTCGACCTCGGCTGCGAAATCCGGCCACAGCGCGAGCGACGCACGGTTGAGCACGCCCAGCACCGCCTCGCCGGGCTCCGCCTCGCACCCCGCCGCCAGCATGCCTGCGGCGGCATGGCTCGCACCCCGGCCCACGGTATCGCGCTCGAACAACGCGACCGAAACCCCGCGCTGCGCCAGCCGCCAGCCCAGGGCAAGCCCCATCACGCCGCCGCCGATGATCGCGACCCGCATCGCCTCAGTCCGCCGCGGCCTCATCGATGTAGATCTTGCTGCCCGCCTCGCGGAACTCGGCCGATTTCTGTTCGAGCCCGGCCATCCGTTCGCTGTCCTCGCGAATATCGTGCGAGATTTTCATCGAGCAGAATTTCGGCCCGCACATCGAGCAGAAATGCGCCACTTTATGCGCGTCCTTCGGCAGCGTCTCATCGTGATATTGTTTGGCGGTATCGGGATCGAGCCCGAGATTGAACTGATCCTGCCAGCGGAACTCGAACCGCGCCCGGCTCACCGCATCATCGCGCAGTTTTGCCGAAGGATGCCCCTTGGCCAGATCCGCCGCATGCGCGGCCAGCCGGTATGTCATCACACCGACCTTCACATCATCACGGTTCGGCAGGCCGAGATGCTCCTTGGGCGTGACGTAGCAGAGCATCGCGGTGCCGAACCAGCCGATCATCGCCGCCCCGATCGCCGAGGTGATATGATCGTAACCCGGCGCGATGTCGGTGGTCAGCGGCCCGAGCGTGTAGAACGGCGCCTCGTGGCAGACCTTGAGCTGGCGCTCCATGTTCTCCTTGATCTTGTGCATCGGCACGTGACCCGGCCCTTCGATCATCACCTGGCAGCCCTTCGCCCAGGCGCGCTTCGTCAATTCGCCCAGTGTGTCGAGTTCGGCGAATTGTGCGGCATCGTTGGCATCCGCAATCGACCCCGGCCGCAACCCGTCGCCCAGCGAGAACGACACATCGTACTTGCGCATGATGTCGCAGATCTCATCGAAATGCGTGTAGAGAAAACTCTCCTGGTGATGCGCGAGGCACCACCGCGCCATGATCGAGCCGCCGCGCGAGACGATGCCGGTCACCCGCTTCGCGGTCAGCGGCACATAGGCCAGCCGCACCCCGGCATGGATCGTGAAATAATCGACCCCCTGTTCCGCCTGCTCGATCAGCGTGTCGCGGAACACCTCCCAGCTCAGCTTGTCAGGGTCGCCGCCGACCTTCTCGAGCGCCTGATACAACGGCACCGTGCCGATCGGCACCGGCGCGTTGCGCATGATCCAGGAGCGGATGTTATGGATATTGCGCCCGGTCGACAGGTCCATGACCGTATCGCCGCCCCAGCGGATCGCCCAGACCAGCTTCTCCACCTCATCCGCCGCGCCGGACGTGACCGCCGAATTGCCGATATTGGCATTGATCTTGACCAGGAAATTCCGCCCGATGATCACGGGTTCCAGTTCCGGGTGATTGATATTGGCCGGAATGATCGCGCGCCCGGCGGCAATCTCGGCCCGCACGAATTCGGGTGTGATGAATTCGGGGATCGAGGCGCCGAAATCCTCGCCATCGGCCCGCCGCTGCGCCGCACCCTCCGCCGCCTTGGCGCGGCCGAGATTCTCGCGGTGCGCCACGTAGATCATTTCCTCGGTGATCACCCCGGCGCGCGCGAACTCGTATTGCGTCACCAGCGTGCCATCGCGCCCGGCCAGCACCGCGCGCTCGGCCGGGCAGGGCGGCACCAGCCGATCGGCCGGTGCGAAGCCGTTATCCTCGGGCTTGACGGCGCGGGGCGCCACGGTCTCGAACCCGCGCGCCGCCAGCCAGGCCGCGCGCACCTGCGGCAATCCCGCGTCCAGATCGAGCGCGAAATGTGGATCGGTGAACGGTCCTGACGTGTCATAGAGCCGGAACGGCGGCTCGTTCGCGGTCGGGTGCAGATCCACCTCGCGGAACGGCACGGCGATATCCGGCCGGCCTTCGGGCGACGAGAACACCTTGCGCGACCCCGAAATCGGGCCCGTGGTCACGATGGCTGGCTTGGTCTGGACGTTCATGGCGCGTTCCTCAACAAAATGAGGGGTGACGCAGCGGCGATCGGTGCAGCAAAGGCAAATCCCGTCCCTCCGCCGGCGCAACCCGGATCAGGTTCAAAGAGTTGCCGGACAAACCCGGCTCTCAGCGCGACTGCGCACCCCTCGGAATTCGGATAGACTGGTTTGATCGACCGGCCGTGTCAACCCACGATCGTGCGGGCGGCGTGCGGCGCCGCAGTAGGGATGGCCCCGGTCTCATCGGCAATCCTTCGCGATCCGTTTATCATCTGTTCATTTTTCACCGGCAGAATGAAAAATGCCAAGCGTCAAAATTGTGCTTGCTGGATACCCAGAAACGGCATTTCGGTGCCCCGAACCACGATTGGGCCGCATATGATTGGACTCATCCCGTTCCTGGTCGATCGTTTCACGACGGCGCATTGCGGTGCCGAGGTGCGGCGAACGATCCTGGCGGCCTGCGACCTGCCGCCTGATTTCGAATTCGGCATCGCCCAGACCTACGATGACGATGTCTGCCGCACCGTCATCACCGCCATGGCCGCACGCACCGGCCTGTCGCTGCCCGACCTGTACGACCGTCTCGGCCATTTCTTCCTCGCCTGGCTCGCGGAAAACCTCGGCGGCCTGTTTACCGGCGCCGAGGACACCGCATCGTTCCTGATGCGCCTGCCCATTGTCTATAACAGCCTCGCCGGCACCGCCCGCGGCTCCGGCCTGCAAGGCGCGTCCGAAGTCGTCTCGGTCCGCCAGCACGGCGAGCGTCTGCGTATCACCTACCAGTCCCAGGCGAGCTTCGCTTCGTTCTACGCAAGCTTCATGCGCGCGGTCGCATCCCACTTCGGGCAGAGCATCGATGTCACCATCCTCGCGGGGGATCTCGAAGGCCCGTTCTGCGTCTTTGATGTCGCAGTCGCTCCGCCGCATCCGGGTCCGCCGGCGGCGCACCTGAGCGATAGAAACGACCAGCCGGAGGTCATCCTCTGCCATGGTGATTGATCAAGCCACCGTCCCGACGGTCAAAACTTCAGACATCGAAGACATCTGCCGCCAATTCTGCACACTCGCCGTCGAGAACGGCGCCAGTCGCGTCACCACCGACAGCGCCCATCCGCTGGTTCAGAAATTCGTGCTTGCGGCGAATTTGTCGCTCGATGTCGCGCGCCGTGCCGTCCGCACCTCGAACGAGGCCATCCAGGAACTGCGTAAAATCCACCGCATTGCCCGCATCGGCAGTTGGCGGGTGATCATCGAAGGACGGTACACGACCTGGTCGGATGAAATGCACAGTCTGGTCGGCGATGCAAAACGCACCGTCGTTCCCGCATTCGCGACCCTGACGGAATTGCTCGCGCCAGCCGATCGTGCCGAATTCGAGGCGGCCTTCCATTCGGTGATCGAAACCGGGCAGGAAGCCACGGTTGAATCCCGCGTCAACGATGCGGCCGGCGCGGATCGTTGGTTCTGGACGGATATGCAGCCCGAGTTCGATGATCGCGGCGCCGTCTTCGCGGTGCGCGGCATCTGCCAGGAAATCACCGAACGGAAATCCGCCTTCGAGCGCATTCGCCATCTCGCGCGCCATGATCCACTGACCGGTCTGGCCAACCGCGCCCATCTCAACGAACAACTCGAACAAATCCTGGCCGAGGCGTCCCGCCGCCGCGAATCGGTCGCTGTTCTGTGTTTCGACCTCGACGGCTTCAAATCCGTCAACGATCTCTACGGCCATGCCGCCGGCGACGATGTGTTGCGTGAAATGGCCCGGCGGCTTGCCTGTCATGTCCGCGAAACCGATCTCGTCGCCCGCATCGGCGGAGATGAATTCGTCGTGGTTCAGGCGTTTGGCCAGCAACCCGAGGCGGCGCAAAGCCTCGCACGGCGTCTGCTCGACGACGTCATGGGCACCATGATGCTCAAGGGACAGGCCGAAATTGCCCTCTCGACCTCGATCGGCGTCGCCTACTATCCGGCCGATGCCAAAACCGCGGACGACCTGCTCGCCCGCGCCGATCGCGCGCTCTACTGGATCAAAAACGAAGGCCGCAACAATTTCGCCGCCTACGACCCCATGATGGAGCGCGAATATCAGGATCGCCGCAAGCTCGAACACGACCTGCGGCTCGCGTTGCAGCGCGGCGAGTTCTCGCTGGTCTATCAACCCATGCTGTGTGCCCGGCTCGACCAGTTCATGGGTTTCGAAGCCCTGCTGCGCTGGAACAGTCCGGTGCACGGATCGGTCCCGCCGGATATCTTCATCGGCATCGCGGAATCCATTGGAATCATGGGGCCGTTGGGCGCATGGGTCCTGCGCACCGCCTGTACCGAAGCCGCACGTTGGCAAAATCCGTTGAAAATCGCTGTGAACGTCTCGCCGATCCAGGTCCAGCAGGGCAACCTTGCCGAAACCGTCGCCGAAATCCTCGAATCGACCGGCCTTGCACCCGAACGTCTCGAAATCGAGGTCACGGAATCACTTCTGATCCGTCATCCCGAACGCGCGCTCGCCACGCTGCGCGCCATCAAGGCGCTCGGTGTCCGAATCGCGATGGACGATTTCGGCACCGGCTACTCGTCGCTCGCCACGCTCCGGGCCTTCCCGTTCGACAAGCTCAAGGTTGACCGCAGTTTCGTCCTCGACCTGTGCGAAGGTTCGGAATCCATGGCGATCATCAACGCGATCCTCGGCCTTGGCCGCGGCCTGCATCTGCCCGTCGTGGTCGAAGGTGTGGAAACCGAATTGCAGGCCGCCATCTTGCGCCGCTGCGGCGCCGATGAAATGCAAGGCTATCTGCTCGGCCGCCCGGCGCCGATCGATCAGTTCACAGCGATCACCACGGCGCGGGGCGCGACCCGCGGCGTCGCCGCCTCACGACAACACCTTGCCTGATCCGGGGCAGGGCAGGGGAGCCGGATAACAGCAAGCCTGACGCGCCATGCCGCGCCCCGGAACCCGCGCCCGACGGCGCATTCCGCACCGAAGCCATCCCCCGGCGGAGTGCGCAGAAAGCCGCTTTGCCAGGCCTGACGGATGGAGTAAGACTCGTCGGCGTGAATATGGTGCTGCCCCGCCCCGTCCGCATTCCGGTCGAAATCGTGTTCGATTTCGTCTGCCCCTGGTGCTATCTCGGCGTCCATCGCTTTGCGCGCACGCGCTTGCGCCGACGCGACCTTGCCATCCACCCGATCTGGCGACCGTTTCTGCTCAATCCCGATATGCCGCGCGGCGGCATCAGCCGCACCGATTACGCCGCCCGCAAATTCGGCGATGAAGAACGCGCCCGCCGGTTCTACGCCGCCATCACCGACATCGCCGCCAGTGAAGGGCTGCACGTCGATTTCGCGCGCATCCGCCGCACGCCGAGCAGCATCGATGCCCACCGCCTGGTTCGTTTCGCCGAGCCGGCCGGCGCGGCCGAAACCCTCGTTCTCGCGATTTTCCACGCCTATTTCCACGACGGTGTCGACATTGGACAGACCGAGGCTCTGGTCGACATCGCGGCCGAAACCGGGCTCGATGCCGAAGCGGCGCGGTCCTTTCTGCTGTCGGATCAGGCGGCCGACCTGGTCCATGCCGACAATCTCTACGCCCACCGGCTCGGCATCAACGGCGTTCCCTGTTTCGTGGTCGATGGTTCGGCGGCGATCGCCGGCGCCCAGGAACCCGATGTGCTGGAACGTCTGATCGAACTGGCAAATTGTGACGCAACGCCGTTCGGCCTCGCATAGCCCCGCGCCGCCTCGCCCGCCCATCTTTCGCCGCCGCCGCCCGCGTGGCACAACACCGCCATGAAACGCCGCACCCTGCTCGCCACCGCCCCGCTCGCCCTTGCCCTCGCACCCTCGGCGCAAGCCGCTGATTTCACCGCATTCCTATCCGGCCTGGGCGCTCGCGCGCGCCAGCAAGGCGTGCCGCACAGCATCATCGACCAGGCGCTGGGCGGCCTCACGCCCAACCAGCGCGTCATCCATCTCGACAATCATCAACCCGAATTCACCCTCACCTGGGCGCAATACAGCGCCCGGGTCGTCACCGCAGCGCGCATCCGTGACGGTCAGGCGAAACGCCGGCAACTCAGCCCGGTCCTTGACGCGATCCGCACCCGCTTCGGCGTCGCCGCCGATCCCATCATGGGCATCTGGGGCATCGAGACCGATTTCGGCGCGATCCAGGGCAATTTTCAGGTCATCGACTCGCTCGCCACCCTCGCCTGGTTCCGCCAGAGCCCCTATTTCGGCAACGAGGCGATCGCCGCGATGAAAATCGCCGCCCGCGGCGATGCGCCGCTGCCCCGGCTGATCGGCTCCTGGGCCGGCGCGATGGGCCAGCCGCAATTCATGCCCAGCGTCTATCTCACCACCGCGGTCAATTTCACCGGGCGCGGTACCCCGAATATCTGGACCAACGTGCCCGATACCATGGCCTCGATCGCCAATTACCTCCGCAAGGCGCGCTGGGTGCCGGGCCTGCCGTCGAGCGAACCGGTGCTGATCCCGCCCGGCTTCGATGCGGCGCTGGCCGGACGCCAGCACCGCCTGCCACTCGCCCGCTGGCAGGCGCTCGGCGTGCACCGCCTGGCCGATGCCGCCCGGCTGGCGCCCGCCACCGAAGCCTCGCTGCTCCTGCCCGATGGCCCGACCGGCGCCGCCTATCTGGCCTATGCCAATTTCGAGTCGATCCGCCGCTATAATCCGTCGGATCTCTACGCCCTCGCGGTCGGCGAACTCGGGCGATCGATCGCGGCATGAACCGCGCCGCCTGTCTCCCGCTGCTGGCCGCGCTCGCCCTGACCGGCTGCGTCCACAAACGCATCCGCACCGGCCCGCCGCCGACCGGCGCGCATTACCTGATCGGCAACCCCTATCAGGCCGATGGCGAATGGCACTACCCGCGCGCGGTCGATACCTATGACCGTACCGGCCTCGCCACCGTCATCCCGCCCGGTCACGACGCCGCAACGGCCGATGGCGAAGCCTACGACCCCGAAGGATTGATGGCCCAAAGCCCGATCCTGCCGCTGCCCTCGCTGGTCCGCGTCACCAATCTGGTCAACGGCCGAACCCTGACCGTCCGCGTCAACGATCGCGGCCCCGCCACCGCCGGCCGCATCCTGGCCGTCAGCCGCAAGGTTGCATCCCTGCTCGCATTTCCCCCGACCGGCGTGGTCGAAGTGCGCGTCACCCTGCTCGCCGGCCGCTCCGCCGCGCTGCAGGCCGCACTCGGCGCCGGTCCGCATCTCACCGCCGCACCGGTCGCCGGCGTCCAGTCCGCCGCCCTGCCGCCACCCCCCGGCGCCGCCGGCAGCGCAGGCCCGATCACCCCGGCCGCGCATACGCCCGTCGCCCGCCTGACCCGCACCGCTGCCGCGACCGCCTCCCCATCGGGCGTCGTCCACACCGTGCCGCCCGATCCCGGCCCGCTCTATGTCGAAATCGCCGGCTTCGGCACCGGCAGCGATGCGCAGCAAACCCTCGATCGCCTCGCAGGCCTGCCCGGCAGCGTCGTGCCGCAATCGCGCGAAGGCCGCACGCTCTACGCCGTCGAACTCGGCCCCTACCACAGCGTCGCCAGCGCCGACGCCGCGTTGCACCAGGTTCTCGCCCGCGGCGTCCCCGACCCTGAAATCACCGTGCATTGACCATGCGGATCAGGCCCGGCAGCTTCATCACCGTCGAGGGCGGTGAAGCCGTCGGCAAATCCACCCAGATCGCCCGCCTCGCCGCCACCCTGCGCGCCGCCGGCCACAATGTCGTCCTCACCCGCGAGCCCGGCGGCACACAAGGCGCCGAAGCCATCCGCGCCGTCATGCTCGATCCCGCCACCAGCCTCGCCCCGCTCGCCGACACGCTGCTGGTCTTCGCCGCCCGGGCCGACCACGTCGCCACGCTGATCCGCCCCGCCCTCGCCCGCGGCGATATCGTCCTGTGCGACCGTTTCACCGATTCCACCATGGCCTATCAGGGCTACGGCCTCGGCATCGACGGCGCGATCATCGCAACCCTCACCGGCATGATCGGCCTGACCCCCGATCTCACCCTGATCCTCGAAACCCCGCCCGCCATCGCCGCCGCCCGCCTCGCCGCCCGCACCGCCACGCCCGACCGCTACGAGCGTTTCGATGCGCAGTTCGGCGCCCGCGTCGCCGCCGGCTTTCGCGCCATCGCCGCCGCCGACCCCGCCCGCTGCGCGTTGATCGATGCGTCCGGCCCGATCGATGCCATCGCCGCCACCATCGCCGCCACCATCGCCCAACGCCTCGCGCCATGATCGCCCCGCGCGCCAACCCCGCCCTGCTCGGCCAGGACCGCGCGATCGCCGAACTCCACCACGCCGCATCCGGCCCGCGCCTGCACCACGCCTGGCTGATCGCAGGGCCGCCCGGCATCGGCAAGGCGACGCTCGCCTACCGCTTCGCCCGCTGGCTGCTCGCCGGCGCCACCACGCCGGACCTGTCGCTCCCGCCCACCGACCCCGCCTTCCGCCGCGTCGCCGTCGCCTCCCACGCCGATCTCCTCGTCATCGAGCGCCGCTATGATGAGAAAAAAAAGCGCATGCAGGGCGAAATCGTGGTCGAAACCGTCGCCCAGGCCGGCAAATTCCTTCGCCTCACACCGGGGGAGGGCGGCTGGCGCGTCGTCATCGTCGATGGCGCGGAAGCCCTCAACCGCAATGCCGCCAACGCTTTGCTCAAACTCCTCGAAGAACCGCCGCCGCGCGCCATCTGGCTCCTGGTCTGCCACGCCCCCGGCCGCCTGCTCCCCACCATCCGCAGCCGCTGCCGCCTGCTCGATGTCGCGCCCCTCGACCCCGCCACCATCCAGACCCTGCTCGCCACCGCCCAGCCCGACCTCCCGCCCGACCGCGCCGCCCGCCTCGCCACCCTCGCCGAAGGCTCGATCGGCCGCGCCATCGCCCTCGCCGCATCCGATGGCCTGGCCCTGGCCGGCCTGGTCGATGAAGCCCTCACCACCGCCATCACCCCCAGCCGCGCCGCCGCCATCGCCGATGCCGTCGCCCGCCTCGAAGACGGTTTCGCCACCTTCACCGATCTGCTGCGCACCGGCCTCGCCGCCGCCACCCGCGCCCGCGCCCGCGCCCAACCTTCACGGGCGCTTGATCACCAGGTCAGCCTCTGGCAGGAGTTTGGCCGCATCCAAGCCGAAGTCGAAGGCCTGAACCTCGACCCGCGCGCCGCCATCATCACCATCCTGCACCAGCTAAGGCCATCATGACCAAGCGTTTCTACATCACCACCCCGATCTATTACGTCAACGGCACGCCCCACATCGGCCACGCCTATTCCTCGATCGCGGCCGATGTCATGGCCCGCTTCAAACGCCTCGATGGCTACGACGTGTTTTTCCTCACCGGCACCGACGAACACGGCCAGAAAATCGAAAAAACCGCGAACGACGCCGGCATCACCCCCCAGCAGCTCGCCGACCGCAACAGCGCCGCCTTCCGCGCCATGGCCGCCGCGGTCAACCTCTCCAACACCGATTTCATCCGCACCACCGAACCCCGCCACAAAGCCGCCTGCGCGGCCATGTGGCAGGCGCTCGAAGCCGCCGGCGCCATCCACCTCGGCCATTACGAAGGCTGGTACGCCACCCGCGACGAAGCCTTCTACGGCGAGGACGAACTCACCACCGCGCCCGACGGCACCAAACGCTCCCCCTACGGCGCCCCGGTCGAATGGGTCCGCGAACCCTCCTATTTCTTCAAACTCAGCGCCTTTCAGGACCGCCTGCTCGCCCTCTACGAAGCCCACCCCGAATTCATCCAGCCCGCCTCCAGCCGCAACGAAGTGCTCAGCTTCGTCCGCTCCGGCCTGCGCGATATCTCGATCAGCCGCACCAGCTTCACCTGGGGCGTGCCGGTCCCAAACGCCCCCGGCCACGTCATGTATGTGTGGATCGACGCCCTCACCAACTACCTCACCGCCCTCGGCTACCCCGACCCCGCCGCGCCCGACATGGCGTTCTGGCCCGCCGACATCCACCTCGTCGGCAAGGAAATCACCCGCTTTCACGCCATCTACTGGCCCGCGATGCTCATGGCCGCCAACCTGCCCCTGCCCAGACGCGTGTTCGGCCACGGCTGGTGGGTCACCAATGGCGAAAAAATGTCCAAATCCCTCGGCAACGCCCTCGAAATCCAACCCCTCGTCACCGAATTCGGCGTCGATGCCATCCGCTTCTTCCTCCTCCGCGAAATCCCCTTCGGTAACGATGGCGATGTCTCACGCGCCGCCATCATCACCCGCCTGAACACCGAACTCGCCAACGGCCTCGGCAACCTCGCCCAGCGCACCCTCAGCTTCATCGCGAAAAACGCCGGCGCCGCCATCCCCGCCGCCGGCCCCGCTACCGAAGCCGACCACGCGCTCACCACCCTCGCCGAAACCCTCCCCACCCGCGTCCGCGCCGCGATGGAACGCCTCGCCTACCAGGAAGCCCTCGAGGAAATCTGGAAACTCATCCGCGCCGGCAACGCCTACATCGACCACGAACAACCCTGGGCACTCCGCAAAACCAACCCCACCCGCATGGCCCACGTGCTCCGCACCCTCTGCGAAACCCTCCGCATCGCCGCCATCCTGCTCCAGCCCTTCATGCCCGAAACCATGGCGAAACTGCTCGACCAACTCGCCGTCCCGCCCAGCGCCCGCAGCTTCGCCGCCCTCGATACCCAACTCCCCGAAGCCGCCCCGCTGCCAACCCCCACCGGCCTGTTCCCCCGCTTCGTCGAACCGGACGCATGAAAAACCCCCGCGCGGCCTAATCGCCACGCGGTCCCAACCCCCGAAATCTGACTGAAAACCTGGTAGCGGCGGGCGGATTTGAACCACCGACCAAGAGATTATGATTCTCCTGCTCTACCGCTGAGCTACGCCGCCAACCGGTGGCGCCGAGGTAGCGCCCACCGCCAAACCTGTCAATCAGCCCCATCCGGAAAGGCAGGGCAGGGGAAGCAAGCCGTTCGTTCTTGAAAGAAAGAACCAAAGAACTTTTGAACCCACCACAACCCCGCCGCGATCCGCCCGTCCACAACCCAAAACTGAAATCTCTTAACAAACCGTCTCAAAACCAATTGCCGCGCCCCCCAACCATGGGCTACAGCATGGCTACAGCATCAAACGGTCGAGGCCCACGTGCGGAAAAATACCAAATCCCAATCCGCGATAGCGGCATCACCGCAACTGCCGAAACACAGAACGGACCAGTCCCGTCAAATCCACCGTGAGCACGGACCATCGGTATGACCAGCACCATCACCCGCCGAATTTTGTCCCTCATCTCACCGGTTTCAGCCGCCGGATATAAAAAAACCCGCCTCGGCAACGGCGGCGACGGTGGCTATGTCCTGCTCGATAACTTCGTCGACTCGTCGTGTTGCCTCTCCATCGGCATTGGTGGTGACGTGAGTTTCGACGCCGCATTGGCCGATCGCGGTTATGACGTCTTTCAGTATGACCACACCGTAAGCGGTCCTCCAACGAAGCACGACCGCTTCAAATTCTTCCAAATTGGCCTGGCGCCGCGCGGCCAGACATCCGAAACGCTTCATGACCTCGATCAGATCATCGCCGATCACAACATCAGCGCCTATCAGCGGCCCATCCTGAAAATCGACATCGAAGATGCCGAATGGGACGTTTTGTTAAACCTCCAACGGAGCTCGATTGAGCTATTCGACCAGATTTGTTTGGAGTTTCACAATCTCAATCGCCTCTCTGATCCTGACCAAGCTAAAAAAATCGAAAAAACCTTCCGTTTCCTGACCCAGACGCACGCCCCAATCCACGTACACGGTAACAATTGGGGGAACTTCTATATTGTAAATGGTATCCCAGTTCCGGAGGTAATCGAGCTGACATATGCGTCAAAAATAAATTATACTATGATCCCAAGCCAGGAAATATTTCCAGGCGAGTATGACACACCAAACAAGCCCGATGAAAGTGACTTTTTTTTAGGTAATTTTCAGTTCTAAATTTGCGTACGGGTTACGAGAACCAGACTTGAGCGACGAAAGCGAATCCCTTGGAAAATATGGAAACAATACCGAAGAACTTTCATTTCATTACGGGATTGGATAAAAACTTCGGAGGAAAACCGGTCGGCTTCATTCATTATATGGCAATCCACGTCCGCACCAGCCTCCGCCGCCCGCAGCCGATCCATCCAATCCGGCGATGCCGGTAACCAATCGAGTTTTACCATGGCGCTATTGATGGCCGATCGGACGAGGGCAGAGCAGGGCAGGGGAAGCAAGCCGTTCTTTCTTGAAAGAAAGAACCAAAGAACTTTCGAACCAATCACAACCCGGCCGCGATCTACCTCCACAACCCAAAACTGAAATCACTTAATAAACCGTCTCAAAACCAATTGCCGCGCCCGCCACCCATGGGCTAAACCCGCATTACCGGTGTCGACAACTCGCTGACAAGCCATCCGGAACCCCTGACCTTGGATACGTGGATATAACGAATGAAACTCGCCTGCGTCGCCATCGTCAAGAACGAAGAACGCCACATCGCGGAATGGATCGCCTACCAATTCGCCATCGGCTTCGACACCGTCATCCTGCTCGACAATCAATCGACCGACGCCACCCCGGATCGCGCGCGCGCCTTCGCCCCCTTGCACGACATCCGCGTGCTCGACTGGCACAGCACCAACCCCGACTATCAACTTCGCGCCTACGAACACGCCGTCCAAACCTTCGGCACCGAATTCAACTGGATGGCCTTCTTCGACACCGACGAATATCTGGTGATCGACCCACCGTTCGACCTCCGCGCCATCCTGAACCTCTGGGCCGATATCGCAGCCATCGGCATCCCCTGGGCCATGTTCGGTTCGTCCCGCCACAACGAGCGGCCAACCGGCCTCCTGATCGAAGATTTCGTCTACCGCTCCGAACCCGCCTTCGGACCCAACCGCCATATCAAATCCATTGTCCGGCCCGATCGTATGCTGCGTTGCGAAAACGCCCACAGCTTCAAAATCGCCGGCAACTATCACAGCCTCGCCGGCACGCCCCTCAATTTCAGCCAGGATGGCCTGCTGATCAATGAACCCGATTACACCTTGGGCAAACTGCACCACTACTTCACCCGCTCGCGCGATCACTGGGCCGAAAAAATGCGTCGCGGCTACCACGATACCACGCGCGAGGCGTCCGAATTCGAAATCTACGACCGCAATGAAATATTTGACGACACCGCCGCCCGCCACGCCCCGCAAGTCCGCGAAATCCTTGCACGCCTCAGCCTGCCACCCCTCAGTCCGCCCGCGTCGCTGCAGGCGGAGCGCAGCACTCCACCACCTGACGCCGCTGATCACGCAACGCCGGCCGAACAGACAAACCCTGCGATTATGCAGGAAGATGGCGAAGAACACGTGCTCCAAGCGCCAGACCCATGCCACCGCCCCGGCACCTGGGCACTCCTGACCGCTTTCGGCACTGTGCTCACATGGAACCCTCAGATCGAAACCATATCGCATCGCCCCCCTGACAATCTCGCCGATCAACAACTCATCTTATGGCGCTGTACGCCTCAAAGCGACTTGGTGACCTATCATAATGGTCAGCTTGAACTACTCGACCCGCTATCTGGTCAGATCATCCCACAACCGACTAGCCGGTGCGTGGAAATCACACCCGGCGAACGACATGGCGAAATAGCGTTGAAGCTTAATAATGGCGCGTTTCTGTCAGCACGACCAACGGCATCACCACTCGAATCAGGTACCGTGAATGCACATGTGATGCACTGCCATGCCTGGGAATGCTTTACACCCATACAACCACCGCATGCGCGACCGATCGAAAGCGCCCGCACCCTCAACAGCGAACGGCGAACAGAAAAGCAATCACGGACCAGAACGCTCCCCAACCCACTATATCCGTCAGGGTTCGTGATTGGTTGGGAGCCCGCATTGCTTGGCAATTGCCTGTCATCGTATGCAAACCTTTTTGCGTTCTCAAAACGAAATGGTATCCCCATAGGATATCTGCAACTAAATAGTATCAATAGAATCATCGAGGCCAAACCAGACGAAAGTCAGAGTTATTCACCACGACCAGAATTTGATTTTAAGAAATTTAAAATTGTAAGCGATTATGTCAATTTGATCCTCCATGACGACGTCGACACCTTGTATCGCCGGGTTTACAGCTTGAACATAAACGAAATTGGGAAACGGGATGATATTAGCGGCGAAATCGTTTTTTTAACCTACGCGCCCGAATTCAAAAATCTCTCTTTGTATGAGACGGATTTGAGAGATTTCTGTAATCGTGGCAACGGCATCGTGATGCGAGGAGCGTATTGGTATCAATACCCTGATATGCGTGAATTGGCCGAAGTGGGGCGCTCACTACGCGATCTGCTTTCAATTAAGCATGTAGACGCAGCCGAAGACCGAAGGCGACTAATGGATTCAGAGCATGGCGTTATGTCCATTGGCATTCACATGCGGCGCGGTCGGGATTATCGGGATTGGATAAACGGCAAATTTTACTTCGAAATCGAAGATTATTTACGCGTTATGTCAGCAATCCATGAGGAGTTGTCAGACGTGCCACACCGTTTTTATGTGTGCTCTGACATTAAAATGGACGAGCTTGTTTTCGACGGTTTACCCGTTTGCTACGTCCCGGCTTCCCTGGAAGATGACTTTTCGGCGCTCGCGAAATGCGATTACGTGGTGGGTCCTCCCAGCACATTTGGTACTTGGTCTGCATTTCTAGGTAAAGGTAAACGAGTTATTCTTACCAAGGACCGCATAAATTCGTTGCGGTCTTGGACGCCAATTTTGGATCATTTTGTCAATGTCGTTTATCCGACGGGGGCGTACATACCGGGCGACTTGCGGTCAAGTCCAATATAACAAGATAAAATATCGTCGTCCATAACAAGGAAAAAAAATGCGAAATTGTATGTCTTTTCATGGTCGGGTTAATCTGTTTGAAACTCAGCCAAGAATAGCAGTCGAGCATAATGCACTATACATGCCCACACACGGAGCAGATAACTCCCAGGGGCGAGCCGCCGGATTATATGACGTAAAAGGCAAACTTATATTAGAAGCCGCACGATTTCGAGGGCCAGAACCCCACAGTATAGGCTCTCCATTTTCTACTTGGTTCGACCCTAAAAGAGCCAAAAACATTTGGTCTGAACCAGCATTTTATATGGGACAATTTGCAAAACATTACGGACATTTTTTAGTCGACAGCTTATGTAGGCTATGGGCTTACCAAAAAAATGAATCTCGGAAAATAAAGATAATTTATCATGGCACGGAAATGGCTTCAGAGTTTTTCAAGATTGATTATATGAGAAATATCTTGAATGCAATGGGGCTTGCCGAAGTAGACTTTATCAAGTTTGATGAGCCGACCCTAATCTCAAAGATTATTGTCCCGGAGCCGGCGTTTGAGGAACTGAGCTACGTTTATAAAGAATTTGCAACGTTTTTTAATTCACTCGGAAATATAATTGCCCCGGCTGACGAAAATACCATCGTTTCTGACCGTCCTATTTACTTGACTAAGATCAATATTAAATCGGGTATCTCTCATTTCGTAAATGAGGACGAATTTGCGAATGTGCTGTCCAACGCGGGCGTAGAAGTAATATCACCTGAGTTGTTGAGCTTGGAGGAACAAATAAAAATTTTCCGAACAAGGTCTGTAATAACGGGACTGACGGGGTCTGCCTTTCATACGTCAATTTTTGTTCCACGCCGTAATTATCTTTGCCTAAATTATCACGATACAATTTGGTCGAATCAACTATTGTTCGACAGAGCGAATGAAAACGTCGGTTTCCATGTATGCCCGGATAATGATTCTCCGAATTCAGGAACCGATGCGAATTTTGGGAATAATTTCCATATTGAAAATCCTAAAAAGCTTGCAGAAGAGTTTTTGCGAGCAATAGACGATTTCCAGTTTTGGCTGACGGGCACGCAATATGTCTCAAGTTACCGCAACATTCCACAGTTACAGCTACGCGGCAGCCCAACGGGACACCAGCCTCAGCCGGAAAGTGTGCACGAATTGTCTCTCGATGAAATAGGCAAACTAACCGGTACGGACAAATCGTCCAAAGCACATGGGTATTTAAAATTTTATGATAGGTTTGTCCGAGAGATAAGGGTATCCGCCGATAAGGTTTTAGAGATTGGCGTGTTAAACGGTCAGTCTCTCCAGATGTGGGGGACTTATTTCACGAATGCAACCATCGTAGGGCTCGATATAAATCCTGAGACTTTAAAGTATTCAAAAGGTCGTCTTAAAGTAATAATGGCAGATCAAAGCAGATCTGCTGATTTGGAGGCTGTAGCCGAAGAGCATGGCCCATTTGACCTAATTGTAGACGATGGCTCCCATATATGGGAACACCAAATGAACTCGTTTACAAGTTTATTTGAATCAGTAAAAAGTGGAGGATTTTATATAATCGAAGATCTACAGGTTTGTTTTCCGGAAATTGTCGGCTACGAACATTATAGACAAGGACGAGACTTTTCGACGGTAAATTTCCTCGAAAAACTATCTAATTATGTGGTGCGTGGGTGTGTTCCGGAGAGCGAGGTGGACGTAAGGTACGGGGCTATTATGCCAAAACTGGAGTTTGTTGCCTTCCATTATGGGACCGTATTGTTAAAGAAGAAATGATCATCCCGTCCGATTTAATGCGCCCGAGACAGGCATAATGTCGAACCGAAGTTGCTGATGCTTTTAGCGGCTAACCCATGCGAGCATGATGTGCGATCAGGTCGAAGTCTACGGCGAGCCTCTGCCCAATTTCCCCCAACCCGCACCAACCCTCGCCAGCGCCGAGCAGCCATAACCCGCATTCCAACCGGCGCGCGGCCCCACCGGTCCGCGCGCCCGCAATCCAGTGCAGGCGAACAAATCATAAACAAACCGCTTGCCCACCCCCCGCCCGCTGTGGTCTTCTGCCCCCGTGACCGAGGATCAACCCCTACCCGAGCCCACGCCCATCCAACGCCTCGCCGCGATATTCGATCTGCTGATCGAATCCACCGCCCACGAATCCGTCCGCGCCCGCGTCGCCATCCCCCTGATGATCATGATGTGGTCGCGCATCGACAGCCTCGCCCGCCGCTTCGTCAGCCTGTTCACCCGCAGGCAACCCCGCATCCCAACCCCGAACCCCAACCGGCAAACCCCCACCCGGCAAATCCGCACCAGTCGCCCCAGACCAACCCGGGTCCCGAAAATCTCCCGCCCGCTCGAACATTGTCCCCCCGGCGGCTACGGCTGGCTGATCGAAAACCTCCCCATCCGGGGCACCGGCATCGCCGTCGCGCGCGCCGAGCTCGAACACCTCCTCACCGACCCCGCCATGCACCAGCTCATCGCCGCAACACCCGCCCTCGGCCGCATCCTCCGCCCGCTCTGCTACGCCCTCGGCATCGAGCGCCCGCCACAACTCGCCCGCCCCAGGCCCGAAATCCCCCACAAACGCACCAAACCCAGGCGCCGGCCGGAACCCTACCCGCGCGGCCCCTATGCCGACGGCATCCTGCCGCGCCCCACCCCCTTCGGCCCCGCAAGCCGCTTCTGGCCGCCCTGGCTCAAACCGGCAAAAATCACCGCCTGACCCCGGCGCCCACCCACGCCTGAAACGTTACGATATCGCAACTAAAACGACGGCCGCCCGGCCCGATGATACGGATGCCCCGCCAGAATGCACTGCGCCCGGTAAAGCTGCTCCGCCAGCAAAACCCGCGCCAGCATATGCGGCAGGGTCAGCCGCCCCAGCGACAACCGCGCCTCCGCCCGCGCGAGCACCGACCCATCCAGCCCCTCGGCCCCGCCAATCACAAACGCAACCGCCCGCCCGGACTCCCGCCACCCCGCAAACAGCGCGGCGAGTCCCGCACTATCCGGCATCGCGCCCCCCTGATCGAGGGCGACGACCAAATCCCCACCCCCGATTTTCCCCAATATCAACGCCGATTCGCGCCGCTTGATCTCAGCCGCGTTTCCCACCCCGTCCGCCAGCGCCACCAGCCCGAGCACCGGGTTCAGCCGCTTGGCATAGCGCGCAAATAAGTCGGCTTCCGGCCCGGAATTCTCCCGCCCGACCGCAATCACCCGCAGCCGGGACTCAGCCGCCCTCATCGATCACGGGTTCATCCAGCTCGGGTTCATCCAGGTCAGGCCCCCACATCTTTTCAAGCGCATACAGCGCCCGCGCTTCCGCCTTGAACAGATGCACCACAATATCCCCGGCATCCACCAGCACCCAGTCCGACCCCGCGGCCCCCTCGGTCTGCACCCGCTTCACCCCAAGCTCCGCGAGTTTCTCGATCAGATGCGTCGCCATCGCCGCGATCTGGCGATCCGCCAGACCCGTCGCAATCACCATCCGGTCGGCAAAACTCGCCCGCCCCGCCAGGTCAAGCGCCACGATCTCCTCGGCCTTGTCGTCTTCCAGGCTGGATACGATCGCCCGCTGCATCCGCTCCAGCAGATCAGGCGATTTCTCGGCCGATTTCCGCACGCGCGGCTTCGGCCCGGCAATCACCGCCTTCTTGCGCGGCGATCCCGGCGCCTTCGGCACGATTTCAACCGGTGTAGGCGGCTTGCGCTTCGCCGCCGGCTTGCGCGGGGCGGCGGGGGACGAGGTCGTACGGGTCGGCGGGCGGGTTATGATCGGTCTCCTGATGAACGATTGCGCCGTAACGCACGCAATGCAGTGGCTGATAGCGGATTCTCACGCACTGGCAACCATGTCCACGCTGGTGGCCGCCGCATCGCCAGCAACCGCGCACCGCCCCGGGCATGCCGCAGCCCATGCGCGGCCTTGCCCGCCAGCGCCGCCCGCGTCTCGCCCGGCCGCGGCAACACCGCAATCGGCACCGCCCGCACGATCGATCGCCACCGGTCCCACCGGGGCAGCTGCGCCAGATTATCCGCCCCCATCAACCAGACAAACCGCGCACAGGGAAACCGCCGCCGCAGCGCCGCCAGCGTATCCGCGGTATAGCGCGTCCCCAGCACATGTTCGATCGATGTCGCCAACACCCGCCGCCCATCCCCAATCGCCCGCGCCGAGTCCAGCCGCACCGCCATCGGCGCCATGCCGGCCTGCGGTTTCAAAGGATTCCCCGGCGATACCAGCAACCAGACCTGGTCCAGCCCCAGCGCCCGCATCGCCGCCCGCGCCACATGCAGATGCCCCGCATGCGCCGGGTTGAAACTCCCCCCCAGCAACCCGATCCGCGACCGCCGCCGGTCGCCGAACCGTGGCAGAGGCTCAGCAATCAGGGCCGCACCTGGCCGGTCCCGATCACCTGATACCGAAAACTCGTCAATTGCGCCGGCCCCACCGGCCCGCGCGCATGGATGCGCCCGGTCGCAATGCCAATCTCCGCCCCGAACCCGAATTCACCCCCGTCGCAAAACTGTGTCGAGGCATTCCACAACCCCACCGCACTATCGATCCCCGCCAGAAACGCCTGCGCCACCTCGGCATTTTCTGTAATGATCGCATCGGTATGCGACGATCCGTGGCGCGCGATATGCGCAAGCGCCGCCTCCAGCCCATCCACCACCGCGACCGAGAGCACGGCATCGAGCCACTCGGTATCGAAATCCGCCGCCGCCATCGCCACGATCGCCCGGGCCCGCGCATCCCCCCGGCATTCGCAGCCCAGTGCTGCCAGATCCGCCACCAGCACCGGCAGCAGCGCATCCGCAATCGCCGCATCGATCAGCAGCGTCTCGGTTGCCCCGCACACCCCGGTCCGCCGCATCTTGGCATTGGCCAGCACCGCCCGCGCCATCGCGAAATCGGCCTCGGCGTGGATATATGTATGATTAAGCCCCTCCGCATGCGCCAGCACCGGCACCCGCGCCTCGCGCTGCACACGCTCGACCAGCGATTTGCCCCCGCGCGGAATGACCAGATCGATCACCCCCGTCGCCCGCAGCATCGCCGCCACGAAGGCGCGATCAGCCGTCGGCGCGATCTGCACACACGCCCCCGGCAGCCCGGCCGCCCGCAATCCCGCGCTGATCGCCTGATCGATCGCCCGCGCCGAATGCTGGCTGTCCGATCCGCCGCGCAGGATCACCGCATTGCCCGATTTCAGACAGATCGCGGCGGCATCGGCCCCCACGTTCGGCCGGCTCTCGTAAATCATCCCGATCACCCCGATCGGCTGCGCCACCCGGCGGATCACCAGCCCGTTCGGCCGCGTCCATTCCGCCAGAACCCCCGCGAGCGGATCGGGCAGGTCCGCCACGGTCTCCAACCCCGCCGCCATCGCCTCGATCCGTTCGGGCGTCAGCAGCAACCGGTCACGAAACGCCGCCGTGCCAGTATGCGCCGCCACATCCCGCGCATTCGCCGCCAGAATCGCCGCGCTCGATTGCCGCAGCGCGGCTGCCCCGGCGCGTAACGCCGCATCGCGCTGCGCCGCCGGCGCCATCGCCAGCACCCGCCCCGCCGCCCGCGCGGCAGCACCCTCGGTCTGCAACCATTGGTCGATGGGATCGATCGGCATATCCATCGCCCAGATTTGCGCCGACCCTCGCCGCAAATCAACCGCCCCCGCACTGTGTCCCGCCAGCACCTTCCGGTGCGGCGGCGGACCGGCTATCCCAGGTCCATCGTGAACCGAGCGTCAGGAGTCCCGTGTCCTCAACCACCATCTCTGCCAAGCCGGTGACCACCACGCTACGCCCGATCGAGGCGGGCGACGCCGCGCGGTTTCACCTTTTGATCAACGATTGGGAAATCTGCCGCCTGCTGCCCGAAGCGCCGTTTCCATACCCGGCAACCCTCGCGCGTGACTGGATCGACGCCGCCATCGCCGACCGCGCCGCCGGCCGCGCCTACCAGTTCGCCATCACTGATGGGTCGGGCGCCGATGGCACCCAGGCGATGATCGGCTGCGCCGGCCTCCGCCTCGACAAATCGGGTGAGAACGCGGCCCTCGGCTACTGGGTCGCGCGGCGCGCGTGGGGCAGGGGGCATGGCCGCCAGGCGGTGCTGCATCTGCTCCGCTGGGGCTTTGCGGAGCTGGGCATGCATCGGGTGATCGCAACCGTGGCCGATGACAACGCCGCCTCGCTCGCCGTGCTCCGCCGCGCCGGCTTCAGCGAAACCGGCACCGGTCATGAAAAATTCATCAGCCGCCCCGGCATCCGCCAGGCCGTGCGCCATTTCGCGATCACCCGCGAAGATATCGCCTTCCGTGACACCGCTCCCAAACCTGCAGCACCGGTCAATGACGCGAAACCTCTCCTGCTGGTCGCCGCCTGCGCGCTGATCGACAAGAGCGGCAAAATCCTGCTCGCGCGCCGCCCCGCCGGCAAAAAACTTGCGGGTCTCTGGGAGTTTCCCGGCGGCAAGCTCGCGCCGGGTGAAACCCCCGAAGCCGCCCTGGTCCGCGAGCTCGACGAGGAACTCGCCATCACCGTCCGCACGGCGGATGTTGCCCCCTTCGCCTTTGCCTCGCACGGTTACGAAACCTTTCATCTGATGATGCCGCTCTATCTCTGCCGCCGCTGGCAGGGCACACCGCAATCACGCGAGGGCCAGGCCCTCGCCTGGGTCGATCCGGCCCAGCTCGAAGAATACCCGATGCCGCCGGCCGACCGGCCGCTGATCCCCCTTCTGCGCGATTTTCTCTGAGGACATCATGAGCAATAATAAAACCGCCGCCATCCTGATCATCGGCAATGAAATCCTCTCCGGCCGCACCCAGGACATCAACGTCAAATTCATCGCCACCCGCCTCGCCGCGATCGGCCACAAGCTCGAGGAAGTGCGCGTCGTGCCGGATGTCCCCGAACGGATCATCCGCGCCGTCAACGAGTTGCGCGCCGCCTACGACAATCTGTTCACCACCGGCGGTATCGGACCGACGCATGACGACGTCACCTCCGAATGCATCGCCCTGGCCTTTGGTGTGCCGTGGGAAAAACACCAGCCGACCTGGGATGCGATGGAGAGGCACCTCGGTGCTGAAAACTTCAACGAGGCGCGTCAGCGCATGGCCACCCTGCCGCGCGGCGCCGTTCCCATCCCGACCGCAATGACCATCGCACCCGGCTTCTCGATCGGCAATGTTCATGTCATGGCCGGCGTGCCGCGCATCATGCAATCGATGTTCGCGAGCCTCGAACCCAGCCTCGGCCAGGGCACCCCGATCGCGATGCGCGCGGTCCACGGCATCGGCGTCAAGGAAGGCAGCATCGCCGCCGGGCTGAGCGCCATTCAGAACCGCTATCCCATGCTCGACCTCGGCAGCTATCCGTTCTACCGCGAAACCGGCGGCGGCGTCGCGATCGTCGCAAAGGGAACCGATGAAGCAGCACTGGATGCCGCCATCGCCGAAGCCGAAAGCCTGATCGCCTCGCAGCATATCGCGGCGATCAAAGGCGAGCCGCCGGCCTAGCCAAGCCGGCGTCCGGGCCGATCAGCCGTGCCGCATGCCGATCACTTCGATGAAGAACGTAATGATCAGCACCGCCAGCACCACGATCGAAACGATCCAGCGCATCGTCAGGTAATTCGAAGCGACAAGGTCACGCCCGCGTCCGATCGTCTCGCCGATGATGGTTGCGAAGAAACCGGCAATCAAAACCGCGATCGCCGCGCGCGGGGCGGCCGCCAGCGTCATGATCAGCAGCGCTGCCCACGCGATCAGGGCAGGGGCGACACCGAAGCTCAGGCGCTGGTGGTTCAGCCGCGGGTCGATCACCACACCGCCGGGTTCCAGCGCGAAACCCCAATGCACCGCGCCCAGAAAACTCAGGATGCAGGCACCGTAATCGATCATCACCACCGTGGCCGCCGGGGCGTTGGTCGGCTGGGTAATGATCACGGCAAGACACGCGAGAAACGGTACGGCGCCGGCGGCGGTAAGCAGGGCGGCGGTGGTGAAGGGCGATCGGGTCATGCCGGCTTATGTCATGAAATCGAGTCCGATATCCAGCACCCGCGCGCTATGGGTCAGCCAGCCGGCGGAAATCAGATCGACACCGGTTTCGGCGATCGCCGGCGCCGTGTCGGGCGTGATGCGGCCGGAGGCTTCGGTGATCGCGCGCGTTCTGGCGAGCCTGACCGCGGTGCGCAGATCATCGAGGCTCATATTGTCGAGCAGGACGGCATCGGTCCCGGCGTCGAGCGCCTCGCGCAACTGATCGAGCGTATCGACCTCGCATTCGATCTTGACCAGGTGCCCCGCGGCGGCGCGCGCGCGGCCGATGGCGATGGCGACGCCGCCGGCAATCGCGATGTGATTATCCTTGATCAGGATCGCATCATCGAGCCCGAACCGATGATTGGCCCCACCGCCGCAACGGACCGCGTATTTCTGCAGTGCCCGCATCGTCGGGATGGTTTTGCGTGTGCAGGTGATTTTCGCGCGCGTATGCGCGATCGAGCGGGCAATGCCATGGGTCGCGGTGGCGACGCCTGACAATTGACCCAGAAAATTCAGCGCCACCCGTTCACCGGACAGGATCGCCCGTGCCCTTCCCTCGAGCGTCGCAATCGTCTCCCCGGGTTGTACCTGACTGCCATCCGGCACCAGAATATCGAGCGCCAGGGCGGGGTCGAGCAAGGAGAAGGCGATCGCCGCGCAATCGAGCCCCGCGATGGTGCCGGGTTCGCGTGCCACGAACGCGACGCTTGTGACCGCATCCACCGCAATCACCGCATCGGCGGTGATATCCCCGGCCCGGCCCAGATCTTCGAGCAGCGCAGCGCGGACGAGCGGCTCGATCAGCAGGCGCGGCAAGGGGCTCATGCGGCGCGCCCCACTTGGCGGTGGGCATCGATCAGCGCGGCAGCTCGTGAAAGCGCCTGCCGCATGGTGATGCTGGTGTGAACTGCCTGGGCGGACGGCGTCGCATGATCGGTCCGGCAATGCGCGCCGCGGCTCTCGGTACGATCGATCGCGCAAACCGCGGTCATCAGCGCGATCAGCGCGGCATCGCTGCCGGCGGCGAGCGGCAGCAGGCGTCCGATCATGCGCGCAAGCCCCGCATGATCACGCAGAACTCCGAGATGGCGGCTGACGAGATCACTGACCAGCGGCGAAGCATCCGAGCGCGGTTCAGGCGCGGGGGGCCAGATATGATCGGGGGCGGCCGCCACCATTGCCATGGCGCGTCCGGCATCCTGGCCCGTGACGAAGGCTTCCAACAGCGAATTACTCGCCAGCCGGTTGGCGCCATGCAGTCCGGTACAGGCGGCCTCGCCGGCGGCAAACAACCGGCCGATAGTCGTCCGGCCGGCCGCATCCACCGCAATGCCGCCCATATGGTAATGCGCAACCGGGCGAACCGGGATCGGTTGCACCGCGGGATCGATTCCAGCGGCCTTGCAGGCGGCATCGATGGTCGGAAAGCGCGTGGCGAAACCCGCAATGCCGGTGGCATCGAGAAAAACGCGATGATTCCCGCCGAGATGATGGAACACCGCGCGCGAAACCGCGTCGCGCGGTGCGAGCTCGTCGGTGAAGCGCGCATCGGTTTCATCGATCAGCCGCGCACCTTCGCCCCGCACGGCCTCGGATATCAACGGCATCGGGGTCGAGCCGGTACCCAGACCGGTGGGATGAAACTGCACGAATTCCAGGTCGCGCAGCACCGCCCCGGCGCGGGCGGCGACTGCGAGGCCGCTGCCGGTCGCGCCGGCCGGGTTGCTGCTGTGGCGATAGAGCGCGCCGATGCCGCCGGTGGCGATCAGCACGGCATTGCTCGGCAGATAGGTCGGCGTCTCGCCGTGATCGATCCACAGCCCGGCAACCACGCCGTTCGGCGCATGCAGATCGCGCACGGCGGTGCGCTCGAGAACCCTGATATGCGGTGATCCACGCACCGCGGCGGCCAACGCCTGGGTGATCGCCAGCCCGGTGCGGTCGCGCACATGCACGATGCGGCGGCGTGTGTGCGCGGCCTCCAATCCGAGCCCCTCATCGAAAGCAACCCCAAGCCGGCGCAGCGCTTCGATCACCGCGGGACCTTGCTCGATGATGCGGCGCACGGCGTCCGGGTCGCACAGGCCATCACCGGCGGCGATCGTATCGGCACAATGCAGGGCAGGGGAGTCGTCAACCCCGATCGCGGCGGCGATACCGCCCTGCGACCACAGGCTGGCGGCACCGTGCTCGAACGTGCCGGCTGTGATCAGCGTGACCGGTTCCGGCGCCATTGCAAGCGCGGCGGCCAGCCCGGCGATGCCGGCTCCGATGATGTGTTTCATGGGATCGCCAGCATCCGTTCGACGGCGATACGCGCGCGGGTGGCGAGGGCCGGCTCGATCGCCACCTGTTCGGTCATGGTTTCCAGCGCATGACGGATATTGCCGAGCGTGATCCGTTTCATGTGCGGGCACAGATTGCACGGCTTGACGAACTGCGTGGCCGGATTGGCGGCGGCGATATTGTCGGCCATCGAGCATTCGGTAATCAGCGCGACCCGTGCCGGCCGATGCCGCGCGACGTAATCGGCCAGGGCCGCGGTCGAGCCCGCGAAATCCGATGCGGCGACGACCGCTTCGGGACATTCCGGATGGGCCAGGACCGTCACGTCCGGAAACTGGGCACGGACCTGCGCGATATCGTGCGCCGTGAAACGTTCATGCACTTCGCAGGCGCCATCCCATGCGATGATCTTCACCTGGGTTTCGCGTGCCGTGTTCGCGGCCAGAAACCGGTCCGGCAGCATGATCACGGTATCGGTCCCAGCCTGCGTCGCCGCATGCTCCACGACTTTCCGTGCGTTAGCCGAGGTGCAGCAGTAATCGACCTCGGCTTTGACCGCGGCCGAGGTATTCACATAGGCGATCAGCGGTATCCCAGGATGCCGGTCGCGCAGCATGCGGACATCGGCGGCGGTAATGCTTTCGGCCAGCGAACAGCCGGCGCGGCTGTCGGGGATCAGCACGGTTTTGGCGGGATTCAGGATTTTCGCGGTCTCGGCCATGAAATGCACGCCGGCCACGACGATCACTGCCGCGCGGGTCGTCATCGCTTCGCGGGCGAGCGCGAGACTGTCACCGACGATGTCGGCGACACCGTGATAAATCGCGGGGGTCTGGTAGTTGTGAGCCAGAACGATCGCATCGCGCTCGCGTTTGAGGGTGCGGATCGCCGAGATAGCCTCGTGCATCAGCACCCATTCCCCGGGTGGCACGTGCTGGGCCAGCTTGGCATAAACGGGGTCCGCGAGGGCGTCCATCATGATGGTCACTGGATGATCCTTATACTCGAATTGAGTATATTTATGGCCGAAATTGCGCGACAACGATCAGGCGTTGCCAGAATAATATTAAAGCTGAGTATATTCAGGTCAAGGCCGCGCGAGCGGCAGTCTCGTGCCGGCCTGGGCACGTTCGGCGCGGATGGCCGCGCTGAAGCGGAACAATTTGGCGGGGCGGCCCGGACCGCTTGCCAATGTTCCAGTCTCCTCCAGCAAGGTCTGGCCTTCGATCAGGCGACGGAAATTACCCTTGTGCAGCGTATGCCCTGCCAGAGCCTCGATGCAGTGTTGCAGATCGAGCAGGGTAAATTGATCGGGCAGGAGTTCGAACACCACGGGCCGATATTTGATCGTGGCGCGCAACCGGCTGATCGCGGTCGCCAGAATCCGGCGGTGATCGGCGGTCATTGCGATCCCCGGTGCGAAATCGCCATGAACCGGCCGGCCGTCCCGCGCCGCTTCGCGCACCAGCCCGGCCTCGTAGAGCAATTCATAGCGCGATAGCGTCAGATCCTCGTTCCACGGCGCACCGTCCAGCGCGAAACAGCGCACGGCGCGGGACTGCCGGTCCGCCGCCTCGTCCACCCAGCGCGCCAGACCGGGCTTGATGGTGAGGTCGATCCCCGTGGCGGGCGCGCGGCGGTCCTCCCACGGGAAATACCGGTACCAATCCTGCCAGGACACCTGGCCGCCGAGTTTCGTCCGGGTTTCGCGGGTGAGACCCAGATACGAGATGGAAATGCTCCGCCCGGCGCGGCTGCGGTCGGGGTCGGCGAAGGTATAAAGCTGTTCGACATGGCCCAGCGTATGACCGGTCTGGCGTTCGACCCAGTTGCGCAACCCTGCCTGGAGCGATTGATGACCGGATTCGAGCGGGCCGGCGGGCAGGGCGCTGCCATCGCTGAGCGTCAGAACCTTCGGGGCGCCGTCGGAGACGGCAACGATCACAGCGATCAGTTCGGCATGGATCGGCTGTGCGCCACTCAAGGCTTCATGATCCGATAGGCGAGCTGCGCGGTCAGGCTGCGGGGCGCCAGGCGCGTGCCGAACACCATGGCGTTGTTCACAGCCCCGCTGATCACGGTCGCGCGGCCCTTGGCCAGAGCATCAAGCCCGATGCGCGCGACATCCGCGCTGCTCATCGCGCCCCGCTCCATCAGGGGCGATTTGGTCTGCGCGGCGACTTCGAAAAATTCCGTCCTGGTGGTGCCGGGGCAGAGCACCGTGGTCGTCACGCCTGCCGGGGCGAGTTCGACATTGAGCGCGCCGCCGAATGACAGGACATAGGCCTTGGTCGCGGCATAAACGGCATAGAGCGGCACCGGCTGGAACCCGGCAGTCGATGCGACGAGCATGATCCGTCCCCAGCCACGCGCGGCCATGGCCGGTGCGAACAGGCGGGTCAGATGGGTCAGCGATGTGATGTTGACCGCGATCATCCGCTCGATCTTGTCGTACTCGGTTTCGGTGAAACGGCCGAATGCGCCGAGCCCGGCGTTGTTGATGAGGATATCGGTGCCCGGAAACCGCGCAGCCAGGTCGATGCTCGCCTGCGGATCGGCGAGGTCAGCCGGCGCGGTCTCCACATCGACACCGAACAACCGGCATTCCGCCGCGAGCGTGTCCAACCGGTCGGCGCGGCGGGCGACCAGTACCAGATCGGCACCGCGCTGGGCGAGTTGACGGGCGATATCGGCGCCGATCCCGCTGGAAGCGCCGGTAACCAGGGCACGGCGGCCGCGAAACTGCTCGGTCATTGATCGTTCTCCGTGAAGCCGTCATGATAGCAGGCCGGTACGATCCGTGCAATTTGGCGGCCCGGGCCGGGGCGATCGACTATGGAAAAGGAAACGCGATGATACAATTGATCTATGCGGGTTTGACGATGGCGGCCCTTACGGTGCTTGGCCTGCCGGCCGCGCACGCCGCTGCCTCGGAAACCGCCCTGGCGACGACCGACATGAAGCAGATGCTCGGCGCCATCGCCCATCCGGACTACAGCGCTTTCGTGGCACCGGCGTCCGATGGGTTCAAGGCGAGCGTGGATTCCAAGAAGTTCGAAGCCCAGGCGCAGATCATCGATTCCAAGATCCCGCTGGCGCAGCCCTACAGCGTCAAATTCATCACGACGCAGAAAGTCGGCCAGTTCGTCAACTATATTTTCGAAGTGACCCTGCACAACGGTGATCAGGTGCTGACCAGTCTCAATCTCGACGCCGGCAAGGTCGCCGGTTTTCATCTGCTCTGACCGTTCGCCGCCGCGGCCGTCTATCGGCCGCCCGGCACCCACAGAATATCGGCCTTGCCGCCGTCGTTGAGCAGGCGGGCAAGGATGAACATGACGTCCGATACGCGGTTCATGTACGGGATCAGAACCGGGGAGATCGCCTCGGTGGCGGCGAGTGTGACGAGGTCGCGTTCCGCGCGCCGGGCGATCGTGCGGGCCAGATGCGCGCGGGCGGCCGCCTCGGTGCCGCCGGGCAGCACGAAGCTGCGCAGCGGTTCGATCGTCTCGTTGAGGGTTTTCGCGGCATCCTCCAGCTTGGTCAGATACGCCTCGCTGAGCGGCGGGCCACGGCGCGCCGGGCCTGGCGTCGCAAGATCGGCACCGAGGTCGAACAGATCGTTCTGGATCTGCGCCAGCAGATGATCGATCGCGGGGCGATCAGCACAGACCACCCGCAGTGATCCGATGGCCGTGTTGGTTTCGTCCAGCGCGCCGAGTACCTGGATGCGCGGATGATGTTTCGGCAGGCGCGAGCCATCGGCGAGCGAGGTTTCGCCGCCATCGCCGCCGCGGGTCACGATACGATCTAATCGAAGCATGGTCGTTCAGTTCCTTCTGCGGCCCCCGGTCAGACGACCAGGATGCCCTGATGTTTTGCCTTGTGATCGGGTTCGACATGAATGGTGATGATGACGCCGGGCATCTCGTCCTTCAGTGCCGCTTCGATCCGGTCGCATATGGTGTGGGATTCCGCGACGGACATGGCGCCCGGCACGACAAGGTGAAATTCGAGAAAACTGGAGCGGCCGGCCTGGCGCATCCGCATGTCGTGCGCCTCGATCGCGCCGACCGCATGGGTTCCGACCAGGTTGCGGATGCGCGCCACGATATCCGGCGGCGGCGCGCGGTCGAGCAGCAGGCTGAGTGAGCGCATGATCGTGCGCCCACCGATCACCGCGATCTGCACCGCGATGGCAATTGCGATCAGCGGATCGAGAATCGGCAGGCGCGCCACCACGGCGAGCGTCAGGCCGGCGATGATGCCGAGCGTGGTAATTGCATCGGCCACCAGATGCGCCTGATCCGCAGCGAGGGCCGGGAAACGTTTCGTCGCGCCCGAACGGCTGAGGACAAACGCCCAGAGCGCGTTGATCACCCCGCCGCTGGCATTGAGCGCGAGCCCCAGCCACGGGCGCTCCGGCAGGTGTGGCGCCAGAATGGTCTTGGCCGCGGTCTCGAGGATCAGGACCGCGGCAAACACGATCAGTCCGCCCTCGGCCACGGCGCTGAGCAGTTCTGCCTTGGCGTGCCCGTAAGGATGCTCGAAGTCGGCGGGTTTGGCGGCGGTTTGCAGCGCAAAGATCACCATCAGCGCGGCAAATACATTCACCAGCGACTCCAGCGCATCGGAATACAGCGCCGCTGAGCCGCTCACCTGCCACGCGGCGGCTTTGACCGCGAGGGCCAGGAGGCCGATCACCAGGCTGCCGGCGGCGAATCGTAACGGGGTCGTCATCCTCTGTCGCGTGTCCTCGTGTTGCGCGCTCCCACATACCCCAGAGCGGCGGGTGAATGCACCCCGGATCGCGCGGGAATCAGCCCTCGTGCACGGGAGGGCGCGGCCGATCCGGCGCGGCGCGGTTGGTCTCGCCTGCCAGCGGCAGCCAGACATGGCAGGTGGTTCCTTCGCCCTCGATACTTTCGATGGTCAGGCGGCCCCGGTGACGTGACACCACATGCTTGACGATCGCGAGACCCAGCCCGGTGCCACCGATGGCGCGCGAGCGCCCCTTGTCGGCCCGGTAGAAACGCTCGGTCAACCGCGGCAGGTGCTCGCGCGCGATTCCCGGTCCGTCGTCGGCGACGCTGATCAGAATGCCGGGAGCCGCATATTGCGGCGTCGGCGTTATCACCGTGGTCAACGTCACGGTGCCGCCGCCTTTGCCGTGTTTGAGAGCGCTGTATTTCACCGCATTGTCGATAAGATTGCCGAACACCTGGGTCAGTTGTCCGGCATCGCCACGGATGCTGGGCATCTGATCCGGCAGATCGAGTTTTATGCTGGTGCGGCCATCCCGCAGGATCGGCTCCATGAACGCGGCAACCTGGCGCAGCAGCGGCACAATATCGACCCTCTCGGCCGGAGGCTGATGTTCGGTCATCTCGATACGCGACAGGCTGAGCAGATCCGCGATGATCCGCTGCATGCGTGCCGCCTGCTCGCCCATGATCGTCAGAAAACGGGGCAGGGCCTCGGCATCGCCCAGCGCGGGTCCCTGCAATGTTTCGATGAACCCGATCAGGCTGGTCAGTGGCGTGCGCAACTCGTGGCTGGCATTGGCAACGAAATCGGCGCGCATCCGCTCCAGGCCGCGCTCACGGGTGCGATCGGTCAAGAGCAGATACAGCGGTGCCGACCGATCGCTCGAATCGGTGCGGATCACGGTCGCATCGAGGTCGCGGGGAATCGGTGCTGCGAGGCTGACCGTGGTGCGGATCGGCTCGTTGGTCGCCTCGGCGGCCTGCAGTGCGGTGCGCAGGGCAGGATGGCGCAGCAGTGCCGATTCCTCGGTACCATACGCATTGGCCGCTGCGGGATTGCACCACACGACGCGCCGCATGCCGGGCGGTCCCTCCAACTGAAACAGCGCATCCGGCAGACGCTCGAGCAGCGACTGGCTGGTGCTGGCGTTCGTTGCAATGGTCAGTCGCGAGCGTCGTTCGGCATCGATCGTCTGGCGTGCCCTTTCCGCCAGTTGTCCGAGCCCGGGGGTGAGGAGATGAACATCGCTTCCGGATTCATCGGCGAGGCTGGCACCGAACCGGCGCAGATCACGCGCGAGGACGGCACCGGCGCCGATCGACCACACAGCGCAGCCAAGCAGGCAGAGCAAACCCTCCCAGGGGCGCAGTGTTCCGCTTGCGACCAGAATCATCAGAACGACGAAGGGCGGAAAGCCGAGCCAGGCGGCGATCGTCGCGATCGGACGATTCACGGGCGGTGCGGCATCGTCAGCTGGTTGGCGGTGCGACGGCGGGAGGCGGCGGCGGCAGGTCGGATGGCGCCGGCGAGACGATTTGCGGACCGCCCGGCTCCACTTTGAAGACTGCAAGGCCGCGCTGGACGTGACCATCCGGATCGAGGCGGAAGACACCGTCCGTTCCTGAAAATCCCGTCGGGTTGGTCAACGTTTCGGCCGTGAAGCCGCCTTGGCGCGCTGCCAGAACCGCCATGGCCCCGGCATCGAATCCGACGTTATCCACACCTGAAGGCGGTGGATTGCCGTAAACTGACTGGAATTTCTGTTGGAATCCGAGACAGAGCGAGGGATCAGGTGCCGCGTAGAGCGCGCCGCGGAGCGTATCGTGGCTCGCCATCGCGGTCGCCTCGCGCGCCCAAAGCGCCGGGCCAAGCAGCTGGATCTGCGGGGGGGCAGCCTCGTAATACGGCAACAGCGTGCCGATTTCGGCCAGCTGCTCGCCCGTTGCGCCCACCAGCAACGCATCGAACGGTGGCGGCGGAATCGGCTGGCGCTCCAGCTTGGCCGCGGCGATGCGCCCGGCTTGGTCGTCCTGCGCGCGTGCGGCGCGAATCCGCGCCTCGATTCCGGCGCCGCGGCTGTCGAAGTCGGACACGCTGCGGACCGTCTGGGTCAGGCTCGCGAACGACGATCCGAAATAACTGATCTGGGGCGATGGTTCGCCAAGCTGCTGCGCCTCCGCCTGCAAGGCGCTGCCCATCAACCGACCGTAGGCGTTTTCCGGCAGGATCGCAGCCGTGCGGGTGCGCCCATGATCGGCCGCGTAGGATACGACCCGGCGAACCTGCTGCCCCGGCGAAACACCGAGTGGCCAAACGCCGGGGGCCGCGACCGTTTCGTCATTGGTGAAAGCCAGCACGTTGACATTGGCGGCATGGGCGATCGGGGCGACGGCCTGGGTATCGTTTTTGGTCAGCGGCCCGAGAATCAACCCGTCGCCCGCGGCGATGGCCGCCTGTGCAGCGGCGGCAGCGCCTTGCGGCGTCCCGCCGGTGTCGCGCACATCGAGTGCCGGCGCACCTGGCGCTGTGAAGGCAAGTTTGACCGATTGTTCCAGCGATTGACCGATCGCGGCGAGCGGGCCCGACAGCGGCACCAGCAACGCGACAGGGCCGTTGGTCCGCCCGGTATCGGGTTGGATCGACGGCGGCGTGACTCCGGCTGAAGGGCTGATGCCGGGCAGCGTTGGTGCCGGTTCGGTACAGGACGATAGGATCAGAGATGTCGCCGCCACTGTTGCCAGCGCAAGCCTCCGGGGCGTTAATGCACGGTGTGACATCTGAAACTCCTATTCAATCGGCCGAGTCCATCAGGGATCATCGGCCAGCCCTTGTGCTGGTTTCCACCCCGATCGGCAACCTGGGTGATCTTTCGCCGCGTGCGGTCGCGGCGTTACGCGAGTCCGATATCATATTGTGCGAGGATACGCGCGTTACAGCACCATTACTGGCGCTCAATGGGATCACGACCCGGCTGCAAGCTCTGCACGACCATAACGAGGCCGGGCGTACCGAACCTCTGATCGCGGCAATGCGTGGCGGACGGCGGTTTGCCCTGGTCAGCGACGCCGGCGCGCCGCTAATCGCCGACCCCGGGTTTCGTCTGGTGCGCGCCGCGATTGCCGCCGGCCTCACGATCAGTGCGGTACCGGGGCCCAATGCCGCGATGATGGCGCTGGCCCTATCCGGGCTGCCGCCGCATCCATTCCTGTTCATGGGGTTTCTGCCGCCACGCTCCGCGGCACGCCGTGCCGTGTTGGAACGGGTGGCCAACGCCGAGCGGGCGGGTTTGAACGCGACGTTGATCGTCTATGAGGCACCGCACCGCCTGATTGCCTCGCTCGATGATTGTGCGGCCGTGCTGGGCGACCGGCCGGCCGCGGTCGGTCGCGAACTCACCAAGCGATTCGAAGACATCCGGCGCGGCGGGCTGGTGGGTTTGGCGACCCATTTTCGGACCACCGCGCCGCGCGGCGAAATCACTATGGTGATCGGTCCTGCACCTGATTATGTCGCGAGCGATGCCGAACTCGACGATGCCCTGCATGACGCGCTGGAAACCATGAGCATCAAGGATGCCGCCACGTCCGTGGCGCGGGCGCTCGATCTGCCACGCAAGCAGGTTTACGCGCGGGCACTCAGTTTACGGCAGGATGAACAATCAGAGCCATGAGGCTCGGATGCACCAGGAACGGTTCAAGGCAGACGGTCGCAATCAGAATATTCATCCCGATCACGATCGGCACCGCAAACAGCCAGGTCAGGCGCAGCCCCGCCCGCATGATCAGGCATTGGACCCAGAGCAGATATAGGAAGCTCCCACACAGCGAGCCGATGACGGCGTAACGCCCGTCGATCCCGAGGCTGACCAGGCCGGTCGAGACGATCCCGCCGATCAGCGTCAACGGAATCAGCAGCCAGATCGACCAGTTGAGCGCCGTGCTGGTGACCAGCCAGGTTGCCCGGCTGGCGCGGTAGCGCGCAACCAGTTCGGTCATGACGGGCTGCAGCAATACGCCGCAGACCCGCGACAACAGCATGACGACGGCGAGCAGCCAGTGCCCGGTCAATCCGAATAGAACGGCACTGACCAGCGGAAACGCCAGCAGCGGCGCGATGGAGGCGGAAAACGCCTCCGTCGTGTTGCCGAATTCGCGGATGCCACCACCATCGCCACGGGCGAGCCGGAACAGGCCGCGTACGATGTTGCCTTCAGGCAATCTGACGCGTTTGCGATTGCCGCTCATGCGAACACCGCATCGAGAACGGCACCATAGACCCTAGCGAGGCCGCGAAGCGCGGCGACCGGTACTGCCTCGTCGATGCGGTGCATGCTGCGCCCGACCAGACCGAACTCGGCAACCGGGCAATAGTTGGTGATGAACCGTGCGTCCGACGTGCCGCCCCCGGTATCGAGCCGGGGGCTGATCCCTGTCGTCGTGCTGATCGCGGCGGCAAGTTTTGTGGTGAAATCATTTGGTTGGGTCAGGAACGCCTCGCCGCTGAGCCTGATGTCGCATTGCGCACCGGGCGCGATCGCCTGCACCGTCGCGGTGATCCAGCGCGCCAGTGCGGCACCGTCATGCTCGGTGTTGAAGCGGATGTTCAGCGCGGCATTCGCCTGCGGTGGGATGACGTTGCCGGTCGGATTGCCGACATCGACGGTGGTGACCTGCAGGCTCGATGGCTCGAACCAGTCGTTGCCGGAATCCAGCACGCGGGCGCGCAGGGTTTCGAGCACCGTGAGAAGCCGGTGCACGGGGTTATCTGCCAAATGCGGATAGGCGACATGGCCCTGGACGCCAGACACCGTAATCCGCGCCGAAATCGACCCGCGGCGCCCGATTTTTACGGTATCGCCGAGTGCCTCACGGCAGGTCGGCTCTCCGACGAGGCAGAAATCGGGGAGGGCATCGGTCTGGCGCAGATGTTCGAGGAGTCGCGCCGTACCGTCGATCGCCTCGCCCTCCTCATCACCGGTGATGAGCACGGACACCGTGCCGGTCCTCGCGTCGGCGGGGCGGCCGGCGAAGCCGGCGATAAAGGCGGCAATCGCCCCCTTCATGTCGACCGCGCCACGGCCGTACAGCAATCCGTCCTCGACGACGCCGGCAAACGGATCATGCCGCCATCCGTCGCCGGGAGGCACGACATCGGTATGGCCGGCGAAAGCAAAATGGGGTGAGCCCTGACCAAATCGCGCAATCAGATTGGCGACCCTGCCATAGCGCAGCGTCTCGACGGTAAAGCCGAGTCGCGTCAGCGCATCGGCCACAACCGCCTGTGCGCCGCCATCCTGCGGTGTCACGGACGGACAAGCGATCAGAGCCTGCGCCAGCGGAAGCGGATCGGTCAGGCTCACGCGCGCAACAACTCGTTGATCGCGGTTTTCGAGCGAGTCTGCGCATCTACGCGCTTGACAATGACAGCGCAGGCCAGCGATGGCCCTTGCGAGCCGTCCGGCAGAGGTTTGCCAGGCATGCTGCCGGGCACCACCACCGAATAGGCCGGCACCCGCCCATAGGTAACGTCACCGGTCGCCCGATCGATAATTCGGGTCGACGCGCCAAGAAACACACCCATTGAAAGCACCGCACCGCGTTCGACGATCACACCTTCGGCCACTTCGGAGCGGGCGCCGATGAAACAATCGTCCTCGATGATCACAGGATTGGCCTGCAACGGCTCCAGCACGCCGCCGATGCCCACCCCGCCGCTGATATGGCAGTTGCGGCCGACCTGCGCGCAAGACCCGACGGTCGACCAGGTATCGATCATGGTATCTTCACCGACCCGGGCACCCACGTTGATGAAACAGGGCATGAGAACCGCTCCGCGCGAAATATGCGCTGAATGGCGAACGACAGCACCGGGTACGGCCCTTATGCCCGCCTCGGCGAAGCGGTTTGTATCCCAATCATTGAATTTCATCGCAACTTTATCGAACACCGGTGCGCCACCCGCACCGGGCAATGGCACGTTGGGCATGATTCGGAACGATAATAAAATCGCCTGCTTGACCCATTGATGAACGATCCACTCATCGTTCCCGCGTTCGGCAACCCGCAGAACGCCACGGTCGAGCAGATCAAGCGTCTTCGCGATGGCTGCCTGATCGCCCTCCTGCTGACCACTCACCAGCTTGTCGCGGTTCTGCCAAAGCATCGTGATTGCCGACTGAAGGGAGGCCTGATCCATGCGCGTAAGTTCCGTTTTGATGACGGCGGACCATGAGCAGGAGCGGTGGGGCTGTCAACGCTGCCCAGGCTGGTGTGGCCCTGAGGATCCAGCCGATCGATTAACCATCTGTTCACTTCGTCACCCCATAGTAGGGTCATGACGGAACAGGACATCGTACATCATCCGAACGCACCAGCGGGGGCAGAGGTTTGCAACACCGCGGTGGCCAGGGGAGCCGGCTTGGCGCGTTTGCTGAGCAGTTTGCTTACCTTGCCCGATGCCGCGGCCGCTATTTCGGCGGCCTGTGCCCTCATTGCCGCAGAACTCGCCGATGCAGGCATAGTGCTTGCCTGCCGTCGCGCCGCCGGGGCAGGGCAGGGCGATACGGTCCTTGCCGATTACCCGAGTGGCATAGGACTTACGGATGTCGCGAATGCCGAGACAATTACGGTCATCGTGCCGCGTTCAACACCGGGGCAAGGGAAATCGGCCGAGGTCTATCTTGTAGCGTGGCGGAGTCGCGGCGATCGGCGCTTGAATGCGGATGATGAGCAGCTTCTGCAAGCAATCGCGCCGCTGCTTACGCCGTTTGTGGAGCGATTGATGCTTGGGTCTGACGGCGTGGTTCCCCACGCACTGGACCCTGAGACGGGGCTTTGGTGCCTGCCCAGCTTCATCGAACAGATTGATCGGCGATTTGATCGCCTCGATATCGAGGGTCGAATCGGCACGATGTTCGCGTTCGGCTGGGTCCGCAGTGATGGCTCAAGCGCGCCGGAGGCTTCCTCAATCGTCATCAAAGGTTCGGTGGCTTGTCTGCAGGAAATGCTTCGCCCCATCGATCTGATTGGACGAATCGGACCGACCAGACTCGCTGCGTGGTGCGATGGTGTCGACCATCTGATTGCGGCCGAACGCGGTGACCGGATCGTTGCACGGCTGGATTCGCTTTTGGCTGGATCGGGCCGCCATGCCGCAATCGGCATCGCGTCCCGCTGGCCGCAGTCGGGCGATGATCCGGCAACATTGCTGATGCGAGCACGTCAGGGATTGGAACAGGCCCGCCTTAAAGCGGCCGCTCAGGGCCGCCCCGCCGTCAGGATTTGGCAGCCGCCCGAGTGAGACTCAGGCGGGCCTAATTGCTTGCAGGACGGACATCCAGGAAGCGGCTCAAAAGCCAATCACCATCGATTTTTTCCTCGGTCAGGGCCATGGCGAGTACCTCGCTGCCGAACACCGGTGCTGCCAGGATCATATCAGGGTGAACCCGGCGGACCCGCTCAAGGTTTTTGCGCGTGCTGACGGCGGCAACTTTTTTCGCGTCCGTACCCAGTTCGCGCACTGCAAGGATAACGAAAGCGTTTTCGGAATCGTCGTCCGACAGGGCCAAGATGGCGCGCGCGTGCTCACCGCCGGCCTCGCGCAGCGTTTCCAACTCGGTCGGATCGCCGACCACGGTCTCCGCATCACCAAAGCTGGTGTCGCCATCCTCGATGATGACCAGGACCGGTTCGTCCCGCTTGCGCAATTCCCGGGCCGTGTTGCGGGCAAGGGCACCGTGCCCGGTAATGATGAAATGACTGACGCGTTTCATTTTCTTTCTCCTGGGACCGATCGTCTGATTGATCCGGCTTTGCAGGACGGGACCGATGACCGCGGTCAGCGCCGTCGCGAACACCGTCAGCCCGAGGACGATCAATGAGACGACGAACAGCCTCGCTTCATTACTTTTCGGCAGGATGTCGCCGTATCCGACCGTCGACATGGTCACGATCACAAAATAAAAGGCATTGGGCAGGTTGGTGATCGGCGGTGCAAAGCCAGCGCCGAGAAGAAATGACCCCAACGTGCCGTAGACGATCAACACCAGGACCGATGCCAGGGCGAATAACGTACCGGCCGCCAGCGAGGATCGTGAAAACGCGTCGCGTGCCAGAACGAGAGCCAAAAGGAGCACGACGATATAGATCGTTTCACTGGAGACGATCGGGCCGGCCGATTGATGGATGGTCAGCGCCAGCTGCGCGATGGTGATGCCGATCGCCGAAAGCCAGGCAATGCGCGATCGTCCCAGCAGCCCGATTGCGATCAGGATCTGCAATGCCCCGACCACGACCGTTGGCACCCCCGACAGGATCAACCGAGGCACGTGGCCGGAAATCGGGTGGAGCGCGTTGAACAGGTGGCCAAGATTGAGATGCAGATATTCGGCGGCGTAGCGCCGGACGGTCGGAAGGATCGCAAACGCACCGGCTCCCCCCACGGCCAGCGCGAGCGGCACCTGCGGAAACCACAGATCCATCCGAAGACGGCGGTACCAGCGATTGTAAAACAGTCTGATCGATCGCAACGCCGGGTGTAAGGTCTCAGCGGCGCCGGTCAGCACGCCATATCCCGATAATTGAGCTCATCCAGTGATTATGGGGACCCGGACGGGGCCCGACAATCCGACGTTCAGGCAAGTGTGACGTCGAAGCTCTCGATTACGGTGTTGGCAAGCAACCGTTGCGCCATGGCAGCGGCGGCCTCGCGCGCGGCCGCGGGATCGGTCTCGTGCAGGTCGAGTTCAATCACCTTGCCAACGCGCACATCGGTCACTCCCTGAAAACCAAGCCCTTCAAGCGCATGCCCGATCGCCTTGCCCTGCGGGTCGAGAACACCAGGCTTGAGCTTAACGGTAACGACAGCCTTCATTGCATCAGCTCCGGGCCTTTCATATCGCGCATTCCGGCTTCGGGTAGAATGCCAAGGCGCTTGGCAACCTCCTGGTAAGCCTCTTCAACACGCCCCAGGTCGCGGCGGAAGCGGTCCTTATCCATCTTCTCGTTGGTCTTGGTGTCCCACAAACGGCAGTTGTCAGGGCTGATCTCATCGGCGAGCACGATTCGCATGTCATCATTTTCCCAGAGTCGGCCAAATTCGACTTTGAAATCGACCAGCATGATACCGACACCAAGAAACAGGCCCGTCAGGAAATCGTTGATCCGCAACGTCAGGTGAACAATATCGTCCATATCCTGCGGACTGGCCCAGCCGAACGCGGTGATATGTTCTTCCGCCACCATCGGGTCGTTCAAAGCATCATTCTTGTAATAATATTCGATGATGCTGCGCGGCAACCGGGTGCCCTCGGCAATACCAAGGCGCGTGCTCATGCTACCCGCGGCGATGTTGCGAACCACCACCTCGATCGGCACGATTTCAACTTCCCGTATTAATTGCTCGCGCATGGTAAGGCGGCGGATGAAATGGGTCGGAATTCCGACTTCTGCCAAGCGCAGCATCAGGAATTCGCTGATCCGGTTGTTCAGAACGCCTTTGCCGGGGATCGTCCCCTTCTTCTGGGCGTTAAACGCTGTGGCATCATCCTTGAAATATTGCACGAGCGTGCCGGGCTCCGGCCCCTCGTACAGGATTTTCGCTTTGCCTTCGTAAAGTTGTCGGCGACGAGCCATGGCGTAACCTCATTTGGCGGCGGCGGAGAGTGGATCGGGACGGCCGCCGGCGCCCCGCTATATCAACCGACGTCGGTTTACGCCATGCCGGGTCGCTTGATCGGTTTCAGGCGGCTTGTTTGCGTAATGCAGCCGGCAGGTCGTTGATGGCCTGGTCGACCAGAGATCGGTCGTGCTCGCCATCGATCGTTTCGGCCAGAATGCGCTCAGCGGCTTTTACGGCCAGATTTGCTGCGGCCTGTCGCACTTCGGCAATCGCAGCGGTTTCGGCGGCGGCAATGCGTGCCTTAGCCATTTGTTCACGCCGGCGCGCCGACGCTTCGGCTTCCGCGAGCAATTCGGCGGCCAGCCGTTCAGCTTCACGCCCCGCGAGCGCTACCATATCGGCCGCTTGGGCGATGGCCGCTTCCCGCCGCGCCTCGGCATCCTTGAGCATTCTCTCTGCCTCCAAACGAAGTTGGGCGGCTTCGTCCAACTCCTGCTGGATTGCCTGGCTCCGGCGATCGAGCATCGAGATGATCGCATTGATCAATTTGCGCCCGAAAAAGCCAAGGAAAATCAAGACGGCCACGGTGACCCAGAAGGTCCCCTTGATCCAGAATACGCCGTGCATGGCTTCGTATTGCATGTGTGCGGCTCCCTACGCCACGACCAAAGCGAGGGTGCGGTCGATTCGTTCAGCTGACACCTCCTCGCCCGTTAAGCGCATCAGCAAGCTCGACGTAACCTCGCGCGCAACCGGCGCCAGCGCCGCGACGGCCTGCGCCTGCGCTGCCTTTATGTCGGATTCCGCTTGCTCGATTTGGTCATCAAGCTTTGCATTCAGCTCGGCCGATTGCGCCCTAGCGCGTTCTTTCGCAGCCTTGACCGCATCGGCTATCGCACTCTGACTGCTTTCGCGGGCATTCCTGATCGCGAGGTTCAGCTCAGTGACCGCATGCTCGGCCTTGGCTTTCGCTTGACGTGCGGTTTCCAGATCGTTGGCGATATGGCTGACCCGCTTTTCGATCACGCCGCCGATCTGAGGCAGCGCCCAGCGCGCCATCAGGAAATAAAGGACGAGCATGATGATCGCCATCCACACGACCTGAGCGCCGGTCAACGGATCGGCAAAATCCATCTGGGGCAACTTGCTGCCAGCCATGGCGATCGCCGGCATCGTACCGACGGCAATACTCAGGTAAAGGATCGGAGCGCGGCGCATCCTGATTGGGTCCTTGATCGAGCGGCTCAGGTGAACAGGATGATGAGCGCGATGACCAGAGCGTAGAGGGCGACCGCCTCGGTCAAGGCGAACCCGAGCAGGACGTCGCGGAACATTTTGTCGCGCGCCGCGGGGTTGCGGCCCACCGCGCTCACGAACGAGCCGAACAGATTGCCGATACCGACGCCGGCGCCGGCAACGCCAATGGTGGCTAGGCCCGCGCCGATCTGGTGGCTGGCGAGGACGATGGAATCAATGGCCATAAAACAATTTCCTTTCAACGTAGATATAGAGATCGGTTTCCGGCCTGTGTGACCGTTTGGGCGAGACGAGTCGATATGAACGGCAGATTTTAGTGCAGATGAATTGCATCATGCAGGTAAAGGCAGGTGAGAACCGCAAAAACGTATGCCTGAAGAAACGCCACAAGAAACTCGAGCGCGGTGAGCGCCACATTGAGGCCGAGGGGAATGATCGCAGCAACGACCCCAACAGCGCCCAGCCCGGTCACCAGCATGATCATGAAACCTGCAAACACTTCCCACATCACGTGACCCGCTGTGATGTTGGCGAACAAACGAACGGAGAGCGAAATCGGGCGCGACAGGAATGATACGATTTCGATCGGGATCAGCAAAGGCAATAGCCAGCCGGGAACCCCGGGGGGCGAGAAGAATTTGAAGAAGCCGAGCCCGTGGTACCAGAAGCCGACCGCGGTAGAGAGAAGGAACACAAACAGCGCCAACGCACCCGTGACCGCGATATGGCTGGTGAAGGCAAAGAAATAAGGGAACAGCCCGAGAATGTTACCCACCAGAATGAAGGCGAATAACGTGAATATAAAAGGAAAAAAGCGCCGGCCTTCGTGACCGATGGTATCATCGACCATCTGATGCACGAATTCGTAGCTCATCTCCGCCAGCCCCTGCATCCGTCCCGGCACCATCGCGCGGTGGCGCAAAGCGGTCGCGAACAACAGGGTGATGATGGCCGCGGCGAGCAGCATCATTTCGTTGGAATTAGTAAATTCGACCAGCCGGCCAACCGGACCGAAACCGGTGGTCAACTGGAACTGTCCCAATGCGTTGATCGCCGATTCTTGCGCCATAGTCTCCTCCGGTTAGTCTTTTTGGGTTGTACCCATTGCGCGAACGATATTGCGAAACCCCGCAATCGCCCCGATGGGAACGAACCCGATCATGAACCACGGTTTCGTGTGAAACAATCGGTCTAGCCCGTAACCGATCGCGACAGCAACAACCAGGGCAGCCACCATTTCGGCACCCAGTCGCATCGCGAGGCTGAACGGATTGGGACCCTCTGCGCGCTGCTGGTTGACCGGTTCGGGCTGGTCCAGCCCGGCGCGGTCTCGTGCTGCGGCAAGACGCTGATCGAAATCGGCTCGATCGCGTGGTCCCTGAGCCTGATCGTCACCCATCGAAACACCTCTACGCCCGCCTTTCGGACGGCGATGGGTTGCTACCGGTGCGCGCGCCGCAAGTCAACATATCGCGATCGTGAAATACATCTATGACTGTCAGCGTGATCGCGGGTCGAATTCATTCCGCGGCGATTGGAACCGCTTGATCGACCAGAGCGGTCGCTGTGCCGAGATCGACCGACAGGACCCGTGAAATGCCGCGCTCCTGCATGGTGACCCCGTAGAGGCGATCCATCCTTGCCATGGTCAGATGGTGATGGGTAACCACCAGGAACCTCGTGCCGGTTTCGCGCGCCATGTCTTCGAGCAAAGTACAGAATCGATCGACGTTGGCGTCATCGAGGGGGGCGTCCACTTCGTCAAGGACCGAAATGGGCGCCGGATTACAGCGAAACACCGCGAAGATCAGTGACAGGGCCGTCAGCGCCTGCTCGCCGCCCGACAGCAGTGACAAGCTTGCCAGTTTCTTGCCAGGCGGTTCAGCGAAAATCTCGAGTCCGGCTTCCAACGGGTCGTCCGACCCCGTGAGCGCCAGATGCGCGCGCCCACCGCCGAACATGCGGGTGAACAACGCCTGAAAATGACGGTCGATTTCGGTGAAAACGTTCGAAAGGCGCTCACGACCTTCGCGATTGAGGTGGCCGATCGACCCGCGCAGTTTCGAGATCGCCGCGGATATTTCAGCGCGTTCGCGCTCGATTCCAGCCAGGCGTTCTTCGATTTCGCCAACCTCGATTTCGGCCCGAAGATTCACCGGCCCCATCTCGTCACGTTCGCGCGTGAGTCGTTCAAATCGTTTACGGGCTCGTTCGCCCGATTCGGCCGTGGGGTCGGTCAGGGAGGGGAGTGCCGGATCGACGCCAAAGCGCTCCAGGATCCGTTCGGCGATCGTGCCCCACGCGAAATCGGCTTCGCGCACGCCGGACTCCGCCAGGATCAGCGCCTCGCGGGCGCGGGATAACCGCTGCTCGGCCTCGCGCAATGTCGCCATCAAGGTCTCGGACTGCTGTTCGGCCACCTTCAGCGCGGCAGCAGCGGCAACGTGATGATGCTCCGCCTCGGCAAGTGCCTTTTGCGTAGAATCGCGCGTATCGGCCGCATTACTGTCGGTCGGCAGCGACTCGAGGGCAGTGCGGGCTTCGCGCAGGCGCGCGGCAAGATCGGTGATTCGAGCTGTGGCATCGGCGGCACGCTCCGTCCAGTCGGCGATTTCTCGATCGATTGACCCGAGGCGGCGGTTGCGATGGTCCATTTCGCTGGTCAGGCGCTGCACCGTATGACGCGCCTCTGTCTCGGCGCGGCGTGCGTCGGTCACGCGGGCACGGGTACGGTCGACGTCAGCGCGAAGGGCCGTCACATCCGGTAGGGCGGCAAGCTCCGTTTCGACTGTCGCAAGCGCTGCGGCGGCGCCAGCATGTTCCGCTTCAAGGCGGCCGACAAGCTCCGCTGCGGCAAGCGCGCGCGCTGTCTTTCGCTCTGCTTCGGCTGCGATCCTGCTGGCGGCTTCGGTGGTCGTCCGGGTTTCGCCACGCGCTCGCTCTAGCTGTTGGTCGGCTGCTTTGCGGGCCGTCCGGGCGAGTTCCTCGGTCTGGCGAGCGGTGTGTTCCGCCTGCTCGGCTTCGCCACGTTGTCGCTTGTGCCGTGCCGCTTCAATCGTTGCGGCGCTGAGGTCCTGTTGGAGCTGGTTCAGTCGGTTCCGCTGCGCCAGTCGGAGCCCCGCTTCGCTCGGTGCGCCGGCGCGGGTCACGTAGCCATCCCAGCGCCACACACCACCCTCGACCGACACCAGGGTTTCGCCGGGTTGCAGTGATTGTTGCAGCGTATCGCCGTCTGCTCCTTCGGGCAGAAGCAGAATATGGCCGAGCGCGCGGTGCAGTGCCTCCGGTGCCTCGATGTGCGCAGCCAGGCTTGACAGTGCGTGCGGCGCATCGATCGGCGGCAGCGCCCGCCAGTGCCGAGGGGCGGTTGGTTGCGTGCTTGCCGCAAGTTCATCGCGCAACGCGGCACCGAGGGCGTTTTCGAACCCGGTCGGCACCGATATCTGGTCGAGCAGCGGCTCGGCTTCGCGACCGAATTTTTGAGCGAGGACGGCGCCGAGTGCGTCGACCTCGGCTTTGATGCGCGCCACCGCCGCATCGGCTGCCAACGAATCCGTGCGCAGCGCCGCCGCCACAGCTGTGGCCTCGCCGCGCGCCTGCTCGGCGGCTTGCACAGCCGCCTGCGCTTCGCGTTGCGCCGACTCAGCCTGCAGGTAGGCAGCGACAGCGGCGTTACGCGCCGCGTCGAGCGTAGCGGTTCGTTCGGGCGGAATGAGCTCGGCCACGGCTCGCTGGTGCTCCGCCGCGGCTTGTGCTGCGCGATTGCGCGTCTGTGCGGCTTGTTCGCGCGCGAGCTTCAATCGCGCGTTGATCGCTTGGTGCCCTGCGGCCAGGTGAGCGGCGGCTTCCGTCGCGGATTGGGCACGCGCCTCAGCATCCTGAAGTGCCGCCGACGCATGATCGGCCGCGACATTCGCGGCCGCGAGGCTTTCAGGCGCGGCAAGACGCTCGACTTCCAGCCGGCTGCGCTCCTCGATCAGGCGCTGTTTCGCGTCATTCGCACTCGTCGCGGTCCGTTCGGCATGCTGATGGTCGCGGATCAACCCGGCCAGTCTTGCTTCGGCTTCAGTGCGGGCCATCCCGATCCGCTTGATCTCCGCATCGATATGCTCGAGTTGAATGCGAGCTCGTTCGAGCGCGGTACGTGCTTCGCTCTCCCGGGCGCGCAGCGCGGGGAGGGCATCGGTTTGACCACGCTCGCTCTGCGTCACCTCGTCACGCTCGCGTTGCGCGACGACCACGGCGGTCTGGGCGGCGGCCAGGGCGGTTTGGGCGTCCCGCTGGCGCGATCGGGCGATATGGTGCTCGGTTGCCAGATACTCGGTCTCGGCGTCGCGGATGGCACCCGACAGGTTACGATAGCGATTAGCCTGACGTGCTTGTTTCTGCAAATCGGCCAGCCTCGCTTCCTGCTGGGTGCGCAGGTCTTCGGCCCGGGTGAGATTCTGCTCGGCCGCCCGCAGTTTCAGCTCCGCCTCGTGACGCCGGGAATGCAGACCTGTGATGCCGGCCGCTTCCTCGAGGATCGCGCGCCGTTCATCCGGGCGCGCATTGACCAGCGCGGAGACGCGGCCCTGGCTGATCATCGCGGAGTTGCGAGCGCCGGAAGCAAGATCGGCAAACAGGACTGCGACGTCGCGCGCGCGGGTTTCACGGCCGTTCACGCGGTAGGTGCTGCCGGAACCGCGCTCGATCTTGCGGGTGATCTGAAGTTCCGCATCGGCGTGAAACGGTGCGGGGGCCAGCCCTGCGGTATCCGTAAGGGAGATGGCGACTTCCGCCACACTTCGCGCGGCGCGGGACAGCGTCCCGGCGAAAATGACATCGTCCATCTCGCCGCCCCGCATCGATTTGGCGCTGGCTTCCCCCATCGCCCAGCGCAACGCGTCCACCACGTTGGATTTGCCACACCCGTTGGGACCAACGATGCCGGTCAGCCCAGGCAGGATTTCGATCGACGTCGGATCGGCAAAGCTTTTGAAGCCGGCAATTCGGATGCGGGCGAACCGTGCGGGCAATGCGGGCCTACGCTTCGTCGATCCAACGCGAGAACTGCTTGAAGTCGACAGCGCCCTCGCGTTTACGGCCGTTGATGATGAAGGTGGGTGTCGCGTTCACATGGTATTGTTTTTCGCCGATCTTTAGCTCGTTCAGAATGAACGCCTCGAGTTTTTTGTCGGCAAGAGCAGCATCGAAGGATTTTCGATCCATACCGGCAAGAGCCGCGAACCGGAACAGGGCATTCGCGTAATCCTGCTTGGTTTTCAGATTGGGATCGAATGCCCATTGATCCTGGGTGCGGAATAGTTCGGAGATGAATGGAAAATATTCATGCGCGGGCAGTGTGCGGGCGACTTGCGCGGCCATGACGGCATCTTCGTTCAGGGGGAAGTCCTTGAAGACGTAGTAGATTTTTCCGGTTTTGATGAGTTTGGTGACGACGTCGGGCAGCACACGGGTGCCGAAATAGGCGCAATGTGGGCAGTTCATCGAAAAATACTCGTAAACAGTGACTGCTGCACCAGGTTTGCCGAGGCTCCGAACGCTGAACGGCGATGACGTATCCGGCAATGCATCGGACGCTGCGGCTCGCCCCGTATCTAACAGGCCAAGCCCTGCGGATATGCTGAGGCCACCAACAAAATGTAGTAGGCTACGACGGTCCATGAGTATTTGATCCCCAGATTTAGTGTATCGTACAGCACGCTGTCAGGTCGAGAAAAAGTCTTTGGACGATTCGGCCAGCGGCACCAACCATGACGTACATATCGAGCGGATGGCAAGCTGACGAGATCAATTGGGTCGAGTTGTCCACGGCTTCGGCGGGCTTTGCGCCGTTTGGCCGACATTGACCGTCCAGCCATGGCGATTTGCCAGCGGCGCAGCCTCCGGTATACGGGCGCCATGGACCTGAAAGACCACATTCGCGGCGTGCCGGATTTTCCGAAACCCGGCATTTTGTTCTACGATATTTCAACGCTCCTGCGGAATGCGGACGCCTGGCAGGTTGCGATGGGCCGATTGGCCCGTATTGTGGGCGCCTATCGGCCCGACGTGCTGGCTGGCGTGGAAAGCCGTGGTTTTTTGCTTGCGGCCCCTCTGGCAACGAAATTGGGCTGCGGTTTCGTTATGTTGCGCAAACGGGGTAAATTGCCGGGCGATACGGTCGGGCTTGATTACGATCTCGAATATGGCTCCGATCGGATCGAAATTCAGTCCGATGCGGTGACACCCGGCCAGCGGGTTGTCGTGGTCGACGATCTTCTGGCGACCGGGGGCACCATGGCGGCCGGCATTGCCCTTCTCAAGAATGTGAGGGCAGAGGTCCCGGCGGCAATCGCCCTGATCGAACTCGGATTTCTGCATGGGCGGGACCGCCTCGATGTGCCGTTTGAAGCGCTTGTCCGCTACGACCAATAAGCTTCGATCATGCGCGCCATGATGCGGCGGCGCACGGTGCTGGGCTGCCTCGGAATTGCGGGCCTGCTGCTTAGGGACGGCATTGCTGCATCGCCGATGGTCGTCGCGGATCAGGCGGATACGGCAGTTTCTGATTACGCGATACTTGTCTGCGGTCCGCGCGGCGGGCGGATCGATCGTTGGTCGCGCGCATTTGCTCAGGGGATCGGTGGAACTCTGTCGCCGCACCGGCCCATCCAACTCCAGCGCGTCGGCGGTGAGGACGGCGTTACCGGAGCGAACCGGCTGCAGACCATGGTTGTCCCGGACGGCAGGACGGCAGCGGTTTTGCCTAGTGAAGCGATCATCGCCTTCCTGACAGGTGATCCCCGCGTGCATTTTCAACCGGGTGATTGGATTCCCGTCATGGCGGGTATCGCAGCCGCCGTTCTGGTCGTGCGAGGAGGGTTACCGCGCCTCGCTGATCCTGCGCCAATCCGGCTCGCCGCGGCGTCTCCCGAAAGTCCCGATCTGGCCGCGTTGCTGGCGTTCCACCGGCTGGGCGTCTCGACGGCGCCGATTTTTGGTCTGCGCGGTGCCCCGGCGATTGTGCGCGCCTTTGCCGCGGGCGAAGCCGATGCCGTTCTGTTAACCGGAGAAGACGTCCCGGCCGACGCCGCCTCGCTGTCGGCTTATGGTGGTGAGGCGATCGGGACGTTAGGCGTTGTTGATGCACATGGCCGGATCATGGTTGATCCCTTGATGAGCGATCTGCCCACGATTGAGGCGATTGCGGAAAAGCGGGGGAGCGCGCCGCTGCCGCCAGCGTTGGAGCAGGCCTATCGGGGCGTCGCCGCGGCAAGCCGGATCGATTTCATGACGGTTCTGCCGCATTTGACGACACCGACCAGCGTGGCTGCGTGGCGGCAGGCGGCGGAAGCTGCCGGCGATATGCAGGCGATGCAGGCCGCTGCCGCGGCAAGCGCCATCACCCTTACCGTGATGGGGGCAGCCGCTGCGGCTGCACCGATCGATGTGGCGGCGGATGGTTTGCTCGCCTTGCGTCAATTCTTGTTTCAGCACTTTGGATGGCACCCATCCTGATCTTGTATCGGACCGACCCCATGAAACCGCTCAATCCGGCACCTTGTTGAATGGCGCGATTGGCAATGCGCTTTGTCTGCACCGAGTGCGGCGCAGCCGCACCCAAATGGACCGGCCGCTGCGAGGCGTGTGGCGCCTGGAATACGCTCGAAGCAGAGACACCCAGCCCCGGTGCGGGCGCCCGCAAGCCCGGCCGGGTGCCTGGGCGAGGTGTGGAATTTGTCGGTCTCGCTGGCGAGACGCCGTTACCTGAGCGGATTCCGGTCGGTATTTCCGAGTTTGACCGGGTTTTGGGCGGCGGAATGGTACAGGCTTCGGCGATTCTGGTTGGGGGAGATCCAGGGATCGGCAAGTCGACGCTTCTGTTGCAGGCAGCGGCTCGTCTGGCGAATGCCGGCAAACGGGTCCTCTACATTTCGGGTGAGGAGTCCGTCGCGCAGATCAGACTGCGCGCCGACCGGCTGGGCCTGCGAGATGCGCCCGTCAGTCTTGCGTCCGCCACCGTACTCGCCGACATCCTTGGCGCTCTGGAGTCCGAGAAGCACGCGAGCCTTGTCGTCATCGATAGTATCCAGACGATCTGGGATGAAACGATCGAATCGGCTCCCGGTACGGTCGCACAGGTGCGGTCAAACGCGTTTGCGCTGATCAGGGCTGCAAAAACTCAGGGATTCGCCTTGATGTTGGTCGGCCATGTCACCAAGGAGGGCGCGCTGGCCGGGCCCCGCGTGATGGAACACATGGTTGATGTCGTGCTGCATTTCGAGGGCGACCGCGGTCATCAGTTTCGTATCTTGCGCGGCGCCAAAAATCGTTATGGCGCGACCGACGAGATCGGTGTGTTCGAAATGACCGGACGGGGTCTTGCTGAAGTTGCGAATCCATCCGCCCTGTTTCTCGCCGAGCGACATGGGCATGTGGCCGGAAGTGCCGTCTTTGCCGGGCTCGAGGGATCGCGACCGGTACTGATGGAGGTGCAGGCATTACTCGCATCGAATGCCGGCGGATCGGCACGGCGCTCGGTAATCGGATGGGATGCGGGGCGATTATCCATGCTGCTGGCCGTGCTCGATTCGCGGTGCGGCGTTAAACTGGCAGGTCAAGATGTCTACCTAAACGTGGCGGGCGGGCTGCGCGTTTCCGAGCCTGCCGCCGATCTGGCGGTGGCCGCGGCGTTGGTCTCGGCTGCTACCGGTGTGCCGACTGATCCCGAGACGGTATTTTTCGGCGAGATCGGCCTCTCCGGCGAGTTGCGGCAAGTCGCACAGGCGGACTTGCGCCTTAAGGAGGCCGCGAAGCTTGGTTTTAGTCGGGCAACGCTGCCGCGGCGGGTTGCCGGCGGCAATCGCGGGCTCGCCACCCCGGATGGTATTGTCCTGGCCGAGTATGGCCATTTGAGCGATCTGGTCGCCGCCACGGCAGGACGGGCATCGCATTCGGGAGACGAGATATGACATGGGTCGATGGGATCGCGCTCCTGATCGTTGTGCTGTCGGGGTTACTCGCGCTGGCTCGCGGCCTGGTCCGCGAGATCCTTGGTGTCGGTGCGTGGATTGGGGCCGCTCTGGCCGCTTTCGAGTATTATCCCGATGTCGAGACCCAGCTGGCTGGGTATGTGCACCAGCCAAAGTTGATCCTGCCGTTATCGATCGGGTTAATCTTCATTGTTGTGCTCGTCATACTCTCGATAATCAGCACATGGCTGGGGTCGATGGTGCGGGATTCCGTGCTTTCGGGGATTGATCGGACATTGGGGTTGGCGTTTGGGCTTGCGCGCGGCGTCGTGATTGTTTGCCTGCTATACATCGGCCTCTCGATTTTCCTTCAGCCATCTGAATGGCCGACGGGAATCACCAACGCCCGGTTGCTGCCATATGCCGAGAGCGGATCGCAGTTTTTGGTGGGCTTGTTGCCTGCCGCCTATCAGCCCCATATCAACGGCCTTCCGCGTGCATCCGCACCTGCACCGCAGCCTGCTGTGCCTGGCACCAAAGGGTCAAGCGAGTAGGTTCAGCCATGTGAAACGATGCTCGACATGCTCAAGCGGGCGGATTAGATGACAGGCTCAAGTCGTAAAGGATGGACCGGCGTGACGCAGTCGACAAACACGGCGATCGCGATCGATGACGACAAGTTCCATGAAGAATGCGGAGTCATCGGAACCTGGAATGTCACTGATGCGGCAGCCATCACAGCGCTAGGCTTGCATGCGCTGCAGCATCGCGGCCAGGAAGCGACAGGCATTGTGACCCATGATGGCGTTCGGTTTCATGCGCATAAGGGTATCGGCCTCGTCGGGGATAATTATGGCGATACGAAAGTCATGGCTGGTTTGCCCGGCACCCGGGCCGTAGGTCATAACCGGTATGCGACGACCGGGGCGACACTTCTGCGAAACGTCCAGCCGCTCTTTGCTGAATTTGAATTCGGCGGTTTTGCTGTCGGCCATAATGGCAATTTGACCAATGCCCACACGCTCAAGCGGGCTCTGGTCAAGCGCGGTTGCCTGTTCCAGTCGACGACGGATTCCGAAGTCTTCGTTCACCTGATCGCGATCAGCCTCTACGCGACCGTGCTGGATCGATTGATCGATGCCCTTAAGCAAGTGACCGGCGCGTATTCGCTTGTGGCTCTGACCAACGACATGCTGATCGGCGTTCGCGATCCGCTGGGTGTACGGCCGCTGATATTGGGCCAAACCAACGGTGCGGACGGGATGAGCCCCGGCTGGGTTCTGGCATCCGAGAGCTGTGCGCTTGAAATGGTTGGTGCCGAATTCGTGCGTGACATCGAGCCTGGTGAGATCGTCGCGATCGACCGCAGCGGCGTGCGCAGCCTCAAGCCGTTTTCGCCGCAGCAACCGCGGTTCTGCGTATTCGAGTACATTTACTTTGCGCGGCCCGACTCGATGTTGGAAGGCCATTCGGTTTACGCTGCACGCAAGCGGATCGGACAGGAACTTGCCCGGGAATCACCAGTGGAAGCTGATCTGATCGTGCCCGTACCCGACTCCGGCGTCCCGGCTGCGATGGGATTTGCTGAACAAAGCGGTGTTCCATTCGAGCTGGGAATTATTCGTAATCACTATGTCGGACGTACGTTCATCGAGCCGACCGATCAGATCCGCCACCTTGGTGTGCGGCTGAAGCACTCGGCCAATCGCGCAATTCTGGAAGGGCGGCGCGTCGTGCTGGTTGATGATTCCATCGTGCGCGGTACGACATCGCAGAAGATTGTCGAAATGGTGCGCGGCGCGGGCGCGCGTGAGGTGCATATGCGGATATCCTCGCCGCCGACCACTCATTCGTGTTTTTATGGCATCGATACGCCTGAGCGCGGCAAATTGCTGGCTGCCAGGAATAGCGTGGCCGAGATGGCCCAGTTGATCGGGGTGGATAGTCTCGCATTCATCTCGATGGATGGATTGTATCGCGCGCTGGGTCAGCCGGGTCGTGATGCGGCAGCGCCTGCCTTCTGTGATGCTTGTTTCAGCGGCGATTACCCGATCGCGCTGACCGATCATGCAGAGCCCCGCCAATCGCAGCTATCGTTGCTTGCGGAACTCGCCTAGCACTGCATGGACCTCGAAACCTTTAAATGTTGCGCTATATCCAGATGATGTTTAGCAAATCAAAATCGACGATGCCGACTGCGTCCGAGGCGTTGCCCGGTCGCGCGGCTATGACCGCGGTGCCGGAGTTTCATTACGTCAGCGGTGCCAGGATGCAGGAGCCGTATCCACCGAATTCGGAAATGGCGCTGTTCGGGTTGGGATGCTTTTGGGGGGCCGAACGCAAATTTTGGCAGACCGATGGCGTATTGGTCACTTCAGTCGGATACGCCGGCGGCTTCACACCAAATCCGACCTATGAGGAGGTTTGTTCAGGGCGCACCGGTCATGCCGAGGTGGTCTTGGTCGTGTTCGATCCGGCGATTATCAGCTATGATGGCTTGCTCAAAATATTCTGGGAAAATCATGACCCTACCCAGGGCATGCGCCAAGGTGGTGACGTCGGCACGCAATATCGATCTGTAATCTACACATTCAACGACAACCAACTCGATGCTGCGAAACGGTCTCGCGATGCGTACCAGAGCCGGTTGACCGATGCCGGATTCGGTACGATCACGACGGAGATTATTCCTGCCCCTCCGTTTTTTTTCGCCGAAGCTTATCATCAGCAGTACCTGGCGAAAAATCCGAATGGGTACTGTAATCTCGGTGGCGTCGGTGTCTCATGCCCGATCGGGCTTGCAAACGTCGATTGATCAAGACGCCGTCCGCCCTGGCATTACAGCGGACGGCGTTTCTTAGCTTAATGGACTGAAACCGGTGCCATTTCGTTCTGAACAATCGCCGCGCGCGCTAAATTTCCGTCGGTTGCGATCGCCATCGGTGTTCCGTTGGCGGAAAATACGCCAAAGGCCGGTCCGTTCGGTGTCATGATCGGCCGTACATAGGCAATCTGTTCAAGCCCGAGTTCAGCGAGTTGAGCTTCGGTCATATGGTGCGGATCGAAGAATGCGCGAAGCGGAAAAGCATCGGTCGAACCATCATGTGTCTTGACGTTCATGGTCGTTACTCCTGTTCACGATCGCGTTCGTAAATTCGCGTCGTCACTGTTTCGCCATCCAAGGACCGCGCCGAGTTGATCCCGGACGGGTTGGACGCACCTTTCTTGATCGCGATCGTTTTGATCTTTGCCTCGGGCAGCGGTCGAACCAGGTCGATATGCAACAATCCGTTATCAAGCCAAGCGCCTTTTACCTCGATACCCTCAGCCAGGACGAAGGCTCTTTGAAACTGCCGCGCTGCAATGCCGCGATGGAGAAATATCCGGCCTTGCGTCTCGTCATTCTGACGGCCACGTATTACCAACTGGTTATCTTCCTGCGTTATCTGCAGGTCATCCATGATAAATCCAGCAACGGCGATTGTTATGCGCAGACTCGTCGTACTGAGTTGCTCAATGTTGTACGGCGGGTATCCCTCAGAAGACGTCTTAGCAGCGCGTTCAATGATTTGTTCAAGGTGATCGAAACCGAGAAACAAGGGCGAAGTGAATACTCTCGTCGTCATGGCCTCCTCCTTTCGAGCGAGACAACCGGAGCCCGACAGGCACTCCGTCCCTCCAGAATTGGGCATATTTGACAGATTTTGCAAGCGCCGATTGATCGCGGCGCGGGGCAGAGGTAAATCGCGCGCATGAGCAATGCGATCGATATGCCACCTGGGGCACTGCCAGATATATTGATCGTGCCGGACAAGCGGTTGCGGTTGAAGGCGCGGCGCATTAGCGCTGACGAGCGCGCAAGTGCTGCTCGCTTGGCGGACACCATGTTGGCCGTCATGTATAAAGCTCCGGGTATCGGGCTCGCGGCGCCGCAGATTGGGATTTCGCTCAGGCTCGTTGTGATTGATCTGGCACCGGACGGCGTGCCTGCACCGATCGTTATGATCAATCCCGAGATCACGAGAGTGAGCCAGCAACTGGTTTCGCGCGAAGAGGGGTGTTTGTCGTTGCCTGGTCAGTATGCCGATGTCACGCGACCGGCCGAAATTACCGTGGCATTCGAGAGTGTTGCTGGAAAGCGCGATAGCTTGGAGGCGGATGGGTTGCTTGCGGCCTGCATTCAGCATGAAATCGACCATCTGGATGGGGTTCTGTTCGTCGATCATCTGTCGGCCCTCAAGCGTAACATCCTCCTGCGGAAACTCGCGAAGGAGCAGCGCGACCAGCTCAGCGCTGTAAAGCCGGCCCGTTGATGCGATTGGTCTTCATGGGTTCACCCGCATTCGCAGTACCTGCGCTGCGGGCTTTGCATGCTGCGGGGCATCAGCTCGCAGCCGTATACTGCCAGCGCCCCAAGCCGGCGGGCCGCGGCCAACGGATGACCCGATGCGCGGTTCATCAGGCCGCTGACGAGTTGGGACTTCCGGTTCGTACGCCCCGCCGACTGCGCGGCAATATCGAAGAAGCCGACCATTTACGGTCGCTTGATCTCGATTACGGCGTGGTCGTTGCATATGGGCTGATTTTACCGGAAGCGATTCTGGATTTGCCGCGATTCGGATACTTGAATATTCATGCCAGTCTGCTGCCGCGATGGCGCGGTGCGGCGCCGATTCAGGCTGCAATTCTGGCAGGAGACACCGAGACCGGAATCACGATCATGCAGATGGATGCCGGACTGGACACTGGTCCTGCTTTATTCGCCGAGCGTACCCCGATCGGCCCGGATGATACGTCAGCAACCCTCCACGACCGATTGTCAGTTATGGGCGGCCGAATGATCCTGCGAGCCCTGTCGGGCGAGTGGCCCCGCACCCCGCAGCCTGCCGGTGGCACCTATGCGCCCAAGCTATCGAAGGCGGATTCGGTGATCGACTGGAGCCGCCCAGCCGGCGAAATCAAACGCCGGATTAGGGCATTCACGCCTTGGCCTGGGACGGAAACCAGACTCGGTGGCGCGGCGTTGAAAATTATTGCGGCGGATATCGTTGATGTTGCGGGTGAGCCAGGTGTCGTTCTTGACGATCATTTCACCATTGCCTGCGGTGAGCACGCCCTGCGGCTGACGCGCATCAGGCAGGCGGGCGGTGCGACTATGGACGGATCAGCCTTTCTACGGGGCCACGCCGTTCCGATCGGGACAAAATTGGGGTGACGCGATTCGCTCTAAAGCTCGAGTATGACGGCCGGGCGTTCGTCGGATGGCAGCGACAGGTAAACGGTGTCTCCGTGCAGCAGGTTTTGGAGCAGGCGGCCGCTCGTTTGAGCGGTGGCCCCGTTATACCAAGCGTTGCGGCGGGTCGCACCGATGCCGGCGTGCATGCCGCGGGTCAAGTTGTTCTGGTCGATCTGCCCGATCGGTTGCATATCAATGCAGTCCGCAATGGGCTGAATTTTCATATGCAACCCCATGCGGTGGCGGTGCTCGCCGCCAGCGTCGTCAGCGATCCGGCTTGGAGTCCGCGTTTTTCGGCGATAGAGCGATCTTATCGCTACGTCATCTTGAATCGGCCCGCGCGACCGGCGCTGGGCGCGGGTTTTGTCTGGCATGTACGGCACCCGCTTGATGTCGTCGCGATGCAAGAGGCCGCCGATGTCTTGGTCGGGCGGCATGATTTTACCAGTTTTCGTGCATTGGCCTGCCAGGCCGCTTCACCGGTACGAACGGTGGACCGCCTGGCCATCAGCCGACTTAAAGACAGGGTTGTTATCGATGTATCTGCCCGGAGCTTCCTGCACCATCAGGTGCGGAATTTTGTGGGAACTTTGAAATTGGTCGGAACCGGGCACTGGTCGCCGGCTCGCGTGGCCCAGGTGCTCGCAGCGTGCGACCGGGCCGTGGCCGGCCCCACCGCGCCCTCGGGAGGGCTGACATTAATGCATGTGCGGTATCCCGAGGACCCATTCGCCGATCAATGACGGCGCTGCGTGCCTTGTTCTGTTGCTTCGATCGACCGATATCGTCTAGAGGCAATGTAAGACAAAATTATTTCGTCACCACGACAGGAGAGCGACATAGCCAGACTACCTGCTCCGCCGACCCCGCCAAGCCGCGAAGGGCCGCGCGTCAACGAAGATATCCGTGTGCCCCAGGTTCGATTGATCGACCAGGACGGCGAAATGATGGGCGTTTTGACAACCCGGGAAGCTCAGCGACGCGCCACGGAAGTTGGCCTCGACCTGGTCGAGATCAGCCCCAACGCCGATCCGCCAGTGTGTAAGCTGCTCGACTATGGCAAGTTTAAATACGAGCAGCAGAAAAAGAAGAACGAAGCTCGTAAGAAGCAGAAAGTCATCGAGATCAAGGAAATCAAGGTTCGTCCGAACATTGATGAAAATGATTATCAGGTAAAGTTGCGGGCGATGAAAAGCTTCATCGGCGAGGGAGACAAGGTCAAGGTGACGTTGCGGTTTCGTGGTCGCGAGATGGCTCATCAGGAACTGGGCGTGAAGGTCCTGGAGCGGATCAAAATCGATATGGAAACCGAAACAAAGGTCGAGCAGATGCCGAAGATGGAAAACCGTCAGATGGTGATGGTGCTCAGTCCGAAGTGATCTAACTGGATATCGTCGTTTGATCGGTTTTATTACCGGACTCAGCGCTGAGGCTCGCTTGCTCGCTGACTATGACGTGCTGGTCGAAACGGGCGGCGGTACGCCCGGAGGTGTCGCGCAGGCCACCTTGCGGCTTGTCGACCGTGGGGCAACTGTTCTGATCAGTTTCGGATTGGCCGGGGGGCTTGATCCGGGATTGCCTGCGGGTTCACTTTTGGTTCCAAACTGGATCGTATCCGGAGAGACACGGTATCGCTGTGATGCGGATCTCGTTCGGCGTATGGGGGGCGCGACGGTCGAACGGCTGACAGGCGCGGATGCGGCCGTCGTAATGATCGCTGAAAAAGCTGTTCTTTATAAGTCAACCATGGCGGCGGCGGTTGATCTTGAGTCGGTCGACGTGGCGCGAGTCGCGGCACTTCGCCAGATTCCCTTCGCGGCGATGCGTGCGGTTGCCGATCCCGCCCACCGGGCCTTGCCGCCGGCCAGCCTTGTTGCATTAGACGAGCAAGGGCGGATCGCAATCTCCCGCGTCGTTGCCAGTGTTATACGCCGGCCTCGACAAATCGTGGAACTGGCACGATTGGCGCGTGATGCATCCGCCGCGCGCCGTACCTTGTCGCGGCAAGCAAATCTATATTGCCAGCGTGAGAACGACGGGGACGTGATCTGAACCACGCGGCCAGTCGCGTGCCTCGCTGAGGATATCGTGGTGGGACAAGGACGCCTCGAGATCGCGGGATACCCAGATATGATCGAGTCTGCGACCTCGGTTGGAAGCGCGCCAGTCACGGTTGCGGTATGACCACCAAGTGAAAAGTTTCTGGTCCTGTGAAACGAAGTGACGGATCGCATCGGTAAAACCCTGTTCACGCCATTCGTTGAGGCCGGCGGTCTCCGCGGGCGTGTGGCTTACGACACCAAGAAGTTGTTTATGATTCCACACGTCATTCTCGAGCGGGGCGATATTGAGATCGCCCACAAGAATAGTACGGTAAGGGGGACAAGAGGCGAAATGTTTTTTCGCTTCTGTGATGAAGTCGAGTTTGTGGCCATATTTTGGGTTAGCCTCGCGGTCGGGGATATCGCCACCGGCCGGTACGTAGAAATTATGAATCGTTATCGGTTGATGGCCGATAAGGACATTGGCTGCGATGTGACGACAATCGGACTTGCCACACCAATCTGGCGTTGTCTCAAGGCGTTGCAATTCAAAACGCGATAGGACGGCTACCCCGTTATAACCCTTCATCCCACGGGTCAAAACGTGGGGAAGCCCCAACTTGTTGCCCAAGTCGCTGGGAAACAGGAAATCTGGCGCCTTGGTCTCCTGAAGACATAAAATATCCGGCGCAGCTTTGGCCATCAGCGTCGTGAGCAAATCCTGTCGCAAACGTACTGAATTGATGTTCCACGTCGCGACGGTCAGCGTCCTGGTCATACCAGTTCGAACGATACCGCGCCGACGCCTTCGACGGATCCATGAATACGGCTGCCGCGCTCGACGGCGCCAACCCCGTCCGGCGTGCCTGTAAAAATAAGATCGCCGGGCATCAGTGTGACCAGTTTGGAGAGAAAAACAATGATGTCAGGAACCGGCCAGATCATGTCGGCCAAGTGACCGCTTTGTTTGATAACGCCATCGACTGACAATGTGATTTTACCGTGCGAAGGATGGCCGCTCACCGCAATCGGGGTGATGGGGCCGATCGGAGCCGAAGCATCGAAACCCTTACTCATATCCCACGGGCGCCTAAGCGATTTGGCCTCATCTTGCAGGTCGCGCCGAGTCAGATCGACCCCTGCGGCGTAGCCGTATACGTGGTCGAGCGCCTGCGTGGCCGCGACGGACTGAGCTTCCCGCCCGATGGCCACCACGAGTTCCATTTCGAAATGCAGTGCGCGTGTTGCAGTCGGATATGGCACGCGATCGGACGAAATAACCGCGTCGGCCGGCTTGGTGAAGAAAAATGGCGGTTCCCGGTCGGGGTCGGCACCCATCTCACGGGCATGTGCGGCATAGTTACGACCTACACAAAATATCCGGCGCACAGGAAACTTCCTCCCGCCAGCCACAGGGACAGTTGGTAATGCGACTGGATCGATAACCCACTCCGACATACGACATCCTCCGAAATATTATTCTGGTGCACTTCTTACACGCCCCGTACCGCGGCACCGAAGCTCTCAAAAATACGTCGAGAGGCAATGTCGTGATCAAAGTCGTACTCCGGGTGCCATTGCACGCCGAGCAAATATCCCCGTCCGGTTCCCGAGATAGCTTCGATCGTGCCATCGATCGCGCGCGCCTCGACAACCAGCCCACGCGCCATTCGTTTGATACCCTGATTATGGAGCGAATTCACGGCTAAACAGGTCGTTTGGATGATTGAATCAAGCAGGCCTTCCGGTCTGACTGCGATAAAATGCGCTTTTCCGACCCGAACAGGGCCATGCCGCTGCATGGGCGTGGAGTGATCGATCTTGCCCGGGATATCCTGCAGGCGCTGATGGAGGGAACCGCCAAGAGCAACATTCAATTCCTGTAGACCACGGCAAATCGCCAGCACGGGCAATCCACGTTGAACCGCGCCGCGAACGAGCGGCAAGGTTACCTGGTCGCGGGCGGGATCCTCCGGGGCATCGTCGGCAGTTTGTGGCGGGCCGCCGTAGAACTCCGCTGCCACGTTGCTGCGGCTACCTGTCAGGATAAGACCATCCAGCCGATCGAGCAGTGTGGCCACGTCGGCGCTCTTTCCATTCGCGGGTATCAAGATCGGTACGGCACCGACCACCTGATCCACAGCGCGAACATAAGTGTCGGATGCCGCATGGTTGATCATGCCGAACACCCCGAAGGCCTTTTGACAACACGAAATCCCGATAAGCTTTGCCGATCTGGCGACCATGCCACTTAGTCCCAAATCCCGCGTGCCATGTCACCACCCAGATCACGGGGACCAGGGATGCACCACGGATTAGTTTGGCGTAATGCCTTGAATATATTCAAAGTCCTTATCCGGAAACGGTTTGGCATCATGCAGATCGTAGAGACTGACCTGAGTCAATTGGCCTTGGTTATCGGTCACGCGCCATTGACGCAGTTCCATCGGATCCGTGGAGAATACGAGCGTGATATGACCCTGCTGTGCTTTACCGGTCCTGATAAGGCTGACTTGCACCTCGCCAGGTGGCTGCGATATTTTCGTCACAGTCACCTTGCCGGACAGCCGAACCGTCCTGTCGAGTAGAATTCCAAGCGGCGTGGACGCTAGAGGAATATTCGTCGTCTGATCCAGTTCCGGGTCGTGGTATACAAGCAGGCCGAAACCGGCAACGAGCAATTGTGGATTGGGTTTATCGTACTGAAACCGCATCTTGCCGGGCCGCTGCACAATTGCCTTCCCGGTACGAACCGAGCCATCGGGACCGACTTGCATAAACTTAGCAGTGATGGTTTTTAAACCATTCAAATAGTTGGTAACTTTGGTCAGCACAGGGATATCTGCTGCAGGAGGTGCCGGTCTTGCCGCGTAAGCCGAGCCAGTACCCAGGATGAGACCCAAGGTCGCAAACGCCACCCGCCACATAGTCATTGAATCTGCCTTAACGCTGTTTGCCTCGACCCTTAGCCTGCCGCAGCTGACCGCCGTGGCGCCACATCGACCGGCGTCCGGCCTGCGGCGATTAACTCACCCATAACCGCACGGATTTCCCGGAGAAATGCAGACCCTTTCGTTGTGCGTTGCACCAATACGCTTCGCCGATCCGCAGGATCAACCTTACGGCGCGCCAGATCGAGATCGGAAAGGCGATCCAGAGCGCGCGTTATTGCCGGTTTCGAAACATTAAGCTGTTGGGCCAAGCCGCGAACGGTGTGGGCGCCTTCATTGAGATAGCATGTGAGGAAGACACCGAGTTGCCGAGCGGAAAGATCGACGCCATCGCGCCGGACCAGCGCAACAACGGTATCGCGCAACACACCCACTAGGTCATCTGACGTCATCTGCGTTGCCATGAGTAAACACTCCTCTTCATTTGCGAACGGCGGAAATTTCCCAAGACCGCTCACCGGCCTCATACCGTATGGTACCTTAGAATCGTCTGCTGGGCACCGAGCATCTAATCGTCATGCCGCATTAACAACGATCGGACCTGTAACAGTTATGAGAGTTCATGGGCTAGAACAAGAGACTGGAACATGAAAACATTGCAACTCCGTTGCAAGATCCTCCGCCGTGATTTTGTCGCAATTCAGTGGCGGGCCTCATGGCAAAGGCATTCAATGGCCGAAACTGTTGCTAAAAGGGATTGAGCTTCGCCGCCTTCCGGCTGTCCGGGTCGAGACACGTCGTTCCACGCATAGGTATCTATATGCGCCCACGAGACGTTCTTTGGAACAAAACGGTTAAGGAATAGGGCCGCGACAATCGCGCCGGCCATCGGTTTGGAGCCCACGGTGTTGCAGTCAGCTATGGTGCTGTCGAGCCATGAATCGTATCCGACCCAGAGAGGGAGACGCCATAGCGGATCATGGGTAGCGCGACCGCTCGCGAGCAAGGCGTTCGCGAGATGATCACAGTTGGAAAATAGCGCTGGAATATCGGGGCCGAGAGCAACCCGAGCGGCGCCGGTGAGGGTCGCGAAGTCGATCAGCCAGTCTGGTTTGGCGCTGACGGCATCCGTCAACAGATCTGCCAGTACCAAGCGGCCTTCGGCGTCTGTGTTGCCAACTTCCACCATCAACCCGGCGCGTGTCTTCAGCACATCGAGCGGCCGCATGGCGTGGCCGGATACGCTGTTTTCCACACAGCCAATCCTGACATCGAGGCGAACGGGTAAGTTCAGCGCCATGACGGCTTGTGCGACGCCAAGTGCAATGGCGGCACCGCCCATATCCTTTTTCATGCGAAGCATCGCACTGCTGGGCTTAATGTCGTACCCGCCGGTATCGAAGCAGACGCCTTTACCGCAAAGTGAGATCAAGGGCAGTGCTGGATCGTCACCCCACTGAAATCGTAGCATTTGTGGATGGCGTGCCGACCCGGCCCCCACTGCGGCCAGCGCAGGGTAGCCATCGTCTAATGCGCGACCGGTAATCCGTTCAGTTTTGGCGCTAAAACGCAGCGCAAGTTCGGCACCGGCGTCTGCCAGTTCTGCAGGGCCGAGCAGGTTGGCGGGCGTATTGATCAGGTCGCGAGCGTCATAGATTGCTTTCGCCAATACAACTGATCTGGAGGTTGCGTGTGGGACGACGATACGCGCTGGGGCTTGAGCGCGCGGTTTGAACCGCTCATATTGATAGGCGCCGCGCATGATCGCAAGCGCGGCTTGCTCGGCATCGTAGCTACCCGGTAGCAAGGTCCAATGGGTGTTGGGCGGTAAGGCACTACTTAATATTCCAAACGGTAGATGTGTCTGATCGTCGCCAATTCCAAGTAACGCACCGGCAATACCGTCGTTGCCCGGTATCAGAACAATCTTTCGCTCCAGTCCCGCGAAGCCTTGCGCTGTGATAAATGCCGCGATTGGCGCATCGCAGGTTTTTAGGAAATATTGCACTTCGGATGGACGCAAGGGATATATTGGGAACGGTGCGGGTTCCGAATTTTGCGTTTCTACGGCGAGGGTTGACGCGTTCATGGTGTGCTCTTTTTCATTCGCCATGATTCATAGTGTTTGGCGCCCCGAGCGCAAGCGTTGCGAAAGGCGCCGATCGTCACTCGAAGCAGTTTACCTCATTGGTCATTCAAACGCGCCAAACGAAACGTCGGAAATTGGGAGATGGGTCACGCATCCGGGAACCGGGAGAGGCCGATTTCAGCCATAGTGGCGGGTGTTAGGAAAAAAAGTTGTCCACCAAGCAGAATATCGCACGAAATCAGGCGGCTAGGTCAAGGATGTGAAATGCTAGTGTCATACAACGGGTTTAATATATTATACGAATCAATATGTTATGCGGATTTGGCAAAATTCTGCATGGTCGGAGGCCCGACATGAAATCCGTGCCCGTACAAGGTTGGTTTGCAGTTACGCACAGGGTTATCCACAGGAAATACGTATCGCTAACGAGGCGGACCGTACCATGACGGAACCCGTTGCGAAGGGCGGCGTCGACGTCATTGTCTCAGCCCTGGCCAATCTGCCAGCGGGGCCTGGTGTTTATCGAATGCTCGATGCTGCGGGTAACGCGCTTTACGTGGGAAAGGCGCGGAGTCTGAAGAAGCGCGTTGTTGCATATATGCAACAGGCTCGGCTTCCAGAGCGTCTACGGCGAATGGTTGGGGAGACCTTTGCGCTCGAAGTTGTCACGACCCACACAGAGGCTGAAGCGTTGTTGCTCGAGGCCAATCTGATCAAACGGCTCAAGCCTCGTTACAACATTTTGCTGCGTGACGATAAATCATATCCTTGGCTCCTGATTACCGCTGACGGCACGTTTCCTCAGTTGACCAAACATCGTGGCGCGCAAACCCGCAAAGGTGGCTACTGGGGACCGTTTGCATCCGCTTGGTCCGTCAATCAGACCATTCAAGCATTGCAGAGAGTGTTTTTGCTGCGGACCTGTGCCGACACGGTGTTTGCCAATCGATCGCGCCCCTGTCTGCTTCATCAAATCAAGCGATGCTCCGCGCCCTGCGTCGGACGGATATCGGCCAGCGAGTACGCTGTGACCGTCGATCAGGCAAGAGCATTTCTCTCTGGCAAGGCAGGTACCGTGCAGCGCGATCTTGCGGCGGAAATGGAGACAGCTTCCGCTGCGCTGGAGTTCGAGCGCGCCGCTGCGATTCGCGACCGCATCCGCGGGCTTACTCATATTCAGGGATCTGACGTCATCAATCCCGAAAGCATTGCGGATGCCGATGTGATTGCAGTTTTTCAGGCCGCTGGGCAGTCCTGCGTTCAGGTGTTTTTTATTCGCGGCGGCCGTAACAACGGGAATCGCAGTTTTTTTCCGTCACAAGCCAGAGGTGAGGGGGCGGCTGAAGTCCTGGCCGCATTCATCGCTCAATTCTATGACGATAAGACGCCCCCCCCGATGATCCTGCTCAACGAAACGGTGCCCGAAGTCGATTTGCTGGCTGAAGCTTTGGCATTGAGAGCTGGTCGCAAAGTCGATCTGGTCGTGCCGCAGCGTGGAGAGAAGCGTGACGTTGTACGTCATGCGGAGACGAACGCTCGTGAAGCGATGGAGCGTAAACTTGCGGAATCCGCTGGTCAGGAGAAACTCCTGAGCGCGACGGGTGCCTTGTTTGGTTTGGATCAACCGCCCGCCCGCATCGAGATCTACGACAATTCCCACATCACCGGCACTAACGCTTATGGCGTGATGGTGGTCTCGGGCCCGGATGGATTTATGAAATCGGCCTATCGAAAGTTTGCGATCAAGGGCCCGCTCACGCCAGGCGACGATTTTGCGATGATGCGTGAAGTTTTAATGCGACGCTTTTCGCGGATCATGTCGGAAAATCCGGATCGAACCGACGGGACGTGGCCGGATTTGGTCTTGATCGACGGCGGCGCCGGGCAATTGTCGGCTGCCCATGCGGTCTTTGATGAGCTGGGCATTCACGATCTCCCATTGGTTGCCATCGCTAAAGGACCCGATCGAAACGCCGGCCGCGAGTGGTTTTATCAGAAGGATCGGCCGCCCTTCCAATTGCCGGCACGGGACCCGGTTTTATATTACCTGCAGCGGTTAAGGGACGAGGCACATCGGTTCGCCATTACAACCCATCGTGCTGGCCGGACCAGGAAAATCACGACGAGTGAACTCGATGAGATTGACGGTGTGGGTGCCGCACGGAAACGCGCATTATTAAACCACTTTGGATCGGCTCGCGGCGTCAAACAGGCAGGTCTCCGCGACCTTGAGGCGGTTTCCGGCATTAATAAAGCAACGGCAAGGTTGATTTATGCTCACTTCAACCCAGGCACGACCATCGAATAATATAGATCTGTCTATTAATAAAAATAAAACGTTACCAAAGATTTTGCGTGACACAACTTAAGATTTAATGTCAAATACATCCTCAAGTTGCGAATTTTCTATTCGGAACAAATGGGGGACTAGATGTCTGGAACGATTAACACGACTCTGGATCACGGCATCACTCTCGTTGCGCCGACATACGGAGACCCGCTGACTATCTTGGGCGACGTTCTAGCTGCCAGCGGTGACGGTGTTTTAGCAACCACGAGTTGGACGATCGATAACGGTGGTACCATATCAGCAACGACCGGAGAAGGAATATTTCTCAAGGGCGGAGGCGTCATTGATAATTCGGGACTCATCGTTGGTGCCGCTGGTTACGGCATCACAGCGACCTCGGAGCCGCTAAGCATTGTAAATAGCGGCTACATTCACGGCGGTAAGGGCGGGATGGCGCTGAGTGAGGGTCGTTTCATCGTCGATAATTTGTCGGGCGCTACGATCACCGGCGGTTCGATCGCCTTGGAAGGCGTAAAATTTTCAGGCGCTGGACCTGATACGTCAACAATTATCAATGCCGGCGAGATAAGCAGTGGCAACACGTCTATAAGCGGTGGCATGGGGGTGAGGCTCGCCCTTGGCTCTTTCACAAATGCATCGACGGGCGTTGTCTCGGGAGGTAGTATTGGCGTTTACGTGGGCGACTACTCGAACTTTACAAATTTCGGTACCATCGCCGGACAAACTGGTATTGTGGTGGGGGCCAATCAGGACCTGGTTTCCATCATAGACGGTGGCACCATCACCGGTGCTGGCGGAGAGGCGGTTTCGTTTACAAAAGGCGTTACCACAGATTCGTTGACTCTGCTGCCTGGCGCCGTCCTTCAGGGCTTTGCTAATGGTGGAAGCTCTGCCGATCTCGTGTTCGGCGGAACATCGCTCGGAACATTGGCAAATTTTGGTCAAGAAATTTCCCTGTTTCCCACGATTTCATTGACCGACGGTGCCGTCTGGGATTTCAGCGGCGCCTCGACAATAACGGGACAGGCGTTATTCGAAAACAACGGGACGTTGATCGAGGGAAGTGGCGACACACTATCCATCAGCTCGTCTGTAGCGGGAACTGGCACTATCAATTTATCAGGCGGCACTGTGGCGTTTGGTAATACCGTCGGACCGGGCCAGATGGTCGCATTTCTAGGCGACCAATCTGCGTTGCTGCTCACGAATAATCATAGTTTTTCAGGTGAGATCGCCCAATTCACCGCGGGCGACACGATCGAAATTACGGGTTTTGGCGCGAACGAGGCGGTCACGTCGCACCAGTCAGGCAATCTTTTCACGTGGAGTGCTGGTGGCCTTCCCTCGTCGACGATCACATTCGCGTCGGACCCCGGTTCGCTTGTTCTCGTGCCAATGGGGCCGGTTTCGTCTGTAACGACAGCATATGAACTTTCCGCTCCTCCTTGCTTTCGCGCGGGAACACAAATTCTGACGCCAGATGGACCTCGCCCGGTCGAAGATCTTCGAAAGGGCGACGCGGTTGTCACACATGACGGTCAAGCCAAACCGCTGATATGGGTGGGTCAACGGTGGGTTGACTGCGACCGACACCCAAACCCGGAAACGGTTCTGCCCATCGTCATCGAGCAAAGCGCGTTCGGACCAGGCGTGCCGTCTCGGGCACTATATCTGTCGCCTGACCATGCCGTCTATTGCGGAGGGGTATTCATCGCTGCGAAGCAATTGGTCAACGGCATCTCGATCAGGCAAATCGATGTCCCGGAGGTGATGTATCACCACATCGAACTCAAGGAGCATAGTGTGGTCTGGGCGGAAACGCTGCCCGTGGAAACCTACCTCGACTGCGGCAACCGACATAATTTTGTGACCTCCAGGGGGTTGGTATCGTTGCACGCGGATTTTGCTGCGCCTGAATGGGATCGCAGGCGGGCCTTTGCTCCGCTGGTCTCGGAAGGCAATGATTTGACCGCGGCGCGGCTGCATTTGCATGAACGTCTATATGAGCGAGGCGTCCGTCCGGTTGCGGGGCGCTTCGAGGTGCTGGCCGACGGTCGCCTTCTGGATGCGAAAGATTCAGATAACGGTCAGCATATTTTTCGGCTTCCGATCGGGACCTGCCGCCTCGCAATCAATTCAACATCGTCTCGTGCGGCTGACCTCGATCCCGCGTCACTGGACTGTCGCCGTCTCGGAGTTGCGATTACTGACATCACAGTAGATGGTATGCTGGTTGACGCAGACGACCAACGTTTTATGTCCGGTTTTCATATACCTGAGCGACGAGGTCGCCGTTGGTTTCGATGGACTGACGGTGCCGCGGTTTTCGATACCTCTAGTGCTCGGGAAATTGCCTTCACTGTGCAGGCGGTCTCACCGATTTGGCAGGTGTCGTCGACCCCGCAGCAGCCAAGGCCCGGTTGCGCGCTTCGGAATTGCATTCACCATAACCTGATTGATCCCAAGAGCGGCTTGATGAGCGGCCGCGACGGCAACGTCGCCCCAGTAGGGGGCCATCTGGTCGGGGGCGAGTTCGTGTATCTGACTGACCTTTCCAATGAAACCCCCGCTCTGGCTGCGAACAAGCCAGTCCAACTCAACGATGTCCGACGCTGAAACGCCCGATTCATGAGGGCTTGGAGATACCTTGACGATGCCGGAAATGATGAAGTCGGCATCCTCTTTGCGATCAACAAGCACAATACCAAGCTGTGCAAGGTCTCGTCGGACATCAAGCGCGAGAGCGTGGTTGCCGTCGCCCGGTGCGCCTGACACCTGAGTGAGCAATGCCCGGGCTGGACGATTTTCGAGCGATCTGGGGTTGCTCTGCTGCACACTCGCATTGATGGTTCCAAGGAGGTGCGCCAGATTTGGCGCGGACGATACCGCGACGGCGTTGAGCGTATCAGGATTTCCGTCGGACCATGCCTGGCCGGATACGGCCGCGCCAGTTGAATGGCCGTAGACCTTGCCGGTCGGCCCAACGATGGTGAACGTCGGCACAACCTGATTGCCGGAAAGCTCGGCCCGCGCCTTCAAGCGCCAGTCAAACTTGCCAGCGGGGCGCGCTATGCTGGGGACATCCTCTGCTACCAGAGCTTTGGCCAGGTCGTCAGCGTAGAGATGAGACGCAGAATTTCCCAGCAAGGCGTCATGGGGCGCCGGGATTATGAGGACGGGTGGCGGCGGTACCGATAAAAGGGCGCCTTCGGGACCCGGGCGCCCAAGAAAAGGCTGCGGCAGTGTGCCACAACCGGCAAGAAGGGCCGGCATGAGCAGAGCGATGTAACGTTTCATGCGGCATTCCGAATAATTGAAATTTGGTGCCCGCCGCCACGTTCTGCACGCCGAGTGCGCCGGCGATGGGAGAAGAACAAATCTTCTTCGGCGTATGTGTCGTGCGGTATGATTGCTGTGTTGACGCCGATCGATGCCAGACGCTTGGCCGCGTAGCCCGAGAGGTCGAACTGCCAGTGATTCTCTCTGGTCTGATCGAAAAAGGCGACATCTGCGGATTCGCGTGAAACAATTGTGTGGTAGAGATCGGCCCCGACCTCATAGCTGTTGCGTCGGATGCAAGGACCGATGACTGCGAAGATCGTCTCGGCGCCCAAGGCCTGCATGGCCGTTACTGTGGCTTCAAGTACGCCCGCGGCGGCGCCGCGCCAACCGGCATGCGCCGCACCAACGATTCGATTTGTCGAGTCGGCAAAAAGCACCGGCGCGCAATCGGCGGTAATTATACCAAGCGCGATGCCAGGGCGGTCGGTGACCATAGCATCTGCTTGCGGAGTGTCGCCGGCTGCCCACCCCGCGACGACCTTGATCACGTGGGTACCATGCACTTGCTTAAGTCCCATCAGCGATGTTGGATCGACACCAATCGCGCGGGCAGCGCGGGCACGGTTCTCGGAGACGTGAGCCGGGTCATCGTGTCCCGACATACCACAATTGAGACTGTCGTAGGCGCCGGTCGACACGCCACCTTGACGGGTAAAGAAACCATGCGGAACCATCAGATCACTTGTTAACATTCTGATCATGACGGGAATCCAGCCAAATTTTGAGTCTCAGGATGACTGATCGCGATCGCCTTGAACAGAGTACCCATTCCTTCAGGTGCTGTGAGACGCCGTGACGCCGCGATCAGGTTTAACGCTTGTTGCGGTGATGCATGGCGGCCTAATTGGTTCGTTCGTTCGTGAATCCCAAGAGCGGTCAGGAAGTGGCCCTGGGTAATCGGCCCCCAAGCTTTTGCCCCCGCGCGGCGGATGACGTTGATCAGTCGCTCGAAATCGACATGAGCGGTAATATCCGCAGAGCCCGCTTTGCTCGTGGGGGGAACCGACTGACGGTTGCTGATCGCCTGGAGGCTGTCGCCAGCCCCGCTCCGCATCGGTCCATAGTCTATAATCAAAGCTACCCCGCTCGTCTGAACAAAACGGTCGGCCAGGGCGGTAATGAAGGCTTCGGCGACCGGACTTCGTTCGTAAATCGTGCCATAAGCATCGTCCTGCACCATTAAATCAGTCGGTAGCTCAACAAATTCGTTGTCGCGGACGTGGCGCTCCATCCAACCATCAGGGCGGCGGATGAATTGGCGGATAGGTAAGGCATCAAGGAATTCGTTCGCCAGAAAGATCATCGGACCCGCGGGAATTGTTGTAAGATCGGCGTGAATGGTTGCCTGAGGATAATGCCGACTTAATTTTGACGTGAGGCGGGGGGACGTTTCAACGAAATGAAGTGACAATGCTGAGCCGAAAGCGGGTACGGCGCGGCCGATCGCACGCAGTGCGTCATTGATCAGTTTACCGCTGCCCGGACCTGCTTCGACCAGCAACACATCCCTTGGCATTCCCATAGTTTGCCAGGCAAGCGCTGCCCAAAGACCAATAAGTTCGCCAAATACCTGTGATATTTCGGGCGATGTGGTGAAATCGACAAAGGGATCGTGCGTTGCATAATAGGCGGCATTGGCGCGAGCCATGAATTGATCAAGTCGTTCGGTCACGCGGCGATTGTCGCATAATGGCTCGATAAACGTTTGGCGCGCCAGATCATTGCCGCACCGATGGCGATCATAGGCAGGGAGAGCAGTTGACCCATTGTCAGTCCGAACATCAAATAGCCCAGAAACCAGTCAGGTTGTCGAAAGCACTCGGCGGTCGCTCGGGCGAGGCCATAACCCATGACAAATACGCCGGCCAAATACCCCGGTTGAGACCGAATTCGTTCCCGCCGGGACAGCGTGAACAGAACAACGAAGAGGACGATCCCCTCAAGCGTGGCTTCGATCAACTCTGATGGGTACCGAGGCGCGTCGGATCCTGACTGCGGATAAATCATACGAAACGGAAACCAGGCGGGTGCAGGGCGGCCCCAAAGCTCGCCGTTGATGAAATTTGCAATACGGCCGAGGAACAACCCTATGGGAACCGGCACCGCAACACGATCTGCGAAATACCAAGGGTCAAGCCTGTGACGGTGGCAATAGATCAGGACGGCCACAGCGACACCGATCATACCGCCATGAAAGCTCATGCCGCCATCCCACACCGCATACGTACGATTGAGATGATCCAGAAAATAAACTGGCTGGTAAAACAGAATATAGCCGATCCTGCCGCCGAGAACTACACCAAGGGTTGCCCAAGCGAGGAAATCGTCAACCTCTTCATGAGTCGCAACGACGGGCGCTTGACGAACTAAACGTCTGATCAGGCGCCATCCCACGACGAGTGCCGTGATGTATGCCAGTGCGTAATAATGGATCGCGAAGGGACCAAATTTGACCAAGATCGGGTCGAAATGTGGCCACACGTATACATTGGTCATCGATAGGGGTCCGGTTGATTCAGGAAGTTGGTGACGTACCGCGCGACGCCATCTTCAAGAGATGTGAAAGTCGCGTCAAAGCCGGCGGCGCGAAAACGGTCCACCGATGCCTGCGTGAAGGATTGATATTGTCCAATCAAGCGGTCAGGCATTGGCACGAATACAATCTCGGTCGCGACCCCGTGGGCAGCACAAACAGCACGCGCTAGATCGGCATAGGAGCGGGCAGTACCGGTCCCCAGGTTGAACAGTCCGTTGACGGCGGGATGATCCAGTAAAAACGTCAATCCTGCGATCACATCGTCGATCCAGATGAAATCTCGCGCCTGCTCGCCGTCTGCGATGCCAATTTGATCGGAACGGAACAGCGTTATGGAATCGCCTGCCCGAATTTGGTCGTGCTTAACTTTGACAACCGAGACCATCGGTCCCTTGTGATATTCATTTGGACCGTAAACGTTGAAGAACTTGAGGCCAGCCCATTGAGGTGGCCGGTTTCGGCCGGCCGCGACCTCTCGTGCCACCCAAAGATCAAATGCGTGTTTGGACCAACCGTAGAGATTGAGGGGGCGTAGCCGCTCGAGCGCTTCAATTGTCGGGGTGTCGTCGAATCCGGCGGATCCGTCGCCGTATGTCGAGGCGGAGGACGCATAAATGAATCTAACGCCTCGGTCCGCGCACCAGTGCCAAAGCTCCTGGCTGAGAGTGACGTTGGTACGCCAAACCAGATCGCCGTCGGTTGCGGTGGTTTCGCTGACTGCCCCCAGGTGGACGACAACCTCGATCGGAGGATGGGTCGCAAGGTAATCAGTCAAATCGCTGGGGTGGATGATTTCGGACGGCGGGTGCTTATGCAGATTCCGCCACTTCCCAAAGTGGCCGAGTTCGTCGACGATGACGACGTCTGCCATGCGCTGGTTTAATTCAGCGTGAAGATTTGACCCGATGAAACCTGCGCCGCCCGTGACCAATATCATGGTGAGGGTTATAGTCAGTCGCCGGGGATCAGTCATCACCGGAGCAACAGGAGATCGATTTATGACTGAGAGACCGAAGTTTTTCGATGATCTGGCTGGGGTTGCCGGTGGTGCATTGTCTGCATTCAGCGGTCTGCGAGACGAAATGGCATCGTTGATCAAGGCTCGCGTGGACGAGACGATCCGAATGCTCGACTTGGTTCGCAGGGATGAGTTCGACGCTATTGCAGACGTTGCTGCAAGGGCCCGCTCAGAGGTTGCGGTCCTGAGGGATCGCGTTTGCGCGCTGGAGGCACAGGTTATGCCTGCACCACCGCGTTCAATCGGTTTGGCTCAGGGCGATCCCTATCAGGACGAAAGTGCGGGCGCCGCCTGAGATTATCTGTCTTCGGCTATATAGTGTGTATGGGGGCTCGCTTGGCTCGGCGGTGCGGTTGCGTGAAGCCGGGGTCGGGCGGATTAGGATCACGGTGACCGTTGGGGTAAGAACGCGAGCCTCTGCGGTCCTGGCAGATGGCCGGATTTATGGTGGTGCTACTCCCGCTTTTGCACATGAAAGCTTTTGCGAGGCTGGGACTGCGGCACGCCACGATTGACGTTGGCATGTTCTTCCAGGGCGAGCAGTCGAGGCGCTGGTGCCCGACGGTCGAAGCACTGTGCGTTATCGTGCCGGTTTCGGCATCAATGCGTTCCGGATTTTGCGGAATACGTTTGCCACGTTGACGGAAACCCGGAGCGAGGAGGTCCGGTGGGGACGGCTAGGGTTGTTTGGTTTCGAGGCGCAGATCACGATTGACCGCCGTCGCCATCGTGGCGGCCGCGCGAAGCATCATTGTTTTGTTATCGGCTTTTACTTCCATCGATTTAACCAGCAGCGGCGTCTTCTGATCGACCGAATCCAGCTCCCCCCGCATATAAATGATCAGATCGCTGACTTTATGGATCGATCCGATGAAAACATATTGGGCACCCGCTGAGCGGGCGGCGCTGATCGCGCAGGACCGGCACGTCGAAGGATGCTGGTAAGATTTGAGCGCCGGATCGGCGGCGCGCTGCGTTGCGGCGCCTGGGACAACGCTCAACCGCTTGTCGTTGGCAAGTGCATGCCGCATTGTGTGCGCGGCATCCACCAGCCAGCGTTTTTGGGCGGCCAGCACGAAAGGACGATGGTCGATCGACGTGTCGAACAGGTCGAATGGCTCGATCAGAATTCCCGCGCGCGGCGGGGGCTGGTGCGCCATTGCAACCGATGGCCCGGCGCACAGGGCGATCAACAGCGAAAGTAACGTCGTTCGATGCGTTTTCAGCTCAATTTGCCCCCATATTGCCGTGGCAGTGTTTGAATTTCCTGCCAGACCCGCATGGACACGGGGCGTTTCGGGGCGTGGCCGCCCAGGTTTCCGGGCTCGCCGGGTCAACCGCTTCGTGCTGGACATTCGTGACCGGCATTGGTGTGACGTCGCTGACGCGCGGCTGGCTGGCGAGGGCTACGTCGCGCCCGTATCCGGCGAAGCTTTCATGCTGCTCGTGCATCTCGGACGGATCGAAGATCGGCGTGTCCGTCGCGGGATCGGTTCCCAGTTCGACATGGGCCAGGGCGGTCGAGACCTGTTCCTTCAGATTTTCCAGCATGACCGAGAATAATGCGAAGGCTTCTGCCTTGTATTCGTTCAGCGGATCGCGTTGGCCGTAGGCCCTGAGCCCAATCCCCTGGCGGAGATGGTCGAGTGCGAGCAGATGTTCCTTCCACAAATGGTCGAGTGTCTGCAGAAGGATCGATTTTTCGAGAAATTGCATGAACTCGGGACCGAAACTCGCCGCCTTCGCGGCCATGTGCGCATCGACCGCGTCAGTGATCCGGTCACGCAGATGGGTTTCGTCGATCCCTTCCTCGGCGGCCCAGTCCACGATGGGCAGGGTCAGGCCGAAGATCCGTTCGACGTCCGCCGTCAGCTCGGCGCTTTCCCACTGCTCGGCATAGGCTTTCGTCGGGATTCGCCGTTCGACGATCTCGGCAATTGTATCGGCCCGCATGTCCTGGATCACATCGCTAACCGAGTCGGCGCGCATGAATTCCCGCCGTTGCGCATAGACCTCCTTGCGCTGGTTGTTCATCACGTCGTCGTATTTCAGCAGGTTCTTGCGGGTGTCGAAATTCCGCGCCTCGACCTTTTTCTGGGCCTTTTCAAGCGCCTTGTTGATCCAGGGGTGTATGATGGCTTCGCCGTCTTTCAGGCCGAGTTTCTGCAGCATCGGACCCATGCGGTCGGAGCCGAAAATGCGCATCAGATCGTCGTCCAGCGAGAGAAAGAAGCGTGATGCGCCAGGATCGCCCTGGCGGCCGGCTCGACCGCGCAGCTGATTGTCGACCCTGCGGCTCTCGTGACGTTCGGTACCGATCACGAACAGACCGCCGGCGGCCTTCACCACATCGTGCGCGGCTTCGATTTCGGCGCGGATCTCGGCTTCGCGCGCGGCGTGATCGGCGGGATCCAGATGGGCGAGTTCGGTCTTGAGGCGTGATTCGAGATTGCCGCCGAGTTTGATGTCCGTCCCGCGGCCGGCCATGTTCGTGGCGATCGTGACGGCCCCCGGGGCGCCGGCATCGGCGACGATGCTCGCCTCCTGTTCATGAAAGCGCGCGTTGAGAACCGAGTGCGCGACGCCCATTTTGGTCAGGAGGTTGGAAATGACCTCGGATTTTTCGATCGACGTGGTGCCGACCAGGACCGGCTGGTTGCGGGCGCGGCATTCATCGATCAGGTTTGCGACGGCCTGGTATTTCTCGCCTTCGCTCCGGTAAACCTCGTCGTCGCTATCCTTGCGCAAGACCGGTACGTTGGTGGGGATCTCGACCACGAGGAGTTTATAGATCTCCTCGAATTCATCGGCCTCGGTCAGGGCCGTGCCGGTCATGCCGGAGAGTTTCGGGTACAGGCGGAAATAGTTCTGAAACGTGATCGAGGCGAGGGTCTGATTTTCCCGCTCGACGGTCACGTGTTCCTTGGCTTCCAGCGCCTGGTGCAACCCGTCCGAATACCGGCGGCCATCCATCATGCGGCCGGTGAACTCATCGATGATGATGACCTGACCGTTCTTGACGATGTAGTCGACGTCGCGTGTGAACAGTGTATGGGCGCGCAGACTCTGCTGGACATGGTGCACCAGCGAGATGTTGAACACGTCGTAGAGATTGCCTTCGGTCAGCAGACCGGCCTCGGCGAGCATTTTTTCGACGCGTTCGGTGCCCGCTTCCGTGAGATTGACGGTTTTGAATTTCTCGTCCTTGTCGAAATTGGACGGGTCCTCCGCCAGGATTTTTACGACCACGTCGACCTGGGCGTATAGTTCGGTCGGTTCATCCGACGGCCCGGAAATGATCAGCGGTGTGCGCGCCTCATCGATCAGGATGCTGTCCACCTCATCGACGATGGCATAGTTGAAATCACGCTGGACCATATCGGCCAGGGCGTATTTCATGTTGTCGCGCAGGTAGTCGAAGCCGAATTCGTTGTTCGTGCCGTAGGTGATGTCGGCGGCGTAGGCGGCGCGGCGCTCGTCGTCTTCGATATTGGGTATGATGACACCGACGGACAGGCCGAGAAAATTATAGAGGCGTCCCATCCACTCCGCGTCGCGTCGTGCCAGATAGTCGTTGACGGTGACGACATGGACGCCTTTGCCGGTCAATGCGTTCAGATAGACGGGCAGGGTGGCGACCAGGGTTTTGCCCTCGCCGGTCTTCATCTCGGCGATCTTGCCGTCATGCAGCACCATGCCGCCGATCAACTGAACGTCGAAATGGCGCATGCCGAGAACACGCCTGGCACCTTCCCGGCAGACCGCGAAGGCTTCCGGCAGCAGATCATTCAAGCTCTCGCCGGCTTCGAGCCGGGCGCGGAAGAGTGCGGTCTTTCCCTTGAGGGCATCATCATCGAGCGCAGCAAGCTCGGGTTCGAGCGCGTTGATGCTGTCGATCCTGCGGCGGTAGGCCTTCAGTGACCGGTCGTTGGTGGTCCCGATAAGGGCGCGGGCAATGCTTGCAAACATGATGAGACGGGTTTCCGGTCTATGCGCTGGTCGTGTGACCGCCGCACGACACCATCTGGCGCCGAGCGTGCGGCCAATGCACTGACATAGGAGGGCGGGCCAATCTGGTCAATGAACGGATATGGGCACGCCGTGACGACAGCGCCCCGTCTTGCCCGCAGGCGTCGCATCGGCCATGGTGCGGCGCAAATGCAACGGGGTCAAGCAGAATGAAACAATCTTCTCTTCTCAATTCGATCGGCATGGTCGGTGCTGCCGCCTTGGCGCTGGCGGTTTGCGCCAACGGCGCGATGGCGGCGACGGGTGACGCGGCGCCGGCATCAGCGTCGACCGCGGGAAAAGCGGCGCCCAAAAATCCTGTGGTGGCCACTGTGAACGGGTATAAGATCCATCTGTCGGACCTGGCCCAAGCGGCGCAGTCGCTTCCCCCGCAGTTGCAGCAGGCTCCGCCGCAGGAACTGTACCCCGTTCTGCTGAACCGACTGGTCGATGAGCGCGCCCTGCTCGTGAAGGCGCGGCAGTCCGGCACGGCGAAAAAACCGGCAGTGGCGAAGGCGATGCATGAGGCGGCCGATCGGGCGCTCGAGTCGGCCTATCTCCGCGCCGAGGTGAAGCCCGAACTCACCGACGCGGCCGTCAAAGCCTATTACGAAAAACATTACGTCGGGAAAAAACAGCCCGAAGAGGTCAAGGCGCGGCAGATCCTGGTCAAGACCAAGGCCGAGGCTGAGAAGATCATCGGTCAGCTCGACAAGGGCGCGAAATTCAGTGAATTGGCGATCAAGGACAGCATCGACCCCGGCGCCAAAAATGGCGGCGAACTCGGTTGGTTCACCAAAGACGAGATGGTGAAGCCCTTTGCCGATGCAGCGTTTGCGTTGAAGCCGGGGACTTACACCAAGGTGCCGGTGCAGTCGCAATTCGGCTGGCACATCATCAAATCGCAGGGCAAGCGCGAGAAGCCGGCGCCCACGTTTGCTGATGTCAAAGACAAAATTCGCCAGACCTTAACCGATCAGGCCATCACGAAGGCGCTGCAATCGGCGCGGACCGGCTTGAAAATCGCGCTGTTCAACCCGGATGGCTCGCCCGCCAAGGCGCCCGATGCCGCCGCACCGGCGGCCGCGCCGTCGAAGAACTGAGGGGTTCGCTTGGCTGAAAAACTGGCGGTATCGCCGCTCGCATTGCCCTTGCCGGAACTGCCGGCGGTCGCAGGCGTCCGGTTCGCCACGGCTGCCGCGGGCATTCGCTATCGCGGACGTACCGATGTCCTGTTGGCCGAATTTGCACCGGGCACCACGGTCGCTGGCGTCTTTACCCGCAATAAATGTCCCGGCGCGCCGGTTACCTGGTGCCGGAATATTCTGCCGCGCGGTTTGGCGCGCGGCCTGTTGGTTAATGCCGGCAACGCGAATGTGTTCAATGGTGCTGCGGGTAATGCCGCCGCTAGGGCAAGCGCGGTCGCGGCGGCTCGTGCCCTGAAATGCGCGCCCGAGGAGATTTTTCTGGCCTCGACCGGGGTGATCGGTGAGCCAATGCCGGCGGAAAAGATCGTCTCCGTCACCGACAGTCTCGCGGCTGGCCTGTCCGCTGATGGCTGGCTGGCAGCGGCCAGCGCGATCATGACGACCGATACGTTTCCGAAGGCCGCGACACGGACCACGACGCTAGGGGGCAGGTCGGTCCGGATCACGGGCATTGCCAAAGGGAGCGGCATGGTCGCGCCTGACATGGCGACGATGCTGGCCTTTATCGTGACTGACGCGGCGATTCCGGCGGCGATGCTGCAGACGATCCTGCGTCAGGCGATTGAACCTACGTTCAACTCCATCACTGTCGATTCAGACACCTCGACCTCCGACACAGTCCTGATGTTTGCCACCGGTGCGGCAGGCAATGCGCCGGTCGCCCGTATCGATGAGTTGAGAGCCTTCCGGTCTGCTCTGCTCGGGGTTTTGCATGATCTCGCCCAGATGGTGATCCGGGACGGCGAGGGGGCCCGCAAGCTGATCGAAATTACGGTTACCGGTGCCGCGTCGCGGCGCTCGGCCCGGCGCATTGGCCTGGCGATCGCCAATTCACCCCTGGTGAAAACCGCGGTTGCCGGGGAAGACGCGAACTGGGGAAGGATCGTCATGGCGGTCGGCAAGGCTGGAGAACCCGCCGAGCGCGATCGATTGGCGGTGGCGATCGGCGGCGTCTGGATGGCGCGTGAGGGGCGGGTCGTCGATGGCTATCAGGAAGCCCCGGTTGTCGCCCATATGAGCGGCTTGGAGATCAAGATAGCCGTCGATCTTGGGATAGGCCGCGGCAGCGCAGTCGTCTGGGGTTGCGACCTGACGCACCGCTATATCGACATCAATGGTAGTTATCGCAGCTGACTGAATAGAGTAGCGATATTATCACGAACTCGTGATGGTAGGCGGTGACGTTGGCTCATCCAAACGAGTTCGAGCGCCGTATCACCATCACAAGGCCTCAAGCCAGCGGCCGTGAACAGGAGATATGCTATGAAACTCAAGCACTTATTGGTCGGCGCCGCCCTTGCTGCCGGGCTGGGCGGTGTGGCTGCCGCCGCCATTACGAACGATACAGTCATGGTCGGCGGAGCGCCGATGTACCCCACCAAGAATATTGTACAAAATGCCGTAAATTCAAAGGATAACACGACATTGATCGCCGCGGTGAAGGCCGCTGGTCTAGTGACGGCGCTCGAGGCGAAAGGCCCTTTTACCGTATTCGCGCCGACCAACGAGGCGTTCGACATGCTCCCCAAAGGGACGGTTGCGACCCTCCTGAAGCCGGCGAACAAGAAAATGCTGACGTCGATCCTGCTATATCATGTTGTACCGGGTGATTTTACGTTCGGAACGCTGGCGGCTGACATCCAGGGTCATGGCGGTATGGTCAAGCTGAAGACCCTCAACGGCGCATATCTGACGTTTAAAATGAATGGTCCACGAAATATCGAAGTGATGGATGCGAAGGGCGATACCGCCAACATCATCATTTACAACGTCAAACAATCCAATGGTGTGATTCAGGTGATCAATCGAGTTCTGATGCCGTAACATCAGGATTGATCACTGAACGGCGCGGGATCCCCCACCCCCGCAGCCACACTGGAACCAGCGATCAATTAGGGTCGCTGGTTCTTTTTATGATGCGTTGCTAAGCGCTCGCACGCTTGAACGCTGGCCGCGCTTGGCCCAGAACGGTTCACCAACGACGTGGGGGGAGATGGCTGTGGAATTGGCTGGAAAAATTGCTTTGGTGACCGGCTCGACGAGTGGCATCGGGCTCGGTATCGCACGGGAACTGGCCAGGGCTGGAGCCACGATCGTGCTGAACGGATTCGGCGATCCGAGCGCGATCGAAGCGACGCGGTCAGACATCGCCGCGGAGTTTGGCGTGACCGTTGCGTTCGAAGCCGCTGATCTGACCAAACCGGTTGAGATCGATCTGATGATCCGCCAGTGCGAGGCGGCGTTTGGTTCCGTGGATATTCTGGTGAATAATGCAGGGATTCAGCACGTCGCATCCATTGAGACTTTTCCGACCGAAAAATGGGACGCGGTGATCGCGCTGAACCTCTCCGCCGTGTTCCATGGTATGAAGGCGGTGTTGCCGGGCATGAAGCGGTGCGGCTGGGGGCGGATCATAAACATCGCCTCAGCGCATGGTCTCGTTGCCAGCCCAAACAAGATTGCCTATGTGGCAGCAAAGCACGGCGTGGTGGGAGCCACCAAGGTTGCGGCAATCGAATGCGCCAATGCGGGCGTTACCGTGAACGCGATCTGCCCGGGCTGGGTGCTGACACCGCTTGTCCAAGCGCAGATCGAGGCGCGTGCCGCGGCGAATGGTACGTCCGTCGCTGCCGAATCGGCCGCCCTTCTGGCCGAGAAACAACCGATGCTGGCCTTCACGACGCCCGAAAAAATCGGCCAGTTCGCTGTGTTCCTGTGCTCCGAGGCGGGATCGACCATGACCGGTGCTGCGTTGTCCGTCGATGGGGGCTGGGTTGCACAATAATCCGAAAGAGACAGCGCGCATCGTCTCATCGCTGCAGCGGGCCGCGGCGTTGAAACTGACCCTGGCGGAAGACCCGTACCCCCTTATTGCGGTCGTCGAAGCATGCGATACGGCGATCCGGGCGGGGAACAAGCTGCTTTTCTGTGGCAACGGGGGGTCGGCTTCGGACTCACAGCACCTTGCCACCGAATTGCTGATCAGGCTCCGCGGATCGGTCGCACGCAACTCGTGGCCGGCGATCTCTCTCACCCTCGATGCTTCGGCACTGACCGCAGCAGGCAATGACTTCGGGTTCGACGAAGTGTTCGCCCGACCATTGTCAGGCTTGGGTAAAACCGGCGACGTCCTGTTCGGCATCACGACCTCCGGCCGTTCTCCCTCGGTGGTACGCGCGCTCCAGGTCGGACGTGAAATGGGTATTACCACTGTGGGCTTGTTGGGCGGGGATGGGGGCGTGGCACGGGCGTTCTGTGATCACGCAATCGTCGTCCCGGACTTTGATACAATGCGGATCCAAGAGTGCCATATCTCGCTCGGTCATATTATTCTGGAACTGCTCGAAGACCGTTTGATTGGCGCAGATCGATGAAGTTCCTCGTCACCGGCGTGGCAGGCTTTATAGGATATCATATCGCACAAGCATTGCTCGCGCGGGGGCAGACCGTGGCGGGTGTTGATAATGTCAATTCTTATTATGATGTCCGTCTGAAACGAGCGCGTGTGGCGCGCCTGAATGCAGAGCGACTGTTTTCATTTCATGAAATCGATATCGCGGATCACGCTGCGCTTCGCGAGGCATCGCTGGATGCTGAGGTGATTATCCATCTGGCCGCGCAGGCGGGCGTCCGCTATTCGATCGACAATCCGTTCGCCTATGCGGCATCGAACTTGACGGGCCATCTGTCGATCCTCGAAGCGGCGCGTCACGCCCCGCGACTGACGCATCTGGTGTATGCGAGTTCTTCGTCCGTGTATGGTGCGGGGTCATCCTTGCCCTACAGCGAGTCGGCCAGGGCCGACCGACCGCAATCGCTTTACGCCGCGACCAAGCGTGCGGACGAAATGATGAGTGTCGCATACGCGCATCTTTATGGATTGCGGCAGACGGGCTTGCGGTTCTTCACCGTTTACGGCCCCTGGGGTCGGCCCGACATGGCGTATTTCAGTTTTGCTGAAGCCATGATGGCGGGACGCCCGATCACGCTCTACGAGGGGGGGCGTCTCAAACGCGACTTCACATTCATCGACGATATTGTGGACGGCGTCCTGGGTGTCGTCGATTGTCCGCCGGCACATGAAGGCGCGCATCGATTATATAATATCGGAAACAACCGCGCTGAAACCGTATTCGATCTGGTCGCGATTCTGGAGGCGGAGCTCGACCGTCGAGCGGTCATAATTGACACGCCGCGACCGCCGGCAGATCCCGTGGAGACCTGCGCGGACCTCGAAGCGTTGACGACGCTGACCGGTTTCGTGCCCAAAGTGACGCTAAATCAGGGTGTTCCACGTTTTGTCGCCTGGTATCGCGATTGGTATGCGCAAAGGGGGTTGACGGGATAATATCGCTGTAATACATCAGTCACATCGGCGGTGACGTCTTATGTCTCTGCTGGACGGTAAAATGTTCGGCGGGACCATAGGTCCCGTCGTTTTGTTCTTTGAGGTTTGTGAATAGGCTAGGAAGGGATACGTTGGTGGCGTTTGGCTGCTGGTTGTATTTTTGGGTCTGAGATGGCCTGGGGGTATGATTGGTGGTGATTGCTATGTCTGGGTTTAGGTCTGGGT
>NZ_JAIMBY010000014.1 GCF_026191915.1 Acidiphilium sp. PA
CAAGAAACTCAGGGACACCCCGTCTTATGAGGCTCCGGATGACAAAGAGCTGACGCCCTTCAAATACATGCCGTTTACGAGTGACGACGATCGAATCCGTACCGTCTTGGTGATGGGTAGTCTGTCGTGTCTTCGTTAGAGTGATGCAGCGCGAAACGATCATGGCGTTTCGGATGCAGGTCAAGCCATCACTCTACGATTTCATGCACCCTGCCAAGAATCATCGATGGAGGTGTTGATGTCGCGGCCAATTTTCCGACCGATGAGGCGGCGCCCTATGACCAGCGATCTACGTGTGCCCGACGTGATCGTGTTCATCCTCGTTTCGGTGACGTCATCGACCTGCCATGAGCTGGCGGATTGCGCATAATGAAGGGTCCCGCCTAACCAGACTCATAGGCTGCGCCGGCAACGCGCAAAAACCAGCCAGCATGCGATCAGGCCAGCATTACCCAAAGTCGATAAAACCGCCCCAAACCCAGAGCACCAAAAGTTTTTTGCTTTCTTTTTTTCAAAAAAGAAGCGCTTTCTTCCTTTCTCACCCCCCGCCCACCATGGTTATCTCCCCTTGTGCGCACCGCCCCAACCCCGTTGACGATCTCACTCCTCGACCGCTTCGCCCTCATCATGGCGATGCTTGCCGAAATCGCCGTCCGGCAGGGCCACGCGCAACACCTGCCGGGGGCCAGAATCATCGCCATCTGGCAGCGCCTCACCGGCATCGCCGCCCGCTTCGCCCGCGCCGTCCTGCGCGGCCCCACCCGAAGCCGCAAGCGCCCCACCCCAGCCAAACCCAGCCGCACCGAACGCCCATCCCTGCCGGCAGGCTTCGGCTGGCTGCCCCGCGTCTTCCCCGGCACACCGGACATGCCCGCCGCCGTCACCTACCCCGCCCAGCAACTCCGCGACCTGCTCGCCGACCCCACCATGGCTCAGCTGATCGAAACCAACCCCGCCATCGGCCGCATCCTCCGCCCCCTCTTCGAAGCCCTCGGCATCGAACGCCCCGCCATCCTCGCCATCCCCAAACCCGCAGCCGAGGCCAGGCCCGTCCCCATCGAGCACCCCCAATCATCCCGCGCGACACAGATCCTCCCGGACCCCGTCCCACCACCCACGCCCGCACCGCCACCGGACTGCGTGCACCGAAATTCGAACCTCCCAGCCGTCCCTGCCTGATTCCATCGATTTCGTTGCAATATCGAAACTAATTTGAACCGCGCCCCGCCGATCATCGCCCTTCGCTCCACCCGCATCACCACCAGAACCCCGGACAGAACCATGACTTTCGTCAGTATCACCCGCCTGCGCCTCCGCTCGGTCCGTTTCCTGCCGTCATTCATGATTTACGCCCTGAAATCGGTCCGCCAGTGCAAACACACGCCCGGCTTTCAAGGCGGCTCCCTCCTGCCCGATCGCAAACTGACCTTCTGGACCATGACCCTCTGGCGCGACCAGAGCGCGATGCGCGCCTACATGACAACAGGGGCCCATCTCACTGCAATGTCGAAACTGCTCGATTGGTGCGACGAGGCGAGCATCGTGCACTGGATGCAGGACAATGCAGCGCAACCAAACTGGCACGAAGCCGACCGCCGGATGCGAACCGAAGGTCGCCCGTCGAAACTCCGCAATCCCGGCCCCAACCATGCCACATTGGGCTTCGCCCCGCCCCGCCCGACCCGTGCCGTAGCCCTCATGCCGCGGGCATGAGGGCTACGGCACGGTGGCCCGGCGCCCTTGCGCTGCTAAACCTCAGCCGACGGCGGCAGCGCCGAGAGCGGATACGCAAGCGTCGCCGCAATCGTGATGGCGATCTCGCGTCCCCCGGCCACGAGCGCGGCCGGGATCACACCGGCACCATCGGTCCAGCGCCCGTCGGCTTCGGGACTGTACCAGCCCTCCGTCAACGCCGGATGATCGAGCGGGACCGGCCTCCCATCGATCGTCAGTGCGGCGATCTTGATGCCAAGCGCGCGGCGGTCGCGCGGGTCCGCCAGGCGATAGCCCGGGATGGTGCTCCGGCTCGTGATCATCGCCGAGCCATCGGCGCAGTGATGGATCAGCACGGCCGCATCATCGGTGGTCGGCACCGGCGCGCGCGCCAGGATGCGCGCGCGCACCGTCTCGACCGCCGCGCCCGCTTCGGTGAACGGGGCAAACCGAGCGCCCTGCCGCCCACCCGCCGCGCGCTCAGGATCACAACGCATCGGCGTCACATCATCGAACACAGTGCGATCCCCGGCTTCGAAAGATGTTTCACACGCGATGCCCTCGGCCAGCAGAGCCGTGGGTTCGGGCACCTCGATCTCGAAATAGGTCACGAGACGGCGCGCCACCTGCACGATCGCATAGCCATCAATCAGCGATCTGACCGGTATCAAATGGCCATCCAGCAGAAGCGCCTGATCGGGCGATACCAACAGGTCGCACCGGGGCAGCTCATGCGCCAGCGCGCCGGCGCGCACCAGGATCGGTTGCACCATCGCAGGCGCCGGGTGGGAAATCAGCTTTATCCGCCGCCGGCTGATCCGCACGATCGGCGCGGGCCTGTAATCATGGCAGATGACGCGGTCACCCGTCCGCAGTTCCTCGACCGGCACCTCACCCCGCATGGTCAGAATGCGCGTGCCGATGGTCACGCCCGCGGTATCGGCCGGCACCCCCGAATCGGAGGCGTGAAACGCCAGATCAGCAACAATAAAGGATCTCGCACCACCGGCGGTGCCAGGCGTCATGCCGACAGTCATGGTACGATCGATCGTGGTGCCGGGCATGCTTGATCTCCGGTTGGGTTGGACTGTCAAAAGGGTAGGCAAGCTGATCAGCGCGCTGAATGCCGCGGTTGCGCCGCGGACCCCACGAGCGGATAGGCCAGCGTGGCGGCAAGCGTGACGGCAATTTCCGACGAATCCGACAGCAGGGACGCAGGGATCACCCCCGCCCCGTCGGTCCAGCGCCCATCGGCTTCCGGCTTATGCCAGCCCTTCGTCAGCGCCGTGTGCCCGAGCGGCAAAGTCGCCCCGTCGATCGTCAATGTCGCGACCTTGATGCCAAGCCGGCGGCAATCGCGCGGATCGTGCGTAATGTGCCCCGGAATCGCGCTGCGACTTTCGATAATCGCGGCACCGTCGGCCCGGCGCCGGATGACGAGCCTGGGATCACTGGTGGTGATGATGCCCGTGCGCGCGAGCAACCGGCGACGGACCCGCTCGACGATACGGCCCGAGACCGCGACCGGCGCGCACCCCTCCATTTCGCGCCGGGTTGGCGCGAATGCGGGGTGCAGAACGAGCGGCCCGTCGGCGTTGTCGAACCCTGCGCGGGTGGGGGTCTTGCGAAGGGATTCCGCAGGAACACCCTCGGCTTGCACCACGGCATGGACCGGCAGTTCGACATGATAATACATGACCGCATCCAGCGCGACCTGTCGGATGGTCACGCCATTGATCAGCACCTTGGCAGGGATCAGATGCCCCTCCAGATACAACGCATGATCAGGCGACAGCATCAGGTCGCGCCGCGGCATGCCATCGGCGATCGCTCCGGCCTCGATCAGGACCGGCAGGTCACGGTCACGATGGGCGTGGCGGCGCAGGTCGATCCGCCGGTGTCCGAGCCAGACGAGCGGTGCGGTCTGGCCATCGGCCAGGACCAGCGCGTCGCCGGCGCGCAGATGCTCCACCGCCACTTCGCCTCTGGCGGTCAGAATGCGGGTTCCTGCAACGAAACAGGGCGGCGGGCCCGCATCGACGGCGCGCCGACGCCTCCGGATAGCGACCTCCGTGTTGCCGGTAATTCCGCCAGGCGCGGTCACGGAGTCAAACCTGGGCACGAGCGGTATAACGCTTGGAGATTCGGTCATTGCCAATACAGACCTTCGATAATGCGTCGGCTTGAAAGGTTTCGTTCAATATTCCGGCTTCTGTTGTTAACCATGCCTGAACTGAACGGATAGCATAATGATCAGGCCACCCTGTTGCCGAAATCAGTACGCGTCGTCCTGCTTCAGTCCTGATTGGCGCCGGACAGATCAGACCGCAGAACATCGGCCACGGCCTGCGCGCTGCTGGACAGAACCCGGCCCCGGCGGGCGGCAAGGAAGAGCCGTGCGCTGGCAAGCGGCCGGTCCGCGAGCGGGATCGCAATCACGCCGTCGAGCGGCGCGCGGCCGCTACCGGCGAAGTGGAACTGAAAAGAAACCGCATCGGTCAGCCGCACATAATGCTTCATCACTTCGAACATATTGGTGATCAGCACTGGTTTGGTCCGAACGCCGCTGCCTCGCACGGTTGCAGCGGTGTCAGCCAGGGCGGTATCGACCAGAGCCCGTGCCGCAAGGTCGGCCTCGGCCAAAACAATCGGGTAGTCGAGACAATCATGGATCGACAGGATCGGGTGGTTGGCCAGCGGATGATCCTGGCGCATCATGGCGCAGAATGATTTGCCGATCTGCGCAAGCACCGCGACATCATGATGGCGCGGTTCCTCATGGGTCAGGATCAGATCCGCCCGGTCATCCAGCAGATCTTCCAGCAGGGCCGCAGGCGTGCCCACCGCGACGCTGAACCGCACATGCGGAAATTGCTGCTGGAATTGCACCATGATGCCGGGCAGCAGTTCGATCGCCGCGGATTCGGCGGAGGCGACGATAACATGGCCGCGCATCGGCCCCTGCAATTCCCGCAATGCCTCGCTGGTCTGGCGCACATCGGCCAGCACACGGCGGACATGGGCGGCAAAGATTTCACCGGCCGGCGTCAACTGCACGCCTTTCTGCGAACGGTCGAACAAGGCCGCGCCGAGTTCGGCTTCAAGGTCGAGAATACGGCGGCTGACCGCGGAAGCGGCGACGCGCATAGCCTCCGCCGCGCCGCGGATCGACCCGTGGCGGATCACCGCATCGAAATAGAGGTACAGGCGGGGTGGGGCGATGTCCAAGCCGTCACTCTAGCCAGGTGCGGCGTGAACACAACGCTGCGTGGACTAGGCGAGCCGCGACGTCATCAGCCGGCACGCCCGCCGCACCGCCCGCAGATCGCTCAGCGCGACCTCGAAATCGCGATTTTCGATGATGAAATCGAACTCGGTCTGATGCGCGAGTTCGGTCTCCGCCTCGGCCATCCGGCGTGCGATCGTCGCCGCGTCGTCGCCGCGCCGGATGAGCCTGGTCCGCAGATCCTCCAGCGTCGGCGTGCGGATGAACACGCCCATCACATCATTCGGCAGCGCCGCCCGGAGCTGGCGGTACCCCTGCCAGTCGATATCGAACAGCACGTCCCGCCCGGCCGCCAACGCCGCTTCGACCGGCGCGCGCGGCGTGCCATACGATCGGCCGAACACGTTGGCGTGTTCCAGGAATTCCCCCGCGGCGATCATCGCCGCAAAGGTTTCAGGCGTCTTGAAATAATAATGCACGCCCTCCTGCTCGCCCGGCCGCGGCGCGCGGGTGGTGGCGCTCACCGAGAGCGACATGAACGTGTCGCCATCGAGCAACGCGCGTGAAAGCGATGTCTTGCCCGCACCCGAGGGCGCCGCCAGCACCAGGCAAAGCCCGCGCCGCTTCATCGGGGATTATTCAATATTTTGCACCTGTTCGCGCAACTGCTCGATCGCCACCTTCAGCTCGAGCCCGATCTCGGTCAGCGCCAGCGAGGTCGATTTGCTGCACAAAGTGTTCGTCTCGCGATTGAATTCCTGCATCAGAAAATCGAATCGCCGTCCGATCGGCACCGTCTCACCCAGCAGCGCCCGCGCCGCGGCGCAATGAGCACCCAGGCGATCCAGCTCCTCGCGCACATCCGATTTGCTGGCCAGCAGGGCCACTTCCTGCGCCAGCCGATCCGGTGCGAGCGGATTTGCCTCGCTCAACAAAGTCGCCAGCGCCGCTTCCAACCGGGCGCGATGCTGGGCCACCTGGTCATCGGCCCGTCCCCACGCCGCCTCGACCTGCGCCTCGATCCGATCGAGAAACGCCGCGATCAGCACGCCCAGCCGAGCGCCTTCGGCAATCCGTGCTGCGGCCAGGTCACCCAGCGCCGCCTCGAAACTCACCGCCAGCTCACTCGCCAACGCCGCCTGCGCCACTTCATCGTCGTCGATCTCGACGGCATCGTGGCTCACCGGGCGGATTACCCCCGGCAATGCCAGCAACGCCGTCGCAGAGGGCACCGGCGCGCCGGGAATCTGCGCCGCCAATGCCACCGCGCGCGCCCGATACCGCTCGAGCACCGTCTCGTCGATCACATTGCCGGCCGCGGCGTCACGCTTGAGCGTCAGCGTCACCGAAACATTGCCACGCTTCAGCCGGCGCCCGGCTGCCTCACGCAGTGCCGGTTCCAGCGCATCGAACCCGGGCGGCAGCCGCAGCTTGAGGTCAAATCCCTTGCCGTTCACGCTCCGGAGCTCCCAGGCATAGCTGGTCGCTGCATGCACGCCGGCCACGCGGGCGAAGCCGGTCATCGATGCAAGCGTGGGCGCAATCGGGTTGTTCATGGCCGCAAGGTTTCGCGCACATGATCCAGTGCGACAAGCCTGCCGTCACGCTCGACGTGCCAGAACGTCCATCCGTTACAGCTTGCCGCGTTCTGCACCAGCGAACCGACCTGATGGATCGAGCCGCGGTGCGCGCCGGCGATGATCGTGCCATCCGCCGTCACCGTGGCCGCAACCCGCCGCAACCGGTCGTGCAGTACCGTTCCCGGCGGCACCAGACCCCGCTCCACCAGCACGCCGAAGGCGATCCGCGGCGCCTCGCGGCGGTTGGTTGCCGAACTGGTCAGATGCGCCGGCGCGGCGCGCAGCGCGCGCAGCCTCGCCCACCCCGCCTCGACATAGGCGGGATGCCGCTCGATCCCGATGAAATGCCGGTTCAGCCGCTTGGCCACCGCCGCCGTCGTCGCCGTGCCGGAAAACGGGTCGAGCACCACGTCGTCCACATTGGTCGCCGCGAGAATAACCCTGTGCAGCAACGCCTCGGGCTTCTGCGTCGGATGCAGTTTCAGCCCATGCTGGTTGCGTAAGCGCTCGTTGCCGGTGCAGAGCGGGATTGTCCAGTCGCTGCGCATCTGCGTGTCGTCGTTCAATGACTTCATTGCCTGATAATTGAAACGATAGCGGGATTTCGGCTCGCGCGCCGCCCAGATCATCGTCTCATGAGCGTTGGTGAACCGCCGGCCGCGGAAATTCGGCATTGGATTGGTCTTGCGCCAGATCACGTCGTTCAGGATCCAGAAGCCCAGATCCTGCATGATCGCGCCGAGGCGGAAAATATTGTGATACGACCCGATCACCCAGATTGTCGCGTCCTTGTGCAGCAGCCGCCGCGCCTCGCTCAGCCATGCCCGCGAAAACGCATCGTAGGCGGCAAAGTCGGTGAACTTATCCCAATCGTCATCCACCCCGTCGACCAGACTATCATCGGGCCGCCGCAATTCCCCGCGCAGTTGCAGGTTGTATGGCGGATCGGCGAAGATGCAGTCGATCGATGCATCAGGCAGCATCCGCATCGTCTCGGCGGCATCGCCGAGAAGCAACTGGTCGAGCGGCAGTTCACGAATTGCGGACAAGGGCAAGGGCAGCCTCAGCAGGTTTCGACCCTTATACCTGACGAAGCCGCCGTAGTCGCGTCAATGGGCTTCGCGCCGGGATCGCGGAAGACGGGCCGGGCGAGAGACTAATTTGTTTCCGTCTTTCAAGGAAAACGCACTCCCTGCCCTGCCTTGGCCCGCCCTGCGCGTCCCGGCCGCGATCAGCCGCCGAAATAACCGGGCAGGATCTTTTCGCTGGCGGTTTTCGGGTTGTCGGCGAGCAGTTTGGGATCGGTGGTGACGATGATGGTGCCGGCCATCGGGTCGCCGAAGCCATGGACACCGGGGCGGACCTTGGCAACGGTGCGCCCGCCGGGTTCCTTGGCAAGAACCGCATGGACCGAGCAGTAGTAATGCACGATGCCCTGATGCGGAAAGCTGATGGTATAGGTGTGCACCGGGCTGCCGGCGCCCTTGGTGCCTGCGACCGCGCCATCGAAGCGGGAACTGACTTTGCCGGAACTCGCACGGTAGCCGATGATGGTATGCCCGCCGGTATCTTCATTGACGAAGATCACCTTCTGACCCGGGCGCACGGCGACCGGGTTTTCAAGGAACATGTTGGCCCCGTTCATGTGGATATAAACCGGCTTCGGCGCGGCGGCGCGGGCTGCGAGCGGCGAGGCCAGCGCGGCGGCTATCAGGGCTGTGCGGGTGAGGTGGCGCATGGTGGTGTCCTTTCGTGTGATCGATCAATGGTCTGGCGGGTCCAACCCGTCGTTGACTGGCGGGCCGATCCGCAGGTAGCGGGAAGCGAGGCGCGGCAGCACCAGCAGGGTGAGCATGGTCGCGGTGAACAGGCCGCCGAGGATGATGATGGCCATCGGCCCCTCGATTTCATCCCCCGGCGCGCCGTTGGCAAGGGCGAGCGGCAGCAACCCGATCGCGGTGACGGTCGCGGTGATCACGATGGCGGGCAGACGATCCATCGCGCCACGCCGTGCGGTCGCGGCCGACCAGGCGAGCCCGTCGGTCTGCACCAGCCTGGCATAGTGGATCAGCAGCAGCAGCCCGTTGCGCAGCGACAGGCCGAACAGCGTGACCAGCCCGACCATCGCGCCCAGGCTGATCGTGCCGGCCAGGAACAGCCAGGCGGCAGCGATGCCGCCCGCCAGCGCGAACGGCAGGCCGAGCGCCATGAGCGCGACACCGCGCGCCGATTTCAGCGCGAGCGCCACCAGTGCTGCGATCAGGACCAACGCGATGCCGGCATGGATCAACAGCGAACGCCGCGCCGCGCCGCCGGCCACGGCACTGCCGCCATAGGTCACATAGGCATTGCCGGTCAGATGCAGGGTGGCGATGCGGCGCTTGATCGCCGCGAGCACGGCATCGCCGAAACCGGGTCGCGTATTGACGGTGATCACCTGTTCGGTGCGCCCGGCATTGTGCAGAATGAGCGCCGGCGCGCTGGTCTGGCGGATGTGGGCGACCAGACCGAGCGGCACGATGCGATGATCGACCGCCTCGATCGGCAGGCTGCGCAGCGCATCGGGATCGGCCCGGCGGGCTTTGGGCAGGGTGATCACGATCGGTTCAATCACGCTGCCCTGATAGACCTGGCCCACCCGATCGCCGGCGTACCCCATATTGATGGCGGCGAGCAGCGCGCGTGCGGTAACGCCGTAGCGCAGCATGGCCGCGCGGTCGGGTGCGATCGCCAGTTCAGGCGTGTTCGGCGGGGCGGCGACGGATGCGACGATGACGCCTTTGATCGGGCGTATGGCGTGCAGGATACGGTCGGCGTCCGCCGCGATGTTCGCGAGCGTGTCGCCATAGACCGAAATCACCAGCGGTGCGGTGAAACCGGACAGGGTTTCGTGGATGCGCTCGGTCAGGAAGCTGTTGGCCCACCAGCGCACGCCGGGCACGGTATCGATCGCGGCGAGAATTTTGCGCTCCGCCACCGTATTATGGGCGTTGCCGCTGCGGCTGAGCGTGATGTCGACTTCGGCCTTGTTGACATCGGGGTGGCCGTTGCCGAGCGTCGCCCGGCCGACATGCTCGACCACATCGGCCACTTCGGGCATCCGGCCCAGAACGGCGGCGACATGCCGGCCGATCGTCAGCATCGTCTTGATTGAGGTGCCGGGGGCGGCAAGGTAATGGGCGATCATATCCTGCTCGCGGAACTGCGGCAGAAACTGGGTGCGCACCAGCGGCAGCGAGGCGCCCATGCCGATTACGAACACAATGGCGATCAGCGCGAGCAGGCCGGCACGGCGGGCGACGCCATCGAGCAGGCGGCCGTAGGCGCTGCGCGCCGATTGCATCGGCACATGTGCGGCCCCGCCGGTGCGGCGCGCCAGCAGCAGCCCGGCGAGCGCGGGGGTGAGCGTGAGGGCGACGAACAGCGAGGCGATGATCGCCGCGAGATAGGCGATGCCGAGCGGGGCGAACAACCGCCCGGCCACACCCCCCAACAACAGCACCGGGGTGAACATCACCGCAACGCATAACGTCGCGAAAATGATCGCGCTGCGCACTTCGACCGAGGCATCGCGGATCACCCGCAGCACCGGCAGCGGCGTCGCGCGTGCGCGGTTTTCGATCAGCCGCCGGTTGATGTTTTCGATATCCACCACCGCGTCATCGACGATTTCGCCGAGCGCGATGGCGAGGCCGGCGAGCGCCATAGTGTTCATGGTGACACCGAGGGCGCGGAGCACGAGGGTTGCCAACAGCAGCGCCACCGGGATCGAGACGAACGAAATCAACGCGATCCGCCAGTCACGCAGGGCGAGCAGCAGCACGATCAGGATGAGCACGGCGCCGATCAGCAGCACCCGGCCCAGATCGCTCAAAGCTTCGCGCACGAAACCCGAGGGTGCCAGGGCATGCGCATCGATTTCGATGCCCTGGCGGCGCAGCGCCGGGGTGACCGCGGCGAGCGCCTGTTCGGCGCCATGCGCGACGCGCAGCGTATCGGCCCCGGCGAGCGAGGAAACGATCAGCAGCAGGCCCGGCTTGCCGTGGACCAGCGCGGCACCGAACCGGGGCGGCGGCGCGGTGATGACGCGTGCGACATCGCTGAGGGTGACCGGCAGGCCGGCGTGTTCGCCGAGCAGGCTTTGCGCCAGCGCGCCAGCGTCGCGGGTCTGGCCATGGGCATCGAGCACGAGTTGCTGGTTGCCGGTATCGATGAAGCCGCCGCCGAGCAAGGTGCTCGCATCATGCGCGGCGGTCGCGACCTGGTTGAGCCCGAAGCCGCTGGCGAGCAGCGCGCGCCGGTCCAGTTGAATTTCCAGCCGCGGCAGCGCCAGGCCGAACACGACGACATTGGCAACCCCCGGCACCGCCAGCAGCGCGGGGCGGATGGTGGTCTCCGTGATCGCGCTCAGGCGCATCAGCGACATCGCCGGTGCATCGAGCCCGATCACCACCGCCGTGCCGGTCGCGGATTGGCGCGGCATGATCACCGGCACGGCGCGCGGCGGCAGCGCGGCGGTCAGGCTGGTCAGCCGGCCGGCAACGCTCGCGCGATCCGCCGCGATATCGGTGCCGCCGTGGAACACCAGGTTGATCACCGACAGGCCGGCACTCGACTCCGAGCGGATGGCGGCGATTCCAGGCAGGCCGCTCAACCCCTGCTCCAGCCGGTCGGTCACGGTGTGCTCGACCTCGCGCGGATTGAGGCCGTTGGCGTTGGTCTGGATCTGCACGGTGGGCGGCGCGAATTCGGGAAACACGCCGTAATGCGCCGCCGGCAGCGCGGCCGCGGCGGACAGAGCCACGCTCGCGATGCCGAGCACGACCAGCAGGCGATAGCGCAGCGACAGGCGGATGATCGCCTCGATCATCGTGTGCGGCCGCCCGTCTGGCCGTTATGGCTGGCGACGATCGAGAGCAGCAATCCCGCGCCGGCGATCGCCACGGCGGGGTGCGGCGGCAGGTTGGCGCGGCGGACGAACGCATAGCGCAAACGGCCACCGGTTCGCACCGGTACGGCACCGCGCAGCGCCACCATGCTGAAGCGGTGCGGCGCGGTTTCGACAAAGATGGCCCGGCGCCCCGGCTGATAGATGATCGCCGAGGCCGGGATCAGGTAGCCGCGATGGGCATCCGCCTGATCGAGATGGAGTGCTAACGGCTCGCCGGCGGGCAGCAGCGGCGCGCGGTAGTAGACGCCCGGCCCGATCCGCCCGGCCGGCGCATGCGCCATGGCGCCGATGAGCTTCAGCGTGATCGGTGCACCGGCGGCATCCCGCCCGCTGGCCCGCGGCGGCGGGCTCGCGGTGAGCGCGACCGCGACCAGCGCGGCCTTGCCGGCGGCGATGGCGGCGACCGGACCGGTCGGCTGCGCCATCATGCCGGCGAGCGCCGGGCCGAACCGGGCGATCGCCTGGGCAGTGAGTGCCTGCAGGCGCGCGGTGGCGAGCGCATCGGCCGCCTCGGCCTGTTGCAGGCTGGCGGCGGAGACGTTCTGACCGGCGCGGTATAACTCGTGGGTGCGCGTGAGTTCCGCCGCGCTGAGATGGGCGCGGATGCCCGCGTTGATCAACGCCGCCCGCAGCGTCAGCAAGCCGGCCGGATCGATCACGACGCCATCGGCCTCGCGCGCCGGCTGAAAGCGGGTCAGTGCCAGTGTCGCGGTGCGCACGCCGCCGGCGAGCGCCGGGCCGCTGCCGATCACGGCGACCGGCTCGGTGCCACCGGCCGACGCCGGCAGCGGCAGCAGGGCCAGTCCGGCGAGGATGAGCGCGCGACGGATCATGGGGAACTCCTGAAGAAACGATGATGCAGGGCATCTTCCAGCCGACCGATCGCGGCCAGGTTCTGCACGCGGGCGGTCAGCGCGTCCTGCCGGGCCACGATCGCCGCCTGCCGCGCCCCCAGCAGGCTGAGCCTGCCGCTGGCACCGACGTGAAACGCCTGTGCAGCGGCGGCCGCGGTGCGGTCGGTGCTGGCGACGCTGCGATCGGCCGCACGCAGCGCGACCGCGCTCGCGCGCAGATCGGCCCGCGCCTGATCGATCATGGCGAGCACGTGCTGCTGCACCGCATCGAACCGCGCGGCGGCGCGGCGGCGTTGAGCACGCGCGATCGCGATCGGCCCCTCGTTCTGGTTGAACACCGGCAGCGGCACGGACAGCGCGAGCAGGAATTTGTTGTCGCCCTGGTCGTAATGATAGCCAGGCCCGATGGTGAAGCCGGGATATTGCCGGTCGATCGCGGCGCGCAATCGATCCTGCGCCGCACGATAGGTGGCGAGTGCCGCGCGTACCGCCGGCCGGCCGATCAGCGCGGCGCGCGCGAGGCGCGCGACATCATGCGGCTGTGGCACGGTGTCGAACGCGGCGAGATCGAGCGGAATACCGCGCAGCGCCGCCGCCGGCATGCCGATCGCGGCGGCCAGACGCGTCAATGCGAGCGCGCTGCGCCGCGCCGCCTCGGCGGCGGCGAAGCCGGTCTGCTCGGCATTGATCTGCCCGGCGGTGAGCACGGGTGCCGCAATCATGCCGGCCGTGAACCGCTGTTCAAGCACGATCTGGCTGGCGGCGGCGGTACGCGCCGCCCGATCGGCGATCGCGGCCTCGGCGCGCGCCTGCCAGACCGCGAGCAGCGCATCACGCACGCGGGCGCGCTCACGCCAGGCGGCCGTGCGGATCGCCGCGCGGGCCGCTGCGATGTTCGCCCGCGCCGCCGCGGCATCGGCCGCGCGGGCACCGAAACTGTCGATCATAAAATCGACGATCGGACCGATCTTGATCGGTGACGGCAGGCCGGCAGCGGTGTTGAAGGTGGGGCTGAGCCCGAGCGTCGGGTTCGGCAGGGCGGTGGCTGCGACCAACCCGCCCCTTGCGATCGCCTGGTCCGCCACCGCGATCCGCAGGTCCGGCCGCTCGAACACCGCAACCAGCGTGAGCGTGCCGATGCCCCAGCGCGGCGTGGGATGACCCATCGCGGCAAGAAACCGGCGCAAGGCCGCGTCATCGAGCCGGCGGGCCGCAAGGTGGGAGGCGCTGGTGGCTGCATCGATCGGGCGCGGCACATAGCGCGCGCAACCGGCGAGCGTCGCCGGCAGCAGCAGCGCGGCCAGCATCACAGCGCGCCATCCGCATCGCCGCCGGCAGGTCGAATCCATCATCGGGCTCATGTCGACCGAGCCGTTACCAGCGCAATCTGACGTTTGATAAACACGAACCTGACGGAAGCGTCAGAAACGAAAATTTGTTCAGCCGGCGGCGAGCGGCAGACGCACGCTGACCACGGTGCCGATCCCGAGTGTGCTCGCGATCGAGACCGTGCCGCCATGCAGCGTGGCGATGCTGCGCACCACCGCGAGACCGAGGCCGAAATTGCCGCCGCGGCTCGAACGCGCCGCATCGGCGCGGTAGAACCGGTCGAACACATGCGGCAGATGCGCGGGCGCGATGCCGCTGCCGGTATCGGCCACATCGATCCGCAGCATCGGCGCGGGTGCGCTGACCGCATCCGATCCCAGCGCCACGGTGACCGTGCCGCCCCGGCCGGTATGGGCGATCGCGTTGGCGACCAGATTGCCGACCGCCTGCTGGAACAGCGTGCGATCGCACGGGGCGATCAGCCGCGCATCGGCGTGCAATGCCAGACTGATGCCGGAGTCGAGCGCCGCCGGCTCGTAGAACTCCAGGATTGCCTCGAGTTCCGCTGCGATGTCCAGCGCCTCGCGGCGCGGCGCCGCACCGGCGGCCTCGGCACGCGCCAGAAACAGCAGGCTGTCGATCACCCGATTGATCCGGCCGCATTCCTCGAGCGCCGATCCCAGCACATCGCGGTAATCCGGCGCGGACCGGACCCGGCCGAGTGCGACCTCGAGCTCACCGCGCAGATTATTGACCGGCGTGCGCAGCTCATGCGCGACATCCGCCGAAAATTGCGAGACCTGCGCGAAGGAGGCTTCCAGCCGGTCCAGCATGTCGTTGAACGTCGCGGCCAGCGATTGCAGTTCGTCGGGCAGATCGGCGGTATCGAGCCGTTCGTGCAGGGTGGTGGCGCGGATGCTGCCCGCCGCCGCCGCGATCCGCGCCACCGGGCGGATGCCGCCACGCGCGATGGCATAACCGATCGCGGCGCACAGCCCGAGCGACAGGATCAGCATGAACAGCAGCCGCTCGCGATCCTTGACGAGCACCCGCTGGTCGCGCGCCCGGTCGATCGCGACCTGCACGATGGTCTCGGTGCGGCCGGCGCCGAACCGCTCGCTCAGCAACTCGAACGGGGTGCCGTGCTCGTTCTGCACCGTCGCGAAATCCTGCGCGCCGGGGCGCAGCGCCAGCAGCGCCGCGAAATCGGCCAGCGGCACCGCGCGGTCCATACCGGCGGTCTCACGCTCGATCCGGCCGTCCGGCGCGATCAGCCGGAACCAGATGAAACCCGAACCGGGCAGGACGAGGCGCGATGCACGGGTATCCGGCCCGGCAGCGCGGGGTACATCGGCCGTCAGCAACCGCAGATTGGCCGCCGTATCGGTCAGGATGCGCCGATCTTCCGCGCGCAGATTGCCGGCCACGGTGCCATACAGCACGCTCGCCGCGATCAGGATGAGCAGAAAACTGGTCCCGGCGTACCACGCCGTCATGCGGATCACGATCGAGCCGGCGGCATGCGGCACCGCTGCCCGCGCGGCCGCGCCCGGCGCCGGCAATCCGCCCTGGTCAGGCACCGGAGCGATCCTCGAGCACATAGCCGATCCCGCGCACGGTATGGATCAGCCGGACGGGGAAGGGATCGTCCACCTTGGCGCGCAGACGGTGCATGTGCACATCGACGACATTGGCCCCGCTGTCGAAATTGATGTCCCACACCTGCTCGGCGATCAGGGTGCGGGTGATCACGTCACCGGCGCGCCGGGCCAGCAGCGAGAGCAGCCGAAACTCCTTCGGCGTCAGATCGAGCGGCCGGCCGGACCGCAGCGCGCGGTGGCGCTGCACATCGATCAGCAGATCGGCGACCTGCAGCGTCGCGGCCTGGCGCTGCGGCCCGCGGCGCAAGATGGTGCGGATGCGCGCGAGCAATTCGGAAAACGCAAAGGGCTTGACCAGATAATCATCCGCGCCCAGCTCCAGCCCATGCACGCGGTCGGCCACCGCGTCGCGCGCGGTCAGGAACAGCGCGGGCGTGTGATCGCGCCGCTGGCGCATGTCCTTCAACAGGGTCCAGCCATCGACGCCCGGCAACATCGCATCGAGGATGACCAGATCATAGGCGCCCTGGCGGATCAGCGAGCCCGCGATCGCCCCATCGTTCGCGATGTCGGCGCTGAAGCCGTTCTCTTCGAGGCCTTTTTTCAGAAACCCGGCGGTCTTGGGTTCATCCTCGACGATCAGGAGCTTCATGGCGCGGACGGTCCTTGTGCCGCAACGAAAGCGAGGCGGAGCGGTTCGCCGCCGACGGCACGGTCGATTACGATCGGTGCGGTCATCGCGCGGATCAGATGGTTCCTGGCCCCGGCATCGGCGCCGATTTCAAGCGGCAACGGGAAGATCGATCCGATGCGGCGAATGCGCTCGGTCGAGACCGCGCCGAGCCAGATGTGCGCAAACCCGCCCGTGCGCGACGGCACCATGACGCGCGAGCGCCACAGGCGGAACACCAGGCGCCGATCGGCCGGCAGCGTGCCACCGGCGCGGATCATCACCAGGGCGGGCAGCCGGCCGTCATCGAAGCGCGGCACCACTGGCAGGGCGCCGGGTGCTGCCCCTCTTCCCAGGAAGCGCAGCAGCGTCGCCACTTGCCACGGCGGCGGCTGGCGCCAGCCATGCGCGGCCAGATCGTGGCGCAAGGCGCCCGGCGGACCGAGAAACTGCACCGTGAACGGATGACCGAACCGGCCGAGCAGCGAGAGCGGCCGGCGCGGCAGGCGCGCCCAGCCGCCATGCAACCACGCGCCGCGCGACATGGTCAGGCTGCCCGTCGTCAGTGTCGCATCGCGCAGGGCGGCGCGCTGGCCGATCGCGCCGGAAACCCCGCCGACGCCGAAGATCACGACCAGGATCATCAACCCCAACCCCGCCGGGCGCACCGCCTCGGCCGGATGCACCAGATAGACCAGCCCGAGCAGCACCGCCCAGGCGGCGCCGAAGGCGATTGCTTCGAGCGCGGTCGAGAGATAATCCGCCCCGAGATACAGCCGCGCCGTGAGCAGCCCCGCCAGAAACAGCAGCGTGGCGCCGACGATCATAATCCGCCAAAACGCGCCGGCGCTGCGGCAGATCACCACGCCCATGAAGCCGAGCAAGGCGGTCAGCACGGCAAGATGCGTGCCGGGAAACGGCAGCAGGCTCAAGCCGGTGGGGCGCAGGAACGGTGCCGGCCGGCCCAGCGCGACATCGAGCCCCGCGGTGAACAGGATTGCGCCGATCGCGGCGGTGATCGCATAAGCCATGGCGCGCCAGGCGCGCCGCCGGTCGAGCCAGAGCACGATGCCGATGCCCAGCGCCACCACGACCGCGCCGCTGCCCAGCGCGCTGCACCAGACCGCCAGCCGCAGCGCCCAGCGGACGCGCAGCGAGAGCAGCAGTTGCAGCACCGCGTGATCCGCCTGTACCAGCGGATCGCCGGCGATCAGGTCCTGCATCACGCCGAACAGCAGCCACAGGCTGGCGACCAGCAGCACCCCGAGGGCGGCGATGCCCGGCAGTTCGGCGCGTGCGGGGTCGAGCAGGGTGCGCAGGCGGCGCGGCAGCAGGCTCGCCGGCGCGCCGGAGGCGGCCAGGATCGGCACCAGAACACGCACCGCGGCCTCGGTGGCCCAGGCGAGCGCGGCCGCGACGCCCAGCAGCACAACGCCGCCCAGCCCCAGCCCGATCAGGATCATGTCACGCGTCATGCCAACGCATCATAGTCCGGCCCGGGCCGGATGCCCAACATCGCCGCCTGCGCCACCCACCGATTGGATACCGGCGCTCCGTCATGTCATAGCACATCCCATCATCGCGTTTGACGTCTGACCGACGATTTCACCATCGGGCCGAACCATGCTGCTTGCGACGACACCCTGGTTTCTCCTCGCCGCCGGTCTTGCGGGGTTCGCGGCCGGCTTCGTGAAGGGGTTCGCGGGGTTTGGCTTCGCGGTCGTGTTCACACCGGTGATGTCGCTGCTGTCACATAATCCGCGGCAGGTGGTGTTCGTGGCGCTGGTGCTCGGCACGGTCATGAGCCTCGGGGTGATCGCCGAACTGCGTCACGCGATCGCACGCGACCGGACCGTGCCGCTGGTGATCGGCACGGTGATCGGCACGCCGCTCGGCATCATGCTGCTTGGCGTGATCGATGCGGCGACGTTGAAGCTGATTATCGCCGGCGTTGCGATCGCGGTGACGGCGCTGCGCCTGGCCGATGTCCGCATTGCGATCCGCTCCGGCGCCGGTCCACTTGCCGCCGGGGCGGTTCTGGGCGGGGCGCTGAACGGCTGCACCAGCATGGGCGGGCCGGTGCCGGCGCTGATCGTCGCGTGGCAGGGCCGCGGCATCGACGAGAGCCGGTCGATCCTCGTCGTATTCAACCTGCTCGGCTATGTTTTAGCCATTGCGATCGCGCTCGCCACCGGCGTCGCACGCGCGCGATGGCTCGCCTCCGGCCTCTGGCTGCTACCGCCCGCCGGCCTCGGTACCTTCACGGGCATCCGGGCGGTACGGCGCGTCTCCCCGACCAGGTTCGCGCATGTCGTGACCGGTATCATAGGGCTGGCCGGCATCGCGGGTGCGCTTTCAGCGGTGCGTTTATGACCCCGGGCGGCGAGGCGCCTTTCGATCATCGGCGCCTGGTTGATCATCTCCAGCAAAACGCGCTTCGCATCCGCCGCATACCGCAACTTCAACACCCGCAGACCGCGGGATAGCGCCACGTCGAATGGGACAGAGACGGTGCATCCCGCTGAGAAACGACAATATCTTAGACGGTGCGGGTAAGGTGTGGCTGCGCCATACGCGACAGTGGCGGATGGGGTGGGATTCGAACCCACGGAACGCTTTCACGTTCGGCGGTTTTCAAGACCGCTACCTTAAACCGCTCGGTCACCCATCCAACGGCTTCGTCTCGCCGATGTACCCCGGCCCTCGTCGCTACTCAAGGCCGACCGGGCTTGCGTTGCCTCGCACGGCAAAAGCTTTATGATATTCATCACGTTAAACAGGTTCCACCGCGAAAGTTCAAGCCGATGGCCGATACCATGGTGTCCACCGACAATCTGTTTCTCCGCGACGTCGTCGCGTTGCGGTCGAGTGTGCAGGAGTTCCTGGCCGCCCCGTCCCGCCCCGCGCACGCGGACGACGCCATCTCGCTGTTACAGGCGGCCCTCACGATCGAGATCGTCTGCGTCTGGCGCTACACCATGATGTCGGTCTCCGCCCGCGGCCTGCGTGAAGAACGGGTCGGCTTTGAGTTCCAGGAACAAGCGAACGACGAGCGCAAGCACACGAGGATGGTGGCCGAACGGATCGAGCAACTCGGCGGCGTGCCCAATTTCCAACCAAAGGGCCTGATGTCGGGCCTCGCGATGGATTACAACGCCGATTTCGACGGCATGATCGCCCAGAACCTCAAGGCCGAACAATCGGTCGTCGAATACTACACCGATCTGATCAACCATTTTCACGATTCCGACCCGCAGACCACCGCAATGCTCGAAATCATCCTGCAGGACGAGGAAGACCACGCCACCGACATGCAGGATCTGCTCGCCTGAACGGATCATGCGCGATTGATAGCGCCCCCGAAACGAGTTATGTGACACCAATCACAGAACGCAGGACATGAAATGACTATGAATGCCTGGACGGCGACATGATCGCCCTCCATCAGAAAGGCATTCGACATGTACAACCATTATCGCCACATCGTCCTCGCTGAACCCAAGGCAACCGCGGTTACATCGCTCGGCGCGACCGACCACGAACTCGCCAGTTTCAGCAAGCCTGCCAAACATTCCAAACTTCGCGAATTGGCCTCGAATGTCGCTCCCGCCCTGCCATTCGTGGCAGCCATCTTGCTGGTCACGGGTTTCGCAATCGCGGCCTACCCGCTCATCGTCCACGATCTGCCGGTGTTTCTTGCACAAAGCCCGCTCGGTTGATCACGCCACCGGCGAGATCGACGATACCAGTGCCGCCAGCCGGGCACGATCGAGAATGGTGATCCGCCCTGGCGACAGGGCGATCAGCCCCTGCATTTCGAGGTCCCGCAACCGCCGGTTCACCGTCTCACGGGCCGACCCGACCACACGGCCTAGTGCGCTCTGCGTAATATCGATCCGCGCCAGCCCCCGCTCGTCGTGGCGGCGCAGCAAATACATGATCAAGCGCTGATTGACGTCTTGAAACACCATCGAATCGAGTTGCGCGATCGTTGCGCGCAGCCGGGCACAGATGATTTCCACCACCCGGTGCGCAAAGCCGCTGTCCTGCTCCATCAGGCGCAGCGTTGCCGCCCGCTCGATCACCAGCAGCCGGCCGTTGGTCACCGCGACCGCATCCGCGCTGCGGGATTTTCCGTCGAACAGGGCGATCTCACCGAACACCGCGCCCTGGGTCAGCACATTCAGCACCTGATCCTGGCCGTCCTCGCTCGGCAGCACAATCCGCACCTCGCCGGCCAGAATCGCCATCATCGACACGCCGGGATCACCGCGCTGAAACAGCGTTTCGCCCGCGCGCATCGTCCGCTCATACGCGCAGCCGAACAACGCATCGAGATCGGCCGGGCGAAACGGCGCAAACAGCGGAATCCGGCCCAGCAATTGCCGACCGTCGCGGATCATCACGTCAAACCGAGCCTGCGCAAACCGTCATCACGTCACATCAGTAACGAAAACGCCAATGGATCGCAACGTCGGGGCGTACACGCGCACGGAGAGGGAAGCACTGCTTTTTTGTAAAAAAGCAGCAAAAAACTTTCTTTAATTTGGTGCACGGGCGTTTTCGTAAGCACAGACCCAGACAAATAAAAGTTTTTTGCTTCTTCTTTACAAAAAGAAGCGCTTCCCCTCCTTTCTTCCCTTACAGCAAATCCTCCATCAGAATCGGCGTCTTGCGGACCCGCACACCCGTCGCGTGGTAGACCGCATTCGCGATCGCCGCCGGCACGCCGACAATTCCGACCTCCCCGACCGCCTTCGCGCCGATCGCGTTCACCACGCTATCATGCTCATCGAGCATCTCGACCACCACCTCGCCGATATCCGCATTCGCGGCAAAATGATATGATGCCAGATCGGTATTGGCGAACCGCCCGCGCGCCCGATCGACCTGCGATTGCTCGAGCAGTGCGGAACTGGCACCCCAGATCATGCCGCCCATCAGATTGCTGCGCGCGGTCCGCGGGTTGATGATCCGGCCGCAGGCAAACACGCCCACCATGCGCGCCACCCGGATCGTGCGCAGCAGCGGATCGATCCGCACCTCGGCAAACTGCGCGCCGAACGAGAACGACACATGTGTCTCACCCACCGGCCCGGCAAACGCCATGCCGCCGGCGAGACCCTGCCGCATCGTCTTGTCGTCCATATCGGTCGGTTTCCAGTCGGCCTGCTCCTCGATCACGCCGCCCGGCAGGCCGCCAATGATGTCGCTGATCGCGCGCCGGGACCCATCGGGCAGCACCACGTGCCGATCCGCCAGCGTCATTTTCGTACGATCCTGCCCGCCCGCAACTGTCGCGAACAGGCGTTCGCGCACCGCGCGTGCAGCCATATGCACCGCCGAACCGGCCGAGCCCGTGGTGATCGAGCCGCCCGAAACCGGGCCGGAGGGATGCCTGCTGTGCCCCATCTCGACCGTGACGAGCTCATCCGGCACGCCCAGCACGTCCGCCGCCACCTGACCGAGCACGGTATAGGCGCCGGTGCCGACGTCATGCGCGGCGCAATACACCACGCACGAGCCATCGGCGGCAAGCCGCACCCGCGCCGAGGATGGCGCCATCGCCGAAGGATAGGTCGCGGTCGCACAGCCGTAGCCGATCAATGTGCCATCCGCCGCCACCATCGAACCCGGCTTGGCGTTGCGGGCGCTCCAGCCGAACAGCGCGGCCCCGCGCCGGTAGCATTCCACCAGGGAACGGCTGCTCCACGGCAGGCCGCTTACCGGATCGCGCGCGGGTTCGTTCATGATCCGCAGTTCGACCGGGTCGATCCCGAGCGAGACCGCCAGTTCATCCATGGCGCTCTCGAAGCCGAAGAAGCTCGGTGCCTCGGCCGGCGCCCGCATGAAGCCCGGCGTGTTCACATCGGTCGCAACGGTTGCAGAGCGCATGCGGATGTTCGGCGAGGCATACATTTTCGAGGTCGCCTCCATGCCCGGAAACGCGACATGGTCGATCACCGCGCTTTGGCCGACCTCGTCATGCATCACCGCCGTCAGCTTCCCCTCACGCGTCGCCGCCAGGCGCACCCGGCTGCGTGCGGCGGGGCGGAAACTGCCCACGGTGAAGCCGGCCTCGCGCGGCACGACGAGCTTCACCGGTCGGCCCAGCCGCCGCGCCGCCATCGCCACCAGCACGACATGCGGCAGGATCGACGCCTTGGCGCCGAACGCCCCGCCGACATAGGGGCTTTCCACCTGCACATCCTCGACCGGGATGCCGAACACCTTGGCCAGTCCCGCGCGCGTGCCCATCACCCACTGGCTCGGCAGATTGATCAGCAGTTTGCCGTCCCGCCAGGCCGCCGCCGCGGCATAGAGTTCGATCGGGTTATGGTGCTGCGCCGGTGTCAGGTAGGTCGCATCAACCTTGACCTCGGCCGCCGCGAACGCCGCCTCGGCGTCACCCACATCGATGCCGCTGTCGGCTGGTTCCTCGGTCAGCCCGGCATCGTCGATCGATGCCGAAGCCGGCTCGGTCGTGTAGTCGATCGCGACCAGCCGCGCCGCTTCCTCCGCCGCTTCCTGCGTATCGGCGATCGTCAGCGACACGATCTGCCCGGCGTAATGGATCTCATCGGAGGAGAGCGGCAGGAAGGAGGATTGCATGTGCCCGCCCTTCATCACGAAGGTCTCGTCGCCGAGGCTCTCGTTCAGGCTCCGATGAGTCAGGACCAGCCGGACCCCTGCCACCGCCTCGGCCGCCGCGGTGTCGAGCCGGCTGATCCGCCCGCGCGCCACCTTGCTCAGCGTCAACGCCGCATAGGCGGTGTTTTCATGCGGAAAATCGGCGGCGTATTGCGCGAGACCCAGCGCCTTGGCCATCGCGTCGCGGCGGACCACCGGCTCGCCGATGCCGCCGTTACCCATATTGATATCCATGCTCAATGCTTTCCTTTCGCGACCATGGCGGCCCGCGCCACCGTGCGGGCCCCCAGATCGATCTTGAATCCGTTGTGGCGCAGTGGCCTGGCATCGGCGAACGCCGCTTTGCCCGCGTCCAGCGCCACCGCCTCGTTCAACACCTTGCCGACCAGCGCCGCCTCCGCCGCCGGCGCGCGCCACGGCTTGCTGGCAACGCCGCCCACCGATACCCGCGCGGCGGTGACGCGATCACCATCGAGTTCCAGCGCGACCGCCGCCGATGTCACCGCATAGGCATAGCTCTGCCGGTCGCGCACTTTCACATAGGTCGAATGGCGTCCCGCCGGCGTCGCCTGCACCAGAATCGCGGTCACGATCTCGCCCGGCTGCAAAATGCTCTCGCGCGCCGGATCATCGCCATAGGCCACGTGAAAATCGGCAAACTTCACGGTCTTGGTCCCCGAGGCCGAACTGATCTCGACGCTGGTATCGAACGCCGCCAGCGCGGTTCCCCAATCGCCCGGATAGGTTGCCACGCACCGGTCGGAGGTTCCGAACAGCGCCATCTCGCGATCCTCGCCGTCCAGCGCCGCACAGCCGGAGCCGGGTACGCGCTTGTTGCAGTCGGACACGCCGTCGCGGAAATAAACGCAGCGCGTCCGCTGCAACAAATTGCCGCCCAGCGTGGCCGCGTTGCGGATCTGCTGCGAGGCGGCGAGCTGCAAACTCTCGACCAGCGCAGGGTAATTCTGTTTCAGAAACGGCAGCTCCGCGACATCCGCCATCCGCGCCAGCGCGCCGAACCGCAGCACCGGGCCATCCAGCTCAACCTTGGCCAGACCGGGCAGATGACCGATGTCGATCACGTGCTCGGCCCCTGCCAGATCGCCCCGCATCAGATCGACCAGCGTGGTGCCGCCGGCCATGATCGCGGCGTGGCTTTGCGCCGCCTCGCTCATCGCCTGCTCCAGCGTCATCGCACGGCTGTATAGAAACGGGCGCATCAGGCGGCCTCCGCCATCGTCGAACCCGCAACTTCGCGCACTGCCGCAACGATGTTCGGATAGGCCGCACAGCGGCACAGATTGCCGGACATATATTCGCGGATCTCGTCATCCGACCCCGCATGACCCTCCGCCACGCACGCGACCGCCGACATGATCTGCCCGGGCGTGCAGTAGCCGCACTGCAAGGCATCGTGCGCGACGAACGCCGCCTGCATCGGGTGCGGTGCACCATCGGCGCCGGCCAGTCCCTCGATCGTGGTGATCGCCGAACCCGCCGCGGCCGCCGCGAGCATCAGGCAAGACAATTGACGACGGCCATCGACATGCACGGTGCACGCGCCGCAGGTGCCGTGGTTGCAGCCGACCTTGGTGCCGGTCAGGCCCAGATGCTCGCGCAGCGCATCGAGCAGCGTGGTGCGCGGATCGAGTTGAATGTCGTGATCGGTGCCGTTGACCGTCAGTGTCACCCGCATGCGCGGACCGATCGCCGCGTTACCCATCGTGTCGTTACCGCTCATGAGCCAATGCCCCCTAACGCCAGATATTTGATTTCAAGATAATCCTCGATTCCGTATTTCGAGCCCTCGCGGCCCAGGCCGGAGGATTTGACACCGCCGAACGGCGCCACCTCCGTCGAAATTAAGCCTTCGTTGATGCCGACGATGCCGTACTCCAGCGCTTCCGCCACGCGGAAAATCCGGCCGACGTCGCGCGCATAGAAATAACTCGCAAGGCCGAACTCGGTGTCGTTCGCCATCGCCACCGCCTCGTCCTCGGTCTTGAAGCGGAACAGCGGCGCCACCGGCCCGAATGTTTCTTCGCGGAAAATCAACGCCTCGCGCGGTACATCCGCCAGCACGGTCGGCTCGAAGAACAGTCCGCCCATTGCGTGCGGTTTGCCGCCGGTAACAACGCGCGCACCGTGCTTCACCGCATCGGCGATATGTTCCTCGACCTTCTCGACCGCGGCGCGGTTGATCAACGGCCCCTGGGTGACGCCGTCATCCATCCCGTTGCCGACCTTCAAGGCTTCGACGGCAATTTTAAGCTTCGCGGTGAACGCATCGAACACGCCGTCCTGCACCAGCAAACGATTGGCGCACACACAGGTCTGGCCGGCATTGCGGAATTTGGAATCGATCGCGCCCTTCACCGCCGCATCGAGATCGGCATCGTCGAACACGATGAACGGCGCATTGCCGCCCAACTCCATCGAGGTCTTTTTGATCGTCGGCGCGCATTGCGCCAGTAACTTCGCACCCACCCCGGTACTGCCGGTAAAGCTCAGCTTTCGCACGATCGGGTTGGCGGTCAATTCCCCGCCGATCGGGCCGGACGGGCCGGTGATCACATTGCACACACCCGGCGGCATGCCGGCACGCTCGGCCAAAACGCCCAGGGCCAGCGCGGAAAACGGCGTCTGGCTCGCCGGCCGGATCACGCCGGTGCAGCCCGCCGCCCAGCCTGGCCCCGCCTTGCGGGTGATCATCGCGGCCGGAAAATTCCACGGTGTGATCGCGGCAAACACGCCGATCGGCTGCTTCTGCACGATGATCCGGCGCCCCTTGGCATTTTCCGGAATCGTATCGCCATAAATCCGCTTTCCCTCCTCACCGAACCACTCGATGAACCCGGCGGCATACGCGATCTCGCCCTTGGACTCCGCCAGCGGCTTGCCCTGCTCCGCTGTCATGATCACGGCCAGATCGTCCTGATTTGCCATCATCAGATCGAATAATTTGCGCAAAATCCTGGCGCGCTCCTTGGCGAGCATGCCCCGCCAACCCGCCAGCGCCGCATCCGCCGCGACAATCGCCCGCCGCGTCTCCGCCGCGCCCATCGCGGGGACCCGGCCGACCAACGCGCCCGTCGCCGGATTCAAAATCTCGATCGTCGCCCCATCATCGGCCCCCACCCACTTGCCGCCAATCAAATTGGCCTCACGCAGCAAGGTCGGGTCACTCAATTTCAGCTTGCTCGGCTGGTCCAGCATGGCATCCTCCACTTCACTGCGGCATCACATAGGGATGCCTCGGTCGAATCAGAACCCGCCGGATGCAAAACAATGCGGTCGGGGTGATCGGGGAAGGACGTGAGGGAAGACCTTCTTTTTTGGGAAAAAAGAAGCAAAACACTTTTGGTCCTCTGGGTTCGCGGCGGTTTTAGTGGCTTGGGCCAGAGCGGCCGGGATTGCATTTGGCCCGTTATCGCGTCTGGTCGGCGAACGCCATGGATATAGGCAGCCGGAGATCTTTATGATGGTCAACCCACCGGCAAATGGCGGTCCGATGCCGTCATCGAACTGCGGATGAGCAGGATCACGCGGGCGTATGCAAGCTGATTAATGTTTCGAATTCGTAATAAAATAGCTGTGGTCGGGCGGCGGGCTCAGTGTGGGTTGATATTCGGTCGTCGGGGCACGTGGAGGTTTCCGGCACCCGGGCGGTGAGCCGGGCGGGGTGATGAACGCTGGGCGACCGGGCGGGTGGGGGTTCGGGGTTGGCGGGTGTGGGTTGGGGTGCGACGGGTTGGGGTGCGGCGGGTTTGGGGATGGCGAGGATGGCGGGGCGTTCGAGGCCGAGGGCTTCGAACAGGGGGCGGAGGATGCGGCCGATGGCGGGGTTGGTTTCGATCAGCTGAGCCATGGTGGGGTCGGCGAGCAGGTCGCGGAGTTGCTGGGCGGGGTAGGTGACGGCGGCGGGCATGTCGTGGGTGCCGGGGAAGACGCGGGGGAGCCAGCCGAAGCCTGCAGGCAGGGATGGGCGTTCGGTGCGGCTGGGTTTGGCTGGGGTGAGGCGTGGGCGGTTTGGGGTGGGGCCGCGCAGGACGGCGCGGGCGAAGCGGGCGGCGATGCTGGTGAGGCGTTGCCAGATGGCGATGATTTTGGCCCCCGGCAGGTGCTGCGCGTGGCCCTGGTTGACGGCGATTTCGGCGAGCATCGCCATGACGAGGGCGAAGCGGTCGAGGAGTGAGATCGTCAGCGGGGTTGGAGTGGTGCGCACAAGGGCAGATAACCACGGTGGGCGGGGGGTGAGAAAGAGATTTGTTAGAATTTTTATCAGAATTGTTGGCGTGAGGCATCGCCAGCTTCACCAGCAACAGCCCAGATTAAAAAAGTTTTTTTGCTTCTTTTTTGTTCACAAAAAAGAAGACTCTGCCTTTCCGCGCCTGTCTCGCCTGTGTTCAGGCCGGGAGGGCTCGGTCGATTTCGGTTGTGTCGGTCGGACCGGACGGATGAAGCGTGGCTGAAGTGGTGGGGTGCGGTAGGGCACCCCACCCTACGCGTCGGGCAATCTCACCGCGCCAGTGCGACCAGTGTCGTCTGCGGCGGCATGCCGGGCTGGACTGTCGGCCAGCGGGTTGCCGGGTCGGCGAAGCTGGCGTTCGGGGTGGCGCCGGGGTGCCGGGCGACGGTGAATATTGTGTGTCCCAGCGGGCCGAACGCCGCGGCGCCGATCGCGCCACCGATGGGGGCGAGGTAGAGTTCGGTCAGCGCGTATCGGTCGTAGCCTGCAACGTCCATCACGAACAATCCATCGGCGGTGTCGCTGACCGCGCCGCCCTGGTCGGTGCCGACGTACAGCCGGTCGGCAGGGCCGAAATTCAACGAATAGGGCGCGCGCAGCCATGCCAGCGATCCCGTGCCGTAGCGTGCCGAGGGGTCGGTGGCGGGGTCGCCGCCGAGCAGCACGACTTCGCCGGTGAAGCGCGGGGCCGCGAGATCGCCGCCGGTTGGCCGGAGCGCCAGGATATGGCCGCCGCCGTTGCCGGCGCGTGGATTGAGTGCATCCACCTGGTTCACACCGCGACCGGGATTGCCGGAGCAGGCGAGGTAGACCGACCGGTCCGGCCCGATCGCGAGGCCGGCTGGCGCATCGAAGCGGGCGCCGTGCCGCGCGGCGGAGAGGGTTGCGGTGACGCTGGGCAGGCCATCCGGCAGGTCGTGCCAGACGATCGAAGCGCCTTCGATGGTCGCCACGGCGAGCGTGCCGGCGTCGAGTGCGGCGCTGCCGTCGCCGATCGGTGCCGCGCCTTTGAAGCGGAACAGGCGGCCCATCGGGGCGTCCTCGGTCATGAAGACGACGGCCGAGCCATCGGCGGCGATGCCACAGGCGAGGCCGGCGCGCGGCATGCGCCCGAGCGCGGTGCGTTTGGCGGGAAACGAGGTCGGGCTCAGCGCATCGAGTTCGACCACCCAGCCGAAGCCGGCGCCGACGGTGGGTGCCGCGAAGCCTGCGGCGCGGCCGGCGAGGCGGGTGATCCAGGTATCGGTGCGGCCTTCGGGCAGCAGCACGGTGTTCCAGGGTGTGACGCAGCCGAGTCCCGGTGCGAGCACGCCTTGCACGCTTGCGCCGATCGCGCTCGCGGCGGGTCCGGTGATGGTGCAGAGCGTGCCATCGGTGATCCGGCGGGACTGATAGCCGCCGTCCACCACCACCCAGCGGCCGCCGCGCTCCGACAAATTCAACACCGATGCGCCCTGGAGCTTGCCGGCGATCCGTGGCTGATCGCGCCCGCCGGGGAATACCATGCGCGCCGAGACATCCGGGTGGGTGACCACCATGACGAGCCGCGCGACGCCATCCTGCGCCTGCGGCGGTGTGACGATGCCGGCGATGATGCCATCCCAGCCGAACTGGCGCGCGGCCTCGGTTTCGGTCAGGCGGTTCGGGGTGAAGGGCGGCGCGTTGGCCAGGACCGGATCACCCCAGCGGATGATCACGTCCCGGCGCAATCCGTCCGCCACCACATCGTTCAATTGCGGCGATTCCGGGTTTGCCCCCTGCAGCAGGGGCGAGACGGTCTGCGCCCAGGCGCGGGCCGGCACCGCCAATGGTGCCAGCGCCACACCCGCCATCAGGCTACGCCGTGTCGCCATGGCTCAGAAACCCGACAATCCGCTGCTGCCGCTGGCGCCGCCGATGTCGCTTTGCCCGCCGGTGCCGAAGCCGCCGGCGCCGGTGCCGCCGAGCGGATTGTAGTGCCCGACACCGCCGACCAGCTGCTGGAACAGGCTGGCGTGGCCGCCGGGCGCGGGGGTGTGGCCGGCCGCCATCGCCACATTGACCGCGGCTTTCTTGCCGACGTCGTGGATGGATTGCAGCACGCCCGCATTATTGAAGGTGAGTTTGACGACTTTTTGTTTCAGGACACCCTGGGTCTGGCCGATCCGCCGCTTGGTCACCTGGCTGACGTAGAGCCATTGATTGCGGTCGAACGTTTCATGCAGGGTGGGCGAGCCGAGCAGCGCGGTGGCATCGGCTTCGGTCGAGACGCCGGGGGTGAGTTGTTTGAGCGCGTGGGACGAGACGTCGTTGCCGCGATAATGCGGGGCCGCCGAAAAAATCGCACATCCGCCGAGCGCCGGCAGCAGCAGCAAGGGCAACAGGCGGTGGAGCTTGATGGCTGGTTTGCGCACGCGGCTCAATCCTTACGATAGAAACGATGGTGATCCCAGGCCGTGCTGCCTGAGGGCGGTGCCACCGGCCGCATGCGAGCGATCGCGGGTTCTATGGGCGAGCTTCCCGCTTCGCGCAAGATGCGACATGATCGGGTGATGACCGACACGCCAGCCCCCATCCTGTCCCATAATTTCGACCTGTCGCGAGTCGCCGATGTGCGGCGCCGTGATCCGGCGCACGAGATCGGCATCACCGCGACCGAAGCGCAATGCGCCGCGATCGCCGCCGGTTTCGGCCTGCCGGGCATTGCGGCGCTGACCGGCCATTTCGCGCTGCGCCGCGCGCCGGATGGGCTGGTGCATGCGACGCTGACGCTGCGCGCGCGGGTGACGCAGACCTGCGTCGTCACCAGCGAGACCTTCGAGCAGGCGGTTGCGGAACAGGCGGCGCTGATTTTGCTCACCGAGGCGCAGGCCGAGGCGCGGCGCGATGCGGGCGCGGAGGGGTTGATCGACCCCGATGCGCCGGATGACATTGTGGCGACCGGCACCTTGGTCGACCTCGGTGCGATTCTCACCGAGCAGCTCGCGCTGGCGCTCGACCCCTACCCCCGCAAACCGGATGCGGCGATTCCGGCCGACCTTACCCCGCAGCGCGAAAGCCGGTTCAGCGCCCTTGCGCAGCTGCGTGATCTTGCCAATGCCGCCGGCAAACCCGGCCCCGACAGGTCGCGCCCTGAATGAGGGCGGCGCTTGCCGGGGTTGAGCGGCTCTGCTAGACGGCGTGATCTTGAACCACCCCCGTCATGGGGCGGTCGCGCGTTGCTGCGCCGCCGATACATAAGATACGAGAGTTGATATGGCCGTACCCAAGCGTAAAACCAGCCCGTCCCGCAAAGGCATGCGCCGGAGCCATCAGGCCCTGGTGGTCCAGCCGCACGCCGAGTGTGGGAATTGCGGCGAATTGAAGCGCCCGCATCACGTTTGCGGCCATTGCGGCCATTACGACGGCCGGGAAGTCGTTGCCGCGGGCAAGGACATCAAGGGCACGGTCCGGGTCTGATCTTCCATTGATCGCGCCACCGAAGCCGCCGCGCCAGGCGCGATCATGACATCCGAGACCGACCAGATCGTCACACTGACGCCGCAGGCCGGCGCATCCGCGATTCTGGCCGTGGATGCGATGGGCGGGGATCATGCACCGGGTGTCATTATCGCGGGACTCGATATCGCCGCCGAGCGCCACCCCAAGGCGATCTTTCATGTGTTCGGGGATGCCGCGCTGATCGAACCGCTGGTGCGCGCCGCCAGGCGGCTTGCCGGAAGGGTCGTGGTGCACGGCACCTCCGAGATCATCGCGGATGATCTGAAACCGACCGCCGCGCTGCGGCTGCGCGATGCCTCGATGCGGCGGGCGATCGATGCGGTTGCCAGCGGCGAGGCGGCGGGCATCATTTCGGCCGGCAACACCGGCGCGATGCTGGCGCTCGCGAAAATCGTGATCAAGACCATGGCGGGGATCGATCGTCCGGCGATGGCCGCGATCGGCCCCTCGGCCAAGGGGGATGTCGTGATGCTCGACCTTGGTGCCAACATGGTCTGCGACGCCCGCAATCTGGTGGAATTCGCGGTGATGGGCGAGATGTTCGCCCGCACCGTGCTCGGCCTGCCGAAACCCACCATCGGTCTGCTCAATGTCGGTTCCGAGGAGATGAAGGGCGACGAGACCCTGAAACGCGCCGCCGAGGCGTTGCGCGCCAGCCCGATCGGGTCGCAATTCCACGGATTCGTCGAGGGCCATGATATTGCGGGCGGCACGGTCGATGTCGTGGTCACTGATGGGTTCACCGGCAATGTCGCGCTGAAAACCGGCGAAGGGGCGCTGCGGCTGGTCGGCGATCTGCTCAGGCGGGTCTTTACCGCGAGCCTTGCCGCCAAACTCGCCTATCTGCTGGCCAAGCCCGGCCTCAACCGGCTGCGCGAGTGGCTCGATCCGCGGCGCTACAACGGGGCGGTGCTGCTCGGGCTCAACGGCGTCGTCGTCAAATCGCACGGCGGCACCGATGCCGAGGGCTTCGCCCATGCGGTCGATGTTGCGATGGACATGATCGTGAACCGCTTCAATGAACGGATCAAGGACGGTCTGCTGCAGCATGACAACCGCGATGCGCTGGTCGCCGATGCGGCGCCGCGCGTGGCACCCCTGCCCGTCCCGCCGATCGTCTCTGCCGGATGACCACGCCGGGGACCACGCTCGATGGCATCGGCGGTTATCTGCCGGAACGCATCGTCACCAACGATGAGCTTGCCGCGCGCGTCGATACCTCGGACATCTGGATCCGCGAGCGCACCGGCATCACCATGCGCCATATCGCCGGGCCGCACGAGACCGCCACGTTCATGGGTGAACAGGCCGCGCGGCGCGCCCTGAGCCGGGCGGGTGCGACGGTCGATGAGGTCGATGCCATCATCGTCGCGACCGCAACGCCCGACCAGGGGTTTCCGGCGACCGCGGTCAGCATTCAGCACGCGCTCGGGGTGACGAGCGGTTTCGCGTTCGACCTTTCGGCGGCGTGTTCGGGCTTCGTCTATGCCCTTGCCGTCGCGGATGCGATGGTGCGGGCCGGCCAGTGCCGCGGCGTTCTGATCATCGGTACCGAGGTCTATTCGCGCATTCTCAACTGGCAGGATCGCGGCACCTGCGTGCTGTTTGGCGATGGTGCCGGCGCGGCGTTCCTGCGGGCCAACACCACCGGAGCGGATCGGGGGGTTATTTCGACGCATATCCATGCCGATGGGCGCTATGGCGATATTCTGTTTATCGACGGCGCCACCGGCCAACCCGCCAAACCGCAGCATCTCGTGATGAACGGCCGCGAGGTGTTCCGCCATGCCGTGCCCAAACTGGCCGGTGCGGTCGACGAGGCGCTGCAGGCCAATCATCTGAGCCACGCCGATATCGACTGGCTGGTGCCGCACCAGGCGAACCGGCGGATTATCGACGCCATGGGTCGGCGGCTGAACCTGGCCCCGGAGCAGGTGGTGGTGACCGTCGACCGGCACGCCAATACCTCGGCCGCGTCGATCCCGCTGGCGCTGGACGATGCGATTGGCGACGGGCGCATCAAACCGGGGCACCTCGTGCTGATCGAGGCGCTGGGCGGTGGGCTGACCTGGGGTTCCGCGCTGATCCGCATGTGAGCGGCTGCATGGGCCGCCGGAGCGGTGAGGCCGCCACGGCCGATGCTGCCCGCGCGCCGATGGTGCTCACGGGCCGAGACACATCCGCTCGTCCCAATCGGTGCGAAGGTGTATTTTTTCTTTGATTTCCAGCGACTTTGCCGGGGCGGCCGACATTTCGGTTGACCCGCTTGGCTTTCTTGCTAATCTCGTCTGATGGGCACTTTGACGCGCGCGGGTCTGGCGGAATCGATTTATGCGGCGGTCGGTTTGTCGCGTAACGAAAGTGCGGCACTGCTGGAATCGGTGCTGGACCGTATGAAGATGGCGCTCGCCGATGGTGATTCCATTAAAATCAGTGGGTTTGGCACGTTTTCGGTGCGCCAAAAGGGGCGGCGGATCGGTCGTAATCCCAAGACCGGGCATGAGGTGCCTATTCTGCCGCGCCGGGTTCTGATCTTCCGTGCCAGCCAGATCCTGCGCGAGGCGGTCGATCGGGGCGCGCCGGACGGGGCCGGGCGGTCTTGAGCGGGGATGCCGGCACGGTGACCGCGGACGGCGACGAATTCCGTGGCCGTACCCGCAAATCGGCGGAAGCCTACCGCACCATCAGCGAAGTTGCGGACGAGTTGCATGTGCCGCAGCATGTTCTGCGTTTCTGGGAAACCAAATTTCCGCGCATCAAACCCCTGAAACGGGGCGGCGGGCGGCGCTACTATCGGCCGGATGATGTCGTGTTGCTGCGCCGGATCGCGGATTTACTGTATATTCAAGGCTATACGATCAAAGGTGTGCAACGTCTGCTCAAGGAAGGGGGCGGCGCGCTGCATGATGAAATCCCGCCCGCCTCCGAGGAGGAACGCGCCGCCGCCGCCGCCGAACGCGCCCAGACATCCAGCCTCGGCGCGGGTGCGCCGGCGCGCGCCGACCTTCCCGAACTGCCGATCCACGATGCGACGCCGGTCGCCCGTGCAACGCCAGCGCCGCCGGCGGCGGGTGACGATCTCGAGTCGATGCTCGCCCGAAGCCAGCGGGTCAACGCCATGCTCCGCACGACCCTGCGGATGACGCTCACGGAGCTGGAAAACCTGCGCGCCCGCCTCGCGGGCTGAGGCCGGCCGGGGCGGTGGGGGTTTCCCTCGGTTGATGGACTTGCTAAGGACCGTGGCGTCGGAGCGTAGCGCAGCCTGGTAGCGCATCAGTCTGGGGGACTGGGGGTCGTGGGTTCGAATCCCGCCGCTCCGACCAATGTTTGCAAGGGGTTAAGGTCCATCCCGCCAATCGCCGGACCGCAGCGGATACCGGTTGGAACACACTCCGACCCGGCGGATTGCTTAGACTTCACGTTTCCGTGATCGCCCGATGGGATGACCAGCAGGTGATGTCGGCAGTGACGCCAGTGACGGCATATGACGTCACTTTCCTATAGAAGCCCCTATACCATTATGTAAAAAAATAGTTGTTAATGGGGTGTAGTGGTGTCATTGGCGTCATCATTGCGAAACCTGCCGATAAAATCACGATGTTTGGAATGACGCCACTGTGACGCCACTCTAAAAAATGCCGTCACTGCCGTCATTCGGCGCGATCGGATCGAAACCACGAAAACCCCGTGCCCGGCGCAACCGGATAGGCGTTGTCTGCCGCCGCCCGCCTGGTGCAGGATACCGCCCATGCGCTTGCTCTCGCTTGCGGGACGGAGCTTACCGATAGCTGTATCGGGGAGCGCGGCGGTGTGGCCGCACACTCGTCGCGCCAACCGGCTTCAGCGTCCCCTATCCGCCCGTCATGCCGATGCAGTGGCGCTGCGCATGCGCCTTGTGGTAGCGACCCGGTGGGTGTCAGCGGAACGCCGCCGATGCCGAGAAATACCACCTTCGCCGCCGCACCGATTTGCCATCGGGCGGCGGCGTTTTTCACCCCTCGATGTCGCGATGCCGATGCCCGGCTTTACCGCCGGCGCGAATCAGTCGGTGATCGGCTTGATCAATCCCAACCGCACGGCCGCTGCTCGATCACGCCATCCCAGATGCTCGCCACGGCTGATCCTGCCGACCAGATCGGCCGCCATCGCCTCATCGCCCGCATAGGCCGCTACGGCTTCACGGTGCCGGCGCAGTGCCGACCTCGCCCTGATCCGGTGAGACGGTGGTGCCATCGGGTTCTCGGCAATGACCACCAACCGCGCCACGGTATCAGCGTCAAGCATGCCGCGCTCTATTTCCAGCCGATCAACCGCTGATAAATCAGGCTGCATGGCGTTCATCGTCGTGCTGCATCATCGCTCGATCCTATTCAAGCCGGCACCCTTGCACTGATAACTCACCGTTATTCTCGCGCACAAGAGCACACTGGTATCAATCCGGCACGCCGAACCATGCGGGTTGTCGCATATATGCGGCAGGACGGTTTAGAGCGTGCTGTGCGCCGTCCGGCTTTTCAGGTCTCGCGATGGCAACCACTATGCTTCGGCCTACCACATTGCGATTTCTGGCCAGCCATCCGCAAAATTTTCAGGGTCCTTCCCACCCGGCACCCGGTCACGGGTAACGCGCGACCGCGTCACATCGCTAGCGCCATAATTTTCAAATTTGGTCCGGTTGGGATTTCGCGCAAAGTCAGAAATGTTGCGATTTTTGTTAGGAATAAGCGACACTTAACCGAAAATAGCAGCGGCGTTGCCAACCATCCCCACACAAAACCGTCAGAAACCCCCGCTTAAAGCGGGTTCCGGTGGTCCGGTTGGTGGTCCGGTTGGTGCCGCTACGCCGCTGGTGTAGGTGCTGCTACTCCGGCGCGGCCGGCGGCGCGTCGAAATCGAGCTGGGCGAGTTCGAGGCAAGCCTCCCTGATCTCGCGCGTGAGGATGATGTGGACCACGCCAGCGTCGCCCTCGGCTGCCAGTTCGGCGGCGATGCGGTCGGGGATGTTGAACATCCGGTCCCGAAACGCGCGGGCGATGCGGAAACCTACCTGCCGTTCGGCCGCGGCTGACACCAATTCACCCCGCTCAAGCTGAAGTTTGATCGCCGCCAATTCCGCCTCGGTTTCCGCAAGCCGCGCCCGGTGGTGCGACCATCGCTTACGCGAGTCCGCAAGCGCCTCGATACCGCCCGGCTCTGTTCCATCCGCTGCTGCTGGTGCCGCCGCTGGTGCGGTTTGCACCGCCTCGCCAGCACTAGCGTCATGCCGGCCGCCCACGGCAGGGTCAGTGTGCTCGACCCATTCTCGATCGGCCAGGGCGGGATCAATGGACCATACCCGCCCCGCGCGCTCTGCGCTGATCCGGTTGGCGGCGATCGCCTTGCTGACGGCGCGTTCACTGCACCCGCGATGGCGCGCATATTCCGCAACATTCATCATTTCAGTGGATCCAATCGTCAATAATTTCGAGCTGTCCCGGCACGCTCACGATGACGGGCATGCGTTTGATGAAAAACTGCGACCAAAGCCGCATTAGGGGCTGCTCGCACTCTATGACCACAGCCCGGCCAAACTGCCGCGCAACCTCGATCACCCCGGCGGCTTTCGCGTCATGCAGCACCACGGCCGCAACCCGCCCGAACGCCCTCAGATCACGCGCCGCCCGCCATCCGTCAGGCCCGGCGCCGTCGCAATCGCAGAGTAGCGCCACGCCAGGCGCGCGGCCGGACACCATCGGCCACATATCGTCGAGGGTGCGGTCTGGCCCGACGATCTCCTGATAGATGATCAGCCCAGCCTCGGCAGCGTCGATTAGCTTCAGGCGTTCGGGAGCCCCGACATAGGCTTGCCGGTAGCTGGCGATGACGCGGGCCTGATCCTCCGCCCGGTCCGGGGTCATTTCCGCACCATCCTGACCACGGTTGCCCGCCGGCGCACCGCCTCTGCCGCCCTACGCCGCCTCTGCGCTGCCCGGCGTCGTGCTGCGCTGGTCTCGCCTATCGCCTGCCGGATGAGGCGCACGGCACGCGCCGCGCTGTACGCCACCCGGACCGGAAACCATGGCTTCGCCGGGCTGGTCGATGCTGCCCAGGCGCGGGCTTCGCTGGCCTTCACCCGCATCAGATCGCCGGCGGCGAACGCGCGGCCGTCATGGTTGATGGTGAAGCCCCGGCGCACCCTCAGCCACCGCCACCGCCCGCTCACGCCGCGCTCCGCGTGGCCTGCCCAAACCCGCCGATGTCCCGCTGGTTCGCAGCCACCAGCACTCGCCACGCTCGCGCATCCGTTTCTGCGCATGCGATCACCAGCACGCTATCGCCGGCCTTCCCCATTTGGGCAGCGTACCGCCCGATCGCAGCATCCGGCGCGCGGACCGTCACGACGATGGACGCGGCGCGAATTGCAGCAATCGCCGCCGGCCAGCGGCCAGGGTCCGGCGTGTTGCGAGCATCGATCACCACCACCCTGCCGGCTCGATCTGCGGTAGCGAGCACCGCAGGCTTATCACCGGCCCGTACCGCAATCAGCGTCACCCCGGCCAGCGTGGCGGCGGTTGCGACCGCGCTCACGACGCCCTCAGCGCGGTTTTCATCACCACCTTCTCCGGCGGCTTCGGACGCGGCCGTGCCGGGCGATGGCCGGGGGTTTCGTCTGCGGGCTCGATCTGTGCCGACCACGCTTTTGCGAGTTCCGGCGTAAGGTCGAGAATCGCCCCGCCGGTGAATGTGCCTGCGCTTCCCATCGCCAAGGTGAAACCGCCGCGGACTCGATAAAGTGCCATGTTATACTCCAACAAAAAGCGGCCCGGCTTTCACCGGGCACGCGGTTTACGAGGCGTCGGTGATGGCCGCGAAGCTGACCGGGTGGCGCGGCGCGATATCGACCGTTGCCATCACCCTCAATTCCAGTCCGCCGGATGAAAAGCCCGCGCCGTATGGGTTGGTCGCAAGTTCGATCACACCCCATTCCCCGATCAACAAATCCGGCCAGTTCCCGAACAAAACCGCTGACAGGCCGGTGCCGGTGCCTTTGGTCAGCCCGCTCGGCACGTTTGTGGAGCGGGCGACTGGCAGGCCGTTCAGCGCACCAGGCGCGCGGCCGGGCTTTCCGGTGGGGTCCGGGAAGTATGACCAGACCGGCCGGTTGGCGCTATCCACCAGCCCGCGCATTTCCTTCACGATCGCCGGCGTGGTCAGGTAAGCCATGTCATCGGTATCGACATTTGCCGCCGTCACGGTTTCCTCGAGCGCCTCGAGCGCGGCCAGCGTGATCGGCCCGCCGTTGGTGCCGAGCGCCACCGTGCCGATGCCGCTGGTGCCCAGGATGCCGAGTGGTTGCCCGTTGCTGCCGGTGCCGGCGATCGCCGCGATATCGATCGCCTGCGCAACGCCCCGCGCCAGATCACGCATCAAAAACGCCTCCGCTTCGGGGCTGATCGAGACGATAAATTGGCGTGTGGCCTGCGCGTAACCCGCAACGGTTTTCGGGGTCATCCGAACCTGATCCATCGCGGACGCCTCGCTCTCGGTGATGTCCGAACCTTCGGGGCTGATCCAGGCTGCCGCCGCACCGGTGCCGAGGCGCGGGATGGCGACATTGCCCACCAGGCCGGGCAGGACGGTCGCGCCAAGCTGCAGCACGCGGCTCTTACCGCGCAAGGCTGCGATGAAACCGCCCGGCGCAAACTCCTGCCCAACCAATGCAGCACCAGTGGTTGAGGCGACGTACGGCGCGGCCGGCGAATACGTTTGGGCCGGAGCCGTGCCGCCACCCGGATAGGCGCGCCCGAGCATGCTTGATGGCATGAAAAACCCAGTGCGCTTCATGTTTTTCGCGATCGAGTCCGAAATTTCAAACTCGATGCCGGTTTGCTTTTTTTTGTCGAGCATGCCGGCCAGCAACCGCTGCACGCTGTATGCGTTGCGCTCGCGGGTCGAAAGATCGGGGTAAAGTGAGTCGGGCATTGTCGTGTCCTATGTCAAAAGTTGTAGGCCGCGCCTAAACATTTAGGCCGCGCGTGGTGGGGGTTCGTCGTCGGGGTTGAATGGTGGCGCGCTGCGGTTTGTGATCAAAACGCGAGGCTTGCCCTGCCAGACTTTTCCAGCGTTCCAGCCTTTCCCCCGCCATGGTTCCGGTGAGTTCCATGCGTGAGGCCAAGGCGTGGGGCGCCGAAACGGGATCACGTTGCCTGCATCTGCGACCGCTTCGGGCTTCGCCGGCGCCGGCGCATCCGCCTGCCCATCGGGCATCGTATCGGCAATGATCTCATCGAGCTCGGCATCGAGCCGGGTTTGTTGCTCACGCCGCTCCCGCACCTGAATTTCCAGCCAATCCTCTGACATCAGCCGTAGCCAGTCCCGTTCATTGCCATCAGGCCGCCATCGCGCTTCTGGCGGATCATCTCATGCTGGATCGCCGCGCGGATTGCCGTGTGCAGCCCGGCCGCGCTGTTCTGCGGATCGCCGGTGACGGTGCCATCGCTGTGGACATGGGTGTTGATGTTGAAGGTGTGGTTGCCACCACCCCCACCTTTCATGCTGACCGGGATCGAGCGGCCATCGGGGAGGGGAACGTAGGCTTCCGGCATCCGGCCTTCGCCGTACATCGCGACCTGCGGGCTGCTGGCAACGCCGCCACTGGAATAGGCGTGCAATGGCATCGGGCCCATCGGGGTCATGATGCCGCCGTTGGCGAAGCCGAAAAATTTGCCGATGGTGCCGAGTACCGGGCCGATGTCAGACGCCGCGCTCATCAGCGAACTGCCCTTGCTGAACAATGAGCCGATGCCGGTGATCGTGTTGATGAAGCCAAGCCCCGATTTCGCCGCGCCGAGAGCGTCGCCTAGGATCGAGCCTGAGCCGGTGGGGCTCGGCATTGTCGGTTGCTGGCCACCACCCCAGCCGATGTTGCCCATCGAGCCGCTAAACGCACTGCCGCCGCTGCCGCCCTTGGTGCCGCCGCTGAACATGTCGGCAATACTGCCCGCGCCACCGAGGCCCTTTAAGAGCGAACCGAGGCCGGTGGACAGCGGTGAGACAATGGCCTGCTGGACCACCATCGAGGTCATGTCCTTGAAGATGCTGGCCGCGAAGCTGCGGAATGTCACCCGGCCGCCCTCGAGCGCGGTGGTGAGTTGATCGCTCATGCCGGACCAGGTTTTGGCCCAAATTTGCTTGATGTCATTGCTGGCCGTGCTGACGGTGTGGACGGTTTTTTTAACGCTTTCATGCATGGGCGTGGTTGCCGGTGCGCCCGTCACTGAGGTGTTGGCGATGGCCGCGACATTGCCGGTCATGGCGGCCGTGATCGCCGGAGCCATCGCGGGATATTTCGCGATCTCCTTGCGCGCCCATGCCTCGGTCGCAAGAGCATCAGCAAGCTGGCGATGCGACAACGCCGCCGCGGTGGCGTGACTGCTGTCGGCCTGCAGCGTTGCGATCTGGTTTTGCACCTCCGCATTCTGGGTGCGCAAGATCGTGTTGAAGCGGTCCGCCGCGCTCACCGCGCCCGATCCAGAGGCGTCCCGCAACGTCGCGACGTGATCGCGGATCGCCGCGGTATGCTGGTGCAGATCGGAGGTTCCGCGCGCGGCGTGTTTCTGCGTTGCCGCATAGCTGTCGATCGCCGCCGATTGCTGTTGCGCGTAGACGCCCCGCGCCGCCGCCATCGATTGATTGCCGATCTGCTCGATCTGAAGGCGGTGCAGGCGATCTTGCAGCAAGGTCGTATTGCCGCCGCCGAACCGGCTCATCACACCTCGATCCGTGATCTGGTGTTTCAGCGATGCGATCTGGTCGGACAGGGTGGTGGTGCGACCGATGCTTTCGAGCGCGTCGACCGCGCCGATCGCCTCGTTGCGGACTTCGTGCAGGGCTTCGATCAGGTAGCCCAGGTTGCGCGGCGCGTCGGTGCCGAGGGAGTGATAAAGGTCGTTTGCGACGGCGCGTTCTGCTTGCTCTTTGTGCCCCTGCTTTTCCAGGGTGGCGATGTACTCGTATTGGGCGAGGTCGAGGAAGTGATATTCATGGTTCGCCTTGAGCGCCCACTTGGCAACGCCATCGCCCATCTTTGCGAAGTCCGCGACAACCTTTGTCGCTTTCTCGCCAGACACCCGGGCGAACTCGACGGCCGCGCGGGTCACGTCCTGCAGGGTGGCGCCGGTGAACTGACCGGTGCGGATCAGGTCATTGAGCGCGGCGCGAGCCATCAGCACGCCGCCGGGAATCTGGCGGCCGATCGTCTCCGCCATCGTGTTGAACTGGCCCTCGGTGATGCCGGCGACATTGCCAGTAAGCTGCATGCCGCGGGCGAACCGGGCCGATTGCATCTCACCCAGCACCATCCCGGCCCCGACCGCCGCCACTTCGGCTGCCAAGCCACCGAGCGCGACACTCGCGACGCCTGCGGAGGCAATGACTTCGGAGAGGTTTAGCTGTTCGGCCTCCACCATGAGCGAGCCGCCGAACCGGCTGTAGTTGCCCATGATCGCGACCTCGTGAAAGAGCACGATCAGCTCCCGCAAAGAGCGCCCCGAGGTGAGCATTTTCTTGAAGCCCATTTCCGCGTGGTGCGCCGCCTTGGTGACGCCAGTGCCCATCGCCGCCGCTGCCAGTTCCGCGTCACGCATCGCGCCGGTGACCGGTCCCAGCGCATCGGTGAGGCCAAGTTGGGCATTGCGTGCGGCCAGGATTTCGGTTTTCGAATAGGCCATCGACTCGGCGTGCTTGACGGTCTGATCAACCGCGCGCCGCTGGGCTTTGCTTAGTTCGACGGTCGAAAGGTCCAGTTTACCAATCTCGGCTCGCAGGGCTGCAACCTGCGATGTGCCGGTGGCATGGGCGGAGATGATGACTTCTGCGGTTTCAACCATGGATCGTGTTCTCCGTTGGAAATTTCAGCACGTTTCGGCTGGCGCGTTCGGCGGCTTCGGTCTCGCGATCGGCCAGGACCTCGTCGATCGCGGGATGCGGTGGAAGCAGGTCCGCAACATCGGCGGCGATCTGTGCGGTTCGAAACGGGTTGGCCGGATCGATCGAGCGGCGCACCATCAGGCTGGTGATGGCGATGCGCTGTTGTTCTTCCGTGATGGCGGCCAGTTCGGCGCGCAAGCGGCTGATCTGGCGTTTGATGAGACCAGCGCGTGCGCGGCAAAGCTGGCGGGCGGCGGCCAGCATTGCGCGGAGTTCCTGCGGATCAAGTCCGGGCTCGATCACGTCCGCGACTCCCTTATCCAGAATCGCTTTTTTCCGTTGCGGCTCGGTTCAAATCCCATCTGCGAAAGAATTGCGGTGATCCGGCGCGTGTGGCTGGTGCCCAAGTCCTTCAGCGGAATATGCAGCGCCTCTACCGAAATCTCATGCACACTCACGCGGTCTCGGCATTCGACAAACCTGTCGACGGTCTCGCTCCATGCGTCGACCTCCCGCCTCGCCTCTTGCTCGTCGGCGATATGCTCGCGCTCAAAATCCGCCGCCGGCCAATAGGGTTCGCCCGCCTTGAATCGATGCACCGCCTCGGCGAATAGCTGGTCCCGCGCCTGCCGCAGTCCGTCGATATCGATTGATTTTACAGCCACCGGCCAGAAACGACGATTGCCGGTGGCGTCTCTCAGATATTGCGCCTCGTTCGTGGTCAGCACGAATACGCACTGCCGCGGCTCTTTGATCGTCCTGCGGCCATAGGCCGGTCGATAATCCTCAACCCGGCGCGTCAGGAAAGCCTTGAGCAGGTTGGCGTCAGCCTTGTCGAGCGCGGCCATTTCCGAAATTTCGACCAGCCACTTGTCCCGGATAAACCCGGAAAGGTCTTTACCTCCATTGCGCAAGTCCGGCATCTGATCGCCGCAGAATTCGCCAGCCAGCACAGTGCAGATCGATGATTTCAGGATGCCCTGCGGCCCCTCGAGCACCATCGCATAATCAAGCTGGCAACCCGGCCGCATGATGCGCGCCACCATGCCCATCAGGAACATTTCACCGACACGCTCGTTATAGATGGACGCCTCTGTGCCGAGGTATTCAGACAGCCAGAACGCAAGCCGGGGGTTGCCGTCCCATTTTAGGCCGGTGAGGTAGTCCCGGACCGGGTGAAACGCCTGCTCATGCGCGCGCAAGTCGATCGCATCGGACAGGATGTCCGCGCTCATCCGTGGCAGGCCGGCGCGCTGGATGTGCTCGAGCACCGCCGCAAGGTGGTGGTCAGCGAATGAGCAGGGCTCGGTCACGGCGCGCAATGTTGTCGACGGTACCGGCCGCATGAGCATGACTTCGCGGCGCATCTCATTATAGGCCACCAGATCGCGAAGCGCCGGGTCACGGCGCATCGCAATCAGCGCATTCGTGAGGTTGTTGCGGGGTTCGTTAGTGAGGTTAGTCTGGCAGTCCCGCAACCAATCCGGCGCCGGCGTACTGCGCGACGTGGCTTCGATCTTTGACCAGGCGCGCCGGAGAGATTCGCCGCCCGCCGCTTGCGCGCGGAGGATGTATGCAGAGGTGCGCTCATTTTTTCGCAAGGTCTCGATCGTCTCATCGAGCGTGCGGCCTTCACGATAGGCGATGCCCATGGCGCGGAATGCAATCTTTGCCGGGGACATCGGCGCGGACGCCTGCCGCACCAGATCGTCATCATCGAATTCGTGGTCGAGAATTTCGGCGGCGTTCAAGTCCATCAGGCGGCCTCGCCCCGCTCGCTGCGAGCCATGAGCACGTCATTGAAGTCGGTGCCGGCGGTTTGCGGTTTGATGATGCGAACCTCCCGGCCCTGCCGCTTCCAGCGTCGAGCAGCGGCCTCGGCAGCGCGCAATCCGGGGCCGTCAGGATCGGCGGCGATCGTCACTCGGCGCACCAGATCAGGCAGATCAAGCGAGTGCTCGAGGTTGCCCGCCGATACCGATGACCATGCCGGCAACCCGGTCAGAATTCCCGCGCTGGCAGCGGTTTCGATGCCCTCGGCGATGAGCAGATCGGGCGAAGCAGGGGCGAGGCGGACCGCACCGCCTGCGACGATGCCGAGCGACGCCTTGACCGGCTCGACATTCCCCTTGCGGCCGTCCGGGGTAAGAAACGTCCTATGAATTGCCTGAGGCGTGCCGTCAGTGCCCACGATCAGGGCGAGCATTGCGTCAAGCTGCCGCTTCGATGGGTGCCAGGTGTCGGGGCGGTACCGGATCGAGGTCGAGCCCATGATCGCAGCGATGCCGCGCATAGCGAGGTATCGGCCAACCGGGTCATCCGGGTTCGGTGCCACCGCCCCGCACCAGGCGCGCCTTGCACGCTCCACGCGGGCCGCATCATGGGCGGCGCGATCTGCGTCATGCCGGGGTTCCTGTTGCGCTTGAGCAGGCGGCGCGCCACCGATCTGAGCGAAAATGCCGGCAGGGCCATCCGGCAGATTGCACGATGAGCACCATAGGAGCGGTTGCCCATTGCGGCCCGTCGAAACCTTGAACGCCTCGCGATAGCCGCAGTCCGGGCAATCGCCGCGGAAGTCCCGGCCGGCGCGGTGCAGGTTCAACCGCTGCGCAACAATCTCCGGGGTCATCGCGCGCTCGGTGCGGGAGCCGTGACAGCCCCCGCACGCTCGCCTAACGTTGCGGTCGCAACACCTGCAACGGAGAGTGATATGGATGATTTGACGCGCACGCACCTATTAGCACAAGCGATAGTTCTGCGAATTTGTTTCCAGCAGATCCTTGAGATTAAAAAAATCTCACCGATCGATCTGCGAGAAACGATCACGGAGGCCTCGATGGAAGCAATCACTTTGTCGATGCCTCCGGGGTCAGATTACCATCACCTGTCCGAGCAGGTCGTGCGACAAATAGAATCCCTGCTTGGCGGCTGACGGCATTCACAACAACGTCCCGGACCGCCGCATTAATTGATGCCTTGTTGATAGCGGATTGGTCCTGCCGCACGGCCTCAATTTCTTCCCGAACAATGCGGCGGACTTCGGCTTCGGTCATGCTGCCCTCCAAAGAATCGGCACCTGTTTGTCGCCGCCGGTTGCGGCGAGCATGGCCGGCGTGATCCGCTGGTAATCCATCAGGCGTCGGGTGATTTCCTTGCGGCAATTGAACGCGACCACGAGTTCGACCAGAAATTCCTCGATGGCGCGCGGTCCGAGCGATGCCAGATGGGCAGCGCCGCGCTGTATTGCCGGATCGGGTCGGTTGGGATTTTGGTTGACGCGGGAAGGTCGATTCGGGTATTCGGACATTCTGGGACTTTCGGATATCGGGGCGCGGCCTGCGGGGGCTGCGCCTCATCTATTTTCGGGGTCAGGCGGCCAGCGGCTGTTTCATCCGGGCGGCCAGCCACCCATCGAGATCGGCCTTGCGGTAGATGTACCGGCGCGGCGTGATCCAGACGCGGGCAGGCCCATCGCCGGCGGCGTCCAGGCGTTCAAGGGTCCGCTTGCAGACACCAAGGTAAGCCGCAGCGCCCGCGCCGTCGAAATTTTCCCGCATCGCAGGTTCGGCAGCGGCTGGTTTCGTGGCGGGCGCATCGGTAGGCCGCGCGGCGCGTGACACGATTTCAGCAAGAACCCTGTCGGCCAGTTGGGCAATCGGATCATTCGTCATCGTGAACCCCTGAGCGATGTAATCGCGACTAATTGCGACACCGGGAGTTTGTGCGATCTGGGACCTACCCGTCTCGGTCAGATTTCCGCTTTTCGAGTTTCTGACCTTTTTGGGTGTTCCGACTTTCAAGCCACTCCCTGATCATGCCGGCGGTGATCGGGAGCGCCCTATTTCCGGTCCGCTCTTGGGTGACGCCGCACGCCGCCAACAGATGCACCAAGACTGAAACCCGCCTCGATCCGGCCGCGCTGGTCCGGGCATCGCGTCCGATTGATCGAATCGCGGGATCGATGACGAAGCTCAAAGCGTCCTCCGCGATGATCTGCCACGCGGGCGGGGCGGTTGGTGCCCGCAATCCGTATTCGAGCAATTCCAGGTCGGTGCGCAGACTCGCTAAAATCGCCATCACACCCGGAAACGGAAGCACCGCCCGATCACCTTCCGGCATTGCGGTCAATTCATTGATCTGCCGGCGAAGGGTGAGCGCGGCAGCGCGCGCGGCCTTCACCGTTTTGCCGACGCGATCAATCGCCTCGATCTCGGCAGCAAGATCACCCGTCATGTAGTGGTGACGGACAACCGCGGCGAAATACTGGATTGATTCGATGCGCGATTGCGCCGGCGGGTGTTTCCCGAACCATGCCACAACATCCGCTTCGGATGGCGCGAACGCTTCCACCAGATGCCACTCGCGAGCCGTCATCCGCACCGTCGCGCGCTGCGAAGCGGGAGACGGGGGGTTGCCCCGTTCTCCCTTGTGTTGCGCCGTCACGCCGCCATCGCCTTTACGAGCCGATCACGTGCCAGGCGCGCTAGATCGCCAAGCGCCTCGACTGCATGCCCGTCGATTTCGAGCCCGGCCGCCTTCTTGCCAGCCAGCCCGGTCGCCAGCCCGGCCAAGCCATCGAGGTCATCCCTGACGGCGCGGATGTCGTCCGGATCGATGGTCCGCCACTGATCGGCCGGCGCCGGCTCAGAGACCTCGCGGTGCGGGGAAAACTCGATGCCCTTCTCAACCTGATCGACAATCAACCGAGCGAGCAGGTCGATTGCGGTGCCGGCAATCGGTTTGTTTTCGCTGATCTCCCGCGCGGCGATGTCGCGGAGGATGCCCGCAAGTTCACCAATCTGGTAGAGTAGATCGAACATGTCGGCAGGGATTGAATGGCGGGTCATGACATGGCCCTCGCATCCCGCACCAGCATCGCCACCAGCTGCTCGTTGATGCAACCGTGCTGCTCCGGTTCACCGATCTGCGAATCCCATAGACCAAGGCTCCGCGCCACCGCCGCGAAGCCGGCAAGCGTGGTGATGCGGTGGCTGGTGATCTCTGTGGCAAGGGCGTGTTGCTCGTCTTGAATGGGATCGGTCACGGCGTCGCGAGCATCATCGTCAGGAATGTGGTTTTCGCCACCCGGGTAGAAGGAGAGATAGTGCCGCTCATTGGCATCGAACCGGGCGCACAGGGCGATCAGTTCGGCATCGGCTGCGGCGGCTTGCGAAGTTGAAACCGACACGGCCAGGGCGGCAGCGGTTCCTGCGACGAGGTTGGCAATGGCATCGCGGCGGTTCATCGCACCGCCTCCGCGAATACGGCCCGCATCGCCTGTGTTGCCACGGCCGCGATGATCCGGCGTTCGCTCGGGGTCGATCCGAGCGCGGCCAGGTCGTGCGCGGCCGCCTTGGCTTGCGCGGCGATATCGATCAGGCGCGGCGAGTTGCCACTGGCAACGGTTTTTGTGCTAGACACATTTTCGGTCATCGTATTGTCCCCTCAGGACCATTTTCCGAGGCCATGCCCGGTGGTGTTACAGCACCATCGGGCCACCCCTCTGCCGGCATCCGGCCGGCGCGGCATCTCCCTATTCGGCTTTCCTTTTCCGCTTTGGGTCGATCTCGATAATCTCCGCCTGCCGGCCACCGCCAAGCATGGCAGCGATCTTTCCGCCCATTCGATCGGCGGCCGCCTTGGCGGGATCAGGCGCAAGGTGCGCATAGCGTTCTGTAGTCGCCGACTGGCGATGTCCTAGGAGCTTGCCCACAATGAACAGGGAGTCGCCGCCGGCCACGCCGACGCTGGCAAATGAATGCCGCAAATCGTGCAGATGGACGTCCTCGAGCCCGGCGGTGGCGCGGATTCGCTGCCATGGTTTCTGAGCGCCGACGAAGGGAGCACCAGCCCGATCGCCGGGCAGAACATACGGGCTTGCTGCTACGCGAGGCAGTCCGGCCAGCAGCTCGAGCGCGGGGGCGGACAAGAACAGGTTCTTCGCACCCGTCTTGCTTTCCGGCAGGCGCGCAATGCCGGTGTTGAGGTCGATCCAATCCCAACGGAGGGTCAGGATTTCGGAGAGCCGCGCGCCGGTGAAAAGCAGAAGCCGGATCAGCGATACCGAACGCCAATCTGCCAGGCCCGCGGTCTCGGCAGTCGCCAGGGCATCGCCAAGGCGCGCAAGTTCCTCTGCGCTCAGGAATCGCTCGCGGGATTTTTCCTTGTTCTTGTCTATGTGCCGGCATGGGTTGGAATTATCAGGCCGCTCACCAACCCGCTCAGCCCATCCCATGATTGCCGACAAGAGCGCCAAGGCGCGGTTTGCCGCCACCGGCACGGCGCGCATCGATGAATGAAACCGCGCCACATCCGCCTTACCGATGTCGACCAAGCGCAACCGGCCTAGCGCCGGCAGGATGTGCAGCCGGAGCAGCCTTTTATCCTCGGTCACAGTCCGCGGCTTTTTTTGGCCTTCCGCGTATTCCGTCATGTACCGGGCGGCGAACGCCTCCAAGGTTGGCGCGCTCCGCGCGGCGTTCCGCTCAGCGGCGGGGTCTTTCCCATCGCGGATGAGGCCGAGCAGCCGGACCGCTTCACGCCTCGCCCGTTCCGCGCTCCAATAGCCCGCCCCGTGCCGCCCGATGGTCAGGATGGTCTGGCGTCGCTTGATCCGGCATTTCAGGCAGTAGATCGCATCGCGCCCGCGATGGCGCACGCCGAACCCGCGCACACTGTCATCCCAGAACACATCGCCGGGCTGCATTTTTTCGACCAGTTCGGCAGTGATGCGGCGGGTCGCCATGGCGCGGTCCTTTCAGCCGATGGATACCACCGGACACTCTGCGGATACCACGTCATGAAATTAAATCAACCGCATTGAAGCGACAACATCAAGAAAACCGCCATTTTTTCGTCGCATGTCGCCTCATGCCGCATCGCTATTCAAGTCTGGGGGACTGGGGGTCGTGGGTTCGAATCCCGCCGCTCCGACCATTCAATCCCCGATATTTTTCCTGACGGTCTGGCGCATGAAGGCGAAGCTCAGGGCGAAGAAGAACGCGCGCTGGGCGGCATCGGCGCCGGCGCCGTGGCCGCCTTCGGCCTGTTCGTAATAAAGAGCGTCGTACCCCAGTGATTGCAGTTTTGCCGCCATTTTCCGGGCATGGCCGGGGTGGACCCGGTCGTCCCGGCGGGTGGTGTTGATGAAGGCGGGCGGGTAGGTCTGGCCGGCGCGCACGAGCTGGTAGGCCGAAATCTCGTGCAGGAAGGCCCAGTCCTCGGCGATGTCGGGGTCGCCGTATTCGGCGATCCAGGAATGGCCGGCGAGGAGTTTGGTGTAGCGCCGCATGTCGAGCAGCGGCACCGCGCAGATAATCGCGCCGAACGCGGCGGGGTGGCGGGTCAGCATGTTGCCGACCAGCAATCCGCCGTTGCTGCCGCCCGAGCCGAGGATGCGGGCGGGCGTCGAGAGGCCGCGGGTCACGAGGTCGGCGGCGACGGCGGCGAAATCATCCTGGGCGGTTTTCTTGCCGGCGCGAATGCCGGCCTTGTGCCAGTCCGGCCCGAACTCGCCACCGCCGCGGATGTTCGCGAGCACGAAGGCGCCCCCCGTGCGGCACCACAGCGCGCCCTGGGCGGCGAGATAATAGGGGGTCAGCGAGACCTCAAACCCGCCGTAGCCGTAGAGATAGGTGGGGAAGCCGCCGGCCGGTGGATCGCCCGCGGGGGCGACGACGAAATAGGGGATCGCGGTGCCATCTGCGGCGGTCGCCTCGTACTGGCGGACGGTGAGGCCGCTGGCGTCGAATTGGGCGGGTAGCTGTTTCAGGAGACTCGGCGCTGCGTGCGGGCTGCCGAGCAGGAGGGAATCCGGCGTCAGGAAACCGCTGACGTTGAACAGCAGCGCGTCGGATTCGTAATCGTCGACCGATAAGTCCCGCACCGAAATGGCGCTGTTCGCCGGCATGCCGGGCACGGGGCGGACGGTCCAGCCGTGCGCGGCGTCGGCGAATTCGATCACGCTCGCCACATTGTCGAGCACGGTCAGCACCACGCCGGATTTCAGATTGACCCAGCTCTCGAGCGCGCGCTTGCGGGTCGGTGTGAAGATCGCCGCGAAATCGCGGGCGCCGGCGATGAATGCATCGATCCCGATGGTCAGGAGGCTGCCGGGGGCGAATCCGGCCAGCATCGAGCGCGGGCGCACCAGGAGCCGCCCGTGCCCGATGTCGACATCGGCATCCTCGGGCAGATCGAGCTGCACGCGATCGCCGCCGATCGGCTGATAGAAACATTGGTTGCGATAGAACGCGATCGCGCGGGTGAACCACAGGAACCGGTGCGCCGGATCGTGGCTGCACGAGCCGGAGGCCGCCATATCGCCGGGTTCGACCGCGAAGACGGTCGGGGCGTCCTCGATCGAGGTGCCGCGCGTCCATTGCCGCACGGTGCGGGCGTAGCCCGAAGACGTCACATCTCCGCCATGGGCCGAGGCGAGCAGCACGGTATCTGCATCGATCCAGGACACGGCGGTTTTGGCAAGTGGCACGGTGAACCCGTCCGGCACGAACCGGCGGCCCGCCATATCGAATTCGCGCACCACCGTGGCATCGGAGCCGCCGGGCGACAGGCTGATCAGGGCGCGTTCATGGGCTGGCGGCAGGGTTTGCGCGCCGTGCCAGACCCAGCTTTCGCCCTCGCTGGCGCACAGCGCATCGAGGTCGAGCAGCAGATCCCAACGGGGTGCCTCGGTGCGGTAATCGGCGAGCGTCGTGCGGCGCCATATACCGCGCTGGTGCGCGGCATCGGTCCAGAAATTATAGACGAACCCGCCACGCTGCACGATGGCGGGAATGCGGGCGTCGGAATTGAATTGGGCGGTCAGCACCGACTGGTCGGCTGCGAATCCGTCGTCGCACAGCCGGGCGATGCTCGCGCGGTTCTGCGCCTCGACCCATGCGAGCGCCCGTTCGCCTTCGATGTCCTCAAGCCAGAGGAATTCATCGGTCTGCGTGTCGATGTCGTTCATGCCGTGCTCCGGGGGTGAATACCTTACCCGCGAATAGAGCGCGCCCGCCCGGTGAAGTCCACCGGGCGGGCGCATCGGGCACGGCGCGCCGATCAGTAGCCGGGCGGCGGCGGGGGCGGCGGTCCACCGTTGTTGTAATAACCGGGCGGCGGCGGCGGCGGCGGGCCGCCGTTGCCATACCCGGGGCCATACCCGGGGCCATAGCCGGGCCGTTGCCCGCCATAGCCCTGATCGTTGTAACCACCGTGATTGTAATAGGGGCGCGGCGCCTGCGGCGTGGTCAGGGCGCCGCCAAGCGCGCCCACCGCACCACCGATCAACGCGCCTGCCGCAGGGCTGCCGCCCGTCGCCGCACCGATCACTGCGCCGGTGCCGGCACCGATCGCGCCACCACCCAGCGCGCGCTGGCCCGGGTCATACGGGTTGGTGCAACCCGCGAGGCCCAGAGCGGTGACGATCACCGCGCCGGCCAACCCGGCACGGCGCATGCGCCGGCCTGAAATCATCGTACTCATGGTTCTTCCTCCTGCAAACATGACAGCGATATAGGCGCGCACCATGGCCGGCGCAGGGTGAAATCATGGCAAAATTCCGCGCCTCCGTCACCGCGGTGGCGGCGGTCCGCCCGGCTCGGCCATGGCGCCGTGTTTGTGAAACTCGATCGGCACGACGAACTGCATCCGCGGCGGTGCATTGGCCGGCAGTTGCTTGAGGATCGCCTTGCCGATCGCGGCCAGCGCCAGCCGGTCGAGCGAAGGCCGGCCGGAGGGCCGCACCACCCATTCACTCAGCACATGCCCGGCGCGATCGACCGTGAAGCCGTAAAACCCGACATGCCGCACCCCTTTCTGTGCCAGCAGCTGCGGCACCTGGCGCGCAATCGCTGCCCGGGTTGCCGCGCTGATCGGATGCCGCGCCGGGGCCTGCGCGTGTGCCATGACCGGAACGACCATCATCAACCAAACGACCCAGCGACCACCCGGCATCCGCCACTCCTTCACGACATCATGACAATTTCTCGCAATCGGCCTGCCTGATCCCCATCTGCCGGTCAATTCATCCATCAGGAGCGCCGCATGACCAACATCCTCATCGTCACCACCTCGCACACCGCCATCCCCGGTTCGGATGATCGCACCGGCGTCTGGTTCGAGGAGTTGGCCACGCCCTATTACGCCTTCATCGATGCCGACTGCACCGTCACCCTCGCCTCGGTGCGCGGCGGTGAAATTCCGATCGATGGCCGCAGCCTTGCCGAAACCCCCCTGCCCGCCTCGGTCCAGCGTTTCCATGACGATCCCGCCGCGCTGGATGCCGCGCACCACAGCAAAGCCCTGGCCGATCTGACCGCGACCGAGTTTGACGCGATTTATCTCCCCGGCGGCCACGGCACGATGTGGGATTTCCCGCACAATCCGACCCTTGCCACCGCCATCACCTCCATGCTCGATGCCGGAAAAATCGTCGCCTCGGTCTGCCACGGCCCGGCCGCGTTCCTCGGCGTCGAGCGGATCGACGGCTCGCCGCTGATCAAGGGCCGCTCGATCACCTGCTTCACCGATGATGAGGAGCGCGCCGTTCACCTCGACGACAAAGTGCCGTTCCTGCTGGAATCCAGCCTGCGGGCCGCGGGCGCCCAAGTCTCCACCGGTCCGGATTTCGCGCCGCATATCATGGAGGATGGCAATCTGCTGACCGGGCAGAACCCGAAATCGTCCGAGCCGTTGGCGCATGCGGTGGTGGATGCCTTGAAGGCTCGGCAGGTCAAAGCAGCGTAGGGCGAAGGGTTCTTTTTTGTAAAAAAGAACCAAAAAACTTTTATTCGTTAGAGCGCACCGCCCCGCCGTCCCACCGCCGCGCCCAGTCGCAGCCGCAGCGCGTTCAACTTTATGAACCCCGCCGCATCCTGCTGATTATAGGCGCCCTGGTCATCCTCGAACGTGACCATGCGCGCCGAATACAGCGAATGCGGGCTGTCGCGGCCGATCACGATGACGTTGCCCTTGTAGAGTTTCAGCCGCACGGTGCCGGTGACCGAATGCTGGCTGGTGTCGATCAGCGCCTGCAGCATGTGCCGCTCCGGGCTGAACCAGAACCCGTTGTAGATCAGCTCCGCATAGCGCGGCATGATGCTGTCCTTGAGATGCGCCGCCTCGCGATCCAGCGTGATGCTCTCGATCGCCCGGTGCGCCGCCAGCAGGATCGTGCCGCCCGGCGTCTCGTACACGCCGCGCGACTTCATGCCGACGAACCGGTTTTCCACCAGATCGAGCCGGCCGATGCCGTTCTCCCGCCCCAGCGCGTTCAACCGCGTCAGCAAGGTCGCGGGCGACAGGGCCTCGCCATCGATCGACACCGCATCGCCCTGCGCGAACCCGATCGAGATCACCGTCGCCACATCCGGCGCGGCTTCGGGGCTGATGGTGCGCTGATAGACGATTTCGTCCGGCGCCTCCGCCGGGTCTTCCAGCAATTTTCCCTCGGAGGAGGAATGCAGCAGATTGGCATCGACCGAAAACGGCGCCTCGCCGCGCTTGTCCTTGGCGATCGGGATCTGATGCGCCTCGGCGAATTCGAGCAGCCTGGTCCGGCTGGTCAGGTCCCATTCGCGCCACGGCGCGATCACCCGCACATCGGGCTTCAACGCATAATAGGCGAGTTCGAACCGCACCTGGTCGTTGCCCTTGCCGGTGGCGCCATGCGCCACCGCATCGGCCCCGACCATCTCGGCAATCTCGATCTGGCGCTGCGCGATCAACGGCCGCGCGATCGAGGTGCCCAGGAGATACTGCCCCTCGTAGAGCGCATTGGCGCGGAACATCGGGAAGACGAAATCCTTCGTGAAGGTCTCGCGCAGATCCTCGACGAAAATCTCTTTCACGCCAAACATTTCGGCCTTGCGGCGCGCCGGTTCCAGCTCCTCGCCCTGGCCTAGATCGGCCGTGAAGGTGACGACCTCGGCGTTGTATTCGGTCTGCAACCAGCGCAGGATCACGCTGGTGTCCAGCCCGCCGGAATACGCCAGCACCACTTTCTTCACGGACTTGTCGGCCATCGCGGTCACCCTCTGTTCGGAGCGCGCGCCGTATCAGCCCCATGCCTCAACCGCAAGAGATATCAGGTCGGTGTCGTCGCCGTCGGCCTGGCGCCGACGCCCGTTGCCGGCCCGACCAGCTGGCGCACCCGCGCGACCGTGCCGGCACTGTTCCAGTTGCCCGCACCGCTCAGTGTGGCCACCACTTCGCTCTTGCGGTTGACGATCACGGTGAGCGGGATGCCGTTGACCTGAAACGCCTGCAGGGCGCTGGAATTGGGGTTGAACAGCATCGGCACGCCGGTGATGCCATGTGCCTTGTAATAGGGGGCGACCGCCTGGATGCCGTTGGAGTCGACCGAGATCGGCAACACCCTGATCCCGTCGGGCAGCAGCACCTTGTTGATCGCCACCAGCGACGGCAGTTCCGCGCGGCACGGGGGGCACCAGGTCGCCCAGAAATTCACCACCAGCCCCTCGCCCCGATAATGCGCGAGCGTCAGGCGCCGTCCCGCGGCATTGAGGAAGTGAAACAGCGGCACCGGCTGCGGCAAAGTTTCCGCCAGATTCTGCCCGACATCGGGCAATTGTCCCGCCCGCGCCGATTTGCCGAAGCCGCCGAGCGCCGTTAAGTCTGGCAGCAGAAGACCCGCGCCCAACGCCGCGAAATGCCGCCGTGAAAGTCCGATTGTCATGAATGCCGATGCTCCACCCGAGATTAGCCCCGAACCCGCATCTGATGGTAACCCGCCAGGAGCGCAATGGGCCAAGCTGCAATGGGGGGGCCGGTTCTCCGAGGGGCCGGCCGCGATCATGCAGGCGATCAACGCCTCGATCGGGTTCGATTACCGGCTCTGGCGCGAAGATATCGAGGGCAGCCTTGCGCATGCCTCGATGCTGGCAAGCCAGGGGATCATATCACAATCCGACGAGGCCGCGATCCGCACGGGATTGACCGAAATCGGCGATGCGATCGCCGCCGGCACCTTCACCTTCGATCCCGCGCTCGAAGACATCCACACCAATATCGAGGCCTGGCTGGTCGGGCGGATCGGCGAGGCCGGGCGCCGGCTGCACACCGCGCGCAGCCGCAACGATCAGGTCGCGACCGATTTCAGACTGTGGGTGCGCAACGCGATCGATGCGACCGACCTGCAGCTGCGCGACCTGATGCGCGCCCTGGCCGATCGCGCGGCGGAACATGCCGGTGCCATCATGCCCGGCTTCACCCATCTGCAGACCGCCCAGCCCGTCACCTTCGGGCATCATCTGCTTGCCTATGTCGAAATGCTGGCGCGCGACCGCTCGCGTCTCGCCGATTGCCGCCGCCGGCTCAACCAATCGCCGCTGGGGGCCGCGGCACTCGCCGGCACCACCTTCCCGATCGACCGCGGCATGACCGCGCAGGCGCTCGGGTTTGACCGGCCGACCGCCAATTCGCTCGATTCGGTCTCGGACCGTGATTTCGCGATCGAATTCCTGTCCGCCTTATCGATCATGGCGATGCATCTGTCGCGTTTCGCCGAGGAAATCATCATCTGGGTCAGCGCGCCGTACCGGTTCATCCGCCTGTCGGATGCGTTCACCACCGGCTCCTCGATCATGCCGCAGAAACGCAACCCGGATGCCGCCGAGCTGGCCCGCGCCAAGACCGGGCGGATTTTCGGCGCGCTGATTTCGCTGCTCACCGTCATGAAGGGCCTGCCGCTCGCCTATGCGAAGGACATGCAGGAGGACAAGGAGGCGGTGTTCAACGCGGCCGACGCCGCCGAACTCAGCATCGCCGCGATGACCGGCATGGTGCGCGACATGCAGGCCGATGAGGCGCGGATGCGCGAGGCCGCCGGGGCGGATTACGCGACCGCGACCGATCTGGCCGATTACCTGGTGCGCGACCTGGGCCTGCCGTTCCGCACCGCCCATCACGTGACCGGGCGCATCGTCGCCGCCGCCGAGGCGCGCGGCATCGACCTCGCCGATCTGCCGCTCGCGGTGATGCAGGAGGCCGAACCGCGCATCACCGAAGCGGTGTTCGCGACGCTGAGCATCGATGCCTCGGTGGCGGCCCGCAGCGCCTATGGCGGTACCGCACCGGCGAATGTGGCGCGCGAGGCCGCGCAATGGCAGGAGAGTCTGCGATGAAATATCTGATCCTGATCCTGGCCTGCGCCGCGCTCGCCGGCTGCGGCCGCGCCGGCGCACCCTCGCCGCCCGGGCCGGCCAGCGCGATCACCTATCCGCACACCTACCCGTCGCAATGAACGACGCGCCCGATCTCGCCCGCGACCAGCCCTGGCACCGGCTGATCGCGGCACGGCCTGCGCTCGCGTGGCACGCGATGGACGGGCTCTGCCTCGATGATGTGGCGCTCGCCGACATCGCGGCGCGGCACGGCACACCGACCTGGATCTACAGTGCGGCCACGCTGCGCGGCCGGATGGCGGCGTTGCAGGGTGAATTCGCTGACCAGGGGCTGACGCCTGGGATTCGCTACGCCATCAAGGCGAACGATCATCTGGCGATCCTGTCGCTGCTGCGCGCGGGCGGCGCGGGTGCCGATGTGACCAGCGCCGGAGAATTCGGGCGTGCCGCGGCGGCCGGGATCGCGCCGGCGGCGATGGTCTATTCCGGTGTCGGCAAGCGGGCCGAGGAAATCGCCCAGGCGATCGAGGCCGGCATCGGTCAGATCAATGTGGAAAGCGCCGAGGAGCTCGCGATGATCGCGGCCCTCGCCCGCGCGCGGGACCGCACCGCGCCGGTCGCGCTGCGGATCAACCCCGATGTCGCGGCCGGCGGCCACGACAAGATCAGTACCGGCCGCGCGACCGATAAATTCGGCATCGCCTATCGGGATGCCGCGTCCCTGTACCGCCATGCGGCGACCCTGCCGGGGCTTCGGCCGGTCGGGTTTTCGACGCATATCGGCAGCCAGATCTTCGAGATCGCCGCCTACGAGGCCGCCTATGCGCGTATTCTCGCCCTGATCGATGAGCTCAATGCGGCGCAGGTGAAGGTGACGGCTTTCGACCTCGGCGGCGGGTTCGGCATTCCGTATGACGATGGCATCGCGTTTCCGCTGCCCGCCTATGCCGCGATGGTCCGGCGGGTCGTCGCGGGGCGCGCGCTTGACCTCGTGATCGAGCCGGGCCGCTGGCTGGTCGCGCCGGCCGGGGTTCTGCTGGCGCGCGTGACGCTGACCAAGGCGACCGCAGCGGGCGATTTCGTCATTCTCGACGCCGGCATGAACGATCTGCTCCGCCCCGCGTTATACGATGCGATGCACGGCATCGTGCCGGTCGGCGCCGTCGCGGCGGGCGGCTGGCCGCGCGCGTGCGAGGTGGTCGGTCCGGTGTGCGAGAGCAGCGACCGGTTCGGCCGCTACGATCTGCCGCCGCTCGCACCGGGCGCGCTGGTCGCGATTCTCGATGCCGGCGCCTATGGCGCGGCGATGAGCAGTACCTATAACGGGCGGCCCCTGGCCGCACAGGTCTTGATCGACCGTGGCCAACCCCATGTGATCAGGATGCGGCAGAGCATCGCCCAGTTATGGCGTGACGAAATCGTCCCGCCGTCATGATGGACCAGCGCCTCGAACGGCTGCGCCGCCGGGCGCGGCTCGTGCTGCTGATCGAGGCGCTCGCCATCGCCATGTTGTTGCCGCTCGGCGTGATCGCCCTGTTCCTGATCGCCACCCTGCTCGGCGCGGGCGGCTGGCAGGCCGATGCCATCGGGCTGATCGCGCTGGCCGCCGCCATCATCCATGCGAAGCGCCGCTTCGCGCCGCCGCCGCCTGGCGCGATCGATCGACGGATCGAGCAGGATTCCCGGCTGCAGCACCGCCCGATCGCCGCCTATGAGGATACGCCCGCGCTGCTCGCGGCCGGTGGCGATCCGTTGTGGCAGGCCCATCGGGCGCGGGTTGCGGCGGCGATCGGCGGCGCGCGGATTAGCCGGCCGGCGCCCGATTTCGCATCGCACGACCCCTATGCGCTGCGGGCGCTGCTCGGACTGGCGCTGATCGCCGCCTGGATCGCGGCCGGGGGCGATGCCGGGCAGCGGCTCGCCGCGAGCCTGGCGGTGCCGCACCCGTTCGGCGGCGGTAGCCTCACGCTGCAAGCCTGGATCACGCCGCCGCGCTGGACCGGCGAGGCCCCGCAACTGGTCGAACCCGGCACCAAACCGATCGCGGCACTCACCGGATCGTCGCTGTCACTGATCGTGACCGGTGGCGGACGGGGAGCACCCCGCGCCACGATCGGCGGCCATGCGCTGAAATTTTCCACCATCGCGACCGGCAGCTATCGCACCACGCGGGTGGTGACGCGATCGGAATCCATCGTGATCGGGCCGTTCTGGGACCGGATCGCCCGCTATGATCTGGTGGTGTCACCGCCGACGCCGCCGCGGATCGGCTTCACCACGCCGCCCTACGCCGATCCGGACGGCAAACGCGTCGATTTCACCTGGCAGGTGGACAGCCGGTACGGGTTGACCGATCTGGCGCTCGCATTCCGCCCGGTCGCGGCACCGCATGCGAAACAAGGCAGCGCCGCCGTGCCGCACCCGGATGCGGCCCATGGCGATGCGCGGCTCACCCTGCTCGCCAGCCCCTATGCCGGCATGGCGGTTGCGGCCGAACTGCGCGCCACCAACCGGGCCGGTCAGACGGCGCGCTCGGCGGTGGCGAACGTCGTGCTGCCCGCGCCGATTTTGCATAACCGGACCGCCCAGGCGCTCGAAGCGATCCGCCGCGCGCTCGCCATCACCCCGGCGGCGCGGCCGGCGCTGGCCATCGCCCTCACAACGATCGCACACGCGCCACCCGGGCCGATCACGCCGGGGACCGCGCGTGATCTGGCTTCCTTCGCGCAGGGCTTCGCGGCAGACGGCGCTGCCGCCGCGCATCCCGAGGCCACATTATGGACGCTGGTGCAGCGCGCCGAACAGGGTGCTGCGTTTCGCGCCGCCCGGCAACTCGCCAAGGCCAGGCAGGCGCTGGAGGCCGCGCTTCAAAAGGCGCTTGCCGGGCAATCGCCCGGCGCGCAGCAGTTGCAGAACCTCCTGTCGCACCTCGACGCGGCCGCCCAGGCCCACAGCGCCGCCCAGGGGCAGCAGCAATCGACCGGCGCGCAGATGATGCAGATGTCCGCGATCAGCCACCTCGCCCAGCAGATCGCGCAGGAAGCCGCCGCCGGACAGACGGCACAGGCGCAGCGCGACCTTGCGAAACTGCGCGCCATGCTGCGCCAGCTGCAGAACGCCAAAGCCGCCTCCGCCGCCCAGCAAGCCCGCCAACAGGCGGCGCAACAAGCCGCGAAATCCCTGTCATCGGTGATGCGCCGCGAAGCGCGGCTGATGGACCACACCGCACGGCAGGATACGCCGCCCCCGCTGGGCAATCAGGCCGGCAACCCGCCCAGCGCGCAGAGCCAGGCGCTGGCCAACCAGCAGCACGCGCTCGAACAACAGCTCCGGATGGCGGCACAAGCCATGGCCAAAGCCGGCATGATGCCCTCCCCCCAGATCGGCCAGGGCCAGAGCGCCATGCAAAGCGCGCAGGCGCAGCTCAAAATCGGCAATCAGGCCGGCGCGCTGCCCAGCGAACGCGCCGCCATCCGGGCGCTGCAACAGGCCCAGACCGCACTGCAAGCCATGCAGATGGGCCACGGCACCGGTGGCGGCCCCTCCGGCCTTGGCCAACATGCCGCCGGCGGCCACGGCGAGTACGGCAACCAAAGCCACAGCACCATCAGCCTCGGCCGCGCCGGCGCGCACTCCGACGCCCGCACCATCCAGAACGAACTGATCCGCCGCGACGCCGAACCAGACCTGCCCGCGCCGGCACATTCGTATTACCACCGTTTGCTGGGGTCTGATTTCTAGGGTCAGAAGCAAGCAAGGCGGCGGGCTTTGCCCGCTGGACCCCCATCAGGGGCTCAGCCCTGAGAACCCGGCACACCTTTCGAGGTCGAGTATTCGAAATGCAGGGCGGTATCGGGGTGGACGATGGGGTGGATGGCGTGGGCGGCCATGGCGGCTTCGGCGAAGCCTTGCAGGATGAGTTTCAATTTGCCGGGGTAGGTTGCGACGTCGCCGATGGCGAAGATGCCGCGTGTGCTGGTCTCGAGGGTGGAGGGGGTGACGGCGATGTGGTGGTGGGTGAGGTCGAGGCCCCAGGTGGCGATCGGGCCGAGGTCCATGGCGAGGCCGAAGAACGGGAGCAGGATATCGGCGTCGAGGTGGCGGGTCTGGCCATCGAGATCGGCGACTTCGACGCTCTGGAGTGTGCCGCCGGTGCCGTGCAGGGCGTGGAGCTGATAGGGGATGACGAGGTCGATTTCGCCGCGCTGGGCGGCCTGGGCGAGTTGATCGGCCATTTCGGGGGCGGCGCGGAATTTGGCGCGGCGATGGACGACCGCGACGCTGGCGGCGACGTCTTTGAGCGCGATGGCCCAGTCGACCGCGGAATCGCCGCCGCCGGCGATGACGACGCGTTTGTTGCGGAACGCCTCGCGTTTCTTGACGTAGTATTGCACCGCACCGGTCGCCTCGAAGGCGGCGAGCCCATCGAGCGGCGGGCGGTTGGGGCCGAACGCGCCGGCGCCGGCGGCGATGATGATGGTTTTGGCGTGGATGGCATCGCCGTGGTCAGTGGTGATGGTGAAATCACCGGCGCTGCCGGCGATGCCGGTGACGATGCGGCCGAGCAGGCGCGGGGTGTGGAAGGGCTCGATCTGGCGTTCGAGATTTTCGATCAGCGTTGCCGCCTCGATCGCGGGGTGGGCCGGGATGTCATAGATCGGCTTTTCCGGATAGAGCGCGGCGCACTGACCGCCGACTTCGGCGAGCGCGTCGATCAGGACCGTGCCGAGTTTCAGCATGCCGCATTCGAACGCGGCGAACAGCCCGACCGGGCCGGCACCGATAATGGCCACATCGGCCGCAATGGGGTCTGACATGGATGTCTCCGTAGCCGAACTGACGCCGGGGTCAATGATCGGGCGGGCTGGATGAGAATTTGCGATCACGGCAATGATTTTGCGATAGGGGGCGGTTGGCGCAGGATCGGGGCATGGCGATTCGCAGGATGGTGCTTGAGTCCGAGATGGCAACCGTGGCGCTGGCGCGGGATCTGGCCGCGCGCGCGGTGGCGGGGGATGCGTTTTTGCTGAGCGGGCCGCTGGGTGCGGGAAAATCGACCCTGGCGCGGGCGTTCATTCGCGCGCGGGCGGGCGATGGGGCGCTTGCGGTGCCGAGCCCGAGTTTTACGCTGGTGCAGGTTTATGATCTGGCGCCGCCGGTGGCGCATTTCGATCTATGGCGGCTGGGCGGGCCCGACGATGTCGAGGAACTGGGGTTGGAGGCGGCGCTGGCCGGGATCGTGCTGATCGAATGGCCGGACCGGTTGGGCGTGTTGGCCCCGGCGGATGCCGTGCGGATCGCGCTGGCGTGGGGCGAGGGCGAGCGGCGGGATGTGACGATCGAGGGACCGGAGCGGTTGATCGGATGATGCCATCGGTTGCCTACGTGCCGGCCTCGGTGCCGTTTCTGCCCGCGCTGGCGCGGGCCTGGCTGGATGCGGCGCGGGCGGCGGGGCGCGATGCGGCCGATGGGTTGCTGATTTTGCCGACCCGGCGTGCCGCGCGGGCGGCGGCTTCGGCATTTCTGGAGGCGAATGGCGGCCCGCTGATCATGCCGCGGATTGCCGCGATCGGCGCGGCGGACGAGGCGGCGCTGGGGATCGAGGCGGGGTTGGAACTGCCGCCTGCGATTCCGGCCGAGGAGCGGCGCACGATATTGGCGCGCTTGATCCTGGGCATGGGTGGGCGTGACGGCGCACCGCGGCGGCTGGCCGAGGCGTTGATGCTGGCGGATGATCTGGCCGTGCTGATCGATGCGGCGGCGCAGGCCGAGATCGATCTGGCGGAGACCCTGCCGGGGATCGTGGCGCCCGACCTTGCGGTGCATTGGCAGCGGATTCTGGATTTTCTGAGCATCGTGACCCGGTTGTGGCCCGATGTGCTGGCGGATCGCGGCGCGGTGGACCCGGCGCGGCGGTTGCGGCTGCTGATCGATGCGCAGGCGGATTTCTGGCTGGCGGCACCGCCGGTGATGCCGGTATGGCTGGCCGGGCTGGCGGTGGCGACGCCGGCGGTCGCGCGGTTGGCGCGGGTGGTCGCCGGACTCGCGGCGGGCAAAGTAGTGCTGGCCGGGTTCGATGCCGCCATGCCGGCGGACGATTGGGCGCATCTCGCCGATGTGCCGACGCATCCGCAGGCAGGATTGTTCCGGTTGCTGACCGCGATGGGGGTGCAGCGCGATGAGCTGGTGCCGTTGATCGCGGCGGATACCGGTGCGCGGGCGGGCCGCGTTGCTCTGTTGCGGCGCGCGTTTCTCCGCGCGGCGATGCCGGATGATGCGGCATCGGCAGGGATTTCGACCGAGGGTTTGTTCCGCCTGGATGCCGGCGATGAGCAGGACGAGGCGCGGGCGATCGCGCTCGCGCTGCGCGATGCGCTGGAAACACCGGGACGCGTCGCCGCGCTGGTAACGCCGGACCGGGGGTTGGCGCAGCTGGTCTCTGCGGAATTGCTGCGCCTCGGCATCCGTGCCGAGGATAGCGCGGGAGAAATGCTGGCCGGCACGCCGCCGGCGGTGCTGCTGCGGCTGCTGGCCGCAGCGCAGGACCGGGATTACGCGCCGGTCGCGTTGCTCGCGCTGCTGAAACATCCGCTGGTCTTTGCCGGCCGGGACAAACAGGCATGCCGGCGCCTCGCGCGGCAGCTGGATCTATGGCTGCGGGCCGCCGCACCCGGGCCGGGGTTCGCGGCGCTGCTGCGCGCGCTTGATGGCGATAAAAATCGTGAAATCAGTGGTTTCATAAGCTCTTTTCAGACAAGACTCGAGCCGCTGATAACGGCCTGCGCGCCGCTCGCCATCGAGCCGGCGACGGTGATCGGCGGGTTGATCGAAGCGGCCGAAGCGATCACCACGGATGAGACCGGGCGCTGCGTCCTATGGGATGCCGAGGCCGGGGCCGCGCTGTCCGAGCATCTGGCGGTGCAGCTGGCGGCGCTGGAGGGGCTGGAGCCGGTCGATCCGCGCGAGTTGGCCGCCCTGCTCGAGGCGGTGCTGGGCACCGCGCGGCTGCGCCGGCCCCGCGCGCGGGACGCCAATCCGCGCGTCGCGATCTGGGGCATCATGGAGGCGCGGTTGCAGAGTGTCGATACGCTGGTGCTGGGCGGCATGGTGGAAGGCGTGTTTCCGGCCGAGCCCGATCCCGGGCCGTGGCTGTCGCGGCCCATGCGCCGTGCTGCGCAACTGCCTGATGATGCGGCATTGATCGGCGAGGCGGCGCATGACGTGACCAGTTTGATGGCGAGCTGCGGCACGGTCATTCTATCCGCACCCCGCCGGCGCGGCCGTGCGCCGGCGGTGCCTTCGCGGTTTCTGGCCAGGCTCGACCTGGTGCTGCTCGGGGCGGGGCTTGCGCTCGAGGCGCATCCCGCCGCGGCGTGGGCGGCGCAGCTCGACCAGCCGGCGGTGCGCGCGGTGCGGCCGAAACCGGCGCCGCGGCCGCCGGCATCGGTGCGGCCGGTGACGTATTCGATTTCCGATATCACGACGCTGCTGGCCGACCCCTATGCGATCCATGCGCGGCGGATCATGCGGCTGCGCCCACTCGAGCGGCTGGATGCCGAGACCGATGCGGCGCTGTTCGGCACGCTCGTGCACAACGGGCTGGCGGCGGTGTCGAGCCGGCCGGATTGGGCGCTGGACGAGACGGCGCCGGCCCGCCTGACCACGGCGTTCGAGCGCGAACTCGCGGGGCAACGGCTGCGGCGGGCATTGACGGCGTTCTGGCGGGTGCGGCTCGCGCGGATCGCGGAATGGATCGTGGACATCGAGCGCGCGCGGATCGGCGAGTCCGGCGTGGCGGATGCGGTTGCGGTGGAATTGCCGGGCGCGTGGCTATGCGGCGGATTTACCGTGAAGGGGCGGATCGACCGGATCGAGCGGCGCGGCACGGCCTTGCAGATCATTGATTTCAAGACCGGATCACCACCGAACGATGGCGCGGTCGAGGCGGGATCGGCCCCGCAACTGCCGATCGAGGCGGTGATCGCCGAGGCCGGCGGGTTTGCCGGGTTCGCCGGCCTGGTTGACGAACTCGCCTATTGGAAACTCTCCGGCGGCGCGACCGAGGGGCAGACACGGGCCTTGCTGAAGGGCGATGCGGCGCGGGTGCGTGCGGTGATCGAGACGGCACGCACCGCAATTCCGGCGCTGCTCGCGCATTATGCCGATCCGGCCACACCGTTTTTCGACCGGCCGAGCCCGGCGCGAACGACGTTCGACAGCCCCTTCGCCGGCGTATCCCGGCGCGCCGAATGGGAGGACAGCGCATGAGCGGCGCAAGTCTCGGGGCCGAGGCCGCGCAAAGGGCTGCGTCCGACCCCGCTGTGTCCGCCTTCGTCGGCGCATCGGCGGGGTCGGGCAAGACCAAGCTGCTGACCGACCGGCTGCTGCGGCTGATGCTCGCCGGCGCGCCGCCGGCGCGGATCCTGTGCCTGACCTTCACCCGCGCGGCGGCGGCGGAAATGGCGATCCGCCTGCGCGACCGGCTGGGGCGGTGGGCGATCGCGAGCGAGGCGGCGCTCGATGCGGACCTTGCCTCGCTCGATGTGATGGCGCGTGCCGCGGTGCGGGCGCGGGCACGGGCGCTGTTCGGCCAGGTGCTCGATCTGCCGGGCGGCATGCGGATCGACACGATCCATGCCTTCTGCCAGTCGCTGTTGCGGCGGTTTCCGCTCGAAGCGGGGGTTTCGCCGCATTTCATCGTCGCGGATGAGGCGGAATCGGCGCTGCGCAAGCGGGCGGCGCGCGAGGATTGGCTGAGCGGGCGGGTGGATGAGCCCTATCCCGCCCTGCAACGACTCGCGGGCGAGATTTCCGAGGTGCAGTTCGGCGCGCTGGTCGACCGGCTGCTGGCGGATTCGCAGGCGCATCTGGCGCGATTGCTCGATCGGCATGGCGAGGCGGGTGCGATCATGGCGATGCAGCGCGCCGCGGTCGCGGCACCGGATGCGAGCGATGCGCAATTATGGGACGAGGCGGTCCGGCCCGATGAGGCGGCGCTGCGCCCCGCCCTCGATCGGATTTCGCGGCAAAGCTCACCGGCGGCGCGCAACAAGGCGCTTCTGCTGCTCGACTGGCTGGCGTGCGACCCGGCGAGCCGGCTGGCGGGCTGGTCATCCTGGCTCGACGGATTTCTGACCGGCAAGGGCGAGCCGCGCAAACCATCCGGGCTGATCAGCAAAACGCTCGACCAGGCGGCACCCGAACTGGCCGGTGTGCTGGCGGCGGAGCAGGCGCGGATTTTGCGCTGCCTCGATCGGTTCGCGGCGAAGGAGGTGGCGGCGCTGTCCGCCGCACTGACCGAGGTGGTGCTGCCGATCCACGCGGTGGCCAGCGCCGGCAAGCTGCGCGAGTCCCGGTTCGATTACGGCGATCTGATCGCGCTGGCCGCCCGGCTGCTGTTCGACCCCGGTGCGGCCTGGGTGCTGTTCAAGCTGGATGGCGGGATCGATCATATCCTGCTCGATGAGGTGCAGGATATCGCACCCTCGCAATGGGGCGTGATCGATGCGATCGCGCGCGAGTTTTTCGCGGGCGACGGCGCGAAGGCCGATGTCAGGCGGACGATTTTCGCGGTCGGCGATCGGAAACAATCGATCTACTCTTTCCAGGGAGCCGATCTCGCGAGTTTCGACGCCTGGCGGACGGGCATCGGCGGCCGGGTGCGGGCGGCGGCGGCGCGCTGGCACGAGGGGACGCTGGCAACCTCGTTCCGCTCGTCAGCCCCGGTGCTGGCGCTGGTCGATCGTGTGTTCGAAGGGGTGGCGCGCGCCGGGGTGGTGCTGTCGGGCGAGGCTTTGGTCCATGGGGTGAGCCGGGCGGGTCAGGCGGGTTCCGTGGCGCTGTGGCCGCTGGCCGACCCCGATCCCGAGGCGGATCTGCCCGCCTGGGCACCGGCCGAGCGGTATGCACGGCAGGATTCCGCGCGGCGGCGCCTCGCCGAAGGGCTGGCGGGCTGGATTGCCGCGAATATCGATGTGATGAAACTGGAATCGCGCGGGCGCACCCTGCAGGCGGGCGATATCTTGATCCTGGTGCGCAGCCGCAACGAGTTCGGCCCGGCATTGACGCGCGCGCTGAAGGATGCCGGCGTGCCGGTGGCGGGGCTCGACCGCATGGTTTTGACCGAAACACGGGCGGTGGCCGATCTGGTCGCGCTCGCGCAGGCGGTGCTGCTGCCGGAGGATGACGTCGCGGTGGCGACCGTGCTGGCGAGCCCGCTCGGCGGATTGAGCGATGATGAATTGATGGCGCTGGCGATCGGGCGGAGCGGCACGCTGCGCGATGCGCTGTTCGCGCGGGCGGATGAAACACCGGCGTATCGGGCGGCGCGGGATTTTTTCGCGGCGGTGCAGGCGCGGGCCGATTTCGTCTCGCCCTACCGGCTGTTCGCCGAAGTGCTCGGCGCGCTGGGCGGCCGGGCGCGGCTGCTGGCGCGGCTGGGGCCGGAAGCGGCCGAGCCGATCGATGAATTGCTGGCGACCGCGCTGGACTATGGCCAGCGCGAGGCCCCAAGCCTGCAGGGGTTTCTGGCGGCACTCGAGGCGTCCGCCGCCGAGATCAAGCGCGAGGCGGAGGCGGCGGGTGACCGGGTGCGCTTGATGACGGTGCATGGCGCCAAGGGCCTGCAGGCACCGCTGGTAATTTTGCCCGATACCACCAGCGTGCCGCAGCAGCGCGAGACTTTGTACTGGCTGACCGTGCCGCAGAGCGAGGTGCTGGTGCCGGTGTTCTGCCCGCGCGCCGATCTGCGCAGCAGCGCGGTGGCCGCTGCAGTGGCCGCGGCCGGGCGTCTGATGATCGAGGAATACAACCGGCTGCTCTATGTCGCCCTGACGCGGGCCGAAGATCATCTGGTGGTGTGCGGCGCGGCGCCGAAAAAAGCGCTGCTCGAGACCTGCTGGTACGAGGCGGTGCGTGTGGCGATCGGGCAGATGGACGGCGTGGCGGAGCAGGATGTCGCCCTGCCCTGGGCGGCGCAGGCGATGGGGGTCTCCTGCGCGCAGACGGCGGCGCCGGACCGCATCGGGCGGCACGTCGCGGCGCGGATGGCGGCCCTGCCCGGCTGGATCGGGCCCGAAACCGGCTGGCGCGCCGCGGCCCCGCCGGAACCGCCCGATCTTGTGGATCGGCTGGTGCCGAGTCGCAGCGCGGAAGGTGAGGCGCGCGGGCTCGCCGCCGCCTCGCCGCGCGCGGGCGCGCGGGCGGCCGGGCGTGCGGCGGCCATGGCGCGCGGCCGGCTGATCCATGCGCTGTTGCAGCATCTGCCCGCCGTGCCGGCCACCGATCGGCGCGACCGGGCGGCTGCCTATGTGGCGCAGGCCGGGCATGGGCTGGATCGGGACGCGCAGCACAACGTGGTGGATGCCGTGATGCAGGTGCTCGACCACCCCGCGCTCGCCAGCCTGTTCGGGCCGGGCAGCCGTGCCGAGGCGCCGGTGGCGGGCGTCGTGCAGGGCGTCGAGATCGGCGGGTTGATCGATCGGCTGGTCGTGCTGCCGGACCGGATCATGCTGGCCGATTTCAAGACCGACCGGCAACCACCGGCCGATGCCGCCGCAATCCCCCTGCCCTACCTGGCACAGCTCGCGGCCTACGCGGCGGTGCTGGGCGCGATCTATCCAGGCCGGGCGGTGCAGGCGATGCTGGTGTGGACCGCGAACGGCACGGTGATGCCGGTGCCCGAGTCTGTGCTGGCAAGGCATGCGCCGCGGCGACAGCAGGGATCGGGGGGTGGTGCGGGTGCGGTAGAGACGTAGGGTTAGCAAGCGCTTCTTTTTTGGAAAAAAGAAGCAAAAAACTTTTTGACACTAGGGCACGGGCGGTTTCACGGGCACGGGCCCCGATGAGTGAAGTTTTTTTGCTTCTTTTTTGTTCACAAAAAAGAAGACTCTTCCCCCTCCCTTCGCGCATCCCAGCCCCGCGACCAATTGCCCTGACGCATGATCCGCGCCATTATTTCGCGAGATATAAAGGAGTTCCGCTCATGAGCGCTGTGACAAAACCTGTTTCCGATGCCGAATTTTCCATTTCGGTGCTGGAATCGAAAGAGCCCGTGCTGGTCGATTTCTGGGCCGAGTGGTGTGGCCCGTGCCGGGTGATCGCGCCCGCGCTCGAGGAGCTTGGCGGCGAGTATGCCGGCAAGCTGTCGATCGCGAAGGTGAACATCGATGAAAACCCGATGACGCCGACCAAATTCGGCGTGCGCGGGATTCCGACCCTGATTCTGTTCAAGGACGGCAAGGCCGCCGCCACGCATGTCGGTGCGGCGCCGAAAAGCGTGCTGAAAGCCTTCATCGACAAAAATCTCTGATGCCGTCTGAGGATCCGGAGGCGCCGCCACCGACGCATCCGATGATCCGCGCTATCGCCATGCCCGCCGACGCCAATGCGAATGGCGATATTTTCGGCGGATGGCTGATGGCGCAGATGGATCTGGGCGGCAGCAATCTGGCCGGGCGCATCGCGCACGGGCGGATTGCGACCGTCGCGGTCGATGCGATGAGCTTCATCCGGCCGGTGAAAATCGGCGATGAGGTGAGTGTCTATGCCGATCTCGTTTCAGTCGGGCGGACCTCGATCAAGGTGAATGTCGAGGCGTGGCGGCGCGCGCGCGACTCGGAAAGCGAGCGGCGGGTGACCAAGGCCGTGTTCACCTTCGTTGCGATCGACAGCGAGGGACGGCCACGGCCGATCGCGGTGGCGTCAGACCATCTCCGATAGCGGCTGGGCGATATCTTCGAGTGATTTGCCGGCGGAATCGGGGCCGATCAGGGCCTCGGTGACGGCGGCGATCAGCATCAGCCCGCCGCCGAGCAGATAGCCATCCATCACGTTGCCACGGTTGCCGCTGCCGATCAGCGCGCCGAACAGGATGGGTCCGATGATGCCGCCGAGCGCGGTGCCGAAGGCATAGAACAGCGCGATCGCGATGGCGCGGATTTCAAGCGGAAAGCTTTCACTGACCGTCAGATAGGCGGAGCTTGCCGCCGCCGAGGCGAAGAAGAAAATCACGGTCCAGGCGGCGGTCTGGCTCGCGGCGGACAGAGCGTCATGGGCGAACAGCGCGCCGGTGATCGCCATCAGTATGCCGGAAATACCATAGGTCGCGGTGATCATGATGCGGCGGCCCAGCGTGTCGAACAGGCGGCCGAGCAGCAGCGGGCCCGCGAAATTACCGAGCGCGAAGGGCAGGATGTAAAGACCGATGCGACCACTCGGAACCTGGTAGAATTTGGTCAGCACCAGCGCGTAGGTGAAGAAAATCGCGTTGTAGCAGAACGCCTGGGCGGACATCAGCGTGATGCCGAGCACCGCGCGCCGCCGGTAGCGCGTGAACAGGGCGCGCAGGCCGGGCAAGAACCAGGACTTGACATCGGTACGTAATCGGATCGTTTTCAACTGATGCGCGGGCATGGCGATGCCGATGCGGGTTTCGATGCCGGTGACGATGGCGGCGGCTTCATCGGGGCGGCCATGCGTCATCAGCCAGCGCGGACTTTCGGGAATGAAGCGGCGCAGCAGCAAGGCGATGCCCGCGATCAGCCCGCCGATGATGAAGCCGGCGCGCCAGCCATAGGCGAGCGGAATGATCGCGGGGTCGAGGGCCGCGAGCGCGCCGATCGCACCGAGCGCCGCGCCGATCCAATAGCTGCCGTTGATCACCAGATCGGTGAAGCCGCGCATGCGGGCGGGGATGAGTTCCTGGATCGTCGCGTTGATCGCGGCATACTCGCCGCCGATGCCGGTGCCGGTGATGAAGCGAAACACCAGCAGGGACGTGAAACTCCAGGACAGGCCTGAAGCGATCGTGGCCGTCAGATAGACCAGCAAAGTGATGGTGAACAGTTTTTTGCGGCCGAGCCGATCGGTCAGCCAGCCGAAGAACAGCGCGCCCAGCACGGCGCCGGCGACATAGGCGCTGCCGAGCGCGCCGACATCGGCGCTCGACAGGTGCATCGACGGCGATTTGGCGATCGCACCGGACAGCGAGCCGACCATGGTGACCTCGAGCCCATCGAGAATCCAGGTGACGCCCAGGGCGCAGACCACCAGCCAGTGAAACCGCGCCCAGGGCAGACGGTCGAGCCGGGCCGGCACATCGGTTTCAACCGTCGCCGCCATGGTTCAGAGATGCGGGCCGAGCAGCAGCAGATCGGCGGCGCCGAGGCGGTCCTTCGCGGTCTTCGCCTGGTGCCAGTAGGGGTATTGCAGCGGTGACAGGCTGACCCGGTCGAGTGCCGCACGTTCCTCGCCGGTGAGTTCGAGCGATGCCGCTTTCAGGTTATCGGCAAGCTGTGCTTCGTTGCGGGCACCGATGATGACCGAGGTGATGGTCGGGCGGCCGAGCAGCCAGGCGAGCGCGATCTGCGCACCGCTGACGCCGCGGGCATCGGCGATTTTCACGAGCACGTCGATAATATCCCACAGCCTGGCTTCATTGTTGATGGGTGGTTCGCTCCAGCCGGCGAGCTGGCGGGTGCCTTCGGGGGTTTTCCGGTCGCGGCGGTGCTTGCCCGAAAGCAGGCCACCCGCGAGCGGGCTCCAGACCAGCACGCCAAGCCCCTGGTCGTGCGCGAGCGGCAGCAATTCATTCTCCGCCTCGCGGGCCTCCAGCGTGTAGTGGATCTGCTGGCTGACGAAACGCTGGCGGTGCGTCGCGTCGCTGATGCCGAGTGCCTTCATGATATGCCAGGCGGAATAATTGGAGCAGCCGATGTAGCGCACCTTGCCGTGGCTGATCAGCGTGTTCAGCGCCTCGATCGTCTCATCGAGCGGGGTGATGCCGTCCCATTCATGGACCTGATAGAGATCGATATGGTCGGTGCGGAGACGCCTGAGGCTGGCGTTGCAGGCTTCGATGATGTGGTGGCGCGACAGCCCGGCATCGTTCGGGCCCTTGCCCATCGGGAAGCGCAGTTTGGTCGCGAGCATCACGCCGGATTTGCGCACCCCGCCCAGCGCCTCGCCGATGATTTCCTCGGAACCGCCGGTGGAATAGATATCGGCCGTGTCGATCAGGTTGACGCCGGCATCGAGGCAGAGATCGATCTGGCGCTTGGCTTCCGCGAGGCCGACATTGCCGACTTTTTCGAAAGCGCCCTTGCCGCCCATGGTCATGGTGCCGAGCGTAAGCGTGGAAATTTTCAGTCCTGAACGGCCGAGTTGGCGGTATTGCATCGTCTCTCCCCGAGGCGTGTGGTGGCGTGTGGCAGACTATGTCGGGGTGCGGCGCGCGGGTCGCAAGGTCGGCGACGTTCATCGGATTGCCGGAAGATGACAATTACGGGACAGTTTTTTGAAGGTTCCGTGAAACAAGGCGCGGGACTCGCAAAAACGGATTGCTTGCGTTCCGTTCATCTGGTTTGAGCGCCGCAAGATACGATCCGTAACAGGCGGTTTCAGCACATCAAAGGAGAACGACGTGGCACATCATGCGCACGCGAAACATCATGGAAAACGCACGGCTTTCGCCGTGGTGCTGCTGTCGGGCACGGCACTGGCGCCAATTTCGGCATGGGCGCAGGCGGTCAATGCCGGCACCGTGAGTGCGAACGGCGCCGCATATGTGCCGGGTGCCACGACCGCACCGACGCACAAGAAACTCTTCAAATCCGGCACCACGACCCGCGTGCTCGATCGCAAGATCATGGATGCGGCCGGCCCGGTCGCCGGGGCGGCGCAGATCCTGTCGTATTCGCCGGGCGTGACCGTGACCGGCTATGGCAACACGGGCTCGGCGAAATACACCATCACCCTCGATGGCGTGCAGCAAGGCTGGGGCGGCTATGGCGGGTTTACCGGCACCGGTTCGATCGGCGTGACGCTCGATGGGATTCCCGTGGTCGATCCGTCGACCAATTTGTGGCAATCCAACACCATTCCGCAGACCGGGATGATCCAGAGCACGCAGGTCACCTATGGGCCGGGCAACCCGGTCGATCGCTGGTACAACAATATCGGCGGCGGGGTGGAGTACACGCCCGTGCAGCCGACCGCGAAACCGGGTGGCGATGTCAATCTCACCTATGGCAGCTATGGCCAGAAGAATATCGAATTCGACCTGCGCACCGGGCTCTACGATGGCTGGTCCACCGTGCTCGCGGGTGGTGCCGGCAATGGCCACAGTTTCCGCACCGCGGCCGATGGATTTCAGAGTCCGAACGAGAATTATTCGATCTACCTGAAAACCGTAAAGCAGTTCTCGGCCGGCAACATTCAGTTCGGCGGCTATTTCGCGCGCAGCGCCGGCTACCGCGTACCGGTGATCCCCACCACGCCGCAGGCGGGTGTCACCATCACCGGCAATCCGGGCGTGGCGGGCTCGACCCTGTATAGCCAGCAGACCTCGGGCTACGACAGCGCGCTGCCGTTCAACACCTACGAGAAATTCGATACCAATGCGATGTGGCTGGTATTCGCCAAGGAGAACATCGACCTTGGTGACGCGACCACGCTGCATAACCTGACATGGTACGAAAATATCACCCGTGTGCATTCGCGCCTGAACGACCTGTATAACCCCGGTCCGCAGGTCAGTGAATACAACAGCCCGCACACCAATATTTTCGGCGACAAGCTCTGGCTGAGCAAGAGCTTTGCAATGAATACGGTCGATGCCGGCGCTTATTACATCCACGACACCTATAATTCGCGCAACAATTTCTACAACGTGCTCGACGGCGGCAACAAGGGTGTGGTGAACATCGGCGGCAAGATCCGTTCCTCCTATTTCACCCAGGACGATTTCGCCCTGTTCGCGCAGGATGATTTCCACCCGATCGCGGCGCTGCACATCACGCCGGGCGTCCGCTTCGTGAATTTCCAGACCGGCTATTCCAACGGCTCGTTGCAGGATTTCGGCTTCGCGCCAGGCGTGGTGCTCTCGACACATTGCCCGCTGACCGGCACCTCGACCAAGGGCAACGTGACCGACCAGGGTGCGAGTTGCGGTGCGAACGAAAGCCGCAGCGGCGTCGAGCCTTCGCTATCGGCCAATCTGCAGGTTCTGCCGTGGCTTGCGCTGTATGGCAGTTACGCCGAATCCCTGCGCACACCCTCGGTCGGCGGCGGCGGCGGCTTGTTCCAGAAAGTCGATCCCAATTCTTATCATCTCGAACTGGGTCAGGACTTCCAGGGCGGTGCGAAATTCAACGTCGAGAACGATGGCATTCTGCATCATTTCCTGGCCGGTATCAGCTATTTCCACCTGCGCTACGCCAAACAGTCGATCAACTACACGCTCGCGAACGGGAACGAGATCACCGCCAGCGGTAGCTCGATCTATAAAGGCGTGAACATGTATTTCAACGACAACCCGCTCTACAATCTGTTCGTCTATGGCAATGCCTCGATCACCGATGCCAATTACCAGACATACGTCACCGGCGCGGGCGCAGCCAATCCGGGCACCAGCTACTCGGGCAGCAAGGTTCCCTATGTTCCCGAAAAAAGCTTCAACCTCGGCGCCTATTACGATTATCTGTACCACAACACATTGCTCGAACCGCGCGCCTGGGTTCAGTTCACCGGCACGCAGAACCTGTTCAACAACGTGAACGGCGCGCCCAGCCACCAGACGATGCCGAGCTACGGCACGTTCAACCTGTCCTTCAAGGTCAGCGCACCGATTACCCTGCCCTACGCCGGCAAAAAGTCGATCGATTTCAAACTGACCGCGCTGAACGTGACAAATAATCGTTACAATGAATACGAATACATCTCATCGGGCGGCTATTTCGGCACCGCGAACGGTGGCTATCTGCTGGCCTATCCGGGCGCACCGTTCACCATCTATGGCAGCGTCGGCATGCATTTCTAACACCGCTTTCAACTGTCATCGATCCTTCACACTACTGCGGCGCAGCTTCGTCTATGGCTGCGCCGCGTCTGTAACCGCCGGAGACAGCGACCATGACACTCGCCTATATTATCCACCTCGCCAATTATTCGGACGGCGTGCTCTACGTGCTTGCCGTTCTGTTCCTGATGGCAACCGCGGTGATGCTCGACCGGGTCTGGTACCTGCGCCGGGCCATCCTGCGCGGCAACGCAATCGTGACGCGCATGGCCAGGATGGGTCAGTTGTCGGTCAACGACATGGCGGAGCTGCGTGATTTCGCCGGCCGCCAGCCGGAGGCGGTGCTGCTCGATACCGCCCTGCACCACATCGCCGATGCCGATCCGACCGCGATGGGCAACCGGATGGACGAGGCGATCATGCTGGTCGCACCCAGGCTCGACCAGCGGCTGTGGATTCTCGATACCATCGTCACACTGGCGCCGCTGCTCGGCCTGTTCGGCACGATCATCGGCATGTTCCACGCCTTCTCCGTGCTGGCGACCCCGGGCCACGCGCCCGCCGAAGTGACCGGCGGCGTCGCCGATGCGCTGGTCGCCACCGCGTTCGGTATTCTGATCGCGATGCTGGGCTTGTCGGCCTTCAACATGCTGCAGAACCAGGTGCGGCTGATCCTGCATCAACTGGAGACGATCAAGACCATGGTGCTGAACCGGACCGACGGCGCCCTGCTGGTGCCGATGGTACGCGCCGGCGGTTCGATCCGCGCGGCAGCGGAATAAGATCATGAAACTACGCTATTTCGAAGCCCGTAAAGCGCGGGTCGAAATCATCCCGATGATCGACGTCATGCTGTTTCTGCTGGTGTTCTTCATCATCGTGACCTTGCAGATGATCCCGGATGCCGGCGTCTCGCTGCAACTGCCGACCTCGAGCCAGACGCAGCACCTGAAACACCCGAAATTCACAGTGAATATCCTCAAGGACGGCACGGTGAAAGTGAAGGACAAGATCCTCACCCCGCCGCAGCTGACCGCGCTGTTCCAGGCCGATGGCGATACTGCCAAGACGCAGGTTACCATTGCTGCCTCGAAACATGTCGCATTCCAGCATTTTGTGACGGTGATGGATGCCGCGCGTAAGGCCGGTGTGACCGATATCGGCATCGCGGCACAGCCGGCGGCTGGCGGTTCCTAGTGGCTGGCGCAAGCACCGTGGACCGGCCTACCCTGCTCTATCAGGAGCCCGACCGGTTCGGGCTGGCACTGATCGCGGCACTCGTGGTTGAAATCGCGGCCACCCTGGCGGTCGTGCATTTCGCCAACCAGCCGGGGCCGGTCGCCAATCATCGGCCACGGATCATGAAGATCCAGATGATGGCGCCGCCACCCAAGCCCAAGCCGTTGCCGCCCCCGCCCAAACCGATGCCGCCGCCGCCCAAGCCCTTGCCTCCGCCGCCGTTGCCGGTCGCACCGCCGAAACCACCGCCGCCGCCCCCGCCCAGACCGATCCCCAGGCCGGCGCCCCGCCCCATCCCGAAGCCGCACCCGATGAAGCCGGTGCAGCACATCGCCGTGCCCCCGCCCCAACCGCCGCCGCCACCGGTGCAGCCCGCGGTCTCGGCTGCCGAGGTGGAAAGTGCGACGGCACGCTATGCTGCCGTGGTGCATTCATCGGTGCAGGCCGATCTGCGCGTGCCTGAGATGGTGCAGATGATGCATCTGCGGGGCGTGACCACGGTATCCATCACCATCGCGCCGAGCGGTGCGCTGGTCGGGGTTTCGGTGCTGCGGTCATCGGGTGCCAAGCCGATCGACAAGGCCGCGCTGGCCGCGGTGCGCGCGACGCGGTTTCCGCCGTTTTCCGGCAAGATGCCGCATCACCCTGTGACATTTACCCTGCAGGTCAAGCTGCGCGCCGGCTGACGCGCGACATCGAGCGCGGCGCCGATCAGGATCAGGGCAGGTGATGCGAGATCGTCAGCGGCGATGCCGTCGGCAAGGTCGATCAGCCGGGCGGTGCGGTGCGCCTCATCGGCGCGGCTGACGTTCGTGACAATAATCCCCGGCGTCGCCGGATCGAGCCCGGCCTCAATCAGCCGATCGGCGATCTGCCCGGCATGGCGAACGCCCATATAGAAGGCGATGGTGCCGCGCAGCCGCGCGAGTGCCGCCCAATCCTGTGCGGGCAAGCCGCCGTCGCTCGCGTGACCCGTGATGAAGGTGACGCTGCGGGCCCGGTCGCGCGCCGTGAGCGAGGCCTCGACCGCCGCCGCCGCCGCGGTGGCCGCCGTGATGCCGGGGATGATATCGAGCGTCATCCCGGCCGCGCGCAGGGCGGCGATTTCCTCATTGGCGCGGCCGAAAATCATCGGATCGCCGCCTTTCAGTCGCAGCACCCGGGCGCCGCTGCGCGCGTGGCGGACCAGCAGCGCACAGATCTCGGATTGCTTCATCGCATGATGGCCGCAGCGCTTGCCGACATTGATCAGCCTGCCGCTGGCCAGTGCCAGGATGCGCGGATCGACCAGGGCATCATGCAGCACGATATCTGCCGTCGCGATCGCGCGATGGGCCTTGACCGTGAGCAGATCGGGATCGCCCGGGCCGGCACCGGCGAGGATGACCGGCAGCAGCGGGGCATTATTCGGCAGCGACGAGTTCATGGCGGAGAAATCCCTTGAGTTCGGAAACGCAGGAGCCGCAGCCGGTGCCGGCCCGGGTGGCGGCACCGATCGCCTCGATGGTGGTGAGCCGGCCGGCGGCGATCGCGGCGCGGATGGCCGGTTCACCGACCTGATGGCAGACGCAGACGATGCGCCCGGCAGGTGCGCCGCACCCGCCGCCACGTCCGATCAGCAAGGCGCCGGCATCGAGCGCGGCGGGCGCCGCGCTGAAACGCTGCTCCAGCGCCTCGACCGTGGGCAGCGCCGCGCGATCCCGCGCGACATGAAGCAGCAGCAGGATCGCGCTGCCGTTCAGCGCGGCAAGCCGGAACACACCCCGCCTGGTATCCGCGTAATCGACCGTCTCGATCAGTTCGGGCAGGTCGAGCAGGCTCGCGGCGAGCATGCGGCTGGTGATGTCCGGCGGCAGCGCTGCGATCCCGGTGAACCGCAGATGCACCAGCCCGCCCGCGCGCGGCGTGCGCGACCAGACGGCACCGATCGCAGGCCGGAGCCGGGCGCTGGCCGCACCGCGGCAGAGCGCGATGCCGTGCCACACCGCATCGATTTTCCTGATCCCGGCCACCCCGTGTTTGAAGGCGGGCTCGCCCGATACCGGATCGCGCGCGGGCCCGATCAGCCGGTTGATCGTACCGCCGCTGCCCTGTGCCTCGGTCCAGTGCATCGCGGCGAAGCCAGCGCCCGCGCTCTGCGCCGCATCCAGCCGGGCGGGGAGCGTGATACTGCCGTGTTCGCTGGTGAGTTCGACCAGATCACCGGTTTCGATGCCGTGGCGCGCCGCGTCGGCGGGTGCCAGATCGAGCGCGGCGGCCTCGCGATGCGCCATCAGCGCGGCGATGCGCCCGGTCCGCGTCATGGTGTGCCATTGATCGCGCAGGCGGCCGGTGTTCAGCGTAATCGCGCCAGGTACCGCGCGCGCCCGGGGTGCCGCGCTGACGGCGATGAAGCGGGCGCGGCGGTCCTGTGTGCTGAAATCGCCGTCGGTGAACAGGCGCTGGTCGCCCGGCGCGATCGGCCAGTGCAGCGGGCGCAGCGCGTCGTAATCCTCGTCCGGAATCGTGGCGAGCGGTGCAAGATCGAAGCGGCGCGCGCCGTTGTTCTCAAAGCCGGAAAGTGCCGCGTGTTCGCGAAAGATGGCGGCGGAGCCTGCGTAGTCGAACGCTTCACCATGGCCGAGGCGGCGCGCGAGTTCGGTGAACATCCACCAATCGGGTTTCGCCTCGCCCGGTGCGGGGCGAAAGGCGCGCTGGCGGGAGATCATCCGTTCTGAGTTCGTAACGGTTCCATCCTTTTCCGACCAGCCGGCGGCGGGCAGCACGATATGCGCGCGCGCCGTGGTCGCGGTGGGCCAGCAATCGGCGGCGATCACGGTGGGGCAGCGTTGCAGCGCCGCGCGGATGTGGTCGCTGCGCGGCAGGGATTCGGCGGGGTTGGTCCCCGCGATCCAGATCGCCTGGATGCGTCCGTCATGCATCGCATCGAACAGATCGACCGCCTTCAGACCGGGCCGGGGCGCGAGGTTCGGGGCGTGCCAGAACCGCCGCAACAGGTCGTGGTGCGCCGGATGGTCGAACGACAGATGCGCGGCAAGCTGGTTGGCAAGCCCGCCGACCTCGCGCCCGCCCATCGCGTTCGGCTGGCCGGTGAGCGAAAACGCCGTCGCACCGGGCTTGCCGATCCGTCCGGTGGCGAGGTGCAGGTTGAGGATGGCGCTGATGGTATCTGTTGCGATCTCGGATTGATTGACCCCCTGCGAGAAGGCGGTGACCATGCGCGGCGTCGTCGCGACCAGTGCGGCCAGTTGGCTGAACAGCGCCGCATCGATGCCGTGGGCCGTCCCGCGCGCGGCGTGCAGCGCCGCGTCGAACCCGCTGGTATGGCTGCGGATGAAGCCGGGATCGAGCGCCCCGCGTTCGGCGCAGACGCTCAGCAAGGCCGCGAACAGCGCAAGATCGCCACCCGGGGCGATCGGGATGTGCAGATCTGCGAGTTCCGCCGTGGCGCTGCGGCGCGGGTCGATCGCGATGATTTTGGTGCCGCGCACCTCACGGGCGCGCAGCGCGCGCTGAAACAGCACCGGGTGGCACCAGGCGGCATTGGCGCCGGTGAACACGATCAGATCGGCCTCGTCGAAATCGGCATAGACGCCGGGCACGATGTCCTCACCGAAGGCGCGGATATGGGCAGCCACCGGGCTTGCCATGCAGAGGCGGGAGTTGGTGTCGATATTGCCGCTGCCGATGAAGCCTTTCATCAGCTTGTTGGCGACGTAATAATCCTCGGTCAGGAACTGGCCGGACACATAAAACGCCACCGAATCCGGCCCATATCCGGCGATCGCCGCGGCGAAGCGCTCGGCTGCCTGATCGAGCGCCTCGGCCCAGGTCGCGGCGCGGCCGCCGATGGTCGGTGTCGTGAGGCGGTCGCGGTCATCGAGCGTCAGGCCGAGCGTCGCACCTTTCACGCAGAGCCTGCCGCGATTGGCGGGATGCGCGGCATCGCCGGTAAGGCCGTCAGGCGCCGCGATCAGCCCGCAGCCGACTCCGCAATAAGGGCAGGTGGTGTTCATGCTGCGAGGATCGGCCCGGCGATGTCGAGCAGGATGCGCCGCCCCTCGATCCGGGTGCGGAACCGCGCGATGCAGGGCGCATCCTCGCCGAGCGCTGCCCCCGATTCCAGCGAGAACACCCAGCCGTGCAACGGGCAGGTGACGCCATGGCCATGGACGATGCCATGGCTGATCGGGCCGCCGCGATGCGGGCAGGAATCGCGCAGTGCGAACACCGCATCGTCGCCGGTGCGAAATACGGCGATGGTGCCGTGCGCCGTGGCGACGGTGCGCGCCCCGCGCAGGGGAATGTCATCGAGCCCGCCGATGTCGATAAAGGCCGCTTCGGCCATCATGCCGTCCATTACACCAGCTCCGCGACGTGGCTGTATTGCGCCGGCTCGGGGGCGGTGGATTGCTCGGCCCAGGGGTCGATTTGCGCGAAGCGCTGCGCGTGGTGAAAGCGTGCCCACAGCGCGCCGCGCCCCGCGTGATCCTCGACGATGCGCTGGCGGACATACTCGATGCCGACCCGCTCGATCCAGGGGGCGGTGCGTTCGAGGTAGCGGGCCTCCTCGCGATAGAGTTGCATGAAGGCGGCACAATATTCCATGACCTCGGCATCGGTGGTGACCTTGCAGAGCATGTCGGTGCCGCGCAGCTTGATGCCGCCGTTGCCGCCCACCATCAGGTCCCAGCCCGCGTCGGTCGCGATCACGCCGAAATCCTTGATGCTCGATTCCGCACAATTGCGCGGACAGCCGGAGACCGCCATCTTGAACTTGTGCGGCGTCCACGAGCCCCAGGACATGCGCTCGAGCGCCACCCCCATCGCGGTCGAGTTCTGCGTGCCGAACCGGCACCATTCCGAGCCCACGCAGGTCTTCACGGTGCGCAGCGCCTTGCCGTAGGCATGGCCGGAGACCAGCCCGGCGGCATTGAGGTCGCGCCAGACGGCGGTGAGATCCTCGCGTTTGACCCCGAGCATGTCGATCCGCTGGCCGCCGGTGATCTTGACCTCGGGGATCGAATATTTATCGACCACATCGGCGATCGCCCGCAATTCGCGCGAATTGGTCAGCCCGCCCCACATGCGCGGCACGACCGAGAAGGTGCCGTCCTTCTGGATATTGGCATGCATGCGCTCGTTGACGAAGCGCGATTGCGCGTCATCGACGTATTCGCCCGGCCAGGCGCAGATCAGATAATAATTCAAAGCCGGCCGGCATGCGGCACAGCCATCCGGCGTCTGCCATTCCAGCGCCTGCATCACGGCGGGAATGGTCTTCAGCGCACCCCCCGTGATGCGGCGGCGCACCTCGTCATGCGGCAAGGTGGTGCATTTGCACATCGGCTTGACCGCGACCGGCGCGTAGGCGGCACCGAGTGCTGATTTCAGCAGCGCCTCAACCAGACCGGTGCAGGAACCGCAGGATGACGAGGCTTTGGTCCTGGCGCGCACCGCATCGAGCGTGGTCAGGCCCATCGCGGTGATCGACGCGGTGATCGTACCCTTGCAGACGCCGTTGCAACCGCAGATTTCCGCACTGTCGGGGAGGGCGAGCACGGCGGCATCGGGGTCGGCCGCATCGTCGCTGACCGGGCCGAAAATCACCGTGTCGCGGAACGCCTCGATATCGGTTTCGTCTTTCATCAGCTGGAAATGCCAGGCGGCATCGCTGGCATCGCCGATGCAGACCATGCCGACGATGCGGTTTTCCCGCAGCACGAGGCGCTTGTAGATGCCCCGCGCCGCATCGCGCAGCACGATGTCGTCGGTCGTCGCATCGCCCATGAACGCGCCGGCGGACACCATATCGACGCCCGAAACCTTCAGCCGGGTGACGCTGGCGACCGGCGTGAAACCGGGCGCCGGCGCGCCGACCATGGTTTTCGCCGCGATTTTCGCCATGTCCCAGATCGGTGCGACCAGGCCGAACACCTGACCGTTGTGCTCTACACATTCGCCGATCGCAAAAATCGCGGGATCGGAGGTGCGCATCCAGTCATCGACCAGCACGCCGCGGTTGCACGCGAGACCGATCGCGCGGGCAAGTCCCGCGTTGGGCCGGATGCCGACCGCCATGACCACGAGTTCGGCCGGGATTTGCGTGCCGTCCTTCAGCCGGACGGCGGTGACCGCCTGATCGCCCTCGAACGCGGCGGTTTCGGTCGCGGTCAGGATGGTCATGCCGCGCCTGGTCAGCGCGCGTTCGAGCAGATGGGCGGCCGAGGCATCGAGCTGGCGCTCCATCAGCGTCGGCATCAGATGGATCACGGTGACATCGGCACCGCGCAAATTCAGCCCATGGGCGGCTTCCAGCCCGAGCAGGCCGCCGCCGATCACGACGGTCCTGGTGCCCTGTTTCACCACCGCCAGCATATCCTCGACATCGGCGACGGTGCGGAAGGTCAGCACACCCGCCTTGTCGGCACCGGGGACCGGCAGGACGAACGGGTTGGAACCGGTGGCCAGCAGCAGCATGTCGTAGGGCACCTCGCTGCCCTTGGCGCCGCGCACCAGGCGGTTCTTGCGATCCACCCAGTCGACATGCTCGCCCGCGATCAGGCGGATATTGTTGGCCTCGTACCAATCGTAGTCGTTGAGCACGATGTCGGCAAAACGCTTGCCGCCGGCGAGCAGCGGCGAGAGCATGATACGGTCGTAATTCGGCTGCGCTTCGCCGCCGAACACGGTGATGTCGAAATAACCGGGGGCCAGGGCGAGAATCTCCTCGACCGTGCGCATGCCGGCCATACCGTTGCCAATGACCACAAGGCGCGGGCGGGGCAGGTTGGAACCATCCATGGTGCAGACTTTCTGTGGGTTCAGGTCAAACGCGAACGGGAACGCCGTCGATGGCGGCGGCGGTGAAATCGGCGCGCCAGCGGCGCTTGACGATCGACAATCCCCCGAAGGCGAGCAGGGCGAGCCCGGCGAAGATCAGGAAGCCCGCGCCATAGGAGCCGGTGAGTTGCTTGGACACGCCGAGGCTGGAGGCGAGGTAGAAGCCGCCGACACCACCCGCCATGCCGACGAAGCCGGTGGCGGTGCCAATCTCCCGGCCGAACCGCGCGGGGATCAGCTGAAACACCGCCCCATCGCCCATGCCGAACGCCGCCATCACGACAATGAACACCGCAAGCGCCGGCCAGAACTCGCCGATGCCCATGCTGAGCACGATCAGCGCCGCCGCCGCCAGCAGATAAAGCGCCGACAGCACCCGCACCCCGCCCAGCCGATCCGCCAGATAGCCACCGAACGGGCGGATCGAGCCGCCCACGAAGGCGCAAACCGCGGTGGCGAAGCCGGCATTAACCGGGGTGAGGCCGTAAACGGTGTGGAAATACAGCGTCAGCGCGGCGGATAGACCCACGAATCCACCGAAGGTGACGCCGTAGAAGCCCATGAACCACCAGGTATCGGCCGGTTTCAGCACATCGAAATACCGGCCGAACGGCTGCGGGAATTTATAGGCCGGCGGGTTCCTGGCGAGCAACGCAAACCCGATCAGGGTCAGGATCATCAGGATCGCGGCAATCCCGAACACACCACCGATGCCGATCGCGATGGCGAGCGAGGGGGCGGCGAGTGCGGTGACGACTGTGCCGATATTTCCCGCGCCGGCAATGCCGAGCGCCGTGCCCTGATGCTCGGGCGGATACCAGCGCGAAGCCAGCGGCAGCGCGATCGCAAAGGAAGCGCCCCCAATCCCGAGCACGAGCCCGAGCGCGAGCACTTCGTGGTACGAGGTGATGCCATGCCACCAGGCGAAGCCGAGCCCGAGAATGACGATGATCTGGGCAACGATGGCGGTGGCGCGCGCGCCGAACTGATCGACCGCGAACCCGGCCACGATGCGCAGCAAAGCGCCGGAGAGCACCGGCAACGCGATCATCAGACCTTTCTGGGCAGGGTCGAGATGCAGCAGCTTGCCGATCTGCACCGCCAGCGGCCCGAGCAGAACCCAGATGGTAAAGCTCATGTCGAAATAAAGGAAAGCCGCGAGCAGGCTGGGCAGATGTCCCGCCTTGAGAAAGGATTTGTCGGGGGAAACCCTCATGGTCGCACTCCTGCGGATGGAACATCCGCGAAACGGCCCTCCTTGGCGCGCGATCCCGTGCAGCGGGGCTTTCACCCCGGGCGAGCGCCGAGACCGTCCTTGGCCGCGGCGCGACACGTTTCCGTGTCCTCTCCGCCCAGCAAGAATGATGCCAAATCCATCACGGCCTAAATTTAGGCCTTTTTTCGACCCGCCCGAATAATCTGTCTAATATATCAACTATATTAAACGCATTTTAAGCCAAATGCCGTTCTTTTAATCATACGTCGAACCATCTTCACCCACCGGCCGCAGCAACGATCGCTCCGCCACCGCGAGGTCGATCCCCACCAGATGCCCCGCGCAATGCATGCGCGCGATCGTCCATTGCAGATCCGCGCGCGCCGGGCGCAGTTCCGCACCCCGCATGAACAGCGGATCACCACCCTCCCCGCTCAGGCAGTCCGCCAGCAATTCAGCCGGAAGATCGAGGTGGGACGGGGATGCGAGGCCGGCGGCAAGCCCCGCGCGCTCCGCCGGCAGATGGCACAATGCGGTCGCCGCCCCCAAGGCATCGCGCAGCGCGGCCGCAAGCATCGGGTTCGCCGCGGCAACCTCATCGCGAATCACCACCAGTTTTTCGGGATGCCCCGGCGCGATGGCGGCCGAGGTCGCGACCAGCGTGCCGGCACCATCCCGCGCCGCCCGCGCACCCCAGGGCGCACCGGCGCAGAACCCCGCGATGCTGCCACGCCCCAGCGCCGTCTGCATATCCCCGGGCGGCAGGGTGACGATCGCCGCCGCCGCGGGCGAAACCCCGCGCGCCGTCAGCCAGTCGCGCAGCAGCAGATCGTGGTTGGAATACGCGTGCACGACCGCAAACGGCGCGGCACCGATGGCAGCCGCAAGGTCGGCCCGCCCGGCGAGATGGTTCGCCAGCACGATCGCATTGCCATTGCGGCTGAGCGTGGCCGCCAGCCGCAACCCGGTCGCGCGCCCGCGCAGGCCCAGGCTCATGGCGAGCGCGAGCGGGCCGAGCATAACGGCGGCGTCGAGCATGCCATAGGCCAGCTTGTCGGCGATATTCGCCCAGGACGGCTCGATCACCACGCTGGCATCGAGCCCGGCCGCCGCGAAGAAACCGCGGTCCCGCGCGATCAGAACCGGCGCGCTATCGAGCAGTCGCAGCATGCCGATGCGCAATTTATAAGCACTCATGCCGAGTGCCTCATCAAGCCCGATCCCCCGCCTCGTCGCCCGCCGCTGTTGCAAGCACCGCGCGGGCGGCATCCGGCAGGCGCATCTGGCGCTCCATGGCGCGCCGCTGCAAAAATCGATGCGCGGCGGGTTCGCTCATATTGTCGCGCCGCATCAGCAGACGCTTGGCCCCCTCGATCAGCCGCCGGTCCGACAATTCCGCCTCCGCCGCGGCAAGCCGCACCTCCCGGGCGCTGGCATGGCGGTAAAGCGCGATGGCGCTGCGCAAAATGGGCTTAATGTCGGTGATGCTGGCGGCATTGACATGATAGGATACCACGCCGGCGCCGATCGCCTCCTCCATGAACGCCGGGTCGTCCTCATCGATGAACAGCATCACCGGCATCTGATGCGCGGCAATGCTGCGCAGATGTTCCAGACTGTCACGATCCGGCCGCGCCATATCCACGATCACGATATCCGGCCGCTCCACCGCGACGATCGACGCCAGATTCTCCAGCGGCGGCGCGATGCGGATGCGCCCGGCACCGGCCTGGGCGGCCAGGCGCGCGGCAAGCGTTTCGGCGCGGGCGGGGTCGGTATCGGCGATCAGTATATCCACGTTGCGTCGTCGGGCCCATGCGGTCGTTCACCCGGTACCGATGCAAGATGGCTGCCATCATAAATGGCCGCCATTGCAAGATGGCTGCCATCATAGGACGAGTGCCCTCCTGCCCCCGCTCAGTCGAGAAACAGCTTGCCCGGATTCAGAATGCCGCGCGGGTCGAGCGCCTCTTTGATACCACGCATCATCGCAAGCGCGGTCGCGCCATGCTCGCGCGTCATGAATTCGCGCTTGCCGATCCCAACCCCATGCTCGCCGCTCGCAGCCCCGCCCAGATCGAGCGCCTGGCCGACAATTTCACGGTCGAGCGCCCAGGCACGCGCGGCCCCGTCCGGCGTATCGGGATACAGGATCAGAACATGGAAATTTCCATCGCCGACATGACCGACGATGCACGCCCGCAGGCCGGACGCGGTGACCGACTCGCGCGCCCGCGCCATCGCCTGCGCCAGGTTGGAAATCGGCACGATCGTATCGGTCGAGAAGGCACCGTGGCCGGGAAAGGCCGCACGCGCCGCCCAATAGGCATCATGGCGCGCCTGCCACAGCTTGGTGCGCGCTTCGGTTTCGGTGGCGAAGACGAAACCCTGCCCGCCATGGGCTGCGGCGATCGCCTCGGCCATCGCCGCCTGCTCGGCAACGCCGCGCGCCGTGCCGTGAAACTCGAACAGCAGGGTTGGCTGCGCGATCAGGTCGAGCTTGGAATACGCGATCGAGACGGCCATCTGATCCGGGTCGGCATATTCGATCCGCGCGACCGGAATGCCCGTCTGCATGATCTCGATCACCGCATCGATCGCGCCACGCTCTGTCGCGAACGCGCACACGGCGGCGCCGATCGCCTCGGGAATGCCATAGAGCCGCAGCTGGATTTCCGTGATGATGCCAAGCGTGCCCTCTGAGCCGATCAACAGGCGAGTGAGGTCGTACCCGGTGGCCGATTTGCGCACCCGCCCGCCGGTATCCACAATGGTGCCGTCGGCCAGCACCGCGCGCAGGCCGAGCACGTTGTCACGGATCGTACCATAGCGCACCGCGTTGGTGCCGGAGGCGCGGGTGGCGCACATGCCGCCGATCGTGCAGTCCGCCCCGGGATCGACCGGAAAAAACAGCCCGTGGTCGCGCAAATAGGTATTGAGCTGTTTGCGCGTCACCCCGGCTTCGACCCGCCCGTCCAGATCGGCGTCGTTCACCGCCAGAATCCGGTTCATCCGCGTGAGATCGAGGCTGATGCCACCTGCGACCGGCGTGACATGCCCTTCGAGCGATGTCCCGGCGCCGAACGGCGTCACCGGCGTGTGGTTGGCATGGCAGAGCGACAGAAGTGCTGAAACCTCGGCCGTGGTCTCGGGAAAGATCACAGCATCCGGCAGCATCGTTGCGGCATTGGCCTCGCCATGCGCATGGGTTTCGCGGATCGCCTGGTTGAGGCTGAGCCGATCGCCGAACAGGGTGCGGGCGGCATCGATGGTTGCTGACGTTTCCATCCCGCCAAAGTATCGGGATCGGGCGGATCAGGGAAGACCGCAAAGTTTGTAAAAAAGAGGCAAACGAATTTTATTCACGAGATTGCGGTAACAGACGATATTTTTTGTGCATCCTAGGTTATTTTGGTCTTGTATTGATCAATTTCCGGGATTTCAGCATGGCCCCGACGACCGTGGCCCCATGGCGTCTTCAGCCCGCATCGGGCGAGACGCAGCACGATCTGCAACAGCGGCGCGACCGCGCTTATTTCGCGTGGCAGCTGGCGGATACTGAGGTGTTCTGGCGCCGTCTCTCCGGTGCCGCGATCGATTTCACCGGCGCCCGCGTACTCGAACTCGGTTGCGGCCATGGCGCGCTGTCGGTCGATGCGGCCGCCAAAGGCGCGGCGCAGGTGCTCGGCATCGACCTTGACGACCAGCGCATCGCCTTTGCGCAGACGCACGCGCCGCAGGCCTATCCAAATCTCGCCCAGGTGATGGCATTTCGCTGCGTCGATATCGCGGCGATCGAAGGAGAAGCCGGTTTTGACATCGTCCTGTGCAAGGATACGTTCGAGCACATTATGGATCTACCAGGGGTCGTGGCGGAAGTGCATCGCCTGCTCCGGCCCGGCGGCCTGTTCGTGATCGGCACCAGCCCGCTCTATTACAGTCCCTTCGGCGATCATGGCCGCTATCTCGGGTCCGGGATTCCATGGCTCGGCGCATGGATGCCCGAACCCCTGCTGTTCCGGCTCGCGAGCGTGAAACAGCGCACCAAAATCGCCAGTGCGGCGGATGTCGGGCTCAATAAAATGACGCCGGCACGCTTCCGTGCCCTGTTCGCCCCGAACGCATGGGACGTCCGGATGCTGCGCTACAACGCGGGCGACAAGCGATTGCTGCGCGCATTGAGCGCGCTGCGCCGCCTCCGATCGCTCGAGACGCTCTGCACCGTCAGCATCTATACGGTGCTGATGCGGCGCTAGAGCGCCATGCGATCAAGCCAGCGCGCCGGCACTCTTGTGCCCGGCCGGCCCCGGTGCCATCGACCACATTCCGCCGGCATTGAATGGATGAGCATGACCGAACCGACCCCTGACGAAAAAGCAACGGCGCGCGCCGGCTGCACCCACTTCCTCTGCGCCCGCGCCCCGATGACCGGCGCCGACTTCATCGCGGCAATGGCCGCCTCGCGGCATATCGGGCTGGGGCTCGATCATTACAGCAACGGCCCCGCGATCGATCTGCTGGAAACCCGCGTCGCCACATTGCTCGGCAAGGAAGCCGGGCTGTGGTTTCCCAAGGGCATCATCGCCCAGCAGGCCGCCTTGCTGGTTCATGCCGGCCAGCGCAACCGGCGCGCCGTGGCCCTGCACCCGCAATCGCATCTGGCGATCGACGAGAAGGATGCAATCGCCCGGCTCGCCGGATTGACACCGGTGCGCCTCGGCAGGACTGAACGGCATTTCACCGTGGCGGATCTGGCCGGCGCGCGCGAAAATCTCGCGGCGGTAACGGTCGAACTACCGCTGCGCCGTCCGGGCTATCAGGCGCTGGCGTGGAATGATCTGCAGGCGCTCGCAGGCTGGGCACGGCAGGAAGGCGTCCCGCTGCATCTCGATGGCGCGCGGCTCTGGGAGGTGCAGCCCTGGTACGACCGGCCGCTGGCCGAAATCGCCGCGGTCGCGGACACGGTCTATGTCTCGCTCTACAAGGGGCTGGGCGGTCTCGGCGGCTGCGTGCTCGCGGGCGACCGCACCACGATCGATGCGGCGAAACCCTGGCGGGTCCGCTACGGCGGCGACCTGCCGGTGGCGTTTCCCATGATCGTGACCGCACTGGATGCGCTGGACACGACCCTGCCCCGCATGGCCGATTACTACCGGCGCGCCTGCGCCATTGCGGCGGCGCTGCATGGGGTCGCGGGCATCACCGTCTTCCCCGATCCGCCGCAATGCAACGCGTTTCAGGTGCATTTCGCGGCATCGGCGGCGCGGATGAACCAGGCGATGCTCACGGTCGCGCGCGAACGCCGGTGCTGGCTGTTCGGCTGGTTCGAGCAGGGCCTCCTGCCGGACAGCGCGATGGGTGAAATCGTGGTGGGCGATGCCACCATGGCGTGGGAGATCGATGAGATCATCGCCGCCCTGATCGCGCTGCGGGACGCGGCGTGACGCCCGGCGAGGTGGGTCGTTCTACGCCCGTGGACCGCGGCGGATCGGGCGCCCTGCGTCGCCCTGATGAACGGTCCAGGTGTCGGTCGATATCTTTCGGCCAAGGATCATGCCAGCCAGTTCGACAGGATCATGGCGAAGGCCCCGGCCGATGGGGCTTGGGCTTTCACGCGATCGAGCATCGCGCCAGCGGCGCGCTGATCGGCTTGTCCGGTCTGGAAAAAATCACCTTTCCAGGTTTCTTCAGCCCCGCGTGCAGATCGCCCGGCGGATCGGTGCCTCCTGGCAGGGTCGGAGCCTCGCATACGAAGCGGCCGGCCTCGTGATCGATCGGGGCGTTTCGTCCCCCGGACTGGAGCGGATCGTGGCCTATACCGTGCCGGCCAACGAGCGGTCATGGCGCCTGATGGAACGGCTCGGCATGCGGCCGATCGGCCGGTTCGAACACCCGAGCCTGCCGTCGGGTCACGAATTGTGGCCGCATGTCGCCTATGATCGCACCGCTTCGGCACGGCGCGACCGCCCCCGTCCGCCCGAATAAGCCAGACCCGCCAGATGATCATGATCGCGAGTGCCCCAGTCGGAGTACCCCGGTCTCGATTGTCCCGGTTGCGATTGCCAACGTCGCGATTGCGGTCGGGAACGCCACCATGGCGCTATCCCCGGCCGCCGCGGCCCCGGCCGTATCGCCCAGTGCGGCATACCCAGTGCGGCATAATGCCAGCCGCCACCCATGCAGGCCCGGCGCGATAGAGCCGTGATATCGTCCCCCGCCGTGGTCTTGCCGTCCCCGCCGTCAAACCAGCCCCACGCGCCGATGCCGCGCCAATCCCGGTGCGGCGCCATCGCCTTCCGGCACGGGTGAGCCACCGTTTACCTCCGGCGACGGGGCCGGCCGGCCAAGCAGGAACCCTTGAACGAGGTCGCACCCGCTGGCGCAAAGTGTTTCGAATTGCAATTCGGTCTCGACGCCTTCGGCGGTGACCGTCAGCCGCAAACTCGTTCCCATGGCAAGAATCGCATGCACCATGCTCGTGGCATCGTGATCGATACCCAGGCTCTGCACGAAGGAACGATCGATCTTCAATTTGTCGAACGGAAACTGCCGGAGCGTGCCAAGCGATGAGTAACCGGTACCGAAATCATCGAGCGCGATTCGAATGCCATGCGCCTTCAACTGTTTCAGAATGTCGAGCGCGCGGGACGAATCATCGATCAGCACGCTTTCGGTCACCTCCAGTTCCAGCCGTTCCGCGGGCAAACCAACCCGCTGGATGATCGCGATGATGTCATCACCCAAATTCGGATCATGGAATTGGCGCGGCGAGAGATTGACGGCGAGGCTGATGTGCGCCGGCCATCGGCACGCCGCAGCGGCCGCGTGTTCCAAAACCAGTTTGCCGAGGGCAAGGATCAAACCCGCCTCCTCGGCGATCGGAATGAAATCCACCGGCGAAATCGGCCCGCGTGTCGCATGGCTCCAGCGTACCAACGCCTCATAGCCGACGATCTCCCGTGTCGCACAGTCGACGACGGGTTGATAATGCACATCCAGCGCATCCGCCTCGATCGCGCTGCGCAGATCCTGCTCGATGGCCCGGCGCTCGCGAAACCGGATGTCCATGCCGGGCTCGAAAAAGCAGAAACGATCGCGCCCCTCCCGCTTGGCACGACCGAGCGCGAGATCCGCTGCCTGCATCAATGTCGCCGCATCCCGCGCATTGAGCGGTGCCATCGCAAGTCCCACCGAAGCGCCGATCGTCAGAACCTGACCATCGACTTCGAAACGTGCCGAAAGCGTCTCGATCACCCGATCCGCAAGCCGGGTTGCCGCCTCGACGCTCGCTTTCGGACACAATATGGCAAATTCGTCGCCGCCCATGCGCGCCACCAGATCGTCCTCGCGCATCAATCGCCGCAGCCGGGAGGCAACATGCTGCAATAACTGGTCTCCAATCAGGTGGCCGTGCAGATCGTTCACCGCCTTGAACCGGTCAAGATCGATCAGCAGCAGAGACAGCGGTTGCGCGACGGTGGCGGCCTCGATCATTGCGGCTAGCGCGTCGTCGAACCGCGCGCGATTGGCCAATCCGGTCAGCGTATCGTGAAAGGCCAGATGTTCGATCCGCGCCGCGCTCCGGCGCCGATCCGTCGTGTCGCGCAGCGCGATCACCCCGGCCGGCCTGCCCTCGTAGCGGATCCTCCGGCTGGCGATCTCGGCCGACAAGGCACGGCCGTTCGCCCCGACCATCGCGATCTCGTCGAGCGAACCGGAATCGGCCAAAACATGGCGCCTGATCATGGGCAGGTCGTGGGGGTGGGCAAGCGTCGCGACGTCCCTGCCGGTCAGCGACGCCAGATCCATATCCAGCATGTCGCACAGCACACCGTTCGCCCAAAGGATCACGCCCTCCGCATGGATCAGTAAGCCCTCGATCGTGCAATCGGCGAGCTGCCGCAGCCGCGCCGCTTCGAGCCGCACCTGTCGCCAGCGCTGGTCGAACAGACCAACGATCAACGACAGACCGATCGCGATCGCGGACGCCGCGGCGGATGCGAGCGTGGCATTTCGGCCGATCAGGATCGCCCCGCTGGCCGCCATCGGCCCCGGCACATAGCGTGTGCCGGCCATGGCAATGAAATGGATCGCGGCAATCCCGAGCACCAGAAGAAGACCAGCCTCGCCAACGGCACTCACGGCGGGAAAGTCCGCGAGGCGCCGCCACGCCAGCGCGCTCAAGACCATGCCGAGCCCGACGGCCAGAACCAGATACTCCGGCCTGTAAGCGAGCGTGCCGGCAAACCGCATGGCCGCCATCCCGGTCAGATGCATCGCAGCCACGCTGACGCCAAGAATAAGGCCCGCACCCATGCGCCGCAGGCGCGTGGGCGATGGTGTCAACACGAGTACAAACGCCGGGAATGCGCCGAAAATAACGAGCAGAACCGATAATACCGTCGGCCCAAGCGCATAGCCCATCCGCATCGGCGGCGCCTCGGCGATCATCGCAACGAAGTGCGTCGCCCACACGCCGCTGCCGTAAATGATCGCCGCGAGGCCAAGCCAGAACCAACGGGACTTGTCTGTGGCATCCCGCGCCCTGATGACAAGAACGACCGACCCGATGCACGAAACGGTGCCAATCGCCACGGCGAGCAAGACCCACGTCAATGAATTCATCAATCCGGGTCGGCCTCCGTTGTCAATTCGACCATCCGCACCATCCTCTCCCCCTCAATCCCCGGAGATTCGTTCCGGCCCTGGATATACCGCCAATGGATTAGCAAACGGTTAAACTTGGCGGCACGTTCAGGCGGCCGCATTATCCGGGTTAGGCAGCCAGACGGAGCAATTCGTCGCCATGACGATCGACCGGCCCTGGTCGTCGTCGGCCCGCGGTGTCTGAGGCAAAGCAAGGCAAACGCACGCCGAAGTCTTTTATTTTGTGAACAAAAAATGTAACTATTCAGGTGTTTTGACCGGGATCAGGCCAATTTGAGTTGGACAATTAAAGGAAACTCTGAAAAATCCATTACGATACGTTTTCGGTATGCTTCACGGGGTTTGACAGAGAGGATACCCCTGAATGCAGCGGAGTTTTGCTGTGTATGACGGTTTCCGCAAACAGCGGAAGATCACCCGTCGGGGCGTGTTTCTGGCGGAGATGGAGCGTGTTTTGCCGTGGCGGCGGCTGGAGGCGCTGATCAAGCCGCACTATCCGCTCGCCGGGAGGGGGCGCAAACCCTATCGGTTGAGCACGATGTTGCGGATCCATTTTTTGCAACATTGGTATGGATATTCAGACCCCGGAATGGAGGAAGCGCTGCACGATATCCCCGCGCTGCGCCGCTTTGCGGGGCTGGACGCGGGCGAGAGCCGCATGCCCGACGAGACGACGATCCTGAACTTCCGCCATTTGCTGGAGGCGCATCAATTGGCTGAGAGTCTGTTCCAGGAGGTCGTGTCGGTATTGACGGAGCAAGGCCTGATCCTGCGTGAAAGCACCATCGTGGACGCGACGCTGATTGCCGCCCCGCCCTCGACAAAGAACCAGGCTCGCCAACGCGACCCGGAGATGACGTCGAGCAAGAAGGGCAACCAGTGGCATTTTGGCATGAAAGCGCATATCGGCGTCGATACGGCGCACGGTCTGGTGCATACGCTGGAGGTCACGACCGGCAAGGTGTCCGACTACAGCATGGCGGAGACATTGCTGCACGGTGACGAGCAGACGGCACACGGTGACCGTGGCTACGCCGACAAAATCCGCGAGCCCGACCGTGTGCGCGCAGAGAACGAGGCTGGCCCGCGGTGGTTTGTGCCTTTCAAGCGCACGAAAGGCTGCGACACGACGCCTGAGCAGAAGCGGCTGAACCGGCTGATGGCAGCGCTGCGTTCGGCGGTCGAGCATCCGTTCCGGGTTCTCAAGCGCCAGTTCGGTTATACGAAGGTGCGGTATCGCGGGTTGTTCAAGAATGAGCAGCACCTGTTCAGCCAGTTTGCGTTGGTGAACCTCTACATCGCACGGCGGGTGATCACACCGGCGGTTTGAGGTTCAGGGGCGGAGTCTGTCCCGCATCCCGAAACCAGGTGCGGATTCCTGAGAATTCGCCCATGGATTCCGATTTTAATTCGCCCTGGTAGCGGTCTCTGTGGCTGTTGATTTCGTTGCTCTCCTGTTCTTGTTGGGTCAAGCGGTTTTTGGGGTTTGCTTGCGGGTCTTGCGCAGGCTTTCGCCGGTGAGTTCGATGCGGTGGGCATTGTGGAGCAGACGGT
>NZ_JAIMBY010000015.1 GCF_026191915.1 Acidiphilium sp. PA
CGATTGCGGTCGCCGATAATGGCGAGCAGTCGCTCGCGATCTCCCACAGGGACGATGACATTGACAGTTTGGGCCATGCCACACGATTCGCATGTCCTGCCAAAAATGTGAATCTTATGAAAGCGTCAATGCACTAGGAGCAGTCCCACCGCTGAACGGACTTATGGAGAAGCGCGGCGGTTCTCTCATGGACTACTCGAAGTCGGCCCTAGAGCACAGGATCAAAGTATATCTGGACCCAAAGCAGCCGATGGAAGTAGTGCGGCGAATTGCTCCTGGCCTTGCTGACGATCGTGCACGATTTAATGCTGTTGATGCCCGCGATGATGCGAAATCGGAGTTCTTTAGAACCGAAAAAATAAAGCGATACTGGGTACGCGCATTTGATCATTGCTGGGCTTACACGACGCTTATAAGGCCGATTTGGAATGAGCCCCGGCCGATGCTGCAAAGGATTCTCGCAGACGCGGAAGGGTTTGTTATTTCGCGTCCCTCAGCTGTCGCGGATCCTGATGGATTTCCAAGCTGTTGGTCGTCCACGCTCGGCGATAACGATGGTCTACGCGGCCATTCTTATTTTTTTCCAATCGTTGAAAACCTTTCGGGTGCGCCACGGGCCAATCTGTCCGCGTTGGCGGTTGGGTATCTGGCGGCGATGGTTCCGGCAGACGGTGGGTTGTCGTCGGGTGGCCCCGAGGTGGCTTCGGCGGATGTTGAGCCATGGATCGCTTCGGCTGCGCCTCGCGATGACGGGGAGGTATTGGAGCGTGAGCAAGCGGTGCGTGCGACGGCCGCCGGGGCGCGGGCGGTTTGGATGCATGCTTTGGCGGTGATGTATGCGCCGGCTTATTTGGCGGAGAATGCGGGGGGGATCAGGCAGGGGTGGCCGCGGGTGCCGTTGCCTTCGGATGCGGGGCTGTTGCGGCGGTCGGCGGGGTTGGGGGAGGTTTTGGCGGCGTTGCTTGATCCGGATTGTCCGGTCGAGGGGGTGACGCGCGGGGTGATCCGGCCGGAGTTGGTTTCGATCGGGGTGCCGCATGGGGTTGGGTTCGGGGTGACGGCGGGGTGGGGCAATCGGACGGACAAGGGGATTACGATGCCGGGCAAGGGGCGTTCGGTGGTGCGGGAATATGCGCCGGGCGAGGCGGCGACGGCGGCGGTGGGTGGGGTGCTCGGGGCGCGGACGCGGGATGTTTATTTGAACGAGGGGAGTTACTGGGCGAATATTCCAGAGGCGGTGTGGGATTTGCATATCGGCGGGTATCAGGTTTTGAAGAAGTGGCTGTCGTATCGGGAGTATTCGATCATCGGGCGGGATTTGGCGGCTGGCGAGGTGCGGCATGTGATGGAGACGGCGCGGCGGCTGGCGGCGATTTTGTTGTTGGGGCCGGCATTGGATGCGAGTTTTCGGGATTGTGCGGCGGCGCATCGGGCGTTGGGGTGATATGGTGGGGTGGTCGGGTTCGGTGGTGGGACTTGACTGTGGCGGGGCTGGATTGCTTCGCAAGGGCTCGCAATGACGTGGTTGGGCGGTGCGTGAGTCTCTGACGGCGTCCGCGCCCGGCACCAAATTCAAAAAAGTTTTTTGCTTCTTTTTTCCAAAAAAGAAGCCTTCCTCGCCTTACGGCTTCGCGGCCGCGTTCTGCGGCGTGCGGAGGAGGATGAGGGCCATGATGGCGGCGGCGATGCAGAGGTAGGCGGAGAGGCGGAGGGCGTTGTCGAGGCTCCAGGTTTCGGCTGCGATGTGGAGGTTGTGGGCGAGGGTGGCGATGATGCTGTCGTGGGACATGCCTTTGGTTTTCATGGCGGCGGTCCAGCTGGCCACGGCGTTGTGGGGCATGTCGGCGGTCATGTTGTCTTCGATGTGGGCGGTCTGGCGTTGCCAGAGGGTGGTCAGCAGGGTGACGCCGAGGTTGGCGCTGGAGACGCGGATGAAGTTGGAGGTGGTGGAGGCGAGGGCGATTTCGCTGGGCGGGACGTCTGACATGACGATCATGGTGAGGGGGACGAAGAGCATGCCGACGGCGATGCCCTGGACGAGTTCGCTCGGGATGGTGGCGTTGAGGCCGACGGCGGGGTCGAAGAAGGCGAGGATGTAGGCGCCGGCGTAGATGATGAAGCAGGCGGAGGCGAGGAGGCGCAGGCTGAACAGGCGGGTGAGGCGGCTCATCATGGCGGCCATGGGGATGGCGGTGGCGGCGAGGGGGACGAGGAGGACGCCGCCCCACCAGCCGTTGAAGCCGAGGTCGGTTTCGGACCAGAGGGGGAGGATGGAGCTCCAGCCGACGAAGATGGACCAGCCGAGGCAGAGCAGGAGCAGGCCGAAGCCGAAGTTGCGGCGGGCGAGGTAGCGGAGTTGCAGCAGGGGGGCGGGTTCGAAGAGTTCCCAGATGACGAACAGGACGAGCAGGGTGGCGGCGATGAGGGCCACGTGGCTGATGAAGACGGAGCGGAACCAGCCGTATTGTTCGCCCTGATCGAGCACGATCTGCAGGGCGATCATGCCGGGCCAGAGGAGGGCGAGGCCGACGGTGTCGAATTTGGGTGGGGCGGTGGTGGGGCGGTCGGCGGGGAGGGCGATCTGCACCAGGGCGATCGAGACGGCGCAGAGGGGGATGGCGAGCCAGAAGATATCGAGCCAGGAGAAATTGGTGGCGAGCCAGCCGCCGAGGGCCGGGCCGAGGAAGAAGGGCACCAGCATGATGTTGCTCCAGAGCGCGACGGCGAGGGTCTGGTGGCGTTTGGGATAGTTGGTGAGCAACAGGGTTTGCACGAGCGGGACCAGGATGCCGGCGGAGATGCCCTGGATGGAGCGGGCGATGAGCATGAGGGTGAGCGAGGGGGCGAGGATGGCCATGAAGCAGCTGGCGATCAGGACTGTCATGGCCAGGATGAACAGGCGTTTGAGGCCGAATTTGCGGGCGAACCAGGGCATCAGGGCGATGCCGAGCGCCCAGTGGACGAGGAAGTATGTGAGGGTCCAGAGGGCGTGGTCGCTGCTGGTGGCGAGGGTGCCGGCGACGTAGGGGTAGATGCTCTGCAGGGCGCCGCCGGTGAAGGAGCCCATGCCGAGGCCGAGGCCGAGGCCGATGGTGAGCGGGATGAGGGCGGCCTTGGGTTTTTCGGTGTCGCTTGTGGCGGCGGGCGCGATTGATGAGGCAGACATGCTGGCATATTAGTCGTTGCCCGGCCGGTGACCAGCCGAAATCACGCGGCGGGGCGGGATATCATCTATGCGTGGGATGGTGGGTATCGGGGCTGCGCCAGGTCGAGGTGCGGTTCGCGCCAATCGACGATGGTGGTTTCACCGGTGAGGGTAACGGTGCTGCGGCGGGCGGGGGCGTGGGCGATGACGGTGCCGCCGCGGATAACGGCGAGGCGGGCGGGGCGGGTGCGGATGGCTTCGATGGGGTCGGCGGCGTCGAGGATGATCAGATTGGCGGGCTTGCCGGGGGCGATGCCGTAATCGGTGAGGTTCAGGGCGGCGGCGGCGTTGGTGGTGACGGCGTGGTAGCAGGCGCGCATGCCGTCGATGCCGGTCATCTGCGCGACGTGCAGGCCCATGCCGGCGACTTCCAGCATGTCGTGGCTGCCGAGCGGGTACCAGGGGTCCATGACGCAATCGTGGCCGAAGGCGACGGTGACGCCGGCTGCCATGAGTTCGGGCACGCGGGTCATGCCGCGGCGTTTGGGGTAGGTGTCGTGCCGGCCCTGGAGGGTGATGTTGATGAGGGGGTTGGCGATGGCGCTGATGCCGGCTTCGGCGATCAGGGGGATGAGTTTGCTCGCGTAGTAATTGTCCATTGAGTGCATCGAGGTGAGATGCGAGCCGGCGACGCGGTGGTGCATGGCGTGGCGGATGGTCTCGGCCGCCAGGGTTTCGATGTGGCGGGAGTGGGGGTCGTCGGTTTCGTCGCAGTGCATGTCGACCATGAGGCCACGGTCGGCCGCGATTTTCATGAGCTGGCGGATGCTTTCGGCGCCATCGGCCATGGTGCGTTCGAAATGGGGGATGCCGCCGATGAGGTCGATGCCCATGGCGAGGGCGCGGTGGAGGTTTTCGGGGGATTTCGGATAGCGGAGGAAGCCGTCCTGCGGGAAGGCGACGAGCTGGATGGTGAGGTAGGGGGCGAGTTCGGCGCGCAGCGCGGTGAGGGCTTCGACGGCGAGGAGGCGGTCGTCGCAGATATCGACATGCGAGCGGATGGCGCCGATGCCCTGGGCGATCGACCAGAGGCAGAGGCGTTTGGCGCGCTGGTAGATGGCATCGGCGGTGAGGCGGGGTTTGAGTTCGCCCCAGAGTGCGATGCCTTCGAGCAGGGTGCCGGAGTGGTTGAGGCGGGGTTCGCCGCGCGAGAGGGTGGAGTCGAGGTGGAGATGGGCATCGATGAAGGGGGGGCTGACGAGGTTGCCGGTGGCATCGATGATCTGGCCGGCGTCGCCGGGCAGGCTGGGTTCGATGGCGGCGATGATGCCGTCGCGGATGCCGATGTCGAGGCCGCTCCGGCCGTCCGGCAAATTCGCCTGGCGGATGAGGAGCGACCAGGTCACGGGTAGAGCCTGGTTGCGGTCCATTCATCGGCCGCGCGGGTGAAGACGGCGCGGTCGTGGAGGCGGAAGTCGCGGTCTTCCCAGAATTCGATGGCGCTGGGGGCGACCAGCCAGCCGGACCAGTGGGGCGGGCGGGGGACCGGGGCATCGGCGTATTGGGCGATGGCGGATTCGAGGCGTTGTTCGAGCCGTTTGCGGTCGGGCAGGGGGCGGGACTGGTCGGACGCCCAGGCGCCGATTCGCGACAGGCGGGGGCGGGTTTCGAAATAGGCATCGGCTTCGGCATCGCTGACCTGGGTTGCGGTGCCTTCGATGCGGATCTGGCGTTTGCGGGTTTTCCAGTGAAACAGCAGGGCGACGTGGGGGTTGGCGCGGATTTCGGCCGATTTGCGGCTTTCGAGGTTGGTGTAGAAGACGAAGCCCTGACGGTCCCAGGATTTGAGCAGCACGATGCGGGCCGAGGGGTGGCCCTGGGGCGTGGTGGTGGCGAGGGTCATGGCGTTGGGGTCGTTCAGTTCGGAGTCCTGCGCCTTTGCCATCCATGCGGCGAATAATTCATAGGGGTCGGAGGTGAGGTCGATCATTGGTTGCCCTTGCCGCTGTGTCGCCATACTTGATAGGTCATGCCGCGTTGTGTCACCACCCCGGGGTCGCTGCGCGCGCGGTGATCTGATTGGAGCTATTCTATGCAGGAATCCGTTGCAACTCTTCCTCTTGCCGGCACGCTGATGCGGGGCAAGCGCGGTGTGATCATGGGTGTGGCGAACAATCGTTCGATCGCCTGGGCGATCGCGCAGGCCATTGCGGCGCAGGGGGGGGAGCTGGCGTTCACGTATCAGGGCGAGGCGCTGGAGAAGCGGATCCGGCCGCTGGCGGAGAGCATTCAGTCGGATCTGGTCATTCCGTGCGATGTGAGTGACGATGCGGCGCTGGATGCGGCGTTCGATGCGATTGCGGGGCGGTGGGGCGAGATCGATTTCCTGGTCCATGCGATCGGGTTCGCGGACAAGCAGTACCTGCGGGGGCGGTATGCCGATACGCCGCGCCAGGCGTTTCTGCAGGCGATGGATATTTCGTGTTTCTCGTTCACGGCGGCGGCGCAGCGGGCCGGGGCGCTGATGAAGCGGGGCGGATCGATGGTGACGCTGACGTATCTCGGCGCGGAGCGGGTGACGCCTCACTATAACGTGATGGGGGTTGCCAAGGCGGCGCTGGAGTCATCGGTGCGGTATCTGGCGGCGGATTTCGGGGCGAGCGGCATTCGGGTGAACGGGATTTCGGCCGGGCCGATCAAGACTCTGGCGGCGTCGGGGATCGGGGATTTCAGCTATATTCTGAAGTGGAACCAGTATAATTCGCCGCTGGAGCGCAATGTCGGGCTCGAGGAGGTCGGGGCCTCGGGGTTGTATTTGTTGTCCGATCTGTCGCGCGGGGTGACGGGCGAGATCCATCATGTGGATTGCGGCTACCACATCGTGGGCATGAAGAACCCGAGCGCGCCGGATATCAACGCGGTCGAATAGCGGGGTTTGCGCCGCTGTTGTCCGGCGGCAGCGGGGGCGCGTTATTTTTTGGCGGCGATCGGCTTGTGGCCGCGTTCGATCAGGCGGCTGAGCAGGCCGGGTTTTTTGGCGGTTTCGGGCTTGGCGGGGGCGGCGTTGCGTTCGGCCTTCGCCTTGGCTTTCAGCCACTCATCGAGGCTTTTGTTGGCCTTGGCGGCGCGTTTGCGTTCGTAGTCGAGCTGGGCGTCGGTCATTTTTCGGGTCATGATGGGGCTGTGCCAGAGCGTGGGGCGGGATTCAAGCGCGATCGCCGAATGGCGGGGCGGTCGGGGGCGGACGGCGGGGCTGCTTGCATCGCGGGGATTTGCGCCGCACGATATGCGCCGTCCAAAAACACATGACCGCACCACGGGGGAAATTTCCATGACGGCACCGACCATGACCGCTTTTGCCATTGTCGAAAACGGCGCCAGTCTTGCCGAAATCAGCCTGCCGATGCCCGAGCCGAAGGGCCGGGAGATCCTGCTCGAGGTCACGCATTGCGGGGTCTGCCATTCCGATCTGCACATCTGGGACGGCTATTACGATCTCGGCAGCGCCGGGCGGCTCGATGTGATGCAGCGCGGCATTTCCCTGCCGCTGGCGCTCGGGCATGAAATCGTCGGCCGGGTCGTCAAGCTCGGACCCGATGCCAGCGGCGTCAAACCGGGGGATCTGCGCATCGTCTATCCCTGGGTCGGGTGCGGCAGCTGCGCGCATTGCGCGGCGGGCGAGGATAATCTTTGTGCGAAACAGCGCTCGCTCGGGATTTTCCAGCACGGCGGTTTTGCAACCCATGTCATTGCCGCCCATGCGGGGCACCTGGTCGATCCCGGCGATCTCGACCCGGCGCTGGCCGCGACCTATGCGTGCTCCGGCATCACCGTGTTCGCCGCCATCCGCAAGATCATGCCGCTCGCGCCGGATGTGCCGGTGGTGCTGATCGGCGCCGGCGGACTGGGACTGTCGGCGATCGCGGTGCTCCGCGCGCTGGGCCATCGCGCCATCGTCAGTGTCGATACCAGCGACGCCAAGCGCGCCGCCGCGACCGCCGCGGGGGCCACCGCCACGGTCGATGGCACGGCGGAACGGCTCGACAAGGCCATTATCGCGGCGTGCGGCGGTCAGCCGGTCGCCATCATCGATCTGGTCAACGGGTCGGCCACCGCCCGCGCCGCGTATGGCGCCCTGGCCAAGGGGGGCAAGCTCATCATGGTCGGTCTGTTCGGCGGCGAATTGACCCTGCCGCTGCCCTTCATGCCGATGCGCGCCCTGACCATTCAGGGCAGTTTCGTCGGCACACCGGGCGACCTGCGCGAACTGGTCGGCCTCGCGCAGGGCGGCGCGCTGCCCAAACTGCCGGTCGAGACCATGCCCAAGCGCGCGGCCGATGCCGCCCTGCACCGGCTCAAGGAGGGCTCGGTGACCGGGCGCCTCGTTCTGGTTGCCGATCCCGCTTGATCGACAAGCTCGAATACCTGCTCGCCCTCGCCCGCGAAAAACATTTCGGCCGCGCCGCCGAAACCTGCGGCGTCACCCAGCCGACGTTTTCCGCCGGCATCCGCGTGCTCGAGGAGACCCTCGGCATGCCGTTGGTCGAGCGCTCGTCGCGCTTTCAGGGCTTCACCCCGGAAGGCGAGCGCGTGCTCGACTGGGCCCGCCGGCTGGTCGGCGACATGCAGGCGATGCGCGCCGATATCATGGCGCTCAAGCGTGGGCTGACCGGTTTGCTGCGGATTGCGGCGATTCCCACCGCGCTTGCCACCATCACCGAACTCACCACGCCGTTCCGCGCCCAGCACCCGGATGTGCGGTTCTCGATCCAGTCCTGCACCTCGAACGAGGTGCTGCGCCGGCTGAACAATTTCGAGGTCGATGCGGGGGTCACCTATCTTGATAACGAACCGATCGGGCGCAACCGCGTGGTGCCGCTGTATCAGGAGCGCTACCGCCTGCTGACCGCCGCCGATGCGCCGCTCGGCCGGCACGACCGCGTCACCTGGGCCGAACTCGGCCAGATCCCGCTCTGCCTGCTCACGCCCGACATGCAGAACCGGCGCATTCTCGACCGCCTGCTCCGCAACGCCGGGGTCGATCTGCTGCCCACGCTCGAAAGCAATTCCATCGTCGTGCTGGTCAGCCACGTGCAGACGGGCCGCTGGGCCTGCGTGCTGCCGGAAAAACTCGCGCAGATATTCGGCCTGACCACCAGGCTGCGCGCCATTCCGATCGTGGCCCCCGAAGAGGTCCACGCCGTCGGTCTGCTCCTGCCCGACCGCGAACCGATGGCCCCGCTCGCCGCCGCCCTGGTGCAGATCGCCACCCGCCATGCCAGGGATCTGGACGATTTTTCTCGATAGAGATTTTCTATCAAACCTTCGAGTCTTTGGCCTGTTAACTTTAACGGATTCGCGTTATCGTTAATCAAATGGAAAGCTTTATCGGGTACCAAACGTATCCGGCATGCTGCTGCGGGAGTTGAACGGGCGTGATGGCAAAACAACACTCTGTCTGGAATCCGGCTGATGCGCGCGCGATCATTGCGGCCGAGCTGCATCGTGAAGGGGCCATGCTGCCCATTCTGCACGCATTGCAGGCCGCATTCGGCTATATTCCACGCGATGCCGAGCCGCTGGTCGCCGAGGCGCTCAATCTCAGCCGCGCCGAAGTCCATGGCGTGATCAGTTTCTATCACGATTTTCGCCGCGAGCCCGCGGGGCGCCACGTCCTGAAACTCTGCCGCGCCGAAGCCTGCCAGTCGATGGGGTCGGAGGTCACCGCGCGGCGCCTGCTCGACCTGCTGGGGCTGGATTGGGGCGAAACCTCGCCGGACGGGCGGATCACCATCGAGCCGGTCTATTGCCTCGGCCTGTGCGCCACCGCGCCCTCGGCTTTGTTCGATGATGAACCGATCGGCCGGGCCGACCAGCAGATGCTCGAAACCCTCGTGGCGGAGGCCGCCTGATGAAACTCTTCATCCCGCAGGACATGGCCGCCGTCGCGGTCGGCGCCAACCGCATCGCCGCTGCGGTCGAGGCCGAGGCGCGCGCCCGCAACATGCCGCTGACCATCGTGCGCAACGGCTCGCGCGGGCTGTTCTGGCTTGAACCCCTGCTCGAGGTCGAGACCCCGGCCGGGCGCATCGGCTATGGCCCGCTCACCGTGGCGGATGTGAAAGCGCTGTTCGATGCCAATATTTTCGAGGGCGGCACGCATGCGAAATGCGTCGGCCCGGTCGAGGCGATTCCGTTTCTCGCGCGCCAGACCCGCTTCACCTTCGCCCGCGCGGGCATCGCCGATCCTGCCTCGCTCGATGATTATCGTGCCCTCGGCGGCTACAAGGGTCTGGAAACCGCACTCTCGATCGGGCCTGCGGCCATCGTTGCCGCGGTCAAGGACAGCGGTCTGCGTGGCCGTGGCGGCGCGGGTTTTCCGACCGGCATCAAATGGGAGACCGTCGCGCGCACCGGCGCCGACCGCAAATACATCGTCTGCAACGCCGATGAGGGCGATTCCGGTACCTTCGCCGATCGTCTGATCATGGAAGCCGATCCCTTCATGCTGATCGAGGGCATGACCATCGCCGGCATCGGCGTCGGCGCCACCCAGGGCTATATCTATCTCCGCTCGGAATACCCGTTCGCCATCGCCATGATGAACCGCGCGATCGCGCTGGCCCGCCGCGCCGGCCTGCTGGGTGCGGCGATCAACGGCAGCGCCCATGCGTTCGACATCGACGTGCGCGTCGGCGCCGGCGCCTATGTCTGCGGCGAGGAAACCTCCCTGCTGGAAAGCCTGGAAGGCAAGCGCGGTCAGGTGCGTGCCAAGCCGCCGCTGCCTGCCATCAAGGGCCTGTTCGGCCGCCCGACCATCATCAACAACACGATAACCCTGGCCAGCGTGCCGTTCATTCTTGCCGAAGGGGCGCAGCGCTATGCCGAGCTCGGCTATGGCCGCTCGCGCGGGACCATGCCGGTGCAGATTGCCGGAAACGTGAGGCATGGTGGCCTGTTCGAATGTGCCTTCGGTGTCACCCTCGGCGAGCTGGTCGATGATATCGCCGGCGGCACCGCCTCCGGCCGCCCGGTCCGCGCCGTGCAGGCGGGTGGGCCGCTGGGGGCGTATTTCCCGCCCTCGCTGTTCGACACGCCCTACGATTACGAAGCCTTCGCCAAGCGTGACGGGTTGATCGGCCACGGCGGCCTCGTTCTGTTCGACGACACCGCCGACATGGCCAGGATGGCCCGTTTCGCCATGGAGTTCTGCGCCCATGAATCCTGCGGCAAATGCACGCCGTGCCGGATCGGCGCGGTGCGCGGCGTGGAGACGTTCGACAAGATCGCAGCCGGTATCGAACCGGAGAAGAACCTCGCGCTGGTGCGGGACCTGTGCGAGACCATGAAGCTTGGCTCGCTCTGCGCCCTCGGCGGCTTCACGCCCTACCCGGTGCTCAGCGCGCTCAATCATTTTCCCCAGGATTTCACGGCTTCACCGCTGCCGCTGGCCGCTGAATAAAGGAACACACCCATGGGTCTCGTTCACGAAATCGACTACGGCACCAAGGCTTCGCAATCCGAAAAACTGGTCGCCCTCACCATCGATGGCGTTGCCGTCAGCGTGCCCGAAGGCACATCGGTGATGCGCGCCGCGATGGAGATCGGCACCAAAATCCCCAAACTCTGCGCGACCGACATGCTGGACAGTTTCGGCTCCTGCCGCCTCTGCCTGGTGGAAATCGAAGGCCGCGCCGGCACGCCGGCCTCGTGCACCACCCCGGTCGCCGAGGGCATGGTGGTCCACACGCAGAACGAGCGCCTCGGCAAGATCCGCCGCGGTGTGATGGAACTCTATATCTCGGATCACCCGCTCGACTGCCTGACCTGCTCGGCCAACGGCGATTGCGAATTGCAGGACATGGCCGGCGCGGTCGGGCTGCGCGATGTCCGCTACGGCTATGCCGGCGACAATCATCTCGCTTCGGCCAAGGACATCTCGAACCCGTATTTCCAGTTCGACCCGGCGAAATGCATCGTCTGCTCGCGCTGTGTGCGGGCGTGCGAGGAAGTCCAAGGCACCTTCGCGCTCACCATCGCCGGCCGCGGCTTTGACTCCAAGGTCTCGCCCGGCATGGAGGAAAGCTTCTTCGAGTCCGAATGCGTCTCCTGCGGCGCCTGCGTGCAGGCCTGCCCGACCGCGACGCTGATGGAAAAATCCGTCGTCGAGATCGGCCAGCCCGAACATTCCAAGGTCACCACCTGCGCCTATTGCGGCGTCGGCTGCTCGTTCAAGGTCGAGATGCGCGGCGAGCAGGTTGTCCGCATGGTCCCCTTCAAGGACGGCAAGGCCAACCACGGCCATTCCTGCGTCAAGGGCCGCTTCGCCTGGGGCTATGCCTCGCACCGCGACCGCATCACCAAGCCGATGATCCGCGCGCATATCAACGATCCATGGCGCGAAGTCTCGTGGGATGAAGCGATTGCCCACACGGCGTCGGAATTCAAGCGCATCCAGGCGCAGTATGGCAAAAACGCGGTCGGGGCCATTACCTCCTCGCGCTGCACCAATGAGGAAACCTACCTCGTCCAGAAACTGGTGCGCGCCGTCTTCGGCAACAACAACACCGATACCTGCGCCCGCGTCTGCCACTCGCCGACCGGTTACGGCCTCAGCCAGACGCTGGGCACGTCTGCGGGCACCCAGGATTTCGACAGTGTCGAACACGCCGACGTCATGCTGCTGATCGGAGCCAACCCGACCGATGGCCACCCGGTGTTCGCCTCGCGCATGAAAAAACGCCTCCGCGAAGGCGCCAAACTCATCGTGATCGACCCGCGCCGGATCGATCTGGTGCGTACCCCGCATGTCGAGGCGGCGATCCATCTGCAGATCCGACCCGGCACCAATGTCGCGATCCTGACCGCGCTCGCCCATGTCATCGTCACTGAAAATCTGGTCGATGCCGATTACGTCCGCGAGCGCTGCGAGACCGATGCCTTCGCCCATTGGGCCGAATTCGTCGCCCGGGACGCCAACAGCCCCGAAGCGACCGCCGCCATCACCGGCGCCGATCCGATCGCGGTGCGCGAAGCCGCCCGGCTCTACGCCACCGGCGGCAAGGCCGCGATCTATTACGGTCTTGGCATCACCGAACACAGCCAGGGCACCACCGCCGTGATGGCGCTGGCCAACCTTGCGATGGCGACCGGCAATATCGGCCATGTCGGCGCCGGGGTGAACCCGTTGCGTGGCCAGAACAACGTGCAGGGCAGTTGCGACATGGGCAGCTTCCCGCACGAACTGCCGGGCTATCGCCATGTATCGATGCCGGATGTGCGTGCCCTGTTCGATCAGGCCTGGGGTGTCACGATCGAGCCCGAGCCGGGCCTGCGCATTCCCAACATGCTCGATGCCGCGATCGATGGCACATTCAAGGGTCTTTATATTCAGGGCGAGGACATCGCCCAATCCGACCCGGACATCCGCCACATCACCGCCGGTCTCTCGGCGATGGAATGCGTCGTCGTGCAGGATCTGTTCCTCAACGAGACCGCGCAATTCGCCCATGTCTTCCTGCCCGGCTCGACGTTTCTTGAAAAAAACGGCACGTTCACCAATGCCGAGCGCCGCATCCAGCGCGTCCGCAAGGTGATGACGCCGAAAAACGGGTTCGAGGACTGGCAGATCACCCAGCGTCTCGCCCAGGCGCTCGGTTATGACATGAACTACAGCCATCCGGCTGAAATCATGGACGAAATCGCGCGCCTGACGCCGAGCTTCGCCAATGTGTCGTTCGATCTGCTGGAGCGCGTCGGTTCGGTGCAATGGCCGTGCAACGAGGCCGCGCCGGAAGGCACGCCGACCATGCATATCGATCATTTCGTGCGTGGCCGGGGGCGGTTCTTCGTCACCGAATATGTCCCGACCGACGAGAAAATCGGGCCGCGCTTTCCGCTCCTGCTCACCACGGGGCGCATTCTCAGCCAGTACAACGTCGGCGCGCAGACGCGCCGGACCGAAAACACCGCCTGGCACCAGGAAGATCTGCTCGAAATCCATCCGCATGACGCGGAGCAGCGTGGCGTGACGGATGGTTCGTGGGTCAAGCTCGCCAGCCGCGCCGGCGAGACCAGTCTGCGCGCCAAAATCACCGAACGCGTCGCCCCCGGCGTGGTCTACACCACGTTCCATCACCCGATGACCATGGCCAATGTGGTCACCACCGATTATTCCGATTGGGCGACCAATTGCCCGGAATACAAGGTCACGGCGGTGCAGATCTCGCCATCCAACGGCCCGACCGACGCGCAGCGCGACTATGCAGAACTCGGCCGGCGTACCCGCCAGATCGAGGCCGTCGCCGCCGAATGAGTGCTGCGCCGGAACCGGTGGTTGACGCGGCGGCCACCGCGTTCCGCAACGGCACCGTTGCCGCGCAGACGCGCGCGGTGCCGGAGGAAACGGCGGTCGCCCTCAGCTACGGCCGCGTCGGCTACGCGGTGATGATGACCACGCCTTGCGATTTGGTCGATTTCGCGATCGGCTTCAGCCTGTCCGAAGCCATCGTCGATCGCGCGGCGGACATCATCGCCTGCGATATCGTCACGGTCGAGCAAGGCATCGAATGCCGCATGGAGGTGGCGCACGACGTCGCCGCCCGCCTCGCCCAGCGCCGCCGCCACCTGGCCGGCGCGCTCGGCTGCGGCCTGTGCGGGCTCGAAAGCCTGGCGGAAGCCAATCGCGCCATTCCGCGCGTGACCGCCGGCCGTCCGGTCACCGCCGATGCCATCATGCGCGCCATGCGCAGCCTGCCGCTGCACCAGACCCTCAACCGGCGGACCCACGGCGTCCACGCCGCCGCTTTTCTCGATCCGGCCGATGGGGCGCTGCTGGTTCGTGAAGACGTCGGCCGGCATAACGCGCTCGACAAGCTGATCGGCGCGCTCGCCCGGGAGAACCGCAACCCCGCCGCCGGACTTCTGCTGATGACCAGCCGGATCTCGATCGAGCTGATCCAGAAGGCTGCAATCGCCGCCATTCCGGTCATCGTCGCCGTCTCGGTGCCCACGGCGCATGCCATTCGCGCGGCGGATGCCGCCGGCATCACCCTTGCCGCCGTCGCACGCGACGATGGCTTTGAGATTTTCACGCACGCATCCCGCATCGAGTTTGGAGCCCACGCGCATGTCGCATGACCATGAAGCCCAGGACCGGAAACTGGTCTATATGGCCAATCAGATCGCTACCTTCTTCAACGCCCAGCCCGATGATCAGGCGATCGGCGAAATTGCCAACCACATCATCAAATTCTGGGACCCGCGGATGCGCGCGAAAATCACCGCCTATGTCGGCCACGGCGGTGGGGGTCTGCTGCCTCGCGCGCACGCGGCGGTCGAGCGTTTGTCGCATCCGCAGCAACAATCCGCCTGAATAAAACGATTTACCGGCCCGTTAAATAAAAATTTAGCGTTTCCTTTAGTTTTATTGACGAAACATGGCCGCGTGACTACACAAAATTCACATTCACTAAGGAGCGTCACATGGATTGGCTGAACCCACCGGCCCTCGCGGCCGCAATGATCGATGCAGGCACGCGCAAGGCGAACCTGCCCACCAAAACCATTCTGGTCACGGGTATCCTGTCCGGCATGTTGCTGGGCTTCACCACCACCCTGTTCGTCTCGGCGCTGGTCGCCACCGGCAACATCGTGGTCTCGGCCCTGTTCTTCCCGGTCGGTTTCATCCTGATCATCCTGCTTGGCCTTGAACTCTTCACCGGCAACGTCGCCATGATCCCCTACGCCGCGTTCGCGGGCAAAGTCCCGGCTGGCAAGGTCGTCTCGTCGCTCGTTACCGTCTATGTGGCCAATCTGATCGGCAGCCTGATCTATGCCCTCATCTTTGCCGCGATCGACACCAAATTGTTCACCGAGGCGCCCGACCCGATCGGTGCGAAGCTCATCGCCCTGACCGGGTTGAAAACCCTGGCCTATGCCAAGGCCGGCGGTGCGGGCTGGGCTACCGCGTTCCTCAAGGGCATCCTGTGCAACTGGATGGTCAGCCTCGGCTCGGTGATGGGTCTGGTCAGCCGCTCGACCATCGGCAAGATCGTCGCGATGTTCCTGCCGATCATGGCCTTCGTCGCCCAGGGCTTCGAGCACTGCGTGGTCAATATGTTCGTGATTCCCTGCGGCATCATGCTCGGCGCCAAGGTGACCGTCGCACAATGGTGGATGTGGAACGAAATTCCGGTCACGCTCGGCAACATGGTCGGTGCCATCGTCATCACCGCTCTCGGCCTTTACCTCGCGTTCGGCGCCTCCGCCAAGGCCGAACCCGCCTCGGTCGTCATGGCGGCCGAATAAGCCTTCATAGCAGCTTCGCTTCGAACGGCGGCAGATAATCAGGCGCTTCGAACTCGATCACCCACAGATCGGGGTCGAAGCGCATCTGTTTTGCCACATACTCGTCGGCCCGTGCCTCATCGACCGGATCAGGCCCGGTCGCGCGCAGCCACGCCGCCCGGCCCGCGGCATCGCGGGTCTGGCTCAGCGCCACAATCCCCATCCGGCCGCGCAGCAACACCACGACGCCGCCGGCATCGGCATCGCCGCGCCTGATCACCATGCCCGGCCGTCCATCCGACGCGCCGAGCCGCAGCGCCATCTGCACCCAGAGGGCGGCTTTGATTCTGGGCTCAGACATTCGCTGTAGCCTCGCGAGAAGACAGGCAAATTAATGACAGCACTTCTTTTTTGAAAAAAAGAAGCAAAAAACTTTCTGACTCTGGGGCACGGGCGGTTTTGCCGGCACGGGCATAAATTAATGAAGTTTTTTTTGCTTCTTTTTTGTTCACAAAAAAGAAGACCTGCCTCCTCGCTGTACTGCGACTCCACCGTCTCACCACAACACCTTGACCTCTCGACGATCGGCCCGAACTCTGTCCATACTGCAATGAATCGACATCAATCGAAAACGGGGACAACTTCATGCGCTGCATTCGCTCCTTGGCCTGTTGCCTCGCTGTGGCGGCGGGTCTGATCGTGCCGGCCCACCGTGCCAGCGCCGCCCCCGCACTCCAGAAAATCACCTTCGGGCTCGATTGGGTGGCCGAAGCCGAATACGGCGGGTTCTATCAAGCCGTCGCCACCGGCATCTACAGGAAATATGGGCTCGACGTCACCATCCGCCAGGGCGGGCCGGAGGTGAACAACGCCCAGCTGCTCCTGGCCGGCAAGCTCGATTTCGACATCACCTCGAACGGTTTTCTCGCCTTCAATTTCGTTCAGCAGAAAATCCCCTTCGTGGCGGTCGCCGCCATGTTCCAGAGAGACCCGGATATTCTGCTGGCCCATCGCAGCACCGGGGAAACCAGCTTCGCCGCCCTCAAGGGCAAACCCATCGCCATTTCATCGGACACCCGCGCGAGCTGGTGGCTCTACCTTGCCCATAAATACGGCTACAGCGACAGCCAGATCCGCCCCTATGATTTCAACCTCGCCCCGTTCTTTACCAACAAGAACCTCGCGGTGCAGGGCTATCTGACGTCCGAGCCGTTTCTGGTCAAACAGAAAACCGGCCATTACCCCGTCGTGCTGCGGCTCGATAAAGCCGGGTTCGATGGCTATGCCGAGCTGATCGCGACCTCGAAAAAACTGATCGCCACCGACCCCTCGGTGGTGCAGCGCTTCGTTGCCGCCTCCGCCGCCGGCTGGAAATCCTACCTCGATGGCAATCCGGCCCCTGCCTTTGCGCTGATCCGCAAAGCCAATCCCGACATGACGATGCCGCTCCTGAAATTCGGCTACGAGGCGCTGAAACAGCACGGCATCGTCGAGTCCGGCACCGCCAGAACCATGGGCATCGGCGCGATGACCGACGCACGCTGGAAAGGCTTTTATACCCAGATGAGCGCAGCCGGCCTCTATCCCAGGCATTTTGACTATCGCGCCGCGTTCACGCTGCAATTCGTCGACCATAAAACCCCGGTCAAACCTTGAGGCGCCCCGCCTGACATGCTCCGGCTGAACGGCGTCGGCCGACGCTTTGCCAACAACGTCACCGCGCTGGAAAATATCACGACACGGATCGAGCCGGGCGCCTTCGTCGTCCTGCTCGGCCCGTCCGGCTGCGGCAAATCGACCCTGCTGCGGATCCTGGCCGGGCTCGATGCGCCCGATACCGGCAGCCTGACCTGGGATGACCATGCCCCGCCCGGGCCCGGCGACATCGGCTTCGTGTTTCAGGACGCGACGCTGCTGCCCTGGGCGAGTGCCGAAGCCAATGTCTTCCTGCCGCTGCGGCTTGCCGGACAATCGTTTGAGACCGCCCGGCCGGTCGTGCGCGACAGTCTGGCCCGGCTCGGCCTCGCCGGCTTTGAACAGGCCCGACCCGCCGCGCTCTCGGGCGGCATGCGCATGCGCGTCTCGATCGCGCGCGCGCTCGTCTCGCGCCCGAAACTCCTCCTGATGGACGAACCCTTCGCAGCGCTCGATGAATTCACCCGCCACCGCCTGCAGGACGATCTTTACGCCCTGTGGCGGGAAGCCCGCACCACCATCGTGTTCGTGACCCACTCGATCTACGAAGCCGCCTATCTCGCCTCGCGCATCATCGTCATGTCGCCCCGGCCCGGCCGGATCGCCGCCGAACTCACCTGCGGTCTGCCCGATACGAACAACCGCCGGACCGATCCCGCCTATGCCGCGCTCACCACGCAGGTCACTGAAACCCTGCGCGCGGTGATGCCCGCATGACCAGGCTGGAACGCGCTGCCCCGATCGCCTTCGGCGTGCTCGGCCTGCTGCTCTGGCAGGCGGCGGTCGGCCTGATGCACGTGCCGGTCTATGTGCTGCCCGGCCCGATCGCGATCGTCGCGGCCTTCTGGGCGGACCATGCCTCGCTGCTGGTCTCGCTGCTCTCCACTCTTGCCGTCACCGCCGTGGCGCTTTTGGCCGCCGCCAGCCTCGGCATGGTCCTCGCCCTCGCCATGGCGGCCAGCCGCCTCGCCCGCGCCGCCATTCAGCCCTGGGCGGTGGTGCTGCAGGTCACGCCGGTGGTCGCCATTGCGCCGCTGATCATCATCTGGGTCAACCAGCAATTCGCCGCTTTGGTGGTCTGCGCCACCATCGTCGCCTTTTTTCCGGTGCTGTCGAACACCGCCGCCGGCCTCGCCGCCACCCCGCCCGAACTCGCCGACCTGTTCCGCCTCAATGGCGCCACCCGCCGCCAGACCCTGTTCCTGCTCCGCCTGCCCGCCGCCTTGCCCTATTTTCTCGCAGGCCTGCGCATCGCCGGCACGCTGGCCCTGGTCGGCGCCGTCGTCGCCGAATTCGTCGCGAGCTCCGGCGGATTTGCCTCGGGCCTCGCCGGCCGCATCCTCGAATCCGGCTACCGGCTGGAGATCGCCCGCATGTTCGCCGCCCTCACCCTGCTCGCGATCACCGGCATTCTGATCTACGCCGCCCTCGGTGCGTTCGAACGCCTGATCCTGCGGCGGTTCGGCGCGGGGCCGCCCGGCGATGCGGCGTAAGCCATAACTGGTTTGTGCGGACTGAACCGAAGCGAAACCGATGGCGTCGCGGCCCCGTCCTCACCCCGCGACCAGCGCCTGACGGGCGAGGATCACCCCGGCGAGGTAGAGCGAGCCGCAGATCAGCACCCGTTTCGGGACGGTATCGGCCGCGAGCTGGCGCAAGGCGGCGTCGAGCGTGGGGCCGGCGGTCGCGATGCCGCCCGAGGCGGCGATGATCTGCTCGACCGGCAAAGCGAGGTGCTGGCCGGGTTCGGCGATGGCCTGGATGCTGGCGGCATGCGGGGCGACGATGCGCAGAAACTCGGCGCAGTCCTTGGCCTGTTTCATGCCGATGATCAGATGGGTGGGGTCGGGGAAATCGGCGAGGGCTTCGGCGATCGCTTCGGCGCCGCCGGGGTTGTGGGCGCCATCGAGCCACAGGGTCGAGCCGGGCGGCAGCGCATCGAGCAGCGGCGCGCCGAGGCGCTGCATGCGGGCAGGCCATTCGACGCTGCGCATGCCCTCGGCGTAGGCGGCATCGGGGATGGCGATTCCACTGTGGCGGAGTGCCGCGATGGCGATGCCGGCGTTGTCGCGCTGGTGCGCACCGTGCAGCGCGGGTTCGGGCAGGGTGAGGCGGCCGTGCCGGTCGGTGTAGCGCAGCCCCGCTTGCGCCGGTTCGATGGTCCAGTCCCGGCCGCTGGCGGCGAGCGGAACGCCGAGGGATTGCGCCGTGGCCTGGATGACGGCGAAGACATCCGGCCGTTGGCGACCGGTGATGGCGTGGGTGCCGGGCTTGATGATGCCGGATTTTTCATGGGCGATGATCGTATCGGTATCGCCGAGGAATTCGCGGTGATCGAGCGAGATGGCGGTGATGGCGGCGGCGCGCGGCGGCGGGATGACGTTGGTGGCGTCGAATTTGCCGCCGAGCCCGACCTCGATCACCGCAAGATCGGCCGGGGTGGCGGCGAACAGCACGAAGGCGGCGGCGGTGATGGCTTCGAACACCGTGATCGGCGCGGCCGCGTTGACCCGTTCGACCTCGGCGAGGGCGGCATCCAGCGCATCGTCGCTCACCAGCGTGCCGGCCAGGCGGATGCGCTCGTTGAAGCGCACCAGATGCGGCGAGATATAGACATGGGTGCGCAGCCCGGCGGCTTCGGCAATGGCGCGGATGAAGGCGCAGGTGCTGCCCTTGCCGTTGGTGCCGGCGACGTGGATGGTGGGCGGCAGCCGGCGCTCGGGGTGGCCGAGCGCGGCGAGCAGGCGTTCGAGCCGTTCGAGGCGCAGATCGATCAGTTTGGGGTAGAGCGTGTGCAGACGCTCCAGCCGCTGGTCGATCCGCGAGGCGATGGCGCTCACGCCGCGAGCGGTTCCGCCGCCGGGACGTGGAGCAGGCCGAGCAGGCGGCCGAGTGTTGCGGTAAGCTCGCCGCGCGGGGTGACCATGTCGATCATGCCGTGTTCGAGCAGATATTCGGCGCGCTGGAAGCCCTCCGGCAGTTTCTCGCGGATGGTCTCCTCGATCACGCGCGCGCCGGCGAAGCCGATCAGCGCGTTGGGTTCGGCGATCTGGATGTCGCCCAGCATGGCGAAGGAGGCGGTGACGCCGCCGGTGGTGGGGTCGGTGAGGATCACGATATAGGGCAGGCCGGCCTCGCGCACCATTTGCACGGCGATGGTGGTGCGCGGCATCTGCATCAGGCTGATCGGGCCTTCCTGCATCCGCGCGCCGCCCGAAGCGGTGTAGACGATGAGGGCGGCGCGTTGCAGCACGGCGAGGCGGGCGGCGCTGACCAGCGCCTCGCCCATCGCGGCACCCATCGAGCCGCCCATGAAGCGGAAATCCATCGCCATGACGACGGCTTTATGGCCGCCGACGCTGCCGTGGGCGACCAGCACCGCATCGTCCATGCCGGTTTTTTTGCGCGAGTCCGACAGACGATCGGAGTAGCGCTTCTTGTCCTGAAACTTCAGCGGATCGGCCGGGACTTTCGGCAGGTCGATGCGGGTGAAACTGGCATCATCGAAGGTCCAGCCCAGGCGCTCCTGCGCGGTGGCGCGCATGTGATGGCCGCAATGCGGGCAGACTTTCCGCGCGGCTTCGAGCTCGCGGTGGAAGATCATCTGCTGGCATTGCGGACATTGGTGCCAGAGATTGTCCGGCGCTTCCTTGCGCCCCAGCAGGGTGCGGACGCGCGGGCGGACGAATTCGGTGAGCCAGTTCATCGTGGCGCGATCAGAAGATGTCGTTGATGATGCTGTCGCCGATGCCGAACCCGGCGCCCATGGTGATGGCGCGCCCGAAACCCGAGTTCAGGAAGCCGCCGAGGATGCCGCCCTGCTGCTGCGGCGGGTAGCCCTGTTGCGGCGGGTAGCCCTGTGGCGGGTAATTCTGTTGCTGCGGGGCGCCCCAGGGCTGCTGGGTCTGCGGCACCGAGCTCATCGGCGGCGCCTGGTTGGCGACGAAGCCGTGCAGCGCCTGCAGCAGGTTGGCGACCTGATTCTGCTCGGCCTGGATCGCCAGGGCGATCTCTTTCAGATCGAGCATCCATTCCCGCGCATCCGGGTTGCCGGCCTGCGATGCGGCCTGCAATTTGCCCGCCAGGGCCTTGAGGGACTGCACGGTCTGATCGGCCTGACCCTGCAGTTGGGAATACTGGCTGTCGATGGTCTGGATATCCATGATCGCGGCTCCTGGGAGGTTGTCCGTCCTATATAGGCGCTCTCCGGCCGAAAGTCAGGCGGGGCCGAACCCTCATGCGGCCTGACGCGCGCCGGTGCGATAGGCGGCGCAGGCGGCACCGAACGCGGCGAACAGGCGCTGACGGTCCGGCGCGCCCAGCACGTCCCATTCCGGATGCCATTGCACGGCGAGGGCGAAGCCCTTGGCATCCGCGACGCGGACCGCTTCGATCGTGCCGTCCGGCGCGGTCGCTTCGACCACGAGGCGGGGCGCGAGGCGGTCGATCGCCTGGCCGTGCAGCGAATTGACCATGATCGTCTCGCTGCCGCAGATCCGCGCGATACTGCCGGTCAGGCTGACCGGATGGCGGACGGCGTATTGTTCGGCGCGGGTACCGACGCCGCCGCGATGATCGTTGCGGCCGGGTACGGTGTGGACCTGCTGATGCAGCGTGCCGCCGAGCGCGACGTTGAGTTCCTGCAAGCCGCGGCAGATGCCGAATACCGGCATGCCGCGCGCGATGGCGGCGAGCAGCAGGGGCAGGGTTGTCGCATCGCGGTCCGGGTCGTGCGCGTCGGGGGTTTCATCGATGGTCGCGCCGTAGCGCGCGGGCATGACGTTGCTCGGGCTGCCGTTGAACAGGATGCCGTCCAGCCGGTCGAGCACGGCGAGCATGGCTTCGCCTTCCGGCGGGATGAGCAGGGGCACCGCATCGGCCGCGCGCATCAGGGCCTCGCCGTAGCGGGCGGGGGTGGCGTGCTGGTGGTGGTTGTTGATGAGCTTGGTGCAGGCGGGGATGCCGATGATGTTTGTCATGACCCCGGTGTTTATCGGGATGGCGCGCGCCATCCAATCAGATTTTTCTCATGGCTGGGTGTTGTCACGGCGGATTTCGGGGGCGGAACCGGCCGGCGAGCACGGCGAGGGCGGCGCAGCCGAGCATGGTGAACGCCATCGGCCGGGCGGTGCCATCCGCGAAGCCGCCGACCACGGCGCCGGCGATCGCGCCGCCGAGATACTGCCACGTGCCCATCAGCGCGGAGGCCGAGCCGGCATGCGCCTGATGGCGCGACAGGGCGGCCACCATCGTGCTCGGCAGGGCGAACCCATAGCTGGCCTGGCAGACGAACAGGGCGAGCACGAGGGCAACGGCGCCGCTGCCCAGCACCGCTGCCGTGCTCAGGGCGAGCGTGCCGCCGAGCAGCAGGAGGATCGAGGCGCCGATCACCGGCCGCAGGCCGACGCGGGCGACCAGATGCGGGTTCCATTGGTTAAAGCCGATATAAATTGCGGCGTTGGCGCCGAACAGGGCCGCATAGGCGAGCGGCCGCCAGTGGAACTGGCCGATGAACACGCCCGGTGTGCCGGTGAGATAGGCGAACAGCGCGCCGATCGCGAAGGTGCCGGTCAGCGCGTTGGTGAGAAAGGCGCGGTCGGTCGCGATCTGCCCGTAGCGAAGCAGGATCGAGCGGAAGCCGATCAGGCTGCGGCGCGCCGCGGGCAGCGTGTCGGGCAGTTTGAACCAGACCAGGGCGAGTGCGGCAACGCCGTAGGCGGCGGCGATCACGAAAATCCACCGCCAGGACCCGACCGAGACGACGGCGCTGCCGATGATCGGCGCGATGATCGGTGCCACGCCCATGACCAGCATGAGTTTGGAGAACAGCATGGCGGCGGCCGGGCCATCCGCCACGTCGCGCACCATGGCCCGGGGGATGACGACCGAGGCCGAGCCGCCGAACGCGGCGAGCAGGCGGAAGGCGGAAAGCGCGCTCGTATTCCAGGCGAGGGCGCAGCCGAGCGAGGCGAGGGTGTAGAGTGTGAGGCCGAGCAGGATCGGCAGCCGGCGGCCCGCGCGATCCGAGAAGGGGCCCTGCGTCATCTGACCGATCGCAAGACCGGCGAAATAGGCCGCCAGCGTCAGTCCCGGGCCGGCGGGGTCATGGAAATCGCGGGCGATGGTGGGAAAAGCGGGTAGATACATATCGACCGAGACCGGCCCGATCGCGATCAGGAAGCCAAGCAGCAAGGGCAGCCGGCGTGGCGGCGCGGGTGTCGCGACGAGGGTCTGGGGGGCGGACATCGTACCAGTCTAACGGCTTGGTGATCGGGCGTGAACCTGCCCGCAGGTTGACCCAGGCGTGACAGGGCGGATTTTTGTGTTTTGATATCATGACAATAACGAATAAGAAATAAAAAAAGATCTGCCCCGGTGGGGTTCGCTCGATCGTGCCCGCCCTACGCCTGCCGCGCCGGCGCTGCCGGTGGTGGCGTGAAAGCGACAGCCGCGGCGCACGCCGTGCTGTTCGAACGATCGGGGTAGCTCACCCATTTCATGACGATATTGAGGTCCTGGATGATCGTTTCGGCTTCGATTGTCTGCCCGTCGGGGCGTTCGATGCTGGCCGTGGTGTGGCCGTCCTCGATCAGGGTAAGATCATAGCCGCGTTCAAGCGCGCCATAGGCGGTGGCGCGGATGCACCAGTTGGTCGCCGCCCCTGCCAGCACGATATGGGTCACTTCAAGTCTCCGCAGGATTTCGGTCAGCCCGGTTTTCTCGAACGCCGAGTTGAAATGCTTGTCGATCATCGGTTCACCGTCGGCCGGCACCAGCGCGGGGACCAGTTGCCACGCCGGACTCCCCTGGATCAGGTCCTCGTCCGCGTGCCGCACCCAGATGACCGGAACAAGCCGGCTTCGCGCGCGCTCGACGGCCTGGGCGATGTTGCCGATGATCCGATCCGCATCCCAGGCGTCGCGCATGACGCCGATTTGCGCATCAACAACGATCAGAGCGGTTTTGCCTTGTGGTGTTGTCATCGTCATTGTCTCCTCCGGTTTGGCGGGATTGTGGTGATGGGGCCGGCTGATCGGTCAGGCTCATCGGTAACAGAGCGCATGGCGTCCGTCACGCCGCACCGCGTCGGGGTCTGAACGTCGGCACGCCCAGCGTCCGGATGCCCACGGCACCGCCTGAATGCGCAAGGCAAGGCGGACCGATCAATCAGGCAATCTGACAAGGTTAACTTGACAGTTTATCTTACTATATGGCAATCGATCGGCATGAACGACGAACCGAACCATCGCCGAACCGTCACCGCTCCGGCTCTGGCCCAGGATCTTCGCGCGCTGCTCGGCAAGCTGAAACGCCGGTTGCGCGAGCAGGGGCATGCGGGAGACCTCACCCCGTCCCAGGCATCCGTCCTGTTGCGGCTCGAGACGAATGGTCCGGCAACAGCCGCGGCGCTGGCGCGCGCCGAAGGGATGCGTCCGCAATCCATCGGGCCGCTCATTACCGCACTCGAGAGCGCAGGTTTGGTCAGCGGCGCGCCCGACCCCAGGGACGGCAGGCAGACCCTGCTCTCGCTCACCGAGGCCTGCCGCACCTGGGCGCACGCACAGCGCGCCGCAAAACAGGATTGGCTGACCCGCACCATCGAGGCCCGGCTTTCCGCGCAGGAGCAGACCAACCTCGCCGCCTGCCTCGCGCTGCTCAACCGGCTCGTCGATGACTGACGGTGCCCGCCCGGGCGCATGCAATGAACCCGATCTGATTTTGAAAGGATATCCCATGGCGGTCACCACGCTCGACCCGAACACGGCCCTCATCATCGTCGATCTGCAGAAGGGTATCGTCGCCCTACCCGTCGTCCACCCCATCGGTGGCATCATCGAGCGTGCGTGCGCGCTCGCCGCCGCCTTCCGCGCGCACCACCTGCCGGTGGTGCTCGTGAACGTGGCCGGCGGCGCGCCGGGCCGGACGGAACAACCGGCGCAAACCGGACCTCTCCCGGAAGGGTGGACGGATATCATTCCTGATCTGCAACAACAGTCCGGTGACATCCTGATCACGAAGCGAAGCTGGGGTGCATTCGCGCGCACCGATCTCGAAGCGCGCCTGCGGGCGCTGGGCGTCACCCAGGTGGTGATCGCCGGCATCGCGACCGGAACCGGCGTGGAAGCCACCGCGCGTCAGGCCTACGAGCAGGGGTTCAATGTCACTTTGGCCATCGACGCCATGACCGACCGGCGCCGTGAGGCGCATGACCACAGCATCAAGACCGTCTTTCCGCGCCTGGGTGAAACCGGCACCACCCAGGACATCATCGCCCTGCTGTCGGCAAGGAACCCCTGAGCATGGCATGGCCCGACCTGGTGTCCTATGTCTTCGGCGGTGGATTCCTCGCGAACGCGATCCCGCATCTGGTCAGCGGCATGATGGGCAGGGCATTCCAGAGCCCTTTCGCCAAACCGCCGGGACGAGGGCTCTCGTCGTCGACGGTGAATGTCCTGTGGGGTAGCGGCAATATCGTGATCGGGTATCTCCTGATATGCCGCGTCGGTGATTTCCGATTGAGGAGCACGGGCGATGCGCTGGCATGCGGTGCCGGTGCGCTGCTGATCGCCGTCTTCTCCGCCCGGCACTTTGGCCGCCTGCACGGCGGCGATCGGCCGGCGCCTCGATGATGGCGCCGTGGCGCGGCCTTTTCCGATCCCTGCGCCGTTTCAATTATCGGGTCTGGGTCGCCGGCGCTTTCGTCTCCGACATCGGCACCTGGATACAGCGCACCGCCCAGGACTGGCTGGTCTTCGCCCAGCTCACCCATCACGACGCCTCCGCTGTCGGTGTCGTCATGGCGTTGCAATTCGCACCCCAATTGCTGCTGTCGCCCTGGACCGGCTTTGCCGCCGATCATTTCAACCAGCGCAGGCTGCTGATCCTCACCCAGGCCACAATGGGCGCGCTTGCCGTCGCGCTCGGTATCCTGACCGTCGCCGGCGTCGTCCGGCTTTGGCATGTCGACCTTTTTGCCTGCCTGTTCGGCAGCGCGGCCGCGTTCGACGCACCCGTCCGCCAGACCTTCGTCGCCGAACTGGTGGGCGATGAAGACCTGCCCAACGCGGTGGCACTCAACGCGACCTCGTTCAACGCCGCACGCATGATCGGACCCGCCCTCGCCGGCCTGCTCATCACCGCGACCGGCACCGGTTGGGCGTTTCTGATCAATGGCGTTTCCTTCGTCGCGGTGCTGATCTCGCTTGCCTGCCTGCGCGCGGCCGCACTCCGCCCGAACGCCAGGGCACACCGCGCCAAGGGCAGCTTCGCCGAAGGGTTGCGCTATGTATGGGGGCGGCCGGACCTCAAGGCGATGCTCGGCATGCTGTTTCTGATCGGCACATTCGCGCTGAATGTTCCGATCTTCATATCCACCATGGCGGTCAGGGTCTTCCATGCCGGCGCCCGCGGATACGGCCTGCTGTCATCGATCATGGCGATCGGCACGGTGGCCGGGGCATTGCTCGCCGCGGGCCGGCGTCAGGCGCGATTCAGCACCGTGATCCTGGGGGCGGCCCTGCTCGGGACCGGCTGCCTGCTCGCCGCGCTTGCGCCGAACTACTGGCTGTTTGCAGCGGCCCTCGTGATCATCGGTATCGCCGCTCTGACGTTCGCCAACACGACCAACAGCCTGATGCAGCTCTCGACCGCGCCCGCCATGCGCGGGCGTGTCATGGCACTGCGGGTCGGCGTCGCACTGGGGGGCACGCCGATCGGTGCACCGGTCGTCGGCTGGGTGGCGGACCATTGCGGACCACGCTGGTCACTCGCTGTCGGTGCCATTTCGGGTTTCGCCGCGGCGATCCTCGGCGCCTACGCCCTGACGCGCCTGCCGCCGCGATCTTCGGATTGAGATGTCGCCGGGGAGAAACACCCTCGATCAATGCGCGCCGCGAACCACGACCCACCGCGCCGACCACGCCATCCCATGTGCCGGCGGCCGGCGATGATCCGGTTGCAGACGACCCGCCCATGTCACACGATGCCGCTGCCGCGCCACCTCGATCGGGTCGCGCTCTACCCCTGCCGCTCGACCATCAACTGCTTGATCTTGCCGATCGCCTTGGCAGGATTCAGTCCCTTCGGGCAGGTCTGCGTGCAGTTCATGATGGTATGGCAGCGATAGAGCTTGAACGGGTCTTCCAGCGCATCCAGCCGTTTGCCGGTGCTCTCATCCCGCGAATCCGCAATCCAGCGATACGCCGCCATCAGCACAGCCGGCCCAAGGTAACGATCGCCGTTCCACCAGTAGGACGGGCAGGATGTCGTGCAGCAGAAGCACAAAATGCACTCCCACAACCCATCGATATCGGCGCGTTCCTCGATGCTCTGCAGCCGCTCGCCATCCGGCGGGGCGGGGGTCTCGGACTGCAACCACGGCTCGATCGAACGATATTGCGCATAGGCCTGCGTCAAATCGGGTACCAGATCCTTCACCACCGCCATATGCGGCAGCGGGTTGATCCTGACGTCGGCCTTCACCTCGTCGATCGGCTTGAGGCACGCGAGCGTGTTGGTGCCGTCGATGTTCATCGCGCACGACCCGCAGATGCCCTCTCGGCAGGAGCGGCGGAACGTCAGCGTCGGGTCGATCTCGTTCTTGATCTTGATCAGCGCATCCAGCACCATCGGCCCGCACTGATCGAGATCGATTTCGTACGTATCGGTGTGCGGATTGCCGCCATCATCGGGGTTCCAGCGATAGACCTGAAAGTTTTTCACGCGCGTCGCCCCGGGCGCCGCCTTGTGGGTGGTCCCGGCGGTGACGCGGCTGTTCTTCGGAAGGGTCAGTTCGGCCATGATTCGAAACCTCTGATCAGTAAACGCGCTTCTTGGGCGGAAACACCGAGACGTCGTTGGTCATGGTCTGCATCCGCACCGGCCGGTAATCGAGCGAAACCGCACCATCGGGCGAGCAATGCGCCAGGCTGTGCTTCATCCACGCCGCATCGTCACGCTCGGCATAATCGTCATGCGCATGCGCGCCACGGCTTTCGTGCCGCGCCTCGGCCGAGACCATCGTGGTGATCGCGTTGCCCATCAGATTATGCAGCTCGAGTGCTTCCATCAGGTCGGAATTCCAGATCATGCCCCGATCATTGACCGTGATGTCCTTCATGCCGTGCCAGATCGTCGACATCTTATCGACACCCTCCTTGAGGGTCTTCGAATTGCGGAACACCGCAGCGTGGTTCTGCATCGTGCGCTGCATATTGTCGCGCAGCGCCGCCACATTGGTGCCGCCCTTGGCATGACGTGTCGCATCCAGCCGGTCGAGTGACGCTTCGCCCGCCCGCGGCGGCAGATTGGGCTGCGACGCACCGGGGGTGACGATCTTCGCCGCCTGATGCGCCGCCGCCCGGCCGAACACCACCAGGTCGAGCAGCGAATTGGTCCCAAGCCGGTTGGCGCCATGCACCGAAACGCACGCAGCCTCACCCACCGCCATCAGCCCCGGCACCACCGCATCAGGATCGGAGGCGGTCGGGCGCAGCACTTCGGCGCGGAAATTGGTCGGAATTCCGCCCATGTTGTAGTGCACGGTCGGCAGCACCGGAATCGGCGCCTTGGTCACATCGACACCGGCAAACACCCGCGCGGTCTCCGAAATCCCCGGCAGCCGCTCGTGCAACTGCTCGGGCTTGAGCCCCTCGAGATGCAGCAGGATATGATCCTTGTTCGGCCCGCAGCCACGCCCCTCCATGATCTCGATCGTCATTGAGCGCGAAACCACGTCGCGCGAGGCAAGATCCTTCGCGGTCGGCGCGTAGCGCTCCATGAACCGCTCGCCCTCGGCATTTGTCAGATAGCCGCCTTCGCCGCGGGCACCCTCGGTGATCAGGCAGCCGGCCGGGAAAATACCGGTCGGATGGAACTGCACGAACTCCATGTCCTGCATCGAAAGCCCGGCGCGCAACGCCATGCCCCCGCCATCGCCGGTGCAGGTATGCGCCGAGGTGCACGACAGATAGGCCCGGCCGTATCCGCCGGTCGCCAGCACCACCAGCTGCGCGCGGAACCGGTGGATCGTGCCGTCCTCCAAACACCAGGCCATCACGCCACGGCATGCGCCCTCGTCGTCCATGATCAGGTCGGTCGCGAAATACTCGACAAAGAATTCCACATCCTGCTTCAGGCTCTGCTGATACAGCGTGTGCAGAATCGCATGCCCGGTGCGGTCGGCTGCGGCACAGGCGCGCGGCACCGGTGCGGCCCCGAATTCCTTCATGTGCCCGCCGAACGGCCGCTGATAGATCTTGCCGTCCTCGGTGCGGCTGAACGGCACACCGAAATGCTCAAGCTCGTAGATCGCGGGAATCGCCTCGCGGCACATGTATTCGATCGCGTCCTGATCGCCCAGCCAGTCCGAGCCCTTGACGGTGTCATACATATGCCAGCGCCAGTCGTCCGGCTCCATGTTGCCGAGCGCCGCGCCAATGCCGCCCTGCGCCGCCACGGTATGGCTGCGGGTGGGGAACACCTTGGTGATGCACGCGGTTTTCAGCCCCGCCTGACCCATGCCGAGGGTGGCGCGCAGACCGGACCCGCCGGCGCCCACCACCAGCACGTCATAGGTATGATCGATGATGGTGTAAGCCCCGAGCGATGGCTTGGACATGGCATTCATGGTTGTTTACCCTGCAGGATCAGAAAATCAGTTTCAGCACCGAGACCAGCGCGAGCAGGCCGAAGAAAATAACGACTGCGCGCATCGCCAGCACGGCGGTGAGGCGTCTGGCCTCGGAATGGATGTAGTCCTCGATCACGACCTGCAAACCCAGCTGCAAATGATAGAACAGGGCTGCAACCAGCGCGATGAACAACACCCCGTTCCACGGCTCGGCCATATAGCGCAGCATCGCTGCCTGATCCGCCCCTTCGAGCAGAAACACCGAGAGCACGAAATACAGCGACAGCGGCAGCAGCGCCATCGCGGTCAGCCGCTGCGCCCACCAATGCCCGAGGCCCGATTTCGCCGAACCCATGCCGCGCGCCCGCCCGAGCGGCGAGCGCATGATCTTGATCGCCTGGTCGGATCGCGGCGCGCTCACAGGATCACCAGCCCGATGACCCAGAACACCACCGTCAACCCCGCACTCGCAACCAGAACCGCATAGCCGGTCCGGTGCATCGTCGGCAGGTCGAACCCATACCCCGCATCCCACAGCAGATGCCGGATGCCGTTACAGAAATGGTAGAACAGCGCGAGGGTGAAGCCGAACAGGATCAGCATGCCCACGATCGAATCGAGCAGCGATTGTGCAAGCGCGAACGCGCCCGCCGAGGTCGCCGCCGCCGCCAGCCAGAGCGACAGCAGCACCGCCCCGAGTGACAGCGCCACGCCGGTAATCCGATGGAAAATCGACAGAGCCGAGGAAATCTGCGGCTTATAGACCTGCAAATGCGGCGATAACGGTCGCTGGACGAGGGTTCCGGCGGTATTGCGGCCCTGCATCAGGGCCTCACGCACATCTGGCACGACGATCACCATTCGTTGTCGATTGTTGAGAAAACATATCGAAATGCTGCACTTGCTTACTGCCCGAGGTGGTGAGGGTCAACCGCACGTCAATGTCGCAGGGCATGGTTAAGAAAGCGTTTCCTTTTGGCAAAACCACCGCAGAAAACGCCCACGCCCCGCGCCTATCACGTGATCCGATACAAAATCGTCTCGCGCATCGTCCGGCTTTCCAGTTCCGGCGTCGTGGCAATCTCATAGCGGGCGAAGGCCGCGAGACCCTCCCGCGGCACATAGGCGCGCCCCGGGTCCGCGATCCACACCTCGCCGCGCGCCGCACATGCGCGCAGCCAGGGCCAGATATGCCGCGTCATCGGGGCTTCGTAACAGATATCGCCGCACAGGATCAGATCGGCATCCCGCACCGACCCGGTCGCATCGCCGATTTCAACGGCGATCCCCGCCCCGTTCGCCCGCGCGTTCAGCGCCATCGCCGCCCCCGCCATCGGGTCGATCTCGATCGCGGTCACCGCGGCCGCGCCGGCCATCCACGCGGCAATGCCCGCAAGCCCGGACCCGGCGGCGAAATCGATCACCCGTTTGCCCCGCACCAGACCAGGATGATCGAGGCAATGCCGCGCCAGCGCGATCGAGCCCGGCCACGCAAACGCCCAATACGGCGGTGCGATGCCGGTTTCCGCCAGAAACGCCTCGGTCGCCTGCCAGATCGGCGTAATCTCGGTCGCCAGATGCAGCCTGATTTCCGGGATCAGATCCGGTGCCGCAAGGCAGGTCGAGCGGCGGATGAAATCCTCCGGATCGGTCATCGCCCGAGCAGAACGGCAAGCGCCACCAGCAACCCGACCTCGCGGTTCAGCTTGAACAGGGCAAGGCAGCGCACCGGATCATCGATATCGAGCCGCACGATCTGCCAGGCCAGCACCGCCGCCGGTGCCGCGAGCGCAACAACACCCAGCGGGCGCAACCCCGCAACGATGAACGCAACCAGCAGCAGACCGATCGCCCCGCCATAGCACACCATCAAAAACCGCCGCGTGTCAGCGCCGAATTTCAACGCGGTCGATTTGATCCCGGCCATCGCATCATCCTCGCGATCCTGATGCGCATAGATCGTGTCATACCCCAGAATCCACAAAATCGTCCCGGCGTAGAGCGGCAGCACCGGCCAGTCGAGGCTGCCGTGCGCCGCGGCATACCCCATCGGCGCGCCCCACCCGAAGGTGAAACCCAGCATCATCTGCGGCCAGAACGTCACGCGCTTGGCGGCCGGATACAGTGCCACGAGCACCAGCGAGACCACGCCGAGGATCTGCGCCGTCCGATCGAGCAGCAGCAGAATAACCAGCCCCGCCACCAGCAGCCCCACCAGAAACCCCAGCGCCTGCGGCACCGAAAGCGCACCGGACGCCAGCGGCCGCCCCGCCGTGCGCGCGACCAGACGATCCAGCCTGCGGTCCCATAAATCATTCACCGTGCAGCCCGCCGCCCGCATCACAATCGCGCCGATCGCGAACAGCACGATCAGATACAGGCTGAACCACACCCCCGCGCCCGCGAGCAGAATGCTCCACAACCCCGGCAGAAACAGCAGCCAGATGCCGATCGGCCGATCCAGCCGGGCCAGCAGCGCAAACGGCCGCAGCCTGGCGGGCAACCGCGCGATCCAGCCCGTCGGGCGGATATCGGTAAATCCCTGATCTGCTGGTAAAGCGTTCGGCATGGCTTCGATCATCCGCCTTCATGTTCCGCTGAAACTGGCAACCGGTGCGGTGATTGGCACAAATCCGGCCCAGGCGCACTACCTCGGCACGGTCATGCGCCGGCGTGCCGGCGATACCCTCCGCCTCTTCAACGGCGCGGATGGCGAGTTCGATGGCGTGATCGAGCGCATCAACCGCCACGGCGCCGATGTCGCCCTCGGCGCCCGAACCCGCGCCCCCGCGCCGGAGCCCGATTGCTGGCTCGCCTTCGCCCCGGTCAAGCGCGACGCGACCGATCTGATCGTCGAAAAAGCCACCGAGCTCGGCGCCGCCGCGCTCCACCCGGTGATTACCGCCCGCAGCCAGACCGCACGCATCAACCGCGAGCGGCTCACCGCCATCGCCACCGAAGCCGCCGAGCAGTGCGAGCGCCTGCACGTACCCCCGGTGTCCGAACCGCGCGACCTCGCGCAGTTCCTCGCCGATTTCCCGTCCGGTCGCCGCCTGTTCGTCGCCGCCGAACGCAGCACCGCGCCGCCGCTGGTCGCGCTGCCGCATTTGCAACCCCACGCCCTGCTGGTCGGCCCCGAAGGCGGGTTTGCACCGGCGGAACTTGACGGCATGGTGCGGCATGGGTTTGTTACGCTGGTTTCGCTCGGGCCGCGCATTCTGCGCGCCGAGACCGCCGCCATTGCCGGACTTGCGCGCCTGCTCGCCGCACCGGATCAGGGTTGAGATCGTGCAGAGTTGAGATCAGGAGACGTGCTTGTCTAACCCCGGAGAGGCCGACGCGACGGCAATTACCCAAACCAGCCAGCTTGCCGCCTGGTTCGCGGCCGGCTGCAAACCCGCGTCCGAATTTCGGATCGGCACCGAACACGAAAGCTTCGGCTTCACCCTGAACGGCCAGCACCCGCCCCGCTACGAGGGCGGCATCCGCGAATTGCTCGACATGATCGGCGCCGATGAAGGGCTGAAACCCATCCTCGATCGCGGCAACCCGATCGGCCTGACCGGGCCGAATTTCTCGATCTCGCTGGAGCCGGGCGGCCAGTTCGAGCTGTCCGGCGGCATCGTCGCCTCGCTGCACGAAACCAAGGCCGAGATCGATGCGCATATCGCGCGCATCCACCGCGTCGCCCCCAAACTCGGCCTCGGCTTCGCACCGCTCGGCTTTCACCCGACCGGCACCCGCGCCGATTTCGACTGGATGCCGAAAGGCCGCTACGCCATCATGCGCGCCTACATGCCCCGCGTCGGCACCCGCGGCTTCGACATGATGCTGCGCACCTGCACGGTGCAGGCCAATCTCGATTTCGCCTCCGAAGCCGACATGGTCCGCAAGATGCGGGTCGGCTACGCCCTGCAACCGCTCGCGACCGCCCTGTTCGCCAACGGCCCGTTCCGCGAAGGCAAGCCCGACGGCATGCTGTCGAACCGCGCCTACACCTGGCTCGATACCGACAACGCACGGTCCGGCATTCCCCGCGCGGTGTTCGAGGACGGGTTCGGCTTCGAGCGCTACGCCGACTATCTGCTCGATGTGCCGATGTATTTCGTCTACCGCGACGGGCGCTACATCGACGTCTCCGGCCGCTCCTTCCGCGATTTCATGGCGGGCCGGCTCGCCGGGTTCGAGGGCCAGACCCCCACGATCGGCGATTTCGCCGATCACGCGACCACCGCATTCCCCGATGTCCGGCTCAAACGCTTCATCGAAACCCGCGGCGCGGACAGCGGCAACCCCGCCATGCTGCTGGCCCAGCCGGCCTTCTGGGCCGGCCTGTTCTACGACGATGCCGCCCTCGAAGCCGCCTGCGAACTGATCCGCGACATCGACTACGACACGCTGATCACGCTGCGCAACGCAGTGCCGCGCGCCGGCCTCGACATCAAACTCGGCAAAGGCACGCTGCGCGACCTCGGGCGCGACGCGGTCGCCATCGCCGCCGAAGGCCTGCGGGCGCGCGCGCAATTCAACGCGGCCGGCGAGGACGAACGCATCTACCTCGCCCCTCTGCAGGCCATCACCGAAGGCGAACCGACCCAGGCGGAGTACTGGCTGGGCCGCTATCACGGCGCCTGGCACGGCGACGTCAGCCGCATTTTTGCCGAGGCGGCGTTGTAAAGCGAAACGCTTCTTTTTCTTGAAGAAAAGAAGCAAAAACACGTCAATCCCCTCGAACTGCGCCCGCAGAACCGCCCGTAGGCCAAATTAAAAGAAGTTTTTTGCGTCTTTTTTCCAAAAAAAAAGAAGCGCTTTCCTCCGTTTTTCCGGCTGCGTGTCTGCCTGACCCGATAATTTCCTTGGTCCATTGCGCGAATATCCGTATTGTCCGCAGCGCATGGATCAGGCGGTCGCTCAGCATCGAACCGAGCCGGCAGCGGCGCATGCCGCGTCCCTTTGGCTCGGCTTCACGGTCCGGGGCCTGATCGTCCGCCTGCTGATCACGCTCGTCACGATCGTGGCGGTGACCGTGCAATTGGGCATGTCCAACCGGCAACTGCCGTTCCATTTCGATCCCAAATCCACCTATGGACTCGTCACCCCGCGCGCCGGCGTCGCACTCCCGGCCGGGCTGCAACCGGGCGTCCACGTTGCCTTTGCCGATCAGACGCTGGCGACGCGCGCCGTGCTGATGGCCCCGGAGGTGACGGGCACCCAAGCCTATCCGCTGGTGATCCACCACGCCGGCGAGCCACAGACGATTATGGTCAGAACCATCAGGCAGCCAAGCGAAGGCCCGTTCCTCTTCGTGATCAATCTGTTTAGCATCATGGCCATCCTCGTCCTGGGCCTCGCCGCACTCTGGCGCGGTCGAGACTGGTCGGCCTGGGGCCTGGCCGCCTTCTCACTATCGGTGTTGATCGGCAGCGCCCTCGGCCAGGCGCCGCTGCCACCTTTTTTCAACCTTGTTGCCGCCTTCGTCGAGGTGGTGTTCACCGGGCCAATGACCTTTATCGGTCTCTATTTGTCGTCGCGCGCCCTGACGGCACGAGCCAGTGCGCGACAGCAGCGCGGTCTCTGGATCTATGGCGCCATGGCGCTGACCATGGTCTGTTGCGAATACTCCCCAATCCCGATGGTGCTGTTCGCGCACCGAATCAGCGGCACCGCCGCGCTGAACCTGCTGGGCGGCAGCCTCGCCGCGCTCATGCTCGTGGTGCCGCTGGTCACGCTCGCATCGGGCTATCGCGGTGCCCCGCCGGAGCAGCGTCTGCGTATCCGCTGGGTCTTTACCGGCACGTTCCTGCTGATCCCGCAGCTTGCAACCAGTTTCCTGGAGGCGCTCTGGCTGACCAAGGGCTCCGAGGCCTCGGTGCTGGTTGCCGCCTTCCGTGCGGTGCTGACCGCAGTGATCTTCGGGACCTATGCCTTCGCCGTGCTGGCAACCCGCCTGGTCGAGGTCCGCATCGCGGTCAACCGCGCCGTCGTCTTCACCGCGCTGATGGGTCTCGTCGTCGGCCTGCTCGCCCTGGTCGAAAGCCTGATCGAGAACAGCGCCCTGCATGGCCGTGCCGGTCTCGCCCTCGAAGTCGCCGCCCCGCTGATCCTCGGCATCGCCTTCGACCAGTTGCAACGACGGATCGAACAGATCGTGGACCGCGTCTTCTTCCGCCGCGAACACCACGCCCGCAAAACCCTGCATGAATTCGTTCGCGACGCCGGCTTCATCGAACAGGCCGATGTGCTGGTCGCCCGGATGGTCACGATGTTCAGCCAGCACGCCGGCGGCAGCGGCGCGGTGCTCTACGAAACGCGCGCCACGATGTTCGAGCGCTCGGCCCAGCACGGCCAGCGCTGGCCGGACGCGATCGATGGCGATGACCCCGCTTTGGTCCGCCTTCGCGCGACCCTGGCGCCGCTCGATCTGCAAGGCGTCGAAACCGCGCTGGGCGCCGATGGCCTCGCCCTGCCGCTCGCCCTGCGCGGCCGGCTGTTCGGCGTTCTGGTCTGCGGCCCGCGCAGCGCGGGGCGTTATGCCCAGGCCGAGATGGCCGAACTGAACCAGGCAGCGCGGGAGGTCGGCGCGTCGCTGTTCGCCCTGCGCGCCCGGGCGAACGAGGCGCTGGTCGAACGGCTCGCCCTCGGACAGGTCGCCCCGCACGATGCAACGATCGAGGCCAGACAGCTCACCGGCCTGACCTCCTAACCGCCGGGCGTTCGTTCGGTCCGGTTTGGAACACAGACCATCCCGCCGACCACATCGACGACCGCGCGGCACAGCGCCCGCAGCTGACCCGGCCCGATGGTCAGCGCCGGCGTCAGATAAACGATATCCCGGAATGGCCGCACCCAGACACCGTGCCGGATGAACGCGGCGCGCAAGGCCCCCGGATCATCGATCCGCGCGAGCTGCACCACGCCGATCGCGCCCATCACCCGCACATCCACCACCCCCGGCAGCGCCCGGCACGGCGCGAGCCCGGTGCGCAACCCCGCCTCGATCGCGGCGGCCTGCGCCAGCCTCGGTTCGGTCTCGAACAGGTCGAGCGAGGCATTGGCGGCGGCACACCCGAGCGGATTGGCCATGAACGTGGGGCCGTGCATCAGCGCATGGCCAGGATTGTCCGATAAAAACGCCTCGAACAGCCCATCGGCCACAATCGTCGCCGCCAGCGGCGAGGTCCCGCCGGTCAGCGCCTTCGACAGCGTGATGATATCGGGCACCACCCCTGCCTGCTGCCAGGCGAACAGTGTCCCGGTGCGCCCGAACCCGGTGAAAATCTCATCGAATATCAAGGTCAGCCCGTAATGATCGGCGGTCGCCCGCAAATGGCGCAGCGTCGCGGCATCGTTGAACACCATGCCGCCCGCCCCCTGCACCAGCGGCTCGACGATGATCCCGGCCAGCGTCCCCGCATGCTCCTCAACTATAAGGTCGAACGTCACGCGCGACGCCGCATCCCGCGGCAACGGCGCGATCACCTGCGCGGCCAGCATCCCGGCAAACAGCGCGTGCATCCCTTCCTCAGGATCGCAGATCGCCATGGTCGCAAACGTGTCGCCATGATAGCCGCCGTGAAACGCAACGAATTTCGTCCGGTTGCGCGCCCCCCGGTTAAGCCGCGCCTGCACCGCGATCTTCATCGCGACCTCGACCGCGACCGAACCGGAATCGGTGAAGAACACCCGGTTCAACCCGTCCGGCAGCAACCCCGCCAGCCGCGCGGCAAGCCGATAGGCCGGCTCATGCGCCAGCCCGCCGAACATCACATGCGGCATCGCCTCGAGCTGGGCCGCCACCGCCGCGCGGATGTGCGGATGGTTATAGCCGTGGCAGGCGGTCCACCAGGACGCGATGCCATCGATCAGGATGCGCCCATCCGCAAGCTCGATGTCGCTGCCGCTGGTCCGCACCACCGGCATCGGCAGCGGTGCCGTCCGCATCTGGGCATAGGGCAGCCAGACGTGGTTCCACCCCGTCGTCAGCCAGTCGGGATCATTCCCATCCATGCCTCAGGCTTGCCGGTTCATGCCCAGTTTCGCAAACAACGCGTTATCCCGCGCCACCGCCGGGTTGCTGGTGGTCAGCAGCGTGTCGCCATAGAAAATCGAATTGGCCCCCGCCAGAAAGCACAGCGCCTGCGCCTCGTCGGAAAGCTGCTCACGCCCGGCCGAGAGCCGCACGTAGGATTTCGGCATCGCGATCCGCGCCGCCGCGATGGTGCGCACGAACTCGATCGGATCGATCGGCGCCGTCTCGCCCAGCGCGGTCCCCTTCACCGCGACCAGCGCATTGATCGGCACCGATTCCGGATAGGGGTCCAGATCCGCCAGCGCCGCCAGCAGCCCGGCGCGATCATTCAGGTCCTCGCCCATGCCGATGATCCCGCCGCAACACACGTTGATCCCGGCATCCCGCACCGCGGCCAGCGTATCCAGCCGGTCCTGATAGACCCGCGTGGTGATGATCCGGCCATAAAACTCGGGCGAGGTATCCAGATTATGGTTGTAATAATCGAGCCCGGCGGTTTTCAGCCGCTCGGCCTGATCCGGCCGCAGCATCCCCAGCGTGACGCAGGTTTCCATCCCCAGCGCCTTCACCCCGGCCACCATCGCGGCGACCCGGTCCAGATCATGATCCTTTGGCGACCGCCACGCAGCCCCCATGCAGAACCGCTGCGCCCCGGCATCGCGCGCGCGTCTGGCCGCCTCCAGCACCGGCTCCAGCTCCATCAGCTTCGAGGCCGGCACCCCGGCATCGAAACCGGCCGACTGCGGGCAATACCCGCAATCCTCCGGGCAGCCGCCGGTCTTGATCGAGAGCAGCGTGGAAATCTGCACCTCGGTCGGGTCGAAATGCTGCCGGTGCACGCTCTGCGCCTGAAACATCAGTTCAGGCAGCGGCAAGGCGAGCATCGCGGCGATCCGCGCGCGCGTGGCGGATGGCGTGGCCGGTTGGGTGGTTGATGGTGCGAGCGTCAGGGACATCGATCTCTCCGAATTGCCGCTATGGCCGGAATTGGTGATAAACCGGGGTGGGGATGACGGGAAGGGTTTTCAGCGTGAGTCAGGGAAGGGTAGGGAAGGGCGTCTTTTTTGAAAAAAAGAAGCAAAAAACTTCCATAATCGGGGACACGGGCATTTTCCCAAGCAACGCCCCCACGACCAGAAGTTTTTTTGCTTCTTTTTTTACAAAAAAAGAAGTGCTTGCTGCGCCTTCTCTCCGAGTCCAAACCCCATGACCACCACCCTGGACCAGTTCGCCACCACCAAACTCGCATCGCTCGACGCCGCATCCCTCCGCCGGCGCATCAGCCCGATCACCCGTGGCCCCGACGCCATCGCCCTGCGTGACGGGCAGCGCCTGATCTCGTTCTCCTGCAACGACTATCTCAACCTGTCCCAGCACCCGGATGTCATCGCCGCCTCGGTCGCCGCCACGCAGCGCTACGGCGTCGGCGCCGGCGCCTCACGCCTCGTCACCGGCGATCACCCGCTCTACCGCACGCTGGAACTCCGGCTGGCCGCCCTCAAGTCCACGGCGGATGCCGTCGTGTTCGGCTCGGGCTACCTCGCCAACATCGGCATCATCCCCGCCCTGGTCGGTGCGGGCGATGCCGTGTTCATCGACGAGCTGGCCCACGCCTGCATCTGGGCCGGTGCCAAACTCTCCGGCGCCGCGGTGCTGCCGTTCCGCCATAACGATGTCGCCCACCTGACCCATCTGATCGCCGCGCACAACTGGCGCCACGCCATCATCGCAACCGACGGCGTCTTCTCCATGGATGGCGACCTCGCCCCCATCCCGGCCCTCGCCGCCCTCGCTTCAACCCACGGCGCCTGGCTGATGACCGATGACGCCCACGGCATCGGCGTGTTCAACGCCGGTCGCGGCACGGCGCACGGCAGCGAAATTCCCCTCCAGATGGGCACGCTCTCGAAAGCGGTCGGCGGCTACGGCGGCTATCTCTGCGCCTCCGCTGCGGTCTGCGACCTGATCCGCAACCGCGCGCGCAGCTTCATCTACACCACCGGCCTGCCGCCCGGCGTGGTCGCGGCGGCCATCGCATCGCTCGACCTGATCGCGGCCGACCCCGCTCTCTGCGCCCGCCCGCTCCGCCACGCCCGCCACTTCACCGCAGCACTCGGCCTGCCCGCCGCCCAGAGCCCGATCGTCCCGCTCATCCTCGGTGCGGCCGAAACCGCGCTCGCCGCCCAGGCCAGCCTCGCCGCCGCCGGGTTCCTGGTCACCGCGATCAGGCCGCCCACCGTGCCGGACGGCACCGCCCGCCTCCGCTTCGCCTTCACCGCCGGCCACCACGAAGCCGATATCGAACGTCTGGCCAACCACGTCCGCACCTCTATCCTGATCGCAGCATGACCCAGTTCTTCATCACCGGCACCGGCACCGACATCGGCAAAACCCACATCGCCGCCGCCATGCTCCGCCACTGGCACGGCCAGGGCATCAAGGCCTGGGCGCTCAAACCGGTCGCCAGCGGCTACCAACCCGCCCGCTCCGCCGCCAGCGACGCCGGCACGCTGCTCGCCGCCATGGGACAAATGACCAGCGATACCACGGTCGCGAAAATCTGCCCCTGGCGCTTCCCCGATCCGCTCTCGCCCGACATGGCCGCCGCCCGCGCCGGCAAAACCATCCCGTTCGACGCCCTGCTCGCTTTCTGCCGCACGGAAATGTCGCAATCCGCCGCACCCCTCCTGATCGAAGGCGTCGGCGGCGCCATGGTCCCGCTCGATGACCGTCACACCGTGCGCGACTGGATGGCAGAACTCGGCCTGCCCGCCATCCTCGTCGCCGGCGGCTACCTCGGCGCCATCAGCCACACCCTCTGCACCATCGAGGCCCTGCGCGCCTGCCACATCCCGATCGCCATGGTCATCCTCAACCCGATCGGCGACCTGCCCGTCCCGCCCGCCAAAACCATGGCCACCCTCATCCGCCACGGCGCCGGCCCGGTCACCATCTTCGACACGCCAGCCTGGCACGACTGGCTCCTCACCCTTTAACCGTCACCGAACGCGGACACGTATCCGGTGCCGCCGCCCCGGCAAACCGCCCCGCGAACCACGCCGCCACCAGTTTCGCGGACCGATACCCCGCGAACACATGGCCAACCCCCTTCAGCTTCAGATAATCCACCCGGTCCCCCAGCGCACACGCGCGCCGATCGAACGCATCGGTATATCGCGGATACACCGTGTCATCCGCCGTCCCCTGCGTCAGCAACACCGGCGCCCCCGCCGGCGCATAACCCGGTGAATTCTCATGAAACAAACGCGGCCATGGCCGCGTCACCATCGGATCATGCGCCAGAAACACCCGCTTCAGCGCCGCCCCCGCACGCTGCGCCAGCACATACTGCCCGACCGAATTGATGCACCGATCCGCCGCCCGCCGCACCAGCGCCACCGCCGCCGGCGCCACCACGCTCGTCATCGGCACATGATACCAGCGCGACCAGGTGGCATACACATAAGACACCAGCACCCGCCCGCTGTCGGACGTCGGCTTGCGCAACTCCGCGCCCAGATCCGTCGGCGGTGCCGCCGCCGCCACCCCGACCAGATGCAACCCCGGCGCATACGCCGCCGCATCCTGCCCGGCGAACAACGCCGCCTGCGCCCCCTGCGAATGCCCCCACACACCATAATTCCGGCTCGCATCGGCCCCCGGCAACGCCCGCGCCGCCCGCACACTGTCGATCAGATCCGCCGCCTCCGCATCCCCGATCAGATACGGATGCACCCCAGCCACCCCCAACCCCTCATAATCCGTCGCCGTCACAATATCGCCCGCGCGTAAAAAACGCCGCAACCCCGGAATGCTCGCCCCCTCGTCAAGACTGTCGAACACCCTGTTGCCCAACGAAGGCGCACACCCCGCCGCAACCCCCGTCGTCGGATGCGCCCACGCAATCACATCCCGCCCACCCGGCGGCGCCGGCCCGCGCGGCACATAAATCACCCCCGAAACCGGCACGATCGCCCCACCCAACCCCGTCGAAGCATAAATCACCAACGTCGCCGTCGCCCCCGCAGGCGCCGCCCCAAACGGCCGCACCCGCAAAACCTGCCCCGGACGCGCCCCCGCAACATCAACCCCCCGATAAAACCCACCCGGCCGCGGCATCGCACAAGCCGATAACCCCACCACCACCCCAACCAACCCCAAAAACCGCAGCAATCCAACCTCCATACCGAATGATCCCTGCGCTGGGATGTGGCGCTTGAAGCAAGCAAGGCCAGGGGCTCTGCCCCTGGACCCCGTTAAAGGCGGAGCCTTTAAAATCCATTAGTTTTAGGTAAGGGGAGGGCGACACAGGTCAGATCGACGGAAAATCCGAGGCAGCGCCCTCCCCTTACCTAAAACTAGCGGGTTCTAAGGGCTAAGCCCTTAGTGGGGGTCGAGGGGGCAAAGCCCCCCGCCTTCCTGTCTCCGAGCGCCCCACCCCAACGCCGCGATCACTCGGTTTCGGGTTGCAGCCGGGCTTCGGCTTCGGCTTGGAGCTGTTTGAAGCTACGGCGGCTGAACGGCAGCATGGTCAGGTAGGCGGCGGCGAGCAGGGCGAGCGCGAGCCACGGGTCGGCGAGCATGATGGCCGCGAACACGACGACGCCGAGCAGCAGCCACAGGGCGAAGCTGGGCGGCACCTTGAAGTTTTTGAAACTCCAGACCGGCAGGGTGGAGACGCACAGCAATGCGGTGCCCACCAGCACGAGCGCGCTCAGTCCTGGCGCGCGCGCCACGTCGGCGAGCCAGGCGATATTATGCTCCGCCGCCTCGAGTCCCAGATAGATCGGCAACAGGCTCAGTGCCGCCCCGGCGGGCGCGGGCACGCCGGTGAAAAAATTCTGCGCGAACCGGGATGCCGGCAGGTGCCCGTCATCCGCGTGCGGCAGCTCATCGAGCGCCGCGTTGAACCGCGCCAGCCGCAGTGCCATGCTCGCGGTGAACATCAGCGACGGCAGATACCCGAACGCCCCCCATTGATCGAGCGACCACAGGAACAGCACGAGCGAGGGCGCCACCCCGAAGCACAGGAAATCCGAAAGACTGTCGAACTCCGCGCCAAACCGTGAGGTCGCCTTCAACAGCCGGGCCAACCGCCCATCGAGCCCGTCGATCGCACCCGCCACCGCAATCGCGATCACCGCCGCCCCGAACCGCCCATCGAGCGCGAACCGGATCGCGGTAAACCCCACGCACAGCCCGACCAGAGTCAGCAAATTCGGCAGCATCCGGTTGAAGCTCAACCCGCGCAGCCGTGGCCGGCGCGGCGGGCGGCGGCGCGGCAGCACGAAGCGGCGCGGCTTGAACGTCTCGCTCATAATGCCAGTGTCGTGCCCAGCGTCGCAATCACCGTCTCACCCCCCACCATCCGTTGACCCACCGCAACCAGCGGCGTGGTGCCCGGCGGCAGATACAGATCGGTCCGGCTGCCGAACCGGATAATCCCGAACCGCGCTCCGGTCGCCACCCGGTCGCCCTCGTGAATATCGCACAGAATCCGCCGCGCGATCAGCCCGGCAATCTGCACCACCGCAATCTCCGCCCCGCTGTCGAGCCGGATGGCAATGGCATTGCGCTCATTGAGCTCCGATTCCTTCGCCGCCGCATTGACGAACGTGCCATGCCGGTACGCAATCCGCGTCACCATCCCCGCCATCGGCACCCGATTGACATGGACATCCAGCACCGAAAGAAAAATCGCCACCCGCGGCATCGCAACCGCCGGCAAACCAAGCTCGGCCGGCGGCACGGCCCGATCCACGATCACCACCCGCCCATCCGCCGGCGCCACCACCGCATCCGCCCGCGGCGGCACGACCCGCGCCGGATCACGAAAGAAAAACAGGCAGAACAACGCAAACACCAGCCCGATCCACGCCAGCCACCCGGCCACGATCAAACCGATCACGAAAATCACGACACCGCCGATAATGAACGGCAACCCCGCCCGATGCGGCGGAACCCAGGCAGAGCGCAAACTGTCGATAATATCCATGACCGCGTTATGGCGACCGGCTTGCCGTCGCGCAAGGATCGGGCGGCGGGGGCAGTTAGTCAGACAAGCGCGTCTTTTTTAAAAAAAAGAAGCAAAAAACTTTTTGACTCGGGGTCGCGGGCGCTTCGGATCAGGCGCCCCACGATCGGTATTCCCCGATACCCCTCATTCCACCCACGCCCCAACCCGGCAACAAACCGGATTGACACCCGATCGCAGATCAACCCGCGATCAACCCATCCTGCGCCGCTTCCGCACCACCAAACCCAACCCGATCAGACCCGTTCCAAACACCGCCAACGACCCAGGCTCCGGCACCGGCGTCGGCGCCGACATGTCAAAAACCCAGGACCCTCCGCCGCCGCCGCCGCCGTCTGTAGAACTACCCCCCATGCCACCGACTTCAAGGTCGAGCGTGGTCCCGGCTGTCAGCAAGATACTGCCGCTGACCGTCGCACCAAGGCCTCCCCCGTAATTGTTGGAGGTCGATGCTCCGCCCTGGCCGCCGGAGGCGGTAATCGTATAGACGCCGGTGTTGGCAACAACATAGCTCTGTGGACCCCCGGTAGTATAGCTGAACGACTGTATGGAATTTCCGAATTCTATCGAAATGGAGCCCGGGCCGGTATTATTGCTGGACGTCTCCGAGATACTGGTGAACGCAGCGGCAAGGTAAGAACTACCCCCGCCGCCGCCGCCGAAGCCGCCGCCGCCGCCATTGTAGCCGCCGCCGCCACCACCACCATTGTAGCCGCCGCCACCACCACCCCCGTACGCACCGGCGCCGCCACCGTAGTCCCCAGCCGCGCCGAACGACGGATAAGCCAAGCCCCCGCTCCCGCTGTAGGTCCGTCCGTCAAGGCCATTACCAAGAGCGCCCGCGCCGCCGCCGCCACCGTTGTTGCTCCCGCCACCACCGCCCAACTCGTTCACACCGGCAGCTGCACCACCCTGTAAACCAGCCTGCGCCGTCGTCCCGGACTGTCCCGAACCGCCATCGCTACTATAGCCCGCCCCACCACCCCCACCGGCGACGATCAGCAGAATCGGATCGGCAACGGCATGCGCCGTCGTCGCGCAAAACAGAGTGGTGGCGAGCAGGGCGATACGAATGCGGGTCATGCTGGCTCCGTGCAAGAAATGAATGAACGGCGCTGACCAGGCAAAATCGATGCCAAACAAAAATATTATGTCAATTCAACATCATAACGATTTCACGACATCGAGAGTGTAAAGAATCCTGACACCTCGCGCCGCCGCGAAGCCCGCCCAGACCGGCACGATGCGTCCGGCACGATGCGTCCGGCGCGATGCGTCCGGCGCGCCACAACCGACCGCACGTATCGTGCCGGTCTGGGCGGCGTCAGTCCCCAGGGCCAGTCCCAGGGCCGGCCCCAGGGCCGGTGCCAGGGCCGCTCAATGGCTGGCAACCACCCCGGCGTTGGTCCGATCGAGGAACGTCAGCGTCGTCTGCGCAATCCGCTGATCGATCCAGGCCGCCATCGCTTCCTCTTCCGCAAGGCAGGCCTCCGCCGCCGCCCGGCCCGTCATATCGCCCAGCGTATCGGCCATCGCAATCAACGATTTATAGGCGGCGATCTCGAAATGTTCGAACGCGAAATTCGCCAGCGTGTTCTTGAGCACCTCGTCCGAGGCCGGCGCATGCAAAGCCGCCGCAATATTGCCGCCCAGCCCCAGAACCGCATCCTTGATCGAGGACGTCCCCGATTTCGCCCGCTCCGAATGCGACTTCAAAACGTCCTCCAGCCGGGCGCGCTGGGTCTCCGATTCCGTGATGTGCTGGCGCATCCGCGCTTCCATCTCCGGGTAATGTTCAAGCCGCTCCACCTGCCGGCTCAGCAATTCGATCGCCTGCGTCTCCATCGCATGGGCATTTTGCAATCCATCGAAATAAGTCAGCATAGATTCATTACGATTCTCAAGATAAGCCATTGCACCCTCCTTTACTTTGTCTAAGGATCGCCCAGTATAACCATCCCAACCGGAAGCGGACGTCCATCTCGAAACTCTGGGTACGACGCGCGATGACCACAAGACGATTGAAAAAACCTGTGCGATGTTTAATCGCCGCGCCGCCCGTCATCCCCCACCCCACCAACCCCCAAAAAGAATCTAACAAAATCCCCTAACAAACCCCTTTCTCACCCCCCACCGCTCATGGTCTAACCCTACCCATGATCGCAAACGCGCCGTTCATGCCTGCCGATCCGACCGAGCGCTTCACGCTGATCTTCCGCGCCCTGCAGCGCTCCGTCGCGGACAACGGCTACCGCCTCAAAATCCACGGCCCGCTCATCGTCCTGATCTGGAACTACCTCGCCCGCCAGATCGCCCGCTTCGCCCGCATCGCATCCCGCCCACCCCAATCCCCCCGCACCCGCACCCGCGCTCCCGGACCGGTCAAGCGCGAACCCGCCACCCCTAATCCCAACCCCAAACCCGCCCTAACCCTCCCGCGCGGCTTCGCCTGGCTGATCCGCCTGCTGCCCAACGGCCCCGCCACCGTCGTCGCCGGTGCCGCCGCCCGCGCCGATCTCCAGTGCTTCATGGAAGACCCCATCGTGCTGGACCTGCTGGCCACCCACCCCAGCCTCGGCCGCATCCTCCGCCCCCTCCACACCATGCTCGGCCTGCGTCCCCCCCAAATCATCAAACGCCCCAGAAAACCCCGGAGCGAACCCACAGGCGAACCCACAAACCCCGCCAACCGCCGCCCCAAACGCCCCCGCCCCAAACGCCAGCCCGACTTCATGGCCCAATACAAAGTCAACCCCGACGGCAGCATCGACTTCACCCCCGAACAACTCCGCGACATCCTCGGCCCACCGCCACCACCCGTCCCGCCCTGGCACCATCCCTTCGTGCCCTCCTTCGATGCCAAAAAAATGTGGCGCAAAGGCCCGCGAGGCTGATGCACGCCTAATTCGTTACGATAACAAAACGAAATAGGCAAAGAAGCAAGGGAAGTCCTTCTTTTTTGTGAACAAAAAAGAAGCAAAAAAAACTTTGTTAATCTGGGCCCGTGCCGGTGAAAACGCCCGTGACCCAGATTAAAGAAAGTTTTTTGCTTCTTTTTTACAAAAAAGAAGCCTTCCCTTCCGCCCGTCTTTACATCAAGAAACCCTTCCTACCGTCCCTCATCCATCCAATCCTCAATCAACCGCCGCGCAATCGAATCTTTCGGTGGCAGATTGAACCCGGCCTGTTTGCGGTTCACCAGATCCTCCCGGGTAAACCACGCCGCCGCCCGCATTTCCTCTTCATCCAGCGTGATCGTCTCGCTCAGCGCCTCGGCCCGATACCCCAGCATCAGCGACGCCGGAAACGGCCAGGGCTGGCTGCCGATGTAACGCACCGCGCCCACCGTCACACCCACCTCTTCCAGCGTCTCCCGCCGCACCGCATCTTCCAGGCTCTCGCCTGGCTCGACAAACCCTGCCAGCGTTGAAAAAAAGTTCCGCTCAACCGGAAATTTGTGGGACTGCCCGAGCAGAACCCGCTCACCCCGCGTCACCAGCATGATCACGGCGGGATCGGTGCGTGGAAAATGCTCCGCGCCGCATTGTCCGCACAGCATCGTATGCCCCGCGCGCTCGGCCGAACACGCCCCGCCGCAGACGCTGCAAAACCGGGTGCGCGACTGCCAGTAGAGCAACCCTTTCGCGGTCGCGAGCAACCCGGCCTGCCCCGCCGGCAGCGTCCCCGTCAGGCCGCGCAGATCCAGAAATTCACCGCCCGCCCCGGCCAGTGTCTCCAGCGGCGTCTCGCTGGCCGAAACATCGACCGCGAACACCGGCCGCCCCGCCATCAAGCCCAGAAAACTCCCCGCCAGCGCCGCATCGCGCGGCCGCGCCGTCAACACCGCCTGCGGTGCCGGTTCCAGTGCGATCAGCATCCGCCCCCGCCAATAGGGCACGAACAAAGCCTCCGCACTCGCCCGCGCCTGCGCAATCCACCCCGCGTCGGTCCGGCGATGGCCGGCCCGGTCGAGCGCGGCGGAACTGTACAGCAGGGCACTGGCGGCATTGGTGTCGGGCATGCCGCTAGACTGGCATCCGCCTTGCGCCGAGGCAAGCTTGCAAAACAGGGCGGAAAACCCGATAACACCGCCGGGAGATCGGCCGCGGACGGGCGCCTCGCCAACCCGGTCAGGGCCGGAAGGCAGCAGCCGCAACGAGTTTCCGCACGGGTCGCGGACCCGGTCTCCCACCCAAACCTCTCACCGTATCGAGGATGCATGGCCGGGTTGTTCGACGATGATGACCAGCCGCCTCCACCTCCAGGCCCATCCCTGTTCGGCGACGAACCGGCCAGCCCCGCACCCGTCCACGCCCAGGCCTACCGCGTCCTCGCCCGCAAATACCGCCCCACCACCTTCGACGACCTGATCGGCCAGGACGGCCTGGTCCGCACCCTGCGCAACGCCTTCGCCATGGGACGAATCGCCCACGCCTTCATGCTCACCGGCGTGCGCGGCGTCGGCAAAACCACCACCGCCCGCATCCTCGCCCGCGCCCTCAACTGCACCGGCCCCGATGGTCAGGGCGGCCCGACCCCCGACCCGTGCGGCGTCTGCGACAATTGCATCGCCATCCTCGCCGACCGCCACCCCGACGTCGTGGAGATGGACGCCGCCTCCAACACCGGCGTCGATGACGTGCGCGAAATCATCGAAGCCACCCGCTTCCGCCCGATGATCGCCCGCACCAAAGTGTTCATCATCGATGAAGTCCACATGCTCTCGCGCAACGCCTTCAACGCGCTGCTGAAAACCCTCGAAGAACCGCCACCGCACGTCAAATTCGTCTTCGCCACCACCGAGATCCGCAAAGTCCCGATCACCGTCCTCTCGCGCTGTCAGCGGTTCGACCTCAAACGCGTCCCGGTCGAAACCCTCGCCGCCCATTTCACCCGGGTCGCCACCGCCGAAGCCATCATCATCCAACCCGCCGCGGTCGAAGCCATTGCCCGCGCCGCCGATGGCTCGGTGCGCGACGGTCTCTCTTTGCTCGACCAGGCGATCGCCCGCGCCGACGACGGCAGCGAAATCACCACCGCCCTGGTCGGCGACATGCTCGGCCTCGCCGATCGCAGCTTCGTCTTCGACCTGATGGACACGATCGCCGCCGGCCGCATCGCCGATGCGCTCGCCGTGATGGACCGCGCCCACGCCCAGGGTGCCGACCCCGTGCTGCTGATGCAGGATCTGCTCGGCCTCGCCCACACGCTCTCGCGCCTGAAATCCATCCCCGACCTCGCGACCGGCAACACGCTGCCCGAACTCGAACGCACGCGCGGCGCAACCCTCGCCGCCGCCCTCTCGATCCCCTGGCTCGGCCGTCTGTGGCAGATGCTCCTCAAAGGCATCGCCGAAGTCGAACAGGCGAGCGACCGCCGCGCCGCCGCCGAAATGATCCTGATCCGCCTGTGCTACGTGTCCGACCTGCCACCCCCCGGCGACTTGGTCCGCCGCCTTTCGGCCGAAACCACCGCACCCCGCCCCACCACCGCGCGCGAACCCAGCGACCCCGCACCCCGCGCCGTGGTCAACGGCCCCGCCATCACCAGCGCCGCCCCGCGCCTCGCCCGCTTCGAGGATGTCATCGCCCTCGCCGAAGACCGGCGCGACGCGTTGCTCACGAGCCAACTCCGCCACGACGCCCGCATCGTCAAATTCGCACCGCCGGTCATCGAACTCAACCTCTCGCCGGACGCCCCGCGCGACCTCTCGGCCCGGCTCGCCAAATTCCTCGAAGCCGAAACCGGCCGCCGCTGGACCATCGCCCTCTCCCGCGAAGCCGGCGCGCCCAGCGTGTTCGAAGCCCGCAACACCGCCCGCGATCGAGCCCGCGAAGACGCACTCGCCCACCCGCTGGTCCAGGCCATCTTTACCACCTTCCCCGGCGCCAAAATCACCAGCGTCGAACCCGAAGACCCCGAACCCCTTGCCGCACCCGCCGCTTTGCCCGAATACGAAGGCGACGACGCCCCCCCGATGTCCGATCAGGACATCGCCGATGCCATGGAGATCGATCGATGAAAAACCTCGCCGGCCTGATGAAACAAGCCCAGGCCATGCAACAAAACATGCAGGACATGCAGGCACGCCTCGAAGCCCTCGAAATCCAGGGTGAATCCGGCGCCGGCCTGGTCAAACTCACCCTCTCCGGCAAAGGCGTCCTGAAATCCGCCCGGATCGACCCCAAACTGCTCGACCCCAACGACGCCGAAATGCTCCAGGACCTCATCATCGCCGCCCACCACGACGCCAAAACCAAACTCGAAACCATCACCGCCGACGAAATGCAAAAAGCCACCGGCGGCCTCTCGCTCCCCCCCGGCCTCAAACTGCCGTTCTGAGGGATCGATCATGGGGCGCTGGCGAAGCCGGGGCGCTGCCCCGGACCCCGGCAAGGGGCGCTGCCCCTTGCATCCCCGCCAAAGACTTAGTCTTTGGAATCCACTCGTTCGGGTGAGGGGCCGGGGGGTGTGCGCCGCCTGCGGGATCGGCGCGGATGCGCTAATCCCGCAGGCGGCGCACACCCCCCGGCCTCTCACCCGAAAAAAATGGGTTCTAAGGACTAAGTCCTTAGTCGGGGGTGCAGGGGGGCAAAGCCCCCTTGCCAGGGCCCGGGGCAGCGCCCCGGCTTGGCAGCCGCTCTCATGATGGGCCCTGAGATCGAGAGTTTGGTGGCCCAGGTGGCGCGGTTGCCGGGGTTGGGGCCGCGGAGTGCGCGGCGGATTGTGTTGCGGTTGCTGAGTGAGCGTGAGGGTCGGTTGTTGCCGTTGATGGGGGCGTTGGCGGCGGCGGCGCAGCGGGTGGTGGTGTGTTCGGTGTGTGGCGGGCTGGACAGTGTGGACCCGTGTTCGGTATGCGGCGATCCGGCGCGTGAGCCGATGATCTGCATCGTGGAGTCGGTGGCGGACCAATGGGCGTTGGAGCGGGCTTCGGTGTATCGGGGCCGGTATCATGTATTGGGCGGGTTGTTATCGGCGATCGGCGGGCGCGGGCCGGAGGAACTGGGCGTCGGGCGGTTGCTGGCGCGGCTGGATGGTTCAGTGCGTGAGGTGATCCTGGCGTTGCCGGCGACGGTCGATGGTCAATCGACCGCGCATTACCTGACCGAACGTCTGGCCCCGTTCGGTGTCCGGATCACGCGCCTGGCGCAAGGCGTGCCGGTGGGCGGCAGCATCGAGATTCTCGATGAAGGCACGTTGGCGATGGCGATGTCCGCGCGAAGGTCGGCCGAGTGAAGCTGGTTCGCGCGGGCCGCGATCTCAGGGTCGATTTCTTTCGCGGCATCGCGTTGTTCTGCATTTTCCTCGATCATATTCCGCATGATGCTCTGGCGCGCTTCACCGTGCGCAATCTGGCGCTGAACGATGCGACCGAGATTTTCATTTTGCTGGCCGGCTATGCCGCCTCGCTGGTGTATGGCCGCAAGCTCGATCAGGCCGGCCCGGTCTCGGCCGGGGCGGATATGCTCAAGCGGGCCTGGACGCTGTATATTGCGCATATTTTCCTGTTCGTGATCTTCACGGCCGAGGTTGCGCTGTTTGCCGCCTGGTTTGCCACGCCGGGGTATCTGGCGCGGGTGGGGATGGACCGTCTGGTGCGTGAACCGCTGGTCGCGATGATCGATGCGGTGCCGATGCTGTATCAGCCATCGTTCCTGAATGTGCTGCCGCTCTATGTGGTGATCATGGGCGGCATGGCGCCGTTGCTGTTGTTGTTGCGCCGGCCGCGGATTTTGCTGGCGGCGAGTTTTGCGCTCTATGTCGCGGCGCGGCTGTTCGGCTGGAACCTGCCGACCGCGGGCGGCCACGGCTGGTTCTTCAACCCGCTGACCTGGCAGTTTTTGTTCGTGCTCGGCATGATCTTCGCGCGGTTCGGGCGGCCGGCGCTGCCGCGTGTCGCCACCGATGTCGCGGCGATCGCGCTGCTGGTGATGGGATTTCTGATTTTGCTGACCACCTGGATCGAGCCGCAACTGGCCCGCCATGTGCCGGGGGCGATCAAGCCGCTGATCCGTGACATCGACAAGACCGGCCTGCACCCTTACCGGCTGCTCTCGATCCTGTCGCTCGCCTGGCTCGCCTCGCGCTATGTGCCGCCTGGGGCGAAATTCATTGAAACACGGCTGGGGTCGGTGTTCGTGCTGATCGGCCAGCACGGGCTGACCACGTATTGTGCCAGCATCGTCCTGTCATTTGCGGGGCGGGTCGTGCTCGATCATGATCCGGGCTGGGTGATGCAGATCGTTGTCAATGGCGTCGGCCTCGTTGCGTTGCTCGGCATCGCGGCGAGCGGCGCCTGGTATAGGGTGAAGGATGCGAAACCGGCGGCTTCTTAGACTTTTCGGCCTGTTGCTGAGCGTGCCCATGGCAGCGCATGCGGCACCATTGGTCTGCCCGCGCGCGCCGGTGCAGCATCTTGCCCTGCCGCATCTCAAAGCCGCGCTGAAGGCGGGTCAGCCCGTGGTGATCGCAGCACTCGGCTCATCCTCGACCTGGGGTGCCATGGCGCATGACATCGCGGATTCCTATCCCGCCGAATTGCAGGACGATCTGGCGTCGCTGCTGCCGGATTCGGAAATCAGTGTGATCAATCGCGGCGTCAGCGGCGAGGATGCCGGGCGCGAAGACAAGCGCATGGCGCGCGACGTGCTGGCGCTGGAGCCGAGTCTGGTGATCTGGCAGGTGGGTGCGAACGCGGCCGCGCGGCGCGAAAGCATTCGCCATTTCAAGGATCTGGTCCGCCGCGGCCTGCATCGTCTGCGCGCGGCCAATGCGGATATCGTGTTGATGGACAATCAGCGGTCGCGCGAATTGCTCGCCTCGCCGGATAACGACCGGATCGACGCCGCGCTGGCCTCCCTCGCCCAGGCGCCCGGCGTCAGCCTGTTCTCGCGCGATGCGCTGATGCGCCAGTGGCAGGCGAACGACCCCCCGCTCAGCGATTTTCTGGCGAGCGACGGGCTGCACATGAACGACCGCGGGTATGCCTGCACCGCCGCGGCTCTGGCGGCCGCCATCGTGCGGGCGGTGAAATGATGTCGGTGATCACTTTCACGGTAGGAGCAGGGCGCACCCAAGGCGGGACGAGCGCAGGGTGACGGGTGATGTGGCTGGGGGACCTGGATTCGAACCAAGGCTGTCCGGGTCAGAGCCGGAAGTTCTACCGCTAAACTATCCCCCAAGCAGGTGTCCCGCGTAGGACGCTGCTAGCATCCTGCGCCGCGCGAGGCAATCGATCCGCGGCGTTTGATGCCAATTCGCCCGATCATGCAATTCTGACTTGCTCTCCAGCCATAGGTACGCCCATTATATGAGGACCATGGCAAGCGATTTCGCCCTGTCGACCCAGCCGGCCCTTGGCCGCACCAGCCCCGATCGGCGCAGCGCCACCAGCCGCGTGCCGAACGAGCGGCGTGCGCGCCCGCCGGCGTATGCGGCGATCGATCTCGGCACCAATAATTGCCGCATGCTGGTCGGCGTGCCCAGCGGCGGTGGGTTTCATGTGCTCGACAGTTTCAGCCGCGTGGTCCGCCTTGGTGAGGGTCTCTACCGCTCGGGCACCTTGTCCGAGGCGGCGATGGATCGGGCGATCGATGCGCTGACGATCTGCGCCGAGCGCCTGCGGCGCTGGCAGGTGAGCGACATTCGCGCGATCGCGACCGAGGCCTGCCGGCAGGCCGAAAACGGCGCCGCCTTCATTGCGCGCGCCCGGGCGGCCACCGGCCTGCCGATCGAAACCATCTCGCCGCGTGAGGAAGTCGGCCTCGCGATGGAGAGCTGCGCCTCGCTGATCAATCAGGCCGAGCGCCGGGCATTGCTGTTCGACATCGGCGGCGGCTCGACCGAGATTGCCTGGGTGCGGGTGCCGGGCAGCGCCGGTGCGGCCGATCGCAGCCTGCCGCAGCTGATCGGGTATCATACCATTCCGGTCGGCGTGGTGACATTGTCCGAACGCTGCGCCGGCTGGTGCGAAAGCGAGGCCGGATTTGCCGCTGTGGTCGAGGAGATCAAGGCGCTGCTGTGTCCGTTCGAGCAGATCCACCGGATCGGCCAGGAAATCCGGCAGGGCGGCGTCCGGCTGGTCGGCACCAGCGGTACCGTTACCACCATCGCGGGCATCGCGCTTAATCTCGATCGCTATCGCCGCGGCGCGATCGACGGGGCCGTGCTGCCGCGCGAGCAGGTGGCCAGTGGTCTTGCCGCGATCCGCGCGCTGGGGCGTACCGGCCTTGCCGAGCACCCGTGCATCGGGCCCGACCGGGTCGATTTCGTGCTGCCGGGCTGCGCGATCTTCGCCGCGATCGAAGAGATGTGGCCGGCCAGCGACCTGGCCGTGGCCGATCGCGGCCTGCGCGAGGGGATGTTGATGCGGTTGATCCGCACCGCGCGCGCCCGATCGCGCCCCTATCAGGCATGAACGAACCCCGCCGATGACCGATGACCTCTCGCAGGGCCGCCGCACCGCCGTGCGGCTCAAAACCGCGCGCAAACACAAACCCTCGTCGCAGAAATGGCTGACCCGCCAGCTGAACGACCCCTATGTCGAAGCTGCGAAGGCGAAGGGCTATCGATCGCGCGCGGCCTTCAAGCTGATTGAACTCGACGAGAAATTTTCGCTGATCGGCAAGGCGAGCCGCGTGATCGATCTGGGCGCGGCACCCGGCGGCTGGACGCAGATCGCGCTCGACCGTGGTGCGGCGCGGGTCGTTGGCATCGACCTGCTGGCGATCGACGCGATTCCTGGCGCCACGTTGCTGCAAGGCGATTTCCAGGACGAGGCGATGGAAGCCGCCCTGCGCGCCGCCCTGGGCGGCAAGGCCGATCTGGTCCTGTCGGACATGGCGCCCAACACCACCGGCCATATGGCGACCGATCATTTGCGAATCATGGGGCTGGCGGAGCTGGCGCTCGATTTCGCGTTCAAGACCCTCGAACCGGGCGGCGGCTTCGTGACCAAATTGTTCCAGGGTGGTGCCGAGGGTGGTATGCTCGCCCTGCTGAAGCGCCGGTTCACGCTGGTGCGTCACGCCAAACCGGCGGCCAGCCGCAAAGACAGCCGGGAATTGTATCTCGTTGCGACAGGGTATCGGCCGGAGAGCTGAATGCCCGCCTGGTGGTCCGGCCGTGCCGCGTCGTTCCGCCAGGAAGATCCGGCTCGGCTGGTCGATCATCTGGCCCGGCGCCTGGTTGAGACCCACATGGTCAATCATGAGGCGCAGATCCGCGCCTGGCGCGACCAGATCGACCTGCTCCGGGCGGCCCTGCGGACTCTGCCCGATTGGCACGTTCTGCTCGAATACCCGCTGCTCCGCCTGGGCCGCCGGATCGATGCGATCATCCTGACCGGCCGGGCCATTCTGGTCGTTGAATTCAAGACCGAAGCCACCGGCTTCACCAATGCCGATCGCGAACAGGTCGAGGATTATGCGCTCGACCTGTTCGATTTCCACGCGGGCAGCCGCATCCACCCGATCATTCCCGTGCTGGTCGCGCGCCACGCACCAATCCCCGCCGCGGCGCTGCCGTTGTTCTGGCATGCAATCGCACCGGTGATCGATGCCAATGGCGCGACCCTCGAACCGCTTTTGCAAACCCTTGCCGCGCAACTGCCGGACCCGCACGCACCGCTCGACCCGCATGCCTGGGATAATGCCGCGTACCGCCCGGTGCCCACCATCGTCGAAGCCGCCACCATGCTGTATCGCAAACACGGCGTGGCCGATCTTGCTTCGTCGCGCGCCGATGTCACCAACCTGACCCGCACGACCGATGCCATCCGCGCTGCGATCGCCGCCGCGGCGGACGCCCGCCGGCATATCATTGTTTTCGTGACCGGCATTCCCGGCGCCGGGAAAACCTTGTGCGGGTTGAACGCGGTTTTCACCACCGCCCATCAAGCGGCCTTCCTGACCGGCAATCTGCCGTTGGTCCATGTGTTGCGCGCGGCCCTTGCGCGCGATGCCAGGGAGCAGGGCCGCAGCCTCCGCGATGCCGCGCATAAGCTCGAAGCGGCGATCCAGCCTTTGCTCGGCTTTCTGCGCGACAGCCAGCCCCGCGGCGATGCGCCACATGAACATGTCATTGTGTTCGACGAAGCCCAGCGCGCCTGGGATGCCGATTTCGGCCGCCGCAAATTCAACCTGCCGGATAGTGAAGCTGCCCTGTTCCTCGACATCATGCGCCGCCACGCGGATTGGGCGGTGATTGTCGCACTGGTCGGCAGCGGCCAGGAGATCAACACCGGTGAGGCGGGCCTCGCCTCCTGGGGCGTGGCCCTTGCCGCCCGGCCCGCGTGGTCGATCATGGGGCCGGCAACCGTTATCGGCAACGCCGATCCGGCGCGCTGTCTGGCGGCGACCCGGCCGGCCGGCATGAGCATCGATCCTGCGCTGCACCTCGATGTGAGCGTCCGGCAGATCCGCTCGCACGCCGCGGCCGACTGGGTGGATGCGGTGTTGCGCCACGATGCAGCCGAAGCCGCACGCATCGGCCGCGCGGCCGGCGGCGTTCCGTTCCGGATCACCCGCTCGCTTCCTATGCTGCGCGCCGAACTCCGCCGTCTCTCCCGCGGCAGCCGGCGCGCCGGGCTGGTGTGCAGCGCCGATGCCAAGCGCCTGCGCGCCGATGGTCTCTCCGCCGATTTTCCGCATATGGACGCCGATGCGGTCGCCAACTGGTTTCTCAACGCCTGGCCGGATGTGCGCGCGTCGGACGCGCTCGAACTGCCCGCCACGCAATATGCCTGCCAGGGTCTTGAACTTGATTATGTCGGTCTGTGCTGGGGTGGCGATCTGGTGATCGCGCCTGGCGGTGCGGCCTGGCGCGCGCGGAAGTTTCGCGGCACGAAATGGCAGACGATCAAGCGCCCGGAGGCGATTGTCTGGCAGATCAACACCTATCGGGTCCTGCTCTCGCGCGCTCGCTACGAGACCATCCTGTTCATCCCGCCCGGCGATCCGGCAGATGAGACCCGCAGCCCGGCCGCCTTTGATCAGGTGGCTGGATTCCTGTTGGGCGCCGGGGCCACCATGCTCGAGCCTGCGCCGGCGACGGCGGCTTCGCCCGTGCCGTATCAGGGCGCCCTGTTCGATATTATTTGAGCGGGCCGGGTGTCCGGTTGGCTGTTCCTTGGCAACGTAAAGGACAGACACTCTGCCTTTTTATTGCCGGATCACGCAGAATTTTGATGAAAAACCCGCTGGTTACCACCTGAGGACTGTTGACAGATGTGACACATAGGATGGACAAACAATTACCAGCCGGCAAAGACCGGTGGAAACGAGGGCCAAGACTATGCCGTCCGAGCGGGGCGGTTCGATTACTGATCGACGAGTAGATATCGCGCGGTATGGCGGCTGGATTGTTGTGCGTTGTACGTGCGTTTAAACGATAACAAACAGATGTTACGCAGAGGGGCGTTGATGACAAACCAATCAGCATTGATCGATCGCAGGAGCGTACTCAAGGCCGGTGCCGCGGCGGGGATCGCGGGCTTGCTCGCGACACCGGAGCCGACCTGGGCCGCGAGTGAAAAGCCGATCAAGATCGGCATGGTCGATCCGATCACCAGTATTTTCGCGGCCCTCGGCCATAGCGAAATCAAGGGCGCCAAATTCGCCGAGGAGGAAATCAACAAGAAGGGCGGCATCATGAGCCGGCCCTTGCAGCTGATCGTCGAGGACAGCGCCGGTAGTCCCGGTACCGCCATCGACAAGGCAAAGCGCTTGGTAGCGCGCGAAAAGATCAATTTTCTGATGGGCACGGTCAATTCCGCCGCCTCGCTCGCCGTCAGCCAGTTCGCCAATCAGCACAACATGCTGTTCCTGTGCACTGGCGGTCACGTCGATGCGTTGACCGGTACCAATTGCCAGTGGAACACGTTCCGCACCTGCTCGACCACCTGGATGCTGACCGCCGGCGATTTCGAAACGCTGTTCGATAAATTCGGCAAGAGCTGGTATTTCATCACCACCGACTACGCCTTCGGCCACGCCGAACAGGCCGATTATGAAAAGCAGCTGAAACACCACGGCGGCACCATGGCGGGATCGGCGCTGGCGCCGGTCGGCACTACGGATTTTTCGTCCTACCTGATTGAGGTGAAGGCGAAGAAACCTAAGGTGCTCTGCCTGCTGCTCGCCGGCGATGACCAGGTGAACTGCATGAAGCAGATCGCGCAGTTCGGCATCGACAAGGAAATCGCCGTCGCGGGCGCGTTGATCGAGCTTGAACAATTGCAGTCCCTGCCGGAGAATGCGCGCTATGGCTGGTGGACCGCGGAATGGTACTGGAAACAGCCGAACACCCCGCATCTCGATGATTTCGTCAAAGCCTATCGCGCCAAATACAAGGGTGAGTATCCCTCGGCGCGGTCCTGGTTCGGCTATGCGTCGACCTATGCGATCAAGCTGGCGGTGGAGCGGGCCAAGTCGCTCGACACCATGAAGGTCGTGCGCGGCATGGAAGGCCTGGTGCTGCCGCCGGAAGTCGCGCTGCAACCCAACGCGCCGATGTACCGCGCCGCCGATCATCAGCTGATGCTCAGCATGTTCCCCGGTCATGTCGTGAAGGGTGCGAAATATCCCGATCTGTTCGATGTGTCATCGATCATTCCGGGTGAAAAACTGGCGCTCTCGCCGGCCGCGGCCGGCTGCAAGATGACCTACCCGTCCTGATCGGCTGACGGGCGATCGCGTGTTCCGGTGCGGCACTGCTCCTGGCGGTGCCGCACGCGCCATAGGGAGGCATCATGGGTCTGTTATTGCTGTTCAACGGGTTCAACGGGTTGATCCAGGGGGCGTTCTACGCGCTGATGGCGCTCGGCCTCGCGTTGATCCTGGGACTTAACAACACGATCAACTTCGCCCAGGGCGCGTTCATGGCGCTTGCGGCCTATTTCTCGTTTACCCTCACGCCCTATGTCGGTTTCTGGGGCGGGCTGATCATTGCACCGCTGCTGGCCGGTGCGCTCGGCCTCGCGATCGAGACCACGCTGGTGCGAAGGCTGTATAACCGCAAGGATCCGATCTACACGCTGCTGCTCACCTTCGGGCTCGCCTTCATCATGCAGGACATGATCCGCACCATCTGGGGTGCGCAGGGCAAGCCGCTGGCGATTCCGCAATTCCTCAACCAGCCGCTCAGCAGCACATATTTTTTTCTCACCGGCTACCGGTTGTTCGTGGTCGGGGTCGCCCTGGCGGGCACCGCCGCGCTGTTCGCGGTGCTGCGGTTCACCCGCATCGGCATCCGCATCCGTGCGGGCAACTCCGATCTTGAAACGATCTCGGCGCTCGGCGTGAATATCTATCTGCTGCGCTCGGCCAATTTCGTGATCGGCATCGTGTTCGCCGGGGTCGCCGGCATTCTGGCCGCCGGCCAGCTCGGGCTCAACCCGAACATGGGCGATGCGCTGATCATGCCCGCCTTTGTCGCGATCGTGGTCGGCGGCGTTGGTTCGCTGGTGGGCTCGCTGCTCGGCGGGCTGATCATCGGCCTCGCATCCGGCATCACCACCGCGTTCTATCCGGCGGCCAGCGAGGTGGTGATCTACATCATCATGGGCGTGATGCTGGTGGTCCGGCCGCGCGGGCTGATGGGCCAGGAAGGATTGTTCGAATGAGCACCGATCTCGCGACCGAAGCCGCGCGCACGGCGCCCCAGGCGCGCACCGGCGTTTCGCGCCGCACCATCGGCAATGTCGTGCTCGGCATCGTGCTGCTCACTGTGCCGCTCTGGCTGCCGCTGGTCGGCGGCTATACCGACCTTGCCAGCCGCGTGCTGATTTACGCGCTCGCGGCGATGGGTCTCAATCTGCTGCTCGGCTTCACCGGCGGCTTGTCGTTCGGCCACGCCGCCTATTTCGGGCTCGGGGCCTACGGCGTCGGGCTGATGCTGAAATACGAAACCCACAGCCTGTTTCTGGCGCTGGCGGCCGGTACGCTGCTCGGTGGTCTCGCGGCGACCCTGCTCGGCCCGATCGCGGTGCGGCGGCGGGGCATCTATTTCTCGATGATCACCATCGCGATCGGCCAGATGTTCTATTTCATCGCGATCCGCTGGAACACGCTGACCGGCGGGTACGACGGATTGTCCGGTTTCGCGCGCCCGAAATTCGCGGGACCCGGCCATCTGCTGCCGATGGGTCCGACCGGGATGTATTATCTGGTGCTGGCGGCATTCGCCATCGCGGCACTGCTGCTGTGGGTGGTCCTGAACGCACCGCTCGGCCATGCGTTTGTTGCGATCCGCGAGAACCACAAGCGGCTGACATTTCTCGGTGTCAGCACGCAGCGTTACATCGCGATCTCGTTTGCGATCTCAGGGTTCATCGCGGCGCTGGCGGGCGGGCTGAATGCGCTGCTCGATGGGTTCGCCTCGCCCAACCTGCTGAATTACAGCATGTCCGGCGATTTCCTGATCATCGCGGTACTGGGCGGGATGCGCAATTTTTACGGGCCGCTGGCCGGTGCGGTGATTTTCGTGCTGGTGCGCGACTACGTAAGCTCGGTCACCGATAACTGGATGAGCGTGATCGGGCTGGTGTTCGTGATCTCGGTGATCTTTTTCCCGATGGGTGTGCTAGGCTTCTTCAACCGGAAATCCGGGTCATGAGTCTCCTGGTGCTGAACGATGTGGGGCGCCGGTTCGGTGCTTTGCAGGCGTTGTCGGGGATTTCCCTGAGCGTTGAGGCCGGCGAACTGCGCGCGATCATCGGCCCGAACGGCGCCGGCAAGACGACGCTGTTCAATCTGATCAGCGGCTATTTTCCACCCACCGACGGCAGCATCGTGTTCGGCGGCGAACCGATCACCGCGGGCACGCCGACCGCGCTGGTCAAACGTGGGATCATTCGCACCTTCCAGATCACCGAGATTTTTCTTTCGCTCACCGTGCGGGAAAACCTGCGGGTCGCGGTCGAAACCGCGATGGGGCTCAATCTCAGGCCCTGGATTTCCGCCGCCGTGCGCAGCGTGGTGATGAACCAGGTTGAACATCTCGCCGAGATCGTGCGGATGACCGCCAAGCTCGATCGCGTTGCCGGCGAATTGTCGCATGGGGATCAGCGAGTCGTCGAGATCGGCATCGTGCTCGCGAAATCGCCGAAACTTCTGCTGCTCGATGAACCGACCGCCGGCATGGGCGATGAGGAGACCCACCACATGACCGATCTGATCCGCCGGCTGAACAAGGACCAGGGCATCACCATGCTGTTCGTCGAGCATGACATGGCGATCGTGTTCGGCATCGCGGACCGGATCACGGTGCTGGACAACGGCCGGATGCTGGCCGAGGGCAACGCGACCGAGATCGCGGCCAATCCGCGCGTCCAGGCCGCCTATCTGGGTAACGCGGCATGAGCGCCGTGCTCGAGGCCGAGGGGCTGCAGACCTATTACGGCAAGAGCCACATTCTGCACGGCGTGTCACTTACGGTCGGTGAGGGCGAGCTGGTGGCCCTGCTCGGCCGCAACGGTGCCGGCAAGACCACCACGATGCGCAGCATCATGGGCCTGACGGTGCCGCGCGAAGGGCGGGTGAAACTGTTCGGCCGTGATACCACCGGCAAGCCGCCTTATCGGGTGGCCAACCTCGGCGTCGGCTACGTGCCGGAGGGGCGCAAGATTTTCGGCCATCTGACGGTGCACGAAAATCTGCTGGTGCCGCCCCAGACCAAAGGCCCCTGGACGATCGAGACGGTGTACCAGCTGTTTCCCCGCCTCGCCGAGCGCCGCACCAGCAAGGGGGGGCGGTTATCCGGCGGCGAGCAGGAAATGTTGTCGATCGCGCGCGCGTTGCTGCTTAATCCGAAGTTCCTGATCCTCGATGAACCCTCGCAAGGGCTGGCGCCGGTGATCGTGCAGGAGGTGATGCGCACCGTCGGCCGGATGAAGGGCGAGGGCATGTCGATCCTGCTGGTCGAACAGAACGCGTTTCTCGCCCTCGAACTCGCCGACCGGGCCTATGTCCTGTCGGATGGCGAGGTGGTATATGACGGTAATGCCGCGACCCTCGCCGACGATCGGGCCCGGATGGAACAGCTGGCCGGTGTCAGCCACGCGGCGGTCGATATCCGGCACTGACGAGCGGGGCTGGCGATCTGGCACGTTTTCGTTCGATCGAAAATGGAGGACACGACCATGAAGCTGACCGATCAACAGATCGAGGACTTCCATCGTGAAGGGTGGTTGTTCCTGCCCGAATTGTTCACCCCTGCGGAAGTCGAGGTGCTGAAGCGCGAATCCCAGGCGATTTACGACCAGGAGCGGCCGGAAGTCTGGCGGGAAACCAACGGCGCGCCCCGCACCGCCTTTGCCGCACATACCTATAACGAAGCGTTCCGCGTCCTTGGCGCCCATCCGCGGCTGATCCGCCCGGTCGAGCAGATCTTCGGCGAGCGGGTTTACATGCATCAATATAAAATCAACGCCAAGGCGGCCTTCACCGGCGAGGTCTGGCAGTGGCACCAGGATTACGGCACCTGGAAGCGCGATGATGGCATGCCCGCACCCAAGGCGATGAATATTTCGGTGTTTCTCGACGAGGTGATGCCGATCAACGGGCCGCTTCTGCTGGTGCCGAAGAGCCATGAAGCCGGCGACCTCGAGGCGCGGCACGACGTGGAGACCACCTCGTACCCGCTCTGGACGCTGGACGATGCCACGGTGACGCGGCTGGTTGCCGCCGGGGGCATTGTCGCACCGACCGGCAAGCCCGGCGGCGTGCTGATGTTCCATGGCAATCTGGTGCATGGTTCGGCCGGCAACATCACGCCGTTTCCGCGCCGCATCGTGTATCTGACGCTGAATGCCGTTTCCAATGCGATCAGAACGCCGACGCGGCCCGCGTTCATCGCGCATCGCGACTTCACGCCGATCGAACCGGTCGGCGACGACGCCCTGGCGCAGATGGCGCAGACCTACCGCGTGGCCGCGGAATAGGCGGATGAACCTGCACGGCCTGCTCGCCGCCCGCGCCGATGCCGGGCGGCCGGTTCGGGTGACGCTGATCGGCGCCGGCAAATTCGGTGCGATGTTTCTCGCCCAGGTGCCACATACCAGGGGTCTCGAGGTCGCCTGCATCGCCGATCTGGCGCCGGATCGCGCGCGGCGCACCTGTGCCGGCGTCGGTTGGGGCGAGGAGTTGATCGCGGCCACGGTGTTTACCGACGACGCGCCGGCGGCGATCGCGCGGCCGGACATCGACCTGGTGATCGAGGCGACGGGCAGCCCGGCCCACGGCATTCAGCACGCGCGCGCCGCGATCCGCGCCGGGCGTGCGATCGTGATGGTCAATGTCGAGGCGGACGCGCTGGCCGGCCCGCTGCTGGCGGCGGAAGCGCGGGCCGCCGGCGTGGTCTATTCGCTCGCCTATGGCGACCAGCCGGCGTTGACCGCCGAACTGGTCGATTGGGCGCGCGCCTGCGGTTTTACCGTGGTCGCGGCGGGCAAGGGTACCAAATATCTGCCGCTCTATCATGGCGTGACACCGGACACGGTCTGGCAGCATTACGGCTTGCAGCCCGAAGCGGCGCGCGCGGCCGGGATGAACCCGCAGATGTTCAACTCCTTCCTGGATGGCACCAAATCCGCGATCGAGATGGCTGCGATCGCGAACGCGACGGGGCTCGACGTGCCGGAGGGCGGCCTTGGGTTTCCCCCCTGCGGCGTCGATGACCTGCCGCACGTGCTGCGCCCCCGCGCGGCGGGCGGCATGCTCGAGCGCGCCGGCATGGTCGAGGTGGTATCCTCCCTGGAACGTGACGGCAGGCCGGTGTTCCGCGACCTGCGGTGGGGCGTGTACGTCGTGCTCGAGGCACCGAACGATTACGCCGCCGCCTGCTTTGCGCAATACGGGCTGAAGACCGACAGCACCGGGCGGTATGCCGCGATGTACAAGCCGTTTCATCTGATCGGGCTCGAATTGAACGTATCGGTCCTATCCGCTGTGCTGCGCCAGGAACCGACCGGCGCGCCGGACGCGTTTCGCGGCGATGTGACCGCCACGGCCAAGCGCGATCTGCGCGCGGGCGAGGTGCTGGACGGTGAGGGCGGCTATACCGTGTGGGGCCGGTTGATGCCGGCCCAGGCCAGTCTGGCATGCGGGGCCCTGCCGATCGGCCTGGCGCACCACGCGCGGCTGCGGCGCGATATCCGGGCGGGCGAGACCGTGCTGTGGTCCGATGTCGATTTCGCCCACGCCGATTCCATCATGCAGGACGCCATCGCGACGCGCCGGAGCATGGAGGAGGGTTTGTTGTCGGCTGCGGGGTCGTTTCGCATTTCAGAACGATCAGCGGTCGAGTGATCGGCGTAACGCCATGGCCACCGCGCCGATTGCCACCATCGCCACAGCAGATTAGAACCCGCGCGATGTTCGGAAGGTTCTCATGATTACGGTTCTGCTCGTGCTGCAAGCGTTCGTCACTCTCGCGTTGATCGGCGTCGTGCTGATCCAGCGCAGCGAGGGAGGCGGGTTGGGTCTCGGCTCCAGCCAGGGCATGGGGAGTTTCATGACTGGCCGCGGCACCGCCAATCTGCTCACCCGCACCACCGCCATTCTGGCCACCGCATTCATGGCGCTCAGCCTGATCCTGGCGTTGCTGTACAAGAACGGCGGCACCAGCAGCGGCGAGTCGATCCTGAACGGCCCGGTGCCCGCGACCAGCGCCCCGGCCAGCAGCAAGGCACCCAGCGCACCCCTGGCACCTCTGCCGCCGGTGCCGGGTGAATCCACCGCGACACCATCACCTGCCCCGGCACCCACGCCGACACCCGCGCCCGCCAAAAACTGATGGCTGATCCGCGATGCCAACGGCGCGGGGTTTTACGCCGCGCCGCCCTCTGTTATGGGGACCGTCCATGACCCGGTATGTATTCATCACCGGCGGCGTGGTCTCCTCGCTCGGCAAGGGTATCGCTTCCGCTTCGCTCGGCGCGCTGTTGCAGGCACGCGGCTACAAGGTTCGGTTGCGCAAGCTCGACCCGTATCTCAACGTCGATCCCGGCACGATGAGCCCGTATCAGCACGGCGAAGTCTTCGTCACCGACGATGGCGCCGAAACCGATCTCGACCTCGGCCATTACGAGCGCTTCACCGGCGTCCACGCCACCAAATCCGACAACGCCACCACCGGGCGGATCTATTCTGAGGTCATCGCCCGCGAACGGCGGGGCGATTACCTCGGCGCCACCGTGCAGGTGATTCCCCACATCACCGATGCGATCAAACAGGTGGTGGTGAACGACACCGATGGGCTCGATTTCGTGCTGGTCGAAATCGGCGGTACGGTGGGCGATATCGAGTCGCTGCCCTTCCTCGAAGCGATCCGCCAGCTCGGCAACGAGCTTGGCCCGGATGGCGCGATGTTCGTCCACCTTACGCTGGTCCCCTACATTCCCAGCGCCGGCGAGTTGAAAACCAAACCAACGCAGCATTCGGTCAAGGAGTTGCTCAACGTCGGTATTCAGCCGCAAATGCTGATCTGCCGCTGCGACCGGCCGATCCCCGATGGCGAACGCCGCAAGATCGCCCTGTTCTGCAACGTCCGCCCCGAGGCGGTGGTCCCCGCCCTCGATGTCTCGACCATCTACGAAGTGCCGATCTCCTACCACCAGGCCGGCATGGACCGCGAAGTGCTGCGCCATTTCAACCTGCCGCACGACGTGCCGCCCGATCTCTCGCGCTGGCGCCGCATAGTCGAAACCGTCAACGCGCCGGAAGGCGAAGTGAAGATCGCGGTGGTGGGCAAATACACCAATCTGCTGGATTCCTATAAATCCCTGGCGGAAGCGCTGGCGCACGGCGGCATCGCCAACCGGATCAAGGTCAAGCTCGAATGGGTCGATTCCGAGGTGTTCGAGCAACCCGGCGCCGTCGCCCGGCTTGACGGCGTGCACGGCATTCTGGTGCCTGGCGGCTTTGGCGAACGCGGCACCGAAGGCAAGATCGAGGCGGTCCGTTTCGCCCGGGAACGCAAGGTCCCCTTCCTCGGCATCTGCTTTGGCATGCAGATGGCGGTGATCGAGGCGGCCCGCAACCTCGCCAACCTGCCGCTCGCTTCCTCCACCGAATTCGGCCCCTGCGAAACGCCGGTGGTCGGGCTGCTGACGGAATGGGCGCGCGGCAATGAAATCGAACGCCGCGCGGCCGAAGGCGACCTTGGCGGCACTATGCGGCTCGGCGCCTTCCCCGCCAGCCTCGCACCGCACAGCCTGGCGCGCGCGGTGTACGACGACGCCGCCACGATCGAGGAACGCCACCGGCACCGCTTCGAGGTCAACATCCACTACCGCGAAGCCCTGGAAGCCGCCGGCCTGCATTTCTCGGGCCTCTCCCCCGACGGCATCCTCCCCGAAATCGTCGAATACCCCGACCACCCCTGGTTCATCGGTGTGCAATACCACCCGGAACTGAAATCCAAACCGTTTGATCCGCACCCGTTATTCGCCGGGTTCATCGGGGCGGCGGTGCGGCAGGCTCGGTTGGTTTAGAAAGGCGCAGGAAAGCGGTTCTTTTTTGTAAAAAAGAACCAAAAAACTTTTATTTGCTGGGTCGTGGCCGTGGGCTGCGTCAAAGTCCCAGGCCTAGCTCAAGAAAATTTTTTGCTTCTTTTTTATAAAAAAGAAGGCCTACCCTGCCCTTCTTTTCTCAAGGCACCTCATGCGCGTCACCATCGGCGACCTGACCATCGGCAACGACCTGCCCTTCACCCTGATCTCCGGCCCCTGCCAGATCGAAAGTGCTGAGCATGCCATGGGGGTGGCTGCCGAACTGGTTGCGATGACGCGCACACTCGGCATCGGGCTGATTTTCAAATCGAGCTACGACAAGGCAAACCGCACCGCGCTCGGCAAGGGGCGCGGCGTCGGCATGGATCTCGGCTTGAGGATCCTTGCGGATATCCGCGCCAAATTCGGCATTTCCGTGCTGACCGACGTGCATGATGCGCATCAATGCGCGCCGGTCGCCGAAGTGGTCGACGTATTGCAAATCCCGGCGTTCCTTTGCCGCCAGACCGATCTGCTCCTTGCGGCCGGCCACACCGGCCGCGCCATCAACATCAAAAAGGGGCAGTTCCTGGCGCCCTGGGATATGACCAACGTTGCCGCCAAAATCGCCAGCACCGGCAATGAACGCATCCTGCTGACTGAACGCGGCGCGAGCTTCGGCTATAATACCCTGGTCAGCGACCTGCGCGCTTTGCCGATCATGGCGCGCACCGGTTATCCGGTGGTGTTCGATGCCACACATTCCGTCCAGCAACCCGGCGGCCAGGGCACATCATCCGGCGGCCAGCGCGAATTCGCTCCCATCCTGGCCCGCGCCGCAGTCGCCGTCGGCTGTGCTGGGCTTTTCATCGAATGCCACCCCGACCCCGACCACGCCCCGAGCGACGGGCCGAATATGATCCCGCTCGATCAGATGCCCGCCCTGCTGGCACGGCTGCAGCAGTTCGATCGGGTGGCAAAGCAATGAGACCACACGCGAAATCGGGCAGCGGGTGGTCCTGACGCCCTCAATAAAAGCGGCTTGTCGCGAAAGCTGAGACCGGGCAGAAACGATGCCATACCGGGAATGAACCCGCGGGAGATCTTCATGCGCCGTTCGATCGCTTTGTCCGCCCTGCCGCTGCTGGCTCTGGCCGGTTGCGCCAATCTGCCGTTCATGCATCCAGACCGCAATTACGTGATCTTCTTTCAGCCGAACTCCGCCACGCTCCGCAGCCCCGGACTCAGCGTGATTGCGAAAGCCGCGAAAGTCGCCGCCGACTACCCGCTCAGCCCCGTTACGGTCTCCGGCGCCGCCGACACCGTTGGCAGCACGCCGGATAATATCAAACTGTCCAACGCCCGCGCCTCCGCCGTTGCCGCACAACTCATCACCGATGGCGTTCCCGCCACCCGGGTTTCTGCCGAAGGCCTCGGTGCCGTCGGCAGCCCGCCCGCCAGCCAGCAGGCCAGCCGCACTGCCACCATCACGATCGGCCATTGATGGCTTCGGGGTGGGGGCCTGGACTGGGAAAACAGGGCCAGAGGCAACGCGGCCCGGCGTTGCTCCCTATGTCCACCCCAAAGCCATTACGGCGATGCCGTGGTGAGGTGTTCCTGCAGGCGGGGCATGAGTTCGACGAGGTTGCAGGGGCGGTGGCGGGAGTCGAGTTGGAACAGCAGGATGTCATCCCAGCCGTCTCTGACGGCACCGGTTGAGCCGGGCAGGGCGAACAGATAGGTGCCACCGGCGACGCCGCCGATGGCGCGTGACTGGATCGTGGACGTACCGATTTTCCGGTAGCTGAGCATACGGAAGAGTTCGCCGAAGCCTTCGATGTGTTTGTCGAGCACGCGGTCGAATGCTTCGGGGGTGACGTCGCGGCCGGTGACACCGGTGCCGCCGGTGGTGATGACGACGTCGATGGCGGGATTGGCGATCCAGCTGCGGAGTTGGGTTTCGATCAGGTCCGCGTCGTCACGCAGGATCGTGCGATCGGCGAGGTGGTGGCCGGCGGTGCTGATGCGGGTGGCGAGCGTATCGCCGGAGGTATCGTTCGCCGCGGTCCGGGTATCGGACACGGTCATGATTGCGATGGAGACAGGGATGAAGGGGCGGGTTTCGTCGATCCGGGACATGACTTGGCTCCTGGTTGGGCTGGTGGCGTTTATAGGCCATTCTGCCGCGGCGCCGAAGCTGCCCTCTTGACGGGGTGCCGGGGCGATGAATTTAAGGCAGATGGGTTATATCAGTCTCGCGATCGTACTGCTGGTGTTTCTGGCTCTGGTGATGGCCGGCGCCTGGGCGGCGCAGAAGCGTACGCGCAATTCCGGCTGGGTCGATGCGTTCTGGACATTCGGCACCGGCGTTGCCGGGGCGATTGGCGCGCTGGTGCCGATTGGTCCGGCGCCGCTGGCGCGCCGATTGCTGGTGGCAGCACTGGTGTTGCTGTGGGCGGCGCGGTTGGGCGGCTACATCGTGCAGCGCACGCGCGCGATCACGCATGAGGATGCGCGTTATGCGCGGTTTCGCGCGGAGTGGGGCGCTGCGTTTGAATCGCGGATGTTCGGCCTGTTGATGATCCAGGCGGTGGTGGCCTGGCTGTTGGCGTTGTGTGTGATGATCGCGGGCAATAGCCCGCATGCCCTGTCGTCTGGCTGGACGGTGGCGGGGCTTGCGGTGTTTGCGATCTCGATCGGCGGTGAGGCGCTGGCCGACCGGCAGATGCATGCGTTTCGCGCCGACAGATCGAACAAGGGCAAGGTCTGCGAGGCCGGGTTGTGGGGGTGGTCGCGCCATCCGAACTATTTTTTCGAGTTCCTGATCTGGCTGAGCTACCCGCTGATCGCGCTGTCCGGGTGGTGGTGGCCGGGGTTCCTCGCCTTGATCGGGCCGGTGTTCATGTATGTGCTGCTCGATAAAATCTCGGGCGTGCCGCCGCTGGAGCGGGAAATGGTGGAGTCGCGCGGGGCCGCCTATCGCGATTATCAGGCGCGTGTGAGCCCGATGATTCCGTTGCCGCCCAAGCGCCGGTGATCACCGGGGATCAGGCGCGTTTCAATAGGGCGTCATCCAATGGTCGTGTTGCGGCGTATTCCGGGATAGACCCCAACCAGCGGAGAGATTGATGAATTTCGCAGCCACCATGGCCGATGTCGCCGAACGGCTCCCGCTTCCTGACAGCCTGACCCGCAAGGGCATCGCCGGGCTGGTCGGGCGGACCGACCGGAAGCTGGCCGATGCGTCGGACACGACGGAGCGGGCATTTGCACTGGAGATGGCGCGCCTGCCGATCGCGCTGCATGCCGATGCGGCGAACGCGCAACATTACGAGGTGCCGGCCGCGTTTTTCAGCCTGGTGCTAGGGCCGCGGCGGAAATATTCCGCCTGTTTTTATGACAGCGCCCAGAGCACCCTGGCGGAGGCCGAGATTGCCGCGCTGGAGCGCACCTGCGCCAACGCGGGGCTGGCGGATGGCCAGCGGATTCTTGAACTCGGCTGCGGCTGGGGTTCGCTGAGCCTGTGGATGGCCGAGCATTACCCTGAAGCCCGCATTACCGCGGTTTCGAATTCGACCTCCCAGCGCGCCCATATCGAGGCGCAGGCGGCGGCGCGCGGCTTTGACAACCTCACGATCATCACCGCCGACATGAATGATTTCGAGACCGATGCGCGGTTCGACCGGGTGGTTTCGGTGGAGATGTTCGAGCATATGTCGAACTGGCGCGAATTGCTCGGCCGCATCCGCCACTGGCTGGTGCCCGAGGGCAAATTGTTCCTGCACGTGTTTTCGCACCGGCGCGGCACCTACCGGTTCGATCATCACGATCGTGCGGACTGGATCGCCCAGCATTTTTTCACCGGCGGCATCATGCCGAGCCACGGGCTGATCACCCAGTTTCCCGACCTGTTCACGCTGGAGGCGGACTGGCGCTGGAGCGGCACGCATTATGCGCGCACCGCCCGCGACTGGCTCGACAATTATGACCGGAATGAAGGCGCGATCGATGAGATCCTGCAATCGGTCTACCGGGCCGATGCCGGTTTGTGGAAGCGCCGCTGGCGGTTGTTCTTTCTCGCGACCGAAGGGTTGTTCGGCTATCGCGGCGGCGATGCCTGGGGGGTGAGCCATTACCGGTTGCACCCGGCCGGATGACGTCGCTGTTTGCTGCACTCGGCCGTTACATCGCGCATGACGACCCGCTGACCCTCGCATTGAACAAGGTGGCGATGGTGCTGGCTGGCAACACACCGTTCTATCCGCTCTATCTTTGGGCGGTACTCGGGCGTGATGCCGCACCGTCCATCCTGCTGACGCTGTGTTCCTTTCCGTTCTGGGCCGTGGTGCCCGCCATCGCACGGCGCAACGGGCTGGCGGGCCGGCTGGTGCTGACTGTGGTGGGCGTGCTGAACACGGTGTGGTGCAGCGCGGTGCTGGGCTTCGCGTCGGGCACCGCGCTGTTCCTGATCCCCTGCGTCCTGCTCGGCACGTTGGGGTTTCACCAACGCGAACGTATCGTCTCGCTCGCGATCGCAGCTTTGCCGTTTATTGCGTATGGCGTGCTGCGGTTCAGCAGCTGGGCGCCGCTGAAGCGCTATAGCGGGGCCGAGTATTCGAGCCTGATCACGTTGAACGGCTTCAGCGTGGCATGCCTGGTGGGCTTCCTCGGTATCGCTTTCGCCAGCGCCCGCCCGACGAAGGCCACGTGACTGCGTGGCACCCTCTTGCGTCTATCTTTGGGTAAAGCTAGATCATCGCTTGGATCGGGCGCGTAGCTCAGCGGTAGAGCATCGCCTTCACACGGCGGGGGTCACAGGTTCAATCCCTGTCGCGCCCACCAGATTTTCCGAAGTGACTACGGTCGCTTATCAGGAAATCTGGCCCCGCCCCAGTTTAGTTCACTGAAAGTCAATCCTGCATTGGACCTTTGAATTCTATGGGCCGCATTTTCATAGATCGGGCCCCAAGGTCACGAGGATCACGTCTGTCAACGTGGTGAAAACTACGGAGTGGGCGAGGACGTCGATCGCGCTGTCATTGATGTGTACGGCGCGCTTGGACCCTTTGGCGCGATGCTGGTCGGCGGTGTGGCGCAAAGTCTGGCTGGCGCCACCCCGGTCAGGCTGAATGAAGGCCCCGCGGAGCGCGCCCGAGACCATGCTCTGCTGGCCGTTGTCGACATAGGCCAGGGCGTTGCGAATGCAGTGAACGCGGAATGATTGCCAGGACGTGCCCATGACCCGGCGGGCGGTGGCCTTGAGACCCTTGTGCGAGTCGGAGATGACCAGCTTCATCGGGCTCAGGCCGCGCGCACCAGGCTCTTGATGAAGGCGTCCACCCGCTCGTCAATATCCTTGCACAGTTTGCTCACCGTGCGCTTGCCGATGCCGCTCAGCCCCATGGCCTGTACCAGGTCGTCGACGCGTCGGGTGGAAACGCCACCAACCCGTCGATCCGGTTCACGGTTCAACCCCGGATCACCGTGCCAGGGCATGCTCGGACGTCTTCCTGGGCTCGAAGAAGGGCGGAACGCAAGCGCTCTGCCGCGGCTTGGGGATGTGCAGCTGCAGATTGCCAAGCTGGGTGTCAAGGGAGCAGTCGCGGTAGCCGTTGCGGTAGGTTGTGCGCCCGTCAGCCCGCTCATGGCGCCCGGCGCCGATCAGACCTTCCAAGTCGGCGTCCATAAGCAGTCACACTACAGCTTGCGCCCCGCGGCGCAGGCAATCTGCATCGCCGGTTTTCGCCAGCAACTCAGCCAAAGGCGGTCTGTTGTCGGTCCTCGGGGCCTCTCGGGTTCGAGTGAGCTTCGCAACTCCACCGCGCAGCAGTCAGATAATCTCCATCACCAGCGCGTGCACCAGCATCACACGGGTTCTCAAACAGCTCTTTAATGCAGTTTCGTTAACGAGGTTCAAGATCTTGGTAAGTGTGTGACGGACCGCCAGGGAATCCGTCCACCCGATGGCAGTATGGCCACACCGCGCTATAGGAGGCCCGTCAGTTTGCCAAAATCGCACGTAAAAACGGCTTTGGCCCAACACAGCATTTGGTTTAGGCATACACGGCACGGCTTGCCGCTCTTACGCCAACCGTGATGTTCTTTCGCGGATGCTTCGTCGCTACCGCGACCTGCCATCATCAATTAGATCAAAAATTGTTCTAATAGCCCAAGATATGGACGGATGAAAGCTAAAGCCAGGTTCAATGTGTGGCGCGAGCCGCGTCTTGCTCAACTCCAGACTGTGAATGCAGCGATCAAGAGCAGAATCACAACTAAACTTATGACAGTCACGACCAAAAAGCGGGTGAAACCGTTCCAGCCCGCCTGGCTGCCTCGTTCGAGCTGCTCCAGACCGATGGGGAGGTTGTTCGGTGTATCAGTATCAGCCATCATTACCGCCTTGACCCTTTCGAATCCCATCCACTTACTGTCGCGTCACACGCTTTCGTGACACTCTGAATGGTTATTGCGTCTTGGCGTCAAGCGCAAGGGCTGAGCAGAGCAGCGACCGATTCAGGGTGGGTGGGCTTGCTGTCGATGTAGTGAAGCAGCGCCATTGGGTAGATGATATGTTCCTGCGTGAGCACGCGGTCACCCAGTACCGTTTCTGTATCATCCGGCAGGACGGGAACAGCGGCCTGCGCTAATATCGGCCCCTCATCCATTGCAGCCGTTACAAGATGCACGGTGCAGCCGTGGATTTTTACGCCGGCCGCCAAAGCGCGCGCGTGGGTATCGAGACCGGGAAACGCAGGCAGTAGTGAGGGATGGATATTCAACATGCGTCCTGCCCACAGCGTCACGAACTCGGGCGTCAACAGCCGCATGTATCCTGCAAGGCAAACGATGGTGCACCCGGCGCCTATAAGAGCCTCGTGGATTTGGACTTCGTGCCCAGCCCGATCAGTACGGAAATTGCGGCTTGGAATTGCCCTGGCGGCGATCCCGTGCTGGCGCGCAATGTCGAGGCCGACGGCATCCGCGCGGTTTGAGATGACGAGCGCGACCTCGGCCGGGTAATCGGCATTGGCCGCAGCACGGATCAATGCCTGCATATTCGACCCACGCCCCGAGATCAGAACGCCGACGCGTGGCTTCATGCAAACAAAGCGTCGGGATCGGTGATATGGACTGCGGCGGGACCGTCAGTGGGAATAACGCGCCCGAGATGGCACGGTGCCACGCCTTGGCCCAACAGCAGCTTGATCGCGTGATCGCAATCGGTCTCGCGGACTACAAGCACCATCCCGATCCCGCAATTGAAAACCCGCAGCATCTCGGTGGATGATACGCCGCCGGCACCGGCCAACCAGCCAAACACCGGCGGAATCGCCCAGGGCTGGTCGATCAGGGCCGCACAGCCTTCAGGCAACACGCGCGGTAAGTTGCCGGGCAGCCCCCCGCCGGTGATATGGGCAGCGGCCCGGAGGACACCGGCCCGCGCCAGGGCAAGCACAGGATGAACGTATAGAGCCGTCGGCACCATGAGCGCGGCACCCAGGGTTTGCCCCCGTGAAAACGGCGCCGCATCGTCTAATTTGATCCCGACACTGTCTATAATACGCCGCACCAGCGAAAAGCCATTGGAATGCACGCCGGAACTCGGCAATCCGAGGAGTATGTCGCCAGGGGCAACTCGGTCAGGGAGCAAAGTGCCGCGCTCGGCGGCACCGACGGCGAAACCGGCCAGATCGTAATCGCCGCTGCCGTACATACCCGGCATCTCGGCGGTTTCACCGCCGGTGAGAGCGCAGCCGACTTGATGACAGCCCTCGGCGATCCCGGCGATGACGCGGGCTGCTATCGCCGGATCAAGCTTGCCGGTCGCGAAATAATCCAAAAAAAACAGCGGCTCCGCGCCCTGCACCACCAGATCGTTGACGCACATGGCGACCAGATCTATCCCGACCGTGTCATGAATGCCGGTGTCGATGGCGAGACGGAGCTTGGTGCCGACCCCATCTGTGGTTGCGACTAATACGGGGTCGACGAAGCCAGCCGCCTTGGGGTCGAACAGCGCGCCGAACCCGCCGATACCGCCGATGACACCTGCCCTGGCTGTTGCCTTCGCCAGTGGCTTTATCCGATCGACCAATTCGTCGCCGGCCTCAATGTCGACGCCAGAATCGCGATAGGTGACGCCGTTCCTGCCGTCGCTTCTGGTCATCCACGTCTCCGATGCGCTAATCGTCATTTATGAACAACCGGCGCGCAACCGTCACCTACGATACGTCGTTCGACAGCGGACGGCAGCGCACGCTGCATTCGGCGTGGTTATCACCACAACGCCGGAACCAGCGCAACCACGAAGATCAATCATGCCAGACGGCATAAATCGCCATGGTAGCGCATTCGGCGCTTCAACCGAAGTTGTGACACTTCCGAACGTGCTGACGTTCGGCCGGATCTGTGCAGTTCCGATCGCAATCTGGTTGGTTCTGCGCGGTGAGTGCGCCATCGCGGCGATACTTTTCGTGCTTGCGGGCCTGACCGACGCGCTGGATGGGTGGCTCGCGCGGCGCCAGGGACCGTCCATCCTGGGCACATTGCTCGATCCGTTGGCCGACAAACTGCTGCTGACATCAATGTTTATTACGCTGGCTGCCATCGGTTTGCTGCCGTTATGGCTCACGATCCTGGTGGTATTTCGTGATGCCGTGATTATCGGCGGTATCGGCTTGCTCCGTTTGCTCGGGCGCACCGTTACCATCCGGCCGCTGATCATCTCCAAGCTGAACAGCGTCGCTCAAATCATGCTCGTAGGCGTTTCTCTTGCCGATGCTGGCTTCGCCGTGCATCCACCGTATATACGGTTAACGCTGATTGGTCTCGTCGCGCTGACCACGTTGATTTCAGGGGGGGCTTACGTCATGCGGGGCAGCAGATTGGTATGAGCGGACGGATCGAGACGGGACCTCGCTGGCAACGTTTCATAGCGATCGGCGCGGCGGTAGTTTTGGCTATTATTTTCTTACGGCTGTTTTCCTCAATCTTGCTGCCGTTCGTTGCCGCCGCCGGCATCGCCTATTTCCTTGACCCGGCCGTTTCAGCATTGTCACGCCTGCGCATTCCGCGCTCGCTCGGCACTGCGATCATGCTGCTGGCGTTGATCGCCGGGGCGGCGCTCTGCATTCTGCTGCTCTACCCTCTCATTTCTGCGCAGATCGGGCTGCTATCCCAGCAATTGCCTGGCATGGTGGAAAATTTGCAGAAATTCGCGACTCATGAAATCAACAATATTCAACAGAAATTCGGTCAGGGCTTCGTTTCAAGCAAACTTAAGTCGCTGGTCAGCAACGAAGCCGGAACGCTCATGGGTTTCGTCGGCACGGCAGCGCGGCGCGTGGTGGGCACTGGCTTTGTGTTGATCAATATTCTGACGCTGCTGATCATCACACCAATCGTCGCGTTCTATTTCCTGCGTGATTGGCCGTTCGTGGTCGCGCGGATCGACTCATGGCTACCGCGCTCTCAAGAGAGTGTCATTCGAAATCTCTGCCAGGAAATAAGCCGAATTCTGAATGCCTGGTTACGTGGCCAAGCCATATGCTGCCTGTTTCTGGCAGTCTTCTACGCCGCCGCGCTTAGTATCGCGGGCTTGAATCTCGGTCTGGTCGTGGGACTCACGGCCGGGCTGCTGTCGTTTATTCCTTACGTCGGCACGATCGTTGGGGCCGTCTCTTCAATTGTTCTGGCTCTGGGCCAGTTCAGCGGGCTCGACCACGTCCTCGTCATTGCCCTCATTTTCGTGGTGGGTCAGCTACTGAACGATTACGTTGTAGCGCCAAGGTTCCTTGGCGATCGCCTTGGGCTCTCTGCCGTATGGGTGATCTTTGCCCTGTTTGCCGGCGCCGAGACCTTCGGTTTTCTCGGCGTCATGCTTGCGGTGCCGGTTACCGCAACACTCGGTGTGCTGGCGCGCTTCTGGTTGCATCATTATTTACAGAGCTCCCTCTATCTGGAACCGCCGAAACCCAGTGCCTGACAACACAACCGCCACACGCCAACTGGCGTTGCCGTTTGATGAACCCGATCAATTCGCCGCAGCAGATTTTATCGAGGCTCGATCAAACCAGGCAGCAAGAGTGGCTCTCGCTACCCCATCCAGCTGGGTCAACAACCGCTTGGTGTTGTGGGGGGACGCAGGCTGTGGCAAGAGCCACCTCTCCCATCTTTGGCGTGCGACGCATGCAGCAGAACTCGTTGAGGCATCGCAACTGCGCCAAACCTTATCGTCATCGCGTGCGGCGATCGTGATCGAGGATATCGACGCGATGGCCGCCCCAGTCGCCTTGTTCGCGACATTGGAACAAGCGGCGGCAGGCCGGCAACCTGTTCTGATGACAAGCCGGACGCCACCCGCGCGACTTGCCATCGAGCTCGGCGATCTTGCGAGCCGCTTGCGCGCCAGTCTGACCATCCAGATCGAACCCGCCGAACCTGCATTGCTCGATGCCATGCTCGTCCGCCTCGCCGCCGCTCGGCAAATGACCATTTCTTCATCGGTCCAGCAATTTCTGCTGGGCCGCCTGCCCCGCCGCCCCGCCGTGTTGCGCGAGGCAATCGCCCGGCTCGATCGTTATGCGCTCGCGCTCGGCACAGCGCCGTCCCGCCGCATCGCCGAACGACTCCTCGGTGAACTCGCCGATCCGCCGGAAGAGGACCAATTGGGTCCGCAGCCGGGCCGCCCCCGTGAATTTCATGGACTGGAAACGCCATCGCTGCTTTAGCGCTGCGGCAATTCGTGCCAACATGATGTAATGGATCAGAATACGCACATCTGTGCAAGCGACGCACCGATCACGATCGAAGACCCGGGTCGGTTCATCAACCGGGAGCTCTCTTGGCTTGACTTTAATTTGCGCGTGGTCGGCGCGGCTGAAAACAGCCGCTATCCATTACTGGAACGTCTTCGCTTCGTGTCGATTAGTGCATCAAATCTCGACGAATTTTATTCGGTCCGCGTGGCAGGTCTGATCGGTCAAGCCCGCGCCGGGCTTGCCCTGCATTCATCCGACGGGCAGACACCGACCCAGCAACTCGCCGAGGTGAATCGCTGTGCCCGCGGTCTGCGGGAAGCCCAGCAACAGGTTCTGGCTAAATTGCGCGCCGAACTCGCTGCCGTCGGGCTCACTATTATTGGCACCACCGATCTGAGTGGTGAAGATCGCAAATTCCTCGACAGTTATTTTATGGAACGAGTCTTTCCCGTTCTCACGCCGCTCGCGATCGACCCAGCACATCCATTTCCTTTTGTTCCAAATATGGGTCTGGTGCTCGCCCTCAAACTGGTCCGCGAAGACGATGCCGGGGTGATGCGTGCGCTGATCCCACTCCCTGCCCAGATCCGTCGCTTCATCCGCCTACCGGATGCATCATCCGCCATAATCCGGTTCGTTGTGCTGGAAGATCTGGTCTCTCTATTTCTTGACCGGCTGTTTCATGGGTTTCGCCACGCTGGCTCTGGGCTGTTCCGCGTTTCGCGCGATACCGATGTCGAGTTCGAGGAGGAGGCCGAAGATCTTGTGCAATCCTATGAAACAGCCCTGAAACGACGGCGCCGTGGTGCCGCGATCCAACTGACCCTTGCGGCGAACATGCCGGAAGATCTGCAGAGCTTCGTGATCGACGAAGTTGAGGCTCCCGACGATGAATTGTTCATCGAAGCCGGAATGCTCGGATTGGTCGATCTGAAGGAAATGATCGTCGATGATCGCCCCGAACTGTTGTTTCCCGCCTACACGCCCCGCTTTCCCGAACGCATTCGCGATTTCGGCGGCGACTGCTTCGCTGCCATTCGCAACAAGGACATCATCGTCCATCATCCGTTCGAAAGCTTCGACGTGGTCGTGCAATTCCTTCGCCAGGCAGCGGGCGACCCCAATGTGGTCGCAATCAAACAGACCCTGTACCGCACCAGCCGCGACTCCCCGATTGTGGGCGCACTGATCGAAGCCGCGGAATCTGGCAAAAGCGTCACCGCGATGGTCGAGCTACGCGCCCGCTTCGATGAAGAAGCGAACATCCGTCTGGCCCGCACGCTGGAAGCTGCGGGCGTGCAGGTCGTGTACGGCTTTCTTGGGCTGAAAACCCACGCCAAACTTTCTCTGGTCGTTCGTCGCGAAGGCAGTGCCATGCGAGCCTACGCCCATTTCGGTACCGGTAATTACCACCCGATCACGGCGCGCATCTACACCGATCTATCGTTCTTCACCTGCGATCCTGAACTCACCCGCGATTCCGCTCGATTGTTCAATTATATGACCGGCTACGCGCGCCCCGAGCACATGGACCAATTGGCTTTCAGCCCGATCAGCACACGCCGAACGATCGAGGCTTTAATTGATTCCGAAATTGCGGCCGCGAAAGTCGGCCGGCCATCGGGCATCTGGTTGAAACTGAATTCGCTCGTCGACGAGCGACTGATCGACCACCTTTACCGGGCGTCGACCGCAGGTGTGCGGATCATCTGCGTCATACGCGGCATCTGCTGCCTCCGACCTGGTGTGCCAGGACTATCCGAGACCATACAGGTCAAATCGATCATCGGCAGGTTCCTGGAGCACGCACGTATTGCAGTATTCGCCAACGGTGCTGACATGCCGTGCCGGGAAAACAAGGTTTTTATATCGAGCGCCGATTGGATGGCTCGGAACATGGATTGGCGGGTCGAAACCTTTGTCCCGATCCATAATGCTACTGTGCACGCACAAGTGCTTGACCAAATCATGGCGGTCAACCTGCGTGACGATGTCGATTCCTGGACCCTCAGCGCAGACGGTAACTGGTCAAAAATACCACAGGGATCGCACCCGGTATCCGCCCACGAGTATTTCATGACCAATCCTTCACTGTCAGGCCGGGGCTCCGCCTTGCGTAGCCCGATTAACCATCAGCAGCGCGAACGCAATCGATATCGCAAAACATTTCTGATCAATGAGTAGCGAACGGTACCTGCAAGGTCTGTCTCACCGCGGCCAGATGATCGAAACAAATCGCATGCGCCCGCCACAACGCGGCAATATATTCAGCGACCTGCGACTGCCGCGTTGCCACAGGTACAACCGGGCTTCCAGGGCAAGTCAATAACGCTGTTGGAATTACCGGCTGCACCAACTTGATTTTGGTGATGGTGACAGGCTTGCCCACAGTACACCCTGTTATGAGGCAGCACATCAGTATCAATCTGATCATCGAGGCACTCCTTGTGTTTGGGCGATAGATGCGAGAGTGTCTGCCAAAACTGGCGCCACCGCGGCATCATTTTTCGCTGGCGCTGTCGCAATTGTTTGAAGCAAGCCATCGGTGAAGCGCGTGATCTGGCTGTCGCTTGCCAAGGTCGTCGCAAGTGTTGCCTGCCAGGCCGCATCCTCCGCGCGCAGGACTTTCAAGGCAACCAGATTCTGTTGGTTAATTGCACTAAGCTGGACGATCGTCGATTGCGCTGAGGCGATGTCCCCCTGCGCGGTCCTGAGCTGATCGCGAAGATACCAGACATAAATCAAACAACCGATCACGCACAAACCGCCAATCAACCAGGGCAGAAATCGCGTTAGGTATGATGCAAGCAATGCCGGCATTTTAGCCTCCAAACCGTGAACTCAATCCCATGCCGATTGCCCCAGCGGCAATCGCCGAACCTAGCCCCATGCCGAACCGCTCAGGCTCAAACGCCTGGTGCCGCACCAGAACAGCGAATAACTCGAGCCCAATAAAGCTGAGCACCCCGACGATCGACAACACAGCCAATTCGTCGGCGCGACCATTCGAATCAGAGATGAGTTCCGCTAATATACGTCTCATATTGAATGCATGCCGATCATGACACCGAGTGCATAAGGTGCGTCGCAATACTACCGATCACCGCTGAAAGCAGTCCCACAACAATCATTGTGACCCGATGACCACCCGACTGTTCACCCCGGAACTGGGCAAGGTCGGCATGAAATCGTGATAACTCCTTGACCAGTTCATCGCTTTTGCCGACGAACCGGTCCTGTGCGGTCGCAACCTGCATTTCGAACCGGCTACGCCAAGTCTCCAGTGCCATATGACGTGCCTCGACGGCTGCAATATCCCTGCGCGCCGAGGCCACTTCCGTCTGCAACAGCCCGACCTCGGATCGCAGGTCCGCCATAGCATCGCGCAGAAGCGCGATCGCATCATCCGCCATATCTTTAGTTTGGAACTATCGTCAACGGCACGCCGTACGCTGTTGCTTGAAGTGGCATATTGATGGAGAATGATGCACCAAGATCATCCGCGATCGACCAGCCAATCGGCGGTGTAACTTGCGATAAATTGTCGGTCACTGCATCACCTCTGCCAATTTGAGTACTGCCGTATGGATAATAGAATAGGCATTCGCTGGCCGGACTGGCCGGTGGTCGCGCCAATGTAACTGAAACATGCGTCGCATCGATCCGTGTTGCCGCAATGGCATTTATAATCGGGCCCGGATTGGCCACGGTGCCGCCGTCCATCACGGCAAATCCCGCACCATTAAGGGCTTGGAGCGGCACAATCAAATCAGTTCCCGCATCATGCTTGATCGTCAGAACAACCTCTGTCGGCATTGACTGATATGCATGAACAATACTCGGTCCACCCGCGACTGGCAGTCCACTTGCCGGCAACGCAGCTGGTGCAATCGTGTCCGATAGTCCCAGCGCAATCATTGCTCGCGCCGCCACATGTGCACCGATCTGACCATAGCGCAACAAATCGGGTTGATCACGATGCTGCGGGTCGCCGCCGGCAAATGTTCCAGTCAAGGGATTCCATGTTGCATTGAGCGGATTGGAATCGGCCGTCTGGGAGACAAACGTCTGAATACCCTGTGTTGGGTCCTGCGCAAGATCGAATACACTTTCGCGCACCATCTGGACGCCAGCATCGGTTTCGTATGGAATAGCGCTCCACATCAAAAGCGGCATCTGCGCGGCAGACCGTCCGAACAAACCGCGCGTCGCATTCGCAAGCTGAACGACACTACCTTTATAAAGGGCCTTGTTTGAGTAGGGCATTGTGCTGTCTTGCTCAGACCAAGGCCAGAGCAAAAAGGCGATATCGCTTAAATCTGCGCCTGAAACCAGGGCCTGGGCGCCCGTTAGATAAGCGGTCAGTGCCTGACCATCCGGTCCGAGGCTCCAGGTGGATGGCGCCGACCCATCCCCCGGATTGGTTAAGAATGTTCCACTGCCAACGCCCGGAGGAAACAGCGGCGGCGACGAGTTCGAGATCGGGTGGCCCGAGACCATTGAGTAGCGCGCCGGGCTGATAAAACTCCCAGACTGCAAAGATGTCGCGGCCCACGCAGCCGCCCCAAGATACCAAGCCACACCGCGCGCAAGCGCGAGCGGGGCGCCCGACTGGACAAACCACTCCGCGTTAGACTGACCCATCACCAAAAGATTGACGCCACGTCGACTTCCGAGCACCCATCGCCCCTGACATGCGATCAGCGTCGCGATGTCAACAGCATCCAATGCCCGTGCCCAGTGAGCCGCTTCATGGAACCAGCATTGTGCCGAACCCTGCGCCGTACCATCATGGAACAGCAAAACCTGGCCACCGCTGGACGCAGGCAACGGATTTGTCGCCGCTTTCACTACCAGCACACCATCGAGCCACACATCCAGGCCCAAACCAGGTGTGTTACGCAAGATCAGCGCGTGGCTATGACGGCGTGCCAATATCGGTGCGACCGTCACGCTATGGGGTGTATTAGCAAACAGGACCAGTCCAACACCTGTTGGGCCAGCTGCCTGCATCACCGTGGTCCCGGTTGCCATATCGTGGATCAGCGGTGCCGGATCGTTATTGACCTGGTAAGTACCCTGCCGCCAATTCGGCCGGGTCCATACTAGGTATACTGTCCACTCTGTAGCATTGCTCAAATTGAGTGATGCCAGCGACAGCCCCCAATCGGGGTCGAGGCTAGGTCCGTACTGCGCAATGCTAGCATTGGGACTTCCAATGGCGCCAAGAAAACCGTTGACACGCGGTACGACAAGCGTAGGATTAGGCGCTGCATTGATAAAATAGTGAAATGGCACCAGTGCGGTGCCTTGACCCGATTTATCTGCGAGAGAACCGACGGTGGCATTGAACGAACCCACGGCATTGCCGTTCAGATCTAGGACGCCATTCAGCGCGCCGGCGTCCCACCACCCCGCGAGCCCCGTTATTGCTGATGGATCAGGCCCTGAAAACACAGTTGGCCCCGGTACACCGGACCCAGTCGCCCCTAAAGCAGTTGTCAAAATCCGTCCGGTCGACGAAACGAGGGGACTACCACTCGCAACCACCATTAATGCCATCGTCAAGTTACCTGAATCGAGAACGATGAAACGACGGCATTCGTTCCGCTCGTCGTCTCGACCCAGATGTAATAGGTTCCGGCTGACGCTGGCACTGTCGCGTAGATCGCCCAAACGGTGTTGTTATCGATAATTGCCGCTGTTTGCCAGCCCGTCGTCGGGCTTACCGTATTACTGATCGAGAATGCGACCTGTGTCGCTGTCGCCTGCGGTGGACTGACGCCGCCATTCAACGCCAGCGTGCCAGACCCTGCGCTAATGCTCACGCTTGTTGGTTGATTGCGTGCCTATCCGGTTGACTCAGACACCCACTAGGGCTAGTGGCCCCCGCCATGGCGGCCATTGACATTCACCAGCGTGACGAACTGGCTTTTCCCCAATCGCTCCCCGAATTTCAGAAGCTATTTCCTGACGACGCC
>NZ_JAIMBY010000016.1 GCF_026191915.1 Acidiphilium sp. PA
ATCGCGCAGTGACTTCGCCCAATATTCCAGCGTCGCTTCGATTGATGCACTCAAAATCCATGACCTCCGACTCATGGTCACCCATTGATTCAGAGTTCAACGCGTTTAGCAACTAAAAAATGCAACTGTAATGCTAACTTCGACGGGGGTGATCATCGCGCGCAGCCCGGCCGGGCCAAGAGCGCGCCGGAGCGCGATATCCCAGGGGACACCGCCATGCCACGATACGATCGTAGATCGGCTGACACCTTGGCGGACCACGACAAGGACACCGTGCGGGACGATTTGGCGGAGGGCGAAGGTCAGAGGAATCTCGTTTCCGTATCCGATGGCCAGCGGGTAGGCCGATCGCGCCCAAACGCTGCGATGGGACAGCGGCGTCGATGCTGGAGCCGTGTTCGTGGACATCGAGAAATCTGCGCGTGCTCCGATCGGCGTCAGCAGCAGTCCGATGATCGCGGCCACGCAAATCCTGCGCCATGAGTGACATATGACAATAGTATGAAGCATATCGGGCTCCTTGTACCAGGTTGTGCAGTATAGCGAGTTGGCACACTGCTGGATGCGAACAGCTAGCGCGCATTTTATTGCGTCCGGAATAGGCGCATCGCCTGGGCCGGTGACGCGATGGCAGCTGTAACATTCGCGTGAGGAGACCGTACCACGCGTAGGTGGACGGCAATGCGGTGCAGCCTCATCCAGGCTACTAATTAAACTGCCTGAAAGAATGCGGATTTATTCAATAATTACTGAGCGTGGTTTTCGCTGACTTAACAACGATTCGTAACGTATTGATTTCGAGTCTTTCCGCCGAAACCGGACGCATCGTAGGATCGCAATCCTAGGTAGCGTCGGCAATAAAACGATTTATTATTTGTACAGACAAACTGGCCCGATGGGTAGATAGATGAAAACGAGAAACGCTTTTTCTGCATGAAATCTGGTTGTGCAGGCGTGATTTTCCTCTTGCTCCATTTCGCAAGTGTGCAGCAAAACAGCCAGAGTTTGCGCGGTCGTGGGATCGGTATGGCCCGGTCATGGTGCTCCGCGCTTCGAGCGGGAGCTTGCTATGTCCTCATGCCTGGACGTGCGTGCTGATGTGCGTGGCGATGAACCGAAAGACAATTCTGGTCGCCTTTACTGGTTAAATGCTGATCCGTTACTGCCTGTGCAGCACTTTTCCCGGGGTAGGTCAACAGCGGTTCCCGCTGAGATCGCACCTGACAGATCGGGCAGCGGTTCGCCTTCGGTTACGGTCGATCCGGAGACGACAATGATCATGCGCCTGATGACCCTGCGGCAGTGCTCGGTGGCATTGATCGGGGCGACACTCGGGATGGCGGACGATGCGGTCCGAGACCTGGCCGCCTCGCTTGATCTTATGGCGCCCCAAAAGGGTATCGCACGGCTCGCTCCTGATAGAGTCCTCGAGCCTGGCACCCTTCGTACCACCACGCGGCTCTACACCCCGCGACAACTCGCCTTTCTGGCAAGAGCCTGGCTGAACCGTGTTCCCATACACGAAATGTCGTCCGAGCTGGCACGGAGCGAGAGCGCCATCAAGCGCAAGCTTCGGAAAATGGGTTTCTTGCAGCGAAAACGCGCAAAAGCCTGGACAGAGCTCGCGACCCTGACAGGAATCGCGACGCGGCAAGCCTCGGAGCGCGCCATCGACGACATGCTGTCCGCTCAAGGGTCACCGCCAGCCGAAACAAGGTCGATCTTTCGCTGGACGCTGGACCGTACAGCCACACTCTGCGCACGCTGGCTGGAGGGATGGACTCCCGCCGCGATCGCCCGCGACCTGGGGACGACGCCGGGATCGGTGTCGACACGAGCGACGCGGGCGTGTCTCCCTGGCCGGACCCGGGAAGCGGATGGACGCTTGCTGATGCGCGAGACGGGATATATCTGCCTGGATCGGGAGCGGGGGGAATATTTCTGGTCGCGCCGACAAACCGCGACCCAGTCGGCCTACCGGGCGGCTCAAGCATCCGCTTGCTTCGCGTTTTGCTAGCGTGAAGCTTGTTGCTCGGGCCCCGAAGATTTTTTGCCAGGCTCGATTTGCGATGCCTTCCCGTTTTCATCTTCCGGTCGTCGTCTGGCCGTGATGAGAAAGGATGGCCACCATGATGAACCGAAGCGAAGCGGTCTCGCGTAAGCTGGTCGACCCCAGTTTTCTTCTGCGTCTGATCAGGCTCCAGCAATATGGGAATCTAACGTTCGCGTCGACGCTTTTGTTGGTGGTTGCACTGTGGGGCTGGCAGCGGCTGCATCCACCCGCCATGATTCCGGTCGCCACCGGTCGTAACAGCCGTCCGGTCGCCATCGTGCCGCTCGATCGACCGCTGTTGTCGGATCGGCGGGTTCTGCAATGGACGGCGGATACGGTGCGCGGGGCCTATGCCATCAACTGGAAGAATTACGCGACCCATCTTGATCGGGTGGCACCGCGATTCACGACACCAGCGTGGAACTCTTTCGCTGCATCGCTGAAAAAGTCTGGAAATCTTGCGAAAATCCGGTCCGCGCGGATGGTCGGCTGGGTTGTGCCGGACGGTGCCGCCCGCATCATCGATAAGGGGGTGATCGGCCCCTACTACACTTGGGAAATTTTGGATCCGGTCACCGTCCGGTATGAGAACCAGACCGAGCAGATCAATGACGTGCTCAACGTCAAAATCTGGGTCCGCCGCGCGTCCTTTGGTCATGACAAAGCCGGTGTCGCCATCGAGCAGATCAACGCGGTACCGCAATGAGTCTCGCGCTGGACATCTCCCCATCCCGCAATATCGCCACGGCAGAACTGGCCGTGTCTGAAACCCATCTCGTCGTCGGCCTTTACCAACGGCTGGTGCGCGGTGCGGTTCTCTCGATCGCGCAGGGGATCGTCGGGTGCCTCGTCCTCGTTGCGGCAGCCCCGACCCTCCTATCCCCGCCAGTGCCGCCGGTCGAGGCGATCGGCACAACGGTATCCTTCCGCATCACGCCGCTTCATAATCTGGCCCTGAGCGAGGCCTACATCGCTCGCTGGGCGGCCCGGACCATTACCTCGGCCTATGCGATCGACCCGGTTGATTTCCAGGCGATTCTGACGCGTGTGCGCCAGCGGTTCAGCACTGCGGCGTGGCAATCTTTTGCTGCGTCCTACAAGGCAGGCGGCTCGGAGAGCGATCTGCATAAGCTGTTGGCGGAAGCATTGACCGGCTTCGCCCAGCGAGCCGCGGACCCGGTGGTCGTGCATCGCACCTTCGGTCGCGACGCCCGCTTTACCGTTGCTTTCCCGATGATCGTGACATGGCAGAACCCGAATGGCCTGGTGTCGCGCCGCTATGACGTCCACGTCGTGGTGCGCCGGACGTCAGTCATGCGCCACGCGGGCGGGCTCGAGATCATGAAATTCACCGCCATCAGCAAAGGATCCTGAAATGCGCGATCGTCCGACGATCAAACGGTCTGTATGGCTTGGCGCCGTCGCGGTATTGGTGGCTCTCCCGGTCGCTTCGTTCGGGCAGAGTGCGAACAACGGTCAGGCCGCGCCTCCGCCTGCCTTTACGGCATGGCCCGGTGCGAAACACCCGGCCTTCGATGCGGCGGAGCAGGCCCAGAGTCCACTCGCGCCCTGGATGATCCAGCGTCTGGCGCATCGCTATCATGAAGATGAGCGCGCGGAGACCCAGGCGGCCATTCCGATGCAAGCGGTACCGACAACGACGTCGGTTGCGGCCGGATTCGGGCCCGGCAGTGTCACCACGATCATTCAAACCGTGATCGGCTATCCGACCGCCGTCACGTTCGTGGACTCGACCGGCGCGCCATGGCCGATCGCCTGGACTGAATCGAGTGCGACCAAGGGAGGTGGTGATTGCAGCGGAGGCGGCGGGGCTGCACAGCAAGGGCCTCCGGCTGGCGGTGCGCCTGCCGTCATGTCATCCGGATTTCGGGTGTGCGTCCCATTCAAAGGATCGAACACGCTCGAGATCATGCCGCAATCGCGGTATCCACGTGGCGGCCTCCTGGTCAATCTCGTGGATGCACCACAGCCGCTCAGCTTCCTGCTGGTCTCCGGCACGAGGGCCTATGACTCGACGGTGGATGTGCGACTGCTCCAGTCCGGTCCTGACGCAAAGCCCCGGATCATCGCGCGGCAGAATGCCCCTGAGACCGGGGCGCCGTACCTCACCGCGATGCTTGACGGCGAACCCCCGGCATCGGCGGTGCCGTTGGCTGTCGTCGGGGGATCGCCCGAGAACATCCGCGCCTGGCGCTACCGTCATCAGCTGGTCGTTCGTACCCGCTACACGATCCTCTCGCCGGAATGGGATGCGAGCGAACACTCGGTCGGCGGGGTGACGATCTACGTGATGCCGCCCACGCCTGTGATCCTGATGTCTGCGGCGGGACATACTTTCTCTGTGAGCTTCAAGGAGGACTGATCATGTCGATCTTTCGGCGAATGCGCGCGAACCGCTCTGCAAGGCGCACCGGGATCATTGGCGGGATCATTGCCGTCGCCTTCGGCATCGGTGCCTGGCACGAATTCGGAGGAAAGGCAGCGCAGCCCGTTAAGGTCGCCGCTTCCGCCTTGCCGGACACCGATGCGTCCCCGGGCGGCGATCAGGCCACGCCATACATCCGTAACGTGACCACGGAGGAGATCAGGCGCACGGCGCTCGCCGCGGTCCACCAAAACCGCTCGGCAACCGCAATCCTTCCTCCTGCGGTCACAGCAACGCCTTCGGAGGTCGATCTCCCGGCGCCGGTGCCTCCTGCACCGCAGCCCGCGACAACGATTCCGATATCGTACCAGAAGCCATCGGTCGCGGGTGTCACGGATCCTCCGCCATCGCTCAACATCGCCCGCTACAACGCCTACAAAACCGCGCTGGGTTCTCTTCAGGGCGAGATGCCGGGGCCCTCTTACGCCACCCATGTCTACGTCAACAGCGATGCAAAGCCGCCGCGTCCTCCTGCCAGCGGCTTGTCCGGCAGATCGGCGAACGTGGCTGCCCGCGTCGTACCCACTGCTGCATCCGGTCCGGCGCCGACCCCGGCTGAGACGGTCCTGATCCCCGCGGACCGCGGGATCTACGGCGAGACCCTGACTGGCGTCAGCAGTGACCAGAGCGGCGGGACGGTTGTCGTCCAGGCCGAAAGCGGCCCGATCGCCGGCGACCGGATGAGTGGGCGCTTTACGACGGCGGGCGATCGGCTGGTCGTGAAGCTTGATCGGCTTTCGCTGCAGGACGGACAATCGGTGCCAATCGACGCGCTGGTCGTTGCCCCCAATTCCGTGCAGGAAGCGGTCGCTACCAGCGTCGATCACCATTATGCCGAGCGCTTCGTCCTGCCGATCGCCGCCGCTTTCGTCGAAGGGCTCGGTCAGGCGATCGAGTCGGCGAACTCGGTGATCCAGGAAAGTGCGTTGGGCGGCGTGACCCAATTCAATCACCTCAATCTCGGCCAGTCGCTCGGCGTCGCGGCCGGTACGGCGGGGCAGACGGCGGGGCAGCTGATCCAGAACACCGCACCGCACGGCCCGACCGTGGAGCTCGCCGCGGACGCCGACGTCGGCATTTTGTTCCTCAAACCCGTCAAGGCGCCGGCCGGCGAACATTGAGGTTTCTCGTTTGCATCATCCGCCGGGACGATCACGCTTCGATCAAGGAGACCAGCCATGGACACGACGATTGACCTGCCGCCCGAATTCACCGGACCGCCACTCTACCAACCGGCCGACGGCACCGGACCGGAGCATGTAGACGGACACGGGACCGCCGGACACGCCGCGGATGAGTGTGTCGGTGAGACCGCGAGCGATGGTGCATCGGGTGGAGGCAGGGAGGGGGGTGGTCCCGGTTTCTCGGGACCGGCGGCGCCGCCCGCGCGTGCGCCGGTTTCCGCTTCTCGAAAACCACGGCGGCAGGGGTTCCTGTTCGCCACCACGGCGATCGTCGTCGTGGCGGTTTCCGCGGGCGTGATCCTGCACAAACCGCTGCTCGCGACCATTGCCCGCCTGAGACATGAGACTGCTGCCACCGGCACTATCCCCCTGCCGAAAGCTCATAACTCCGCGAGCGTGCTCAACCATCCGACTGCTGGCAAGACACCACTGAACACCGCGATCCCGGGCCTTTCCGTATCGCCCATGTTCGGCAAGAGCCCCGCTAAATCAACCACCACACCGAAACCGCCACCGACGCCTGCACCGCCCGGACAGAGATCGTCGGCGATCACCACGGCCGCGACAAATGGGGCTCCCGGCGCGATCAGGGCGTCCGTAACCGGGATCGCGCCCTCCCCTATGCCGGGTGTCGGAACGGGCCCAGGCTCAACGACGCAGCTTGCGACACCGGCGGTTCCGGCGGATGCTGCCGTAACGAGAGCCACGCCGGCAAGCGCAAAAATTGTGCCGCCCTCGCCGCTCGTCGGACCCATCCCGCCGGCCGGCACGCTCCAGTCGGTCCCTCATCCCGTAAAGGTCGCGACACAGCTCATCGCCGCCCCGGCGTCGCGCACCTATGAGGTCAAGACGATGTCGCTGGTGGCAGCACTCGCCCGTCTTGTGGCGGAGCTGCGGAGCCAGAACGCCGCCATGCAAACCGAAATCTCCACGCTCCGCCATCAGGTGGATCACCAGATGCTGGCCTTCAACCAGCGCCTGACCTTCGACCAGGCGCACGACGCCCTCGCGCTTGCGGGCGCGTCGGACCCCGCCGCGCAGGCGCAGAGACCGTTGCCGGTCCACTCGGCGCAGATCTTCCCGGCGGCAGAACCGCACGTCGCACCGGTCAGCCCCGCTTCCTACCGCATCCAGGCCGCCAGCCCCGGCCTTGCCATGCTGATCCGCCACGGCGTGACCTACGAAGTCTCGGTCGGCAGCGTCGTGCCCGGCGTGGGACGGGTGATCTCGATCGTGCAGTACGGATCGGGATGGATCGTCACGACCGACCACGGCGTGATCCGCTGAGCAGGCGGGCGGGGAGGGGACGCCATGCAGGGCTTCGTGAATTTCAGCACGGACATCGCCAATGTCCTGAGTATCCTGATCCCGTTGATCTGCTTTGTGGTCGGGCTCTCCTGCTTCCTCCTCGCCGGGTACGGCGCATGGCAGATGATGAAGCCCGGCACCTACTGGTCCTCCCGGAAATATATGCCGCCCCTGCTGCTACTGTTCGGGACGGTGCTGGTCGATTTCAACAAATTCCTCAATTTCTCCAACAACACGTTCGGAGGGGGGACTCAGACCTCGATCCAGACGGGGTTTACCCCCTTCACCGCGCCGCAGGTCGGCGGAACCGGCATGATGGGATCGACGCCCGAGCAGAGTTTTCTCAACATCATCTCAGCGTTTTCCGCCTTCTTCGTGGCCTATGGGGCATTCAACGTGCTCCTCGCCTGGCTCGGCGCGAAGGCTGTCGCCGAGGGCAAGCGGCGGCACGGCTACTCCTTGCCAATGGTGCAATTCGTCTTCGGGATCGCCCTGATGAACATCGTGTTCATCTCACAGACGATCATGGGGTATTTCACATGATCTGGTCTCGCATGAACGGCTCCAACCTAAACGGATCTGGCGCTAAAGCCGGCGTACCCGATCTCCCGATCCCCGATTTCGAGACGCGGGTGGCGTCTCTGCGCATCGCCCATGGGCCGGGCTGCCGCGACCTGGCCCGCGCCGCGATGGCGGACCTGACGCAGGCCCAGCGCGACCGGGTCGTCAACGAAGCCGTCTGCCGGGCGCGCCGCGCGAAGGTCGAATGGGAAATCCAACACGGCCTGCGCCCCGATCACGAGGCGTTCCTGGACAATTTTGCCGCAGCACTTCTCCGACTGCCCGATCACGATCGCGGCCGGCGGCTGCGCCGCTGCCCCAAAGTGCTGCGCGAGCATGTCATGCCGCTGATCGCGGAATACCAAGTTGACGCCAGGAATTTCCTTGTCGCCGCAGGCCTCGTGAACCCGGCGACGCTGCCGGTTTCGTGAAGATTGTTTTTACGTGCGACGCTAATTTCCCGCGTGTCGTTTGCATCCTTTGCCCGCAGCATTGGCTTCACGAGAGGGAATTTCCCCTCCGTTTCAGGAGCCTGATGACTGATGGATACCATCAACACCCCGAAGGCACCGCGGCGGTTTCGCCGTCTTGCCAAAACCCTCAAGTCCCGGAACGCCCTCGCGTTGGGTCTGGCCACACTCGCGGTCGCAGCGGCGGTTCATCCGGCGTTCGCGGCCACGGCCGCAGGGGCCGGCGACACGCTCGGTGGCCGGATGCAGGCGGCGTCCACCGACCTGCTCACCGGCACAACGTATATCGGCGACCTTTTCAGCTACGGGCTTGCGCTCGTGGCGGCACTGGCGTCCGGCTATACGTTCTTCCATAACCGCAAGAACCCCAACTCGAGCGAGCACCGGCTCGGCTATGCTATCGCCGGTCTCGTGGCCACGGGTTTTTTTGCGACGCTCCCGAGCATCGTCAATTACTCGAGCCAGACGGTCTCGGCGGCGAACTCAACCGTGACTGGCCAGCAACAGCAGCTGACGTTCGGCCAAGGCTGAGTTGCGATGACGACCTCCGCGACCCTCTCGATCGGCGTTCACCCGTCCAGCCTCGGCGGTTACGGCCTGGGCTTGTGGGTTGCCAGTCGGAAGGTGGCGGAGACGTCCCGGTTGCATTGCCAACTCTGCGGATTGCCGTTCGCCGGCGATCCGCTGATTTTTTTCCGTGACGGCGATCGCCGTCGTTGCGATGCCGGCAATCTGCTCGAGGCGTGTCCGGCCTGCGTTCTCGTCCAGGGGGCAGGGCGACTGACCGCCGCGCGCGAGATCCTCCCGATCTGGTTGCCCGAGATGTCGCAGCGCGGGCTCAACCGCCTGACCTCCAGCCTGCACGAGCGTGCATACACGATCGGCCTGCCGGTCGATTTCTCCGGCGCACCACGCGAGGACAGCCCACACGCACGCCAGATCCTCAAAATCTGGGCCGGTCTTCTTGACCGCTGGATACTGCTTCGCGAGACGGCGGGGATCCGGACGGTCACGGATGTGGTCGATATCTGCCTCGCCCATGATCCGGTACGCGGCACCTGTCCGCCGCGCCTTGTCCCCGGACTGCGATTTCTGCACCGGGGTCGTTTTTATGCGGGCGGGCAGGATGTCTACCCGACGTTCATCGCCCGCAATCGTCAATTCCGTGAAGCCGCCGCACCAGCTGCGCCGCTGGCTGCAACCGCGACCTCACCGTCGGCATCTCGACCAGAGCCGGCTCTCGCCGTCCGTGCAGTCGGATGAGGTTCGCTGAGCACGCACATCAATGAAACAGGAGGGCTTCATGTCGGTTAAACACCCATCGAACCACAAAATCATGGCGATCGCCAAGGTCGCGGCCTGGCTCACCCCGGTCGAGCAGCGTCACGTCGCGCGATTCCGCAAGATGGTCGTTTCGGGGTACCTCTGATGTCGGTGTTTTCGGTATTTGCGAAAATCGCGGCGAAGGCGTCGTTCCTGATGCCGGCACCGCTCTACAGTTTTTGCGATCTCGAGACCGCCGACGATCGCTCCCTGATTACCCGCGAGGGCGATCGGGTCTCGCTCGTCCGCATCCACGGCCTGACGCGGATGATCGGCGAGGCGGGGATAGATCGGATCGTCGAGGAGTTGCGGATCGAACTTCAAGGATCGCTTGAAGCGAAAGGGCAGGGGATCCAGTGCTGGTTCGCGTGCGATCCGCACCAGACGGATTCCGTACTCGAGACAATGCTCGCGGGTCCGCGTGCGATTGCGCGCGAGCTCGGTATGTCGTTCGAGGACATCTTCGCCGAGCGGGCAAAAGTCTGGCCCCACCTGATGCGGTGGGAAGACGCCCATCTCGTGCTCTGGACCCGCAAATCGATGCTCTCGCGCGAGGAGGCATCGCAATCGCAGGCGGCGCAGGAAGCCGCCGCGAAGGGCGCGCCGCGGATCGGAACGACCGGGCTCAAGGCGCAGAACATCTTTCTCGCCTCCGATATCCTGGGGGTGAAGCACGCGGCCTTCGTCAACCGGGTGATGTCAGCGTTTGCCGGGCAGGGGATCATGGTCGAGGAAATCCCCTGCCGGGAGGCACTCGTGACCATGCGCGAAGCGCTCTATCCCGAGACCCGGGACTCCAACTGGACACCGCTGCTGCCAGGCGATCCCGTCCGCGTCCGGATGCCCGACGAGGGTGAAAAACCGGCCGCCGATCATGTGCTCTGGCCTAATCTGCCGAGCCAGATCTTTCGCGACGATGCCGAGACGATCGGCAGCCGGGTGGTCCGCATCGGCGATCACGACTACGCGGCGATCGAGGTTGTGCTCGGTCCGGAAATCCCACGCCCCTTCGCCGAACTCGTGGCCCGTCTCGCCCGCGCCCAGGTGCCCTGGCGCGCCGCGGTCTGGCTCGAGAGCGGCGGGCCGGCCACGATGATGATGAAATCCGTCTTCGCCGAACTGCTCGCCTTCGAACCGGACAATCGCAAGATGGCGAAAGCGTTCGAATCACTCGCGCGGATGCGGGAGGATCAGAGCGACATTCCGGTCCGCTGGCGGATGAGCTTTGCGACCTGGGTGCCGGCTGGCGAGCAGATCGCCCTCCGCCGCAACGTCGCCTTGCTCGAACAGCGCATCCAGGGCTGGGGCAATTGCCGCCTCGGCCTGACCGCCGGGGATCCCTTGCAAGCGGTGATGGGTTCGGCGCTCGGCCTGGCGTTCGGCTCGTCCGCGCCGGTCGGCTACGCACCACTCTCCGATGCGCTGCGGATGCTGCCGCTCACCCGACCAGCCTCGCCGTTCCGGGACGGGTCTGTTGTGTTCCGCACGCCCGATGGCCGGATCTGGCCCTACGATCCCTCCGGAAGCGGACGTCCAGCGGTCTTCATCGCCATCCTTGCAGCGCCGCGACGGGGCAAGTCGATGCTCGCCAATGCGATGAATTTCGGCCTGTGTCTCAGCCGCGCCGCGACCGGCAATCAGGGAGTCAAGCTTCCGCTGATTGGTAAGCTCGACATCGGCAACGGCGCGCTTGGCCTTGTGCTCCTGCTCCAGGAGGAACTGCCACCCGAGCGCCGCGGCGAGGCGGTGTTCATCGAGATGCAGTTCGGCCCGGGATATGATTTCAACATCTTCGATACCCAGCTGGGCTGCCGCTTCCCGCTGCATCTCGAGGAAGGGTTTCTCACCAATTTCCTGTCACTGGCGACCACCTCGCTCGAGAGCGACAAGCCATTCGAGGGGATGGATCAGTTTATCAGCTTCGTCGTGAGCGAAGCCTACCGGATGCGCTCGGACAGTGGGGCCAATACCGCGCCCGCCGTCTACCAGCGCGGGATCGAGCCCGTGGTGGACGCGGCGATCGACCGGATCGATCCTGGGCTGCACAACGTGCTTGGCACGGCATCGGGGGAGGGTGAGGCGACGGGTCCCGCGCCCGAGCCGTTCTGGTGGGAGGTCGTCGATCTGCTGTGCCGGGCGGGCGAGTACCGCCTCGCCGGGCTCGCCCAGCGCTGGGCGGTACCGATCCTCGAGGATCTCATCACTGCCGCCCGTTCGCCCGCGGTGCGCGACAATTTCGAGAAGATTCGCGCGCACACCGATGAGCCGCTGCCTGACGTGTTCGAGCGCTACATCAAGTCGCTGATCAAGATGCTGCCCTCGCTCAACCAGCGGACCTCGATCGATCTCGGGGATGCGCGGGTCATCGTGCTCGATCTCGACCGGGTGGCCCCCAAGGGCGACCGGCCGGAAGCGGTGCGGACCACCAGCCTGATGTACATGCTCGGCCGGCACATGATCGCGCGCAATTTCTTCCTGCGCGAACGCGACCTCGCGCGGGTGCCCGACGCGATGCGCGCCTATCACGCGAAACGGATCGCCGATGTGTCGGAATCGATCAAGCGCCTCGACTATGATGAATATCATCGCACCCGGGGTTCGAAATTCGTCCGCGCCCAGGTCGCAAGCGACGTCCTCGAAGGCGGCAAGCTCGGCATTCAGGTCGTGATCACGAGCCAGAGCATCAAGCATCTCGACGACGATCTGATCAGTTTCACCAACGAGCGCTACCTGCTCGGGGTCGATGACGAAATGGAGGCGAACGAGATCATCGAGCGGTTCGCACTGTCAGAGGAAGCCGCCTCGACGCTGCGGCGCAAGCTGAAGGGACCCGATCCGAACGGGGGCGGCGCGCCATTCCTGATGCAGATCACCGTGAACAACCAGCGCTACGAACAGATGCTGGTGAACTCCCTCGGCCCGATCGAGATCTGGGCGCTGAGCACGACGCCGCTCGACATGCAGCTGCGTCGGCGGCTCTATGAGCGGCTCGGGCCGACCGAGGCGCGGCGTCGTCTCGCGCGCCTGTTTCCCAAGGGAACCGCCGAGGCCGAGATCGAGCGGCGCAAGACCGATCGTCTCAAACGCGGTGAGGCGGACGATCGCGCCGAAGCCGGCGTGATCGACGAGATCGCAGGCGAGATCACCGATCTCTACGGCATGGCGTCATCCTTGCGGACGGGCGATCTGGTGGTTCGTCATGCGGCCGAGTGAAGCCGTGACGCCTGTGCGCCCGATGCCGCATCCCGGGCAGATGCTCATCCCTGTCGATATGCCGAATGATATGACGAGCTTTACTGATGATAGCATCGGGTCGTTTTATTCGATGTATGTCGGGCATTGGGACAAGCTCTACTATCTTGCGGAGTTTCATCTCGATCTGCTCGGCCGGCCACTGGCGTTCGAGCAGACCGATCCCGCGCCGTTCAATGACGCGTTCCAGGCATGGTCTGTCCTCACCGAGGATTTTACCATGCAGATCCTGCGGTTCGATGTGGGCAAGGGATACGATCTGATCGGATACCGCTTCCTCTCCAGCGGTCCGATCGGCGTCGATGTCCGGCTTACCGCGCCGGATCTCGGGACCGCCGCGTCCCGGCTACTCCGGCTTCGCTCCGCACGTGTGCGCACCGAGTCGCGGTTGTCGGTACGCCGGGTAAAATGGGATCAGGCCCTGAGGATCTACATCTACGGCAATCCCCGCGGGATCGGTCCGTACGCGCCTTTACTAACGCTGACACAGCCATCGGATGACCCCGGCGTCGTCTGGATGCGGCGGTTTATCCGTGACCCCTACATGATGACATTGCGCGAGATGCGGAACGGCTCGTGCAACGTCGTCATCCATGGTCACGATCTGATCCAGTTCGACGTTGCCAGTCGTCAGGAAGGTCTCGAACGGATCGACATGATCTTCGACAAACTGGTCATCCGAATAAAATAATGCGCGCCCCCGGAAAAAACCGATCCCGTTTGCATCGTTTGGCGGCAGCTTGCCGGCGAGGAGGATGACCATGCGTATTGGATCGATCATCGGCGTGGCAGGGATCATCGGACTGACCGGCTGTGCCACGGCGCAACCGCTCGGAGCACCGGCTGTTGCCACCCCTGGCATGCCGAACATCCAGACGGCGCTGAACCGGGCGATCGCGCGCACCGATGCGGCAGTCCGGCAACTCAACGGCGTGCCGGTCACCGAACTCGCCTCCGCCCGTCTGCCCGCCGTCGTTCCGGCCGAACTCCAGCAACCGATCGGCTGGACATATCACGGCCATCTCGTTCCTGCCGTGCGCGCGCTCGCGAAGATCGTCGGCTACCAGGCCATTGTCGAACGCGCCCGGCCGCACCACCCGATCCCGGTTGCGATCGATGTCCATCACGTCCCGGTCATCACCGTCATCCGCGAACTCGGCATCCAGGCCGGATCCAGCGCGGATGTGTCGATCGACCCGCGGACCCATACGATCTCGGTCATCGAATCTCCTCCTGGCAACGCGGCGACGGGCGCGGTCACGCCGGTTCCGGCTGCGGCTCCCACCAACCCGGCTACGCGCGATGTCGATCCCGGTGGCCCCATGATCCGCGCCCAGCCGGTGCCTGCCTTGTCCGGCACCGTCCCGCAACAGCTTCAGTCCGAATGAGAGGCATGAGATATGGAAATTGAGTCCCGCCCGTCCGACCACCCGGTCGATCTCGATCCGCCCGGCTCGGTAACCCGGTTTTTCGAACCCGTTGGCGAGCTTGCCGCATTCGCCGGCGATATCGCGCTCTCCGGCACACGCTACGGGATCGCGGTCGGCGGTTTCGTGGCGATGAGCTACGCGGTGCATGCCGCGTATTTCAGGAATTCATTCTCCACGCTCCTGTCGCGCCAGGATATACGCGATGTCGTCCTGAGCATGGGCGTCGGCGTCCTGATCGGCATTATCCGCGCGGTGCGCGACGAGCGCCTCGGCGCCGGGGCGGTCACCGTCCGCTCCGCATACGTTATGGTAAAAACACGTCCGGATCGGGAGGATTGAGATGGCAACGGGGGTAAAGCCGCCGATCCTGTCTCGCCGCAAACCCGCACGAGGGCGGTGCTGGCTCGCCGGCCGGATCGGATTGTTCTCACTGATCACGGTCACCGCCACCATGACCCCGATCCCGCGCGCCGCGGCGAACATGCTCTATGACCCGCATGTCGTCATGTACACCTTCATGTCCTCGGGGGTGGATTACTTCGTCTCGGAATCCACAGATGGAATGCCCGCGGTCGCGCGAGACGTCCGCTCCTGTTACGCGGTCAATGATCATCCCGGCTGGTTCGGGCGGTTCGTGACCTGCAATGCCGAGGACGATGCGGCTTATCTCTACAGCCAGTATCTCCTGAAGACGCGGGGCATCACCCCGGTGCCGTACTTTGAGCAAACCGCTTACGAACGCCGGCAAAACCAGGTGCTCGAGATCTATCAGATGCCGCAAGCGCAGTGGTCGTCATGGATCACGGCGATGCGCCATCGGGTCTGGCGCCTGCTTGTCGTCAAAATCAACGGTGGCCTGGACGTACCCCCCTCATGAGAACAGGAGGAACCATGCCGTCGACCCCGCATCTGCGCCGCATCGCCGGTCTCGGGATCACCTTGCCGATCGCCCTGTTCCGGGTTCACGCGGCTTGGGCAGGGCCGGGACCGGCAAGCGTGCCCCCTTTCCCGCAATACGGATTGTCCCCATCGGCCGGCGCGGTTGATCGCGGCTATGCCGCGAACGCCAATCCGCTCAACACGCCGATCGCCGGCGCACGGATCAACGGGCAGATCGTCGGCGGTCAGGCCCCGCCATCGCTCGCGGCCTTGCAGGCGGCACGCCCGGGCCAGATCCCCGGCAAGACGATTTCCCCGCTTCGTCTTCACGCGCTGCGTCAGGCTGCGCTCTCCTATGGCGCGCGCGGTGGGCTCGCGGCGGAAAGCTACACGATCAATCTCGACCTCTCGCAACACCGCCACACGCTCGACAAGACGTTCGATTTCAGCCGGATGGTCCAGCCGATCGACAACAATCAGACGCTGCTCGTGCCGCCGATCGTGACCGAGGCGCAGTTCGCCTTCGCCCTCGCTCCGGGGGGGCAGGTCGCGAAGCAGACGGACAAGGTCTACCAGATCACCCAACAGGCAAGGCTCGCCTCCGCGGTGCCCAACTGGCGCGAGTTCCTCGTGCGCAGCTGGTCGGCACCGACACCACCCCCCCGCAATCTGATGCCGCACAACGCGACGGAAGCGGCCGACTGGTCACGCTGGGTCGCGCAGGGCTGGGCGCTCGGCGAGCAGCAGGCGGTGCAGATCTTCCTCGACGATCTCGGCCGTCTCCAGACGGATTATATCGGGATGCTGCGCTACGCCGTGCTGCTCCGCGCCGGGCTGGTCGAGCCGCCCGACACCGAGAGCCATCGCCACTACGTCTCCGGCGGGCGTGACCGCATGCTCGTCGGCAACCAGGTGGTTCGTATCACCGACCAGCCCGGTCTCAATCCGGACACCGCCGACTGGCACCCGGGCTATCTGCCGTCCGGTGGTCCGATCGGGGAGGCACCGTGATGGCCTGGATCCGTCAGACCGCGATGGTCGCCTTCTTCACCGTTCTGCCCGCCCTCATACTGGTTCCAGGAGCGGCACGAGCACAATTGGCGGTCCATCCGATCGCCCCACCGACGCAGCATGGTTCGCCGATGGTGCCGCCCTCGTGCCGCTCCACGGTGCGATATTTCGGTAAAGGGTCACTGACGGCGGACTATCCGCTTGAACATGTGGGTGGTGAGTATCCCTGGGTGGTGCCGCCACACGCCTTGGTCCGCCTCATCGGCCACACCGGGCCGATGTGGGGCGGCGCTTTCTTCCAAAGCCAGCACTGGCAGATGGTTCGTCAACTCGGCGCCGGCGCTTGCCGGTTTCTGAGCCGGCGACGCCCGGTCATGCACATGACCGTCACCGACCGCCATGGGCGTCGGGTTGGCCTGATCATCGCCCTGCTGCGGGGCGATGGCGAGGAGACGACGCCATGAACGAAATCATCACGATTGTACCGGACCAGGAACCGCCCCGCCGGAGCGGTCTCCTTTGGCCGGGTGAGACGATCCGGACCACGGGATCGGAATTCGACGATCTTCTGGCCTGGGCGACCGCACAGGGCGCATCGGATATCCGCCTGCAGAACAACCAGCCTGTCTGGATCAGGATCCACGGTCGGGAAATGCCGGTTACCAGCCGCACCCTGATCGACGCCGAGGTCGAGGAGGCGATCAACCGGCTCTACGGCGCGGATGGGCAGGCAAGGCTGCGTGCGGGCGAGGATTTCGACGTCAGCTACGAGTTTCGTCCGAGCCGCCGGCACCTGCTCCGCTTCCGGGTGAATGCGACCGCGGTACGCGCGCGCGGCAATGATGGCGGGTCGGTGACCCTGCGTACCCTGCCCGCCGTGCCGCCGCGACTGGCCGATCTCGATGTCGAGCCGGACATCCTCGCGAACTTCAAGATCCGCCAGGGGTTCGTGATCGTCAGCGGCGGGGTCGAGAATGGCAAGAGTACGCTGCTCGCGGCGATGACACGGGCGATCCTCGAAGATCCCGAAAGTAATCGCTGGATCATCGAACTCGCAGCACCGATAGAATTCGTCTACGACTCCATAGTCAGCGTCTCGTCAGGGATCAGCCAATCCGAGATCCCGCGTCATCTGCCGAGCTTTGCCGCCGGTGCGCGCAATGCGATGCGACGTAACCCGAAAATGGTGATCGTCGGTGAGTGCCGCGATTCCGAAACGATGGTGCCCGCCTGCCATCTCTCGATCGCCGGATGCGGCGTCTACACAACCTTGCACGCCGGCAGCATGGTCGAGACGATCCAGCGTGCGGTCAGCTTCTGCCCGGTCAACGAACGCGAGGCGGTTGCGGTGCAGTTGGCACAATCGCTCCGCCTCGTCGTCAACCAGCGCCTCGTCCCCTCGGCGGACGGCAAACGCACGGCATTGCGTGAGTATCTGGTGTTCGACGACGCGCTGCGCCGCAAGTTGCTGAGCGCAGCCCCCTCGGTCTGGCCCGAGATCGCCCATGATGCGCTGGCCAGGCATGGCCAGTCCTTCCGGGTGGCAGCCCAGCGCGCGCTCGCGCGGGGCAAGATCACCGAAGAGACCGCGTACCTGATCGGCCGGGAGTTCGGCGATGTCGGCTGATGTCATTCCCGCAGAAAGGAGGTGATCCGTGTGGCGCTATACCATGTCGCCCTTCCGGTTGTTCGTGATCGACGCGCGCGCTCTGGTGCCGCTGATGATCTTTCTTGTCCACTGGAGCTTGCTGACGTTGAAGATTGCCGGCGTTGGTGTGCTGATCTTCGCCGGCGTGGAATATGCCGGCGTCCGGTTCACGGCCGCGTTCCGTATCATCCGGGGCTGGATCTTCGGTCCCATCCGGCCGGCCCGGCGCGATAGCTGGAAACGGTATCACGCATGAGTGCGGCGCTCGATCTCACCCGGGTCAGCCGCGTCCTCGAGGCGGTGCTCGACCGTGACTCCCGCCCGGTCATGCTGCGCAGTATGGCGAGCTGGCATCTCCACCGGGTACCGAGCCACGTCGCGGCGGCCCCGGCCGGGCTGCTACCGGCCTTTCTGGTCGCCGGCGATGCGCTGCTGCGCGAGGCGACCGGGCAGGGGGTCGAGACCGATCTGAAGCCGGAGCGGGTTTCGCTACTGGGCTACCGGGTCGCTGCGGTGCGGCATCAGCGCTTCAGCGACGTCATCCTGGCAATGATGGAAGCGACGGATCAGATCGCGCGCAATGGCCGCCTGATGGCGGACGATCTCAAGCTCGTCGTCGAGTTGTCGCGGACACGATTGATGCGGATGGCGGGACCCGCGGGTCTCGAAGCCGGTTCCAGTCCCAGCGTCGAGCAAGGTCCGGAACAATCCCCTTTGTCAGGACCCTCGCCATGAGCAGGCAGCCGCGCGCCGCGTGGCAGTTGCCCCCGATCAGGTCATGGTTGGTGGCGATGGCCTTAGCGGGTTGCCTGCTCGCCTCTCCCGCCTCGAGCGCATCCACCGCGATCGCATCACAACCGCTGCCGCCTCCCGGCTCGTCAGCCACGGTCTCCAGCACGGGCCGGCACATCGCGGCCTGCATCGAAGCCGCCGCTTCGACCTGGCATATCTCGCCCGTCGTCATCGTCATTCTCCTGCATGTCGAAGGCGGTTCGCTCGGCGCGGTCCACCCGAATGCCAACGGCACCGTCGATATTGGCCCGATGCAGATCAACCAGATCTGGTTGCCGACGCTAGCCCGTCATTGGCACGCAACGGTGCCGCAGACCTATGCCGAGCTCGAGAACAGTTTCTGCGCCAACGTCATCGCCGGGACCTGGATTCTGCACAAGGCGATCAAGGCGGCGCACGGCCATCTCTGGCGCGGTGTCGCCTACTATCATTCCCACACGAGAGTTTTCGAGGGCGAGTATCTCCGCGCGGTGCTGGCCGAAGCCCGCCACCTGCGGGCGGAGATGCGCGCGCATGAAAGCGGGGCATCATGAGCGGCAGTCTTCGCACCCGGCAGAATTCTCTGGAGGAGGCAGGGCTCGCCCTCGTCTTCATGATCATCCTGGTCGGCGGTCTGCTGTTCTTCGGCTGGTTCAAGGCGCACGCCCTGATCTCACTCCTTGTTCTGGCGATCCTGCACGCCGAACTCTGGCCCGCCTCCCTCTGGACCCACAGCGTCGACCAGGCGCGCCAGGCCATGGCAACCGCCCATCCCGCGACCGTGACCCTGCATCAGATCGTCCTCGCCTGCGCTTTCGTCGGGCGGGTGTACCGTATTCCGGTCACCCTCTTCCTCGCCGGCCTCGCTGCCCTGACGATCTGGAAGGCCCCCGGCGAGCGCTTCGCGCGCCCGCTGGATTTCGAGGGGTTGATGAAGCTGCAGGTGTTGAATTTCCCCTCGATTGCCGCCTTCCTCGAACGGCGGCACAGTCTCGTCCGGCCCGGCACGGAGGCGGTCAGGCAGGCGGATTTCGCGCTGCATCTCGGTGAGTGGATCGGCCTGTACGCGCTCGATGCCGAAGGCCGCTACGATCCGATCGCCGCCCATGGCGCGCTGGTCGCCCAGCTGGGACCGGTATGGCGCGGTCTCGATGGGGCGACCCCGCAAGTCCGCGCGATGGTCGCGGTCTTTGGCCTGCATGCCGCGCGCGAACGCGACGAAGCCCGCGTTCTGCTCGGTGTCCTCTCCACATCCCTCGCCCCCCTCACGCCCGAAGAGGCAGCCCAACAGGATAGGAAGGCCGATCCGCTTGCCCGCACCGGCCCGACAGCCCCGCTCGTCCTGTCGCCCGACGCCGTCGCCGCGGTCGATGCGGTCCTGCATCGTCCCGAGATCGTCCACCCCGCCCTCGCGGAAATGGCGACCTACGCTTTCACCTCCACAGCACTGATGGGTCTCCTGATGCACGCGAGGGCACGCGCCGGGGTTCTCGCACCCGGCCAGTTCGCCTTTCTCAAACTGGTCGATCGCCCGCTCTGGTACGCGCTGCACAGTCTCGGGTTTCCCCTGACCATTACCGATTATGGGCCCCAGCCGAACCCGAGGATCGAGGCGCTCGGCAGTCGCGCCCATTGGGAGGCCGAACGGGCGGTGCGGCAGAGACTCCCGCGCCCCCGGATGGAGATGGCGATGGAGGCGATCAACCAGCGACTGCGCGATGCGACCAATCGCGGCCGGCCGATCAAGGAGATACGCTGATGCTGATCCACCTGCGCTCGATCGACGGGAAACCCCAAATCACCATCGACTCCGAAGGTGAGCCGTTCCCCTGCATCGAGACCTTGCCGTGGCGCGACTGTTCATTCCGTCTCAGCTGGCCTCCGTCAGGCGGGGGCGAACGGGATTGGTATTCCGCCGAACAGCACGCACCCCGTCCCCCGGACGCTCCGGCTCAGGTCGCCGCGTCCGCGACGCAAGCCACACCCGCGGCGTCTGGCGGTCGCTTCGGTCGTTTTGCCGCCATGACCGCCACCTTTGCCGGGATGCTTGTCATCGGCATGGTGATCGGTTCGGTCTTCCGACTGGGACCGTCGCGGGGCAGCGAATTGATCCCCCGCGACATCGCGGCACCCGCACGGGGCCCAGACATTCCCTCGATCGTCGCGCCCGCTCGCTCGGCAGAAGTCGCCGCTCCGTATGTCGCCCCCTTGGAGCCACACCTGCGGGTCGCACTGCCCAAACCCGCCCGCGTCGCAGCACCGCCTCAGCAGCTACCGCCGCCCCCCGATCCGGGCGCGCTGTTCGGATTGCACTCATGAGCAAGCGGGTCGTCATCGGTCCGGACAACAATACCGAGCGCACCGGCGCGCAACTCTATCGCGACGTCCGCCCGGGATCGACGCGCTTCCTCGATCTGGTACGGACCGCATTCGGTGGCTTCCTGATCATCGGGCTTGGCTTCATCGGCGTGGTCGAACCGGCCTCACTGAACCTCGTCCTGGTCGGCAGCCTCGGCATCGCCCTCTACACGCTCTCCGGCGCCGTCGTGCTGCCGTTCCGCCTGCCCGTCCACTCCAAGCTGAAGGACCGCAACCATCCGCTGCCCGGCTCGCGCAAGCCGCGCCCGGCCGCAGGGACCTACTATCTCGGACATATCTGGAACTCGCTGAAGCAGGTCTGGGCCGCGGATGACGATATACGCCAGGGCATCCCGATCCTCGGCACCACCGGCGCCGGCAAGACCCGCGGCATCATCAGCATCCTGAGTAACTCGCTCCTGCAGGGCAGCGGCTTCACCATCGTCGATGGCAAAGCGCAGAACCGGCTCTACGGCGATATCATCGCGCTCGCCCGCCGCACTGGCCGCGAGGACGACGTGCTGACCCAGAACTACCTCGTGGCCAGCGGCAATCGCGATACCAACACGTTCAATCCCTTCGCCACCTGCAACGCCGACGTGCTGCGCGAACTCCTGGTCAGCCAGATCGAGGAAAACCCCTCGGGCGGCGGTGACAGCAACGGCGTCTTCCGCGCCGGCGCGATCGCTCTCCTCGGCTCCCTCGCCCCCGTCCTCGTCTGGGTCCGCGACAACAAGCAGATCCCGATCGATATCGAGCGCATCCGCTACGCCACCGAACTCCGCTCGGTCGCCACCATCGCGGCCAAGAAGAAATTTCTCGTCCGCATCTCCGACCGTGACGAACCGCACGCGATCGACATCGCGGATATTCCCGATGCGCTGCTCTATCCGCTCCGCGCCTATCTCGGCGAGACCGGGGATTTCGATCTGCAACTCGACTGGAACCGCCAGAAATCCACTGAACCCTCGCGCCAGCACAGTTTCGTGCTGCTGCATTTCCGGCAGACATTCACCCAGCTGGCCGTCACACTCGGCCACATCTTCAAGTGCCAGAACGGCGACATCGATATGCGCGATATCGTCCTCAACCGCCGCATCCTCGTGGTCAACCTGCCCGCCCTCGAGAACGCCGGCGAAACCACCGCGGCTCTCGGCAAGATCGTGGTCTCGGCCATGCGTAACATGATGGCGCAGGTCCTCGGCGTGAACCTCGAAGGCGACATCGCCGATATCATCGATAACGATCCGTCCTTCTCCCCCTCCGCCTATCCGGTCGCCCTCGACGAGGTCGGCTATTACGCCGTTGCCGGCATGGACAAGATGCTCGCCATGGGGCGCGGGCTCGGTTTCGCGTTCATGCTCGGCTTTCAGGAGATCGCCGGCATCCGCGCCCGGATCGGCGATGCGCTCTATTCCTGGCTCGGCAATCTCAATCTCCAGATCCTGATGCGGACTCAGGAAGGCGGCCCGACCCGGGACTATGTCGAGAACACCGCGGGGGACAGTTTTGTCACCCAGGTCGCTGGCTATGATTCTTCGGGGGTCGGCGGATATCTCGAAACCTCGCGCGCCGACGTCCAGCGCACCAAACGGGTGGATTTTGCGGATCTGCGCGGGCAGATTGAAGGCGAGGCGGTCATCCTGTTCGGTGCGATGCGGATGTACGCCAACCTGATCTACGTCAATCCCGCCCCGAAGGGCGTCTCGCGGATCAACCGCCCGATCCAGATGGCGATGGCCGATCGTACCGCGCTGATTGCCTCCTGCGAGATCGCCGAGACCGCCATCCGCAGAGCCGGCCGGGAGTTCGACCCCTTTGCCCCGCTGCCCCGGAGCAACGCGCTCGATGCAATCCTCGCCGGCATGCGCGAAGCCGTCGCGACCGGCAAGATCATCGACGGGACGGATGTCGCCGACACGCTCTGCCGCCACGTGCAGGATCTGCCCGAAACCCAGGTGCCCGCTCTCGACGACGGGGCGGGTTTCGAAACGGTCGCTGGTCCCGATGAAACGCCGAAGACGATCCTGCAACAGATGTTGAAAGCAGCCCCGGCCGAGATTGCGGCATTGCATCAGGAACCTATGGATCCCGTTCTCGACGCGGCCTGCCGCGCGATGATCGAACAGGCTGAGGCCTGGGCGCGCGGCGATGCCGCGGCGGCATCGCAGGCGGTCGAAGCGATGCGGGCACCGCAGCCGCGTCGTCAGCGCACCAGATTGCCGCCAATGTCACCGGTGGAATTCCATCAGATGATCACCGCGCTCAACCAGCGGATCGAGGCGATCGCGCGGGGGAGCAGATGAGCCTCTTCATCGAACCCGGCGCCGGTCCCGCCCCGATCGTCCGCTTCATTGAGACCGCCCGGCAGCCGGTCGATATCGAGGTCTACTACCTGTCCAGCCGCGCGATCCTCAGGGTGATCGCAGCGGACCACGAGCGCGGCATACAAGTGCGCGTGATCGTCGATGCCAGGCCCTACCGGATGGCACACCGTCTCGTCACGCGGGAGATCGCGCGGCTGCGGTCCAGCGGTGCCGATGTGCGAACCGCACCTACGCGGTTCGAGGGAGGTTACCGGTTCGATCACGCCAAATACGCGGTGTCCGGTGGCAAGGTGCTGATCGGCACCGCGAACTGGGATTACAGCGCGTTCCACCGCAATCGGGAATATCTCTGCACCAGCGACGATCCTCGCCTCGTTCAGGCTCTGCACCGGGTGTTCATGGCCGATTGGACCGATCGCCGGGCCGGTTCGATGGTCCGGGGGCTATCGCGCCGTCTCGTGCTCTCGCCCGGTGCCGAGCCGAAACTCGCCGCGATCCTCGGCCAGCCCGGTCCGATCGAAATCGAGGCCGAGGAATTGGGCGACGATCCCGCACTGCTACACGCGATCGCGCGCAAAGGGGAGCTCGCCCGGATTCTGCTGCCCGCAAAACTGACATCGACCGATCGGGCCAATGTGCTTCGGCTCCGCCGCGCCGGGATGCAGGTGCGGCTGCTGGAGGTCCGGCCGATCTATCTTCATGCGAAACTGATCGTGGGCGGCAGTTACGGGTTCATCGGCTCGGAGAACATCTCGCGATCGAGCCTCGATGCCAATCGCGAGGTCGGGGTGGTCATGACCGCACCCACCACGCTCGCGTCGTTACGCGGGGAATTTCGTGCGGATTGGAGACGTGCCAATGTGGGACGCTGATTTGTCCGGATCAGGGGAGGAAAGACATGCATTCCCTGATCGTGCTGGTGCTGCACGCGATCGTCTATGGCGTGGTATTTCATCTACTCCGACATCTGACCGAACCGGACCTCGTCGGTCTTGGGGTGGCTTGCCTTGCCGGCCTGCTCCTCTCCGGCCGAACACCCATCATGCGTCGGCGATATCGTGGGCAGCGCTGGTAGGCCGTCATGACGAAGCATCTCTTGTACGGCCCACGGCGCACCGCACGGATCGAGACATACTTGAGTCTCAATCCGAACGATCGCCTGATCGGGTATCTGGGCAAGAATTACGATGTGATCGAACGGATCATCGCCAAGACGGAAAGCATGGACTTCATTCTGGGCGTGATACGCAAAAACGGTATCCGGGATCGCGACGGCAACGAGGTCACGCTGGAGACGCTCACAAATGTCTGGGAGACGATGAACGCGGCTCTTTTGAGCGGGTTCGGAACTCAAATACCATCCCCAGGCTTGCCCGATCTTTCCAACCCGACGCGCCGCTTCAAGGAGCGGAAGAGTTACAAATGGCCGGTCGTGCGGCGAGGGAGACGTCGCCACGACGATGCGCCCGGGGATCCATCAGCCGGGGAGACCGGTCATGAGACCGCAGGAGATGGCGGGACCGGATCGGACTGTGTCCAACCTGAGCCCGGAGAGGGCGAACCCCGCGATCCCGAACCCGGAAACGACGAAACCGGAGACGACGAACCGCCCGACTGATCACGCCGGAGGCGAGGGCGGCCATCACAGTGCGGGATCCGCGCTCGCTCGCATTCTGGACGAAAATTACGAGACGATCGCCGCCCGACGTAGCCGGGGCGATTCCTGGCAACCGGTGCTCGACTGGCTGGCCCACAACGGCATCACCGACACGCGGGGCAGGGTGGTCACACCGCAGCTACTGGCCGCCACCTGGGCGAGAGTGGGGGCGATCCGGGACGCGCGCGGTCTCGGCCGGCCCCGTTCGTCAAATGTCCGCCATTCGATATCAGAAGGGAGTGCAGCCATGGCTTCGACCGAGGTTCCGCGACGTGTGGCGTTCTCCGAGGCTTTTTCGCAAGCCCTCGAAGACACCGACCGTCATTCACCGCTCTACCGTTTTATGGTCGAAAACCACGACGCCATTGCCGAGAAGCGGTCGCGATACGGCAGCTGGGACAAGTTTCTGGAACTGGTCAACGAAGCGGGCATTCGGGATGGGCAGGACAGGCCGGTGACCGTTCGCATCCTCTATCGCACCTGGGAGCGTGTCACTCGGGCTGTGAAGGCGTCGCGGTCCCGCCCGGCCGCGCGGATCGTCACGCCTGCAAACACGCCAAGCACGCCGCAGACGCCAGATCCTCCGGCGCAGACGATTGCGACGCCCGCAACAACCCGACCGCCCCCGATGGTAGGGAGCGTCGTTTTCCGACCGGGAAAACCGCCGATGATCGTCACGAAGAAGTGGCAGGCGCACATCGCGCCACTGGAGCGCGAGACACTACCGCCCGGAAAATCGGCCGAATATTCCTACGAACGGGCATGGGAAGCCCAGAACTTCCGCAATGATATTTACCTCGACGAGCAGCGTCAGGCGTTTGCGACCCTTCAGCAGGACCTGGTCAACGATCTCACCGACGCGGGATTTGCCGTTTACATCGCGCGGTTCGACGCTGATGCGACCGGCGAGCGCGTCCTGGCACACCTCGCGGACAGGCAACGCATCATGGATGAACTGAAGAAAGACGAAGCTCATGGACGGACCAACCCCTGACATTTCAACCGAACTCGCAATCCCGACGTCGCCGCTTCGACCGCCCGTTCTCTTTGTTCGCCGCGGGCGCGGACGAACGGGAGGCAGTACCCTCTGCGACTGGCTGATCCAACGCGCGCGCCGAAATGGAAGACGTGCCCAGGCACTCGACGGCGATTTGCGGAGCTGCACGCTCAAGACTTTCTATCCGTTGACCAATGCGGACGGAACAGCGATCGAGGACGGCGCGAGTTTCCCGGACGGCGAGGCGCTCGGCACGATCCGCGAGTGGCTGATGGCCGAACTTAACGCAATGGCCGAAGACCGGGTATCGCGTGTTCTCGATCTCGGCGGGGGCGACCGCGTCATTCAGGAATTCGTCCAGGACCTCGATCTTGCGAGTTTCGGGGAACGGTTCGCAATCGTGCTGGTTCAGGCTTTCTTCCTTGGCCCCGACGAGGAGGATTTCCGGCACGTCCTTGCGACCATCGACGATGCTCATTTCGACAACCGGCGGACGATTCTCTACCTGAACAGCGGCGTCCTCCGCAGCGGGCAGAACCCGAGTTCAGTCTTTGTACCGGTCACTGAAAGTCAGGAATTCAAAGACCTCGGAACGGCGGGCATCAAGACAATTCGTGTTCCGCGCATCATCTGCCTCGAAGAAATGCGGGGGCTCGGTTTGTCGATCAACGACGTGCTCGCGAACCGTCCGGGTCCGACCGGTCGCCGTGCGCCACCGACGATGCAGATCATGGTCGAGGACTGGAACCGCAAGCTCGAGATTGAACATCTTAAAGCCAGCGTCGGGGACGTGCTACCGTGAACGCGATCAATCCCGCCGACCAAACTGTCCCACCGCTCACTTCGCAGGCCAGGTTGGCGCAACATCTTCGGGCAGAGGCAATTCAACTCGTCGAGGATCTCCGTGCGAAGGGGGTAACCGAAGACGATGCTGTATTCACCTGGTCGAGCGGAATTGCCGCCAGCTTCATCCATTTGGCGGGTCTTCTCGACGGCGTCGGAACGGAACTCGGTACCATTGCGACCACTTTTGCCGACAGCCGCGCGGCGTTCCGCCGGGATGTCGTCGACGCATCCCGCGCCCAGCATGAGATCCTCCGCACGGAGATCGAGAGACTGCGTCTGAAACGCGCAGAGATGGAAACCGACCTGCAGGCGAAGATCGATGCGACCGTCAAGAAACTCGGCCAGCAGATCGTCGAGGCGAACAAGAGTGCCAACGTGATCTTCCAGAGACGCTGGAACCTTCGACACAACATCATGGGCGCAGCCATCGCCGGCGCGGTGCTCCTCGCCTGCGTCATCGGCGGCTATGCGTGGCGTTCCGTCCAGGAAGGCAACGCGGTCTCCGGTCGATATGCCTGCGAACAGGCGCCTATGACCATCGCAACGGCCAACGGAGACTTACTGACTTGCCCGCTTCGCGATCTCGTCAGCGCCACGACACTTACCCGCCTCAATCATCGTTTTCTCAAAGAGGCAACACCGCCCGCCCCTTAACCTCAAACTTAACCATGGGAGACGGAGTATGAGCCCGAATAAAACGAAACTGCTCGCCGCCCTGCCGGGTCTCGCGCTGCTCGCATCGACCGGGTGCGCGCTGGCGCAATCAGAGACTCCGCCGCAGCCGATCCAGCCGCATATGGGCCAGGAGATGAAACAACTCGATCAGCTTTCCAAAGAGAACAACGCGCTGGTTCACCGCAACTGGGGGCCACCCCCGCCGCAGAGTTCGATTCCACCCATCAAAGTCACGCCAGCACATGGGTTCTGGGGATGTCTCAGCGTCGATGATTACAAACATGTCCATAGTGCTCCTTCTGCGGCGAGCCCGGTGGTGGGTATTACTTATGACTGGGTGGCGGCAGGACCTGCGACTGGACAGTTTACCAAAATCCACATTGCCCGCGGGAAAATCGGCTATGTCCGAACGTCGTATCTTCATCCGTTCCACGACAAATTCGCACCGAAAGCCATCTGCACGTTCGAAGGGGATCAGCCGTCAGGTCTCAACCTGTTCAATATAAGGACGCCAAAGCCATGAAACGGAAGGGCTTCCGGATACTGGGCATCGCTATCCTTTGTGCAACATCAGCAAGTCCTTCGGTGCTGGCCCAAAGCCTGGGGCCAGTCGTGAGTCAACCCGCCATGGTGGTTCCCGTCTATCCCGAACTGGGAACGGGCATCGTCGTGCCAGCTCCGCAGTCGCCTTATCAGAGTTCATCGGGCCAGGGAGCGGGAGGCACCGCAACAGGCAGCATTGGATCCGGAGGTTCCAGTTCCGCAATGGCGCTCTACGAACAGGCCGGGTATGCGGCCGGCGGTGAAGCGATTGCTTCCCAGCTTGGTCTTAACGCTGAAGCGCTGGCCGGGATTGCTGAAGCGGAGAGCCATGACATGAATGTAGCTGACGCGAACGGTAGCACGTCGGCATATGGGGTCTACCAGATTACGCAGCCGACCTGGAATACCACCGTCTCAAAGTATGGTTTACCCTACACCGCCGCAGACATGACCAACCCAGCCGACCAGACGGTTGTCGCAGGCTATATCCTCCAGAACTATTCGCAAAGCGTCGAGACAGTAACAGGGACGCCCCCTACCGTCATTCAAAGTTACGGCGCCTGGGTGTTCGGCTCAGGTCCCGGCAGCGCAATTGCGGTTGCTCCGCCCGAAACACCGCTTTCCCAATACGTCTCCGCGCAGGATCTTGCCAACAACGGCATGCAAGGTTGGACGGTCGGCGAGTTCCAGCAGAACGTGGCGCAGCGTCTTGGCGGCACGGCCAACGATCTGGTCTTTGGTTGAACCATGAAGGGAGGGGCATTCACCGATGGGTAGCCTCCCCTCAGCCGCCGGCAACGACGATCACCCGATTACTTCGGGCGATCGTGACCCGTTCGCCGATCTGACCGACTCCCAGCGGGACGCGGTCTGGCAGGACGGGCCGGTTCTCGTGCTGGCGGGGGCCGGGACCGGCAAGACGAAAACGCTGGCCGCCGCGATCGTTCGCCGGATCCGCTACGGCGGGATTTCACCATCCCGCGTTCTCGCGGTGACCTTCACCAACAAGGCAGCGCGAGAGATGACCGCGCGGATCGAGAAAGCACTCGGCGCCGGGACCCGCCCGAAATGGATCGGCACGTTTCATGGACTCTGCGCCCGGCAGTTGCGGGCCGAACCGGAAGTCGCCAGCCTGCGGCCGGATTTCGAGATATACGACGCCGATGACAGCCGCCGTGTCGTGCGACGCGTGCTCAAGGCCAGGAATATCGAGGCTGTGGATGGGGCGGGCGGCTCTGATCCCGATCTGCTCAAGCAGATCTGCGGCAGGATCGCTCGATTCAAGGATAATCTGATCGCGCCCGAGGACGCCGCTGTACGGGTTGAGGGGCTGATCGCACAGGCGTCGCGCGAGGGAAGCCCCGTCGATCCGATCGGCATGCGCGCGGCCGTCGGCATCTATCAGGAGTACCAGCGTTACCTGCGCGACGCGAACGCAGCGGATTTTGGGGACCTTATCCTCTGGCCGACACTCGCCATGAGCCGCAACGCCGCGTATCGCGCACGATGGGCGGACCGGTTCGATTGCGTGCTGGCAGATGAATATCAAGACGTGTGTTTCGCCCAATACCGCTGGATCTACCTGCTCGCCGGTACACACCGCCAGCTGTTCTGCGTGGGGGACGATGACCAGGCGATCTTCGGCTGGCGCGGCAGCGACATCCGGTATCTGCGGCGGTTCCTAACCGACTACCCGCGCGGCTCGCAGGTCCGGCTCGAAGAGAACTTCCGGTCCACCGGCCTGATCATCGCAGCGGCCAATGCCGTGATCGCCCACGACCGGGAACGGATGGGCAAGACCCTATTCACCCGGAAGCCTGCCGGCCATCCGATCGAGGTGGTTCGCTTCCGCGATGGCACGGCCGAGGCTGACGGCATCGTGGATCGGATCCTCTGCCGGCATGGCGAAGGAGCCCGGTTTGGAACGATGGCCGTTCTCTATCGCAGCAATTTCCAGTCACGGGCGATCGAGGAGTCGCTGATCCGCAGCCGGGTGCCCTATGTGCTCGTGGGCGACGTTGGGTTCTACCAGCGCGCCGAGATCAAGGATGCGCTCGCCCTGCTGCGGATCTCGGCATCGCCGGATTCCGTCCAGTCCGACGAGGCGGTCAGGCGGATGATCAACGTGCCAGCGCGCGGTTTCGGAGAGAAGGCGCTCGCCTGTCTCGAAGGCGAGGCGAGCTGGCGGCAATGCTCGCTGCTCGCGGCGATCGAGACCGCGCCGCTGCCGCCGCGCAACCGTGCAACAGCGCTCGCGTTCGCCGATGCGATCCGCGGTCACGGGGAGGCCCCGCCGGACACTCTCGCCGACCGGCTGTTTACTCTACTCCAACGCACGGGATACTGGCAGATGTGGCGGGACAGCCGCGCCGAGGAAGCCGCCGAGCGGATCGAAAATCTACGCGAGCTCATCATGATCGCCGGCGGATTTCATGGGACGCGGGATCTTCTCGATCATGCCGCGTTGGCGAGTGGTGGTCCGGGGGATGAGCGCGACGTCGACGACCACATCCAGATGATGACGTTGCACAAGAGCAAGGGGCTCGAGTTCGACCATGTGTTCCTGCCCTCCTGGGAACAAGGCGTATTCCCGCCTTCGTTCGGCGACCTCGCAGAGGAACGCCGGCTTGCCTATGTGGCGCTGACCCGGGGTCGGCAGCTGGTCACGGTGTCCCATGCCGGATTTCGTTACGGGAAAATGCAGCCCTCCATGTTTCTCGACGACATCCCGGCGACCTGCCGCGTGGATGGATGGCACGGCGAAAATGGAGGCTTCCCGTCCTCCTCCGATGCATCGATTGCCGCCAAGGGACAAGCATTCCAGAACGGGGCCGAGCCAACGTCCTCACTAAATTTGTCGTTCCGGTGGTAACGAGGGGCGTGAACGAGAACGTGTCGTGCGAAAGGTCTTATCACTCTCTCCCTGACGCTCATCCAGATGGTCACGCTACAGGTCATACGCTGTCAGGATGTGTCCGTTCGGCAAGTACTGTGAAAAAGTCAGCCCCTTGACCAGCTACGAACTATGCATTCGCGATATTGTTCCAGGGGCAGGCGAGTTTCCCCTATGCCGTCATCGGTGACGGCCAGAACGCGGTCTCATCATCGAGGCCGTGAACCCAGATGACCCCATTCTCGCATTCCAGGGCGAGGGTGGGGTTGTAGATTAGGACTTCATCGGCGCCCAGTTGCCTGGCGGCACACGCGACGGTGTGAACGTGGCGGATTTTATTGCGCTGCGTGGTCATGCCGCCGTCGGTTCCGATGCTGGTTTGGCTGGCGTCCAGTTCCAGTTTAGTAACCAGTCGAGCTGCCGACCGAATCTTCTCGAAAACAAGGCGACGTAGCCCATGATGGATGCAATCGCATTGTATTGCAAAATAAGCTACAATCGGCTATAGACGTCGCATGACAAAAGCCCCAGCGATAACCGCCACAGACAAGCGCAGGGACTACCCGCTCTCGATGCGGCTACCAGAAGGTGACATCGCCATTATCGACCGTGCCGCCGATTTGCGCGGACGCTCGCGGACGGATTTTGTGCGTGAGGCTGCGGTGCGGGCCGCCGAGGAAGTGCTCATGGAAAGCACACTGGTGCGTATGAGCGCAGAGGGGTTCGAATCCTTTATCCAAGCCGTCTCCGCACCTGCTGCTCCCGTGCCGGCGATAGTGGCATCCCTTGGGCGCAGAGCACCATGGGAGAAGTCAACGGCAAAGCGCTGATGGCGGAGCCGCCGCCCTCTGCGCCGGAACTCCTGAATTCCGGTCATGATGTATCCCAGTTCTCCTGCGGCAAGCCCTCGCTCGACCATTGGCTGAAAACCCGGGCGCTAGCCAACCAGCAAAAGGGCTTCACGGTGGTCATGGTCGTCCATGTGGAGGACCGTGTGGTTGGCTATTACGGCTTGGCGCCTACGGCAATTGTTCCAGCGACTCTGCCGCGCGCAATCCGCACTGGCCAGCCACCGACTCCGGTGCCGTGTATTCTGCTCGGGCAGCTTGCGACGGACCGTGCCTGGAGTGGGCAAGGGATTGGCCTGGGATTGTTCAATCATGCTCTTGCCCGCAGCGTGAACGGTGCCGCGTTGATCGGCGGGCGGGCGCTTATCGTCAATGCCATTGATGACGAGGCGGCCGGGTTTTGGCACCGCCGTGGCTTTTTACCGTCAAAGGATGACGCGCTGGTGCTATTCCGGTCGATTGCCGATATCGCAGCTTCGTTACAGGTAGCTGGTGATCACGACGAGGAGTAATCCTCACTCATCCCCTCATTACGTCGCCGGCTTGGAATTGCCGAATATGCCGCTGCTGCGTAGCATTTCCGTGAACTGCCGCATCAGAGGCAGTAGCACCTTCGAATTCGCCATGCAGATCGAGCGCGAACGCTTCCACCACGCCAGTCACTACGAGCGCAACCCCGATCGTCAGCGTTACGCCAATGGCTACAAGCCCAAGCGGATCGATACCCCGGTCGGGTCGATCACCGTCGCTGTCCCCAAAACCGCCGGTCACGTGGGCGAACCCTTCTACCCACAGGCCCTCGAACGCGGCCGACGCTCGGTCCGCGCGGTCATGCTCGGCGTCGTCGAAATGTACATCAAAGGCGCCTCTACCCGCGACGTTGAAGCCGTCATGCGCGAATTCGGCATCGAAAGCCTCTCCTCCGCTCAGGTCAGTCGCGCCAGCAAACTGCTCGATGACCAACTCGTCGCCTGGCGCACCCGATCCCTCGCCGAGATCCGTTACCTCATCCTCGACGCCAGATATGAAAAAATGCGCGATAATGGCGTCCTCCGCGACGCCGCCGTGCTCTCGGCCATCGGTATCGGACCCGATGAACGCCGCCATGTCCTCGGCGTCTCCGTCGCCCTTTCCAAGGCCGAAGTGCAGGCTGCATGGTGCGGTTTTCGGTTATGCCGGCATCGCGCAGCAGGTTCCGAAAGACCCCAGTCGGGAAAGGCCGGCGCCCGGAAGCCGGTTCATTATCCCCGGCGCCCTTACCATCTGTTCTCCTGAACATACCCGATGAAGGCGCGGAGAGGGGCGGGCACATGCTCGCGCCCATGATAGTAGGTAAGCGATGCGACAGCCCCACCCCCCGTTTTTGTTGTTCTGATCAGGGTTTGGCGAAGCGGTGAGGCATCTAGAATTCTCTGATTACGGGAACGACGATTGGGATGGCGTGATAGATTTCGCGCAGGGCGGGATCTGCGTCGCGGCTTGTGTGTTCAGCGGTGTTCAGAGGCTCATCGCCGGCGTCGATGCAGTGGAAGAGGATTGGCATGGTGAGGCGGAACTCGCTGCGGGCGGGGTCACGCAGTGGCTTCCAGGCTGCCCAGCGCAGATGCATGGCGGTCAGGAAGCCGAGGCACCAGGGTTCGGCGAAGACGGTGCCGTCATCGGCTCGTTGGAAGATCGGCGCGTAGGTTTGCGGGGTGGTGGCGAGTGCGTCGCCGATCGCGTTGTGCCTTTGGATGATGGCCTCGATTGCGGTGAGCGTTCTACCGCGGGCGGATGCGATACGACCCTTGTTGCCGAGCAGGTCGACGAACCACTCGTCGGGCGGGATTGAGACCGGGCCGACAACAATGGCGGTGACATAGCCGTCGAGCATGGAGACGTTATGGATTTTTCCCTCCGGCTGTGCGCGTTGCAGCCAGCGATCCAAGGCATCGAGATCCATTGGCGCTGAATTCGGTTCGGCGGGGCGGTGTGTCCGGCGCGGTTGCCGCTGGGTCATGCGGCGAGCGCCGGTCCGGCCTGCAGCACTTTCCAATTCCAAGGCAACAATTCGTGCAAGGCATTCGCCTTGGTCGCGCCGGAGACGATACGCTCGAGCACATCGACCAGGTAGGCATGCGGGTCGAGACCATTCAGACGCGCCGTGTTGACGGCTGGTCGCGGCGTTCTTCGGCATGGCGAGCGGCGCCTTCGCCGTCGCCGTGCCCCAGGGCTGGACCCAGGGCACACGGCCGCCCTCCAACTCGGCCATGATCTTGCCGGTGATTTCGTCATAGAGGCTCGCCCGGTCGTTGCCGGGGCGCGCTGAAGCGGTCTTGTTGGACATCGCGGATCTCCGCGACGGGCGCCGGAGGCCTCTCCTCCAGTTCTCAACCCGTCACGGAAACCCGGTCCGCACTCTCACTCTAGGGGGCGTTGCGGGGACCGCCCCGCTGAAGGGGGTGTGTCGGCGACGCCGGCGCCGACCAGGGGGAAGGCTTTCCCCTCTAGGTGTTAGCTCGCACATGCCTCACGATGAGTTCCAATTATCAGGGCAGCGACTTCCAATCAGCCGGAGAGTCGGAAACCCTGAAAGCCTGGTCCACGCTTTTCCGGCTTTGCAGATGGGCGAAGGGCATCCTTGACGGCAAGATAATACGACCCTATTTTAGGGGTCATATAAGGAGGTGCGAATGGCCCATACCGCCCAGTTCACCGCTGCCGAAGCCGCATTCATCCTGCGCGAGCCCGTCCGCGCCGTGAAGAAGGCCCTGGACGCCGGTCCTGTCCGTCCGGTCCTGCTGCGCCGGGCGGGCGCATCCGTGCGAGCGATCGGGTGGAGCGATCTTTTCTATCTCTACGCCGTGCGCGCGCTGCGCGACGAACTCACACCCAAGGCACGGACGAAATTCTACGAGGCCCTTCAACAAACCCCGATCGACCGCCGCGACGAAGTCCGGTTCGGCCGGTTCCGCATTTCGGTCACCGATCTGGTGGAGGAAGTCGAACGGCGCACGACGGACCTCACGGCGCTTGCCGAGAAGGTCGCGTTTCGGGCCGATGGTGAGCCCCTCCTGAACGGGTCGGAGATCGAGGTCTATCGGATCGCCGCACTGATTGATGGCGGCGCGTCGATCGAGCAGGTCCTGGAAGACTATCCCTCGCTGTCCCGCAAGGAGATCGAGACGGCCCAGGCTTATGCAGATGCCTATCCCAAGGCAGGCCGGCCCTATCCGCGCAGCAGCGTCAAGCGGGCCTTGCAGGGTGCCGGACTGGAAGCGCTCGACGATGCCTGATACCAGCCCGCGCGGATGAAATATCTTCTCGACACGAACGTCCTGCGCGAACTCGGCAAGACATCGCCGCACAAGAATGTCGCCGCCTGGCTCAAGAGCGTCGATGACGCCGATCTTGCGATCAGCGCGCTGACGGTGCGCGAGATCGCCAAAGGCGTCGCCAAGCTCAGAAAGACGAAACCCGAGGCGGCGGCGGCGCTGGACGTCGCCGTCTCAGCGATCTTCGATGCTTTCGAGGGGCGGATTCTGCCGATCAACCGGCCCGTTGCCGCAGCCTGGGGCGAAGCGTTGGGCGAGAGTGACAAGCATGTCGATGATGCCGGCCTTGCCGCGACCGCGCGTGTGCATGGCCTGGTCGTCGTCACTCGCAACGTCAAGGACTTCGAGGGACGCGGGGTGACGCTGCTCGATCCATTCAAGGTCGCGCGCTGATAGCTTGCCTACGCTACCTTCGATCCGCAATTCCATCGCTCGGGTCGAAGTGTATGATCGTTTCTGAAGCATTATCGAGGTATGGTCCACTGCGTTGCGTTCGGTGGTCAATAGCCTATGCTCGTTGAGCGTCATGGTCGGGGGAAAACGGCTTGTCAGAACCGTCATTTACAGCGGCTTGGGTGAAGTTTCTGCGGAACTACGGACCGATTCCTACAAACGACAACATGTACGACGAGTCGATTCAGCGCGCGCTGAAGCGGCACAAGATCAAACCGATCGTCTTACCCGCGCAATTCCTGGACTTCTTGCTGTCCTCGTTCCGCAGTGAGCGGCCCGTTTCGCAGATCATCACCGGGACCGCGGGCGACGGGAAAACCTATCATTGCAGGGAAGTGTGGAAAGAGCTCGGTGGAGACGAAGCAACCTGGAATCGGGGGGCCAAGATCCAACGCCTGTCGGTTGGCGCACGCACGCTCGTCATCGTCAAAGACCTGAGCGAGCTCCGAGATGACGAAAGTGCCGAGCTGATCGAAGCGGTCGCTCGTGACGTCGTCGATCCCGACGCCTCAACGGTCTATTTGCTGGCCGCCAACCACGGGCAGCTGCTCGAAAAGCTGAAGACCGCGCCAGACACAAGCGAGGTCAGGCGCCTCGCACGCGTCGTCGAAGACCTGCTGGTGACTGGTGCCAGTGACGATGAGGGCGTCTTCCTCAAACTGAGCGATCTGAGTCGCGCACCCGCGGCTCAGATGACCGCTGAGATCATCGACGCGATCACCGGGCACGAGGGATGGGCCGGCTGTGACGGTTGCCCCGCGGTGAGCGAGGGCAGCGTCTGTCCCATACTCGAGAATCGGCGGCGCCTGATCGGTGATGGCGCACACGACCCGTTTCGGCGCCGCCTTACGGCGCTGATCGAGCTCAGTGAGCGCAATGGCGGGCATTTCCCAGTGCGCCAACTGCTCGCGCTGATTTCCAATAGCCTCCTCGGTCATCCGGAGGCGCGGGATGGGCTCATGTCTTGTAATGAGGTCCCGGCTATCCAAAAGAGCGGCCGCGGCGACCAAGCCAGCGTCTATCGAAACATCTTCGGGGAAAATCTGAAGCCCAGTAGGGCCGAAAAGACTGAGTTGTTCAAGAAACTCAATATGTTCGGTATCGGCTCAGAAACCAGCAATCGGGTCGACACTCTCCTCGTCTATGGCGCCGATGATCCGGCCTACAAGGAGGCCTACGAGCGACTGGTGCTGCGCGACGCGATGTACGGCGCGACGCCTTTTTACACCCAAGGTCAACGCGCCTATCTCGAGGGCGGCGAAGGCGCCGATCGCGCCCAATTCCTAACCGCGCTGAAATCCCAAAGGCAGCGCCTATTTTTCACAATGCCCGACGACCAGATTGGCGCCTATGACCTTTGGGATCTGACTGTTTTTCGCTACGCCGGCCTCTATCTCGATGTGGCCGCAAAGCTCCGCGCGGCACAGCCGCTCCCACGCGGGGCCCTAGCAATGATCGTCCGGGGTCTCAACCGGGTCTTCACCGGCATGCTGGTGCAGAACCAGGATGAACTCGTCCTCGCCACCTCGGGAAGCTATTCGCAGTCCAAGCGCAGCCCGCTGCTCGATGAGTTGATCTCGGTGCCGCGCCAGGGCGGGGAGGAGGTCACTCTCGTCCCAAACCCGAAGGGTGGTTTCGATATCGCGGTGCGTCTGTATCGCTCGGAGACGACCGCGCCGGTCAGCCTTGAGCTGTCACCCACCCGGTTTGAGTTTTTGGGCCGCGTCGCGGAAGGTGCCCTGCCGAGCAGCTTCTCCCTTGAGTGCCACGAGGACCTGCTGGCGTTCAAAGCGCGCCTATTGCGAGAAACTGAAAATCGCCGTCGGCTGGACGGCGACGAACAGGGCGCCGCAGGCGAGTTGGTTTTGCGCTTTATCGAATTGAGCAGTGACGGCCGGGCGACTCCACGGCGCGTGATGGTAAGGGCATGACGATGGAGATCCTCGACCGCCCTGCCCAATTTGAAGATCGCACCGGGCCGACGATCTGGGTCGACGAGGCTATCTGGGGCCATCGTCTTCACGACGAGCAGTCGCCCTGGCTGACCTTCCTCGAGTTCCTCACGGTGCTGCTGGCGGAGCACGGCGCCGGGCGCGCCTTGCAGGAGGCCTCGCTCAACAGCCTCAGCTATAGGCCGCAGACACAGCTGAAGCTACGCAACCTGGTGTTCAATAACCCGCACATCATGACTGTTCTGGCGGAGGACAGGGCTGATGAGCTGGCCTGGGCGGTCTGGCTCGAAAAGATGGCTCAGTCGGCGGGCGGATTGGAGTCGACTGATTTCACCTATTTGCGAGAGCGCTTCGAGACCTTCCAGGACTTCGCCGCAGTCATCAACTTTCTCCAGGGTTCGGCGATCGAGGGCGACAGCAACAAGCGCTGGAGCTCGAAGTTCGTCTTCCCGTTTGGCCCGCACGCCCTCTATGAGGATGTTAGCGTGAGCCCAAAAGGCGGCGTGTCGACCGATCGCCGCTTCTTCGCCCGCACCGGTGAGGTGCTTTACTTGATGCTGTGTCGCAGCCAGCGCGCATCGGAACTACGGCAGCTGTTGGTCAGCCGGTTCCTGCAAAACCCGGCGCCCTACGACGGCATGGCGCAGGCGCTGCAAGGTGAGCCCCAATTCTCCAAGGCGGAGCGGGGCGGAGCGTTCCTGCCGTGCTCGACACACCCCGTGTTCGACCGGCTGGCGGACGACTGGCTGGCGATCCTCTCGCTCCCGATCCCCGCCTATGATGCGATCCCCCACCTCGTCGCGATCACGGGCTTGAACCTGATTCTCTATCAGCTGGACCGCGCTCGCGAGGTGCTGGGCCGCGAGCCCAGCACCCTCGTCTGCGAGATTGTGGCTCCCAAGAAGTCGGTCGTGCGGGACCTCTCGGCGGACTCCTATCAAGCCAACAACGCCCTGCCGCAACAGGCCCTCGAACGCTTCATCCGTTCGACCACTCAGACGGCCCAATGGGGTGCGGCGCTGGCTTCCGATGACGCTGCCCTGGAGGCCGCGGAAATCCTGCAACAGGCATTCGATTGGCCCGACCCTGATGATCCTGACGAAGCAACTGGATCGCCCCAAGACCTCATCGACAGTTTGGTCGACAAAGCGGTTGTCCGCCACAAACAGCACGTAGGCAAAATCCACATGACCTGGGCGCGGGCCATCGGCCTGTCGTCCCGGCGATCGAGCCGGCGGGTGCGCTATGCGCCGACGGATCGCCTCCTCAAGACGTTGGTGGTCACCTGCGTTCCTCGCCGCTTGGAGTTCAAGGACTTCCTGGCGCTGCTTGCGGACCGATATGGGTTGATCATCGGCGACCATCAGGCGCAGGCCTTCATCGCCAGCGGCGACGCGGACCAAGAGGATTTCTCGGACAACGCCCGGCGGCTAGAGGAACGTCTCGCCAGTTTGGGTCTGCTGAAGCGGCTGTCGGACTCCTGCGCCTATGTCGAGAACCCCTTCCAGCGGGCGGAGGCGGCGTGAAACCTTCCGACCTGATCGGCGCCGCGGGCGCCACGTCATTGCGGCAGCGCCTGCAGGCGCTAAGCGATGACGACGGCGTTGCACGCTTCTTGTTGGATCGCCTGACGGGTGATCAGGTTGCGGCGATCACGGCAGCATTGCTGCTGGACCCCGACACTGAAGCGCTGCTGAAGATCGCCATACCGAGATCCCTAGTGGAGGGTCATGGCCTGCCGGAAAGCGTCGTCACCGACGACCGAACCGTTGCCGTTCGCAACGCCGAGTGTGACCGACCCGCGCTGCTGCTTGCGAACACGGACGATGACCAAGGCGCATCGCTGCAGGACGTCACCCTCATCGGGGCCAAGCAACTCACCGAAGATTCCGCGCCCTGGGTCGAAGCCGCCAGCGCGGGCTTAGGTCTGCCCGACAATCAGCTCGTCGCCTGGCGTACGGCCCTGCGGGGCCTCAACGAAGCCGATGATTGGACGCTGCATCAGATCTCCCACTACGTTGCGCTTACGCGAGAACGCATCGCGAATGAGTCAAAGCCCGTCCAGGAAGCCCTTGGATGGGCGTTGCCCGCGCTCCATCTGCCCCGTGATAGTGGCTATTTCCGGGGGCTGAGAGACAAGGATCTCGACCAGCCGCGCCGCTGGAAACGTCTCTACGGAAAGCTGGTTTCCGACCGCAAGCCGTTGTTGGCGAAGCAGCGCCCAAACCGGCAGGTGATCGAGGCCGATGAGCTGCAGTCACAGTACGAGCAGGCGCGCGAGGATATCGATCCGCGCGGCCACGAGGCCATCGAAGCCTTCATCGTCGCGCCCCCCGGATGGAGTCCCGCGGCCGAAGCGCTCTCGCAGTTCGAATGGGAAATCGACAGCGTCCTGCTACTATTTTCCGGTTTGAAGCTCAAGAAGACGACCCTTCCGGAAGAAACCGCCATCTTCTTCGAATTCGAGATGCCGGGGCGCCTCAGCGAGGCCGATTCCGAGTATCTCAAGGTCCTGAAAACACGATCTTTGAAGGAGACCCGCGACGACGACCGCGAGTTCTTCGAAGCCCATCGCGACGACCTGGCTCAGGACAAACCGCTGCGGGCCAAATGGGAACGCTTCATTTTCGGGCGCCCCATCGAATGCACGGATTTCTCCGAAGGCCTGCTCCTGGCGATCGAACGTCTGTTTGGTCAGGTCAATCCGACTGACTCCAGGCGCAATCTGACGATCAAGTCCGCGCGTCGAACCATGGGCCAATGGCTGGATATCAACGCTGATATCGGGCTCGCCTTCGGTCTGAGATACCGGGGCCTTCCGGCCCTTATGGGCAAGGCCATCACCTGGGACGTTCCCCACCTCTTCGAATACGAGGCGCTGCTCGATCGAGCGAAGAAGCGAAAGAAGTATCGCCGCAACGAGTCGGTCTCCAGAGCCAGCCTGCAGATCAAGTTCGACATCGCCCTCGCGGTGGGCTCGGGGCCGGGTGCGGAGCGCGCAGTGGTGCAGCTCGTGTGGATGGGTCAGCCGAACGCGATCGGTCTTGAATTGCCGAAAGATCTGGGCCGGTTGCTCGGGCGTCCGCTGCTGCGCACCAACGTGGCGCGCCTGCCCGTCAGTCGAAAGGGCGCCCTGCAGTCGGTCTCGCTCGCGGACGTGGCCACGCTGCAGCCAGCTTTCGGCCAGGATGCGGGGTCGCTCATTCCGCGGACCAATGTCGGTGAGGATGTCGGCAAGCTCATTCCTCGCCGGCTGAAAGAGGCCAAGCAGAGCGGTCGCCTCACCGCTGACGCCGTCGACGCCCTCGCCGTCGTCTGGGCGGCCTTCGCGAGCGCCTACTCGGACGCCTTGAAGGCTTGGCAGACCTCCGGTTACGGCTCGCCGATCTTGCTCCAACAGGCCGATGCCTATGGCGCGCTGCTGCGTTGCCTATCCACCCAGGCCGGGGGTGATATCAACCGACGCGATCTTTGGGAGCCAGTGCTTGGGCTTGGCACGGTCATGATCACTGGTGCGGCGCCGTCCGCGATCGTCGCGCCGTGGCATCCCATGCGGCTGGCGGCAACGGCGGTGAAGATGCGGTCCATCGGGGGGCTGGCGGACTACCTACTGTCTGACAATGACGTCAACTTCGGCGACTCCCGGCTTTTCTTTTCCGACCTCCGCGAGGAGCTGGCGCACCCGCTCTATCCGGAGATCGCCGTCGGTTACGACGGCGCCGAACCGGTCCTGCTGGCCGAAACTAGCACGACGAACGACTACAGTCTGTTCGAGCGTCCGGTGCGCGATCCGTCAGAGGCGGGCACGGACGTGGATCCGGGCGAGGCCGCCCGCCAAATCCGCAGCCTCCTCGAACGCTACTTGGATTTGCAGCCGCATGAGGGCTCGAACCTCAGCATCATGCTCTACAATTGCGACGCCGCTGGCCTGCCGCTCGCCGCGGTCAATGCGCTGAGCACGGTCCAGGACGAGGATGAAGTCCACTGCAACGTGCTCGTCCGCCATCGCGACCGCACGAAGCTCGGCCGCGTCTACACCGAGTTGCTCGAACGCTCTGAGGGCGACCCCGACGCTATTGTCGTCAGCGAGACCTCTCGCAATTTCATGTCGAAGCTTCGGATCGGCGTCATGCTCGACAGCGGCCGCGCGCCGAAGGATTCGACCGGCCGCGAGATCGACGTGGCGTTCCTGCATGACGTTGTCTCGCGCCAAGCCAAGGTCCAATGGTTCTCGGTCCCGGCGAGCGACCACAATCCCTCGCTGCTTGAACATGTTCCAGCACGATGGTCCTATCGCCGAGTGACGGCCGAAGACGAGCTGAAGGCCACTAGCTATCTCACCTGTCCACGGCAGCCGGAGGCTGGGTGGGCCTATGTCGATGCGGTCGCCGGCGTCATCCGGCGCCAGTCTCACGGCGCTGGCGAACACTACTTGCCGGCCCGACAGATTTCCTTTCAGGACCATGGTCTGAAATCGATGTTCGACGAGGTCCACGGCCTCGCCGAATGGGTCGCGACCTACGACGATCTGCTCGACAAGCGCCAGTTGGCAGCGCAGGGAATCAACGTCATCCGCTACCGCCGGCAGCGGACGCATGGTCGCAACATGGTCGTTTCATCCACGTCCGAGCTGAGGATGCTCCACGTCCTGGTGCGTCGCCGTCTGTCCGAGCTCTCCCTGGCCTTGTCGGACGACCGTTTGTCCGCCCTGGCCCGGCGGATGATTGACGAGGCCGCGGCGATCTCTGGCGATATCGTCCTTCGGGCGGCCAAACGGGGCGTCTCGGCCGGCGAGCTGATCGGGCTGGTGCTCAGCCGGGCTTTGGTGGCCGAGGAGCTGGGCGCGAGCGCGACCGTCGCGTGGTTCCTGCTGGATGACTATGCCGAGTGGCTCGGCCAGCGCGAGGAGGGCATCGCCGACATTCTGGCCCTGAGCGTTGGCGCGGACTACACTGGCGCCCCGCAGCTGCGCGCCGTCGTCACCGAGGCCAAGTACGTCGACGCCTCCGGGCTGGCCGAGGCCACGCGAAAATCCCGCCAGCAGCTGCGCCACACCGTCAGCCGCGTCGATGACGCCCTGTTCGGCGATCCGGGCCGCCTCGACCGCGACTTGTGGCTCTCACGGATCGCCGACCTCCTGCTCGACGGCACGGCGGCGCTCGGTCAGTCCGCACTGCTCGAACGGGTGCGCGATGGCATTCGCCAGGGCTCCGTCGCCATTGATTTGCGGGGCTATTCCCACATCTTCACCTCCGGTCCGGCCGATGACGGCAGCTCCCTTGGGGAGCAGGATCCGATCACCGATATCGCCAGCGGGCTCCAGGAGATCTTCACCCGGGAAGGCCTGCGGCAATTGATCAAGGCCTACGAGGCCGGCGGGTCCCTCATGGCGACGCGAGGCGCGCTGGGGGGCGAGCATCCTTGGAACAAGCCCAGCTACCGCAGCCCCGCGCCGCGGGTGGATTGGACCAAGTCCATCGAAGCCAAACCCAAGGCCGCGCTTCCGACCAAGACCATCGTGCACAACTATGATGAGGACGACGACGGCGCCGACGACGCCAAACCCCCCGCACCTCCGCAACCTCGTCCCGCCCCGGAGGGGGCAATTGCAGCGGAGCGCCCGGCCTCTCCGCCACCGGCTCCCCCGCCTGCGCCGCTCGACGCTCAGGTCTCGCCCGAGATTGCAACCGACACAGCGGCGCTGGACGGCCCGCCGCGACCCGATGTCGAGGCTGCGCCGAGCGGGCTGTCCCTTGAGGATCTGATCCAGGCCAAGGCGGCGCGATCCCGGGAGGATTCGGCGGAGGAGCAAGCTTGGCTGGAATCGACCGCACAAAAGCTTCGCAGTGCCCTGCTCGGATATTCACTACAGGCCAAGATCGTCGGCACGCGGCTCACCCCCAACGCCGCCCTCGTCCGCTTCATGGGCAGCGACCGGCTTCGAGTGGAAGACATTGAGGCGCGGCAGTCGGCCCTGCTGACGACCCACGGTCTGCGGCTCATTTCGATTTCACCACTGCCCGGCGAGATCGTCGTCGGTGTCGCGAGACCGCAGCGCCAGGTCGTGTCGCTCTGGGACGTGTGGGCGAAACGGGCGCTCAATCGCAACGCTGCCGGCGTCAACACCTCCTTCGTCCTGGGGCTGAAGGAGCTAGACGGTGAGATCCTCTATCTCAACCTCGGTGGCGCTTTCGCCGGCGGCCAGCCCCATGAACCGCACACCCTGATCGCGGGCGCCACGGGGAGCGGCAAGTCGGTGCTGATCCAAGCCCTACTCCTCGATATCGCGGCGACCAATCCCAGCGACCTGACTCACATCCACCTCATCGACCCGAAAATGGGCGTCGATTACGCCGCCGTGGAGCGGCTGCCGCATTTGCAGGGTGGCGTGATTGTCGATCAGACACGCGCCACGGAGGTGATGGAGGGTCTCGTTGCGGAGATGGAGCGCCGCTACGAGCTGTTTCGCCTGCACGGCGCCCGGGATATTCGGGCCTTCAACACCAAGGCGGACCGGTCCAAACGCCTTCCGCTGATTTTCCTCGTCCACGACGAGTTCGCCGAGTGGATGCTCACTGAGGACTACAAGGAGGCGGTGACGGCCAATGTCTCCCGGCTCGGGGTCAAGGCGCGCGCGGCCGGCATCCACTTGATCTTCGCCGCGCAAAGACCCGACGCCAACGTCATGCCCATGCAGCTGCGTGACAATCTCGGCAACCGCCTGATCCTCAAGGTCGCCAGCGTGGGGACCTCGGAAATCGCGCTGGGCGTAAAGGGGGCGGAGCAACTGCTGGGACTGGGCCACCTGGCCGCGCGTCTGAGCGGCGAGCCTAGCATCATCTACGCCCAAGCGCCGTTCCTCTCCGACGACGACATCGACCGCGTCGTCGATGCAATTATCGCGGGCGACGCCGAAGCCGGCTAAACCGCGACCGCGGGGCCTACTTGTGGCAGATCACACAGCCGCCTTCCGCCTCGTCGATGCCATAGACGTCATCGACGGTCTCGGCGGATCGGGCCGACAGGGGGTTGACCCGCCGGTTTCGGCGCAGCCGTTCGCGGCGCTTGTCGTAGTCGCTCTTGATCTGCGCGACCCGCGAGGGCACTACCAGATCGTTCAGGCTTTCGCCCTGGCTCCAAGTGAAGGGCGAGCCGTCCTTGAGGGCGGTCTTCTCGTACTCGATCGCCTCCGCGTAGCGGTCGGGATGATGCTCGGCCAAGCGGACCCATTCGATCTTTTGCTGGAAGAAGCAAAAGGTGCATCCCGAGCGCGAGCGCCAAGAGTAGTAGCCCGGCTCTCCCACATCGGCCTGGTCAAGGATCTCGATCACGCCGGCGCGGTCGATGCCGGCTTCGCGAAGGGGCAGGTGGACCTGCATGTTCGCGTGCGTGGCCTGATAGCCTTCGCGGGTCGGTTCATCGGACCGGATCGCGACGTAGGAATGGACCACGACGCCGGCGTCTAGGTCGTTCCGGAGCCAATGTTCCAGCGGTCGCAACTTGAGTTGGCGCGTGCACCAGCGCGTCCGCGGCGACGGCAGAAAGTTGCGATACTCCGCCAGCCAGAAGTCAAAATCGCGGTCCGGATTGAGCCGCAAGATCGGGCGGCCCAGGAAGCCCTCGAGCTTGTCGAGGAACTCGTAGACTTCCGGCAGCTCCTTGCCCGTGTCGGTGAAAAAATATTCGATCGGGAGGTTTGGGAAGTGCTGGCGCATGTAGATGGCCAGCGCCGCGCTGTCCCTGCCGCCGGACAGGCCGAGAATATGGCGCTCGGTCATGCGACCTCCACGTCCGTGTCCGCCGCGACGCTGGCGACGGCGCGGGCGAGCGCCGCCAACCGCATTCGGCCGCCATCGGGGTCATTGCCCAGCATGGCGAGCAGACGATCGGCCATCCCGGCCGCCTGCTCTTTTTCACCGTCCGACAGCACGAAGCTCCGGAGGAGGGGCGGCGTCAGAGGGTCGAGGCCGACCACCAGCGCCAGGGTCTCGGTGTGCGACCGTCGATTGCGCACGACCGCCAAGGCCTCTAGCTCCCGGAAACGCCGTCCATATCGCGCCACTTCCGTGAGCGCCTGCTCGCGGTCACGATCGGACCAGCTGTGCGCCGGTCGGTGGAGCAGGACGCTGAGGGGTCCTTCGATGTCGCCGCCGGATTCAAGCGCAGCGACACGATCGGCGAAGGCTTCGAACGCATAGTCGTTGGTCAGGTCCTTGAGCGTCGCGGCCCGCTCGGTCAAACCCGCGAACGAGCCCGGGTCGACCCCGAGTGCGCGGGCCATCGCCAGGCGCAACTCTGCCAACAAGGCCGAATAGCTGTTCTCGCACTCGACGAGGGCTTCAAACACCAGCTCCGGAGAGAGACGATTCTCCAAGGCGGCGGGCAGCTCATCAAAGAGCAGCGCTTCCGGATCGGTCGACTTCAGGACGGTTCGACGCACCACGCGAGCGTCTTCACTGATCCTGTTGGTTCGCGTGGCATGCGTGGTGAGGGCCTCGAAACGCTGGAATAGCGCTTGGGCGACTGGCAGCGAATTACCCCCGTCCGAGATTCCGAACAAGGCCGCCAACCCGCTCAGGAAGGCCGTCTCGCGAACAGACCGGTCGATCCTGCGCAGCTTAAAATCGCCGGGACGCTGAAGAAGCTTGTCGACCAATACGTCGTCGATCGCCGTCTGGAACACGCCGTCTACGTAAACCGCCACGGTCTCGCGTTTCGCCAACATGTAGGCGAGTGCCAGGGCCGGCATGACCCCGGCTTTGACGCCATACGGCGGCGCCGCCCAGCGCTTGAAGACCGCGGAAAGTTCGACCTCGCCATCGGCGTCAATCACCCGCCAAGCCGGTTGGAGCGTCGCACCTTGCCCCGTCATCTCCGGATCGGCGAAACCAAACCGACCAGGTTCGACCTCACGGTGAAGGCCGAACGGCCTCAAGACCGTCAGATACAGACCAAGCTCGGCCGGATAGCCGCTCATGCCAAGCTCGGGCTTGGCACCCTGGCTGACCATGGCGTAGCACAGATCCCGAAGCGCGGCCATGGAATTGGAGGATGGCTTGTCGCGCTGCAGGAGCTCGCTCTTCAATACGGGCGCATACGGATAGCCGGCGTCCGCTAGAGCGCTGGCAATGATGGCTAGCGGTTCACGCCAGGCCTTCACGGGTGTCGGGGCCAACCACCACTTGGCGCTTTCCAGCGACGCCTCGATGGTACGGTGCAGCAGGTCGATACAGTGGGAATGCCGCGCCGCGAGCTCGCGGCGGGCGATGCGATCCCCTTCCAACTGCGGGTGGTCCCGGAAGACCCGTTCGACCGCGATCAGTTCCGCCGCGCTGGCGCGCAGCGCGTATCCTTCGGTTGCGGCGCCGATCGCCACAACGCGCCCCGACTTCTTCAGCTGCTTGGCCGCGCCTTTGCAGATCGCCGCGACTTCGGTTTGATCGACTGACCCATTGCCGAGCACCAAGGCCACCAACCCGCTGGCTTTGATGGGCTTGGCAAACACCGCTGCCGCCAAGCTCTCGGCTGTGTCGCCTTTGCCAACGATCTGCAGGCCAATCTGGAACGTCCTCAGCGCGCCCGTCACGAAGTAGTGCCGCTTCGCGGTGGCGAACCCGAAGCCGACCCGTTGCGGAAGACCGTCGAGTTGGGCCGTGTCGACCGGCGCCGTCGCCCGATTAATCGCCTCATCAAGGTCGAAGTCGCTGCCGGCGAAGAGGGCGTATCCGCCGAGCCGCGGCTGACGGATCAAGACTGCCCAGTCCAGGAGATCTGTGATCGCGTCGCGACGCGAGGCCTCATCAGCTTCGGGAACGGCCTCGATAAGGAAGTCGTCAGCGAGCGCCAACCCCGACCCGTTTCGGAAGAACTCGATGATTGCCGCCGCCTTGGTCAGAGCGACGTGTACCGCTGTCCCCTTTGCCGCCGCCCGTTCAATCGCCTCAAACGCTAGGCTGAATCGACTGCCGTCGTTTCCGCTCGCTAGCGCCATGCCGAAGTTCGAGGCGAGATAATCCCAAAGCCTGGCGGGGTCATAGGTGCCCCCCGCTGCCTCCGCGCTTTTCAAAAACTCTTGGAAACCAGCCGGCTCAGCGGAACTCAGGAACCCAAAAACACTGCGCTCGTTTTGCGCGAAGCGCGCGCGTGACACCGGACCAAGCAGCAGCGCTGTGATCGGGTTCAGCGGCCATGTGGCCGCCAAGGCCTGTGCGAGGGCGTCCACTTCCGTTGGCCGCCTCTGTGCAACCGCGACCGCGACCGCTGCTGCTCGATCGAGCGCGCTGGCCGGAGGGCACGCGGCGGAGATCGCGCGACCGAGGAGGGCGACCGTCTCGTCGGCGCCGCTGAGGAACGCGATGTCCTGGAACCGGCCTTGAACCTTGGCCCACTCCTGCCGCGCGTCACGCGCGGCGCGCGCCGCGTATTGCTCAAACGACTGGTGAAGGATCCCAATAACGACTAGGCGACCCTTACTTCGGGTCGCGTGCTCAGCTAGATCCTGCAGTAGGTGAACATCGCCGCCCTCCAAGGCCTCGTGTTCCAACAGCTTCCCGAGTTCGTCGAGGATGATCAGGGTCCCGCTGCTGCGCGAACCGCCGGCGCGTTTGATGGCGCTGATGAGCGCGACATCGCTAGCCGCGGCCTCGCCCCGCCGCACGTTGTCCCAGCCGAAACAAGCGGCGGCGGCGGCGGCGACAGCATCTCGCAGCCGCACCCGACTTCCGGTGACAGCGACGACATTCCACGGCCCATGGTCTTCGGGGAAGGCCTTCCTGTACGACTCGGTGAGCGGCCGACCCGCGATTCCTCGCGCAATCTTCCTGTTCTCGCGGGCGCCCGCCACCAAGTTCGCCACGAGGAGGGCAGCGCTCGATTTTCCGCCGCCATAGGGCCCGGTCCAGGTGAATGCGCCCTGGCGACTCTCCTCTTGGCTTTCGGCGAGGGTCGTCAGAGCCTTCTCTACGCTGGCCTGCAAGACATAGCCAATCAGCGGCGGCGTTCCGTTCAGATCGGCGTCGATCCGGGCCGACCGAGCGAAGCGGCGATCGATCTCAACGGTTTCGGACAATAGGGTCATGTTGCGGCACCAACTGCCCGGCCCGTTACATAAGCCGTCTCGATCAACGCCAGCGGGGATACGTCGCCGCGGCGCTGAATCTGGCGGAGACCTGCCGTATCGGTCCATTGCCAAGCATCGTTGGTCAGATCATCGAGCCGCATGAGGCGGGTGATCACGCTGTCTTCGTCGAGCTTGAAGACGCGCCCCGGTGAGCCGGGCGCGTAGCAGACTTGCTCGGCGGAGATGGCGGTCGAACCGCCTTGGCGTTCCCAGAATTCCGCGAGGGCGTAGGCGAACACGCCATCGGGAAGGTTTGGCTTGGGCCCACGCACAAATTCGTACCACCCGCCTAGCCTAGCCTCCCGAACCAGACCGAGCTCCGCCAAAAGCGGCTCGGCCGCATCCTCGTTCAGGGCGTCGCCTCGCCGGACGTAGCTTCTCAGGAAGACCTCGACATCCCGCTTTAACGTGCCGCGGGTCGCCCGCCATCCTCGCGCGGTCACGAGCGCCAGCAACTCATCGATCAAGGTCGAAGGATCAAACTCAATCGCCGCCAATGCGTTAAACGCATAGTAAGCGGTCGTCGTCATAGCGGGGGTGCTGGCGACGTGCCAATGGCATAGCCACACCGTCGCCGCGCGTTCGACGTAGGGATCAAATCCCCCATCGGCAAGAACGAGCCTCCCCATATCCGTCGGACTGATCAGGCGGTCGCTCTCCTCAAACAACCGCGACGCCAACGCCCAATACCGCATTGAGGCTGCCATGTTGCGGCCGACGCCGAAGCGTGCGATCGCATCTTGTTCCTGGAAGGTTCCGGTCACGGCTCCGCCTTCTACGGCGTCGTAGGCCTTCTTCAGCCAGAGCAGCCGGAGCGGGAAGGTCTCATGCCCCGCAAATTGGCCTCTGAAATCGGTAGTGAATGCATCCCGCATGCGGGAAGCTTACTGGCGAACCTCTCCAGTAGCAAGCCGGGAACCGACCGCGGCGGCCGCAATATAACCGGCTGCGGCGGTCACGTCAGGTATAGAGGTGTATCGACCACAGAGGAATCGGACTACGGTTCGGGCATCCTGCTTAGAAAAGCCAATAGCATCAAGGACATGTGAGGTCATCAACTGTCCAGAATTGCAAGCGGAGCCAGTCGAAATAGAGACTTCATGAGCAACGGCCAAGCATAGCGCGTCGGCATCTATCCCGTCGAAACTGATCGCCGCGCTGCCAGGCACGACGTCATAACCACCCGTGACTCGACGGAATCGGAGCTGGCGATCGGCGAGGCCGCGAAGAAGCGCCATCACAACTGAGTCGGCATGGGCCTCGTCTGATAGCCGTCGTTCGACAGCGACGCGTGCTGCCGCGCCGAAACCCGCAATCAAAGCCACGGGTTCAGTGCCGGGACGAAGGCCTCCTTGCTGCCCACCGCCGAACACGAGCGGCGATGGCTGCGGCGCAGTGGCCGCCACAAAGAGGGCACCGACGCCCATCGGGCCGTAACACTTGTGGGCGGATAGGCTGACATAGTCGATGTCGAGGCCCATCACATCGATGGCAACCTTGCCGAAAGCCTGCGCGGCATCGCTATGAAACAGGCCGCCACGACCGTGGGCGATCGCTGCCGCCTCGGCAACCGGCTGAATCACGCCCGTCTCGTTGTTGGCCATCATGAGCGAGGCGAGGAACAGCCCCTCGGCGCACAAAGCCTCGAATCTGGCCAGGTCCAAGCGGCCGTGGGTGTCGACCGGAGCGACAACAACGTCGAACCCGCGCGCGGACAAAATGCGCGCGGGTTCCAATACCGATTTGTGCTCGATCGCGGAGACAATGACCCTCCGGCGATCTGGGGGTGCTTTTGCCGTAATTCCGAGAAGCGCCAGATTGTTGGCTTCGGTGGCACCCGACGTGAAGATGATCTCGCTCGGAGCCGCCCCGATCACTTCCGCCACCGCGCTTCGCCCCTCAGCGATAATTCGCGCTGCCCTCTCGCCGGCCTGATTTGGCGAGCCCCCGTTTCCGGGAAGGGACCACGCGGCGAACATGGCATCTCGCGCTTCGGGCGCCAACGGCTGGGTTGCAAACCCGTCGAGATAGATGGGCGGAGCACTCACGCGCAACTGATCCTTAGGTGGGACTTCGGCACACGGTCTCGTGTGGCCTATAGGATGGCGAGGCGGCGCTTCAAAGTCGAGCCCCGAGGAGTGGGTGCAACTTTCCGCCATCCAGGCTCGCTCGTTGGTCCTCGCGGCCGTCGTGGGTCTGCGCTCCCCAGGTCCTTTTGTGCGGCGCGGACGTCCTAATGTGGCCGGATAGGGGGCTGCCCAAGGCTCAGCGTCGCGCTAGCCACCCGCCTCGGGGGCCGGCGGGTCGATCGCATCGGATGGGATCAGTCCTTCGCGAATCGCATCCGCACGGTGCGGCGCGTCAGCTTCGGGCTTGTCCCTGATGTGGATGATTACCCCAGCCTTACTGAGGTTGCCTCGGGCTAGTGCCTGATCGGCGTCAGCGAGGTTCCAGCCGACGAGAGCCATATGCGGCAGGCCCTGACCGCCCGTTTTACATGTGATCCCGGACCATTTTGCCCCAACGCCGTCGAGGCTCAGTCCTCGGGCGATCTTCTGTCTGAGCTCCGGCTTGGACCGAACATGATCGAAAGCCGCTCTCGCGCTTTGGTGCACGTCGGCGCGCTCGATCGCAGCAAGCCTCTCTTCAACCCCGTCCCAGGCACCTTCCGTCATCACAAGCCTAAGTGCTGGCTTGCCCCGGTCGTCACGGCCGACGAAGCACACCGCACCCTCATTCAGCGCCCCGACCTCCAGGCGTTGGGGCTGTCCTCCTTCTCCGACGACGAAGACGTCGATGTCCACGGGGAAGGTCGCCGGCATCGGCGCCAGTAGGCCGACGCGGCCGAGCCCTGACAATAATTTTTGCTGCAGCTCCAGGGCGTGCGCTTCCCGCAGACGCGCGACGATGCGCAGCTCATCGCTATCGAGCGCCTGCCTAAGCTGATCCCAGGAAACGGTATCGACGTGCTTGGGGTTCCACTTGATCCAGCGGAGCTGCCCATCGATCTCAATCACGGCCGTCCGCGCGTCCGATCCGTAGGTCCAATCTTTGAGTCCAAACGGGCGAAGATCCCCCACCATCAGAAGTATCCGCGGCGCTCCATCCCGCTGGAGGTCGCAGATCGGTGTCATCACTAGCAGCACCTGGTCGGCCGTCAGGTCGACCAACAAAGTCCGCGATACCGCTTCGTCGGCGGCTGCGTCTCGAGGGAAAAGGATATCCCCAAACGTGACTAATCCGCCGGTCGAGCCCGGAAGGCCCAATCGTCGCACGTTTTGGGTCAGGGTTCGAAGAACAAGGTTTTGCAGGTCGGGAGATCCCGCGACATGGGGTGGCGGATAGGACGCAGCCGAAAAGGCGTTGAGTTCTTTTGCGGCGTTGATGATGCCTTCTTCCGCCTCAAGTTCGTGGGCGAGAACCCGGTCAAAGACATCGACCAAGTAGCTGCCGGTGGGCTCGCCCTCCACGTCGAGCAGTAGGCTTTGGATCTGACCGAGGTCCGAGAGCCTAAGGCGGCGAAAGTGGGTTAGGGTTCGCTGGGCGGCGTTGTCGATGCCGGCCGCTAGGGCGCCCACGAAGTCGGCCAGCTTCCGAGTATCCGCGAGGTGTTCGGCAAGCCGCTCGATCTGCCGCTCCAGCAAATCGCCGCCTTCCAAGTCAGCTTTACGGACGATGCGGAATCCGGAATCTAGAAGGCCGACATCGTCGCGGAATTCGTCGCGTTTAGTCTCGAGCCGATTGCTGCGGGACATCAATATCACGAGGGGAGCGGGTGGGCCTTTAGCCGCTAACGCCTCCCGAAGCAGTGCCTTCGACGCTTCCACGTCGTTGTCGCCCTGACCATGGCCCATAAAGAGGTCGATGAGAATGAGGTCGGCTTCGCCGGCGGCATCCTGGAACCGGCGTCCGGCGGTGCGCACCTCAAGTCCGAGCGCTTCAAGTTTTCCCTTTGCCTGATCGAGGTAGCGTTCGTCCGCGGCGCGGCCGCCGCGATACGCCTCGAAGAGCGGGACAAGCAGATCGGGGAATTGATCGCTCAGGCTCCAAAGGGCGGCGACGAACAGGTCATCGCCGACTAGGTCATCAAGCCGGCGATCCCGAGCGTCCGCATAGAGTGCGACCACCTGCTCGCGGACTGCGTCAGTCCAGTCGTCGCCGAAGATGGCCCACTGGGGATTGCTGACGCCTATGTCTTGCGCCCGCGGTGTCTCGTCGTAAGCGTCATCGACGATCAGCGCACGCCTGACTCCTCGAGCCTGCAGCAGCTCCGGGAGGCTCATTGCTGAGCTCCCTGCGGCAGTTCAAGGACGAAACGGTGCAGCCGGCCAGTCTCGGCGTCAGCCATATCTTCCAGGTAGAGGCGTCCCCCGTGATGCGTCGCCGCTTCGCGGGCGATGAACAGGCCAAGACCCCGCCGTCGTTTTGAATCCCGAAGCGAAAAAAACAATTTGAAGATCGTTTCACGGTTTTCGGGCGCGACCCCGCGGCCGTTATCCTCAAAAATCAGTGTCGGCGGATCGGACGAAACGGCGATACGGATTTCTGGAGTGAACCTGTCCCGTTGCCCGCGGATGTCTAGCCAGTAGACGGAATTAGAGATCAGATTCTCGATGATCTGCACCATCATACCCTTGACCGCGCGGATTCGGACGGGCCGCTCAGGCAGCGACAGGATCGGCGTGATTCGATGGCGGGAAAATTGCGCCTGGTGGGCCTCCATAGCGTCCTTCACGATCTCGTTGAGCGTGAACAGCTCGGTCCGCTGGCGACCTGAAACACTCATCGGATCGAGTACTCGAACGCGCTTGTTCACACTCTTCATCTCGGCTTGAAGATTGGCGAACTGGCCGCGCAGCCGATCCGGGACTTCCGGGCCCTTGAGGCCGTCTAGCGTGCGCAGGGCGTTCTCAGTGGCCCGCGCTAGTTCGTGGGCGACCACCTCGACCATTAGTCCGACGCCGGCCATCTCGATCATCTGGCGGGATTCCTGCTCCACCTGCTCGATGCGCACCCGCGCCTTAGCGGCGAAATCGGAGAATTCCGCCAAGGTCTGCTGCAACTCCTCCACATCGGTCTGGGCTGTGTCAGGCGACAGGCGGCGCAAGCGCGCAATGGCGGCTTTTGCTCGATCCTCAAGGCTTTTGACCCGAGTCTTGGCGTCGGAAAGGTCGATCTTCTGCCCCTTATACTGGCGCTCAACCTCCCTTAGGAACCCTCCAAGTCGATCCTGAACGGCGTAGTGCAGAACCTTAAGCATGACCTGCTGTTCCGGCGTGACCCGCAACCCCTCGCGATTGGTTTGATCGACGAGGTTGGGGTTACCGACCCGGCTGATGTTGACCCGACCGACGAACTGCGTCTTGTTCAGGGTGTAGCCAGAGCGCCTTAACGCCGAGCGGTCCAGATCGAGCCAATCGTCGTCGTCATCGCCGTAGGGGAAGACACGGAACCGATCGCGGAACAGGAGAATCCCTGACCAGCGGTTCTGCTCTTCACGAAGGGCCATCAGTTGACCCGTTGTATCGGTTCGCAGCAAGCGGCGCCGGTTGAACCAGTGGGCCTCGAAGGAGAAAGGCCCGACGCTGTCCAGGGCAGAGTCGTCGATATCCCCGTCTTTGCCGATCACGAGCCCCTCGAGATCGGCGCGCGAGAGGGTCACGACCTGCGTTTCGGGCGGATGTTCAAAATCCAGGTCGAGTGCCTCGCTAGTGATCACAAGTTGAGGCTCCCCCTTGACTACGGTGTACTCGCCGCGGACGCGTGCGTGGGCCGCGGCGAGAAGTTCGCGCGGCATGGTCGCGATAGGGATGCGGTTGTCGTTGTTCCAGAAGAGTGCAATGCGAGGCCGCCCCCCAGCGTCCGCGAACGGATCCGTCAAGCGGGCAAGGTCCTTGCCCGCCATCTCGCGCACCCGCGCTTCGGTCCAGTTCTCCGTCAGATCCGAGATGATGATGGAGGTGCCGGACCAAGCTTCCGACGGCTTGGCTCCTCCGATCGTCGGCGTAACGGGGATGTCGTCGAGCATGGCGTCGACGTTGTTGAAGTCCTTCCAGTTGATTACGAGAAAATTGAGAGCCGGGTCCGATTGCTTCGCCGTCTCGACCCTAAGATGATCGCCAAGCCGCATCGCCGACAGGCGGCCGATGCCCTTTTCGCCGAGAAAGGGGCTCTTCGTTGCCCCGCTGGCGAGCGCCGCCTCGATGGCCCTCTTTCGTGAGCCTGTGCCGATGACGAGGAATGTCTTTTCCAAGTCCTCAGCCGACATCCCGGTTCCGGTATCGCTGACCCGGATGGTGTTGAAACGACGCTCGGCCTCCCAGAGTGCGGAAAGAAGCTCTTCCGGGTCCGTGACCTGATTGATCAAGGCGCGGAAGCCATCCTTGGCTGCCGCGCTGGCGCTTTCCATGATTTCTGAGTGAACCGCCAGACGCAGGGTTTCGATGTCGCCGCCTTTGACAATCTGCTTTGCCAATGTCGAGACAGCGTGTTTGGGCACGACGATGTCGAACCTGACCTCGACGCCGGTCTTGGACTGTGCATCAAAGCCATTCTTGATAAGCTCATAGAACGCGATAATGTCCGAGCTGATTAGCTCAGAGCCGAGTTCAAGAACGGTTCGGGCGGTAATTCGAAACAAGGTGGTCAGTACTCCTTAACGGTAACCAAGCTAGTGCACCGACTCTGTCAAAAGATACAGGCGCCCGCCTGAATCGCCCAGAGTTTGTGGGAGCCCCAGGCTGCGTAGGTGAGTTTTTTGTCCGCGCCGGTGCACTAGAGATGCTCGACGCCCGAGCCAAGAGCGCTCACCTCCTTAGGAGGCATGGGGAGTGCCCGTCACAAACGCCGACCGATAGAGCGCACAAGCTTCAAGTTAGTGCACCCCATAAGCGGCCGAGGTGTGGATATCTACGACGCGCCAGCCGCGCAGATCCTCGACAACATTCTCTATCTTGTCTCAGTCCCTTGCGGCGGTCTACGTTGAACGCCTGAAGCGAGTTTGAGCTCAGACAGACCTGTCAGATGCTTGAGGTCTCGGAAATCCTGGGCCGCCTTCCTTGGGAAGGATTGGCGGGGCTTACATCACGGTGGACACCATGTGGACATCACGACGGAAAAGCGAAAGGCCGCCTTGCGGCGGCCTTCTCATAACGCTCTAATTTCCTTGAGGAAATTTGGAGCGGGCGAAGGGATTCGAACCCTCGACCCCAACCTTGGCAAGGTTGTGGTCTTATGTTCACTTTCATTTCGAAAGAGGGATGCGCCTGCGTTCGGTATAGATTGTCTAGTCGGTCTGCGAAAGTGTTGGTATCATTGGGGTGTCGGCCCATTCGAAGAGAAGCGTCGACCAGCCAGGTCGGCTTGGACGCCGAAGGCAAGGTTTTGCAACGTTTCTGGAAATTTGTCCAACGCGGGGATGAACCGCCTTTCGATGTCAGTTCCGAGTCTTTCTTGCCTCTCGAGTGTCTCCCGAAATGCGGACGCCTGATCCCTGAAGGCTTCAAGGCATAGATCGCTTCGGCGGCGCGCCATGTTATTCCGGCTGATGCGCCTGCCGTTCTGTTCCGCCATCTCGAAATGATGGCGCAGCCGGAACAGCGTGGTCGTTTGCCGGACGTCGCTGTCCTCGCGATCCGCCTGCTCCACATCGCTCGCATTCGCTTTGGCAGGGTGATCAGCCATATCGGCGGCAACCCGGCTCCAAAGATCTTCGATCGTGATCGGTTTGTTGTCGCCCAGGGCGCGGCCCAGCTTGATCGATTCCATCACCGCCGCCTCGGAGATCATCGTAAAGGATTGCCTGACGTGCCGGCTTTCGGCGGTGTACCCTTTGAAGGAGGTGATGCCGCTGCTGCCGCGGGGCAGGGCGTTGATATGCTCGTCGGACGTGACCCCCTGAGCGCTGTCGATGGTCAAAGCGTGGCCGTGACCGAGCATGACCCGCCCGGAAGCCTGGTCGGTCAGAAAATCCCACGGCACGAAGGCGCGGCGCCGCTTCATTCCCTCGAGGACCAATCCTTCCGACCTTCGCTCGATTACGTTCACGATCGTACCATTGTTGCCGATCGCCACCGTGCCGCGCGACCGACCATTTCGTTGGGGCGCGTCGACCGGGGTGCCCCTGACGCGTCGGAACAACCTGAGCTTATCGCCTGTCGCGATCGGTAGGTCATGATGTTCGCCTTTGCCGTCTCCTGTCGGCATGATCGCCGGCACGATGATTTCATCCTGTGCGACCTCGCCTCGTGCCTTCAGGCGTTCACGTACGGAGCGGCTGATATTGCCGGCGTCCTCGTTGGTGAGGGCGGAGATCGTGATCCCCCGGCGTGCGCCGGTCGCGCGCAGAATATCCCGCCGTTCGATGTAGAAATCCGCGATGCGCTGCACGACCTGATCGTAATCACCGCCGACCAGGCGCGCCGTCCCGTCCTCGCGTTTCATCGTCAGGGCTTTCGCCGCCATGCCGTCTCGGAACAGGGTGGCGATCTGGCGTTCCCGCACGGAGTTCTGGCGGATCGTGGTGTCGATGTAGGGAAGGCTATCGGGCGGCAGGATCTCCTTCAGCAGCTTGATGGTGTTGCCGGCATCGATCGTCTGAACCTGTTCGGGATCGCCGATGCCTTTGATGACCATGCCGGTACGTGCTTGCAATTCGAGGAGTTTCAGGAAGGGTTTCGGGCCGATCTGGCTGATCTCGTCGAGGATGAGCACCGTTTTGTCGTTGACCGCCAGTTCGCCCCGCTCGATCGCGCCGAGGAACGGGGTCAGCGCCATGCAACCGCCGGCCATCAAGCCGGCTCTATCGACGGATCGTTCGATGCCGGCGTCGGCGAGGGCGTCCGCCTGCCGCCAGGCGGTGGCCACACCGAACACCGATCGCCCATCCTCTTTGTAAGCCTGCACGAGTGGCGCCAGCAGGGCGGTCTTGCCGGAACCCGCCACTCCGATGAGGATCGAAAGATCGCCTCCGGTGCCAAGGGCGTACATGGCCGCGATCTGCGCCTTCGCTTGCTCTGGTTCACTGGTCAGATCGAGGTCTGAGCTGGCGATCGCGCTCTGGATCGCTGCCGTTGTCAGCGCGCCGGCGCGACTCGATGCAGCACTCCGCGCCCGTTCCATCAGCGCCTCCTCAAGTCTGAGTTGGGCGGAGTGGGTCACCCGCAGGGGCGAGGGCGTCTTTTCGGCGGGCTTGCCGGGAATTTCCTTCATCTCCCGGCCGACGATCAGTTCCGATTGGACGCCTTTGACCTCAATCCCCCGGTCGATCAGCAGGTTCACCACTTCATCGATATCGTGCGGCCCCCTGATACCGGTGCCGATAAACCCGCGCGCGGCGTGAATGCGCAGTTTCTCGAAATCCAGAACGGCCGCGGTCCGGAACTCGATCTCGAGGTGGCGGGCTGCATGGGCGTAGGCGCGTTCGTATCGTTCGATCGCAGGTTGGGATGACACCGGGCGGTCGGGATCCATCATCGGCTCCGGCGTCCAGCCGATCGCCTCGGCCTGCGCGCGCCATGATGCACGGTCATCCGCATCGCCGGTCTTCTTCAGCCGGGCGGTGAACTCGGCCGCCTGCAGCATCGCGTATTTCCGGTCGGCGGGCAGGCTTTCCCAATCCTCCCCGTGGTCCGCTGCATAGGCCTTGGCGTTGCGCTCGACCGACTTGCGGCCCTTGGAGAAAGTGTCGACCGCGATCTGCGGGATGCCGGCGATCGTGACCGCCTGCTCGCGGGCGTCCATGCCTGTTTCGAACCCGAGATTGCGCAGATAGCCGCCGAGCCGGGCCTGGAAATAGGCACCGAATTCATGGACGCGGCTGTGCAGCCGGTTGGTGTCGAGCGACCCCGCACGCCCCTCATCCGTCAACACGAAATTCAGCAGGACGTTATGGATGTGCTCATGCGGATCGCCGGGGATGGGAATATCGGCAAGGTAGGTGACGCCTTTCGTCTTGTCCTCGATGTGGACGGTGGGCCGGGCGGTATGGTGATAGAAAGAAATCCAGGCGACATCGCCGGGATCGGCGCCGTCTCCGCCGCCCTTGCCCTTGCGGGCCCAGCCTAATTCTTCTCCGACGAACCGCATCGTGTCGTCATTGGCCAGCATGATCGCGTAGCGAACCGCCTCGCGTTCGGCTGCGGTCGTGCCGAACTCCGCCGCAAGGGCCACCGACTTATGCGGCGCGATCGTCAGATCGTAGCCGCTGATCTCGCGCTTGTGGCCGGCCCATGCCTCGCCGGTGTCTGCGCGCTTCCCTTCGAACAGGTGGGCGAGTGCCGCGTTGCTTGGGCCTTTCATCCGGTCGATGCCGAGGGAGGCAGCAATCTCGGGTGAGATGTCCGGGCCCCAGGAGGCCCTAGTGTCCCGACCGGTGTAGTAGTTAGTCATCCGGCCGCCGCTATCGACCTGTCCGCGCAGATCCTCGATGGTCTTGGGCGCGGGATCGGGGGTGTTTTCGGTGAAATACTGCATGATCAGTTGGCCGTTGCTGTCGGCCATGATCTTGCGGAACGAGATCATGCGTCTTCCCGTCCGTTCGCGTGCGGCTCGGCGCCATGCCGATTGGCACGGAGGTATTCGTCCCCGCCCTGGCCGTTTCCATCCCTCAGCATACGCAGGACGGTAGCCGGGACATTCTCGCCGAGGCTGGTGACGGACACGAGGAGTGCGCGGATCATCGCGGTCTGTCGGTCGATCCGGTTCATCAACTCCTTGATGAGGTCGTTCGAGGCGTTCTTGTCGTCCTCGCCCCGGAGCATGGTCAGGATCGCGATCAGGATCTCGCCGTGCTGCTGCTGCCGCTGGTTCATCGCGAGCAGGAGGGCCCCGAGATCACCCGCCGACTCATTGGCCGCCCGGTCAGGCGCCCCCGGATGAGGCAGATCGCTCATTGTCCGGGATCCCGTTTCGCAGGTTCGGTACCAGCGCTATCGTCGTCGGCTGGCCGGGTATCGTTTTCTTCCGGTATCGTAGCCTCTGGATTAGCCTGCTTCCGGGGCTTCCGTGAAATCTCAGATTTCAGCAGTTCGACTGACGGGTCAAAACAACTCGAGAGTCTGACCATCTCCGCGTCTCGTTGGATAAGACGCATCTCCTTGGCGAGGTGCTTGGCCGGCAAGACAAGGCGGTTCAGGACATAACTGGTGCTGGAGAGGATGAACGTACTGAGCGGCCAGTCGAAATCGAGGATATTTTCGAGAAGTTCGGACTCGGGCGGCGCAAATCGCGAGGGCCCCCGCCGTCCATATTTGGGCATCATCTTTCCGAAATAGAGGATGACCAATTGCATGATCCCGATCAGCTGATAATTGATCAAGCTCTGCAACGGCCAGTAGCGGGCACCGATCGCCCCTTCCTGTTTGTAGGCGACGAAGACTTCATCCTCACGCCCCTCGAACATCGATGTGACCAGTTTCGACAGATCGCTCGCCTTGGCCGGCGCATGAAGGCGCGATCGGGCACCGGCGCCGACGAACATCCCGGTGCGCCTGATTTCCGGCAGGACGGTGCCGGTAACCCAGGTCTTGAATGCTTCTGTTTCCGGCACCTTGCGGGTGAAAACGACCCGGTAGAGCGCGCATTCGTTGATGAAGTAGAGCTTCTGCGGGCCACCGTTCGTCGGCAGTTTCTCGACTCGCACGTCCTGGTCGTCAACGAGGTTCAGCAGTTTGTCGGTTCCGGAGTATCGCAGCGCGTCGCTGACATCCTTGGCGCTAAGCCAGAGCAGGTGGTTGTCTTCGAAAGCACGGATCGGGCTATCCTGGAAGCTGAATTCCCTGATCCTCTGGCCGGACTCGGTGGTTGAGGCGAGCCTCGCCTGGACATCTTCGATATCAAGCGCGACCAGGCTGTTCTGAACGCCGCGTCGCCTTGCGGCACCCTGCTGCATCCTGGAAAACTCGGCTTCGAAGTCGGCGAGGCGGTCATGGTTGAGGGTCATTTTGCCGCTCTCGTCCTCAGTGAAGAACCCCGCCTGCCGGAGCCGCGTCAGGCTTTGCGGTTCCAGGCGCTCTTTCGTGAACGCCCATCTCGTCTTGAGAGACACAGCCTCCTGTGCCTGTTCGCTCGGGGGCAGGACCGTGTTGCAGAGGACATCCTCGAGACCGGGTAACAATGCCACGGCGCTCATCAAACCGAAGTCATGATAATCAGCTGCCGAAAGCGTCTCGACGGAAATGTACTGGAACATCCCCTCGTGGGAAAAGTTCGTGCTGGCACGATGCAGAAACAGATAAAAGAGATCCCGAAGGGTCCGCTCCAGGGTCGTGAGGAAAGAATATTTCTTCCATTCGACGAGCTGGAACCTCCCGTCGATCATGGCCCCGACGTACAACCCATCGTGCTGGGTCCGTAGCATCGAGACGATTGCCCCCTGAATATCTGAGGGTGTGTGGCTCTCCTCTCCCAAAGCCGCGAAGCTACCCGTCCGGCGGACCTCCGGGAGAACGGTATGCGTCACCCATCGACTGAATTCCTTTGCGACCGGACGATCGCTGTGGAAGATTGCGATGTAGAGGCCTGCTTCACTCGTGAAATTCACCAGCTTCTGGCCTCGGGGTGTCAGGCGCGTTTCTTTACGCACCTGCTGTCGGTCGACCATCTTCAACATGTCGTCTGGGCTTCGATATCCCAGGATGCTGGCAATAGCTTTTGCGTCCACCCATAACACTCCATTCTCCTGAAATACCTGAATGGGCTGCTTGTTGAACTGAATGGTTACGATCGGCCGCTCTGCGGTCGTCCTATTCTGAGCTCTCGTCGGCATCGGATATCCCTCAATTGGCAATGGTGCATTGCTCCGCCACGATGGCGAATGAGACCAGCCGACGTCGGAAAGATGAAAACCGGAACGGGGAAACGGCCCCGCACCGAGAGCGGAATAGTAACAAGCGCGTGAACGGTCAGCTCGCGCTATAACCTTACCTGCACCTGATCGCCCAACAATCTGCAGGAACGATGGATAATCACATCTGATATAGGTATCGGAAATGGGCGCTTCTGACGCGCCTCCTTTGAAAACTGCTAAAACAAGTCGTTTCGCATCCGGAATCGGGTGCAATGGTGTATGGAAAGTAAATAATGAAATTATATTGCTGAGAGAATGGGCGGCGTGACTGATGCGTGATCAGGGCGTTAGCCGTGTGTGAGGGGGGTAAACTGTGATCGGCTTGGGCCGCGATGCTGTGGCGCTGGCGTGCCAGTGTGGCATGGGTGGCACGGCGCGGGGCGCGTGAGCGCTGACGGCACCATAGTGCCGGGGCTGCGCGGAGAGCAATCGAAAGTCGGCTGGTGGGTCTCCGTGCTGTGGCTATGCTGGTATATTTCACGCAAATGTGATGATCCGGGCTGCCGGTGATTGTGACCGGGCGAGTGCGGGCGTCCTGCGGATGAACGCAAAGGGGCGGCTCTGATGCCGCCCTTGTCCGGTCATGGTTGGGGGAGGGTGGGGCGGCTGATGCCGCCCCGTGGTGGTGTCAGTGTGCCACCCGCATTTGCTTCCACCATGCGATGCGGTCGTCGCGGCTGGCATTGGCCAGTTTCAAGAGGATGTGGCCATGGCAGGGGAGTGGGGGTGGGCAGTAGCAAACGAGATCGCGGCCTTTGAGTTCGTCGATCGTGCGCAAGAGTTCGTTTTGCCGGGAGAGCCAATATTCATGTTTGGCGGTCACGTCCTCGCGGCTGCCATCGCGGCCGATCACGAACGGGTTGCCCCATTTCGATCCCCTGCCGATGTAGACCGCATCGGCGGGGAGTTGGCGGGCGTAGGTCTTTTTATTCAGAACGCGGTAGGTGCGGGTCGGTTGGAGGGGGGTGCGCTCGGTCTGGGGTTGTGCGGCTCGATCTGCGGCGAGGGCGTAGGTTTCGAGGTCGAGATAGCGTTCGGTGGCGTTCAAGTCCTGCCATTCGAGGATATCAACGGGCGACCATTCCGGGCGTTCTGCCGGGGGGAGGCCATGGGCGGCGCGGTCGGCATCAAGGCGGGCGTAGATCGCTTCGATCTCGCGCAGTTCTGATCTTTTCAACCGGGCGCGGGCGAGGCGGCGGAGGTAGTGTTCTTGTGCTTCATAGGGGCGATGGCTGCGGGGGGCGGTTTCTGTCGAAAGGCTCATTTCTGCTATCCTTATGATAATATTGGGGAAAAGGGTTCACCCCTTTTCCCCTGCCTCGCGGCGAGCGCAGGGGAGAGGGATAAAATGCATGCGTGAATGGTCGGGCTGCGGCAGACGCGGGCCTCTTGGGGCCTGCGGATGACGCGGCCCTGCCACTTCTAAGGATGCGTTTTAAGGGAGAGGGCCTGCAGCCCTCTCCCTGCTTTCTTTCTTCCCGGCGGTGGTGTGGCGCGGTGATTGGGGTTGGTCATGAGGGAGCCACACTGTTTCCCCAGCCGGTGGCTTCACCGAGCTTGCACTCGCCTTTCCCTGCTGGTCCGGGCATTTTGCTGTGGAACGGCAAAAGGGCCGAACCCTTTTCGGGTCCGGCCCTCTCGATCAGTAGGGGATCTGATCCTCCGGGATGTCTCCGGGAAGGCTGGGGCGGCTCCAGACCACGTCCGTCTCGGGTCCGTGGGCGGTGTGGCGTGTCTCGATATACTCGATCTCGAAGCCGCCCGAGGTCATGCGGCGGCCGTCGTGGCGGGTCAGGCGGTCAGTTGTGCGAACGTATACCATCGGGGTTATCCCTTTCTGCATCAGCGGAATTGCTGATGATCAGCGGGAAAGCCGGCCTTCGTGGTGGCTCAACCCTGAAGCTACGCGAGCGCGCGAGGTCGGGTTGCGGAAGACGCGGGCCTCTTGGGGCCTGCGGATTCCGCAACCTGGCCTTGCGGTAGCTGGCGTGGCTGAACCGCGCTCTTGCGCGGCGCCCGAAGGGCGGGGTTGAACCAGCACGACCTTGGCCGGCTTTATAATTGAGAGACCAGCAGAAGAGCCAAGGCACTGGCGGACGAACAACCGGCGGTGATCGGGCGCATCTGGTGGGAGGGTGATGACGAAACTGGCCCCGCGTTTCTTTCCGGTTGCCCGTTCGTGAGGTGAGGCAAGAACCGGTCACTGCCATCCTGAGACAAGGAAAAGGGCGGAGACCTTGCGGTCTCCGCCCCTGAGGCTGTCCGGGTCAGGCTCCGAAGGCACCCAACTCGACGTCAGCCGCCTGCCGCTGGACGTTGCGGGACGATGCACCCGAGGGAGAGTAGGGTTTCCAGTCCGTGCCGATGACGGTTTCGTAGGCGTCGATGGCTCCGGTGACGGCGGCCATGAGGGCGTAGGCGTTGAGGCCAGCCTTGGCCGCGAACTCCCGGGCCCGTGCTGCTCTGCTGTCGAAGCCGAGAACCGGATCGCGATCCTCGTCGCGGTGGTCGTTGGCGAGCTTGGCGGTCTCCATGCGGGCGTCGCTGACCTTCGCGCTGTAGAAGGTGGCCGCCCCATGGGCGGACCGGACGAAGGCGTTGACGATGCGATCGAGGTGGATCCGCAGCGCCTTTTCATCGAGATGGGCTTCCAGCGCCCGGGCCGAGAGACCGATCTGTTGTTCGGTGCTGGCGCGGATGCTTTCGAAGTCGACGGGATCGAGGGCGAAGGTGGAGCTGATCTTGTCGGCCTGATTGTGCGTGGGGGCGATCATCCGGATCGTCTCGAGGGTGATCGGCGTTTCACCGCGCGGGGTGCGGGTGGTGGCGGGAGCGTTCTTCGTGGTTTTCGTCTTCGACATCTGACTGATCTCTCTACAAAGCCGGGGGATCGCAGGCACCTTGCCTGCTCTACCGCCGCGGTGCCGATCTGAAGGCCGGGCATAGAGACCTGAGGCATACCCCTGAGGGCCGGCTGGCGCGGGCAGCGACGCGTTCTATACGCGTCGCAACACGGGCCGGCCCGAACCGCAGGCGCTTCGCCCGTCATGACAGGCGCGCACCAGGCGCGCCTGGACGGCGAAGCGGGGGTTGCCGCTGGTCTCGCCCGGCCTAGATCGGGCACCTCGCGCGGCGGGAAGCAGGCAATTGTCAGCGATCCCGTGCGATGTGCGGAGAGATCGGCGATGGCGGGGCAGAGACCCCGGACGTCTCCCGCATCCTGCACATTCCGCGCGTTGACCGGAATCACCAATGACGGCCGCAGATCGGATCCCACGCTCGGCCGGGAAGTCCGCACCCACGCTGCCCGGATCGCGACTGAAGATCTCCGCGCCGGTAACGGGCGAGCGGACGCGATGGGCTGGCGGGGGATGAGCCTGTCTCGCATGATGCGGCTGGCATCCACCGGTGCAATCCGAACGCTGCTCCGGTTCGCTGGCGCGGACCACCGACAGAGCGGAGGTCATCCGAGGCGGGCGAGACGCCGAACCGCTGTAACACCGCGACCGGTCGGTGACGGTCTCGGATCGACGGAGACGCCGGGCCGTGATCGAGCGGCTGGCTGACCTTGCCATGCCCGTGGCAGTCGCGACAAAGCCAACGCCGCCGAACCGCAATGGACCGGCATGGGAGCCGCACCCCGGGTGCTTGTCGTCTCACGCGCGGGTGGCTGGTGCCCGTCAGAGATGATCCGCCGGGGTGATCACGCGCAGACTTTGGGGCGGGAATTCGTTGCGGAATCCCCCTTGTCCTGGTATTGTTCGCGCCGTGGAAACAAGAGATTTCGCGATGCTCGTTCGTGACTGCAACTGGCTGCAGATCGAAGACTACCTCAAACAGGACGACCGCGCGGCCCTGCCCATCGGCTGCACCGAGCAGCATGCGTTCCTGAGCCTCGCGACCGACAGCATCCTCGCTGAGCGGGTCGCGCAGGAAGCCGCCGAACCACTCGGCGTGCCGGTCTTTCCAGCCATCACCTATGGCATCACGCCCTATTTCATGGCCTTCCCCGGCACAGTGAGCCTGCGGGTCGAAACCATGCTCGCTTTGGTACGCGACATTCTGGACGGGCTTGATCACCAGGGCTTCCGGCGCATCCTTCTGGTCAACGGCCACGGCGGCAATGCCGTCCTACGCGACTTCGTGGCGGAGTGGGGTGCAGACCATCCACGCTGCAGCGTGAAATTCCATAACTGGTGGAATGCGCCGCTGACAGCGGGGAAAGTGTTAGCTCTCGACCCGCTCGCGACCCACGCCTCCTGGATGGAGAATTTTCCCTGGACCCGGCTCGGCAACGATCCCTCACCCGACTCCGTCAAGCCCGCCGTCCCGCAGATCGGCGGCCGCAACCCCGAAGCCGTCCGGCACCAGATCGGCGACGGCAATTTCGGCGGTCGCTATCGGCGCCCGGATGACGAGATGCTGGCCGTCTGGCAGGTCGCGGTCGAAGAAACCCGCGCCCTGCTCACCACCGGCTGGCCCTGACCCATGCGGCGCGGCGCCCGTGCTGCCCCTGGCGCCCGGCTTAAAACGGGATATCATTCTCCAATACCGCCTCTTTCCGATCGTATTCCGCCTGATATTTCTGGTGGAATTGATCGAACCGTTCGATCACATCACTGATGGTTCGGGATATCCTGCGGGACGTTACATCGTCCTCGTCGTAGTAAAAAAGGTGGTCGGCCTCGTCCCGTGATATCCCGAAATATTTGCCTATTGCATCCCAACCTGTCGTTATTTCGCCAGTGGAGAGATTCCGGTAAAAGGGAACCGGCATGCCATGATCTTCTAATATCCCCATCCGCAACCCTTGCTTCTGATGCCATGGGTCCTGTGTCATCCAGCCGACAGCACAGCCGACCGTGCCACATTCATGGCTCGGGTTGCCCGAATCCAGTTCCGGTTCTCCTTCCCATTCAGCATCGATGAGTTGGCTCAACCATAGCCCCAGGCTGAAGGGTTTATCCGCCTGCTGGATCTCGCGCAGCACCCGGAGACCTTCTGTCATCCGGGTGAGATGAATTTTCTCCATTGGGCTGCTCCTATGACCAACCGATGTGGGTGGCACCTATAGCGCGGCTTTCGCGTGCCATGACGGCAAGCTGGTGCAGGCGTTTCTGGACATAGCCCTCCACACGCCCGCCGATGATAATCGCCATGCCGTAGCCGGTCTGGCTGGTGCGGACGTCCATCGCGGGCGAGGGGCGATCGATCGATCCGCGCAGCGCGCGGGTCGTGCGATCAAGGAAGTCATCGATCGGAACCGGGACGTCGCTGACGCTCGTCTCCGGGAAACCAAGTTGCTCCAGCACATCAAGCGCATTTGCGTTGCACATGTTGATGCTGAACCGGTCATCGTCGGTGTCGCAGCCTGCCGGGATGCGCCAGATGTTTTCGGCCGCGTTGAACACATACGGCATGAAGTCGATGCTCATCACACGGCCTCCGGGAACAGGGTGGCGAGGCTGGTGCCGGTGACTTCGATCTTGCCGATGCCATCACCGCTGATCGCGTAGCCCCGACCCATCTCGGGATGTCGGCCAATCCAGTATTGGGCGTATTCCCGGGCCGGTTCGATCGTATCGAACTCGCGGGTCTCGCTGTGGCGATCCACCGAGCTGTAGCGGACCTTGATGCGGGTTTGGTCTGTCATCGTTGTGTTCCTTTCGATGTCATCTTCTGTTTGAAGACCCCATCGAGCGGCCGCCGGCTGGGCGGGCGGGCAAGGGCGCGGTCTGGCCCCACTTGGGGGGCCAGCCGCGGGAACTGAGCCACGCGCAGCCTGCCCCTTGGCAGGCGAGCATGGCGAAACCCTTGCCGGCCCGGCCGGCCGGTGGCAGTGATGATGTTGTTTCCTATTGGTTATTGATTATCGATCAACTTTTTCTTTGCTGACTGCCGTTCTGCCGGGTGATCGGCTGGTTTATCTGGCATTCAGGGTTTGCTGCGACGGATGATTGCTCCGTGCATTGCGTAGCGTCTGATATATTAACGAACCGTAGCGTCCTGTCAGAATAGTTCCGAAAATTTCTTGCGCCGGCGATTCCGGGAGATCGGCGACCTGCCCGTTGGAAGCTCCGACACAATCGTGGCCTACCCGGAATGCTGTGCCGGGAAAGACGTTGTTCAATGCGTCCAGTATGGACGCGTCGATACGACCGGCGAGTATTCGGTCTCCATTCCGTCCGGGAGCAGTTCAGCCTTGCCCGGACGGAATGCTGGAATGGGACCGGGCTCGGTGGCGACGTGTGGCCCGATCAGGGGAACACGCCGACGCGTGATCCGATCCGACGGCCGGTTTCATCCTTCAGGGCCGGATCCGGATCGTCGGCGATGCCGAGCGTCGCGGTCTCGGCCGTGATCCGCCCCGCGAAGCGAAGCGTGCGGCCGACCTGATCGAGCTTGTCGATCGGGAAGGGCACGAGATCCAGCACCCGACAGGATGGCCACTGGCGGATGACGATGGTGTTGCACACCGCGTCGAGCGACCAGGTGATATATCCGGCCAGCGCGCTGTTGGAGACGTCGGCACGGATCAGGCGAAGCAGCGCCAGTTCGGCAGGCGATTCTGGCGCATCCAGCATGGCGCGAAAGGCCTCCGTCGTGCGGACGATGGGTGCTTTGTTATTCCGACCGACGTGGGACGCAAGGAGGGCGGTCGGTGTCGGGTGTAGCGCGACCACATTGTAGGTGCTGCTCATTTTCTGATCCTTGATCATGGGGTTATCTTCTTCCTGAAGACAACCATCGCGCGGCCGCGGCCTGACCGGCCGGGCAAGGGCGCGCGCCTCTACCGGCGCGCGGGCCGCCCTATGCGGCCTTCACCCTTGCCGGGACGGGCAGGGCCGTGGCAGGCGGACATGGACTCTGATTGACTGGTCGGGGTCAGGTGAATGAATCGGCCCGATTGCCTGTCAATATTCACTGTCCGCCTAAGCGGCGGTGTATCGGTGGTCTGCTATATGACGTGGTTTGTTTACGATGAGGTGTTTCAATGGCGCTGGACGGCACCAAACCCGCTGGGCTCGGTCATCGCTGGACCGAGGCCGAGGACCGCATTCTCTATGAGGGGTTTCTCTTCAACGAGAAGCCAAGGACCATCAGCGTAAGATGCGGCAGGAGCCTCTCCGCGATCCGCCAGCGCCTGATCCGTCTTGACCTGATCGACGGCCAGGGGGTGCGCAACAACAACCCGCCGCTGTTCGATCAGATCCGTGCCACGTTTCATGCCAACGCGGTATCGGGTGGCGGCGAACCTGCCGCTGAGACCGATTCCTAATGTGCGGCAGGATCGCCCAGAGCTTCCCTGACGGATCGCTGGATCGCCTGATTGGCACCCCCGGTGCGAAAATTCCTCGCTCATTGCGATGGAACGTCTCACCCGGTCAGAGTGTCATTGCGGTACACCAAGGCGACGGTCGCGAGCGGCAGTTCTGCATGCCGGAGTGGGGCTTCGTGGCACCCTGGGAGAAGGTTGCCGAACTCGCGCGGATCAAACCGATCAATGCCAAAGCGGAGACCGTGGCGGCAAGCAAGCTATTCGGCAGCTCGTTCAAATCGCGCCGCTGTCTGGTGCCGGTGCGCTGCTGGTATGAATGGAAACCGGTCGCTCCCGGCCTGAAGCAACCCTATGCGCTCGGCCGCACTGACGCCGAGCCGATCACGCTGGGCGGGATCATCTCGTTACGCCGGCCCCATCGGGATTTTCCGGTGGAACTGTCGCTGGCGATCATCACCACGCCGGCACCTGAATCGCTCGCGGATATCCATACTCGGGCGCCGCTGGTGATCGGCGAGGCGGATTGGTCGATCTGGCTTGGCGAGGTTTCGGGGGATCCGTCCGGTATTCTCGAGCGAAACACGGCAGGAGTGATGGACGCGTGGCCCGTCTCCTGCGCGGTCAATCGCACGGTAACCGATGGTCCTGGTTTGGTCGAGCCGGTGGAAATCGAAGCCGCGGCGATAACGACTGAGGGCAATGCATGAGGAATGAGGCGGTTGCGGCCGTGAAGGCTGTGATCGCCATTGGCCTCGTCATCCGCGCGGGGCAAATCATTCCACGCGGGTTCTCGTCAGGGCTTCGTTCCAGTCCTTTGCTGCGCCGGGCGGCCGCAACCGTTCGATGGTTACGGCGATCGATGTGATCGTCGCCTCGATCCGTGCGGCATGGTGATCCCCGGCCGCATCGGCATCGGTGGCGATGACCAGAGTGCCGCCGGCGGATCCTAGCTCCCCGACCAGCTGACAAAGGGCGGTGACGGTGCCCGGCCCCAGCCCGCCGGTGGTGGCGACATAGATCGTGTCCGTCCGGCTTGGCTCAAGGGCGGCGAGGCTCAAGGCGTCGATCGGTGCTTCGGTCACCGCGACCCGCCGGGGATATCCGGTCGTGCCGCCGGGCGCGAACCGGAATAGGCTCTTCTGTCCGCCGCGGAGAACTCCCCGGTAACCCGGGCCGCGCGCCTCGATGCCGGTCAATCTGCCCTCGTGGTCCCGATGGGCGAACCAGGCGCAGCCGAACCCGCCGGCCCGGATGCAATCCTGTGCCGCGGCAGCGGCGAGCATGGTGGCGGGCAGATGCCGTTCGCGGGTGAGATAGCCCCAGGCTTTCGTCGAGGGGCGCAGCGAGGGCTTCGCCTGCCAGCGGATCAATGGAGAGATCGTCTCGATCCGATCCGCCGTTGAGCCGGCGACAGCGACCGGTCCTGACGGGGCGATGCCGGCGATCGCGCGGAGCGTCTGGCGGACATGGCCGAAGTTGCGATCCGGATGGAGGAACTGGATCAGGGTGAAGCAATCGCCTTTCTCCGCTCCGAGTGGGTTCCACCAGCCCTTGTCGTCATGGTTGACGATCAGGATTTCGCCGGAGCCGCGGCGGTATTTCACGGCGCGTCGGGAACTTTCGGCGGGATCGATCTGCCATCCTTCGCGTTCGAGGATGAGGGCACAGGAGACGGTTCGCCGCAGCAGATCGACTTCACTGGCGTCGTTGTCACGGTTGCCCCGCCGGTTGTCGGATCGCTGGCCGGGCAGGGGTGGATATCTGGTGGTGTCGGTGGTTGAGATCATGGCGAAGCTCCTGGTCTGGGTTCATCGACGAAAGGCGGTCACGCCTTTCGGCGGACGCCACGCGGCGAGATGCGGGAGGGGTGGGTGAAGCGCAGGCGGGCGGAGCCGGGTTGCGAGCGCGCGGGGCTTTGCCCCGGCGCGGTGAGCGACGCTGCCCCGCTGTAGGCTGCGCTTCATGGAGGGGAGGGCGGCGCTCTCCACTCCTTCAGGCGCGCGTCGGCGCGATCAGGGAGACCGGGTCATCGGAGATTGGTGGTTGTCGAAATCGTTGGGCGTTGTGGGGGTGATCGCCCGAAGACTGGTCAGGTCTGTGATCGGCCCGCTCTTGCGGCTGATCGTGTGGTGTGCAGAAATCGGGAGATTGCAGGTTCCGACGCGTATGGCCGGACCCGTTTGATGAGGTGAGGTGACGATGGCGTGGCAGTGGCGGACGCTCGATCGGGATAAATGGAACGAGGCGAGCGAGCTGCTCGACATCGTTGCGGCCCGCTATCCCGTGCTCGTCGCGCGTCCAGCCAAGCCGCTGGCGATCGGGACGGGCGATCGGCTCAAGACAATGCGAGCCGAGGTTGGGCTGACCGAAGAGCAGGCGGACCTTGTGCTGGTGCGGGTCACGAGGACATCGAGCTATCTTGCCGCACTGGCGCGGGGTGGTCCGCGCTATGACCTCGAGGGTGAGATTGCCGGTGAGGTCAGTGAGGCGGAGCGGAAGGCAGCCGGGGCGGTGCTTGCCGCCCGGCGCGCGCGCCGGCGCGCGCGGATCGATGCCGACAACGCGTGTCGATCCGCAGAGAGTGACCAGGCGAATGACGCCGGCGAGGGTTCAGCAGAAGCGGCTGACGCAACCGAAGTGCGTGGTGCCGAGGCGGGCAAAGCTGCCGATGCGGTGGATGCTGGCGGGGCAACCCAGGCCGGCGCGGTGAGTGACGCGGGCGGCTCGGACGATCGGGCCGCGGCCTGATCATACCGGGTCGTGGTAGTGGCGCTCGATCCGCTCCAGATGGTCTCGGTGCTGGCGTTCCTCGACCTGAAGCTTCGGGGTATCGACAACGATGCGCGACCAATACCGGCCGCGTTCGTCGTACACAAAGCCAAGGTGATCGAGATCGATACCTGAGGGGCGATTCCCTTTCGTGCGGGTGATGACGCATCTGAAGCCCTCGCAGTCGAATTCGTCGCGGGGTTTGAGCACGGCCATGTTCCTCTCCTTTCATGTGTCGGATCATGGGCCGATGGTGTTCATCGGGTCGGTGTGGGTGGGGTAGGGGCCGCCGGCGCGGAGCGTGGCTGCGAGGGATTTGCGGCTGGCATGTGAGCCGAGGGTGAAGGCGTAGACGTGGTTGCCGGGATGTTGCACGGCCCGGAATGGCCCCTCGCGCAGCGCGCGGCTCACGTAGGCGGCGTCGGGTTCGCCGATCGCCCGGATCGGCGCGCCGTGATGACGGAGTTGCTCGTAGGTATAGGCGGCACCGTTGCCGCCGGTGCGCAGTTTGGACAGGGCGCGATCGGAGAGGCTCGTGCCGTCAGGCGCGAGCCAGATCCGGCGTTCGGTGGCGCGACCGAGGTAGAGAGCCGATTTTTCTCGGTAAATCCCCCCGTAATGGCCGTTGAAGCGGACGGTGCCGCGGGCATCCGTGCGCGGCACCGGATCGGAATATGCCAGAACGAGGGGGTATTTCGGTCGGCGGTGCTCGTCCTGATGCTCGGCCGCGAGCAGTTTCAGCGCGCGGCGGAGCGTCCAGGTTTCGGCATTGCCGCCGACGCGGTCGGCGAGGAGGAAGCGGCCGAGGTCGCAGAAGGGAGTTGTCCCGGCACCATAGGCTGCGGCGGCTTTCGCCTGGACGGGAACGGAGAAGACCACGACGCCGACCAGCAATGGTTGCTGCCAACCGGTACGTTCGAAAAGCCCGTAGCAGGCCAGGGCGACGGGGAAGGTGCCAGAGTAGTGGTGAGCCAGGACGAAATCCTTGGCGACCCTTGTGTGGGGCAGGGGGGCTACCTCGTAGCAGCGCGGGTCGAACGGCTCGCGCTGCGGTCGCCAGGTTGTGCTGCGGTGTGACCACCGCTGTGCGATGGTCCGCAGGTCGATGACCATGACAGTTCTCCAATGAAAAGACGCCCCGGTCGCACCGGGGCGTCTGGTCTGAATTTCAGTCGACGCACGGGGCGAACGGGATTTCATCGTCGAGATCGGCACCTGCGCCGGGTGTGAAGCCACCCATGACCCCGGCGGTCTCGCGCGGACGGGGGGTTGCGGCGCGCTCGCTGCCCTGTTGGCCAGCGCGGTTCGGCGAGCCGAGGAGGATCAGCTGACTGTCGAAGCCACTCAGGACGATTTCGGTCGTGTAGCGTTCGGCCCCAGCCTGATCGACCCATTTCCGGGTTCGCAGCGTGCCTTCCACCAGCACCTTGTCACCCTTCGCGCAGTATTTCTCGATCACCCCGATCAGGCCCTCGTTCCACACCACGATCCGGTGCCATTCGGTGCGTTCCTGCCGGTCGCCGCTGTGCTTGTCGATCCAGCTTTCGCTCGTCGCCAGCGACATCGAGGCGACTTTCCCGCCCGACTGGGTGCTGCGGATTTCGGGGGTCTGACCGAGGTTTCCGATCAGGGTGACGCGATTCATTGATCCAGCCATATTCAGTCTCCTGTTTTCATTTCATCACTCAGGAGGCGGCTGGCCCTTGCCAGCGACGTCCCTCGTGTGCGGTCCAGGAGAACCGGGCCGGGCGGACGGTCAGGGCAGAGGGCGCTCTATCGCGCCCGAACCGCTCTTGGGCGGCGCGAGCCCTGGCGAGCGGCCTTGACCGGCTGGCCGGTCCCGGTTCAGACCGCACAAACACGAGGGCGCGCATGGCAAGAACAGTTGACGACCGCGTCGAAGGCGCATGCGGTCATGGTTTGTTCCATTATGTTCACCATGCCGAGCGCCTTCACGACAATCGAGATGCTTCCCGAGCCCAACGATCCGCGAGTGATATTGCGTTCGCTGCCGGCGACCCGTGTCGCGGTGCTGCGTTTCTCAGGCTTAGCGCGCAGAAGCGAAGTCGAAGCCAAAGACGCGGAACTTCTTGACGCAGTCAGATTTCATCATTTTCAGCCAATCGGACCGGTTACGCTAGCCCAATACAATCCGCCTTGGACGCCTTGGTTCATGTGCCGGAACGAGGTCATGGTCGCTCTGTCGCCCGGTTAACCAGCGGTCCACCCGGGCAAGCCGGCCTGCTCAGCCTTATCTCACGTAATGGCAGGTTCATAACTCAGCGATCAGCATGGGGTTTGGCCTGGTTCCTGGGGTGTCCTGTTGGCTCTGATCGGAACCTACTTAGCAAACATCCCGGTAATCAGGGCCTCTGACCGTTTCCGCAGAACGAGATTGAGGATTTCGAGGTCGTTGAGCACGGCTATGGGGTCGAGCGGCAATGCCTCCTGCAAAGCCGTCTTCAACCAATCACTCATGCCGGTATGTTCGAGGATGAAAGCAATGTGCGCGTCAGCCTCGAACTGAGGGTCATGCTCAGAAGTACCTTCTACTACACTTTCAACCATTGGCCTCACTCCTATGATAATTTGGCGCATCGCCGCCTAGGGATTGCATCCATCGCATTGCCCGGGATCTGCCGTCGTCTGATCGCAAGCCGGTTGCTCAAGCCTGTGACCACATGATCGGCCGTGCTTGCTGGCGAAAGCGTCTCGAAATTCGATCAGCGATCGGAATTCCCAGGTCGAGTCGACGTGGAGCAAGGGAAATGGTGGCGTACCCGGATAGAAGGCGCGGATGGCGAGATGCGCCATCACCGTCGAGTCCTTTCCGGCCGAGAACAGCATCACCGGCTTTCGCGCCTCTGCAACCACTTCACGGATGATGTGGATTGCCTCTGATTCCAACGCGGCAAGATGGTTTGGGGCTCGGGTCATGACCTTGGCTCCCGACCGGAATTGACGCCGAAGGGCTGGCGGGGCATGGCGTCAGACCGCCATTTCTAGAGGCAGCGATGCGTGAGAGGCGTCGCGGTCTCCCGTCGCCGACCATTTGAGATCGCCCGCATAACGCCAGGCCATGCGCCCAGCCTCGTCCAAGGCGAACAGGTGCAGCCAGCCATTGTCGAACAAGGCGCGAACGCCGGCGTGCCGGCTAAGGAGCTCCGACATCGCTTGGCGCGGCGCCTCGATGCAGACTGTCAGGCGCAGCGGATCGTGCGCATAGCGCTCGCCGTCATGCACCGATTGCCAGGGCAGGCCGACGCGCAAAAGCCCGCCATTGCCCTCAACCACACCGATCCCGCCGGTGATGTTGTGCAAGAGCTTGTTGCCGCCCCCGAAAACATCCGGCGCGACGGTCGAGCCATAGTACTGCAGGCTGATCCAGCTCGCCACGACGACCGGAGCCGTCAGGATCAGCTCGAGAACGCCGAAGCTCTTGTCCTGCTTCCAATCGTAGTCATGCAAGAAGGCCCGGCCTTGCAGACTCTTGCCGACCGTCCGCCTGCGCGGGGCGGCGATGAAGGCTTGGCATCCGGCGAGCGCCCATTCGGGTCGGATCTCGGACCAGTCGCGGCTCCTGCGATGAAGAGCGGCCTCGCTTGCGGCCCGCGGCAAGCGAAGGGCGCGTTCGGTCCGGGCGATCTTACCCGCCGAAGCCAGCCAGGTTCTCGCTTGCTCGAAGTCGACCCTGTGGTCGGCGAAGGGATGATCCTCGTGATAGAGGGTAACGTCGTCCGTGGTGGTGTCGTGGAGCGCCGCCACGAACAGCGTGTCGTCCGGAATTTCGACTCCATTCCGCGAGAGCCCCTCTCTCACTTCAGCATCGTTCAGCAGCGAGGCCAGCAGCCGAGCGTTGACCTCTCCGGAATAGCCGCCGCAGGCTCCGCAATGCAGGGCGCTGGCATGAGGATTGTTGACGACGTTGGCGCCGTGACCGGCCAGCAGCACCAGCCGCGCGAAATCGCGGGTCAGGGACATCGCCCGAAGCACGGTCTCCGCGGTCTTGATCTTGGCCGCCGCATCTAATGCCGGATCAAGCCGAGGCGGCGGGTCGCTTGGCGGTCGAGCGTCCCGCAGGCCCAACGCATCGGTAAGGAGCTTGCCTACATAGACGGGACCTGTCGCCTCGACGAAGGCGAAAGATGAGACGGCGGCGAGCTTGAACCGGCCCCAGGCGCGCTTTGCGCGTGCCTTGAACCGCGAGGCCTGGTCCTTTGCATGGACGTCGGCTCCGCCAGAGCACGACCTGAGCGCGGGATTGAGCAGAACCGGCAGGCGCCTTTCTTCTACGTCCGAGGCGAAACGCCGGTGCGCGGTGGTCAAACCGAAAAAGCCCGCGAAGCCCATAGTCTGGATCCGGGGATCGAGGCTTTCCAGCGCCCGGCGGAACACCTCCGAACGAACATCGATGCAAAATGCGGCCTGGAGCGCGGGGCGGTCATTGAGCGCTTGCGGTGCGTCTCCCGCCAGTAACTGCGCCAAAGCCCGCTGCGCGGAACGTTCGGCGGCCTCCTGCAGGATGGCGTCGATGGTGCCATCGCGTGTCGGCGCAACGGGCGCCGCATGTGCCGTCCGCACGCTGGCCCAAGCATCGGCGATCACGGCGCCGTAGCGCAGAAAGAGCGCTTCTTCCCAGATCAGCCGGATGGCAAGAAAATCGGTGATTGTCTCATCCGCGCCCCCGGCGAGTTCGGCCTGCCATAGCGCGTAGCGGGCGTACTGCGCCCAGCCGCCGAGCGTCATGAGCATCTGGTGGAAGTAGGTCTCAGCGGCGTCCGCCTCCAATCCTAGCCGGGCCACGATCCGTTCGACCACCGCCGGAGCGGTTTCCGGGGCCTCCGTTACATGAAGGGCGAAGTTGGACAGCCCGGCGATTTCGGGAGTGAGGTCGTGGGTGGCGATTGCCCGCCAGGCGGCATAGGCGCTCTTGCCTCTCGGTGCGCGCCACAGCGCCTGTCCTTCATCGAAATAGCCGGCGGCCCAGGCTCCGAAGCGTTCGGCGATGATCCCAGGCCAATCAACGCCAGATGCGCGCGCAGCAAGATCGGCGATGGTCGCAAGAGCTTTTGGCGGCGGCGTTGCTACGCTGGCCTCGGCTTTGAGAGCCGAGACATCGACTGCCATCGACCCGATTGGCGCGTTCGCGATTGCCGCATCGAGATCAGCATCGCTGATCGCGCCCGTTCCGATTTTCTGAACATACCAGTTCCGGGGCATGGTTACGGCGGCGCCAGCGACCCTTGCGAGCCGCGCGCCGACCTTGGTGAGGGGTTCGTCGGTTTGCCCAAGAAACGGATTGACCGCGACGCTGGAAGCCAGAGGCCAGGCTGGCGGCACCGCGCGGGCGGCGCGATCCATGGCCAGCGTCAACGCTTGCGGGGCGGGCCAGGTCGAGAGGATGTCCGTGGTCATGATTGCTTTCCTGGCAGGTTAGGACGGGCTGCGGATGGACCAGGCACCGATCAGCCGGTCGAAGACCGCGTTGGCGTAAAGTCCGTTCGAAAGATGCACGCGCAAGCCAGCGGCCGCGGGGTGGTTGGCCCAGAGGGGAAACATGGCCTGCACGATGGCGACGATGCCGAAGCTTGAGGCCGTCAGTGCGATCAGCGCCCACTCGAGCGGACCAGGCGCCGGCGGCGACGGCAGGACATTCGCGGTGATCGAGGTCGCCGCCCATTGAAGGGCGAAGTAGCCGACCGAGGTCGCCACGGCATAGACGGCCGTGCGCCGTGTCAGCGCCCTGGGCGCCGCATCGGCGAACCCTTGCGCCAGCATGTAGGCGACGCCGAAGATCAATATGGCGCCGAGCGCGATCGCCTGAGGTGACTTGCGTTCGAAGCCGAAGCAAGCCCCGACAAGGACATAGATGGCGAGCGCCGACAGAAAGGCGCGCGCCACGGCGCCGGCCTTTGGCACGGCGACCGGTCCGGGCCTGCGGATCGCAGCCACGCGCTCAACAGCGCCGCCGGAGGCGAGGAAGGAGTGCGCCTTGTAGAGCGAGTGGGCGACGATGTGCAGCAGCGCCAGCGGGAAGAGCGCCAGGCCGCACTCGAAGATCATGAACCCCATCTGGGCCACCGTCGACCAGGCGAGCGAGGTCTTGACCGCAGGCTGGGTCAGCATGACCAGACTGCCGAACAGCGCGGTGAACCCGCCAATCATGACCAGCGCGGCAAGCACGCCGGGCGCCAGCAGCATTACGTCGGCAAAGCGGATCAGCAGAAAGCCGCCGGCATTGATCACGCCGGCGTGGAGGAGCGCCGATACCGGCGTCGGCGTCTCCATCACCTCGGTGAGCCAGCCGTGGGCGGGAAACTGGGCCGACTTCAGCACTGCGGCGATCGCCAGTAAGCCGGCAGCGGCGATGGCGAGCCCTCCACCTAAACCCAATTTCGCAGCGGCAAGAATGGCCCCAACGTCGGACGTCCCGTAAGCGGCGGCCAGCAAGAACGCGCCACCGAGGAGCGCGGCATCGCCAAGCCGCGCGGTGATGAACTTCTTCCGCGCGGCCCGCTGCGCGGCGATGCGCTGCGGATAGAACAGCAGCAGCCTGTGCAGAAACAGGCTGGTGGCGATCCAGGCGATCACCAGCTGGAACAGATTGCCGGCGGTCACGAGCAGCGCCACGGACGCCAATGTCAGGCAAAGCCACCCGGTGAAGGCGCCTTGGCGCGCTTCGCCGTCCAGGTAGGTCCGCGCGTAGCGGACGACGATCCAGCCGACGAACGTCACCAGCACCAACATGGTCGCGCTGACGGCGTCGAGCCTGACCGAAGGACCGAGTCCTTTGAACCCGAGCACGGGACTTTCGACGGCGCCGAAGAGGATCAGGCCCCCGGCTGACAAGATCGCCGCAAGCAACGCGAGGAGCGAAGCGGTTTCGGCCAGTAAGGGGGTGAGTTTCGGCCGCCGACCACGATCGAGGAAGCCGATTGCTCCGGCGAGAAGCAGCGGAACGGGCGCCAACAGCGGCGCGAGGAAATGCTGCACGAGAGCCCCCTTCAAAGACAATGACTGTTCGGGGGCGTTCGTACCCGATCACGAAATCCAAAAATAATTCATTGTTTCGACGAAGCCGTTCGTTTTAATAGAACGATATGAGAGACCTGAACTACAATCACCTACGCTACTTCTGGGTGGTGGCTCACGATGGCAGCCTCACGCGGGCGGCCAAGCGCATGAACCTGTCCCAGTCGGCTCTTTCTGTTCAAATTCAGAAGCTTGAGCACCAGATGAGCCATCCGCTTTTTGAGCGCGTCGGCAGGAAGCTTATTTTGACGGAAGCTGGCCAGATCGCGCTCGAATACGCCGACACGGTGTTCAAGGCCGGCGACGAACTCATGAGCACCCTGCGGGGACAGCCGCTGGCTACCCGTCAGGTTCTCAGCGTCGGCGCGCTAACGACGCTCTCGCGAAATTTCCAGCTCGAATTCCTCCGGCCCTTGGTCGGCCGATCGGATGTCGAATTGATCGTCCGCTCAGGCAACATTCGCGATCTGCTCACGCAATTGGAGGCGCACGCCATCGACGTGGTCCTGGCCAACAGCGCCGCGCCGCGCGACGCTCGCTCGTCTTTGCGCAACCATTTGCTCAACGAGCAGCCCGTGAGTCTCGTTGGCCATCCGCGTCCCGATCGCCGCAAGTTCAAATTTCCCGATGATCTCCGGTCGGAACCAATTCTTTTGCCGAGCCTGGACAGCGATATTCGCGTCGCCTTCGATCGGGTGCTCGAGCTAGCCGGGATAAGACCCATTATCCTGGCCGAAGTCGACGACATGGCGATGCTGCGTCTGCTCGCCCGTGAACGAGAGGGCGTGACCCTCGTGCCTCCAATTGTCGTCCGCGACGAGCTTGAGGCGGGTGTCCTCATCGAGCACTGCCGGATACCCGAGGTCACGGAGACGTTCTACGCCATCGTGCAGAAGCGGCGGTTCCCCAATCGGCTGCTGAGCGAGCTTCTCCCGGTCGGGAAGCTCTAGAATTTCCCCCATGCCGGTGATGATTGGGAGTTCCGATGCGCCGCTCATGCCGCTTTCCTGAGCGAGTGGCGGCGATACCCGCGGTTGAGAAAGCGCTCGACCAGGTGAGCGGCGGGATGATCGGGATAGGTGGGCCATACCCGGTGATGCCCTTCGTCGTCGGCAAGTTGGAGAACGCGGACGGTGACGGTCTGCCGTCTGCCGGTGCGGAGGGATCGGACGATTGCGAGGTCCGAGCGGCCGACGATGTAGAGATTCTCCCATCGGCCGGTGTCGGGATTACGGCGGGCTGCGGTGTAGACGCCATTGAGGAAGGCTTCGACGATCCAGGGGCTTCGGCACATCGGTGCGCCGCGATAGCGATCGCGCCACCAGCCATCATCCTGAATGTAGTAGATGTTGCCGACGGCAATGGTGCCGATGCGCAGCGGGTTGTTCCCGCCCATGAAGCGGGACGCGAAGTATTGGCGAAGCATGGGATTGACCTTTCGGGCATGCGACAATGGCCGGATCAGGCCAGCCTGTCCGGTTCAATCCGTCGCAGAGGGTGTAGGATGTGGTTGGGATCAGCCCCGGAAGGGACGGATCATCGGATCAGTGAAATTTGAGAAGCAGGCCGATGATGGCGAGGCCAAGCGTTCCGAAGCCCAGGATGCTGCCAACAGTCCATCGGAGGTTGGAATTCAACCCCGTTTGCAATTCAGTCCGAACGGACTGGACTTCTGTATGCAGTTCGGTCCGAACTGATTGAACTTCGACGCGAAGGTCGGAGATCGACTTGTCAGTCGCATCGAACTTGGTGGCAATGGCTTTATCGGACGCATCGAACTTGGTAGCGATCGCGCGAAATCCTTCGCGCATTTCCGTGGCCAAGTCGCGAACCATAGCCTTGACCTCGCGGATCTCGTATTTCAGTTCCGCGGTCGAGTGCTCGAGGATGGCAACCCGGGTTTCCATTTCATGAGGGTAGTCTGGGGGGCTTTGTTTTTCAACAGGTGAATCAGGCATGGTCTCTCCTATCACATCGGAGGGTGCGGATGAAGGCACTTCAGATATCGAGAGACATCTGAAGCGCCGATGGTACGGCCATCATACCGCCGCTGCCGAACTCGTAACGGCAGCGTTCAGCGAGAGTTTCGAGCGCCTGGTCGGTCAGGGCATGCAGACCGAGTTCAGCGAGGATGTCGCAAGCGATATTGAACCCCTCATCCTTGTTGCGGGCACAGATCGCCTCGATATCTTCGATCAGCTGGTGGCGGGGCATCGCTCGAGCTCCTCCATTTTCATGTAGGTTTCCTGTCCCAATTCGTGCCTCTTCTGTGCCGCGTCGTAGCCATTGGGCTTCCGGCAGCCTTTGGCGATCGAGACCGAGATGTAGAAGGATTCATCGGGGTGGGTTTGGTGAACCGATTTTCCGAAATCGGCCACCGCGCTTTTTATGTCGTTGACGGTGCCGACCACCTCGATCGTCTTGCGATCAAGGGATTTTCCCATCAGCGCGAGGGTCATGCCGAAGGGGGTCTTACGGCCTGGGATGGTCGAGAGGGTAATGGTGCAGGGCATCGGTTAGTTCCTTTCAGGGGTTACCGCCGGGCATCACCCGGCCGGGGAGAATCAGTCGGCGTCGGCAGTGGAGCGCCCGGAGGTGGTGAAGCCGTAGGCGAACGCGAAATCTGCGCTGTTCTCGATCAGGCGGGCGCCGATCATGGCGGTGGTGCAGAACCGACGCAGATCGCCGGCGGTGATGCGCTGTTCGCCCCACGACATGATGACGTGATGGTCGGGGTAGCGGTTGACGTTCAGCAGATTGGCGAGATGCCGTATTTCGGCTTCGGTCACGAAACCTGGTGCGATGGCGTGAGCCATGGGTGTCTCCTGTCGAGGTCGGGGGAAGAGAGGGGAACGCACGGGCGATCGGCGTGTGGCCGATCGCCCGCTCTGCATGGGTCAGTGGACGGATGAGCCTAAAACGGGATCTCGTCGTCGAGATCGGCACCCGCACCCGGTGTGAAGCCACCTGTGGCTCCGGCGGTCTCGCGCTGACGGGGTGCTGCGGCGCGCTCGCTGCCCTGTTGGCCAGCGCGGTCCGGTGAGCCAAGCAGGATCAGCTGACTGTCGTAGCCGCTCAGGACGATTTCGGTCGTGTAGCGTTCGTTCTCGTTCTGATCGACCCATTTCCGGGTTCGCAGCGTGCCTTCCACCAGCACCTTGTCACCCTTCGCGCAGTATTTCTCGATCACCCCGATCAGGCCCTCGTTCCACACCACGATCCGGTGCCATTCGGTGCGTTCCTGCCGGTCGCCGCTGTGCTTGTCGGTCCAGCTTTCGCTCGTCGCCAGCGACATCGAGGCGACTTTCCCGCCCGACTGGGTGATGCGGATTTCGGGGTCTTGACCGAGGTTTCCGATCAGGGTGACGCGATTCATTGATCCCGCCATATTCAGTCTCCTGTTTTCATTTCATCACTCAGGAGGCGGCTGGCCCTTGCCAGCGATGTCCCTCGTGTGCGGTCCAGGAGAACCGGGCCGGGCGGACGGTCAGGGCAGAGGGCGCTCTATCGCGCCCGAACCGCTTGCGGCGCGAGCTTGCAAAGCGGCCTTGACCGGCTGACCGGTCCCGGTTCAGACTGCACAAACACGAGGGCGCGCATGGCAAGGACAGTTGACGACCGCGCCAAAGGCGCAGTTCGTTGGTTTTAACGTTCGTTTGATATTTTTGATTGTTACGGTTCGTTCGAGTGTAATTTGGTGAGAGGATGATATCTCAGCGCGATCTGCAGGTGCTGGCAGGGGTGGCGGATTATTTTCTGCTGGTTGGTGATTATCTTCGGGGTGCGACCACCGAGGTAACGCACGAAGCGTAAAAAGTGCCGAAGGTCGATTTTGCAGGTGTCGAAACTATACTTCATCTTAATGATTGAATGCCATACTCCGTTCCGGCTTCGGCCCACATAT
>NZ_JAIMBY010000017.1:0-29257 GCF_026191915.1 Acidiphilium sp. PA
CGGGGAGGCATGGGGTAGTTTCAACCGTGGCGGGCATCGCGTTCCGTGCTGATGAAGATTTGGCGTCGACACCCAATTCTTACATCGAATCAACGGTTTACACTATGTCCGCCAACCCTCATGCATAATGCAGGCTAGGGTCGACGGTTGATCTTTGGGTGACAAACTTTGACGCGGCGCTTGAGCCGCGCCGATTTCAGTGACCGGGAATGACGCTCGTCGTTCCGTTCGAGTTGACCTGATAGTTAACGCTCGCACTGGTGGCGATAAACTGCTGGAAATACTGGTTGAAATACCCATAGGCCCGCGCGATCGCCGATCGCGGCACGAAAACCTCATCCGATGCGGCCAGCGGCACGTTCGCCGCCGGATCGCGCGCAGATTGCAGATCGGCGAATTTGGTCCCGAAAAATTGCTGTGATCCGTTCGGCAGATGCCGCAAAATGTAAATCTGGTCAGGATTGGCGCCCAGTTTCAAGCCGCCGGCCGCCGCAATTGCTTGCGCCAGGCGCGGTGCCGAGCCCTCGAAACTATAAACCCCAGGCTTCTCGACATAGCCAAGCACATAGACCGTGGTTGGTGCCGATTTTATCACTATAACTGAGATTACGGGTTTTTTTAGGATCTGCTCGTAATCCTGCACCAGCGCGGTATCGAGTTGCGGCAGCGTCAATCCCGCAGCGACCTGGCGTTGTACGACGCTGGTCGAAATACTACCGTCGGGTAATACCCTGACGGACTCACTCAGTTCGGGGTCAAGGGGCAGCCTGATTGCCAATTCATCACCAATAGCAATCCGGTATGGTTGGGCTGCGGCCAGTGTCGTGGACGCGGCAACGGGCAACGTCGCCGGCGCCGGTTGGAGGGGCGGCAACTGGGTGCATCCTCCGAGCAACGCTACCCCAGCCATCCCTACACGCCGCAGCGGTTGTAACGTTGCGCCTGATCGATCGATCCACATTCGGTAATCCTGTCGTCTGAAATACGTCAAAGTCTGAAATGACCTCGTAACACTTCGAAACATCGTTTCTGTTTCAGGCATGCACGCCCATCGGCTCGCGCAAAGCCGACACAATTTCCAGCCAGTTTCGGTACAGCTGCATCGTGTCACGATGCCAAGAAGCGGATGCAGCCTCCTCCCCGAGCGGAACTGGCAACGCGTCCATCAAGTTCGGATCAAACCGCCCTTGGACCGCCCGTTGAAATGACCGCAATGCGGCGCAGGTTGCCGCATCGAAACAGCCGATCGGCAGCGTCGGGTAGTGAGTGCTCTCGCGTCTCAGATAGCGGCGCACGTCCCGCCGATATTCCAGTGCCAGGCTTGGCGGCTCATATTCCGGATGGCCCTGCAAAAACACGCAGCCCGGCGCATCGTCATGCACGAACCGATCGACCCCCCACCGCGTCGAAGCCGCCAATATCCGATATCCGCAAGTTATGAGGGCCGCCTCAGGGAGCCCATTCCAGCGCGAATGTGGCACGATGATCTGATCGCCCATCCCCGCCATGAGCGGATGCTGGCGCCGGACCTCGAACCGTAAGACGCCGTGGCATTTCCGCGTCCGCCGCCGCCGGGTAACACCGCTGAGATGAAGAACCGCGGCGTGGGTCGCAAGGCACGAAAACAGCACGGGCGTTCGTCGCCCGATCGCTTGATCGATGACCCGGACCAGAGCCGGATAATAGGCCTCTTCACGCAGATCCTCCGTGCGCGGCTCAGCGCCGGTGATGATCAGCCCGTCCGGCCAATCCGCGTCGAGCGCCGCAACGGGGCGATAGTCAGCGCCACCACCATCGCGCCCCGGTGGCTGCAGGAAATAGCCGCCAATCACCACATCGACGCCATCCTCCCGCCCCGCGGCATGAAGTCTTGTGCGAAATTGACGATCAGCATCGCGAAACCCCGCGCCGCGCATGTTGTTGACCAGTCCGATACGAACGGCCCCGCACCGCCGTGGCCAGAAGCGTTGCGTCGTCACGTTACCCGCTGGCACCGGCTGCGTCAGCACGTTCTGAACGTCCGGCCTCGTCACGCCGCCGTCGCGCGCACTAGTGGCAGATCTGCAGCGCCGGCCGTGCCGGCGGCAACCGTCAGGGCCTGATCCAGATCGGCAATGATGTCGTCGATATGCTCGATCCCGATGCTAAGCCGGATCATCTCGGGCGTGACGCCGGTTTGGGCGAGTTGGGCGGGGGTGAGCTGCCGATGTGTGGTCGATGCCGGATGGGTTGCGAGCGATTTCGCGTCGCCCAGATTGACCAGCCGCTTGAACAGCGAAAGCGCATCAAAGAACCGTCGCCCGACCTCGAACCCCCCTTTCACGCCAAAGGTCATCAACGAGCAGAAATTGCCATCAAGATAGCGCAACCCCAGCACGTGATACGGATTATCGGGAAATCCGGCATAATTGACCCACGCCACACGCGGATCAGCATGTAGAAACTGTGCGACGCGCCGCGCGTTCGCCACGTGCCGTTCGATCCGCAGCGGCAAAGTTTCGAGTCCCTGCAACAACAGGAACGCGCTCAGCGGCGCCAGCGTCGCGCCGCCATTGCGCAGGCATACGCTGCGGCAATGCGCCACGAATGCGGATGCGCCAAACTGCTCGGTGAAGGTCACATCATGATACGCGTCCTCCGGCTCGGTCAGCATGGCAAAACGCCTACCCTGTGCGGCCCAATCAAACCGTCCGCCATCGATGATGGCACCTCCCATCGTCGTGCCATGACCGCCGACGAATTTAGTGAGGGAATGCACCACGACATCGGCACCGTGTTCGATCGGTCGCAGCAGCATCGGCGTCGCGACCGTATTATCCACAATCAACGGCACGCCGTGTGCATGCGCAACTGCCGCTAACCCGGCAATATCCGAAATATTGCCTGCCGGATTGCCCACGCTTTCGCAATAGACCGCCCGTGTCCGATCATCGATCATCTCAGCGATTGCTGCAGGCTGGTCATCCCGGGCCATCCTCACCTCGACGCCCTGGCGTTTGAACACGTGAGCGAACAAAGTATAGGTCGCCCCATACAATTGTGGACAGGCGACAATATTGGTGCCCGCTTCGGTGATGTTCTGAATCGCATACTGTATCGCCGCCATGCCGGACGCGACCGTCAACGCAGCGACACCCCCTTCCAGGGCCGCGATACGCTTCTCCAGCACGTCATTCGTCGGGTTGCTCAGTCGGCAATAGATATTGCCGGGCACCGTTAGGTCGAACAGCGCTGCGGCGTGCTCCGCACTGTCGAACGCATATGCGGCAGTCTGGTAAATCGGGACCGCGACTGAATTGGTCGTTGGATCGGTGTCGTATCCGGCATGGATGGCGATGGTTTCGCGCTTCATGAGGCCGACCCTGAGACGTCCAGCACCAATCGAGTAAATTTACCCATCAATCTCATCCTTCTAAAAAAGATAGAAAAAACCAAATAATTAATAATTAGTCACAAAATTCATAAATATTATTTATAATGATCTCATCGGTATCAATCTTGGTCCTGTATACCAAGTGTGAGGTATACTTACACTCGCAAAATGCGCAACGGCTAGATAAAATTCAGAACCTGCATACGGGTGCCCTGGTCAACCGACCTCGGCGGGCCGCTCAGACGCGCACGTTCCCCCAAATTCCCGATAAAAAACCGAAAGTTCATATTTTCTACGTTATTTAATTATAATATGTCTTATAATAAAGATGTTATGCGAAAAAATAAACTTTATTGCGTCATTTTTCGAGAAAGATGGTGGTGCAATCGCCAGATGACTTTGGTATAAACCGATCATTCGAAGCCTTGATCAATAAATAACAGCCACCCCTTACATTTTACGACTTCTGCGTCTGTTGGAGTTCATAATGCGACTTTTAATTACAGATTTCCTGATGTTCGATCCCCACGAGGGAGCCAACGCTCAGACAAGGCGTCCGACCGAGGGGCATCATGCTTGTCGTTGATCGCGCGGCCGACGTGGCCGATGAGCGGACTGACACCATTCTGCGTTGGCTGTGCGATGAGGTCGGCTCAATCCTGCGGGTGCCCGCGCCACGACCGGATGACGATTTTTTTGACTTGGGCGGGGATTCCATGAGCGCCTTGGCCCTGTTTGGCGCAGTCGAAGAGCGGTTCGGCTGCACCATCCCGCTCACCACGATCTACGACGCGCCGCGCATTGTCGCCCTGGCAACCCGCATCGCCTCCACCAGCACGAGGCAATCAGCCACATCCTGCATTGTCCCAATCAAAGCCGCGCCACCCGGCAGCGGCGTCGTCGTGCTGATCCACGGTGTCGGCGGCCACGTGTTCGATCTGTTAAGACTTGGCGGCCTGATTGAAACATCTCACAGCGTCATTGCCATGCGCGCCCATGGTCTCGAGCGCGGCGAAATGCCGCTCGACCGTGTTGAAGCCATGGCCGATGCCTACGCCGCCCTGATCCTTGCAGAGTTTCCCGATCAGATCGTTCATTTGATCGGCTATTCCTTCGGCGGCATGGTCGCGCTCGAACTCTCCCGCCGATTGCGCGCGGCCGATACTCCAGTCGGCAGCGTCGTGCTGCTCGACTCTTACCCACACCCGCAGCGCTGGCCGCGCCGGCAGGCGCTCGACGTTCGCCTCAGGCGAATACGCAATCAACTCAGCGTCCTTCGGTCATCCGATTGGCCGGCGCGCCTCGCCTATTGCCGCTCCCGTCTCGGGTTCGGTGACAGCAACGCCACATCCACCTCGTCGCGCAGCCAATGGCTCGCCGCACCAGTTGGCGCCACCCCCGATATCCGTGCCGTATTCGATGCGGCATCGGTCGCAATTGATCACTACCAACCAACCATCTTCGACCATCCGGTTACGTTCATGAGGCCCGAGATCGCCTCGGTGTTCCTGCCAACGCAGCCACGCGCAGTCTGGCAACCGCTGATCCCTTGCTTCGACGTCCAGATCGTGCCAGGCGATCATGTGACCATGCTCGATGACCACGCTGCCGATCTTGCGGTCCTGCTCTCCCGCACAATCGCCCGGTCGAACCAGCATCCGGCATGAACAGTTTCACACCCCCGGAATTCAACCAACTGGCCGCACCGGTCGCGTGGTGGGCTGCCCGCACGCCCGATCAACTCGCTCTGGTCGACGGCACCGGCACCTGGACCTACGCCCAGCTCAACGAGGCCATAATCATGGTGCGCGACACGCTGCTGGCACGCGGAACCCGTCCGGGCGATCGCGTTGGTGTGCTGGGCGACAATGGCGCTCCCATGGTCGCGCTGATGCTTGGTGCGAGCCTCGCAGGCGCCTGGGTGATGCCGCTCAACCCCCGCCTGACCGACCGCGAAATCGACGAGGTTGCCAGCCACGCCACGCCCGCGTGTTTGCTGTTCGCTCATCCTGCCACTGGTCGCGCGCGCCAACACGCCCAGCGCTACAATGCCCAGATCATCACGATCGAGGGTCTCGGGCCGATTGCCGTGTCCGAAACTAGCCAGCGTGCCGCACCCGAGCTCAATGCCGATGTCGCAGCGCTGATCTACACCTCGGGTACCACCGGCCAGCCCAAGGGTGTCATGCTGACCCATCGCAATCTGTTGATTTCGGCCCGCGCGTCCGGCGCTATCCGCAAAATCAGCCCGGCCGACATCGTCTATTCCGTGCTACCGATCAGCCATATCCTCGGCTTCACAGGCGTCATGCTCGGCACGCTCACCTATGGCGGCACCATCAGGCTCGCCCCAAGATTCGATCCGCCGAGTGCTCTGCGGGCAATTCTGCATGACCATATCACCATCATCATCGGCGCGCCGTCGATGTTCGCGCTACTCGCCGAATACGCTGCTCTGCAAGGCATGACGAAACTGCCGCCCCATCGCCTCCGCCTGATCGCCAGCGCCGGCGCGCCGCTCGACCCTGCGGTAAAAGCCGCGGTCGAGGCCTGTTTCGGCATGGTCCTCAACAATGGCTACGGGATCACCGAATGCGCCCCCACCATCGCGCAGACGCGCATCGACCGCCCCCGTCGTGATTGTTCGGTCGGGATGCTGCTCCCCGGTCTCGAAGCGCGCCTCGACGGCGAAGCCGGCGGCATCGGCGCTCTGCACCTCCGGGGTCCCACTGTCATGGCGGGCTATTACCGCGACGAAGCCGCCACCGCCGCCGTGCTCGATGCCGATGGCTGGTTCGATACCGGCGACCTCGCGACATTCGAGGACGATCATCTGTTCATCGTCGGTCGCACCAAGGAACAGATCATCCGCTACGGGTTCAAGATTTACCCGGCCGAGATCGAAGCGGTCCTGAACGCCTATCCCGGCGTCCGCCAGTCGGCGGTGATCGGCCGCGGCGATGGGGCGCATCAGGACGTCATCGCCTTTGTCGAACCCGCGGCCGGCGCCACGCTGCACCTGCCCGATCTGATCGATTACACCGCGAACCGCCTGGCCGACTATAAACGGCCCGCCGAAATCAGGTTGGCGGCGGCGCTCCCCATGGGAGCGACGGGCAAGGTTCAGAAATCCTTGCTGATCGCATAGCGTCGGCAGCACCGTTCGTCTGCGGTTGTTCTAATCGATTTAGTACGATCGATCCTCCCAGTCGATCCGCAGATTTTCCCGAATATACGGCACCGGATCGGCCAGAATATAACCGAGCATCGCAATGTCGCGCCGCGTGATCCGCCACGGCGTCGGCAGCACTGCGAGAATCGCCTTCATCGACCGCACCGCGCTACCCCGCGTCGGCATCCCGGCGTTGCTCTGGCCTCCCGCCATACACGCAAGCCCAAGGGCGATGAAATTCACGCCTAGCAGCATCGACAACGGCATTTTGTAAAAAACACGCGGGTTGCATTCCAAAAAGTAAACCCGCCCCGCCGGATCGAGCCTCATGTCGAAATTCAAAATACCGGTCGCGCTTGTCGCCGCCACGATCCGGCTGAGGGCATCGAACACCGCCGGCAGTTCGAGCGCGGTATAGGTCGCCCGGCGCAGCCGATGACATATGTAGCCACGCACCCGCCCCCGCTCCGCATAGACTGATGCGCCGATATCCGCACCGGCAATGAACCGCTGCACGAGCACGGGTCGATAATCGATCGTCGCCGCAAGGGCTTCGGCCTCGCTCTCAACCACGGTCACGCCCCGGTTGCCGTCCAGCGACAACGGCTTGATCACGGCCGGCACCGGCGTTTCGCCGCGTGCCAGGCTCGCGAGCAGCGCGTCCCGATCGGCAAACACCTGGGTCGGCGGGCATAGAATCCCCAGCGTCTGGCAAAGTTCGGTGAAGCGCGCCTTGTCGTTCAAAAGATCGAAGGTTGCGAGATCGGGCATCGGAAAGCATGGTGCGGCCAAATGCGGCGTCATCGCAATCAACGAGCGTGTGCTGGGCTGATCGCCGGCGAATACGAAATCGATGTCATCTCGCGCAATCGCCGCATTCACGGTGGCAATCATCCCGTCATCAAACGTCCCATCAAACGCGCGTGTCGTTTCCGTATACCGCGCACACAACCGGGACCGCCGCAGCCCGTTGGAGCCGGCATTGCCGAGCACGGAAACCGACACCCCCGCCGCAGCAGCGCAGCGCATCGCGCGGTAAGGCAGGGTGAACAGCCCGCACACCAGCAAACCGCGCAATTTGCGTGGCATCGCGGCGGCTGGCCGCGGCAACGCGGCCAGCGGTGCCGGCGCAGCGCCCTCGGCTAATGGTTCGGCCGTGCGAAAACTAACGTCGCTCATTCGCCGGGTTGGCGGTACACGGCCTGCCTTACGCTCTGCGACGCCGCCACTGGCACCATGCGCGCGCATTGCCTGGCCAGATGCCGCGCCAGAACCGGCGTGGTCGATCGGGCGCCGAACACGAATCGCATCACCGGACCGAAGCTCGGCGCTGCAATCGGCCCGATCATATAAAGTCCCCGCACCGAGGTCTCGAACCGGCGCGATAAGACCGGTGCCATGCCCGCGGTACGGATGGCCGAGACCAACGCCGGGTCGAGCATGTTCAACCGCGCGACGTCTGGGCGGAAGCCGGTCGCGGCGACGACATGATCCACCTCGATCTGACGTTCGCCGCCCCGCCGATCCCGCAAGTCGAATGTCACCACCCCATTCGCAGCGGTGACCGAACGGATGGTCATGCCAGTACGCATCGGTACCCGCCCCTCGATCCGTTCACGCATGAACCAGCCCGGCGCCGCCCCCAGCGTGTTCGCGACAATGCGCAGCCGCAGCGGTTCCGGCAGCGCATGAAACAGCTGCGGAAAATTTGCGTAGAACCAAAGGTCCCATCCCCCGCCGATCCCGCTGTCCGGCCGGCGGACCCGGTGGCGCAATGGCCGGCGCGTGGGTGGATGATGGAACGCGATTGCCGCGCGCCGTGTGATGATCTGCGTGTCCGCCCCCGCTTCATGCAGCGCGGCGGCCACGTCGATGGCCGAGGCACCGGCACCGATCACAGCGACCCGCTTGCCGGCCAGCGCCGCGACCGGTCCATACTGTACGCTATGCGAAACATATCCCGCGGGCAGTGCCGCCAACGGTGCCGGCACATAAGGAAAAGCCGCGACACCGACCGCGATGACGACATTGCGGGCCAACACATGCGTCCCATCTCCCAGAGTCACAACGAAATCACCGCCGGTCCGCCCGACATCGCGGACCATGCGCTGATCGGCGCGCGGTACCATCCGGTCACGAAACCGGATGCCATAATCATGAAATTCCGTAACCGGGATCGGCCGCGTCGCCTCAAACGTTCCGGTCGTCTCCATCTGATAGTGGCAGATTGGAAAGCCCGCACCCGGCGCAGGCAGATCGGAGGATTGACCATCCGATTTCAGCTTTGTCCCAGGCGGCATATTGTCATGCCAAAACGCCATAGCCGGCCCAAACACGCAAACGTCGACGTCGTGACGGCCCAGTTCAGCGGCGAGTGACAATCCATAGGGACCAGCACCGACAATAGCCACATCAAGTATTTTCATGAATATGGACCAACTTGTATAAATAAATCAAAACTATTCTGCGACTTAGTCTGTTGAACATAAAAAGACAATATAGCAATCAATCGCTTGACAGTTACAAACCGATATCGGACCGAACCATGGATATCAAATATCATTAAAAAAGTTTAAACTCAAACGAAATAAAAATATTTTTTGTCTATAAAATATACAATAACGTCAAAAAATATAACTAGGTCTCGACCGTAATCAGTTCGCGGTAAAGGGCGGCTATCCGCTTCACAAAGGCGTCCATGGTGAATTCGCGGCTATATAAATTGCGCCCCGCATCGGTGAGCTGGGCGCGTAACGCCGCATCATCGATCAATCGGCGCAGGGCGTGCGCCATTTCCGCGCTATCGCCCGGCGATACGAACAGCGCGGTCGTCTCATCCTCCAGCACCTCGGGGATGCTGCCCACAGGCGTACAGATCACCGGCGTTCCAGCCCCGAGCGCCTCGAGAATCACCAACGGCAGACCTTCATGATAGGACGGCAACACCAGAACGTGAGCAGCAGCCGTCAAAGTGGCTGCCTGTGTCCGATCGACCCACCCCGTGAAGGTGACGCGATCGGACAGGCCCAAATCCGCCGCTTGCCGCCGGTAAGTCTCCACCTCACCGCCACCGGCGAACACCGCTTCGAAGGCGGTCTCCGCCAGAACCGGACTGGCTAACGCGACGAGCAAATCACCGACGCCCTTGCGCGGTGTCAGATTGCCCAGGAACAGGATTCGAAATGGACCCAACCGATCTCCCAGCGGAGATGCGGCGACGATCGGCACACCGTTTCGCACGACGACCACACGATCAGATGCCACCCCGATGGTACCGATCAGCCAGTCCCGCCAGCCGATGCCGAGCACGACGCACAGATCCGCCCGATGAAATACCCCGCGCGCGAGCCAACGCCCCCACCCCGGCAACCGATCGTAGAAGGGTTTGATTTCCGCTGCATGCAAATGCAGAAGCACCGGTACACCCATCATCCGCGCCGCCAAGGCGACCAGGCCCTTCCGCACCAGACTGGCCCGCTCGGCCACATGCACATGCACCAGCCCGAGCCGCCCACACGCCGCGGCAATCACAATCCGCCCGATCGCGACACACATATAATACGGTGACCAGAGGACCGATCCCGGACCGCGTGCGTCGATCGCGACCAGTCGCAGCGGCATATCGACCGACGACCCATGCATGAGGTACGACACAACCTGCCCCATACCGCCGCCGACGACAGAGACCGGACAGACCAGAAAGCAATCCTTCACATCCTTATGTCTCGACATTTATATAAATCCCGAAAAATAATAATTACTATATAAATAACGTTATTTATTCGTCTCGTATTCGTCTGGTAGCATGCCGAAAATGAGCTACGCAACGATTTTCCCCCATCGCTGTCGATCGCGACGTCCACCGCTTTGCATCGCTCAGACCGCTGTCATAAGCACAATGATCTGCATCGCGCGTCGGAGGTGGCCATCAGTGTCGGAACAGCTCGAACGTACCGCCGTCAGTGCAGGTCCGGCGCTACGGCATGGCATCGCCGGGGCGGTTGCAACCCTTGTGCTGACCCTGGTCTCGATTGCCTATATCGATCGGCCTGTCGCACGATTCATGGCCATCCACGTCCACCACCGCCTGCCCTTCATCGCCATGGCCGCCATCGCCAACTTGCCGTCACCGCTCGCGACGATCGCACTGATCGGCATCGTCATCGCCAATTGGTGCGGCGTCGCACTGAACCGCACCAGCCGCCTGGTTCTGGCAATCGCGGTGGCCACACTGGTCGCCATCATGATCAAAAATCAACTGAAGTTCGATTTCGGCCGCGTCTGGCCACAGTCGCATCCGTTCCCAGGCATTTACGACCATCCCTCATATCTCAACGACCACGTATTCGGGTTTTTCCCATTCCACGGAGGCAGCAGCTACGCCTCGTTTCCGTCCGGCCATACCACCGCCATCACCGCCCCGATGGCGATGCTTTGGGTGCTGGCCCCGCGTTACCGCCCCCTCTGGGGTAGCGCGATCGTGATGGTGATAATCGGGCTGATTGCAGCCGATTTCCATTTCGTCTCGGATACGATTGCCGGCTTCGCCTTGGGTGTCACCGTCGCCGCCGGCGCGGTTTCGCTCACCGCCGGCTGGATCGCCCAGGGCGGCCGGCGATGATCTCGCAACCGCCCGCCGCCGCTTCGCTGCCCGTCCCGGTCCACGACACGCGCCTGCCTCGGGGCTATCTCAGCACCAGAGGCAGCCAGATCATCGATGCCGCCGGTCAAGACGTCCGCATCGCCAGCGTCGGCTGGAACCAACATTTCAACGCCATACCCGCCACCATTGCCGCCATCGCCAGCGCCGGCTTCAATACCGTGCGCGTCTCCTGGGATGACGCCAATCTCCCCGCGGCCCGGCGTCTGCTGATCCACATCGTCGCCGCCGCCAGCCGATCCGGCCTGAAAGTCATCATCGATCACCACAACGACGAGGGCTTCACCAACCCGCGCGACGGGTTCGGCGCCCAGCAGCGCAACGGTTTGTGGTTCGATCGCGGACGAGGCACCAACGACACCAACGGTGCCGGCGTCGTCGGTACCGTCACCGCTGCAAAATTCCAGGCGGACTGGGTCACGATCGCCCGGACATTCGCGGCCAACCCCACCGTGATCGGCTTTGATCTCGACAACGAACCCACCGCCAACGGGCACGTCACCTGGGGCGGCGGCGGTCCCACCGACATCCACGCCATGGCGCAAACCGTCGGCGATGCGATCCAGGCGGTCGATCCCGGTGCCCTGATCATCGTGGAAGGTCCGCAGAATTACCGCAACTCGTTCGCCGATCGTGGCCCCGCTCCGGCCGGTGATCTCACACGCGCCGGCGAGATACCCGTGAAGCTGACAATTCCTCACAAGCTGGTCTATTCGGTGCACGAATACCCGACCGAGATTTCCGACGTCCGCCCCGACTCCGGCCCCGCTGCCATTAAGCAGATGAACCGCACCTGGGGCTATCTGGTAACCCGTCACATCGCTCCGGTCTGGATCGGCGAAATGGGTAGCAGCATGCGCTCCGCCAACGCCCGCGCATGGGCCGCGACACTGCTGGATTACATGAACGGCAAGGATGGCGCCGAGAACGGTCCCACCTTCCGGCCCGGCGAGCAACCGGTGCCGGGAGACTGGTGGGTCTGGGGCTATCTGCCTGGACAGGCACCCGATGGGACGCTCGACGCAACGGGCACTTTGCGCCCCAATCAAGCCGCCGTCTGGCGTCAGCTCCTGCCAGTCAATACCGCCGCCACGCCGTAATCCACATTCGGTCTGTATCGAATTATGGATTTTTTGGTATATTTTTATTTTTATTTCTATTTTATATAAAATTAAATAATTAAATATACTAAGTACATATTTATCTACATTATTTTCATTGTTCTGCAGTCGTATTTTAGGTATTCGTTCACTTATTGCTGCACTGCACTTAAAACCGAAAAGCATCAATTTCCCGCGGAAACATTCAGTTTCCGCCTCAATTATTTTAGCTTTTGCGGACATCCGCAGCCGAGGAGACTTTCGTGCCATTTCAAAACGAGGCTGCGGCATTATCGGAAGAATCCTATTCTCGCCAGCCCGGTCTATTTCAGTCGACTCCTTTCACGAAGCCGGTACTTAGGCGAGCCGCGCCGGGTACCGGCTTTTCAATTTTGGCCGCCATGACCGAAACAGGCCTCCTGGCCTGCGCGGTGTTTGTCGCTTTCCTGGCACTCCGACCCGCCATTAGCCTCGGCTGGGCAAGTTGGGTCGCCATGATTGGCCTGCCCTTGTTCAGTGTGCTGATCCTCACCCAACGTCAGTTCTATGCAATCCACCATCTGCTGTTCGCACCATTTCAACCCCTGCGTCTCACCGGCGCCTGGACCAGCGCATTCGGGGCAACCATGGTGGTGGCGATGCTGGCACGCAGCCTCGAGCCGCAGCGCCTGCACAACATTGGCATGGTGCCGTCCGAACTCACCATCCTGTTCGGTACAGGGCTCTTCGCCCTGCTCGGCGGTCGCCTGGCCTGGGCCGCACTACGCCCGCGCTTCGCGCTTCGTGCTACCCCGCGCGTTCTGTTCATCGGCGCCCTCGACACCAGCCGCCGCCTGTTAGCTCAGCTGCACGCCGAAACCTCGATCGCCCTGATCAAAAGCCTCGATTATCGCGATCCGGCGATCGAGCTGTGCGAGCAGGATGGTCAATCAACCGCGCACGGTAATCGCGCGCGGCTGACCGCGTTGATCGAACGGGAAAACATCGATGCAGTTCTGGTCTCCCTCCCGCAGGTTCCCCAGACCGATATCGCGTTCATCGCGGCCGCGGCACAAAGCTGTGGCGTCGCCACAGTCGCGCTGCCTGGGCTTTCATTGCGGCGCGATCCTGTGGCCGGCTTCACCACTCTTGGCGGTGTGCCGGTCCTGCAACGCGACACGACACGACTCCCCCCGTTCGGCATGGTCCAGAAGCGCTTGTTCGACTTGATCGTCGGTGCGACGGTCCTGCTGATCATCGCACCTGTCATGGTCATCCTGGCCGTCTTGATCCGGCTCGATTCGCAAGGGCCCGTCCTGTTCCGCCAGCTCCGCGTCGGCCGCGGCGGCACCCTGTTCGAAATCTTGAAATTCCGCACCATGACGGAATCAACATCAACCGCCGGTGATCAGCCGAGCGCGCTCCTGCAGACAGAGCGTAACGATCGGCGCGTAACGCGCCTTGGCGCGATCCTGCGGCGCCACAGCCTCGACGAACTGCCGCAGATTTTCAATGTCCTGCGCGGGGATATGTCGATCATCGGTCCGCGCCCGCACGCCGCCGCCATGACCGTCGCCGGCATGAAGCTCGAGGCCCTGGTGCCCGACTATCCCGCCCGCTTCGCCGTCCGGCCCGGCATTACCGGTTGGGCCCAGATCAACGGCCGGCGCGGCATCATCGAAAGCGTCGACGCCCTGCAAAACCGAGTTGACGACGATCTCTACTATATCGAAAACTGGTCATTCCGCTTCGATATCGCCATCCTGCTTCGCACCATCGGCTGCATCATCCGCGACGATCAGGCCTTCTGAACCTGCCGCCCCTGTAAGAGTGTTGTCCCCATGAACAGCTATACCGCCCCGGAACATGCGAAACCGCAATTTTTCGATCCTGCACCCGAGCCCACCATCGCGCGGCCGCTCACCACCGCAACCGCCGTCCATACCGAACCGCTTCCCTACGGTTTCATAGCGCTGTTCCAGACGATCGAGACGCTGCGTATCCCCGATCGCAGCTTTGTCCTCCAATTCGTCGCGCCGCATCCTGGTGCGGGCACCAGCACCATCGCGGCAGGCTTTGCGCGCGCTGCCGCCCAGTCCTACCGTCGCCCGGTGTTGCTGATCGATGCCGGCGCGGCCCATGCCGCAACCGGCCCGATCGAACCAATCCCGACCGAAACTGCATTTCTGTTCGCCGCAACGATCAGGCGAACACCCCATCATTTCCCCGACCCCGCAGCAATAAGTCTCGAAGAGCGCCTCGCCGATCTGCGTCGGGAATACCACGCCATCGTCATCGATTGCCCAGCCCTTGGCGACTCACCTGAAGCCATCACCATCGCACGCCATTGCGATGGCACAGCCCTCATCGCTGCGGCTGCGCGATCCGCGGCCCGCGATGTTATGGCCGCGCGCGACGCGATCACGCTGGTCGGCGGCCAGGTGTTGGGGGTGGTGTTCAATCGCGAGCGCAGCTATCGGCCGCGCTGGCTGGGGGGACGCGGTTGACGGTCGGACGACATGAAGCCAACCCGCCGCGCCGCAATCTACAAGGATTGATTGCGGGCTATCTGCCGGCCACGATCATTCCCGCGCTGGTCTCACTCGGTGTCGTTCTCGCCTACACGAGGCTGCTCTCGCCAGCCGAATACGGGCGCTACAGCCTTGCGTTCACGGCGCTGATGGTCGTGCAGGTTTCCCTGTTCTACACGCTCAGCCTGTCGATCGTGCGGTTCTACCCGGTCGCGGTGCGGGAACGCAGCACGGCCGATCTGATCCGAACCAGTTATATCGGCGTCATGCTGGTCGGCCTGATCGCGGCTGCCCTCGCGGCGCTTGCGCTCATTGTTCTGCCGCTGCCTCCAAAACTGCTGCCGGTCCTGTGGTTAGCGGTGCCGTTGCTGTTGTTGCGCGCAACGCTCTCCACCGGCCAGGCGGTGCGTCGCGCCAGCGATGCGTCCAGCCAATATTCGCTCATCGAATGCGGCCAGGCAATCATCGGCTTCGCGGCCGGTGTGCTGCTGGTCGTACTGCGTGGCCCGACCGCCGAAAACGTCATGCTTGGCCTGATCGTGGGTGCCGCGGCCATGCTTGCGATCGGCGCGCGCAGCTCGTGGCGTGCTTTTCGCGAAGGGCGTTTCGATCGCACCCTGCAGCGCAATGCGTGGGCGTTTTCGGCTCCGCTTGCCGTGACCTATGCGGTCGGCGCGGCTTTGCAATATGGCGACCGCTTCATGGTCGCGGGCCTCGCTGGCGCCCAGGCCCTCGGTATCTATACGGTGGCCACTGTCCTGGTCGATCGCCCGACCGCCCTCGCCGGCATCGCCATCACCACCGCCACGTTTCCGCGGGTGGTGCGCACCCTGGAAGACGAAGGCGTGGAGGCCGCGCGGCAGCAACTTGGTTTCAACGGCATCCTGCTGCTCGCCGTCGCGGCGCCGGCCTGCATCGGTCTCATGCTGATCGCCCCGCAACTCGCCCGCATAACCGTTGGGCCGGCGTTTCGCACCGGCCTCGTCGCACTCCTGCCGATCGTCGCGGCAACCGCATTGATACGCATGATGTCCGCCCATTTCATCGACCACGCATACCACCTCGCCCGCCGATCTGATCTGATGCTGCTGGCATACGGTCCGTTCGCGGCGCTCAATCTCGGCATCGATGTCGTGGTGATCCCCCGCTTCGGCGTGCTCGGTGCCGCCTGGGCGGCGCTCGGCTGCCTCAGCCTGCAATGCATCATCAGCGCGCTGCTGGCCCGCCGGGTGTTTCCGCTCTGGTTGCCGCCGGCCGATATCGCACGCGTCGCCTCCGCCTTGCTGCCGATGATCGTCGTCGCCCGACTCATCAATTTGACCAATCCATGGCTGCATCTCGCGGCCCTCGTGGCCGAAAGCACTGTGTCATACGCCGTCATGCTCATCGCTGTCGATCTGGCCGGCCTGCGCGGCATCGTGATCGGCCGGTGCCGCCGGATGTTCGCGCTCCAGGAACCGGTGTGAGCACTGCCCTGACCCGCGCCGAGCCGCTGCGCGGCTTTCGCGAACGTTGGCGGGACCGCTTGCTCTGCGAATGGTGGTCGATCGGCATCTGCGACCGGTCGATCGGCGAGGTTCTGGAACGCGGCGCCCTCGGACCGATCCGCTGGCTCGAACCGGCGCGCGGCACCGCCTACCGCGCCGACCCCTTCGTCTGGCCCGGCACCGGCCTCGTGCTGTGCGAGGAAGTGCCCCTCACCACCGGTGTCGGCCATATCGTCGCCCTGCGCGAAACCGATGGCCAGTTCACCCCCGTCCGTACCCTGCTCGACGACGGCAGCCATCGGTCCTATCCGTTCGTGTTTCAGCACGACGGCGCGACGTATCTGCTGCCCGAGTCCGCGGCGTGTGGGCCCACCGTGCTCTATCGCTTCGATCGCGGGTGCAGCCTCGAACGGGTCGCGACCATCGCCCCGGAGCGGCGCTTGGTCGATGCCACGATGTTCACTGCCCATGCGCGCCTCTGGATCGCCGCAACCGATCTGGCTTACGGCACCGACGACAATTTATCCCTCTATTACGCAGATCAAGCCGCCGGTCCCTGGCATCCCCATCGCATGAACCCGGTTGTCACCGCCCGCCGCACCGCGCGCAGCGGTGGTACGCCGTTCCGCCATCATGGCCGCCTCTACCGCCCGGCGCAGGATTGCACCGAAACCTACGGTGGTGCGCTGGTGATCACCGAGATCACCACATTGACGCCGGATGCCTTCGCCGAACGCATCGTCTGTCGCCTCGCACCAGACCGCGCCAGCCGGTTTCCCCACGGCCTCCACACGATCTCAGCCGATGGCGATCGTTGTCTGGTGGACGGCAAGCGCCTGGTGTTCGATCCGCTCGTGGTGGCCGGCAAAATCAAGCGCCGCCTGTTCACCCGTCCCCGCACCCTGCGGGTGACGTGGTGAACGCGCCCTTCGACGATGCCACACCGCTGCGCACCGCGCCCGAAGCGGGACCGCCGGTCGCCCAGCCAACCCCACAGCCGGCATCGGTCATGATTTTCCTGCCCGCACTGACCATCGGCGGCGCCGAAGTTGCCATGGTGCGGCTCGCCGGCGCGTTTGCGACGGCCGGTCATCGTGTCGCAATCGTCGTCCAGGCGCCGGTCACCGGTGCCGCGGCCATTGCGGTGCCACCTTGCGTCGAACTGATGACGCTCGATGTCCGCCATACCTGGACCAGCCCCTCCGCCCTGGCCCGGTATGCGGTGACATGGCAGGCCGATGCCCTCATCGCCGCCCTGCCGCACAACAATCTCGCCGCCATCGCCGCAGGGCTGATCGTGCGGATCAAGCATGGCCGGCATCTGGTCGTCGTGGTTACCGAACACGCGCCGATGGCCCAGCTGATCGCCGCACATGCCAGTCTTCGCTACCGCATCCTGCCGTTGCTGCAACGGGCCTGCTATCCGATGGCCGCGGCGCTTGTCTGCGCCTCGAGCGGCATCGCCGCCGAATTTCGCGCGTTGCTGCCCGCCGGCACCGCGATCCACACCATCTTCAACCCCGTCGTCGCAGCCGGCGCCATCCCTGTCGACGACCTGCGGCGTACCGCCGCGGACCGTCCGGCGCTGATCGTCGCCGCTGGTCGTCTGGCGCCCGAAAAAGATCTCTCCACATTGCTCCGGGCGTTCGCGCGGCTCCGCGCCCACCGGCAAGCGCGTCTGATCATCGCGGGCGAGGGTCCCGAACGCGCCGGATTGACCGCTCTGGCAGGCGAGCTCGGCATCGCCGGCGATGTCGAAATGCCCGGTTTTTCAACCAACCTGCCCGCCCTGTTGGCGAAGGCCGATGTCTTCGTCACGACCTCGCGCTTCGAAGGCTTCGGCAATGTCATCGTCGAGGCGCTCGCCAGCGGCACCAAAATCGTCGCGACCGATTGCCCGGTCGGCCCGCGCGAAATACTGGCCGACGGCGCGTTCGGCACGCTTGTTCCGGTCGGCGACGCGGCAGCGATCGCGGTCGCGATCGACCGGACGCTCGATGATTGCCAGAACCGGGCCGACCTGCGCCGTCGCGCCGCCGATTTCACAATCGATGCCAGCCTCAACGCCTATCGCGCCCTGATCGACTCGCACCGCCCGCCCGCGCACCGCCGCGCCGCGCCGCTGACACTCGCCATCTATATGCACGATTTCAGCAGTGGCGGTGTCGAACACGCGACACTCAGCCTGATCGGCGCCTTCCGCGCAGCCGGCATCGCGGTCACCCTGCTCGTTCATTCCGATACCGGTGAATTGCGCGCGAACCTCCCGCCCGACCTCACCGTGATCAATTTCGCAACCCCCCGCACCGGCGCCGATCTGGCACCGCTGGTGCGCTATCTGCGAACCCACCGGCCGGACGTCCTGCTCGCCAATCTCGATCACAACAACCTGATCGCGACCCTCGCGAGCCTGATCGCCCGCATCGGCCCTGGCAAGTCCACCACGCGCCTCATCATCGCCCAGCACAACGCCCTGAGCGCCGAAGCGCGGGCAATGCCTGGCCTGAAATACCGCCTGCTGCCGATCGCCTATCGGCTGCTGGCACCCCACGCCGCCGGGATCGTGGCGGTATCCGCCGGTGTCGCGGACGATCTGGCCGCCTGCGCCGGGCTCGATCGCAACCGGATCACCGTGATCAACAATCCGGTGGTCGATGCCACGATCCACGCCCGTGCGACCGCGCCGCTCGACCACCCCTGGGTCGCCGAAGCGGCCACCCTGCCCTTGTTCATCACCGCCGGGCGACTGGTCGGCCAGAAGGATCACGCGACCCTGCTCCGCGCCTTTGCCCGCGCCCGCACCCGCCGCCCGATGCGGCTGGTCATTCTCGGTGAAGGTCCGCTCCGCCCCATGCTCGAAGCCCTGGCGGATGAACTCGGCATCCGCGACGCTCTGCTGATGCCGGGGTACGTCGCCAACCCGCTGCCCTGGTTCGCCGCCGCCGCCGCGTTCGTCCTGTCGTCGCGCTACGAAGGGTTCGGCAACGTGCTGGTCGAAGCCATGGTCTGCGGCACGCCGGTGATCAGCACCGATTGCCCGCACGGTCCCGCCGAAATTCTCGACCACGGCCGCTTCGGGGTTTTGGTGCAACCCGGCGATGTCAATGGACTGGCGGGTGCGCTGGACCCCGCTCTTCGTCAACGCTGGTCACCCGACACGTTGCGCAGCCGCGCTGACCATTACACCGCCGCCGCATCCGCTCAAGGGTATATCGCCCTGTTCGATCGGGTACGGCAGTGACCCGTGATCAGAAGCAAGGTCTGCTTTTTTTGAAAAAAAAGCAGCAAAAAAACTTTCATTCCGCTATGCCCATGCTGGTGCAGAGCTCTGTGCGCCCGATTTTTGGCTTCGTGCCCAGCACGCTCGACGAAACGGCCGTCGCCGCGCGCATTGCCGCGTCACCACCCTTCGGCGCGGGGCCATCCCTGGTCGTCACGCCCAATCTCGACCACATCGTTCAATACCGTCGCAACCCCGCGTTCCGGGCCGCTTATCGCCGCGCCGCAATCATTCTTTGCGATGGGTTTCCGGTCCATTACTACGCCAGGCTACGCGGCCATGCCGCCCATCGGGTCACCGGATCGGGCCTGATCGCCCGGCTGATGCACCACCCCGATCCCGCCGTCCGCATGCTGTTCGTGGTCGACCGCCCGGAGACCGCCCACGCCGTCGAAACCTGGGCGCAGCAGCACGGCATCGCCCATCAGGTGGCAACCAGCATCCCGCCGCTCGGCTTCATCGCCCAGCCATCCGCCTGCGACCAGCTCGCCCTTGCCATCGCACAGCACCGGCCAACCCTTCTGGTCATGGGGGTCGGCGCACCGCAGAGCGAGATCTTCATTGATCGTTACCATGCTGCCTTGCCCGATTGTTGGGCGCTCTGCGTCGGCCAGGGCGTCAAAATGGCGCTCGGTCTGGTGCGCCGCGCGCCGCCGGCGGTGCAGACGCTGCACGCCGAATGGCTCTGGCGGCTCATCCAGGAACCGCGTCGCCTCGCCGGGCGCTACGGACTCGGCGCATTCCGCTTCGCCTCCGCCATTGTCGCTGACCTGCGGGGGCGCTCGCCATGAGCATCGCCGCCCCGCGCGCCCTGCGGCCGATGCAGCGGCCCACACCGCGACCCTATGTCGTGCCCACCGCACCGCGCCTCAGTGTCGCGCTCGCGATGCTCTCGCTGGTCATGCAGCTGACCATCTCAGCCAATCTGCTGATGATCATGGGCATTCATTACGACATTCCCGGCGGCAACCCGGTCGTCAAGATCAACCCGGCCACCTATGTCGCGGTGCTCGCGCTCGCCGTGCGCCTGCTCGATGGTGGCGACCCGTTCGGCGCACTCCTGCGCCTGCTCGCCGCCAATCGCCTGATCGCCACCTTCGTGATCGCCTTCATCGCCTGCATCGCCTATTCCTTGATCACCATCGGCGTCACCGGTTCGGCTTCGCTGATCGACAGTTACCTCTCCGCCGGAATCCTGATGCTCGTGCTGTGCGACATCTCAGTGGCCGAGCGTCGCTTCCTCGGCGCGATCATGCTGTCGCTGTTCATGATCAACGTAACCATCGCGGTGATCGAAAGCCTCACCCGCCGCCTGCTGATCGGGCTCTATATCGGCTCCTATCAATACAAGGCGCCGTTCCCGGTGTTTCGCGGCGTTGCCCTGTACGATCACCCGCTGACCGGCGCGATGATGACATCGATGGGCATTTTCCTCCTGCTCCAGATGCGCCTGCGCCCGATCGTTACCATGGCACTGCTCGGCTGGTCCCTGGTCGGGTTGTTCGCCTTCGGCGGCCGTGCGGCACTGGTGGCGACCGTTGCTGCCTTGCTTGCCATCGGCGGCTGGTCGCTCGCAGCCGACCTGTTCAACCGCCGCCTGACCATGGTCAAGCTCTTCGGCATCCTGGGCGCGCTGATGCTGGGGTTCGCACTCGCCTGGCTCGTGATCACTCAGACATCGATCGCCGATCGCATCGTCAAACAGGACTATGTCGATACCAGCGCCAAAGTCCGCGAAATCCAGTTTCTGGTACCGGGGTTGATGAATTTCCGCGAGTTATTGCTCGGTATCGAGGTCAACCGCCTGCCGCAACTCGTCTCCGAGGTCGGGCTTCATCCGCCGTTCACCGGCATCGAAAACTACTGGCTGGTCGCCTTCGTCAATCTCGGCTTGATCGGCTTCTCGGTCTATCTACTCGGTTTTCTATCGCTGCTCTACGATCTCTGGCGCCGCGTACCGCTGTTCGGCCGGGTCATGCTGGTGCTGATCATCGTGGTGGCGTCCACCAGCAATTCGCTGGGTGCCAAAAGCAACATCCTGTTCGTCCTTGCCGGCGCGCTGGTCGCCTGTTCCGGATTTGCCGAACCCCGCGCCGCCCGCATCGAGTCACCACCCGTTGCTGGCCGCGGTACATCCCGAGCCCCAATGAGCCGCGCCTTCGTTCCCCTCGCTTTATCGATCCGAAAGTAGTCCCGCCATGTCGACCATGACCAGCCGCTTTACCTCCGCCGATAATCTGCACGAACTGGTCGAAACCGGTTTCAAGCTCCAGCAACGCCTGCTGCAGTTCGTCCTCCTGATGCTGGTGATCTCGCTCGCGATCGCACTGTACGTCAAACCGAATTACGTCGCCTCGTCGGAGATGGTCGTGTTGCCGAGCAATGAATATACGTTCCGCCCCACCGCCGGCTCGCATTCCCTCGCCAACGAAGCGCTGTCGCTCGAAAACATGATGGATTCCGAAATCGCCATCATTCGTTCCCCCGCGCTGGCCCACGCCGTTATTGCCCAAATCGGCGTCAAAACCCTCTACCCGGCGATGGTCCGAAGGCCCAACCTGCTCCTGCGTCTGCTCCACGACGTGCATGATATGTTCGTCTCCCACAAAGCCACGCGCCCCGGTGACATCGTCGAACGCGCAATCCCGCTCTTCGAAAGCCATCTCGATGCCGTGGCCGGCGCCGATAACGACGTCATTACGATCAGCTTCGGCAATCCGAAACCAGCCGTCGCACGGCAGGTCGTCGCGACCCTGCAAAAACTCTATCTCGCACGCCGCCGCCGCATCTTCACCGATCGCCAGTCCCGCGCCGTCGCCCGCGCCGTCGCCGCCCAGCGCGTCGCCCTGAACGCGGCCGAGGCGCGGCTCACCGCGTTTCAGACGGCGCACAACGTCACCCAGTTCCAGACCCGTGAATCGATCCTGCTGAACCAGCAAGGCCAGATGGAACAGGACCTGATGGCAACCAATTCCAACGTCGCCCAGCTGACCACCAGCCTTGCTGCCCTGCACCAGGCCCACGGCACAGTGCCGCGCGCGATCGCGCTACAGCAGAGCACCAACATCGATGAACGCACCATGGCCCTGCGCACCAGCCTCGATGCCCTGCGCAGCAGGCTCGCCTCGCTGTTGAGCAACTACCGCGCCGATAGTCCCGAGGCGGAAAACCTGCGCGCCCAGATCGCGACCGAATCCGCTTTGCTTGCCCATGCCACCGCCAATGACGCACCCTCCAGCCTCCAAAGCGGCCAGAACCCAGTTTACGCTCAAATCAACCTCGAGCTGATGCAGGACAGCGCGGCCCTCGCCGCCGCCCGCACCCGCGCCGCGCAGGACCGTAGCAGCCTCGTCCATCTCGCGGCGCAGCTCGCGAAACTCGATGCGCTGAAAGCGCAACTCGGCACCCTTGAACGCCAGCGCAGCCTCGCCGCGGCCAACTACGCCGATGCCACCCGCACCCTCAGCGAGCGCCAGCTGGTCGAACAGGTCGACGCTGAAAAACGCGCGAACGTGCGCGTCCTCTCACCGCCATCGTTGCCGCTCAACCCGTCCCCCCTGCGCAAATTGATCATGCTGGCGGGTGGTGTACTCACGCTGTTCGGGATTGTGATGATCGTGCTCCTCGGCAATTTCTTTCGTAAAGGCGCCCTGTTGGGCCGTGTCCTCGAAGCCGATACCGGCATCCCGCTGCTAGGCATCATCCCCGAACTCGGGTTCGCGCAGATGCGTCAAGTCACCATCAGTCAGTAACGCCTGGCAGTGATGGGCTGAACTGGGTCCCGACAATGGGACCGCCGGTTTATACCAACCTGCCTATCCAGTGACCACTTTGATCCAGTCTTGTTGTGTGATCGAAGCGATTTGTTTTGGCATCTGCATGAAGTTGTGAAGTGGACCCTTTGGTATGGACCACTTGGGGCGGGGTATAAGATGGAAGCTGATCCGTTCTGATCTCCTAAAGGGCTATCAAGCTACCTGCTGTTGTTGCGGCTGTGGAGATGTGGGCAACGCGGCAGCGTTGTCCAAGCTTCTCCGCAGGAGAAGCGTCATATCCACGGCCGTCGGCGGCAGAACGCCGACCATTGCTTCGCGCCACGCCGCCATTGGCGCGCGGTTGTCCAACGCCATGTGAGGTCGTTGGTGGTTGTAGAAGTCAAACCATTGGCCCAGGCCGGCGCGCAGTTCCGCACCGTCAGCGTAGCCCTTGATATACAGGTCTTCGTATTTCAGCGATCGCCAGAGCCGCTCGATGAACACGTTGTCCATCCAGCGCCCCTTGCCGTCCATCGAGATCCGGATCCCCGCCGCGGTCAGGACGTCGGTGAACGCCGTCGAGGTGAATTGCGAACCCTGGTCGGTGTTGAAGATTTCCGGCTTGCCGAACCGGGCCAGGGCCTCTTCGAGCGCCGAGATGCAGAAGCTGGTATCCATCGTGTTCGAGACCCGCCAGACCAGCACCGCTCGGCTATGCCAGTCCATGATCGCCACCAGGTAGAGAAAGCCCCGGCCCATCGGCAGGTAGGTGATATCGGCGCACCAGACCCGGTTCGGCCGGTCGATCACCAGGTCCCGCAACAGATACGGGTAGATCCGGTGCCCCGCCGACGGCTTGCTGGTCCGCGGCTTCGGCCCGAGTGCCGCAATCCCCATCAGCCGCATCAGCCGTTGCACTCGCTTGCGGTTGACCCGCAGCCCCTCGGCCGCGAGCACCGCCATCAGCCGGCGCGAGCCCAGAAACGGCCAGCGCAAAAACAGCTCGTCGATCCGCCGCATCACGTCCAGATCATTGTCGTTCGCCGCACGACGCCGTCGGTACACCCCGGATCGCGCCAGCCCCAGCAGCACGCACTGCCGGCGGATCGACAGCGCAGCATGATCACGATCGAGCTTCGCTCGTCGGTCCGGCACGCTCATCTTCCGGACCTCTTTGCTAAAAAATCGTTCTCGATCGTCAGTTGGCCGATTTTCGCATGCAGCTTCTCGATCTCCCGCTGCCCGGCGGCCTCCGCATCCTGCCCGATCTTCGGATCAAACGCCCGCGCTGCCTGCTCCTGCAGCTGCTTCTTCCAAGCATAAATCTGGTTCGGATGAACCTGATACCGCGCCGCCAAGTCAGCAACCGTTGCCTGCTCGCGCAGCGCCTCCAAGGCAATCTGCGCCTTCAGCGCCGCCTCAATCTTCCGTCTCGTCTTGCTCATGTTCCGCTCCGTCTATCATGACAAAACGGCCAAGTTCCAACTTAGAGCCCGGTCTCATTTCCCGGGTCCACTTCAATCGCCTCTAAAGCCACCTTCGCCTTGAACTCAGCCGTGTATCGTTTGCGGGTTACCTTGCCCATAAAAGCCCATCCTTCTCGTCAGAGAAAATAGCTTATCACCCTGTCCAATTTTCCGGGACCAGCTCAGAACTTGACAGGATCATCGAACCATGAGTTTCGATTAAACCAACAGAGCGTCTGGTGACATTCAGAACGTGATCGTCAACTGAAGTTGCGCCACGAAGGCATTCGGTACACGCTGGTTCGGGGTGCTCGGGTCCGTGATGCCGCCGCCAGGTTGGACGATGTATTGCAGGTCTGGAGTGGCTATAAGCCAGGGGGCGAGGTCAGCGTTGTAGTCAAGCTCGACATCGGTTTCGCCTGCTGGGATCGTAACCGCGCTGCCGGTAATCCCATTTTCGCTACGGACGAAATCGATTTTCCGTGAGCTGATCCGATCATAACTGATAGCGAGGGCTGCCGTGTCATCCGGGCGGCCAATAAGTGGATCGTCGAGCACCAGACCTGTCTGGATATCGAGCGTGATTGCGTTCTCCGCGGGTGGCGCATAGGCGAAGCGCGCGAAGCCACGCAGCCGGCGTTTCTCTAGCCCATGCCAGAGTGTCTGGGTGTCGCCGGCGTAAATCACGTATTCACCGCGATCCGGCCGGGCCGGGCCGGGAGATGGGGCGGCGAGGCTTTGGCCGGTAACGCTGAATAACAGGTCCAGGCGGCTGAGCGTGTCGTAGAGCCCTCCGACCCGTAGCGTCCCATTGCCTAAGCCTGGCATCTGATAGGCGTCATCGGCTTCGGCAATGAACAGAGCGCCCGTATCGAGCGGAAATGCGAGACCGCCGGCGTCGCGCGCAGGGGGCGGTGGTCCTTCCAGCGGGCGACCGAGCGGATCGCCACTGAACAGGCTGATTCGCAGTCGGAGCAGCTTGGTTGCCTGAACCCCAAGCATGGCGCCCGGACCTTCGTAGGAATAGGCGGGGCCACCGCCCGGCAGGTTGTTCGCCATGATGTCGCGATAGGTGAAGTTAGAGTTGAGCAAAGTTGCCGCGGCGGGATTCTGGTCGAAATTCTCGTCGATGCCGAATTTTCCGACCTTCAAATGAATGGCGTCGTGCGGCGCGTGCCACGTTAGATAAGCATCGGCCAGACGGGCACCATCCGGCGCCTCGACGTAGGCGAGGCCGCTCAGGCTATGAACGTTAAAGGCGGTCGGGCCGTGGCCCTGCACCACCCAGGCGGAGACATACGCGGCAAGGCCGCGGATGCCGGTATATTGGCCAATATCCACCCGCGCAGAAGGTGTCAGCAGGGCAGCGAATTCGTCGCCTTGCCGCGCGCCACCTCCGAGTACGTTCGAGGTTACCGCCTGCTCGTTGACGCCGGTCGTGATTCCATTATTGCTCAAGTCGGGTTTTAGGCCATCCCACGATCCGAAGAGCGCATTACGGGTCCAGAATGAGGTGGGAGCCGGTGTCGTTTGGTTTGGCTGATCGGCACAACTCGAATAATTGATCATCAGGCAAATGGGGCCAAGTGCCGCCAGCATGGCACGTGTCTTGGGAATCATTGTTGATTGCCTATGTTGAAATTCGCTCTGGGCCCGGTGAGCAAGTCGCACCATGGTTATCCGCCCTTTTGCTCCACTCTTACACGCTTTTAGGACGTCATAATGCGCCGTCTTATCTATCTGCGACAGGACTGCCTGTTGGCTCATGTCGCAAATATGTGAGGAGATCGGCTCCGCGAAACTAGTTGCGACCAGTTGGCTGCGGGCGGTTCAGACACAAGAACGCGCCTGAGTGATATCTCATGCGTGGGCTGCGCGTCGCGTGACCGTGCGCGACATGGGAGCGGGCAAGCGGGCTGAGTTGGCGACATTGTCGCGGCCGGTGTGCGACCCGATCCTGAACTGGTCGATCAAGCGTTCCAATTCGGTGGCCTCTCCAGCGAGATGATGGCTGGCCGCCGTGGATTGCTCCACCATTGCCGCGTTCTGCTGCGTCACCTGGTCCATCTGATTGACGGCGGTATTGACCTGATTGAGGCCGGTCGCCTGTTCCTGCGCGGATAACGCGATATCCGCGATCAGGCTGTTTAACCGGTCGATCTGCTCACCGATCCGGTTCAGGGCGTTCCCGGTTTCCGCGACCAGCTTCACCCCGACATCGACCTGCTGGCCGGAGCCCGAAATCAACACCTTGATTTCCTTTGCGGCATCCGTCGAGCGCTGGGCGAGAGCGCGCACCTCGGTGGCGACGACGGCAAAACCCCGCCCCGCATCGCCGGCGCGGGCGGCTTCAACGCCCGCGTTCAGGGCAAGCAGATTGGTCTGAAACGCAATCTCGTCGATCACGCCGATGATGCTGCCGATCTGTTTGGACGAGGCCTCGATTCCGCTCATTGCGGCAATCGTATCCTGCACCACGCTGGTCGAGGATAAGGCATCGTTTTTGGTGGCGCTGACGATATCGCGCGCATGGTTCGCCCCCTCGGCGGTCTTGCGCACGGTGGCGGTGATCTGGTCGAGGGCGGCGGCGGTCTGCTCAAGCGTCGCGGCTTGTTGCTCGGTGCGACGTGACAGATCGTCCGACGCCTGGGTAATCTCGGCGGAACCGGCGCTGACACCCTTCGTGTTCACCGCAATCGAGACCATGGTTTCCTGAAGCTTTGTGATCGCCTGGTTAAAGTGACTGCGGAGTTTTTCGTATCCGGCGGAAAACTGCGTATCGAGCCGAACCATCAGATCGCCCTGGCTGAGTTTCTCCAACCCATCACCCACAGCATCGACCACGGTTTGAAGTTGCTTTGCCGCCAGGGCGCGCGCCGCTTCAGTCGTGCTTCGCTCGGCTTCAGCGCGTTGGGCGCTGATCTGCGCTTCTGCTTCGAGGCGACGTTTCTCGACACCGGCCTCCTTGAAGACCTGAACGGCGCGCGCCATGCCGCCGACATCGTCACCTCGATCGATCCCCGGAATTGCGGCAATCGGCTCGTCCGCCGCAAGGCGGCGCATGGCCTCGGCGAGGGCAGCGATCGGGTTCGAAACCTTGGTCATGATCAGCCAGTTGACGACAATCGTGCCTAGAGCCATGACACCTAGAACGATCGCGATCCACCAGATGCTGGAAGCTGCCGCAGCGGCGGCCGTTTGATAAAGCCCACTCGCTTGACGCGCTTGATAGATGAAATCCTCGCCCATCGTGGCGTCGAAGAGGTGCACCAGGGGCGGTAGTTTCTGAGCGAGGAGAGCAGTCGCTTGGCGATGATGACCGACCCCATCAAGCGCGGCGGCTGCACTCGTTGTCTTGACCAATTGATGGAACGTCGCTTTGAGCGTCTTTCCATACCCGGTTTCGATCCCGGGATCCATACCGGCGGCATAAGTGGCCCATTGCGCTTTGAACGCTTTACGCGTTGTGCTCTCCGCTGCGAGAACGCGCGCTTGGTCAGCCTCATTGGACGGACTTGCGACAACAGAATCCCAATGATCGCGCATAGCAAGATTATAGCTACGGAGAAATTCCGTCTGCATCGCATTCAGCGGCTGCGCGGTGACGAGGTTCTGTTCGATATTGTCGGCGGCGGTTCTGAGCAGATTGATCCGCATGATGCTGATGCCGCCCAGCCCTGCCGCCAGGGCCAAGATTGCTAAAAACGCAACAAGCAATTTGAGCCGGATCGACAGAGCGGCAAGTGATGTCATGCCAGTATCCTTCGTGATTGAACAAACGATGTTTGACATTGTTTTATTAACAAACCGCTTACTCAGAGCCCGAATCTGAATGGCAGTGCGGCTATCGGTTGCGTGTGATTTTCCGTGTGAGCAGGCGGATATGGGCGAGGAAGAGCCATGCGGTGGCGCTGGTAACGGTGGCCTCGAAATCCTTTGCAAGACGTCGGCATCTGCCGAACCAGGCGAAGGTTCTCTCCACGACCCAGCGTCGCGGCAGGAGTTCGAACCCGCTGGCGGTGTCGGAGCGCTTGACGATCTGTATGGTCCATTTGCCGATTTTGGCGAGGCGTCCATTGAGTTTGGGACCGGCATAGCCGCCGTCGGCGAACACGTGCCGCAACCAGGGATACAGGGATTTGACCGATTTGAGCACGTCGGGCGCCCCATCCCGATCCTGAATGCCGGCATGATGAACGATCGCACCGACGAGGTGGCCGATTGTATCGGTGATGATGTGGCGCTTGCGGCCCTTGATCTTCTTTCCGGCATCGAACCCGCACGGCCCGCCGGCTTCGGTGGTCTTGACCGACTGGCTGTCGATCACGCCGGCTGTGGGCGACGCCTCCCGTCCGGCTATCTCCCGCGCCTGCATGACCAGGACGTGATTGATGCGATCAAATGTGCCGTCGCGACAGAAGCGGTAAAAATACCCCTGCACAGTGGTGAACGGC
>NZ_JAIMBY010000017.1:29267-81603 GCF_026191915.1 Acidiphilium sp. PA
GGGTATAGGCGGACGAGTGTGCCTTTTAGTGTGCGTTGGCTATCGGCGTGACGGTAAGTCTAAGCCCGAGAGTCCAAGTAGGCTTGGTCTAAATACGAACCTTCTTCGTCGACGTCCTCGTCCGTCGCGCCCGCAAACTAGGCTTCTAGCCCGTCCTACGCCTCCGGCGGCCCGTCGCCCTCTAGCTCTTCGACGTACGCTTTTAGCCGGTTGACTGCTAGCTCTTGCTAAAAAATCGTTTCTCCAGGCCTTCTACTCGCACGGCCTGGCTGCTCGCTTCGAGCTAGCACTAGTACGACGCGACAGCTAGGCGGCCGTCACGCACGACGACCCCGACCGCGCTAGGCCCCACATGGCTGCCGCAGCACGCCGCTTGCTGTTACTAGACCTGCACTACGCCGCCTAGCTGCTCGACCGATTTTCGCATGCAGCTTCTCGATCTCCCGCTGCCCGGCGGCCTCCGCATCCTGCCCGATCTTCGGATCAAACGCCCGCGCTGCCTGCTCCTGCAGCTGCTTCTTCCAAGCATAAATCTGGTTCGGATGAACCTGAGAGCCCGAATCTGAATGGCAGTGCGGCTATCGGTTGCGTGTGATTTTCCGTGTGAGCAGGCGGATATGGGCGAGGAAGAGCCATGCGGTGGCGCTGGTAACGGTGGCCTCGAAATCCTTTGCAAGACGTCGGCATCTGCCGAACCAGGCGAAGGTTCTCTCCACGACCCAGCGTCGCGGCAGGAGTTCGAACCCGCTGGCGGTGTCGGAGCGCTTGACGATCTGTATGGTCCATTTGCCGATTTTGGCGAGGCGTCCATTGAGTTTGGGACCGGCATAGCCGCCGTCGGCGAACACGTGCCGCAACCAGGGATACAGGGATTTGACCGATTTGAGCACGTCGGGCGCCCCATCCCGATCCTGAATGCCGGCATGATGAACGATCGCACCGACGAGGTGGCCGATTGTATCGGTGATGATGTGGCGCTTGCGTCCCTTGATCTTCTTTCCGGCATCGAACCCGCACGGCCCGCCGGCTTCGGTGGTCTTGACCGACTGGCTGTCGATCACGCCGGCTGTGGGCGACGCCTCTCGTCCAGCTATCTCCCGCGCCTGCATGACCAGGACGTGATTGATACGATCAAATGTGCCGTCGCGACAGAAGCGGTAAAAATACCCCTGCACAGTGGTGAACGGCGCGAATTCCTTCGGGATCTGCCGCCACTGGCAACCGGTCGACAGCATGTAGAAGATGGCCTCCACAATCCTTCGCAGCACCACCGTCCGGGGCCGGCCTCGATGCGGCGGCAAGGGCATGAATGGTTCGATCAAGGCCCATTCGGCGTCGGTGAGGTCGCTTGCGTAGCGCAATCCGGCCCGGCAATATCGTTGCCGGGCGATTTCAGTCCAGGCCATTGCGAATCCGTCTGTTGTTGCAAACCGACAGAATCACAACCTACTGAAATCGCTCAACTATCTTTTGCGGTCAGGCTCTGAGATCGGGCCAAATCGAACTCGCCCGCCTGGTCGTTGAAACGCTGAACCTGGAGGCTGTAGGCGTGATACCAAAACCGCATGATGGACGCGCGTCAGGGGGAATACGGCGACCGTTCGGCGGAGTTGATCGGGTTAATGATAGCGAGAGGAGGAGGGTGCTGGGCCAAATTTGTTCGCACCGGCATCGCCTGCCATCAAATCGAATACCACCATGATGAACCAAGCGATTGTCGCGCCGATCAGCAATAACAAGCCAAGAAGTTTATTGCTATGACTGGTATCATGCACAATGGCGGGTAGGAGCCCGATTCCAAAACCGGCATACGTGCCGATCGCCCAAAACGCTGAGCGCCCACTATCATGCAGGCGGCGAATTTGGACCGCGATATACGGGAGGAACGACACGATAAAAAGGAGTTGGAATACCCAATAAAAAGCCAATAAGCCGGACGACAGCCATCCCGGTGTCCATCCAGCTGCAGCCCAGAATAGTCTGTAGGTCAGATAGAGAGACAGCCAAAAAAGGATGAAAAGCCAAAACTCCGATCGGTTACTTCGTTCAGTGAAATTAAATGCGCTTTTGTAGCTCGACAAAATGATTTGATCGAATTTCATTTATCATTTCCTGAAGCGAAAGGGAGACTTCGAGCAATCAAACCGTAACGATATCTATTGGAGTTTGCAAGCTGTAGGATAGGCAGAGCCCTTGCGAAGCCCATCAATCATAACAACACGGCAAGCCGTAGAATTTGTCTCCCGCGATCCTCATCAATCCACCCTCGCCAAAACCCAAACCAAAAAATTCTAACAATCCCCCTAACAAACCCCTTTCTCACCCCCCACCGATCATGGTTTACACATAGTCATGATCGCAAACGCGCCGTTCATGCCTGCCGACCCGACCGAGCGCTTCACGGTGATCTTCCGTGCCCTGCAGCGCTCGGTCGCCGACAACGGCTACCGCCTCAAAATCCACGGCCCGCTCATCGTCCTGATCTGGAACTACCTCGCCCGCCAGATCGCCCGCTTCGCCCGCATCGCCTCCCGCCCACCCCAATCTCCCCGCACCCGCACCCGCGCCTCGGGACCGGTCGAGCGCGAACCCGCCGCCCCCAACCCCAAACCCAAACCACCCCTCACCCTGCCCCGCGGCTTCGCCTGGCTGATCCGCCTGCTCCCCAACGGCCCCGCCACCGTCGTCGCCGGTGCCGCCGCCCGCGCCGATCTCCAGCTTTTCATGGAAGACCCCATCGTGCTGGACCTGCTGGCCACCCACCCCAGCCTCGGCCGCATCCTCCGCCCCCTCCACACCATGCTCGGCCTGCGTCCCCCCCAAATCATCAAACGCCCCAGAAAACCCCGGAGCGAACCCACAGGCGAACCAAAACCCCGCCCCAAACGCCCCCGCCCCAAGCGCCAGCCCGACTTCATGGCCCAATACAAAGTCAACCCCGACGGCAGCATCGACTTCACGCCCGAACAACTCCGCGACATCCTCGGCCCACCCCCACCACCCGTGCCCCCCTGGCACCACCCCTTCGTGCCCTCGTTCGATGCGAAAAAAATGTGGCGCAAAGGCCCGCGGGGCTGATGCACGCCTAAATCGTTACGATATCGTAACAACACAGGCAAAGAAGCAAGGGAAGTTCTTCTTTTTTGTGAACAAAAAAGAAGCAAAAAAAACTTTGTTAATTTGGGTCCGTGCCGGTGAAAACGCCCGTGCCCGATGCACGCTAGCCGAAGGTCACTAACAGCGCCGAGAAATCATCGTCCAACGGGCCCGGGCGGGCGGCGGCGCGGACTGCCGCGTAGATCGCGCTGGTGAGAGGGACGCCTGGTACCGCGCATTGACCCGTCAAGTGCCGAAGGTCTTCGAGCTGCCACTGGCGGCCGTCCGGCGTCAGGATTTCAAACGCACCGTCGGACACAATAAAGAGCTCCGCGCCCGGCGGCAGGACCGCAGTGCCGGCCTGCCATCTGCCGGCGGGCAGCATGCCGATGGCGGGGCTGCGGCACCAAAGCGGCACCGGCTCGGGCTGCCCGGGCGTCGTCAGAAACGCCGGGTGATGGCCGGCGGCGCAATAGCGCAGCGTGCGGCTGGGCAAATGATACGTGAAATACCACAGCGTCAGCATCAGGCCGTTATGTTCCTCCATCGGGAACACCTGGTTCAACCCGGCGGCGACCGCCGCCGGATCGCTGAAATCGACGCCGGGCAGAGCGCGGCGGCGGAGCGTGTTCGCAACATTGGCGGCGTGCATCGCCGAGCCGATACCGTGGCCCGAGACATCGAGCAGAAACCCGGCAAAGACCGTCTCGGTGAGAAACTGATAGCCGAACGCATCGCCGCCGAGCGTGGCGGAGGGTACGAAGCACCATTCGGTACGGATCGGGCCGTCGGAAATCGGCCGCGGCAGGATCGCGCGGACGTAGTCCTCCGCGCGTTTCAAATCCGCGCTATGCTCCTCCTCACGGGCGATCTCGGCGCGGTCGCGCCGTTCATAGCGGATCGGGAACGCACCGAGGCTGAACGTGGCGCCGCTTCGCAGCCGGGTTGGCCGCTCGAGCCTCTGACCATCGAGATAGGTGCCGTTGGTGCTGCCGAGATCGGTAAGAACGGCATCGATGCCGAAGAGCTCGATCCGGCAGTGACGGCGGGAGATCTCCGGGCTCGTAATGACCAGCTCGGCCGGTCGGGCACGGCCGATCGTCATGCCCGCGGGCGCGATAGCGGCGCGGATCGGCGCGCCGTCGATCGAAAAATTCAGGAAATGGCCGAGCTGCATCGGCGGCGCCTCGATGACCGGGAAACGACGCACGATCGTCTGCTCGCCATTGTCGTCATCGAGCGAAGCCGCCATCGAAACTCCTGTCCAATCCGCCGGTACGATTGTCATCGAAGTTTCACTTCAAATACAAAACAATCCAAAACGCAACGTTTTTCGCGGCTTGAAATATACCGGCACCTCTGGCATTGCCGAATGGCACGCGGTCGAATCCGGCCCGGACAAAGGAGTTCGCCAAGCCGATTGCCTTTGAGGAGCTTGCGGGGAACATCACCAAGGTCGTGCTGTCCGGGCGGATCGACATCGCCGGCGCATCGGCCATCGACATGCCGATGAGCCTGGTGGGCGGGTCGAAAAAGGCGGTGATCGTGGATCTCGCCGGTGTCGAGTTCATGGCCTCGCTGGGGCTGCGCAGCGTGGTGCTGAGCGGCAAGACGGTGCTGGGCAAGGGCGGCAAATACGTCCTGCTGGCACCGCGCCCGGCGGTGGAAGAGGTGATCACCACCAGCGGCGTGGATGAGCTGTTCCCGATTTTCCACGACGAGGCATCGGCGATCGCCGCGGTGTCCTGATCGTCGTGGACCAGCGTCTGGCAATCACGACCGCGCCGTCAGACCTCGCGCGGCTCTACCCATGGTTGGATGAGGCGGCGGCTCAAGCCGGCGTGCCGGATCTGCTGTTGGCCCGGCTGCATGTGGCGGCCGAAGAAGCGGTGATGAACGTAGCGATGCACGGCATCGGCCTCGATCGGGGCGGGGTTATTACCGTGAGTTTACGCCAGGAGGATGCCGTGGTCGCGCTGGTGGTCGAGGATTCCGGTCCGGCATTCGACCCCGTGGCGGCACCGGCGGTGGCCAAAGACGTCAGCCTGCGAGGGGCCGGCGCAGGCGGGTTGGGGCTGCGTCTGCTGCGGCATTATTGCAAGGATATGGCATATCATCGCGAGGCCGGGGTGAACCGGCTGATCCTGCGGTTCGCGCTCTAGACGGAATTCGCCGGTTTTGCGATCGGCATGCGCGCCATGCGGCAGGGCGAGCACCTGACCAAAGGCGCGGAAACCGACGTTGCGGCGCGCCGCGTCGCGCAGACCATACCACACCGTCCTCGAAGGCCCTGCGTGGTGCATAAGCCCATTCAACGCGCTGCGCAGCACCAACCGCCACGCCACCAGCCCAGGCGCACGCCGCCCGACGAAGCCGTCATGGTCGCTGCGATCGACCGCAAATGCCGCGGCATCGATCCGCGTCCCGGTTCAAATGCCACGCGCGTCAATCACTGGCCCGAAACCCGCCAATCGGTGCGCCATGTGCGGCCGCGTAGCGGGCCAGATACGCCATCACCCGCCGATAGCTCGCCGCACCCTTCGAGGCGATCCACTCCTGTTTCATCTGCGCCGCTCCGTTCACTTTCAGCAACGACGTCGTCGTATACCGATCAGCGGATGCGCCCTTGCCATGAGCAGCGACATCGCCAGGCGTCAGCAGCCGGCCGTTCTGCCCCGCCATCCGCCGCAGCGCCGTGTCGGCGGCGCACAGGCCGGGATTGACACCCGCCGCAACGCGGATCGGTTGCGCCACGAACGCCGCATCGTCCGGGTGCCTCGCCCAGATCCCGCCGATCACCGCGGCGTTCTGGTCCCATTGCGACAGCGGCGGCACGCCGAGCACCGCCTCGATCGTGCGAATCACGTTCACCTGCGAATACCGCTCCGTCTGCACCATCCCCGGTTTCACCCAAGGCCCGTAAGCGACCAGAAAACTCCGGTGCGCATCGATATGATCGGCACCGGACTGAGCATCGTCCTCGGTCACGAAGACCGCCATGTGGCGCCACGCCTGCGTGTGCGACAGCGCGGCCACGATCGCGCCGGTCGCCCGATCGTTATTCGCAACATAATAATCCGGCGTGTAGTAACACGGATTGCTGCCGGCGGTGTGGTCATCCGGCAGCCAGACATAAATGAACCGCGGCAGATCATCGCGATGCGCCGCAATCCAGCGCGTCACCACTTTGGCCCGCGTGGTATCGAGCAACATACGGTCCCAGCCCGGATACCCCGCATCGGTATCCCCGATCAGATCAGGCCGCACTGTCCCTGCGCGGTCACGCGCGACGAATTCGCCGAAATTCTCGAACCGGACATGGTGGCGCGCCAGGTCATCGAACAGGAAGCGCCCGTTCGGATAGGAAATCCACGGGTTGGTCGCGGGCCGCTTCAACTTCGCCAGATCGATCGCATCGGCAAAGGGATCATCCGGATCATTGTTCCGCGGTGCCGCCGCGAGCGGCTGGGTCCAGCCCGGATTGCCCTGCAAGCCGCGGTTGGAATAATACGCCGCCCAACTCCGCTGCACGAAATCGGAATCACTCGCCGCCGTCGTCCATTGATGGCCCTGCGCCGTCACCTCACCATCGGCATCGAAATCGACAAACAGGGCTCCATGCCCCGCCATCCGATATAAATTCGGCAACTCCCGGCCGTCGTATAGATCGAGCCGCGGATCGGCCCAGTGACCAATCCCTGGGTAACGGCCGAATTCCTCATCAAACGTCTTGTTCTCGCGCAGGATGAACACCACGGTTTTGACATGGCGGCGCAGCTTCGCGGCGAGCCGCGCGTTGCGGCGCGCCAGCGCCATGCGCTGCGCGGGCAGGAACCCGTCATCGCCCAGCGCGGCGATGCTGGCCGATGCAAGCGCCGCCCCATCGTCATGGCGCGGAATTTTCTGCAACAGCCCGTGCATCATCGTGCCGACCCATTGATGCGCCAGATTCGGCCCCGACCCGAGTCCCTTGCCTGCCACCACATACAGCGCACCCTGATCGGCGGCGAGCGCGGTCGGATACCAGCCGGTCGGCGTCAACCCGCGCATCACACCGGTCGCGGTATCGATCGTCATCACATCGTCGTTGCCGGCATTGGTCACGAACAACCGCCGCCCCCGCAGCGCCAGCCCATCCGGATACGAACCCGATGCCGCCCCCGGGTACGGCAGCGTCGAGATCACCCGCATCACCCGCCGCGTCGCGGTGTCGACCTCGACCACCCGATCCCCATTGGCCAGCGCGACATACACATGCGGCCGGTCTCGCCGCGCCGCCAGCGCGATCGGATGCAACCCCGCCACGACCGATGCCCCGGTCAGACGCGGTCCGACCGCAACTGTCGCAAGCCGCGTCATCCGTGCAGGATCGACCAGCGCAACCGCATTATCCCCCCACAACGACACCACCAGCACCTTGCCATGATCTGTGAGGGCGAGCGCGTTCGGATAGGCGCCGACATTCAGATACACCGTCTTGCCCGTCGCCAGATCGATCCGCGCGAGGCTGTTGGCCAGCAGACCGGTGACATAGGCATACCCCCCCGCCACTGCGACCGCCGAAGGATAGAAATACCGCGGATGCCCCGTCCGATCCGCGCTCAACCCCGCCGGCTTGTGCACATCACGATGATGCATCCCCTGATACACATACGGGTATTGCGTGCGCGGAAACGCCTGAAACGCCAGATCATACCGCCGCACCAGGCGGGGCGTGCCCCCGGCCAGCGAAATCGCCAGCACGTCGTCCGCCGCACCGCCGGCGGCGTACACCATGTCATGCGGTCCGGTCGCCAGGCCCTGAAAGAAATCCTGATGATCGACCAGCAGCGTACCCGCTCCGCCAGTCTTGGCCGTGGGGATGGCCTTGGGAAACGCCAGCACGCCCCGCTCGGGTGTCAGTGTCGCCGCGTCATACACGCTGAGCGACTGCGTCCGCGTCGCGCCATCTGCCAACACGACGATCCGCTGCCCCGCGATCACCACACCGGTCGGGAAGTTCGGCGTCGCGACGATCGTGCCAACCGGTGCCACCACCCGCCCCGTCGGCAGCCGATGGGTATAGCCTGCCACATTCGCCCGGGTGACCACCACCGGCGTCCCCGCCGGCGATGCGGCCCGCGCACCGCTCCAGCCACCCACCAACAATGCCACGACCGCGACGGTAAGGCGAAATCGACCAGCCATGAGACGCTCCTTAACCTCGTTCGGAACACGGCGGGCCGGCATATTCGATCGGCCAGCCGCGATCACCCGTTGCCCGAAACCGTGATCGGGATCTGAAAAACCGTATTCCGCTGTGGCATTTTCGCCAGAAACGCCGGGAAATGCGAATCCTGCACGGCTTGCAGCGCCGCCTTGGTCGCCGCCTGATAATCGCTCGCTTTCAGCACGCGCGCCCATAAAATCCGCCCGCCCGGCGTGACGTCGAATTCGATCATCGCGGCCCCGCGCACCCCCAAGGCGCGCAGGCTGTTTGGGACCACGATGCGTGAAATAATCTCATCGCGCAGCATCCCGGTATATTTCGACAGCGCGGTGGCAACCTGCGCCGGGCTCGGCGGCGGCGCGGTCACGCGCGGCGCGGGCGGTGCCGGCGGCGTCGGTGCCACCGGCGGCGGCGCCACCTGGCGCACCGGCACGTGGCGCAGCACATGATGCACCGGCCGCGGCGGCGGTTTGCGCGGCACCGCAATCTGCGGGTGGTGCGGCACCGGCGGTGGCGGTTTCGGCAGCACCGGGGTAGGTTTCGGCGGCACCGGCGGCGGCTGCACCAGCTTGGGCGGCAACGGAATCGCTTTGGGCGGGCCGACCGGCTTGAGCATGTGAATGGCGATCGTCGTTGGCCGCACCCGGTCTGCTGTCTTGCCGTGGGGCGAGAACATCAGCGCCGCCAACGCCAGCGCCTCGATCAGCAATGCCGCCAGCAACCACCAGCCGAACCGTGGGACGTCCGGTTCGATGCTGGCGGCGCGATCGGTCTCGGTCAGGCGGGCCAAGGCGATTCAGAACTTCGCTGTAATACTACCAAAAAACGCTCGCGGTTGACCCAGCAGGACCGAGTTGTAATTTGCCCCCGCGTAAGTCTGATAGATCTTGTCACGGGTAAAATAGCCCCGGTTCAACAGATTATCGATATTCAGCGCGATCTCGAGCGATTTCACCTTGCCCAGATGCACCGGGATCGATTTGCCGATGCTGGCATTCAACAGAAAATACGGCGATTGCGTATAAGCGGTCGGTGTCCCGGCGTTCGCCTGCTGGAGATACTGCCGCCCGACATATTGCGCATCGCCGGTCGCGTGCCAGCCCTGCCACTGCCAGGTCAGCCCGGCGCTGACCAGATTGGCCGGCACATTGGCCAGCGGCGTGCCCGCGGTCACCGGACCGGCCGCGTTGGAATTGAACGTCGAGGTAAACACCGCATTATTGTGCGAATAATTGAAATACCCGGTGAATGTGCCTGGCACCACACCGCCGATCGCGCCAAAATTGCCGACCAGTTGCAACTCCACACCGGAATACCGCGAACCGCCGCCGTTGGTCTGGGTCGAGACCTGGGTGGACGGATTGGTCACGGTGATGAAGGTGTTTTCGAAATTCTCCCGATAATACCCAACAGTGATGCCATAGCCGGCTCGTTCGTAGCGCACCCCGGCCTCGTAATCCTTGACATATTCGGGCTTTATCGCCAGCGGCGCCGTGACGTAGGCACCGGCGGCGTTCTGCAGCCCGATATCGCCGTAATAGGCGCTGATATTCGGCAGCTTGATGTTCTCGCCGAACGCGGCGTAGACCGTTGCACCTTTGAACAGGGTCAAATTCGCACCGACCGTCGGCGAGGTATAGTGCTCATGATCCGACACGCTGCCCGGCTGGTCATAAAACCCGGTCGCGTTGAAATTCTTGGTATTGGCGTAGATGTATTTCACACCTGGCGTGATCTTGAGCCGATTGCCGAACAGGCTGATCTCGTCCTGCGCATAGATCGAGCCGAGTGTGCGCCGGTCATGCTCGTCCCACGCATCGTTATAGCCGTTGATCTGCGGCACCGGCTGGCTGCCGTACCAGAATTCGCGCGAATTCAGATAGCCATAAGTGAGATTGCCGCCGAGCTGGATCAGATTATGCGATAGCGCGATCTTGACGTTCGGCTGCAACCCAAGCTCGGAAGCGCCCTGGCCGTACAGATGATAATCGGTGCCATATATTGTCGAGCCGAACAGGGCGTTCGGGTTATAGCTGGGATAGAACGGGTTCGATAACCAGAACTCCGAGCCGGTCCCCGAATTCGGCTGGTTGTAGGGCTGGCTTGGGCTCTGGCCGAACAGCGGATTGGCGTAGGAGGTCCGCTGATAGGTATCATGGCCGAAAAACGTCTTCAGATCGACCGTGACGATCGAATTGACGCTGTATTTTTCGCCGACCACCAGCAGGTTAGTCGAATCGATATTGTTGGAATAACCCTGGCTTGGCGGTAATTGATAGGTCGGGCCAAATTGCGTCACCAGCGCCAGCGGTACGGTGTGCGGCGTCTGGCCGCTGTTGTGGTTGAAAATGAAATTCAGATAGAACTGACCACGCCCGCCGAAATTGGCTGCCCGCAGTGCATAATACAGGTTCGAATTATGATCCTTGCTGTTGGCCAGCCAGCCGCCGCTGTAATCCTGCCGGTATGACAGGATCTGGCTGATGCCGTGATGATCCCCGGTGTTCAGTGTGAAGTGATAGCTGTAGGTATCATAGCTGCCATAGCCGCCACCCACCTCGCCGCCCGCCTTCATGCCGGGCGCGATCGGCCGGTAATTGATCGTGCCACCCAACGAATTATACGAATTGACCGCCGGATTATTGATGCCGCGATAAATCTGGATGCCATCGAAATCATTCAGCGTTACCAGCACGTTGTTCCGGATCGACGCCTGATTGTTCACGCCGCCGTTGAATACGTCGTTGAGCGAGACGCCATCATAGGTTTCGGAAAACTGTCCCGAATTGAACGCACGGAACGTGATGTTCGTGCGCACGCCGCCTGGACCGGCGGTGGTCGCCAGCACCGAGGGGGCCTGGTTCAGAATGGTCTGGGCGGTGGTGGTCGGCGAGGCATATTTGATTTGCTTTTTGCTGATCGTGCTGACCGCATAGGGTGATTTCAACGGGAGCCGCCGCGCCACGATATGGCGCGCTGCGGCCGACTTCGAAACACCCTCGATCCGCACCGGCGTCGCGGCGGTGCCATCAACAACCACCTGCGCCGCCACCGGCTGCACCAAACCAACGACACCGCACAACGCCGTCGTGCACATCCAACTGATTCGTCTTGCCATCTCGCCCTCCTTGTCGGGCGGGCTTTTAGGGACAAACCATGACAAGGCGATTTCACTTTTGTGGCGGAACGATGAAGTAAGGCAGGTTCCGCCTGATGGGTCGGTAAGCGATGCTCGAGAGCAACACACACTGAATCGTGATACCGCACACCCCTGGACGGATCGCAGGATCTCGCCCCCTGACATTCTGGCCTTGGCAGTTGGTCCTTGTGGCCGGAGCGGCGACAGCGGCAAACCGCATGCGAAATGGTGTTGCGACGGCGATCCAACCATTCTGGAACTGAAAGGGTTGCCCGCTGATCATCGCTGATTGGGAACGCGAGGCCCTGAACGGCAAATACCGGCGTGACGTACTCGAGATCGTCAGTGACCGCGACTGCAAGGGGGCTTTGCTCATCGCCGGCCAGGTTACGATGTGCGGGTTTTCCTTATGGATCGGAAAGCTGAGGCGGTGATTCCCTATGTCGTCTGCCGTCATTTTCCCTGAATGACTCTGCCTCGATTCCTGTGATCGTGATGCTGCTTGATGGCTGGAACGGAGATTGAGCCGATGTGGCATGATGAAAAATGCAGAATGGGCGGCTCGATCTGCCCTGGAGCCCTCAGGGTCGGAGAGGCGCGACGGGCGCAGGACGGTCCGGGCCGTGGGACGGAGGCGCTTGTTATCCCGGATGCGCTCTGCAATCCGGCCGGCGTCACGGTTGGCAGGTTCGCCGTCTGCAGGATCTGTCGGGTGGCGGATTTGCCCAGGCTTTTCGGTCCCGCCGCCCGCGGTCGTCCGGCGCAGCGCCTGCGCGGCATCCCGGTGTGAGATCGTGAGCGGAGATCGCGCCGGTCTCTACGCGGAGAACGCTCGTCAGGGCGCGCCCGTGATCTTCGCTGGATGGATGGCTCACGGCCGGCGACAAGCGTCGCTGGAACATGAACAACTGGACTCAACAGGCCGCAGGGCCGTCAAGACGGACTAGGTCAACCAGGTTAAACCTTTGCAACTTTCCGGCCACTGCATCACCGCAATTGTCCGTCAGACGAAATTCAGTCGGAGCACCGTTACGAAATGGGTGCAGCTTGATGCGCTGGCAGAGTGCAACGTGATGGCGCAAAAACCAAACGCACCAAGCGGCTTTCACGACGATCTCACTCGACCCTGCGCCGAGGACGGCCCTTGCTGCTGGCGATCAGAGACCTTGGCGGCATCGGCAGCCTGTCCCATCTGCGCCGGCTGCTGACAGGTTGGCACCGTGCCGGATGCCCCGTCACTGTCGATGCCGCCGCGACCGCTGCGCTTCATTTGATCGATCCATCGACCGGACCTCCAGTCTCACCGATCGTGGCCGCTGCATTGTGTGTCAAGCCGCGCGGCCTACCGACGGGAGACCAGGCGGCAAACGTGGATGCTTTCAGCAGAATATCTCCTGCATTCGCCACCATGCGAGCATTGGCACTGCGTTTTTGGGGAATTCTGCGCGGCGGCGATGTCGAAAACTTCACCGTCTGGCTGAATGAGCGCCAACCGATCAATAGTTTATGGTATTCGTCGCTTCGTCCATACGCTGGGCAAGACTTTGGCGGCGGTTGGCAATGTAGAAACTGTAACCCCGAGCAACGGTCAGACCGAATGTCAGATCAACCAACTGACGACATTGAAATGGCCGATCGACGGCCGTGCGGGCGTCGATTTGCTCCGTTCGCGAGCGATACGCCTCCGGGTCATCCCCAGTCACACGAATTGAGGCAGAGCCTTTTGCCGCCGACGATCCGCAGTATCATCGCCGCCGGCAGCTATGCTTCTCGCATCCCCGTCGCCGTAGCATTGACGGCACAACACCGCCGCCCCATACGCCGTCCGCCCCCATCCCTGGAGCCGCCATGAGTGCCGAACTTCGCCACTGGCGCGCCTTTGCCGCCGCAGCCCAAGCCTGCGATTTCACCCAGGCTGCCCACCAACTCGGCCTGTCCCAACCCGCACTGAGCCAATTGATCCAGTCGCTTGAAGCCACCCTGCGCACCTCCTTGTTCGACCGTACCAGTCGCCGCGCCCGCCTGACCGAGGCCGGCGCCAAACTCCTCATTGAAGCGCGCGTGCTGATTGACCAAGCGGATCGCCTGACTGGGCTGGCGGATGCCACCACCCGCAGCACCGCGCAGCGCCTCGCCGCCGGCTATGTTGGCTCCGCCGCGTTTCACCCTGCCTTCACCACGCTGATCGCCGCAATCAGTGCCGATCAACCTGCGATTACGCTCCATCTTGATCAATTCTCCGCGACCAGCCAGATCGAACAACTCACGCAGTGCCGCCTCGATCTCGGCATCGCCCGCTCGCCCTTGCCCGATCTCGGCGCGAGGCTCGCCAGCCTGACCTTGGCGCGCGAACGCATGATCATCGCCCTCGCCGAAACCCACCCGCTCGCGCAGGCGCCGCGCTGCAGCCTCGCTAAACTGCGAGACGCGCCGTTCATCCAATATTTGCAACAACCCACCGGTGGGCTGCGCGAATGGGTCAATACGGCCTGCGCCAAGGCCGGGTTTGAACCGAAAATCATTCACACTGTGCCGCAAATCGCCACCATGCTCTGTCTGGTCGGTGCTGGCATCGGCGTCGCCTTGGTGCCGGAAACCATGGCCCGCTTCGGCGTTCCCGGTGTCACCTATCGGCCGATGGCCCAGGCCCTCACGACTGAATTAACCTTGCTGTATCGCCGGAGCGATACAGCGCCCGCATTGCGCCAAACCCTGCGTCTGGCGCGGCGACTGATTCATAAGCCTCACTTATGAATAATGCGTAGAGAAACGCTTGGCCTCACGCACCGACACGCTATGCTTGCGTTATGGCCGAAACCAAACTCGCCACCGCCAATACTGCCGAAATCGGCGAGAGCCGGCTGACGCCGGGTATCAATGCGGCCGATGCGGCGGCCGGCGAGATGCCGCTGGCCCTGCGCGGTGCCACCCCCGGCGCCGCACGCCGCGCCATTATCATCATCCATGGCCGCCGCCGCGATGCCCCGTTTTACGCGGACCTTGCCGCCAATGCCTTTTGCAATGGCTCGGCCGATGTGTTGGTCATTGCCCCGCAATTTCTGACCGCGGCGGACATCGTGCACCACCAACTCCCGGCCACCAGCCTCCATTGGCATGAAACCGGCTGGATGCAGGGAGAGGAAGCTCTGGGCGCGGAGCCGATCAGCGCCTTCGCCGTCCTCGATTACCTGATCGATACTCTTGCCGATCCCAGCGGCTACCCCGTCCTTGAGCAGATCATCATTGCTGGCCATTCAGGCGGCGGCCAAATGGTGCAGCGCTTCGCCATTCTCACTCACACACCGCACCCGGTTCGCTTTGTCGTGGCCAACCCCTCCTCATACGCCTGGTTCGGCCAGGCTCGCCCGCACGCGCCCCCCGCCGACACGCTGGCCACACGCTGGAAATACGGTCTTGATGCTCGCCCCGCCTATGGCGCTCCGCTTGATGATGACGCTCTCGAACAGCGTTATATCAACCGGGATGTGCGTTATCTGCTCGGCATGCTCGATTGCGATCCCCAGCACGCAATGTTAGATCGTTCACCCGCCGCAATGAGCCAGGGCGCCAACAGGCTGGAGCGCGGTCGGAATTTCTGGGCCAGCCTGCGTCAACGCCATGGCGCCGCGCTACGTCATCACTATGCCGAAATTCCCGACGTTGGCCACGAACCCGCCATACTATTCGCCAGCCCGGAAGCCAGGTCAGCTTTCTGGTCCAGCTCCTGATCCGCATCAAGGCCAAAATCCTGAGGAAACTGAAATGAATATAAAATCGGTCACTCTACCAATCACCACGTTCACGGCCCTGCTCGCGAGCACTCCGCTCTTCGCACAGGCCCGTCCTGCGATCCCAACGGTGCATCCCAACCGGCTCACCGTCGCCTACCGCACCGATGACAAACCGATCTCCTTCATAGCCGACGGCAAGCCCAATGGTTTCCTGGTCGCGTTCGAACAAGCCATCGGCAAGCAAATCGGCCTGAAAGTTGAATTCGTCTCCACCGATTTCGCCAGCATGCTCCCCTCAGTGAAAAACCATGTTTATGACAGCGCCGCCTTCCCGGTTCTGGTTACGCCGGCGCGGCGCAAAATCGTCGATTTCACGACCCCAATCGCCTATGCCGAGGCGCGCCTGGTCAGCCGCACCGATGCGCCGATCTCCAGAATCGATGGGGCAGCGAAAAAAACGATCGCCATCACCCAAGGCAGCGCCCTGATCCCGCTGCTCCGACGCATCGCGCCCGGCGTCAAAGTCAAGCAATTCCCCAACATCGCCGCGAGCACCAATGCGCTCCTTGCCGATCAGGTGGATGGGCTGTTCACCGGACTTGCCACTGCCGACCATTTGGTCGCCCAACACAACGGGCTTAGCGAATCGCAAATCGTCAATAGCGGCGAAGCCGCGTTCCCGGTCGCCAAATCCAACCCGAAATTGCGCGCCGCCCTGAATACCGCCATTGCCCACTTGATGAAAAATGGAACGTATACGAGGCTGTTTCAGAGATGGAACCCGAGCAATGTCGCCATCCCCGACGCGCTCTACGCGCGCTATCCCGGTATGCCGCATGAACAACCTGCCAAACAATAGCCGCATCTGACCCACGCTGACCCATGCTTAAAGGTCTCCACGGCATCCAGCAGACTTTTTTCGATCTGCACCTGATATTAGGGGTCATGCCCAGCCTGCTGCGCGTGGGTCTGCCCAACACCATCATCCTCGCGCTATCAGCAACCCTCATCGGCATCGTGATTGGCCTGATCATCGCCATCGGGCTGATCTCAAGCCGCCGTCCGGTCGGCCTGCTTTGCCGAGTCTACGTCGATATTCTGCGCGGCCTGCCGCATATTCTCACCATCTATCTCATCGGCCAGGGTCTACCGCTGGCTGGCCTCAGCCTTTTCGGCCATGATACCTACGCCTATGCTGCCCTCGCAATCGGGCTGATCGAGGGCGCTTACATGGCCGAAATTTTCCGCGCTGGTCTGCAATCGGTCGACCGCGGCCAAATCGAGGCCGCCCGCACCCTGGGTATGACCCGCGCCCAGACCATGCTGCTAATCATCATCCCGCAAGGCATCCGCCGCGTCCTGCCGCCACTCACCGGACAATTCATCCTGGTCATTAAAGGCACGGCCTTGGTATTCTTGTTGGGCCTCACCGCATCCCAGCGCGATCTGTTCTCGATTGCCCAGGATTCTGCAATCAATAATGCCAATCTCTCGCCGCTCACCGCTGCAGGGCTGATCTATCTCGCCCTCACCGTGCCCATGACCTACGCGGTGAATGCATGGGAACGTCGCCTGCGCCTCGGCACAAATCCGCGCGCGCGCACGGCGTTATAGAAATGCAACCGATGGCCCCTTCGACCGGCGGCGTGCGCTTTGAGCATATCACCAAATCGTTCGGTTCCGTGAAAGTTCTCGACGATATCACGCTCGATGTTCCGCGCGCCATGACCACCTGCATCATCGGCCCGTCCGGCTCTGGCAAATCCACACTGCTGCGCTGCGCCAATCTGCTCGAGCGACCCGAAGCGGGCCGCATCATGGTCGATGGTACAACCATCACCGATCCCGGCGTCGATATCGATGCCATTCGCAGCCGCGTCGGCATGGTATTCCAGCATTTTCACCTGTTTAGCCATCTCAGCGTGCTCGATAATGTCGCTTTGGCACTCCGCAAAGTCCGCCGCCTGCCGCGTGCCGAAGCCGAGGAGCGCGCCATTGCCAAGCTGAACGATGTTGGGTTGCGCGGCCTTGAGCGCCGCCGCCCCACTGATCTCTCTGGCGGCCAGCAACAGCGTGTCGCCATCGCCCGTGCGTTAGCGGTGGAACCCGCGATCATGCTGTTCGATGAAGCAACATCCGCCCTTGATCCCGAGTTGGTCAAGGGTGTGCTCGCCATCATGCGCGAACTCGCGGCCTCCGGCATGACCATGCTTGTCGTTACACACGAAATGCGATTCGCCCGCGAAGCCGCCAGCCAAGTGATCTTCATGGACCACGGAAAAATCATCGAAGCGGCATCACCGGCGGTATTGTTCGATCATCCGCAAAGCCCGCGCCTGCGACAATTTCTCAATCAGGTTCTCTAACATTGTCTGGACCCGCCATGACCCGACCCACACGTCCATCCCGCCCCAGTGTCGCGCAAATTCGTGATCTGTTTGCCCGCCGCTCATTGTGGCAATCCTGGTTGGATGTCGAAGCTGCTCTGGCGGAAAGCCAGGCGGAGCTCGGTATCATTCCTGCCGAGGCCGCTTACGAAATTCGCACTAAAGCCCGCGTCGAATGCCTGGATGAAGCCGCACTGACCGCTGACATCGCCCGTACTCGCGCCCCCATCGTCGCCCTCGCCCGTAGCCTCGCCGCAGCCTGCGCGGCCGAGGCGGGCGGCTATGTGCATTGGGGAGCCACCACGCAAAATGTGGTGCAAACTGGCCGAACCCTGTTGATGCAGCGGGCCCACCACGCCCTCATGCAGTGTTTTGACGATATTTTGGCAAAGCTGGCCGATCTTGCCGAGCACGAAGCCAAAACCGTCATCGTCGCGCGCACCAATCTGCGCCACGCATTGCCGATTACCTTCGGCTTTAAAGTCGCCGGCTGGATTGAAGAGTGGCTGCGTCACCGTGAGCGATTCGCACAGGCCGCACGTCGGGTTTTTTGTGCGCAGTGGGGCGGTGCGGTCGGCGCCATGCACGCCATCGGGCCGCTCGGCCCTGAACTGAACCGCAACCTCGCCGCACGCCTCGGCCTTGGGCATTTCACCGTTCCCTCGCGTGCCGGGCTTGATTATTTTGCCGAATACATCCTGCTGCTGGGTCTGTTCGGCACAACCTGCTCAAAAATCGCCCGCGATCTCTATAGCATGATGGCGGATGAAATCGATGAAGTGACCGAGACCCTCGGCGATGACGTGGTTGGCTCCAGCACTATGCCCCATAAGGTCAATTCCAAAGTTGCCGTGCATGTCATTTCGTTAGCGGCCCGCCTGCGCACGCAAATCCCGCTCGCGTTGGAAGCGATGCAGCCCAGCTTCGAAGGTGATGGCGCGCATAATCAAATGATCTCCGCCATGGTCGATCAAGCCTGTCCCCTCGCCTATGAGCTTATCACCATGATGGATGAACTGATCGGCGGTATAGGTTTGCATCCCGTGCAAATGCGCGAAAATCTCGCCCGCTCCGGCGAATTTTTGGCCTCGGAAAACGCCATGATGGCATTAGCGCCCTTGCTTGGGCGCAGCCGCGCGCATGATGTGGTGCATCACGCGGTGCACGAAGCCGCGCACAAGCATATATCGCTCACCGACGCCGTAATGGCCGACCGATCACTCCCGCCCAGCGTCACGGCCGATCTGGTGCGCAACGCACTCGATGCCACGCAATATACCGGCCTCAGCGAAACCCTTGCGCTCGACATGGCCCGCATCGCCCGCGCCGCTCTGGCTCAGCCAGCCGGATAAAACAGCCGCAACAGCTTTGCCGTATGGGGTCGGCTTCCTTTAATTCGGTCCTGTCTGAATTTATGAGAAAACCGGAATCGCGCGGTGAAGGGGTTACCGACAGCGTCGGGTCTCCCTGTGGCCTGCCCACGAGGCGCCGGAGCGCGCAGCCAGGCCAGGGATCCCGCGTGCCAGGCACAGCGGCAATAAGCATAGGGTGGATGTTCGCGACGTGCGGAGCGGGCCGATGCATATGCTGAGCGCTGGCTGCGATTGGCGCTCGATGCCAAAAGACCTCCACCACGCAGCACGGTCAGTCGCTATTCCTGCCGCTGGTTAGGAGATGGCACACTCAATCGGCTGCCCTATACGCTTTGCGTGCGGTACCGGGAGCGGGCGGGCCGTGAAGCCAGTCCGACAGCGGTGATCATCGACAGGCGGAGCGTGAAAAGTGCCGAAAAAGGCGGTGCCGGATTGATCAACCGGACTTTGGTGGCGGCGGGAAAGTCAAGAGCAAAAAGCGGCATGTCGTCCTCGATATGCACGGTTGCTGGCGGATGCCGTCGTGCGTGCAGCCGGCACCCAGGAGCGTGACGACGTGCTGCTGATGGCAAGGTTGTTCGGACTGACCCGTTCTTGCTGAAACTTTACGCCGATGCAGACCGACCCATAAAGATTTCGGACCGACTCTGAGAGCTTTGACCGCTACTTCACTCCATCAAAGAGGCGGCCGGCTGCTGATGTCGCGGCTGCCGTGCTATTTGATTAACCAGCGGCGTCCCTACGCCGGAAATGGCTTGCACTTATCATGGGCCAGATCATCAATGTTACTTGGGCCTACATGCGTGTCCGTCCTGTCCGTCTAACACCCGAGTGATTGGACCTGTGCATTTCATGAATAGTTTGCCACGCTGGGTCGATTGGCGGGCTGCACGCCATATAGCATCGGGCTGCGGATCAGCTGACTTATTCATGGGGGATGCGATGCATTTGGCGAAAGCAATGGCGACAAGCGGGCTCGGTGTAATCGCCGCATTGGCGGTTGGCGGACGGTTTGGGCCGGGACCGAAGCACAAACGGACAACGGCCTGGTATGCAAGCTTGCGCAAACCCGGATTCACGCCGCCTGGCCCCGCCTATGGCCTGGCGTGGACCGTGCTCGGGGGGTTGTTGATTTATTCTGGCACGCGGTTGCTGAGCGCTCCAGCGCAACCCGGGAAACGGGAGGCGATCGCGTTGTGGGCCGCCAATGTCGTCGGCATTGCTGTGTGGCCGGCGGTGTTTTTCGGGCGCAAGAACCTTCCCGCGAGCGTTGTGACGGCGGGTGGCATGACGGGCATTGCCGCAGTTGCAGCCGCAGCGGCCGCACGGATCGATCGCAACGCCGGGGTGGCGAGCCTGCCGCTGATTGGATGGCTGGCGTTCGCCAGCGTGTTGGATGGTGAGATCTGGCGCGAGAATCGGCGACGTCGCTGATCACCTTCGTTTTCGCGGAACGATGGGGATGCGCGTCGAGACGGTGCACAGAGGCGAGCCGCACGAATGACAAAGTTACCGGTGGGTCTTTATATTTCATGGTGATCTCCGCTCTGGAGGAAGATGTCACTCATTACGGGTCCAACGATTTTTTTATTGTCTTACTGGGAATATGGCAGAAAATCACTGCATCTTCATTGACGAATAAAAGACGCATACCGCGGCCCACTTCGCCGGCTCGTAAACCCCATGAACGCCGACAATAGAATACGGCGAATGGGACACATTTAGCACGGATTAAGGGCACACTCACACGCGATTCGCGCGAAAATCCCTCGCATCGGTGGACCAGCAATATTTTTTGAAAGTATGCACTTTTGCTGGTTGTCCGTACGGCGTGGACGGAGGCCAGTTCCGATGTGCGAGCAACCGCCTCGCCCGCGAGCAGCCTGTCAGCAGCGGAACAAATGGCCGTATCATTTGATGCGATGGGCTTGTAACTCCAGTTTTATCGGCGGCGATATATTAGACCGGCTGCTTTGATCTCGCGGCTTCCGCACGGCCGCTCATGTGCAGCATTTTGTCAGCCGGTCTGGATTTCATCAGCGACACGCGGTTATTCAATGGGTAATTATAATTATCACGAACTGAATTAAATTAGGTTTAACGACTTGGATAAATCGTGATGTATTCACATTTATGTTATGCCGTTATAGTCAAAAAGGGCTCGCCGCTGCGATGAAGATTGCGATGATCAGCCATTTGAAATACTCAATTGGCGAGCCTTTCGCGGGTGGTCTCGAGATGCACACGCATCTTTTGACAATGGCACTACGGGCAAAGGGGCATGAAGTGACTCTTTTCGCGGCGACGGGGTCCGATCCAGCCACGGGGGCTATCGAATTGTGTCCGCCGACCGGGGAAAATTCGGCAGCGAGCGCGCGGGCTGAGCATCGTGTCTATGCGCGCTTGATGGATCGGCTGGCTGCGAGCGATGTTGATGTTGTCCACAACAACAGTCTGCATCAGGGTCCGCTCGAGCGGTGCGGAAATCTTAAAATACCGATGGTCACGACGCTGCATACCCCGCCTTTCGAGTCACTGGCACGCGCGGCGGTGCAGGTCACCGCGCCTTTTCATCGTTTTGTTTCCGTATCGAAAACTTTGGCTGGATTCTGGGCCCATCTGGTTATAGTTGATGATTTGATAACCAACGGCGTCGATCTTTCAGATTTTCAGTTCATGGCGGCGCCGGCGCAGGTCCGTTATTGGGTCTGGTACGGGCGGATCGTGCCGGAAAAAGGCTTGCATCTCGCAATCGATGCGGCGGTGGCTGCTGGGGTTGAGTTCCGTTTCGCCGGGCCCATTGCGGATGAGGCGTATTTTGCGGGCGCTATCGTTCCACGTCTGGCCCACGGTGTGACATATGCCGGTCATCTCACGCATCAGGCGCTGGCAGTGCTGGTTGGTGGCGCACGCGTGTGCCTGTGTACGCCGCGCTGGGACGAGCCGTTCGGTCTGGTGATCGCCGAGGCGCTGGCCTGCGGCACGCCGGTGGCGGGATTCCGTCGTGGCGCTCTGCCGGAGTTGCTCGATTCTGCGAGCGGCGTTCTGATCGAGGGGGAAGACCCGGTGCGGTTGGCGGTCGCCGCTCTGGCGGCGGAGGGCCTGGCGCGCACCGCCTGCCACGCCCGTGCGGTACGGCATTGGGATGCCGGGCGCATGGTAGGCCAATATGAAGATTTATACGCCGCGCTGATCGATCGGCAGGCAGTACGGCGCGCGGCATGACGGGGGGATATACGGGGCGGGATTTGCCGTTTCAAATCGCGCTGCCAGCCCGCGATGAGGCGGCACAGTTCGGGGCGTTGCTCGATGCGCTGGCGGCGCAGGATGTCACGGGACCGATCGGGGTTTCCGTGTGTCTGAACAACACGACGGACGGATCCGCCATGATCATTGCCGAGCACGGTGCGCGCGCGTCCGGGCGGTTGGTGATCGACGTGATCGAACAGTGGTTTCCGCCTGAGACGGCCCATGCAGGTAGCGCGCGACGTTGTGCGATGGATGCCGCAGCGGATCGCCTCGCGGGGCGGCCGGATGCGCTCATCATCACCACCGATGCCGATACCAGGCCCCCGCCCACGTGGATCGGGGCGATGCTGGCGGCGGCGCAGGCTGGGGCGGATATCATTGGTGGGAGGCTCGATCTCGATGGCGAGAGCGATCTGCCGCCAGCGGTGATGCGACTGCATCTGTTATGGGCGAGATACTGGTCTGCCGTCCGTGACATCGAAGATACGATCGATCCGCGGGAATGGGATCCGCCGCCGAGACATGGCGATCACACCGGGGCCAGTCTTGCGGTTCGGCTGGGCTTGTACCGGGCCGTTGGGGGCGTCCCGCCGATCGCGCTGGGTGAGGATCGGGCGTTGGTGGACGCCTGCTGCGCGGCGGGCGGTCGTCTGATCCACCCGCAATCGGTGTGGACGCGGGTCTCACCGCGCCGGATCGGTCGCGCATCGGGCGGTATGGCGGCATCGATGGCGGTCTTGTTCGACAATGCCGCGGCCGGAGTAGACCCGATGGTGCCTGGGCTCAATCATTGGCGTGCGCGGGCCGCGTGGCGGCGGGCGCTGCGACAAGCGGGGCGTGACGCGACGATACCCGACGCGGAGCGGCGGTTGCCGCCAATGCCGGACGATACGCCCCTCAGCCTTGCCGCACCTGCGTCATGAGCCGGTCGATCCTGTATTACGTGCATCATCATGGGCAGGGACATCTCGACCGGGCAAAGGCGATCGCCCTCCAGGCGCCCGAACGGTTCGTGTTGCTCGGAACCCGCATCGCAGGGCGCACCGGTGCAGTATGCAGCATGGATCTCGACGATGATCGGCCGAATGAGGATGGCGGGACGCGTTGCGCTGTGACGCCGGCGTTGCATTACGCCCCGCAGGATCATCCTGGCATTCGCAACAGGGTCGCAACGATCGCGGAAACGATCGCGCGTCGGGCACCTGCGCTGTTCGTGGTCGATGTGTCGGTCGAGGTCGGATGGCTTGCTGTCCTGGCATCGGTGCCGATGGTTTATGTGCGATTGTCAGGTGATCGCAGCGATGTCGCGCACGAAATGGTGTTCCGGGCCGCGCATCGCCTGATCGCGCCCTTCCACCAGGATTTGGATGATCCGGCGACACCCGCTTGGGTGGTGGATAAAACCATCTACCTGCCTGGTCTGACCGCGGCAGCGCCAGTTGCGCGCGCGAATGGGCCAAGGGTGCTCGTGGTCGCCGGGGCGGGTGGAACGGGCTACGATGGCGAGCGGATCGCCGCGGCATGCCGGGCGACGCCGGGGTTTCAGTGGCGGTGCATCGGGCCGGTTTCGCAGCCCGCCGTCTGTCCCGATAATCTGGTAATCGTCGGCTGGTCGCCGACACCGGAGCGGGAGATCGCAGCGGCGAGCGTGGTCGTAGGCGCCGCGGGCGATGGATTGGTCAGCGCGGTGTTGGCGGTCAATCGGCCGTTCATCTGCCTGCCGGAGGTGCGACCTTATCAGGAACAGCTGCGCAAGGCTGAGGCGCTCACGCGGATGAAGGCTGCGGTCGTCGAGGCGCAATGGCCCGAACCCGCCGCGTGGCCCGCGTTGCTTGAACGCGCATTGTGCCTGGATCCCCGGGCCACCGCGCATCTGCATGATGGCGCGGGTGTTGCGCACGCGGCGGAACAACTCATCGCGATGGCGCAAATGGTATGAACGGCCGAGACGTCAGTGTGCTAACACTGGTCAAGCAGCGGCGGGAACACCTGCGCGCCCTGATCGAAGGGTTGGCGCGCTGCCATCCCTTGCCGGGCGAACTCATTGTCGTGGTCATGGATGAGGAAGCATTTGATCCGCCCGCCGCGCCGTTTCCGATCCGAGTGGTCCATCAGCCTGCGCACGGGCTGCCTTTGGCCGCGGCGCGTAATGCCGCCGCGACCGCCGCAAAATGCCCCTTGCTGCTGTTTCTCGATGTCGATTGCATTCCGATGCGGGGATTGGTGGGGGCCATGGCGTGCCGTACCACGCGATATGACGCGTTAATCTGCGCGGAAGTGCATTATTTGCCGGCAGGCGTGATAACGACGCCGTGGAGTGAGGAGCGTATGCTAGCTTGCGCTGCCACCCATCCGGTACGATCGTTTCCGCACCGGGGCGTCATCGAGGCACCAACGGCTGGTTTGTTCTGGTCCCTGGCGTTTGGTGTTCGCCACGCGCGCTTTGAGGCCCTCGGTGGATTCGATGAGCGGTTCAGCGGGTACGGCGCGGAGGATACCGATCTCGCCTTTCGCGCCGCGCGTTCCGGTGTGGCAATTCTATTCGCCGGTGGACCCGGCGCCCTTCATCAGCACCACACAAGCTTCAATCCACCCCTGCAACATTTCGATGAAATCATCAGCAATGCCTGCGTGTTTTACGATATTTGGTCCGTCTGGCCGATGACAGGATGGCTGGATCAATTTGCCGCACTCGGCCTGATCGAATGGACCCCGAGCCGTTTGATACGCCGCCGCAATCCAACCGCTGCCGAAATCTATCAGGCCCGGCAACCGGACACCGTGATGTTTGGATAACCGGGGCGGAGCGGTCGGCTTCGAGATGATCGTAAGTCCAACAGGCTTCCGGCACGACTTTGGCATATTTCAGTAATTCTGGTTATTTTTAGGAATCCCAACTTGCCTTTGACTGATTGATGGTGTGGTCGGCATTGCTCAGGCTGACCATGGCAACCGCCAGATTAAACTGGACCGGGGAACTTGAGCACTGGCTCGATCCGTTCATCGATGCGCCTGGCCGTAGCACACGCCGGTGGATATGCCCTCTTTGTATGGCTGGTCCATCGGGCCCGGCGATCGCGAGAACGTTCAATCGATGGCGGCCCGTGATAGTGGCATGAATTGTGATAAGCTTCGCCATTCCACCGCCAGCGGCGTCCGTGATGCAGCCCCCTGGGAGCAGTTTCGCTCGTGGCAGCCGACCAATCGGTTGGCGGCGAGACTGCGTGGTTGATCATCGACGACACTGCTTTGCCAAAGAAGCGCCGCCGCCTGATTGGCGTCGCAACCCGATATGCCTGAGCATTTGGCAAGAACACCAACTGTCATACCAACCGGCCAAACCGCAGACTGGCAGGAGGATTCTCCAATTTCTGTGCATGGCTTTGGATATTTTCCATCAATGGCGAAAACAGGGGGTCGTGCGTCTGGGTTTTGTGCATTGAGCGCTACTTGAACGAGCAGCTGTCAACGCCCGTCTCCGGGATTTGGCAATGATGAGGCACACGGCCGAGTGGCACGGTGGTCATTCTCCCGTGGTCAAAGATGGTTTCTCCTGCGCTGAAGCTCAGATTGGTCGGGATCGTGACGCTGGTGCGCTCGTAGCGCATGATGAGCAGGAGGAACGCCAAAGCACCGCCTGAATCTGCTGAAGGCAGATGGCCGAGCTCATTAAAGATGACAAGATCAGCGCGGACCAGACGACCTGCGCCATCCTGTGCATTTTGAGACTATGCAGCATGATGACCAAAGCGTCGGTGGCAGGGACCCGCTCACGACCAGGATCGCGAGCGGCGCCCCGGCGTTTCATCGCGCTATCGTCCTGCAATATTGCATGTTCGCATCCCATCGCAACGGCATGAAAGCTGAGTCATGGCCTTGATGACCCGTTGCATCTCGGTGCTTCGAGAAGCACTTCCTGACTCGACGTTAAACCAGCATTCGAGGAGCGCAACAATGTTTTTACATCGTAAGGAACTCATTCGTCCCGTGAGCGTGGGCAAACCGAATCCGGTATTTGGCCAGTATCTATTGGAGCAGTTCGGGGGTGCGACCGGCGAACTCACTGCCGCGCTTCAATATTGGGTGCAATCATTCCACGTCGAAGACACCGGGATCAGAGATATGCTGCAGGATATTGCAATCGAGGAGTTCAGCCATCTGGAAATGGTCGGTAAGCTGATCGTCCAACACACCTCGCAAAAGGAGCATCACAAGCTTCACGATGTCCCTTTGTTCGCGATGAAGGGAATCGGGCCGCATTTCGTCGATAGCCAAGGTTCAGCCTGGACCGCATCCTATTTGAACGAGGGCGGGAATGTAGTGCGCGACCTGCGCGCCAACATCGCCGCGGAAGCGGGGGCAAGGCAGACGTATGAAGCGTTGATCCATCAATGCGACGATGATGGAACGCGCGAGGCATTGGTCCATTTGCTGACCAGGGAAATCACGCATGCGCAGATGTTCATGAAAGCGTTGGACTCGCTTGGCAAATTAACCGACCCAATGTTTGGCACCATCGCACCCGATGACACCGTGAACGTCGTCTACAATATGTCTCGGGGCGACGACATGCGCGGCCCGTGGAATACAACGCCGTTTGAATACGTTGCCGAGCCGCAGCCCGCGGGAACAATAGATACCAGGATCGGCAATCCCGACGATGAGAAAACACCGTCGACTGCAGTAAAAGCCTGAAGCGATTGGGGGAGGGTCATTAGCGCTGCGTCGTACCCTATACCGTAGCGCGCCCTGTCGGGCGCCCTCTCATCATCGGACGCTGCTTGATTCAGAGGTAGAACTGGTTTCAATGGAAGGACTTAGCAACTCGTCGATCCGGGTCAGCAACTCCCCGAACGAGAACGGCTTGACCAGGTAGTCATCGCCGCCAGCCTGCAGGCCCTGCACCCAATCGGAAAGCTCTCCCCTGCCAGAGAGGAACAGGGCTGGGACGGTGCGGCCAGTTTGGCGCACGGCTTTCAGGATATCCACGCCATCGATGTCATCGCCGAGTTGTCGGTCCAATATGATGAGTCCGTGGGTGCCACCGAGGGCGGTGACCATTCCCTCCCTGCCATTCGAGGCCCAGTTGACTTCGTGGCCGGCCTCGGACAGCGCAGACACCAGGAAACGACCGACATCGGGATCATCCTCGACGATGAGTATCTGCGTTTTGGTCGCTGAAGGCATAGCGCTGCTCCTTGTTTATGTAAGAGTGTCTGTGTCGCTGACAGCCGGTTGCGTGACCCCTGCGGTTCGTTAGGGACCAATTAGTCTTTAATGGGCGGACATGGTCCTTGATAATATTTACCGCATTTCTCCAACACCGTCATTGCGCGGCCCATGGAACCATCGCTTCGCACTATGCATCTCGCCATTCGATCCGTCCTCCGGTCCTCATTCAAGTGTCCAGAGATGACAAGGAGATCGATGGACGTTCTTTTGTGTCAATTTCCAGCGAAATTATGCAACCCGCCTCGGTGATTCAATAGGACAATCTCACTGCCAAGCTTGGTCGTCTGCTTTGCCTCGACCACGATCGTGAGGGGAATTTTTCATGGTATATGTGAAAAATTGCCAACCACGTCTGATCTACATCGGTTGTCTCAAAAACGTCCATAGAATCGAGCTTGATGCAATTATCGGCGACGCATACACGATATTGCGGAGCAGTTTTTGTGGCCCTATCGCATGATGTACATTGGGGAATCCGTCAACGTATTATCTTGTTCGTACGGCCTCTGGTAAGCTGTTGTCCCCGGTCACGCAAAACCAACTTGTCATCTGCCGATCATGCGCGTGAACGGCGGGGCCCGCTATGAGCAGGCTGGATATGTCCGCACCCGTGGATAACGATAAGGTGATAAATGGCAAACAATGTAAGACGGACGGTCAGGATCGCTCCCTACGACGCACCGGCGGGCGGTTGGGGATCGGTACGATCGCTTGCCAACATCGTTGTGCGCGAGCACGTGCCGCTGGTGGCCGCCAAAACTCTGATGGCACAGAACAAGCCAGACGGATTTGCTTGCGTCAGTTGCGCCTGGCCGAAGCCCGCACACCCCAAACCATTCGAATATTGCGAGAACGGTGCGAAAGCGACGGCCTGGGAAATTACCTCACGGCGTGCCCGGTCGAAGTTCTTTGCAGCCCATACCGTGGCGGAACTGCGAAGCTGGACCGATTATGACCTTGAGCAACAAGGGCGTCTGACCGTGCCCCTGCGATGGGATGCCGCGACCGATCGGTACCTGCCGGTTTCGTGGTCGAATGCGTTTGCCGAAATCGGTGCGGAACTCCAAGCGATGCAGCCGAATGAGACAGTGTGGTACGCCTCGGGGCGGGCTTCACTTGAAACATCATATATGTTCGCGCTGACCGCCCGTCTGTTCGGTACTAATAATCTCCCCGACAGCTCAAACATGTGCCACGAGAGTACCTCGGTCGGGTTGATGGCATCACTCGGTGTCCCCGTCGGAACCACAATTCTCGAAGACATGGAACAGACCGATTGTTTGATCTTTTTCGGCCAGAATCCGGGTTCCAATTCACCTCGCGCGCTTCACCCGTTGCAGGACGCGCATCGGCGTGGCGTGCCGATCATCACCTTCAATCCGTTGCGCGAGCCTGGGTTGGTAAAGTTCAGCAGCCCGCAGTCACCGGCGGAAATGCTGGTGCTGCCGCCGACGCCGATCAGCACCTCTTATCATCAGGTCAAACTGGGCGGTGATATCGCGGCTGTGCTCGGCATCGCGAAGGCGTTGATCGAGGCCGATGACGCAGCGGCCGCCGCCGGATCAGCGCCGGTGCTCGATCACGGGTTCATCGCTGAACACACCGATGGGTATGATGCGTTCGCACACAGGGCACGCACTGCATCCTGGCGCGAAATCGAGGCGCGTAGCGGCCTTTCGAAGCATGCGCTGGAAGCTACGGCGGTGACTTACGCGAAATCGCAGCGCGTGATGATCGTGTACGGCATGGGCATTACCCAACATCGTGAGGGTGTCGAGGCGGTGCGGATGCTGGTCAATTTGCTTCTGCTGCGCGGTAATATCGGCAAGCCCGGCGCCGGCATCTGCCCTGTGCGCGGTCATTCCAACGTGCAGGGGCAGCGTACGGTGGGGATCAGCGAGAAGCCCGGACTTGTGCCGCTCGACAAGATCGCGGAACGATACGCATTTGAGCCCCCGCGGAATACCGGGTTGAATACGGTCGAGGCGTGCGAAGCCATCATTGCTGGAAAGATCAAAGCGTTCTTGATGCTGGGGGGCAATTTTATCCGTGCGGTCCCGGAACGTGCGGCGATGGAGGCGGCCTGGAGCAAGATGCGGCTGACCGTCAATATCGCAACGAAGCTCAACCGCAGCCACCTGGTGCATGGCGCGATATCCTACATCCTGCCATGCCTCGGCCGCTCGGAAATCGACTTGCAGGCCAGTGGGCCGCAATCGGTTTCGATCGAGGATAGCACCGCCTGTGTGCACGGCTCGCGCGGCGTGCGCCCGGCCGCCAGTCCTTATCTACTCTCGGAACCTGCGATCGTTGCGGGAATTGCCAAAGCGACACTCAAGCGCAATCCGCTGATCGATTGGGACGCCTGGGTTGGCGACTACGCACTGGTCCGCCGGGAGATCGGCGCGGTCCTGCCTGATTTCGCGGATATGGAAACGAGAATGTGGCAGCCCGGCGGATTTCATCGTCATATCGCGGCACGCCAGCGTGTGTGGAACACCGCAACCGGGCGGGCCAGGTTCGTCGACCCGACCAGCATCGAGGAAGATGCGGATATGGCGGGGTCAGATCGTGACGTCCTGACGATGATGACTATGCGTAGCAATGATCAGTTCAACACCACGGTATACGGCTACAACGACCGGTTCCGCGGCATCAAAGGTACCCGCATGGTGGTGCTGATGCACCAGGACGACATCATCCGGCTGGGTTTCGCGGATGGCGATAAAGTGAGCCTGACGACAGTGGCGCATGATGGAATTCCAAGGATGATGAGCGGGTTTCGGGTGACCCGCTATGATATCCCGCCCGGGTGCATCGGCACGTACTACCCTGAAACAAACGCGCTGATCCCCCTATGGCACCACGCCAAGGGCAGCAAGGTACCGGCGGCGAAAGCAATCCCGGTCCGGATCGCTCGATCGACTCACGTCGAGACCGGTGGGCAGAATTTCGTCTGATGTCAGGCTCGGGTCATTCTCGCCTGTCCGAACGCTCAGACAATTTGATTGGCCGATAAGACACTGGCGAATTATGGTTCGATTTTGGAGCGGAGTTGGGGAAGGGAAGGCTTCTTTTTTGTAAAAAAGAAGCAAAAAACTTTCTGACCCTGGGGCACGGGCGTTTTCACCGGCACGGGCCCAAATTAACAAAGTTTTTTTTGCTTCTTTTTTGTTCACAAAAAAGAAGGACTTCCCTTGCTTTTTTGCCTATATCATTGCGTTATCGTAACGAAATAGGCGTGCATCAGCCCCGTGGGCCTTTGCGCCACATTTTTTTGGCATCGAAGGAGGGCACGAAAGGGTGGTGCCAGGGCGGGACGGGTGGTGGGGGTGGGCCGAGGATGTCGCGGAGTTGTTCGGGCGTGAAGTCGATGCTGCCGTCGGGGTTGACTTTGTATTGGGCCATGAAGTCGGGCTGGCGCTTGGGGCGGGGGCGTTTGGGGCGGGGGTTGGCGGGGTTTGTGGGTTCGCCTGTGGGTTCGCTCCGGGGTTTTCTGGGGCGTTTGATGATTTGGGGGGGACGCAGGCCGAGCATGGTGTGGAGGGGGCGGAGGATGCGGCCGAGGCTGGGGTGGGTGGCCAGCAGGTCCAGCACGATGGGGTCTTCCATGAAAAGCTGGAGATCGGCGCGGGCGGCGGCACCGGCGACGACGGTGGCGGGGCCGTTGGGCAGCAGGCGGATCAGCCAGGCGAAGCCGCGGGGGAGTGTGAGGGGTGGTTTGGGGTTGGGGATGGCGGTGGCGGGTTCGCGCTCGACCGGTCCCGAGGCGCGGGTGCGGGTGCGGGGAGATTGGGGTGGGCGGGAGGCGATGCGGGCGAAGCGGGCGATCTGACGGGCGAGGTAGTTCCAGATCAGGACGATGAGCGGGCCGTGGATTTTGAGGCGGTAGCCGTTGTCGGCGACCGAGCGTTGCAGGGCACGGAAGATCACCGTGAAGCGCTCGGTCGGATCGGCAGGCATGAACGGCGCGTTTGCGATCATGACCGTACGTAAACCATGGTCGGTGGGGGGTGCGAAAGGAAAAAGTTAGTTTTTGTGTTAGAATTTGAGGTTGTTGGGTGTGGCGGGGCTGGATTGCCGCGCTGCGCTCGCAATGACGGTGTGGAGTTGGGGGCTTGGGTGATGGGGATTCTATGTTCCGTTTCGATGATTTTGGCGCCTCGGGTTGAATCGGGGATTTCGGCGGGAGGGCATGGTCCTGGCGGCGGTCGATTTGGGGATAAGACCCCCTTATTACAGGGGTTAACCTGGTGCGAGGATTAGGGCGCGTGAGTTACGATCAGGTTGATACCGCGATTGCCGAATGGACGACGCGCCATGGGCTTGTTCTAACCAAGAGTTTCGGTGGCCGCGCGGTTCGCAACGTTTATATTTCGAGCGTGGCGGCCGACGTTTTTCAAATCTGGATCGATGAACCAGAAAACGGATATGTCGCGATCCACGCAGCGGGCGTGGAGGGTGTTCGGGAGGACGATCCGCAGCGGGATTGGCTTGTGAGGGTCGAAAATCCAGCTTCGGCGCTGGATGAGGTGTTGCGCGTCGTGGAGCAATGGATGCATCCGTCACAGCGGCATGGTCCGGCCGGCGCGGGAGTTTAGCGCGGCAAATTACAAAACATGTGGCGATTCGGCTTTCGGGGATCGGCGAGGTCGGCTAACATTCGAAGATGGCTGGCGAAAAACCTGCGGCGCGGATGACCGATATGCATACCTGCCCGGAGAGCACCGGGCCGGTGCCGCATGTCGGCGGGCCAATTCTGCTTGGCTCGCCGAATGTGCTGATCGGCGGGCTGCCGGCGGCGCGGGTGACCGACATGGTGACGTGCGTCGGCCCGCCCGATACGATCGTGATGGGGTCGCCGACCGTGTTGATCAATGGGTTGATGGCCGCGCGGATGGGTGACCAGACGGCGCATGGCGGGGTGATTGTGGGCGGGTTGCCGAGCGTGTTGATCGGGACGGCGGGTGCTGCGCCAGCGGCGGGGGATGCGGGCGGTTTCGGGATCACGCCACCGGTCGGGCCGATGTGCATGCTGAATGCCGCGAAAACCGGCGCGCCGTTCGTGCGCCAGAGTTGATGAACGAGGCGGCGCAACTGGGTTTGGCGATGCAGGGCTGGCCGCGCCCGGTGTTCATGACGGTCGATGGCTCGCTGCTGCGCGACGCGCCGGATGTGCTGCGGCGGGCGGATGTGGTGGTACGGTCGTTGTATATGGAGCATCCGAATCCGGCGGCGGTGCGGGCGGGGCCCTGGTTCGCTGCGCTTGATCAGAGGCACCTCGACAACGTTCTGCGGATCGAGGGGATTGGAGGCTGGGCGGTATTCTGGGGTGGGGCGGTCGATGAGGCGGTGGTGTACCGGCATTTGCGGAGCATCAACCTGGCCGACCTGCCGCGACCGCGCGATGCGCCGTTCGAGCGTTTTGCCGCCGATCCTGAGACGGTGATGTTTCGGCATGCCGATCCTTCGGTGCTGGCGTTGGTGCTACCGGTGCTGGAGGCGGGGCAGCGAGCGCGGCTGTTCGGGCCGATGAGCGGCGTTGTGCTGGCGGCCTCGACGATGGGTGGGGTTCGTGAGGCGAGGCGGCGGCGTGACTGGCCGGAGGCACCGCGCGGGCGGTTGCTTCTGTCGCAAACGCAGCTCGATCGGATTGCCGAGGCGATGGCAGAGCGGTCGCGCCGCAAGGTTGCCGGTTTTCTGCGTGACGCCGCACCTGCTCATGCTGCGCGGATGGATGAGCCGGGCCTGATGGCATTTGTTGCGGAGACCGAAACCAGCGGCCGGGCGCTGGGGTTGACGACGGAGCGGGGACTTGGGCGCTGGGCGTATCTGATGCTGGTCAGCCAGGGGGGCATTGCAGGTAGCGCGCCGGCGCGGCGATGGATTGCCAATGGTGTGGGGACGCCGGACGAGCGGATCGGGCAGTTGCTGCTGGGGATTGCCGGTGCGCTGCACCGCGCTGAGGTGGGGGCATGAGCGGCGCGGCGCTGGGGGCGCTGGGGGCGGCCGATGCGATCCCCGGGATTGACGCGATCGCGATTCCATTGACGGTCGGGCTGTTGGCGGTGACGGCGGTTGCGGCGTTGCACGCGCATCAAACATCGCAGAGCGGGTTATCCGACCAGGCGCCGGCGGTGCCGTGCCCGAGTTGTGCGGATGAGTTGCCCTGTTTCAATACGCCGGATGGTGCTGATCCGGCGGAGATGAAGCGACAGCTGAAGGAGCAGCAGGATAAGATCAATGAGCAGTCGCCGGAGGAGATGCAGAAGCGGTTGGATGAGGCGGATGGGCGGAAGGCGGAGACGGGGAGTTATCGGCCGGAGGGGGATGCGAAGGCTCGGGACGGTGCACGAACCGATTTCCAAGACGAACGGCAATCGGAGTTGCAAAGGGCATTTCGCGCTCAGGGTTACAGCGGAGCTGAGGCGGCGCGAATGGCAGCGGATCAGACAACTCAGGAGATGTCGACCCAAGACGCGACCCATGAGCTTGACTCGATCGTCGGCGGCAACGAGTACGACAAACTCTCACTTGGCGGCAGGACGGTCAACCGCTCGATCGGATCACAATGGAAATCGCGAGTTAAGGCGCTGAAACAAGCCGTTAAACGCGCGAAGGAGCGGGGTCAAAAGAAAATGAACGTAAAATTGGAACCTTGTGAGCCAACATCATGACTGAATTAAATGAAGATTTTGCGTATTGCCTCGAAAAATTCGGACTTCCGGTGGGGGGAGAGCGGATCGATCCGCGTGTTCTCGAAGCATATCGATCAATAGTCCCTGATTCGATGATTGCGTTCTGGAAGGAGTGCGGCGTCGGGTTGTGGCTGGACGGGAGGTTTCAGCTTGTTTCTCCGGATCGGTATCGAGGCTTGCTTGATTTGATATTGCAGGGTGATCCCGATTATCCGCCTGATCAGTCGGTCCTGATCGGATATGGCGCATTCGGTAAGTTGTTGATCTGGAACAATCAAAAATATGCTTTGAAAGTCGATCTGGTTGAGGGGATAGCCTATACGACGTTCCCGAAGCCCCGGTTTAATATTTTGCCGCCTGACGTGGGTCTACCCGGTGAAATAAGTCGTGCTGATAGCCCGATTTATGATTGTCTTGAGCGAACCGATGCGCCCAAGCCGCTTTTTATCCGGGCGGTGAAGACGTACGGGAAGCTTGCTCATGGCGAGTGTTACGGGTTCGTGCCGGCGGTGGGGCTTGGGGGGCGGGGGGTGCTGGAGGATGTTCAGCGGGTGCGGGCGCTGGAGCATTTTTCCATTCTGGCGCAGCTGGGGCCGATCGAGCTGCGGTATATGGATACTGAGACGCGGAAGATTGTGGTGTTGCGGGCGCTTGGGGGGTGAGTTGGCAAGAGTTCTGCGTTGGTTGTTGACGTGCGCAGGGGGTGACTGGGCACGTGGGGCCGATCGATTGGTGGGGTGCGGAAGAGCACCGCACTCTACGGCTTGCTGAAAGAGCAATATCTCGCACAAGGCGTCTGCGACAAGGAGGCGGCCGACGCCGCCGCCAAACAAACTGCTCAAGAAATGGAAACCCAGGACGCCACTCATATCCTGGATTCTATTGCCGGTGGTACGAAGGGAGACACACTCTCCCTCGCGGATCGGTCGGTTAATCGATCGATTGGGTCGCAATGGAAGTCTCGCATACAGGCGCTGAAAGATGCCGTGAAGAAAGCCGCAGCACGGGGCGACAAGAAGATGAATGTCAAATTAGAGCCTTGTAACGGGGAGCCCACCTCATGACGATGTTAAACTCCGGATTTGCGTATTGCATTGAGAAATTTGGTTCCCCGCTGGATGGGGAGACGTTTCCACATGACGTTGTTGAGCGCTATCGAGGCAAGGTGCCAGACGCCATGTTGGATTTCTGGTCTCAGTACGGATCGGGATTATGGTTGGATGGGTACTTCCAGCTTGTTCGGCCAGATCGTTATGATGGACTGATCAATGTGATCCTTGGGGATGATCCTGATTTTCCTTCACAGAAATCGGTGTTGATTGGCTATAGTGCGTTTGGTACTTTACTCGTTTGGAACAATAAGAATTATTTTCTGCGTGTCGATTTGGTAAATAGATATGCTTACACTCGGCATGTTAATTCAAAACATCCGGTTCTTGACCCCGATCGATCACTGCCATCAACGCTGAATGCTGTCGATGGCGGTGTCTACGATTTTATAGAGAACACCGATGCTGCTAAGCCGCTGTTTGCGCGCGCAATCAAACAATCTGGCAAGCTTGGGTATGGCGAGTGTTATGGGTTTGTGCCTGCGGTGGGGCTCGGGGGGCGGGGGGTACTGGAGGAGGTTCAGCGGGTGCGGGCTTTGGAGCATTTTTCCATTCTGGCGCAGCTGGGGCCGATCGAGCTGCGGTATATGGATACTGAGAGGCGGAAGATTGTGGTGTTGCGGGCGCTTGGGGGGTGAGGGGGATTGGGGTGTTTGTCGTTTTTTGATGGGTGTGGAAACGCGATCGATCTGCCTGCCGCCGATTGTTGCTGGGGCGTGTGAGCCGAGGTTATGACGACGATTAACGCCGGATTTGCGTATTGTATCAAGAAATTTGGGCCACCGGCTGGCGGTGAGCCCGTCTCGACCGATATCTGCAAGACGTTCAGAAATCGTGTGCCTGCGTCTTTGTTGGATTTCTGGACCGAGTATGGATCAGGTCTATGGCTGGACGGGAAGTTTCAACTCGTACGCCCCGATCGTTATCAGGGACTTGTCAATTTGATATTGCAAGGCGATTCGGATTTTCCGTCGAATGAATCTGTATTGATCGGGTATACTGCTTTTGGGCAATTATTGGTATGGAATAATAAAAATTACTTTCTTCAGTTGGACCTCGTTAGAAAATACGCGTATACTGATCACACCGATACTACCCATCCTTTTCTCGATGCCGACCGCGCACTGCCCAGTTTTTTAAACAAAGTAGATTCGAACGCTTACGATTTTTTTGAAGCGACGAACGCTGCGAAACCGTTATTCACCCGTGCTGTGAAAAAGTGCGGCAAGTTGGGGTACGGGGAATGCTATGGGTTTGTGCCTGCGGTGGGGCTCGGGGGGCGTGGCGTGTTGGAGGCGGTGCAGCGGGTGCGGGCTTTGGAGCATTTTTCCATTCTGGCGCAGTTGGGGCCGATCGAGCTGCGGTATATGGATACTGAGAGGCGGAAGATTGTGGTGTTGCGGGAACTCGGGGGTTAGGCGGATTTGGTGCAGCGGTGGGCGACACTTTGCGTGCCCATCCTGCGCTTGCCTGGTGAAAGGACTATCAACCGATCGATCGGATTCGAGTGGTAATCGTGGGTTAAGGCGCTCAAACAAGCCGTTAAACGCAACGGCGCTGGGTCAGAAAAAGAACGAAGAATTGAAACCCTGCGAGTTTAAATTATGACGGAATTAAATGAAGATTTTGCGTATTGCCTCGAAAAATTCGGACTTCCGGTGGGGGGAGAGCGGATCGATCCGCGTGTCATCGAAGCATATCGATCAATAGTCCCTGATTCGATGATTGCGTTCTGGAAGGAGTGCGGCGTCGGGTTGTGGCTGGACGGGAGGTTTCAGCTTGTTTCTCCGGATCGGTATCGAGGCTTGCTTGATTTGATATTGCAGGGTGATCCTGATTATCCGCCGGATCAGTCGGTTCTGGTCGGATTTGGCGCTTTTGGTAAGTTGTTGATCTGGAACAATGAAAAATATACTTTGGAAGTCGATCTGGTTGAGGGGATAGCTTATACGAATTTTCCGAATCCTCGGTTTAATCTCTTAGCGCCAGATCGGAAGTTGCCCGGCGAATTACGCCATGTCGATGATCCGATTTATGATTGCCGCGAGCGGACCGATGCTGCCAAGCCGCTTTTTACCCGGGCGGTGAAGACGTACGGGAAGCTTGCTTATGGCGAGTGTTACGGGTTCGTGCCGGCTGTGAGGCTTGGTGGGCGGGGGTTGCTGGAGGATGTCCAGCGAGTGCGGGCTTTGGAGCATTTTTCCATTCTGGCGCAGCTGGGGCCGATCGAGCTGCGGTATATGGATACTGAGAGGCGGAAAATTGTGGTGTTGCGGGCGCTTGGGGGGTGAGGGGGAAAGAGTTCTGCGTTGGTTGTTGACGTGCGCCGGGGGTGACTGGGCACGTGGGGCCGAACGATTGGTGGGGTGCGGAAGAGCACCCCACCCTACGGCTTGCTGTTCCGGCTTTTCTGCCTCAGCCTCGATCAGGTACGGGCACGATTAGGCTTGGATATGGCCGATTATATCGATCGGATGCCGCGTTGAAAGCGCCCGATTGCGATCTGGCGGTGCGGCAGTTACCGGTTAACGTGAGCACGTTTGGGCGAGGCCGGTTGTTGGGCGGTTTGGGATGGATGCGAGGAGTTCGGTGAAGGAAGAGCTTCTTTTTTGTAAAAAAGAAGCAAAAAACTTTTGGTTATCAAGGGTTGTCCATCGTAGTTTCGTTCATCGGTGGGGCGGATAGACTGGTGTGGTGCGGAAGGGTGCCCTACCCTACAGCTTGCTGGTGGAGTACGGAAGAACAACTCACCGTAAAGCTTGTTATTGCTGACCTAATCATTTGGAGCGTCTGATGTATTCTTTTCTAGTTCTGTAAATATCGAGACGATTAGTGAGTGACAGCAGAAATTTCCTGATTCTATCAAGTTCAACAATCAATTTACTGATATCTACAGACATGCCAACATCTTTGAAAGTCTCAACGCCATGCGATAGGTCGTTACGATTTTTTTTAACGATGTCAAGATACTGGCCGCCCAATGTTTCACGCGGCGGTGTCCAATTGCACTTGATTTCATTTGATAGTCTCATGATGGCTTTCTGATCCAAATTTCCCGAAAAGGGTAATTTAATACTAGGGTTCGACCAGTCTACTTGATCTTTAGTCGCTTTTAAAAAATCGACAATAAACTCGGCATGATTTGTTCCGTTTGAAAGTTTTTCGTTAAAGTTCGCTCTCATAAAGTCACGCTGCCAGAAATCAGTAATCTCATCGAATTTGTAGTTTCCGGCGTGTATGTCCTGCCGGATTGCTACAATCGAACTACGCAGACAATTCTCAACAAAATTATATATCATTATGAACACAGCGCCTTTCGATGCCGCAATAGTCTCGTTAGCCCTGTAAAATTTTCTTCCTGGCGTACTAAATTTTTTTTCAATATCCTCAAGAGATTTCAAATAAGACCGGACCTCTTTAGCTCGCTTTCGAAGTTCATTTTGCATTGAGAAGATTATCCCGCACATACTCAATCCGAGACCTCAATTTCGGACCGCTGTTAGTCCCTTCAGCCTTAACGAGGTCTTCAAATTTCTTTGACAACAACCATTTCGAGTTAGTAAATTTCAACGCCGGCCTTGTTTTTAGGGCGAGCGCTGTCCCAACCGCTACAGCTTCAAATCGCACGCGAGGCAGTCGCCCTGGACTACCCGGTCTATAAAATGCAGTTTCATAGTTTTCGCTGATGAAACTCATAGTTTTATTAAACAGATTTCGCATTTCCCGAATATCGGAATGTTTCTTTGTCTTATTGTATTTGACAACCTCATCATCAAGAAATCGTTGAACGTCATGCGTGAAGTTTTCGTACTCTTCTACATATATAAAAAACCTTGTTACGAGTTCTTGCCTTTCCGCTACCGGGTCTCTTTTTCCGGCTATGACCGGTGAAAGTTTTATGAACGATTCATCGTTCGCACAAGCAATAACAAGATCAAGAAATTTACCTTGATAGGCTCCCTTTCTTATCTCGGCATCGGTAAGTTTTTTTCCTGAAGTATTAAGGCGCCTAAATAGCTCGATTCGAGTCTGCTCTGAAGTTCCTTGCCCGAGTACAAAAGATCGAATAGGAGTATTGTTGAATCGCCTCTGAAATACAATAGGAAATTCCGAAAATTTGAGGCCATTAAGAATAGTAACTTTTTTTAGTCCAGTCAGGCGAAATTTGTTACTTGCGAAAGCTACTAGGCATCTTATTCTCTGGGACCCATCAACAATTTCGAGTTTGCCGCGAACGTCATAGAAAAAAATTGGAGGAACTGGTACGCGCATCAGTAAGCTCTCAATGAAATAAGACTGCTGTTCGTCGGACCAAACTAATATTCTTTGATATGCGGGAATGTATATATCGCCTTCAGTTGGATCGTCGTCCTTGTATTTTTGGACTATTAGCTCCACTGAAAAATCAGTCACGACATAATTTACTTCGCTGCGAGCCGACTCCAGCGCTTTAGAAATTTCTTCTTCATTTTGAACGGTTTTTTCTTGTGACATAAGCCCGCCTCCAATCTACAATCCCAAAGTTTAGACTTCTATTATAAAAAAATCAAAATCAATGACATATCTTGCCTCCGCGCGTTCGAACTATGTTCGAATTTCTAAACAACCGTAGCTTTACAAATTACGATACAATAAGGACTGCTACACGCAAGGGGTACTCATCGAATTTAGGGTACAACATGTTATTTTTTATCTATGTTGGCCTCAATTATTTGGTGTGTTTTTAAATTGACATCACAGAAAATCGCCCGTGCGCGGTATGGTTAAGAAGTTTTTTGGTTCTTTTTTGCAAAAAAGAACTGCTTTCTTCCTTACTCCAAAGGCACCAGCACGCACACGGCGGCCTGGGCGGCGATGCCTTCGTTTCGGCCGGGGAAGCCTAATTTTTCGGTGGTGGTGGCTTTGACGGAGATGCGGGTGATGGGGATTTCGAGGAGTTCTGCGAGGCGGGTGCGCATGGCCTGCGCGTGGGGGGTGATTTTGGGGTGTTCGCAGATGATGGTGATGTCGGCGTTGGTGATGGCCGCACCTTTGGATGCCGCAAGTTGGGCGGCGTGGCGGAGGAAGTGGGCGCTGTCGGCGTTTTTCCAGGTGGCCTCGGAGGGGGGGAAGTGGCGGCCGATGTCGCCTTCGGCGAGGGCGCCGTAGATGGCGTCGCAGAGGGCGTGGATGGCGACGTCGGCGTCCGAGTGGCCGGAGAGGCCATGGGTGTGGGGGATTTCGATGTTGCAGAGGATGAGTTTGCGGCCTTCGGTGAGGGCGTGAACGTCGAAGCCGGTACCGATGCGGGGGATGGCGCCGGCGGCGATGAGGGTTTTCAGGTCCATGCGGTTGGGTCTCCGGTGAGGCGGGTTTGGGCGGGGTTTGGCGATTGGGGGGGTGCGCGTCAAGGATGGGGGCGGTCGTGGCCTGGGGACATTGCGCGTCAAGGATTGGGCTAGTAGTGATTAAATCATGAGCAACGATGTGGGCATGACGCCGAAACTCAAGCCGATTACGCTGCGGGCGGGCCATGGGCGGCCTGAGCGGGATGTGGTGATCGATGTGCCGGTTATTTTGGCACCGATGTCTGGCGTGAGCGATCTGCCGTTCCGGCGCCTGGTGAAGTCGATGGGTGCGGGGCTGGTGGTTTCGGAGATGATCGCGTCGTGGGCGATGATCCATGAAAATGCCGCGACGTTGCGGATGGCGTCGGTCGATGGCGGGACGGGGCCGAATTCGGTGCAGCTGGCCGGGTGTGATCCGGCGGCGATGGCGGAGGCGGCGCGGATTGCGGTGGCGGGTGGCGCGGACATCGTTGACATCAATTTCGGCTGTCCGGTGAAAAAAGTGGCGGTCGGGCAGATGGCCGGGTCGGCGCTGATGCGTGATGAGGCGCGGGCGGCGCGGATTTTGGAGGCGACGGCGCGGGCGGTGGATGTGCCGGTGACGTTGAAGATGCGGATGGGGTGGGACCGGGCGAGTTTGAACGCCCCTGCCCTCGCCCGGATTGCACAGGATGTGGGGATTGCGCTGGTGAGTGTGCATGGGCGGACGCGCCAGCAGTTTTATGAAGGTGTGGCGGATTGGGATTTCATTGCATCGGTGAAGGATGCGGTGTCGATTCCGGTGGTTGCCAATGGCGATATCACGAGTGTGGCGGCGGCGGATGAGGCGTTGGCGCGGTCGGGTGCGGATGGGGTGATGATCGGGCGCGGGGCGTATGGGCGGCCGTGGTTTCTGGCCCAGGTTTCGGCTTATCTGATGAGCGGGCGGGTGGTGGCTGATCCGGCGTTGGAGGCGCAGCGGGATGTGTTGCTGGCGCATTATCGGGCGATGCGGGCGCATTATGGCGAGTTGGCGGGGTTGCGGGCGGCGCGCAAGCATATCGGGTGGTATTCGCGGGGGCTGTATGGCGCGGCGGAGTTTCGCGCGACGGTGATGCGGCTGGATGAGGCGGCGGCGGTGGAGGATCTGGTGGCGCGGTTTTATGAGCGGGCGGTGCGGGGCGAGGCCGCTGGAGATGACTCGTTGCAGGACGCCGCATGAGCGGACTGCGCGGCGCGTTTCGGCGGCGGGCGACGGCGCTGAAGCGGGCCGAGGCGCCGGCGGAGACGGCGCGGTTGCTGGCGGCGTTGCCGCTGGCGGTGTGCGAGCTCGATGCGGATGATCGGTTTCTGTTCGTCAATTACGCGGCGGAGGAGTTGTTCGGCTCATCCACGGCGTTTTTATATGGCAAGCCGCTGCATGATATTCTGCCGGCGGATCATCCGATTTTCATGTTGCTGGACCGGGCGCGGCGGGATGGGGCGCCGATTGCCGAGCATGATCTGGTGATCGAGGGGCCGCGGTTCGCGCGGCGGGGGATTTCGTTGCAGGCGGCGCCGATTGCCGATGCGCCGGGGCATCTGGTGGTGACGTTGCAGGACAGTTCGGCGGCGCGGGCGCTGGATCAGCAATTGTCGGCGCGGAATGCGGCGCGGAGCATCACCGGGATGGCGGCGGTGCTGGCGCATGAGGTGAAGAATCCGCTGTCGGGGATTCGGGGCGCGGCGCAGTTGCTGGAGGCGAACGCAGCGGCGGATGACCGGGAGCTGGCGGTGCTGATCCGCGACGAGGTGGACCGGATCAAGGATCTGGTCGAGCGGATCGAGGTGTTCGGCGACAAGAAGCTCGATCTGCAGGCGGTGAATGTGCACCGGGTGCTCGAACATGTGCGGCGGTTGGCGCAGAGCGGGTTCGCGGCGCGGATCCGGTTTGTCGAGGCGTATGATCCGTCGTTGCCGTCGGTGCTGGGGAACCGGGACCAATTGGTGCAGGTGTTGCTCAATCTGATCAAGAACGCGGCGGAGGCGGTGGCGGAGACCGAGCGGGCGGATGGCGAGATCTATCTGGCGACCGGGTTTCAGCATGGGGTGCGTCTGGCCGCATCGAGCGGGCGGGGGCAGCCGAATCTGCCGATTTTCATTGCGGTGCGCGATAATGGCGCAGGGATTCCCGAGGATATCAGGCGGCATCTGTTCGAGCCGTTCGTGAGCACCAAGGCGGCGGGGTCCGGGTTGGGGCTGGCGCTGGTTGCGAAAATTGTGGCGGACCATGGGGGGTTGATCAACGTGGATAGCAGGCCGGGACGCACGGAATTTCGGATTCATCTACCGCAGTTCGAGGATCGCGGCGAGGGTGAGCATCGATGACGACCTTGCCTACGATTCTGATCGCCGATGATGATCGTTCGATCCGCACGGTGTTGACCCAGGCGCTGGGGCGGTCGGGGTATCAGGTGCGCACGACATCGTCGGCGGCGACGCTGTGGCGGTGGGTGGAGGATGGCGAGGGTGATCTGGTGATCACCGATGTGCTGATGCCCGATGAGAACGGGCTGGATCTGGTGCCGCGGATCAAGCGCATCCGGCCGGAATTGCCGGTGCTGGTGATGTCGGCGCAGTCGACCATTCTGACGGCGGTGCAGTCGACCCAGCGGGGGGCGTTCGAGTATCTGCCGAAGCCGTTCGATCTTGGTGAGTTGCTCAATATCGTCGATCGGGCGCTCAAGCAGCCGACGCTGGCCGCACCGGTCGAGGCTTCGAAGGCGGCGGAGGATAATCTGCCGCTGATCGGGCGATCGGGCTCGATGCAGGAGATCTACCGGGTGATCGCGCGGCTGACGACGACGGATCTGACGGTGATGATCACCGGGGAATCCGGTTCGGGCAAGGAATTGGTGGCGCGCGCGCTGCATGATTACGGGCGCCGGCGGCAGGGGCCGTTCGTTGCGATCAACATGGCGGCGATTCCGCGCGAGTTGATCGAGAGCGAGTTGTTCGGCCATGAGCGCGGCGCGTTTACCGGGGCGACCAACCGGCATATCGGGCGGTTCGAGCAGGCGGCGGGCGGGACGCTGTTTCTCGATGAGATCGGCGATATGCCGCCCGAGGCGCAGACGCGGCTGCTGCGGGTGTTGCAGGAAGGCGAGTTCACCACGGTGGGCGGGCGGCAGCCGATCCGGGCGAATGCGCGGATCGTTGCCGCGACGCACCGGGATTTGCGGGTGCTGATCCGCTCGGGGCAGTTTCGCGAGGATTTGTTCTATCGGTTGAACGTGGTGCCGATCCGCCTGCCGCCGTTGCGCGAGCGGGCGGGCGATATCGCTTTGCTGGCGCAGCATTTTCTGAGCCGTGCGCAGGCCGAGGGGTTGCCGGCCAAGACGCTGGCGCCAGAGGCGATGCTGCGGCTCGCCGCCTACCGCTGGCCGGGCAATGTGCGCGAGCTGGAAAATCTGATGCGGCGGTTTTCCGCTTTGGTGCCGCAAGCGGTGATCACGGAAGAGATCGTCGAGGCGGAGCTGGCCGAGCGCGTCGGGCATGATCAGGCCGTACCGCACGCCGGCGATGCCGCACCGGATACGCCGCAGGCGGTGGAGCGCGCGATCGAGCGGCATGTGGCGCGGCTGATGGGCGAGGCGCGTGACAAGGGCGAGGACGGGGTGCTCTATGACCGGGTGCTGGCCGCGTTCGAGGAGCCGTTGATCCGCCTGGTGCTGGGTGAGACGCGGGGCAATCAGATCCGGGCCGCGGCGATGCTGGGGCTCAACCGGAACACGCTGCGCAAGAAGATCCGCGAGCACGAGATCGGGGTGACGCGGCGGGTCGGCTGAAAGGGTTTTTGGTTTGGACCAGATGACCAACCGGGCGGAGCCGGCCGATGCGCCGGTGCGGGCGCGGCTGCTGAATGTGCTGCTGGGGCGGGTCTCGACGCTGGTGCTGGCCACGCTGGCGCTGGCGCTGGGCATCGGCAGTTTTGCCTATCTGGCGGGCGGCATCAAACTGGAGCTGCATTCCGGCGCGGCGTTCGGCCTCGCGATCGGTGATATTTCGATCCTGCTGCTGCTGATCACCGTGCTGGTGGCGCGGGTGACGCGGGTGGTGATGGAGAGCCGGCGGGGTGCGGCGGGGGCGCGGCTGCATGTGCGGCTGGTGCTGCTGTTCGGCGGCGTGGCGGCGGTGCCGGCGATCCTGGTTGCGATCTTTGCGGCCGTGTTCTTCAATCTTGGCATCCAGGCCTGGTTCAATCAGCGGGTGCGCACCGCTCTGGCGGAGAGCCAGCAGGTGGCCGTCGGGTATCTGGATGCGAAGAAGAACAGCATCCGGCTCGATGCGCTGGCGATCGCCAACGATCTCAACCAGAACGGGCCGATTTTCTACGGTGATCCCCAGAACTTCTTCAATCAGGGGTTTCTGAGCGTGCTGGTGGCGCAGACCGAGTTGCACGGCCTGACCCAATCGGCGATTTTCGAGCCCTTGACGGACAAGGTGGTCGCATCCGCCGGGCTGTTCGCCGGCGCGGGGGTGACCTTGCCGCCGGCCGAGGTGGTGGCGGAGGCGGAGAAGCATCAGATCGCGGTGTGGAGCACGCCGGGTTCGACGCTGGAAAGTGCGGTGGTCCAGCTCGAGGCGACGCCGACGCTGATGCTGATGGTCGAGCGGCCGCTCGATCCGAGTATTCTCGCGCATGTCGATCGGACGCGCCAGGCGCTGGCGGAATACAACCGGCTGGAGCATCACCGGGCGCAGTTCGAGTTGTTTTTCGCGCTGATTTTCGCGACCGTGGCCTTGCTGGTGCTGTCCGGCGCATCGTTGATCGGGCTGGTGTTCGCCAATCAGATCGCGCGGCCGATTTCGTATCTGATCGAGGCGGCGGAGCGGGTGCGGGCGGGTGATTATCTGGTGCGGGTGCCCGAAGGCGATTCGGGCGATGATGTCGCCGGGTTGTCGCGCGCGTTCAACCGGATGACCGGACAGATTGCCGAGCAGCGCGCCGAGCTGATGAGCGCCTATGGCCAGATCGATGAGCGGCGGCGCTTTACCGAGACGGTGCTGGCGGGGGTTTCCGCCGGGGTGATCGGGCTTGATCCGCGCGGGCGGATCGAACTGCCGAACCGGGCGGCTTCGGTGTTGCTCGGCATCGATCTGCTGGCGCATCTGGGTACGCCGCTGGTGGATTTGCTGCCGGATTTCGCGCCATTGCTCGAACAGGCGCGCGCGACGCCGGAAAAGCCCGCGACCGGCGAGATCGACTACGGTGCCGCCAATGCCAAGCAGATGTTTCTGGTGCGGATCGGGGCGGATCTGAAGGGTGAGCGGGCGACCGGCTTTGTTGTCACGTTCGATGACATCACCGAACTGCAGGCGGCCCAGCGCAAGGCGGCCTGGGCGGATGTGGCGCGGCGGATCGCGCATGAAATCAAGAACCCCCTCACCCCGATCCAGCTTTCGGCCGAGCGGCTGAAGCGGCGGTTTACCCGCGAGATCACCTCCGACCCCGAGAGTTTCGCGCAATGCGCGGATACCATCGTGCGGCATGTCGGTGACATCGGGCGGATGGTCGATGAGTTTTCGGCGTTCGCGCGGATGCCGCAGCCGATCATCAAATCCGAGGATCTGGGGCGGATTGGGCGCGAGGCGGTGATTTTGCAGCGCAGCGCACATCCCGGCATCGAATGGGTGGTGGAATGCCCCGAGCCGGCGCCACGGGCGCGCTGCGATGCGCGGCTGATCGGCCAGGCGCTGACCAATCTGCTGCAGAACGCCGCCGATGCGATTGCGATGCGCGCCGATAACGTCGAGCGGGGCACCGTACACGGTCATGTGACCTTGCGGATTACGCCCGGTGAAGACGCGCACCAGATCGCCGTGATCGATGATGGCGTAGGCCTGCCCACGCAGGATCGTGCGCGGCTGGTCGAGCCCTATATTACCCACAAGCCGAAGGGCACCGGCCTGGGTCTCGCCATTGTGCGCAAGATCATGGAAGATCACCAGGGTGGTCTGGAACTGTCGGACCGGGACGGATTGCCCGGTTCGGTCGTAACGCTGAGTTTGAAAGCCGATTAGGGGGACAATGTCCGAAATACTCATCATCGACGACGAGCCGGATATCAGGTTGCTGATCGACGCGATTCTGCGCGACGAGGGCTACACCACGCGCAACGCGGGAACGTCGGACGATGCGGTGGCCGCGTTCCGCGACCGGAAACCGTCGATGGTGGTGCTCGATGTCTGGCTGCAGAACTCGCCGCTCGATGGGATCGGGATTCTGCAGATCATGAAGGCCGAGGCGCCCGAAGTGCCGGTGGTGATGATTTCGGGCCATGGCACGATCGAAATGGCGGTGAACGCGATTCAGTTCGGCGCGTATGATTTCATCGAAAAACCGTTCAAATCGGACCGGCTGCTGCTGATCATCCAGCGCGCGCTGGAGGCGGCGAAACTCGCGTCGGAAAATGCCGAGTTGCGGCTGCGGGTGGGGGCGAATTCCGAGCTGACCGGCTCCAGCGCCGCGATTACCGGGCTGCGCCACGCGATCGAGAAAGTGGCACCGACCGGTTCGCGGGTGCTGCTGTCGGGTGCGGCTGGCGCGGGCAAGGAGGTGGTGGCGCGGATGATCCACGCCCAGTCCAAGCGCGCGGATGGGCCGTTCGTGGTGCTGAATTGCGCGATCCTTGCCCCTGAACGCGTCGAGGTGGAATTGTTCGGCACCGAGGCCGGCGCCGATCCGAACGCGCAGCCGCGCCGGGCGGGCGTGCTGGAGCGCGCGCATGGCGGGACGCTGCTGCTCGATGAGATTGCCGATATGCCGCTGGAAACCCAGGGCAAGATCGTGCGGGTGTTGCAGGACCAGAGTTTCGAGCGGATCGGCGGCAGCACGCGGGTGAAGGTGGATTTGCGGATCATTGCGAGTTCGGCGCGGGATTTGCAGGCGGCGATCGCGGCCGGGCGGTTCCGCCAGGATTTGTATTACCGGCTTGCGGTGGTGCCGCTGCGGGTGCCGAGCCTGCGCGAGCGGCGCGAGGATATTCCCGAACTCGCCGCACTGTTTCTCAAACGGGCGGCCGAGACATCCGGCCTGCCGCCGCGCGTGCTGTCATCCGAGGCGCTGGCGGCGTTGCAGGTGCATGACTGGCCAGGCAATGTGCGCCAGCTGCGAAACGTGATGGACTGGCTGATGATCATGCACCCCGGCGAGGCCGGCGAGGCATTCCGGGCGGACCATCTGCCGGTGGAGATCGGCGCGCATGCGCCGCGGGCGCTGGCGATCGATCCGCTGGCGGATATCATGGCCCTGCCGCTGCGCGAGGCGCGGGACGTGTTCGAGACGCAGTATCTGCAGGCACAGTTGCTGCGGTTTGGCGGGAATATCAGCCGGACGGCGAATTTCGTGGGGATGGAACGAAGCGCGCTGCATCGGAAATTGAAGCAATTGGGGATCGGGGCAGAGGATCGGGCCGGGACTGGATGATGTGAAGGGAAAGACGACTTCTTTTTTGAAAAAAAGAAGCAAAAAACTTTTTGACTTGGGGACACGGGTTGTTGAAGCGGCACAGGCTTAGTTAATAAAGTTTTTTTTTGCATTTTTTTTACAAAAAGATGACTCGTACCAAACAATATATTGATCGCATCTGGAGGGAAAGAAGGCTTCTTTTTTGAAAAAAAGAAGCAAAAAACTTTTTGACTCGGGGGCACGGGTTGTTGAAGCGGCACAAGCCTAATTTAATAAAGTTTTTTTTGCTTCTTTTTTGTTCACAAAAAAGAAGACTTCCCTTGAACAAGGTGTCGGCTCCATAGCCCTTCATCGCGCGTCACTAACAAACGCAACCGTGCGACTCCGCGCGGGATTGTCGCGCTGTGAGCGTGGCACCACCGATGTGCTGGACCAGACGGGTTTTGCCGATCTGATCCGTTCGGGCGGCGCGGCGCGGTTGATACGGGCGCCTGACATCAGCTTGGTTATGGGGCGCCTGACATCAGCTTTGTTACGGGGCGCCTGACATCAGGCGACGCATGACCTTTTCCTGCCGGGTGCGGGCGATCGCGTCCTGCTCGCGGCGCTGGACGCAGGCCGCGTATGAGGGTGTGCCCGCCGTGTAGCCGAAGGCGGCGCAGAGCGCGGTGGGGGTTGGCGGCGGATCGGCCGGGGCGCAGCCGGCCAAGGCGAGCATCGATACGATGGCCAGCAAGGGCGGTGCGGGTGGCAGCTTGGGCACGGCTTGTCTCCCTCGGTTGCCGCAGATGTGGCGTGGCGTCGGCGTGAATTCAAACCCCGATGATCGGGCACCCGCCGATCGTGCCGGGTGCACAGGAGGGCGCACGGCCTTGCGCCGGGTGGGGGGCGATCCACTTCATGAGGCGGAGCGTGGAGTGAGTGATGTCATGAGCATCCTGCGATCGTCGGGCCGTTGCGTGGCCCTGGCCGGGTTTCTGGCGCTGGCGGGCTGCGCCTATACGCCGCCCGGTGGGTATTGTCCGCCTGGCCCGCCGCCGCCCGACCCGGCCGCGCCGGGCCATGGGATGCAGGCCGCACCGGCAAATGGGCAATCGGGCGCTACCCTGCCCTGCACGCCGGCGCCGGTGGCTGCATTCGGCGGGACGTATCCGGCGTATCCGTATGGCGGCGGGTTCGGGGATTCGGGGTTTGGGTATCCCGTCTATGGCGACCCGGGTTACGGCGCGCCCTATGGCTATGGGTATGGGTATGGGTATGGCGATGATTATCCCTATGGATGGGGCGGGATTGGCGTGGTGATTGGCGGCGGCGGCTGGCGCGGCGGGTGGGATCATGACCGCGATCGTGGGGATTTCGACCGGGCGGATGGGGATTTTCATGGCCCGCCGGATGACCATGACGGCAGGCCGGGCGGGTTTCACGGTGGGCCCCCGGGTCCACCGCCGGGTGGACAACCGGGTGGACCGCCAGGCCCGCCGCCGGGTGGGCCGGCTGGTGGTGCCGTTCATGGCGGCGGACACCCGGCCGGGCACGGCGGATTTCACTGAGGCGGGGCTGTGATGCTGCCTGCAGGCACCATCACAGCCGCGATCTCAGATGAGGTTCATCGTGATTTTGGTGCCGTCGGTCAGGGTCAGGTGATCGACGGTTTTGCTGAATGTTGAGGACTGGATGCTGACGCCGGCGTATTTGAAATTGTCCTTCGCCGCGTCGAAATGATTGATCACCACGCTCCCTCCCCCCGACACGCTGGAGAAGTTGAAGTAGTCAAAGCCCGATCCGGCATTGACCGTCATGTTCCCCGAGCCTGCCACGATCTGGGCGGAGCCTGAGACCTGATCGATCAGCGCGTTGCCCGAACCGGCGTGGAACGCAAGCGTGCCGGTGCTGCCGGTCAGGGTGATGTTGCCCGAACCCGCCGTGACGAAATCGGGGCCGCTGCCGTCGGTGAGGTGTGTGGCACCCGAACCGGCGATCAGCATGACGCCGCCGCTGCCGCTGGTGCCGCTGACGGACCCGGCGCCGCCCAAAACGGTGGTGGCCTGGTTGCCACCGATGAAACTCAACGCGTTCGTGCTGCCGGTTGCGCTGACCACGCCGCCACCGGCCAGCGTGATCATGTCGGTACCGGTGCTGATGACGGTATCGTTCGCGGCGAGGCTCAGTCGATCGGTTGCAGTGGCCGCGGTGGTGATATGATCGTGCCCGGCGGAATCCGTGAGCGAGAGGCCGCCGCTGCCGCCGGTGATGGTGCTGTGGCCGCCCCGGTCCGACAGGATGACGGATGTGGCACCGCCGGTGAAGGTCTGGTCGGCCTGGTTCAGGGTGACGATCTGCGGCTGGGTGCTGTTGGGCGATTGCGGGACCATGGCGGCGCTGGCCACCGTATCGGCGTAGTTCAGCTGGATGGTCTGGCCATCGACCAGGGTGAGCACGCCGCCGGATGCGTTGAACGAGGCCGAGCGGAGGTACTCGTTGTTCGCGAACCCTGTGTAATTGATCGGGTTGTGGGCGAAGGAGTAACCGTTGATGACGAGGGTGGTGGCACTGTTGGTGTTCGTGACATCGATGAAATTGTAGCCGGTGCCCGTATTGATCGTGGCGTTGCCGGTGCCGGTGATGATTTCGGCGCCACCGCTGGTGTTGCGCTGATCGATCACGGCGGCGCCGCTGCCGGCCTGGAAGAAGGTTGTGGCGCTGCCGCCGGTGATCGAGATGGACCCGGCGCCGCCCATGATGGAGTCGGTCCCGACACTGCCGACCTGGATGGTCGAGGCGCCGGCGCCGGCGACGATGGTGGTTTGCTGGCTGGCGGCGCTGATCGAGGCATCGCCGGTCACCGAGGCGCCGCCGACGACGCTGGTGACGACCGGCGCGGGCGGGGGCGGTGCGGGCGGGGGTGAGGTGGGTGGTGGCGCGGTGCCGCCGCTACCACTGGTTGAGCCATTGCCGGTGGGTGAGCCCGAGCCGGTGGGTGAGCCTGCGACGGTGGCGATGGCCTGCTCGTTGAACCACGCGCTGCTGATGCTGGGGGCGCCGACTGTTTCGATGGTGAGGGTTTCGGTGGACGATACGTGCAGGACGACACCGCCGCTGATGGTTGTGGCGCTGGTTATGATGTTGGCGATGCTGACGGGGGCGCCGGCGGCATCGACCAGGTCGAGATGGTCATACTGGGGGTTGAAGCCGGAGATGGTGACGTCGCCGGTGGCCTGCTGGTTGATGACGAACAGATCCTGGCCGGTGCCGGGGGCGAGCAAGGCGGTGGTGCTGGCCTGGATGAAGGTGGCACCGCCGCCGGCCTCGATGGTTTCGTTGCCGGAGCCTGCGAAAATATCGTTGCCGTTGGGGCCGCCGATGATGGTGTCGGCGCCCGATCCGCCGAACAGGAGGTTGATGCCGGTGCCGCCGACCAGCGTATCCGCACCGGAACCGGCGTAGAGCAGGGCGTTTTTGGTGGGGTCGACCGGGGTGAGCAGGGTGGGTGTGGTGTCGGTGGAGATGGTGACGTTGCCGAAGGAGAGGAGCTGGCCGTTGGCGAGGCGGGGGTCGATGGAGAATTGAGGGGTCGATCCGGCGGTTGAGTTCGGGCTGATGTAGGGGGCGCCGCTGGCGAGCAGCCAGCCGAAGGCTTGCATGGCCTGGTACTGGTATGCGCCCATAGTGGCGGCGTTGGCGGCGGAACTGGTGCTGACGGTGATGATGCCGGCGAGGGTTTGGAGGGCGAGGGCACCGTAGTCGCCTTGGGCATGGGCCCAGATCGTTGGTCCATTGGCGACGACGTTGGATTGACCTGCCGCTCCGGTCGCCTGTTCGATTCCCGCCCACGTCTTGATGAAGGCAGCGGAATTTGCAGGTCCCTGACCGGAAGCATCGTTAGGATTGAAGTAGTTCAAATTGTAGGTGATACCGTCGACTGGACTGAAGCCTTGAGTATCCGCGAAGAACCTTCCGACTAAAAAATTTGACTCCCATTTCAAGAATGTGACGGCGTTTTGATTGCCAAGTTCGGCTCCTTGAACAATTGTGCTCGCCAAATAATCTTGTTGCCATGGGGCCATTTGCCCAATATTGCCATACGATCCAATAAGGTAGCCATATGCCTGTCCCTCGTCCTGAGTCCAAGTCGGAATCATGGAAACGAGGTAGGCATAGTTATCGTTCACAACTTGAGTAAAATATGTTTTTGCCTGCGAACCGGCTGGGTTTGCTGCCGCAGCCTCCTGTATTGAGCGTAAACTCCACGCCGAACCGCGGACCTGTTCGCCGCCATTCACGATAATATCGGTATAGGAAATCCCGTTTGCGCCGGTGACTTGGCGTGTGGGATTCCATTGGTTATCGAGCGAAAACG
>NZ_JAIMBY010000018.1 GCF_026191915.1 Acidiphilium sp. PA
GCTCGGATAGCGCAGCTTGCTGCGATCATACCGGGCGCGGTTCTCGTTCGTCCACATCAGGCCGCTCCTGCGAATCGGGCCGCCGCTATGGAATCACAAGTGACTCCAAAGATTCAAGGTGTTCCCGGATGGACACTTAAGATAAGCAGCCGCTAAAAAAAGCCGTTCCCGTTTGCATCGACAGATCGGAACCTCCCTCCGCATGCCCCGGAGGTGCCCGTGCCAGATCTCGATATTGCCGCCGTCTCAGAATGGATCGCAGGATTTGGTCCGCCGGGCGCGTCACTTGACGCGGGCGACCTTCGGGCACTGGATCCACCGGATGATCCCGACCTTCTCGCCCTCGAAGCCGATGACGCCTGTGAAAGCGCCGTGCAGGCGTTCGGAGCAGGACTGGATCGCGCGCTCGATTACGACCCGCAACGCCTGTCAACCACACTGCGCGCCGAAGAGACGAGGCCGCTCCTCGCCGGGGTGATCGCGCGCCTCAGCCTGGCACGCCAGGCGCGCGTCATCGACTGGATCGTCCAGTCGGGCCTGCCCAATGGAACGGGACTGGTCAGGTCCCTCACCCGCCCCGGCGACGACGGCACCGGCGATGTGATTCGCGCAGGCATGGCCGAACTCTACCGCCAACGGTTGCTGGCCCGGATTTTCTCGAAAGGCAGGCTCGCCACCCTGCTCGATGCCTGCCGCATTTCCCAGGAGGAGCTTCAATGATCACCAACATATCCCAGATCGCACGACCGCTCCGGATCGCCCTGCTAACGACAGTTGCCCTATTTACCGTGAGTGGCCCGGTGATCGCCGCAACGGGCAGCACCGCAACATCGCAGGCCAACTCCGGCAGTACGACGGGGTGCGCCGATCTTGCACAGGCCGCATCTGACGGCGTCGCTTCCGCAATCGCGGCCAACGCGCAGATCGTGAAGGCACCCCAGTCGGTGACCCAACTATCGTGTCTGTCGTCCTTTCTTCAGGGCAAGGGGCTCGATGTCATCACCAATTTGCTCAACCCCGCCGACTTGCTGAACTCCATTGAGGGCCAGATCTGCCAGGCGGCACAAAGCGCCTATAGCAACGCCATCGGTAGCGCCCAGTGCGGCATCACGCTCACGGGGTTCAACCTCGGGGGCTTCGGGATCTCAGGCTTCGGGAATTTCTGCCCGCAGCTGAGCCTGGGCGGCGGTGGCCCCGACTGGGCGAGCATCGGCGGCAGCCTCAGCAGCGGCCAATCCAGCCTGTACATGAACGGAACGCCGATCACGCCATCGGGCTATCCTAACCCGGCGTCCTCACCATGAGGACCAAAATGCGCGTTGCACTACTCGCTGCGGGCGCCACCGGCCTGCTTCTCGGCGTCACGGTCCTGACCCCGCCTCGGGCGGAGGCATTCGGGTTCGGCGACATTCTCGCGCTGATCCAGGCGGTCAATGCGGTTGGTTCGAAAGTCGCCGCTATGCAGTCCGCGATCGATGGCAAACTTCAGACGGTCCAGACTTATATCAACAACCAACTGGGCGACGGCTTCACCCAGATCTCCAATTACATCAAAGGACAAACCGCCGCTCAGGCCAAGATCATGAATGCGGCCGACCAGGCCAACGCTATCGTCAACCAGGAAGCCGCCAGCGCCAAAATCGTCGAACAGCACGTGGTCAATCCGCAGACCTGCGACAGCCTGACCAATGGCCAGTCCGTCGTGGCCGCCGGCGACCAGACCAACGCGGTCGCCAAAGTCATCGCCAACATCCAGAACGCCCGCGGCGAGGGGCAACCGGGAACGCCGAGCTACAACGGCCTTGCCCAGGGCGTCGGTGCGATGAACAAGCTCCACTACTCCCAATATTGCTCGCCCAACGATCAGGCGGCCGGTCTCTGCTCCGTCAGCACCGATCCCGATGGCGACGAGGTCGCCACCTCGCTCCTGGGTCAATCGACCCTCGATGGGCAGGCGGGACTGAACGCCGCCAACAATTATGCGACGGTTCTGCTCCAGCCGGTCGCCCCCGCCCCGCTGCGCGGCAGCCAGCTTGCCGGAAACGCAGGTCAGACCGACGTCCTCTACCGGCGCCAGTACAATGCGCAGGAGAGCCTCGCCCGCCAGGTCGCCACCCAGGTCATCGCCGATCGAACCCCGACCGTGACCCTCACCACCGCGCAGCAGGCAGAACTGGCCGCCGAAGGTAAGTCCGTAGTCACGACCGCCAGCTGGCTCGAAGCCCTCCAGCTCGATGTCAACCGCAGGGAATCCAATCTCCAGTGGCGCGAAAATCTGGTCAACGAGCCGCCGGCTACCGTCCAACGCGAGATCGCCGTCGAGATGGCGGAAAACAACTACATCGACCTCGCCCGGTTTCGGCTGGATCAGCAGCGCGCCCTGCTCGAAGCGGCACGGCTGGCCGATACCGCCCAGTATCACCTCCCCCTCCCCGCCTCCACGCCGATCCCCGTCGTGAGCAATTCCAACTGAGGTTCCATGAGCATGAGCGAAACACCCGCACCGCAAGACCCTCGACAGCGCGATCAACCCGCCATGTCCACCCGATGGACCCGCGCCCCGATCGTCCAGCCGAATTCCCCCGCGTTCAAACATCTGACCGAAGATCTTGGTCTCTCCCCCGCGATCGTCGAGGCCGCCACCAAAGGCGACGCCTTGCGCGAGGGACCGGGCGGCAACGCCTGGTATCCGCATCGGGACGCCAATGGCGGGATCACCGGCGTCTCGACCGATAGCAAGGATCTCCCGCACGCCATGCTGCGTGGCAGCCAGAAGGCACTCTTCCGCCTCGCGGGCGGCGACTCTCCGACCCGGATCGTGTTCACCGAACAACCCGCCGAAGCCCTCGCCATCGCCCAGATCGAAAAGCTGCGACCCGATACGCTCTACGTCGCCAGCGCCGGATCGCTCTCCGCCGGATCGAGTGAGGCCCTCGCCGAGGAACTCAAGAAAATCGCGGAGCTTCCCGGTGCCGAACTCGGGATCGCCACCAATCGTGGCAACCAGGGCGAAACCACGGCGCAATATGTCGCGAAGGTCGCCGAGACGGCGGGCGTCCAGACGGTGCGTTACGCACCCACGGACAAGAGCTTCACATGGACCGCCTATCTGAAAGCCAATCCTGAAGCCGCGAGCCTGCCGGAAGCCACATCCGCCGCATCGAACGCCAGTATGGCGAACAAGGTGGCCGGAGAGACGACACAGCCAGCCCCGGCAAAAATCCCGGATCCGTCCTTGGAGATTCTCCAGAAGCTCAAGCAGATCGCCGAAACATCAAACGCCCCCGAGATGAAGGATACCCTGCCTCAAATCCAGGCTCTGCTGGATGCGGGACAGGCCAATCCGTCTCAAATGCGCGAGCCAAGTTTCCAGATGAAGATCGGCTGGGCGCTAATGGATGTGGAAAAACACACCGGTCAGCACCTCGCTCTGCCAGAGGATCAGCGGGCCGCAATCAAAGCCGCCGGGGAAACCATGCCAGGCCTCGATAACCACGACGTCCGCGCCGCGCTGGTCGCTACCAAAAGCGTCCGGGATCAGCAATTAGTGGACAGAATTCGCGATTTTGCGAGTTTTGTCACGGCGCAGCCCTATCCACAGATGACACCGGACATCAACGCAAAGACAGCTGAGTTCAACAAAAGTATCACCGCATCCATCGCCCAGATCGGCGAGATCGAGGCGCAGCGTCAAACCGACCGGTCGGCTGCCGCCATCGCCGCGCAGTCGAAGCAGCACGCAGACGCAGCCGAAGGTCAGCGGACCCAAAGAGCCGAGACGAAGATCGAAAAGAACGCCTCAGCTGCATCCGAAGCACAGAACGTCAAGGAAGCTCCGGTGGTCCAATCGGGTGGCGGCTTAAATGTACCGCTCCGCCAGCCGAGCAATTTCCTCGAACGCCTAAACGGCATTGCCCTCGCCTGGCACGAGCGGTTTCAGGGCGAGGGATCGATCCACCGCAAGCTCCTCGCCCAGCAAGCCGAGGAAATGCGCGCGCGCGGGGAAACGCCACCGCCCATGCCCCCAATCCCGCCGGCACCGAACTTCACCGCGCCGCGCGAGCCAGCGACAACATCTGCTCCGTCTCCGAAACCAGCCGGGGACAGCGCCCAGCCCGCAGCGGCCACGCCATCGGCACCGCCCTCGAGCCCGGCGGAAGGGACCGCAACCCCAAAACGATCAGCCTTCCAGCAATATACCCACGATATCATCTTCGGTAGCAATAAGCCTGAAGAAGCGGGCTTGGCCCGAGCCGACGCCCCGGCAGCCTGGCCGAAAACCCCCGACACCGGACTCACCGGTACGATCGGCACGTTAAGTGCCGATTCATCCCGGAGCCGGATCGGACCGGCCATCGACCGGGCATCGGTCTCAGGAAAGGAGGCGGCCGCCGCCATGAGTGACCTGCTGACGGGACCAGCACGGGAGATCATGGGTAAGATCACCGCAGCGGCCCGCGCGGAGGGCAATGATGTCGCCACCGTCATCGCCGAGATGAAGCCGGATGGTAAATACGCGGGCCTCCGGCAGGAGTTCGACAAAGCCGTACAGGAAAACCCCGCCCTCAGCGCGGCGATCGATACCGCCGTTACCAAGCTGAACGCCTATGGCGAAGACCGTGCCAGGGTCGATACCGCCTACCGGAAATTCGACCTCGATCCGAAAGAAGCCGAAGCAAAGTTCAAAGATCAGGATCAGACCCTGGCCGAAGCCGCCCGCGCCTTTCCGGGAGACAAGCCAGGGAAATCCCTGATCGAAAGCCTCAGCGAGGTCGCACGGGATGCCGTCCGCAATATGATCGCATTGGTTCGTCAGGCCTTCGGCATGGACCCCGGCGCGATGCCGCAGCCGCAACAGGACAGGGACAGCAGCCCCGGCATGGGGATGTGACCGTGAAGACCGTCGGACGCATCGCTCTGCCCCTGCTCCTCCTCTCGATCGTGCTGATCGCGACGGCCCATGCTGCGGGAGCCGCGCCGCAAGGCCAGATCGGATGGGGCGATCTGACGCCCGGCACAGATTGGTCGAACAGTATACTTCATCAGCTCTTCCCGTCGTCGGGCAGTACCGCCACGCCGGGTCTCGGCGGCGAACAATCGGTCATCGGCATCATGCTCGGTGATCTCAACGGGCTGGTGATGCTGATCGCAACGGCCTTCGTCGCCTATTCGACCATCGTCGAAATCCATCGCGGCGCGGAGACCGGTCGGGTGCTGTCCGAAAAGACATCGTCTTGGTCGCCGGTCCGCATGGGCTTCGCGGCGATCATGATGATCCCGCTCGCCAGCGGATTCTCCGTCGGGCAGGAGTCCGTCATGACGGCCGCGGGTTGGGGTATCGGCGGGGCAGACTACCTCTATAATCAGGCGGTAGATGCGATCGGCCCTCAGGGTTTGCCGATCACCACCCCGCACATCCCCAATGTCGAGCCGCTCGTGGCCGACCTGATCGACTCCGATGTCTGCCGCGACCTGATCAATGACGCCGCGGACAATCCCCAGGAAATCCCCCCGCCGGCCGCGATCTCCGGAGGCAGTGGATCGAGCAATTACATCGTCCTCAACTTCAACGCCGCCAGCAACACCGTCGGCAGCAATCCCACCTGCGGTGCCTATCGGATCAACACCGGTGTGGGCGCCAAGCCCATCGACGGGCAAGCGGTCAACATGGATCAAGCTGACCTTGCGGATATCCAGTATGTTCTCAATTCCACGATCGACCCCGCCGCACAGACGGCCGCGGACACCTGGTGGTCGAGCCGGGAAGACAGCGCCTTCACCCCACTCTGGTTCACCTATGTCAACGCATCGAACCAGCTCACCTCAATGCTCACCCAGTCCGCGACCAGCGAGATCCAGACGCTCGGCGCAGCGCAGGGAACTCATGGCAACCTCGACACCGTAGAACAGCAGATGGAAGACCTCGGCTGGGCAGGAGCGGGGGCCTATTTCTGGAAGATCGCCCAGATCAACGGTGATACGACCTCGCTCACAGGGATCAATCTCGCGACCCCGTCAAAGCCCAGCTTCTCCGGACTCGGCCCTTCGATCCGATCGGATATCGCCCCGGCGATGATCGCCACCACAGAATTCATGCAGGAGGTCAAGGAAAACGCCGCAACCAATGATAGCGCCCATCCGCCCAGCGGCATTGGCAGCAAAGCCGGATCGACCAAAAACGGAACAATGAAGTTCGTCTTCAGCCGGCTGGCGTTCAATCAAGACCTCTTGAACAGCCTGTCCTCCGATCTTTCCCCGGTCAGCGGTGGTGTGTGGCAGGATCCCTTCGCCACCATGGCAAAACTCGGCTCGAAAATGGTCGGCGCATCAGAGACCGCCCTGGTTACCGTCGGTGCCCTCCGTGCCGCCTCGGCCAAAGGATTGTGGGCGCGGTTGTTCCGCATCACCCCCGAAGGTGGGGTTCTCGCGGCTGCCGCAAAGGTAGTCGACGGCGGTGTGCTCGGGAGCTTCATCTTCGTGCTCTGCATGGCGCTCCTCGTGCCCGGACTGATCCTCGCCTTCGTCATGCCGATGATCCCGCTGACCATGTGGATCGCCGGCGTGGGCGGCTGGTTCATCCTCGTCGTCGAGGCAATCATCGCCATGCCGCTCTGGATGCTCGCCCACATGACCTATCAGGGCGACGGATTCCACGGGCGCGCGGGTTATGGCTATTCGATGATGTTCAACGTGCTGTTCAGGCCGGTGCTGATGCTGTTCGGCCTGATGCTCGGGTACTGGTTGTTCTCGGTCATGTCCTGGCTGGTCTTCGAAACCTTCAACCTCGCGAGCGATTTTGTCCTGCAACAAGGCTATGTCGTGACCAACACGCTCGGCGTCGTCGTCCTGCTCGCCATGGTGGTCACAATCGAGATGACGCTCGCGGTCATGTCCTTCAAACTGATCTCCCAATTCCCCTACCAGGTCATGAAATGGGCCGGTCTCGAGGCAGGCAGCCGGGTGAATATGGAAGACTTCGCCCTCGAAACCACCACCCAGGGATCACGCGCCGTCGTCGGCGAAATCAATCGCAACTATGTCGGCACCGTTGCCTCACTGGCAGCCGGAGAGGGTCTCTCCGGCGCTGTAAGCCGCCGTCTCGGGAACCGGCCATCTAATGGTGGAAATTCCGGTCCAAAAGGGATACAAGGACCCGACAAGACACTTGACGCAGGAACGGATGTGACACCACCTGCGGAATGAGAGAGCCAATCGAGGTCATAAGGAGACCGATCATGGGCGACTACGGTAGCAATGCTGCGCTCGGCTTCATCGAAGGAAGCATCATCGGAGAGGGCGCCAATCAGGTCGCCCGCGCCTGGCGGCAGGGGCGCGCGCGTCGCCTCCAGCAGGAGGAAGATGATGCCGAATACATCAACCTCTACAACAGTCTTGTCGCCGAACGGAACCACGGGATCGATCTCCAGATCAAAATCTACGAACTCGACAGCATGATCGCGAGGCAGGACGCCGAACTCGCCAAACGTGACCACGAGATCGCCAAGCGGGACCATGAGATCGCTCTGCGTGACCATGAGATCGCCAAGCGGGACCACGACATCGCCCTCCTGACCGAGAAACTCCACGAAACCGAAAGGAATCTGGCGGGCATAGAGCGGAGCTGGAACGCCATCGATAAAATGCGGTCAAACCTTTACTACGCATTCAAGCATTATCGGCGCCTCCTCAAGATCAATGAGAAAGGCGGCGATGCCTATGATTTCGCGTGGGATAATACATGGAGCCCCGACCACGTTCCGCCCGATCAACGTAGCGAGTAGAAAAACGAGAACGACCTTCCCGTTTGCATCCCCTGAACCGAATGATGGCTCTCCCTTACCGGAGAGCCATCATGCGTTTATCAACCAGCGCCATCGCCCTCACCGCCGCTATCGCCCTCGCAGGCTGCGCCTCAGGCGGTAACGTCAAATCCGCCGACGATTACTCCTCACCGCCGGCACCCCACGTCTACCACCCCTACTTCAACCCCTGGATGCCCTACGGCAGCGCCCACGCCACCTGGGAACCGCCGGTCGCCAACCGGATGGGAACCATTGTCAAGCCGACCGAACCCGCCGTAACCCTCACCCGACCAGATTACGAAGCCGCGCCCTGGGCGATCGGCGCCCAGCCCTCCCCCTACGGCGGCCCGGCAGGAACCTTTTGAGCGGAGGAGAGGCACGGAAACCCCTGCCCGTGGAGCGGGTTACCATCGCCAACGCGACCCTGCTCCGCGCCGATTGCCGCGATGTGCTCGATCACATCGGACCGGTCGACGTCATCCTCACCGATCCGGTCTGGCCGAACTGCCCCACCGGCCTCATCCCGGGCAGCGAAGACCCCTACGGACTCTGGCGCGACACGATGAACGTCCTGCCCCGGATCCGTCGCCTGATCACGGTCCTCCGTTGCGATTGCGATCCGCGATTTCTCGCCACCGTGCCGGACAGGCTCCCCTTCTTCCGCTCCATTCAACTGCCCTTCGTCATGCCGCTCTATATCGGTCGCGGCCTCGGCGGTGACGAGCTCGCCCACTGGTTCGGCGCGCCCGTCGCGCGCGGCAAGGGCCGCAACCTCGTGCCCGGCCGTGGCCCCCTCGTCCAGCCGGTCCACCGGCCGCCCAACGGGCATCCGTGCAGCCGCGCCCAGCGGCATTTCGACTGGCTCGTCGACTGGACCTCCGACCCCGGCGAAACCGTATGCGATCCGTTCCTCGGCTCAGGAACCACCGGCGTCGCCTGCGCCGCGATCGGCCGCCGCTTCATCGGTATCGAAATCGATCCGCGCTATTTCGATATCGCGTGCCAGCGGATCGAACAGGCCCACAGCCAGGGTACACTCACCCTGGACCAGGTGACTGGTGACGATTGAAATTCTACGATCGGCAGTGGCCGCCTATCTCTCGTGCGGCCACCAGCTCCCCTCGAGACGGACGAACTCATCGACCGATCCAAGTCGGCGGACCCGGATCTGCCAGTTGTTGAAGGCATTGGCGAAGGCCGCCACATAGATGCACAGGATCACCGCCAGAAACGCGACCATCCGGATCGTCGAGGCCATCATCGCGCCGCCGCAGATCACCTCGTAAGCCCAGAACGCCAGCAGCCCCGAACCCAGACCGAGATAGATCTTCGTGTTGCGCGCGGTCAGGATCTGACGGTTCGCCATCCGCCGCTCGATCTCATAGGTTTTCACACCCGCATCGAACGCCATCGCTTCGAGGTCGAATGTCCCGTCTTCCCGCAGCCTGATCTTCCGGCGCTGCGCCCGCCTGACACGGATCTCCTCGCGCAACGCGCCGATCGTCTTCCAGCCCTTGCGGATCTCGCGGTTCGGAAACACGCCTCCAGGGCCGATCAGGAACCGCGCGCCCCGCCGAAACAAGCCCCGCGCTTCATTTGGCTCCCCGTCCGGATCATCATCGCGCTCGTTACGACCGCTCCCGTTATACGCCATCGCGCTCTCCACGATTCCACCGGATCATAAATGTCCCCGTGCCAAGGTCACTCATTCCCAGGACCGCGCATGGTGTCTCGATGATCGGTAGCCGACTCCGTTGTCGCAGTTTCGACAGGCACAGCCGCCAGCCCAAACCCGCTGATTTCCGCAGGGGGCTTCAGTCGACGCGCACGCGGCGGATCACTGATCCCCGGCAGTTCCATCTGCCCGCTGCCGGTCGCCGCACGCTTGCCCGGCGCAAGAGCCTTGCCAGTCCGGCGTGGCTTCATCAGGAGGGCTTCCGGATCGAGGCAACGAAGCTGCCCAGATCAGATGGCAAGCCGTTGCTGCGTCCCACGCCTCCGTTCGTTTCGTGCCACAGCAGGGTCGGCGTCCCTTTGAGGTCGATCGCCCGCGCCAGCGACATATTGTATGCGAGCTTCGCCGACGCGCCAGGCGATGCCTGCTCCCCGGCCAGTCCCCGGTCGATCCAGTCCGCCGCCATCTGCCGGGCCGGCTGGCTCAGCATGATCTTCGCCTTGGGCGTACTCATGCCATTGTCCTCGTAATCGAGGATTGACAGCGGAACCACCGAGACCCGCAGCTTGCCGGCCGCCACCTCGGGCATCAGCCGACGCATCGCCGCAATCGAATAGGAACAGAGCGGATCCATCAGCATCCAGACCCGCGGCGCTCCGGCTTTCCCGATCGTCCCATGATCCGACATCGCCAGCGCTTGGAACAGTGTGCCCTTCGGCAGACCGCCCGGCAGTGGCACCGGCGCCGTCTGCCCGGTCGGTGCCGCTTTCCCGGTCGACGCAGCCCCGACGCGATACGCGACATGGCGTGTCACCGGGCGGTTACCTACATTGCCGATTTTCACCTGCGGTACGAGATCGGGAACCCGACGAACCTGCCGTAACGTGACATTCCCACCCGCTGCATTCCACATTACACCGGCGACCGCTGCCTTGCCGTCCGGGGTGACATAGAAAACCTGGAAATATCGGCCGTTCCGCGCGAACACCCCGCGCATCCCATGCTGCGTGCCCAGAGCATAGAGTTTGGCGCCATGGGATGCGAGACGGGTCAGCACGGGCGACGCCGCGATCGCGGTCGCATCGATCGGCTTCAACGGCAAGGTCGCCGGCCCCTCGAAGGAAGGATGGGCAGTGGACGCCGCATGGGCTGGTATCGTCGCCGGCGGATGTTGTACCGGGGCGGGCGGTATGGCGGTCGGTGACGCAGAAGCGGGGAGTGATGGGGTCGATGACGCAGGAGCGGCGACGTCGGCAGGTGCAGGTCTTCCCTCTCCCGCGGCCGCCGCGAGAGTCGCGGCAGACAGCGCCGCATGTGGCGTGTTGCCGGGCGGCAGTATCGGTCGGGGCAAGGTCATCTCACCAAAAACACCAGCCCCCCGCCCCTTCCCCGTTCGCGTTTTGACGATCTGCGTCGGCAGGACCGCGCAGTGCGGTCCTGCCGACGCCATCGCCGCCCATGGCGCTCCCGTCAGTGCCGTCGTCAGAATCAGTCCCATCGCCCGTCGCATCTGCATCCTCGCGTCCTCCTGCGGATGCGGCACTCTCCCCGCGCGCGATGCAAACGAGCAGCGGCGGAGAATGGTTCGCGTATCACGATGCCGTGATATTCGGTGCTCAGGTTATCCGGGTTGATCGGGGGTCAATCGAGCTGATCGAAGATCGCGCGCAGGACTTGCCTGCCCATCTCCCGATCGACTTCAACCGGATCACCCGAGCCGCGGTGGCAGCGGTGCAGGACGAGCGGCGCGTCGCCCAGCGCCGCCCGCATCAGGGGATGAAGGCGTTCCTTGCGTTCCATATAGCGGTAATCGTCATACCCCATCGTCTCGACGATCACCGTTGCCGTCGCCCCGTTCGCCTTCCGCGCCTTGGTCACGAAATCAGGGATCAGCGGCGGACCCGCTGGCGTGTCACCCTCCCCCGCCCCGGATGGTGCGCTTGTGCCATCGGCGGCGGATGATGCCCCGATATCGAACTGCGGCTTGCTGATCGACATCAGGATGTTGCGCACCTTGAGCAACCAGGTCTGGACCGACATCAGGCGGCGGGCGGTCCGGCGCTCATAATCGCTGTCCACGAGCAGCAGATGGCCCGCCGACAGAACCGGATGCGCGTAGACCCGCAGGAGTGCCGCCGGCGCGTCCGGCGCGGGCCGTGCCACCAACCCCGCCACGAGATAGGGCGGGCGGCGTTCGTCTGTGGTCTGGAACCGCCCATGCCCTTCCCGCTCCCCGAACACGGCAATCCGCCCGATCACCTCGATGCACCGATCGCCGGCGAGGGTGACGGTGCCCTCGCTCACCGCGTGCGCGATGCCGATCAGCAGACCGTGGGGTCGGGAGCCCGGAAAACTCTCCACCGGAGCCGCCTCGATGCGCCGGCGGAACTCCTCGTAATGCGGCGTGAAGGTCTCGAGCCAGGATCCGACCCGCACCTTGCCGGCGAGGATCGTCGTCCGCGCGGCACCGCGCAGCAGCCGATACTGCTCCGGGACACCGATCGGAAGCCGCGAGGGTTGGATTTTGGTCAAACCGGCATCGTCCATCAGACGCATCAGCAGGCGGGCCAGCGGCGGGCGCTCCTCCGCATGGCTGAAACCCGAGGTCACCGCGCGAACGGGTCGATCGTCGTCGCCAAATCCGCGGATCATCGGTCGCTCATGATCGGAGCGACGGTAGCTCCTGGTGACATCCCGCTGTTCCTCCGGATCGCGGAAAAAATCGCAATCCGCCGCGTGCGCCGGCCAGGTGCCATGGACGTGACGCCGTAGATGCGTCTCCGCCACCGGCACCAGCGCCGGGGGATTGGCGCCGTCGATGAGGGAGGCGACGCAGTCGCAGAGGATCCAGTGGCCGGAACCATCCAGCTGCCAGCGGCGGACCACGCTCGAAGCCGCAGGTCGCGCCGTGGGGTCAGCATAGCGGCCGAATGCACGGCGCAGGAGACGTTCCTCCTCCGCCGTCAGCGGTATCGCCGGCTCTACTTGCCCTTTCGGTGCCACGAACAGCATCTGACGATTTTACTCCCGCGCCGGCAGCGTCCCACGATAACCGCATTCACGAAGATGGTCACAGAAAATCGGGTCAAGGATGCCCTCGCCGTGGGCGAACTGATGCAGGTGCAGATCACCGCCCCAGTTGATCTCGAGCAGCACCGGCCCCCGGTCAGTCAGGGCAACGTCCCAGGACTGAGTGCGAATACCCGGAAAGAGTGGGGCGACCGTCATGACGAGTTCACGCAGCGCGGACCACTCCGGGATTGCCATGCCCTCGATCGGCGCGCCGGTTTCGGGATGAAATGGATCCCGCCGGAGATCCTGCGCGGTCCCCGTGACGACCCGGAACACCTGCCCTGACGTCAGTTCGATCGCACCCAGACGGTTGCCTGGCCGCCAGTAATTGTCAGCGACGTTGCCGGAGAGCGGGACCTTGAGCGCGGCGCGGTGGAGGACCGGACCCGCCCGGGTCAGCAGGACGAGGACACGGACACTGCATAGCCGACCGCCGGACATCGAGGCGATCAACGTCGGTGGTTGGAGCGCCCGCTGGATCAAATACCCGCCCGGATGCGCCATGATCCGCTCGGCGGCATCGGAAACCGGCGACGTTGCGCCCGTCACCGACTGGATCATGTCCGTCGCAGGATCGACTACCACCGCGTTGATCACGCCCACGCTAAAAACGCCATCGATGGGCTTCGCCACCAGCGGATAGGAGAGGGGCGAGCGGAGCAGGTGGAGGAGATCTTCGGGAGAACGGATCGCGAGCTTGCCATCGAGCCTGCGATGCGGATGGACCACAGCCAACGTCTGCGGCAGCGCCTCCACCCCGGCCGCCTCGAGCAGCGCGGTCGAGAGGATCTTGTCGTCGGCGATCGCCTTCCAGGCGATATCGCAGCAGGCCGCATGAAACCGTCCCTGCCCCGACAGCCCGACGAAACGCTGAAGGTCACCCCGTCCGAAGAGCGGATCCCAGAGTCGATGGCTGAAAAATTCCGCAGGCGACAGGCCGCCCGGCCCACGATTGAGCCGAGCCGCGACGAACATCAGCCTGACCAGCGACGTAACGCTGGGGGCTGCTGCCCGCATCGCAGTCTGAAAATCCACCTTAGGCAGTCGCCCGAGAGCCGGCGCTCCGACTTCGGTAGACAGAGCCGCCAGTCGAACTTCTCGATCGTTCATCTGCATCACGCCCTCCTGATTATCAGGGCAGGACCGTTATCGCCGATCGATGAAAATCGGAATCATTACCTCGGACCGAACCACCACCTGATTCCTTACGGATGACGTCGTCCAAAGTACTGTTGCGATGGCCCGATTCCGTTCGCAGGCATAAGTCCGGGAGAAAGCCGCGATCGCGAGATGATGAGCCGCGAAACCAGGGAACGACGGCCCAACGGGACTGCCACCAGACAGATCGGCCTCGTGGCTCAGCCACGTTTCGAGAACCGGTCATATGCGGTGATCCGCTGCACCGGTGGGTCCCTGCCCGCGCCCAGGATCGTGGATTTCAGATAGGCGATCTCAGCGGCCTGCTTCGATCAGCCCCGATCTGACATCGCTATGGAGCATGGTGTCGCTTCGGGGTCCTGACCGAATTGGCATATTGTTGATTTCTGGTAGGAGGAAGCGCGTCAATGGACCATGGCAAAGCAAAAGGAGACATTTCAGGGTGACGAAGGCATTTATCGCAGAGACCCTCCAGAAGTCAGCCGAGCTCAACGGCGTGACCGCGAACAAGGTCGCAGGCACTCTGATCGACGCGATCGTGGCGGAGATGAAAAAGAGCGGTAAATTCACGCTGCCGGGTTTCGGGACCTTCACGGTGCGGAAGACCAAGGCACGTAAAGGCGTCAACCCGCGTCTGGGCACACCGATCAAAATCAAGGCCGGCAAGACGGTCCGGTTCAAGGCGTCGCCGACGTTGAAGAAAGAAATGTGATCGGGGTGAAAAACCGAGTGCCTCGCCGGTCAATTTGCCGGGCTGACGAGGCAGAATAATCGTCAACCAGGCGGTGCTCCTTCGGAATACCGAATTTCCGCTGGTGGTGGAAATTGGTTAAAACCGGGGCGAGCGATTACGAATCATGACTCCGGAAGAGTCGACATTGAGATGCGGATCCGCCAGCTGGATCCAAACACTGCGCGCTCACGATTGTTGGGCAAAATCCCGCCATAATCCGGGTACATGTCATTGATCGAAGGAGTGAGGGGAACATGCTTCGATCCAAAATTGTAGTTGCTAGTGTTGTCACAACGGCCATCGCTCTGGGTATGACCGGCACTGCGCATGCCGATTGGGATAACGGCCCAAGTTTCTCGTTCGGCTTTGCTGGTCCACCGGTATATTACGCACCATCGCCCCCGCCGAGTTATTATGCACCGCCTCCTCCGCCCCCACCGGTTTATTATGCGCCACCTCCCCCGCCTCCGCCGGTGTATTACGCGCCACCCCCACCGCCGGTCTATTATGCACCGCCCCCACCGCCTGGGCCGCCACCTCCTCCGGTTTATTACGCACCCGCGGTTCCGGCTGGCCTGTCATTCGGGTTCACGCTGCCGCTTGGGCATTAATCGGTGTCACGGCGTCCCTGATGCAATGTTCGGGCAGGGCGTATTCTAACATTCGAAGGCCTCGCGAGTATCGGTGTGACGTCCGTATCGGGAAACGAACCGAGTAGAAACGGCCTCGCCGCCAGGGAAAGAACGTCTTAACGAACCTTTTGAATAACACCGGGCACGCCTCCGCCCGCGCAGGATCATCGCTGGGACAGCGCTGGGATAAGCGGGGCATGATCCTGATTTTCCACATCAAGGCGGACCCTTTGGCTTTGCTTAAGAATTGAATATGACCAACGGCAGAGGAAATTGGGGAGTCCGCCAAAAACAGAATTTGACCATTCCTCGACTTGGGCGATTGTAGCGCATGTCGATAGCAGCCGAGACTGTCCGAGGCGTATTGCGATCGTGGATTGCCTGTGAGGTGCTGTCGCCGCAAATCACCAAAGGAAACGGATGGAGTGACGTCGCCGGTGATCGGGGCGGCCGGATACGCAATCGGAAAACAGGTGCCGACGATGGACCTACCCTCTGGCAGCCACCACAGGATGGCGACCCGACGCCGTGGCCGATCCTGACCGAAAGCCAGGACGACGGTCAACATGAAGCCGAAGGTTCCGTCGATCCATCTGAACCTCTGCCGGCGGCGAGCGAGGTCGGAAGCCCGCGAGACCGGAAGCTCCGGACTTGGTACTCCGTCATTCTGGCGGCGATGCCGGCAGGGGAATCATTCGAAAGGCTGGATGAATTTTTCGACGATCAGGCGGATGAGGACGCAACAATCCGTCCGTTATCCGGATTTGTTGTTGCGGCTTCAGTGGTGCTCGACGAGTGGGGAATCATCGTACCCGACAGCCTCGCAATCAATAGCTTCTGTTGGGGTTTCGGCCACCTTTCAACCGGCGGTACCCCTGATGACCTGTCTGACTGGTCCACCGAAGAACGCGGTCTCAAATTGCGATTCGCCGATCTCCTGACACCACGCGGCCCTGACGGACAGCCTCGTTCGTTGTCATGGGATGATCTGCGCGGTGTGTCCCGCGCGTTGGTTGAGGAACTCGGTATTCCCGACGATCTCCAGATCCTGACCCCTTGCGTGATCGAGATGGTCCGACCTGACCCACCGGCAGCCGACATTCTCGCAAGTTTCTACCTGTCCGATTTATCCAGAGTTCTCGACGCTGTCGAAAACGAGACCGTGACAGGCGCTGTAGCGTCATATCTTGGCCTTAATCCACCGATCGATCCATGGGATTGCCTGAATGACAGGCTCAAGTTGTCACAACTGTTGGACCCCGGTTTGTTCCCACTCGGCCGATGGCCAGGAAATGGTCTTCATCCCCTGACGTTACTGCAACAGGCCGCGGTCAATGCAATCGCGCGAGACCTGGATACGCACGGTCTCGCCGCTGTAAACGGGCCGCCGGGCACCGGGAAAACGACCTTGCTGCGGGATGTGGTGGCCCATGTGATTATCACACGAGCCGAGCGCCTAGCGGCCATCGAAAGTCCCTGGAACGGTCTGGGTGATATCGACCTCATGGACTACGCGATCGTCGTGGCCAGCTGCAACAATGCGGCGGTTGAAAATATCAGCCTCGAATTGCCCGTGCGCGAAAAGGCCCTTGATGCCTCGATCTGGAATGAGGGCGGTCTGGATTACTTCGGCCACACGGCGACCGCCCTTCTCAATCTGCCTAAGGACGTATCCGATACTCAGCGGGCATGGGGTCTGATCGCCGCCAGGTTGGGCAATGCCGACAACAGGCGGCAGTTTTTTGAGAAATTTTGGTGGGACAAAGATTGGGGGCTCAATGATTGGTTCAAACGCCTCGTCTCACCAGACCTGCATCGACCTGATCCCCCGGGGAAACTGGTCCGGCTTGATCCGCCATTACGACCACCCGAAGCGAAACAGCTCTGGCGGAAGACGCGCGCAGAATTTTTACGTGCACTGGCGACATGCCGCCGGTTACGTGCCGAACTCGTCAATCTTGCCCAAACCGCTGAGACTTTGCGTTGTTGTGAAACGCGTCTCCCCGGCATCAGAGACGAAACGGTACGAGCACAACGCGATCTGCAATCGGCGCGTAAGGCTGTGCTGGCCGCGCGCGAGCACCTCAGCCAACTCCTCGCGGAAGAAGCGACATTAAATATCAGGTTGACAGCCCTGACGGCAATCAAACCATCCTGGGTTAGCCGACGATTGAAAAGCCCCGCATGGCGAACGCATGAGACAGCGATACGTCGTCTGGTGGACGATCTGGGTGAGGTAGCGGATGCGATTAAGGCGGCCCGGATCAATGTGAAGGCTGCCACCGACGAGGAAGAGCGTCTGGGTGTTTCCTGTGCCACCATCGAGGCGAGTTTGAAAGGTATAGAGGATGAAGTGATGCTCCTGAGCCAGAAACTGGTTGATGCGGGCGATGAGCTGGGGGTTTCGTGCCCAGCGCCGGAGTTCTGGTCTCAGACCGATGACAGCTTCTATCAGTCGAGCCCTTGGAATGGGGGGCGCTTCAGGGCGGCGCGCGACGCCCTGTTTATGGCCGCAATTCGCTTCCAGCGCGCCTTCATCATCGTTGGCGCATCAAAGCTGAAACCATCACTCAACGTCATCGCGAAAGCTGCCTCCGGCGGTCCGGACGCCCCAAGGCCAAATTCACGAGACTGGGGTGTGTTCTTTCTTCTTGTCCCTGTTGTGTCATCGACCTTCGCCTCAATAGGACGGATGTTCAAGGATTTCGGAGGGGAATCAATCGGCTGGTTGATGATCGACGAAGCAGGTCAGGCTGCACCTCAGCAAGCGGTCGGCGCCATCTGGCGGGCCCGACGCACGGTCGTGATCGGCGACCCGCTTCAGATCGAACCGATCACGAGCATACCTCCCCGTACGATGCGGTTGATCTTCAAAAGCCATGGCCTCGACGCCGTACCCTGGAGCGCGCCACTAGACTCAGTGCAGACGCTTGCAGATCGGGCAAGCCACATTCAGGGCTGGTTCCCGCTCGAGGATAGCGTCACGGAAAACGATACCCGCGTGACCGGAATTCCACTCCTGGTCCATCGACGGTGCGACCAGCCTATGTTTGATCTCGCAAATCGCATTGCCTATGCTGGCCGGATGGTTTTCGCGACAGAGCCGGGGCCATCGCCAATTCGTGACCTGCTCGGCGGCTCAGCCTGGATTGATATCGACGCTCCCTCGAGCGACAAATGGGTTCATGAGGAAGGCATACTCATCGCGCAGGCCATCGCAGAGCTCTGTGGTAGTCATCCGGAACCGCCAGACCTCTACGTGATTTCGCCGTTCCGGATGCCGGCTGCCCGATTGCGATCACTGCTCTTGCAGACCCGCGACGTTCTACCAGGCCGTCCAGTCAAGGAACGTACGGCTTGGGTGGACAAGCGGGTCGGCACCGTTCACACTTTTCAAGGCAAAGAAGCGGAGGCCGTCATCTTGATGTTGGGAGCCGGGCGAGGCGCGAAACCCGGATCACGTAGCTGGGCGGGCGGCACGCCGAACCTGCTTAATGTCGCAGCAACCCGCGCCAAACGGGCGCTCTACGTGGTCGGAAATTACCAGGAATGGCAGGGCGCTGGAGTATTCGGAGAGGCGTCACATTTGCTTGAGGTGAGAAGCGGACAGCAATGGTTGAATGATGCTCTCGCTCGTCGCGGACCAGACGTATTATCGCTCCTCAAAGCGACGAGGAAACCTGAATGAGGTCTCAATCCGTCCTGATTCCTCTTCAAGCCCATCTCGGGCTCATCTCTCGACCCGCCAGCCCAATCTTATTCACTTGTCCAGATAACCGGATCCCCACAGCAGCGATCCGTACGAATACCGACCTTCGGCTTATGGCGGGAATTGGCCGTGAGCGGACAGGCGGGTCTCGGAGAGGCAGCCGCGGTGAGCTGCCATTCGTAAAGGCAGCCGCTGGCGATCGAAGCGCGGCAACTGATCGCCCGCACCTAGCAGCCTGTCGGACTTAAGGATTTTGCGCAATTACTGCATTGATGTCGCGCAAATATAGCCGTTTAGTTGTGCAAGCCGCAGACCATAAGACTTATAATTCCAAACAATCGTAGATTTCAGTTAAGTCCGACAGGCTCCTAGAGCCGGTTCTTGCGTGATGGCCGTTTGGTATCGGATCGCGACACCATGTCGTTTCCGGCACTCCGCTCCCCCACCGAGGCTTTGCGATTGAAAAGCCGGACGCTCTGTGAAAAAGTCGGCCCGCGCATCGGGGCGGGGGCAGGTTTGCAACAGATCGAAGTCAGGGTTGAGAACGACCATATCCAGAGGATTACCACGGCGCGGCCGCTGGCGGCGATCGCCGAGCTGATCTGGAACGCCTATGACGCCGATGCCACCGAAGTTCGCGTCGAGCTGGAAAAGGGGCAGCTAACCGAACTGGGCAGCATTCTCGTCAACGACAATGGCACCGGCATCCCGTTCGACACGATAGAGGACAGTTTCCAGAAGCTCGGTGGGTCTTGGAAGCGGCCGGGCGCGAAGACGAGCGGCGGCCGCGCCGTACATGGCGAGAAAGGCCAAGGACGCTTCAAAGCCTTTTCGCTCGGCGAGTCCGTAGCCTGGACCTCGAACCATGGCGGCCGGCGTTTCACCATCTTCGGGCAGAAATCCAACCTGAAAAACTTCGAGCTGAGCGAACCCGTCACCACTACCAGCGAGGGGTGCACGGTCGCGATCCGCGATGTCATCAAGGACTTTGAGATCAGGGCTGAAGACGGCTTCGCCGATAGGGTTCGGGACGTATTCGCGCTCCAACTCTATGACGATCCGAGCTTCCGGATCATCTATGACGGCGTCGCCATTGACGCCCGTGAGGCCATTGCCTCGGTGACGCCCTATCCGATCGCCGTCGACCACGGCGGCCGCACGCTCGAGGCGACGCTCGATATCGTCGAGTGGAAGAAATCCGTCGATCGCAAGCTTATGCTGTGCCTGCCAGGGAGGTTCAGCTTCTACGAGATGCCGCCCGGCATTCAGGCGCGTGGGTTCGAGTTCACCGCCTATCTGACTGCGGAGCTTTTCCAGCAGCTCGCCGACAATCATACCGAGGGCCTGGTCGAGCTGGACGCCGCCTCAAACACGCTGATCGAGGCGGCCAAAGCTCGGCTACGCGAGCATTTTCGGACCAAGGAAGCCGCGCGGTCCCGCGACAAGATCCAAGAATGGGTCGACGCGGCAATCTACCCCTATGAAGGCGCAGCGGCAGATCCGATCGAAATCAACGAGCGGCAGGTGTTCGACGTGGTCGCCCTGAACCTCTCCGATTATAGCGCGGACTTCGACAAGTCTCCGATCAAGCAGAAGAAACTCGTTCTCCAGCTCATCAAGGCGGCGATCGAGACCGGTGCGTCCAATCTGCTCTCGATCCTGGAGAAAGTGATCGACCTACCGAAGGAGCGGCAGGACGAGTTGGCGGACCTGCTGCGCAAGACCTCCCTAACCGCCGTGATCAACGCGGCGAAATCCGTCACCGATCGGCTAGATTTTCTTAAGGCGCTGCAGCTGCTTGTCTTCGAACCCAAGTCTAAACGCCAGCTCCTGGAACGGTCGCAGCTCCACCGGATTATCGCTCAAGAGACCTGGATCTTCGGCGAGCAGTTCAACCTAGTAAACGACGATCAGGACCTGAACTCGGTCCTCCGCAGCCATATCGAGCTGCTGGGCAAAGAACGCGAGGCGCCAGGTGCCACCGAACCGGTGCTTGATGCAGAGGGCAAGGCGGCCATCGTCGACCTGATGCTGTCGGCCCGCATCCCGACCCCGACCGACGACGAGCGCAGGCATCTCGTCGTCGAGCTCAAGCGGCCGCGCCAGCCCATTAACGAGGACGTGCTCGGCCAAATCAGGAAATATGCTAAGGCCGTCGCGCTGGACTCGCGCTTCGAGCACAGCAATGTCGAATGGGATTTCGTCGCCATCTCGAACAAGTTCACGCCCGACGCTGAGCTCGAAGCGCGGATAGCCGGCAAGCCGCGAGGCCTCATTATGGAGTTGGACGATCCGATCAGGATCCGGGTCTGGGCCAAGACCTGGGGCCAGATCATCCAGGAAGCAGAAGGCCGTCTGACTTTCTACAAGCGGCGCCTCGAATATCAGGCCAGCGACGAGGAAGCGCTGGGCTATCTGCGCACGATCAACGCAGCCTATCTCAGTGACGCGGTGAAGGCTCGCATCGCCGAGCTGGATATCGAAGCAGTCGGTGAGCCAAAGAGTGAAGGCTGAGCCTCAACCGGGCGAACGGACTGCACTTTGGAGCAAAACGACGTTGGCTTCTGAGATCGCCATATTTGCGCTTGAACTGCGTAGTTTGGCCGCAAAGCGTCCGTTGCTGGGGATGCCCAAGGTTATATGTTCGCTCGCCGAATAGATAGGAGAATTCGTTTCGTGACCGTTAGCCTGAAAAGCCAAAAGATCTTATGGGGCAAAGCCGCCGCGCGCTGCGCCATGCCCGAGTGCCGCCGTCAACTGGTCGAGGACATCAGCGAGACCGACGACCCTACGCTCGTCGGTGAGAATTGCCACATCGTCGCTGAGAGAGACGGCGGCCCGCGGAGCGATCCGACGATGTCGGTCGAAGACCGCAACCGCTACGCAAACCTCGTCCTTCTCTGCAACGTCGATCACAAGATCATCGATGACAATGAAGCAGTCTGGACGGTCGACCGGCTGAAGGTTTTGAAGGCGGAGCATGAGGCGTGGGTGGAGCAGTCACTCCGGCTCGATGGGGCCAAGATGCGCGATGACACCGTCTATGCTGATTATGTTGACGAATGGGTTCGGCTCGCACATCTCGACGAATGGACCGCATGGAGCAGTTGGGTGCTCGGGTCAGGGCAGCCGCGCATTTGGGTGAAGGTCGATGAAGATCTCAGCGCGCTGCGCCGGTGGCTGCTCGGCCGTACTTGGCCCGGCCGGTATCCTTCGCTAGAACTTGCTTTCGGCAACTTCGGCCGAGTGCTGCAGGATTTTCAGGAAACTCTGCACGAGCACCTCGAACCGCGCGGCAAGGGCGAGCAACTCTTCACCTGCAAATTTTACCAGATCAAACAGTGGGACCCGCCGCTCTACGCATCTCTCGCGGCACAGTACAATTTCCATGTTGATATCGTCAGCGACCTCATGCTTGAGCTAACACGCGCGGCGAACCTCGTTTGCGACGAAGTCCGCTTGCATATTGCGCACAATTTTCGTTTGGCGGAAGGAAACGTGATCGTGCAGCGCGGTCCAGACATGGAACTGCGCTGGGTCGAATTCGTGCCGCGCTATTCTCTGGAGGAAACAGCCGCACTGGAGCTCTATCCTGGGCTACCGCAATTCTATGACGACCGCGACCATCGCGACTGGGCGGTCGGGAGGGGTCGACCGAACGTTTGATCATTACTGCGGTCGGCACCGTTTTGGCTATAGGGAGTTATTGCGAACGAGCTCGACGCCGCACGAGCGAACGACCGCTTTGCGGCCATATGTTCTGGACCGTCAACGACAGAGATGAGCGCAAAGCCGCCGATCGATCGACAGCGGTAGTTGGGACGAAGGCGGTTCGCCTTGCGGGATCAATCGCGAGACTGTAGCGATCAGTGGTCTATGTCATAAAAACGGTGGCGAGCGCCGTAGCCACATGCGTGTTGTGGTCATCGGTTTGCGCGTGGATATCGGCGGCGACGATAACCAGCGTGCGGCCCGATTTGACGACGCGCGCGTGGCAGCTGAGCTTCGCGCCCTTCGTCGGGGCAAGAAAATTGACCTTGAATTCGCTGGTAACAGGACGCGAAACTCCTGGCGCGATTGTCGCTGCGGCGATCGCGCTGGCATTATCGATCAAATAGGCAGACACGCCTCCGTGGAAATAACCGTAATGCTGCAATAGCTCCGGCCTTGCGTCGACCTCGACTAAACACTGACCCGGCTCCAGCGATTGGAGCCGCGCGCCCACTAGACGCGTGAAACCCTGGGCCGCGACAGCATGTTGGATTTGCTGGCGCAAAGCCTCAAACTCTGTTCCACTCATGGCGCTTCCTTCCTTGCTGCTGTTTGGGCGGCGCTGGTAAACAGCGCCGCGATCTGCCGGCTGATCTCGCGAATGACATCGGCGTTTCCTTCAGCGCGCGTCATCAGTAAGGCGCCCTCCAGCGACGCGATAGCGAGGCGCCCCAAAGACCGGGCAGAGCGGGGATCAACGCCGTCATTTTCAAGGTCGCGCGCGAAAATCGCGGCCCAGTCATTGAACGCAGCGGCGCCGAGCGACGCGATCTCACCGGAATCCGGCGCAAGCTCCAGCACTGTCGTAGCGATTGGGCATCCCTCCCGGCACCCTGAGGCTTCCATCCAGCCTGCGAGCAAAGTGCCGTATTCAATGAGCCGGTTCGCCGCTGTCGGCGCGTCAATGGCGCTCAATGACTGCGACGCGACGTGCGTGGCATAGGAGATCACCGCTCGAGCAATTTCCTCCTTGCCGCCGGGAAAGAAATGGTAGAGCGATCCCTTTGGTCCACCAGCGAGGCTGACGATATCGGCGATCCCGGTCGCGTTATAGCCGCGAACACGAAACAGTTCGGCAGCAGCGCGAATAAAACGGTCGCGCTGCGGAGAGGATCGGTCGGATATAGCCCGTGTGACTTTCATCGTCTTCGGTAAAATTATACAGACCGTTCTACTATCTGGTCCTCGACCGAAAGGGAAGCAAAAAATGAATGGCGGGTTTTAGCAAGGGCGGGGTGCTCCTTTGCACCCCACCGCTCTTGTACGCCTCTTCAAGGGTCCGCAATCAGGTAACAGCAAACCCGCCGAGAATGTTCGCCATGAGCGCATTGCTGCCCGTCTGATGGCATTCAGACCCAGCTTGCGGCGCCCCTGTTCCCGATCGCGACAACACGCTAGGTTGGTAGCATGTCTGAGTCAGATAAGCCGCTGCGCCAGCAGATCGACGATGCGATGGCGGCGATACGTCACCAGCTCGAGCGACTCAGCGAGGGGCCGACCATGGGTGGCCCCTCCGACGACCGCTCCGTCATCGCGGACCTTGAAGCGGAGTACCGGGCGCTCAAGGAGGCGCGAGTTGGTCTGGGATCCCATGATTGCGCCTTGGACTAGTTCGACGACGAGAATCCTAATTAGCACTGGCGGATATGATTGAGTAATGAATGCCTGTAAAATGTGCTATTTGGTTCTAGACACTGGCTCGTTAGCGTATCGCAATACCAAAACCGACCCTATTGATGCGGAAAATCTGTCTCACCCGATCGTGCTACTGGGGTATAACTAAACGGAACGGTCTGTGGCGCTAGGTTACCGGTCCGCTCGCTCGTTGGAGAAGGCCGATGCAAACGCGCAATCTCCATATCTTGCAAGGCAGGCGGGAGGTTGCCCCCCCTTAGCCGGATAGGCATGGCAAGTTGATTAAGGAGGGTTCTTATAGATTCGCTGGATCTGGCCACCTTCCGGCGATCCGCTGCTATTTATCTACGTTGGGTGTTCTCCTAGGCACTCGAAGATTGTGCCGTTCATTATGTCCAAACACTCCAGGATGCCGCCAGGCATGGATTTAGTCGCTCCACACGAAATGACTCTGGTAAACTTCGGCAACGTCTGGCATTGTTTGGCATCATTGTCCTAAAGGGGCAAGCCATGCAGGACGAGATACTGACGTTACCGGACGTGGCCACTTTGCTAAAGGTCGGGGGAAAGACCGTCTACACAATGGCACGAAACGCCGAGATCCCGGCGTTCAAGGTCCGCGGCCAATGGCGGTTCAAGCGGGAGGACATCGACGCTTGGATCGAACAACAGAAGCCCACGCGCCTCGACGACCCAGCGCGGTGATCATGCAGCTTTCAGGCTCTAAGTCGCAACCATGGCCACTACTCCGGTCACTCGGCAGCGGGGAGGAAAGCCATTGATTCAGGCAATCCTTACAATGCGTTTTGCGATAGGGCTTCTCGGAGAGAAGGAACAGGCAGGTTGGTGGCCGTCCAGTTTTATGTCGCCAACCAGTAGCGCATTCCTACTGCCGGTCTTTGGCGCGAACACAATGCACGCGCGATATCAAGGTATCGTTGAGGCCGGCAAACGTGTGCATGACGAGAGGATAGGCGTCGGTCGAGTTTTTCATCTGTTCAGGCTCCCCGAAGCAACCGAGCAACGTCTATTCGATGGCCTATCATCCGCCGAAAACGGTGTGGCAACGGGGACCCTATCGCCGGAAGTGGCGAATAAGCAGCTTTCAGTTTTAGCCGCTGCATCAATCGAGGCCAAGCAGGGTCCTATTTCCATCGGTTCAGCAGACGATCTCGGTAAACCGGATTGGATCAGCATTGCTGCTAGCCTATATGCGGCCGCTTTTGCCGCGGGCGTCCAATGTTTCCCATATTTCTCCGAGAAACCATGAGCCCTGCGGCCAAATATACCACCCAACTCCAGGCCGGCCTCGGGCTTGTGCGCGAGACTATCATGCTGCTTGAGCTTTGGCGGCCAGGAATGGTAGGGCAGGATCTCCTGAAAGTAGCTTTGGCCTCGGGCGCCTTCTCAACGATGTCGGCTCGCCGCCTGCGCAACATCATCATCGAAGCATTTTGTCCGCGCTACCTCGTGAACGGTTCCGAACCGGCGGATCTGCTGAAGTCGTTAGTCGGTCTCCTTCCGAAAGACGAATTGCGATCGCTCTTCTTCCTCTTCACATGCCGGGCAAACCGAATTTTGGGCGATTTTGTCCGGCAAGTGTATTGGGCTCGCTATGAAGCAGGAGCAGGCACCGTCTCGAAAGAGGATGCTCGAGGGTTCATCACTTCGGCGATTTCGAACGGCCGAACAACCAGCCGCTGGTCAGAGTCAACCATCATCCGCATGAGCCGCTACCTGCTGGGAGCGTGCGCGGACTTTGGGTTGCTCGGTGCAATGAAGGCCGAGGCTCGGCCAATCAGCACATTTAGGATCACACCTCCGGTCGCATCGATTTTGGCTCACGAATTGCATTTCCTAGGTCTTGGAGACAACGCCGTCGTGAGAAGCGAGGACTGGGCTCTCTTCGGCCTTGAGGCCGATGATGTGATAGGCGAGCTAAAACGTTTATCCCTTCGTGGCGAGCTGATTGTTCAGTCGGCTGGATCTGTGACCCACGTGACATGGAAATATAAATCGATGGAGGACCTCGCCAATGGCATCGCTCAGGTCTGACTTCGACGAATTGATCCGCCGTGTTGAAGCCGGCCGGGACTTCGCCCATGCCAGCTTCGAGCCAATTTTCTATCTGGTCTTCCACCCGCGGGACCTGCTCGAGGCAAAGCTCCTAATGCCAGCATGGACCTCCAAGCTCAGAAATAACGGGTGGCGGATGGAAACGTTCTCCATCGCCGAGCACGTTGCCGACATACTTGCAAAGGCCCCGCTTCGCAAAATCTGGTTGGAAGCAGACAAGAAGGAACCTCTCGCTTGGCAGCGGACGAACAAAGCGCTCGGAAATGCACTGACTGTACAGCGACGCCTGCAAGGACGCCTAGAGGAAAAACTTGCGGCGCTAGCCCGCATTATGCATGAAGGTCGGCGAGCATAGCGTAAACCGTTGATTCGTTGTAAGTATTTGTTGTTGAGACAAAACTTCACCACGACGGAACACCATGCTCGCCTCGGTTGCAAATACTCCAATTCTCCCTGGTCTGTCACCTGTCGCCGGCAAGTCGATCGAGGCCCGGTTCGACGGCGATCTGCTCTCCTCCGACGGGGGGTTGCTGGGGTTACGCGCCATCGAGCAACGGCTCGGCATCGCAAGTCGTTTGGCCGCATGCATCGATGATCCTCGTGCGCCTGGGCGTGTGATCCATGGGCTCGACGAAATCATCCGGTTTCGCATGCTGATGATCGCGGCCGGCTACGAGGATGGCAACGACGCGGACAGGTTGCGCCGCGATCCGATCTTCAAGCTCGCGATGGAGCGCCTGCCCGAGGCGGGGGATTTGTGCTCACAGGCAACGATCTCGCGCACTGAGAACCTGCCCGGACCCCGCGCGCTGCTGCGCATGGGCATGGCGATGGTCGAGCATTATTGCTCGAGTTTCCGTAGAGTGCCCAACAGCATCGTGCTCGACATCGACGATACCTTCGATGCCGTCCACGGCGCACAGCAACTCTGTTTGTTCAACGCGCACCACGATGAATACGGTTTCCAGCCGATCGTGGTGTTCGATGGTGACGGCCGTATGATCGCCGCCGTGCTGCGCCCCGCATGCCGACCGAAAGGGAGCCAGATCGTCAAATGGCTGCGCCGCCTGATCGATGCCATCCGTGGCCACTGGCCGCGCACCGCGATCATGCTGCGCGGCGATTCCCACTACTGCACGCCGGAAGTGCTGCGTTTCTGTCGCGCGCGCGACCTGAGTTACATCTTCGGTGTTGCGCCGACATCGACGCTGCGCAAACACGTCATCGCTCTGGAGGCCAGCACCGCGGCCCGGGCGGAACAGACACCGGGCGAGAAAGTTCGGAGGTTCAAGGAGTTCCATGATGGTGCGGCAAGCTGGGACCGCGTCGAGCGGATCATCGCGCGCGTCGAGGCCGGACCGATGGGGGTCGATACCCGCTTTATCGTCACCAACCTGAAGGCTGGATCGCCACGCACCCTGTATCAAAACATCTACTGCGCGCGCGGCCAGGCTGAAAATCACATCAAGGCGTGGAAGACCCATCTCGCGGCCGACCGCACCTCGTGCTCGCGGGCCAGCGCCAACCAGATGCGCCTGTTCCTGCATATCGGTGCATATTGTCTGATGTGGAGTTTTCGCTCCCTGATGCCGCGTCGCTCACGCTGGCGTGGTATCCAGTTCGATACCTTGCGGCTACGCCTGATCAAACTCGCCGTCCAGGTCGAGACATTGAAGAAATCAATTCGCCTGCATCTGCCGCGATCGATGCCGGATCAGGTCATTCTCCGCTACGCTCTGGCCAGACTGCCCAGGTTACTGGTCTGAGCCCAGGGGCGGTTGCCCCGACCGGTCCCGATCTCATCCAACTCCAGCGCCGACACATCGCCAAGCTCATCAAAACCAGCCCAGAGCGGCCGGTGAGTCGTCACGCGCCCACGACGTCAGGTTGCATAGCTAATTGTAGAAGAATTGAATGAAACGCCCTCATGAATAAATGCGGCTAGAGGGTCAGAAATCGACGATCATGCTCGTCACCGACCTCGAGGCGCTGCACCCCTATCTTCGGATCGGCGCGATCGAAGCTCAGCTCCAAGGCAAGTTCCACGTCCCAACCGTGTTCCTGTACCCAGGAACGCGGACAGGGAAGACACGCCTTCGGTTCCTCGGCTTCTACCCAGAAGACGGCAATTATCGCTCCGTCCATGTCGGCGGCTGAGCACCAACATCGTGAGAATCCCATGACTCAGATCCGAACACTCTTTGATGCCAGCCGCGATATTCATCGGTCAATCGAGAAGGTCATCACCTACCAAGCGTCGCAGGAACAGAGGCTCAAGGCGGAGATATCCGAGTACATCGTCACCGAGGGCATCGAGCAGCAGCTTGAGCAGCTCCTAGAGAAGATGCAGGCGGCCATGGAAACCGGCGAGGGCCATGAAATTGGCGTTTGGGTCTCGGGATTTTATGGTTCAGGAAAGAGCTCGTTCACGAAATATCTCGGTCTGGCCTTTGACGAGCGGGTCATGATCGATGGCAAGCCATTTCTCCGTCACCTTCAAGACCGGCTGCATCGTCCGCAAACCAGAGCACTCCTTTCAAAGCTTGCTGCCAGGTTTCCGGCCGCCGTGGTGATGCTCGACCTCGCCAGCGAGCAAATCGCTGGCGCGACAATGGCGGAGGTCTCAACTGTCCTCTACTATAAGGTCCTTCAATACGCCGGCTACTCACGAAACTTGAAGGTCGCAGCTCTTGAGCGTCGCCTCCGCAAGGAGGGCCGCTATGGAGAATTCGAGTCGGCTTTTCACGCCGAAACCGGCCAAATTTGGAAGGATTTCCAAAACGACGATTTGGTCGTTGATAGCCTGATTCCACAGATCGCACACAAACTCTATCCGACCCTGTTCCGAACCGATCAAGCGTTCACCACGGTGAGCAGCGACGTCATTTATCTCATGAATGATCGCGTTCAGGAGATGATCGACGTTGTTCGAGATGTATCGGGTAAGGAGCATATTATTTTCGTCATCGACGAGATCGGGCAGTATGTCGGCAGCCAGCAGCCCAAAATCCTCGATCTCCAGGGCTTGGCGCAAAATCTGAAGGACCTCGGTGGCGGGAAAGTCTGGGTCATGGGCACGGCCCAGCAGACACTGACCGAAGATGACCCGCGGGCGACCCTGAACTCCCCCGAGCTGTACAAACTCAAAGATCGATTTCCGATCAGCGTCGCGCTCGAATCCAGCGATATTCGGGAGATCTGTTATCGCCGTTTGCTGGGGAAATCCTCCGCCGGTGCATCCGCCCTGGGCACGCTGTTCGACCAGAACGGCCAGGCTCTCCGCCAGCACACCAAGCTGACTGACGCCAAATTCTACGATGCCGGCTTCGACCGTGACACCTTCACCAACCTGTATCCCTTCCTGCCGGCCCACTTCGATATCCTGCTCCACCTTCTAGGCGCGTTGGCCAAGTCGACCGGTGGAATCGGTCTCCGATCGGCGATCAAGGTCATTCAGGACATCCTGGTGGAAGGGGTCGGTTCCCTGAAGCCAGTCGCAGACCGCGATGTGGGATGGCTCGCGACGACCGTCACACTCTATGATGCGCTCGACAAAGACATCCGGCGCGCCTTCCCTTCGATATACCACGCGGTCGAGAAGGCACTCATCCGGTTTCCGGATGACGAATTGTGCCAGGGCGTCGCGAAGACTGCGGCGGTTCTCCAAATCCTGGGAAACCTTCCGGTGAGCGAGCCCAATGTCTCGGCATTGATGCACCCCGGGATCGCATCAGCGTCCATGGCCAATGCAGTCAAGCAAGCGGTCGATCGCCTCCTGAAGGACTCAATCGTTCCGCTTGGCGAAAACGACGGATCACTCCGATTTTTCAGCGAGAAGCTGAACGATGTCGAACTGGAGCGATCGCAGCTCGCCCCGCGCACGCCGGACATGCGCCGCGTTTTCAACGAGGCGCTCAAGGAGGTGTTCGATCCGCTCCCAACGGTTCGTCTGCATGGCTCTCTATCGGTAAGCTCCGGCCTGAAGCATCTCGTCGCTGGCCAACAAGTGTCACTCGCTGGCGAACGCGACACGATCCAGACGGTGGTGGCATTTGCGGATGCGGCTGACTACGAGGCCATGCGTTCCCGTCTCACCGACGAATCCCGGCACCGCTCATCCGAAAACACGATCTTTTTGCTCGCCAGGCGGTCCGCGGAAAGCGACGAGATGGTCGCAGAAATCTGCCGCAGCCAACGAATCGTCGAACTCCATCGGAATGACCCCGACCAAGAGGTCAAAGAATATTGCCAAAGCCAGATCGAACGCTCGGCGCGCTACGCCGCAGATCTATCACAAAAGATCACGCGAGGATTGGCTCAGGGCTCATTCGTATTCAGAGGACGGGTCACTGCAGTCGACAGCCTCGACCAGAATCTCGCCGATGCCAGCCGCAAGCACCTCAAAGAAGCAGCCGAACGGGTGTTCGAACGCTATCAGGAAGCTGCGGAGCGCGTGGAGACGGCGCTGGCCGAAAAGCTTCTCCGTATCCCCAGCTTGCGTGCTGTCACCTCCCAAATCGACCCACTCGGCCTCGTTCAAGTGTCCGGCGGGACGCCTTCAATCCGCACGGATCATAAAGCACTGGTGAGCATCAAGGACTTTCTGGAGCGCAACGGGACCGTCGAGGGTAAGCGTATTCTTGACCACTTCTCCGGTCCCCCATTTGGTTGGTCGCCAGACACGGTCCGTTACATTCTGGCCGCGCAGCTGATCGCCGGGGAGATCAAGCTCAAGGTTTCCGGCCGCGAGGTGACTGTCGCCGGCCAGCAGGCCATCGATGCGCTGAAAACCAACAACTCGTTCAAGTCGGTGGGCGTGGCGCTGCGCGATGACCGCCCCTCTATGGAAGTGCTCGCCAGGGCTGCCGAGCGGCTGACCGATCTCTCGGGTGAGCAGATCGTTCCCCTGGAGGAGGATATCGGCAAGGCCGCGCAGAAGCTGCTCCCCCAGCTCCAACACCGGCTTGCCCCGCTGGCAGAGCGACTGCGTTCGATCCAACTGCCGGGCGTGGATGCCGTTCAGTCTGTGAACCAGCAAATCGCAGACCTATTGCTGTCCGATGCGTCCGACGCTCCGCAACGCTTTGGCGCCGAACAGTCACCCCTCTACGACGCATTGAGATGGGCGATCGCCGCGAAAATTGCGTTCGATCAGGGGATCGGCGAGGTCGTCAGTTCGCTTCGTACATTGGAACGCGACATCTCAGATCTCCCAGGCACCGGCATACCCCGTGACCTTCGCGACAACGTGCGAGATGACCTGGAAGCAGTGACCGATCTTCTGGCACGTGAAGACTTTTTCAAACACCGGCCTGATCTGAACACGCGTCTGACGTCCATAGAAGGACGCGTCGCGTCTGCGTCCACTGATATGGCGAAGGCTCAGGCCGATCGGCTGCTGGCAGCCGAGACTGAGCTATCGCTGCTTCCGGAATGGGATGAGTTCACCGCCGAGGAGCAAGCTGGCACGCTGTCGAAAATTCAGGGCCTGGCGATTGCCGTCCCCGCCGACATGGCTGGGCTCAAGCGCCTAATCTCACGGCAATTCGATATCGAGTCCACGATCGCTGAGACGAAAGCAAAAATCGTCACGGAGGGACGAGCGCGTCGATCTCCGCCTCCCATTGTGTATCCAGTGACCCCCGAGCAAACATCGCAAAGCGGGTGGGCGGAGGGTCAAAGCCCACCGCTGACGAACAGACCCGAAGTGCGTGGACGACGGCAAATTTCGCTGCCTGCAACCATCGCCAGCGTGTCCGACCTGGACAATTTGATTGCGACCCTGCACGCCCTGCGCAGGGTGCTTGCCGACACCGATATCGATCTCGTCCTGAAGGGGGAATGAGAAGATGGCGTTCGATGACGCCACCCGTGGGCGGCTGCAGAAATTCGTTGGTGACGCCCGTACCGTTCTAACGACTGAGTTTACCAACCAGTTCCAGCAAGACTATGGCCTCGATCCAGAGTCCGGCGATGTCGCATCGCTAGATGCCCTGAAGCTTGATGACCAACGTCTCGAGACGGCTCGTATCCTTCGCCAGATTTTTGACCACTACCTGGCATCCGCCATCGGCCAGTCAGGAGAGGTACGGAAAGCCGTCTTGGGCCGCATGGTGCGTGAGCAGGCCTTCACTACGCTGAACCGCCTTGCGGCACTAAGGATGATGGAGGCTCGTGGGCTGGTCATGGAGTGCGTGGCCAAGGGCTATCAGTCCAAAGCGTTTCAGCTTTACCAACGGGTGGCCGGGTCGGCCTTGGGTGAGACGGGCGACACCTACCGCGTGTTCCTGCTCAGCCTGTGCGATCTCTACAGCGCAGACCTGCCCACTCTGTTCGACCGCCATTATCCTAACGGCCGGCTATTCCCTCGCGAGGCCGCTCTGCTGCCGCTGCTCGATCTGGTCAATGCCACCGACATCGCACCGCTCTGGGGCGAGGACGAAACCATTGGCTGGATCTACCAGTATTTCAACGATGCCGATGAACGAAAGCGTATGCGAGACCCCAAACAGGGTGGCTCTAAGGGCCCACGCAACAGCCGTGAACTGGCGGTGCGCAACCAATTCTTTACGCCGCGTTATGTGGTTGAGTTCCTAGTCGACAACACCTTGGGTCGACTGTGGTTCAATTGGACAGGCGGGCGGACCGGATTGCAAGACCGCTGCCAGTATCTGCTGGTCAAGCCGGACGAACAGCCCCAAGCAACGCAGCGGCTGCGCGACCCCCGCACCATCAGGCTGCTCGACCCCGCCTGCGGATCGATGCATTTCGGGCTTTACGCCTTCGATCTCTTTCTGGAGATTTATCGCGAGGCCTGGGCGTGGGAGCAGAGCTATGGACCAGGCTGCCTAGACACCGAAACCGGCGGCACGCCCGGCCTAAAGCCACTCTGCCGGACGTACGCCGACGAGATGGAATTCCTGCGCGACGTACCGCGGTTGATCGTCGAGCAAAATATCTACGGTGTCGACATCGACCCACGCGCGGCGCAGATCGCATCAATGGCCCTATGGCTGCGCGCGCAGCGGGCTTGGCACGTGTCAGTTTCCCTTAAAGAGTAGATTCTGCGGAAGGCGGCGCCGATTTCCCTTAAACTGTAGACTCTATGGTTGATTTCGCAGAAACCATCAGTGCGAACTTTATTAACTGCTGGGTTGGCGTTTACCGTCAAGCAATGCAATTCGTGACCGTTCCGGCCACTGACAGCTGCGCTGAACCAGTTCCTGCGCATCAGATTCGCTGAGAATAAAGAGTAGGAAAGCGAGTTCGTTATCCGACGAGACACGCGGCAAGCACAATCCGAACGGCAAGGTGTCGCCGCTAGCGATGGCCGTGGCTGATGCCATCATCGAGTGACGGACATGAACGCCGAAACGTGTGTAATCCGCTGGTACCACTGAACGACGCCGCGCTAAATGCCATTCGCTATCAAAGACATGAAAAGCGAATGCCTCATAGGCGAGACTGGCTTTGCTACTGAATTTTGGCCCAGCAGTGATGGCGAATTTTGGCCCACCTCCATCGTCGAACGTAGGGTCTCCTCGGCACGATCGAGGAGCCAAATATGGACTGGAAAGCCAAAGTGGAATTATTCGAGCAGCTACGTCGAGAGCATGAGTTTGGGATCGGCACGGTAGCCGGTGTTGCGGCAAAATTCGGTGTTCATCGGCGGATGGTCCGCCAGGCGCTGGCGGGCGCGGTGCCGCCTGTGCATCAGTATCCGGCGCGGGTGAAGCCGAAGTTGGATGCTGTGGTGGCGTTCATCGACAGTGTTTTGGAGGCGGACCAGCGGGCGCCGCGCAAGCAGCGGCATACGGCGCGGCGGATTTACCGGCGGATCCTGACCGAGTTTCCTGGCGTATCGGTCGCGGAATCGACGGTGCGCAACCATGTGCGCGAGCGCAAGCACCAGATCGGGCTGATCCGGCGCGAGACCTTCGTGCCGCAGAGCTACGAGCTGGGCCATGAGGCGCAGGTCGATTGGTATGAAGCCTGGGTCGATTTCGAGGGTGAGCGCACCAAGGTTCAGGTCTTCGCGATGCGTTCGATGGCGAGCGGGGCGGCGTTCCACCGGGCGTATCTCAGCGCGACCCAGCAGGCGTTTCTCGAGGCGCACGAGATGGCGTTCGCGTATTTCGGTGGGGTCTTCCGCCTGCTGCGGTATGACAATCTGGCGAGTGCGGTGCGCAAGATCCTGCGCGGCCATCGGCGCGAGGAGACGGTGCGGTTCGTGGCGTTCCGCTCGCATTGGCGGTTCAGCGCTGAATTCTGCAATCCGGCCCAGGGTCATGAGAAGGGCGGCATCGAGGGTGAAGGCGGATATTTCCGGCGCAATCATCTGGTGCCAGTCCCCGCTATGGCCGATCTCGACGCGCTGAACGCCAGCCTGCTCGCCGATTGCCGGGCCGATGAAGCGCGCGTCCTGGCCGGGCGGATCGACACGGTGGGCACCACGATGAATGTGGAGCGCGACCATCTGCTGCCATGCGCGACCGAGGGGTTCGACATCGCCGAGATCGCCTTCCCGCTGGTCGACAAGCACGGCTGTGTCCTGGTGAAGACAAATTTCTACTCGGTGCCAGTGAAGGTCGGTACACGGGTGGAGGCGCGGATCCGGCCGCTGCATGTCGAGATCTGGTACGCCGGCAAGCAGATTGCCCGCCATGAGCGTTGCCATCAGCGGTGCCAGCATGTGCTCGACCTCGAGCATTATCTCGAGGTGCTGAACCACAAGCCAGGCGCGTTCGCGGGCTCCAAGCCCTTGGCGCAATGGCGCGCCGCAGGCCGCTGGCCCGACAGCTACGACGTATTATGGGCCCGGTTGCGGGCACGCCACGGCAAGGAGAAGGGCACGCACGCGATGATCACCGTGCTGCTGCTCGGCCAGGAATTCGGCCATGATCGGCTGCGTACGGCGATCACCACCACCGTCTCGCTCGGGGCCTGCGATGTGGGGGCGGTGCGTTACCTGCTGACCGAGGCGCGGTTGAACAAGACCAGAGCGACCCCGATCGATGTGGGCGAGCTGGCCCGTTACGATCGGCCGATGCCGAGCGTCGCCGATTACGACACGCTGCTCACAGCACCTTGCCGGGGGCATGCGTGATGAGCGACCTGCAGGACCAGACGATCCGCCAGCAGTGCAAGGCGCTGCGGATGCCGACCATCGCCGGCCAGTTCGCACACCTGGCCGAGGCGGCGGTTCGCGAGAAGCAATCGCACATCGGGTATCTCGAAGCCCTGCTCGCGGCCGAGATGGAGGAGCGTGAAAGTCATGCGATCGCGCGACTGCTGAAGGAAGCCAGGCTGCCCAGGATGAAGACGTTGGAGGGGTTCGAGTTCGATCGCTCGGGCGTCTCGGCGGCGCAACTGCGTGATCTCGCCGCGGGCGATTACGTGACCAAGGCGGAGCCGATCCTGTTGATCGGCGAAGCGGGCACAGGGAAGACGCATCTGGCGACGGGGTTATGCGTGGCCGCCTGCCGTCAGCGCCGGCGGGTGCGGTTCACCACGGCGACCGCGATGATCAACGAACTGGCTGAGGCGGCGCACGCCAACCAGCTCAGCCGCGCACTCGGCCGCTGGGAACGGCTCGACCTGATCTGCATTGACGAGCTCGGCTACGTGCCGCTGGCGGAGACCGCGTGCGAGTTGATGTTCCAGGTGATCGCCGACCGGGCGGAGAAGGCGGCGGTGATCGTCACCACCAATCTGCCGTTCTCCGAATGGTCGCAGGTCATTCCCAATCCGCGCCTGTGCAAGGCGCTGATCGACCGCCTGACCGACCGTGCCCACATCATCACAACCGGCACGGACTCCTACCGCTTCCGTCGCACCACGGCGCAACGGACGGCCAGCAAATCATGAACAGGAAGGAGAAAAACAACCGCTGACAGGCAGTGCCGCCCCGCGGGGCGGCACTGCCTGTCCAACCCCCGGAGGTGGGCCAGAATTCATCAGCACAAGTGGGCCAAAATCGATTGTCACAGCCACGAGACGTTCCGGAAAGGCTCGATCGGCCCTGGTTAACGCCCATAAAACGTCTTCAATCGTAAGCGCCAGCCTGACTGCGTCGTCAGATGCGCCTCGCTTACCGCGATTCGGATCTGCCGCCAGGATGTTCTGGACCTGCAGCAATTGCTCATTCAACTGACCGATCGCGCCGGCGTCTGGCTGCGACACTGGCCACGGGCAGGCCGCTAAAGTGTGAGGTCCGGCGCACGTGGCTTGCTGCACGCGAGGGTGACGCTTGAAGAAATCCTCCCATCCAGGACCAACGCCTCCCTCGCGGACCTCGATCAGCCGAACCGAATGCCGGGAACACATGGTGCGACAGGCCAAAACCCACTCTCGCCGCATCCACGAGAAACCCCGTGTCGCTTTCTGTTCCTCCAAGCACCACGAGCACGCCGCTGGTCGCAAGGGGGCCGATAAACTGAACGAGAAAACGCCTCGCTCTCGAGCAAGGCCATTCATAGCCCAAGGATAGGCTGACAATATCGTGCGCGCAGTAAGTGTGTTTACGGTGATGTTGAGTAGGAACGCCATTTGAGCGACCGGCGCACCAGCCAGACCAATGTCAACCGCTGCGAGATCGATTTTGCTTGGCTCCAGGCCGTTCTCGGAGAGCAATCCGGCAACAGAGTGTCCATAAAAGCGCGCGACACGAGCGAGCCACGAGGAGATGAGTTCATCTTCCTCATAAGGCGGAACAATCGGAAGCGCTACCGGTTCGACAGCGACTTTGCGCCGCTGGCTCAGGACGCGAACTCCGGGCGGCGACGTTCCATGGAGAGTAGTGGCGCACGTTTAGGCAGTGCGTCGAAGCTGGTAACTTCGATGCACTCCGTTCCCCGTTGGATTGCATCAATTGCCAGCCATTCGAGCAGCCGGACAATCCGGACGGTGACTCCGTCGGACAGCTTCAGGATGGCCAAACGTATCTTCTCGTGATCGAGGTCCGATGGATTGCGCAACGGGAGGATAGCGGCAAAACTTGCCAGCAGGCGGCGGAACTCCAGGCCATTGGTCCAGCGGGGCAACTCCACGGATTCGAAACGGTCTGCCAGTCCATTGTCCGTCAACAGCGCTCGCCGAGCCTCCGGCGTTCCAGCGCACACGAGCGGCATTTCCAGATCATTGGCCAACAAGCGGATCACATTGAGGAAAATGCGCTGCTGCCGATCACCGCCGACCAGGAGAGCGTGGATTTCATCGATAACGAGTATTCGGGCGCCGATGATCTTGAGCGCCTCACGCGCCATGCGACGTGCCCGTGTCCTGCTGACTTCTCCCACTAGTGGCAACCCCATCGCGCCAAGAAGTTCCTCATAGAAGGGCACCTCGGTCGGTTCAGGCGGCAACTGCATCAGGACAACCGGAGTTTGGGTGACACCGACCCTTGGGTCGGCGATTTTGGGGTGGTCCCGATGGAATTTCTTCAGGATCATTGTCTTTCCCATGCCGGTCCGGCCATGAATTAGCAAGCAGGGCATACGGTTGCGCTGCGGATAGGTGAGCAGGTCGGTCATGCATGCCAAGGCCAACTCGGCGTTAGGATGGTTGATCCATCGCTCGGCGCGGATCCACTGGATACGGTCTGCGTCAGGCAGGTCCGCAACAGCTCGGTGCTCGATTGCAAGATGTTGATAGTCGGTCACGACCACTCCTCCACGGCAAACGGGGTAATCGGACTGATGTTGTCCTCGGCACCTTCTATGTCTGCCGATCTTTCGACCGGGGCAGCCGCCGAAGCTTCCGCTTCGCGCAGCCCGCGCCGCGCACGATCGAGATCGCGCCGAGCCCCTTTGCTCTTTAGGGTAGCCTGCTCGATCAGTTCACGTTGCCGGTCCAACGCCTCGAAAACCTTGCTTTGTGTAAGCCGTTTGTGACCGGCATCCAGCAGCTGTCGGCGCACTGCGTTGATCTCGGATAGCGTGACAGCAGGTAAGCGGCGGTCGCTATAGGGAATTGGCCAATACGCACCATCGTTATCACGCAAATAGACTTGCGACATGTCGCGCGGGTCATATCGAATCAGGAATTTTTGGCGTGGCCTGGACAAGAAAGTTGAGATGACGGCGTCAGAGTAAGTGACGTTGAACAGCGAGACGCCGCCGCGTTGAACACTTCGCTTCCGGAACGGCAAGAAATCAAGATAAAACTTGTCCGCATTTGGCGCGGTTCTCAACGGTCGGCTCGCCTGCGCTACTGCCTCGGTCCACGCCGTAATCGGTGCTTTGCCAAGCGCCCGATGCACTGAGTGGTGATAGACACCAGCGATCTGATGCACGAGCCAGGTTTCGAGTTCCCCCATCGTCATCACGGCTGCTGCCTCCGAATCGTAAGCCCCGCGCTGTATGGTGTTGCTGGACGTGGAGCCTGGCAGCAGATGCACAGCCCCCATCATCGTTCCGATCAGCCTTTCGATGTGCCCGCCCCAGTGAGGTTGCGCAGGCGGCCGGTGATCGACCTTGATCCCATATTGCTGAACCCCTCGTGAAAGCGCTTGCGAATGAAATTCCTTTGCATTATCGAGATGAATACGATCCGGAATGCCATACATTGGCCACGCAACGTCCACTCTCCTGCCCCGCAAATATCTGTCTTTCGGGAGAACAACGTGGCTCAATACCAACGCAACCGCGAGCGCCGAGGGTCGTTCGAGACTCAGGTAAAACCCGGCAACCGCCCGCGTGGCAACGTCGATCGCCAACGTCAGCCATGGACGGCCAATGGGCAGCCGGCTCCCCTCGGCCACCACAATGACGTCGGTCAGGGTATGGTCAATCTGCACAAGTGCAAACGGGCCGTCGGATACCAAGTGACCGGCGACCCTCGCCGTCACGGCACGAGCGCGCGCCACGCCCTCTCGCTTTTTAAGCACGTCCCGTATTTTGCGAGCCCTCACCCGTGCAAGAACCGCCTTGTATGTCGGCGCCTTGAGCGATTTTCGAGCACAACGCCGCGCGACTTCCTGCACCAGGGCGGCCATCGTCGGACGTTCCGGTGTCAGATAAAACTCGTCTATCGCCGCTTCAACGACAGCGTCGACTGCCGGATCAAGGAACCTGCGCCCACACACGCGGCCACGTGATTGCGGCATTAGCCGCGTAACGGTCGGGTTCTCACGGTAACGCCGAAGCAGCCGATAGCAATAGGCTCGGCTGATACCGAGTTCCCACGCGGCCGCCTCAATCGACTTCTTGTCGGTACGCTCCGCAGTGGCTAGAGCCGCCACGACCTTGAGACGCTGCTGCCCAAGCGCCCAAACGCGGGTGTCATAGTCGTGAAGGTCCGTTAACCGAGACAATGAGACGCCTCCTTCCACGAAAGTGAGTCTACTGTCTACGGGATAAGTCTACACATCAAGGGAAATTTCGCCGTATCGCCACCCAGCAAAATCAACGAAATGCCCCTTCCAGAATCTACTCTTTAAGGGAAACTGACACTTGCGAACGAGTCTGGGCAGAAAACCGCCGGCAATTCTTTGCCTCCGGTGAATCAGCGTCCGCTGTGTCCCGACGTTCTGCTGTGCCTCGCGCTTCACCGCCGCCTCAGCATATCCCAGTGTCGGTATCTTCGGCACAGCACGCGGCCGCCGCCGATGTGGCCCCGCCAAGTAACGTCCGGTCGTCATCAGCGCCATCGCGGAAGGCCCCGCCTCAGCCAACAGAACGACCATTTGCAATAAGCCGACCTGATCCCGCCGCCGCGCCAGGAGAAAAATAGCGTCATGGGCGGCGCCGGGGTCATTGACCAGTTCCTCAACGTCTTTACCCAGTACATCGATAGCGGCTTTGGGCTGCTCAAGCCCCAGATGGCCTATCTCGCCACCACGCTGATCGTGATTGACGTGACGCTCGCGGCTTTGTTCTGGTCCTGGGGGAGTGACGAGGACATCATTGGCCGCCTGGTCAGGAAAACTCTGTTCGTCGGCGTCTTCGCCTATCTGATCGGCAACTGGACGACACTTGCCCGCATCGTCTTCCAGAGCTTCGCCGGTCTTGGCCTGCTGGCCTCCGGCACCGGCCTCTCCGAAGCCTCGTTCCTGGAGCCTGGCCGCATCGCCGCGGTTGGCTTTGATGCCGGCAAGCCGATCCTCGCCTCGATTTCCGGCTTGATGGGCTATGTCAGCTTCTTCGAGAACTTCATTCAGATCATCGTGCTGCTGTTTGCCTGGATCGTGGTGATCCTCGCCTTCTTCATCCTGGCGATCCAGCTCTTCGTGACGCTAATCGAGTTCAAGCTGACGACGCTCGCCGGCTTCGTGCTGATCCCGTTCGGCCTGTTCGGCAAGACAGCCTTTGCCGCCGAGCGGGTGCTCGGCAATGTCGTCTCCTCCGGCATCAAGGTGCTGGTGCTCGCCGTTGTCGTCGGCATCGGCTCGACGCTGTTCTCGCAGTTCACTGCCGGCTTCGGCAACGCGCAGCCGACGATCGAGGATGCGATGTCGCTGGTACTGGCGGCGCTTTCGCTGCTCGGGCTTGGTATCTTCTGTCCCGGCATCGCCAATGGCCTGGTCTCCGGCGGCCCGCAGCTTGGCGCGGGCGCCGCCGTGGCCACAGCCGCCGCCGGTGCCGGCATTATCGCCACAGGGGCGGCGGGCGTGGGCATGGCGGCGGGCGGGATTGGCGCCGCTGCCGGTGCCGCCGGTGGCGTTGCCCGTGGCGGTGCGGCCCTCGCAGGCGGCGCGTCGGCTGCCTATGGCGCCGGTGGCGCCTCTGGCGTCATCACCACCGGCGCCGCCAAGACAGCTTCGGCGGTCACCAGCCCGCTGCGCCGCGGCGCAGCCAGCCTCGCCAGCAGCTTTGACGCGGGTGGCAAGGCCGTGACGGGAAGTGGCTCCGCGTCCGGGGGTGAGGCCGGTGCCAGCGGTACGGCCCAGCCGAGCGGATCGGTCAATGACCCGCCCGCTTGGGCGAAACGCATGCAACGCGGCCAGGTGATGAGCCGGGGCGTGTCCGCAGCGACCCATGCCGTTAAATCCGGCGATGCTCATGGCGGCGGTCATTCCGTTGATCTTTCCGAAGGGGAATAGCAGCATGTTCAAGCGCCCTTCCGTGCGATACGGACGCACACCCGAGCCAGCGACGCCCTACCAGAAGGCGGCGCAGGTCTGGGACGAGCGGATCGGCTCCGCCCGCGTCCAGGCGAAGAACTGGCGCCTGATGGCCTTCGGCTCGCTGATCCTCGCGAGCGGCCTCGCCGGCGGGCTGGTATGGCAGTCGGCGCGCGGCACCATTACGCCCTGGGTCGTGCAGGTTGATCATCTGGGCCAGCCTCAGGCGGTGGGACCCGCCACCACCGATTATCAGCCAACCGATCCTGAGATCGCGTATGATCTGGCACAGTTCATCGAAAACGTGCGCGGCCTGCCGGATGATCCTGTAGTGCTTCGCCGGGACTGGCTACGCGCCTATGACTTTACCACCAACCACGGCGCGGCGGCACTGAACAATTATGCCCGCGTCAATGACCCGTTTGCCAAACTTGGCAAGGCGCAGGTCTCGGTCGAGGTTTCCTCCGTCATCCGCGCCTCGCCCAATTCCTTCCGCGTTGCCTGGATTGAGCGGCATTACGAGAATGACCAGCTTGCCGCGACGGTGCGCTGGACCGCCATCCTCACCGTCGTGATCGAGACCCCGCACACTGCCGGCCAGCTGCGCAAGAACCCGCTCGGCATCTATGTCGATGCGATCAGCTGGTCAAAGGAGTTCGGCAAATGAGCGCCCCGCATTCCAACAAAATTGCGCCGCCGGTTTCTAACAATGCGGCTTTTCTGAAGGGCACTATAGTCATTCCGCCGGTTCCAGTAAAACCCGCTCATCCGCGATTCCGGAGCTTTGGTGTTTTGGCTTTGCTGCTTTCCGCAAGCGGACTTGCCGGCTGCACCACGCCACAAAAGCCGCCGGCGATTACCTACGACAACACGTTGCGTCCAGCTGCCTTGCAGCCTGATCCGCCCAAGCCGGTGCGGATCGTCGAGATGCCCACGCCGTTGCCACTGCCTGGCCAGCTCAGGAAATTACCGAAGGAACATTCACCGCCGCCTGAACCGCGCAATCCAAAGGTACGCGTTGCAATTGCCGATGCCGCGGCCCGCGTACAGCCAACCCGCGACGGCTATATCAACGCCGTGCAGGTCTATCCGTATTCCGCTGGCGCGCTCTATCAGGTCTATACCGCGCCGGGCGAGGTGACCGACATCGAGCTGGAGCCAGGCGAGCGGTTGACCGGTTCCGGCCCGGTCGCCGCTGGTGACACGGTACGCTGGATCATCGGCGACACCGAGAGCGGCAGCGGCGCTGCACAGCGTGTGCATATCCTGGTCAAGCCGACCCGGCCCGGCCTCACGACCAACCTCGTGATTAACACTGACCGCCGGACCTATCTGCTGGAGCTGCATTCCGACCGGCACACCTACATGGCCTCGGTGTCCTGGCAGTATCCAGAAGACGCGTTGATCGCGTTGCGGGGCGAGAACGCAGCAGCCAATGCGGCGGCACCCATTAGTGCCGGCGTCGACGTCACACGGCTTCACTTCCGCTACCGCATCACCGGCGATAACCCACCCTGGCGGCCGCTCACCGCCTTTGATGATGGCGCGAAAGTTTATATCGAGATGCCGCCCGGCATTGCCCAAGGCGACATGCCGCCGCTGTTCATCATCGGACCGCAAGGTGATGGCCAGCTGGTCAACTACCGTGTTCACGGCAACTACTACATTGTCGACCGGCTGTTTGCCGCCGCTGAGCTGCGGCTCGGCGGCAAGCATCAGCAGGTGCGGATCGTGCGGACCGATGGAAGGCCGCGATGAGCGGCGCTTCTGATGCCGAGCCACAGGCGGCAGGACATCCGGGACCAGAGCAATATCCCGGATCAGATGGCGAACCGCCCCAATCCCGCAATGAGCCGGGCGCGCCCTTCCGCTTGCGCGCCGAGCGCCCGCGCGTCATGCGGCTTTCGCGCAAGGTGCTCACGGGCGGTTCCGCTGTCGCCATCATCGCAATCACTGGTGCCGTGGTATGGGCATTGCAGGGCAACCATGGCCGCCAGACGCCGCCGCAGGAACTCTACGACACGGATCATCGCACAACCGCAGGCGGCCTTGCCAATCTCCCGAAGGATTATACGGGTCTGCCGAGGCAGGTGCCGCCACTTGGTCCGCCATTGCCTGGCGATCTCGGTCCGCTAATGCTCAATGCGCATACCGCCAGGTCTACAAGCACGGGCAAGGCCAATCCGGAAGCCCAGCGTCTTGCCCAGGAACGCGAGGCGGCTCTAACCAGCCGGCTCTTCGTCCATACCGATGTTCAGCAGCATTCTGGAATGCAGATACAGGCCGCCGCGCCTGCCACCGAGCCGGCACCGCAAGATGGGCCGGCACTGCAAGATGGGCCGGCACTGCAAGATGGGCCGGCACTGCAAGATGAGAGTGCCCCGACATCGGCCAACACAGCCTTCATGCCGGACGGGCAGGACCAGAAGCAGGCCTTTATCAGCGGTGTGGCCGATCAGCGCATCGTCAGTCTGAACCGGCTGGTGGCACCTGCCTCGCCCTACGTGGTGCAGGCGGGCGCCATCATTCCCGCCGCGTTGATCACCGGCATCCGCTCTGACCTGCCTGGCCGGATCACCGCCCAGGTGACGCAGGATGTCTATGACAGCCCGACCGGGGACTTCCTGCTCATCCCGCAAGGTGCGCGCTTGATTGGCCGATACGACAGCCAGATCGCCTTCGGGCAGTCCCGCGTGCTGCTGGTCTGGACCCGGCTGCTCATGCCGAACGGCAAGTCCATCGTGCTGGACCGTCTGCAAGGCATCGACACCGCTGGCTATTCGGGGCTGGAGGATGGTGTCGATAATCACTGGGGCGGGCTGTTCAGGGCGGCGATGCTATCGACGCTGCTCAGCGTCGGCACCCAGGCCGGCACCAGCAACAACGCGAACGATCTGATCCAGGCGATCCGCAGCGGCGCCTCAAACAGTTTCAACCAAACCGGCCAGCAGATCGTCCAGCGCGATCTCCGCATCCAGCCGACGCTCACCATCCGGCGAGGCTTTCCGGTGGATGTCATGGTCAACCGCGACCTGGTGCTGGCGCCTTACAAAGGATGAGCGAGAGCAAAGGACAAGATCGATGGCAAAGCTAAGACTCGGTGCGCTTGCCGATGATAAACCCGTCAAGCTCACCGTGGAGTTGCCGGCTGCCGTGCACCGAGACCTTGTCGCTTACGCGGCAGCACTGGCCCAGGAAACCGGGCAGCCTGTCCATGATCCGGTCAAGCTTATCGCGCCGATGCTGGCGCGGTTCATCGCCGGCGACCGCGGCTTTGCCAAAGCACGGAGGATTACGAAGCAAGGTTCGGCGCCTTCGGCGTCCGCAGCCCCTGCGACATCAACCGCGCCAGACTGAGGAAGCGCCGCAATGCTGGATTGTCGTTCCCCGGCAACCAAATGGCGCTATAGGGCAGCACATCTTCCGGCATAGTGAGTGGCCGGAACACCACGTCCGGATAGCGGGTTCCGGTGGCACCTTCGCTGACGAGGCTCAATCCAAAGCCGAGGGCGACCAGGTGCATCAGGGTTTCCCGAGATACGTCATGGTGTTCGACCGCAGGGCTATGGCCAAGGTTCGCCGAGCGCCGCACGATGTAGTCATGGATCTCAGGGCCGGGTGCATCACGGCTGACGATGAAATGCTCGTCCTTCAGGGCGTTCCAGCCGACGGATGTGCTGCCAGCCAGAACGTGACTCTCCGGCAGAACAGCATGGACCCGCGCCTCCCACAATAGGAGAGTATCGCAGCGCAGCGGCGCAGACCTTCCGGTGACGAACGCGACATCGACCTGGCGCTCCGTGATCCGCGCGATGTGCTCGCTTGCTGAACCTTCAGTGACGTCTATCAAAATGGCCGGATGGGATTCATGAAACGCCCGCAGCAGTTCACGCACGAAACCTGTCGATACCGATGACATGATCCCGATCCGGATTACGCCTTCAATACCGCGCCCCGCGCTGGCCGCGCCCTTCACCGCATGATCAATCTCGGCAAGGCCTGATCGCGCCGTTTCCAGAAACCGCCGGCCAGCTTCGGTCAGCCGGACGCCTATGACATCGCGTTCAAACAGCGAGACGCCAAGCTGATCTTCCAACGCCCGCACCCGGCGGCTGACCGTCGATTGCCGGATGCCGAGAACCTTGGCCGCACGAGTGAAGCTAAGTTGCTCGGCAACCACAAGCGCCTGGGAAATCGACACGAGCTTGACCGCACCAGAAAATACAAGAGGAATAGCCTGGGGCGGAGTTTTGGGCAAAAAAGCTCCGATGCAATATTTACAAGCATCAGCTTTTGTACCGAACATGTTAATAGAAACTTAGCGCTCTTGGAGAGTTATATCTGGCGTGGGTTAAACATATGCACGACCGCCGTGCTTGCGGGCGGTACTGTTGATCGCAGACCCCACCCGCATCACGTCAATAGGCCAACGCGACTGGGCAGTGTGTTGATGTCAACGCGGGTTGGTATGAGTGCCCGGAAGATCCCTTTCATCCTGCGGCTTCGCGAGAACCAGCATGTCGTGCGCGAGGGCTTTGAGACCTGGACGATCGCCGGCATCGCACAGCGCCTAGGGAAGGGTCAGAAAATGATCCTCAAGGGCTGGTGCCGTCTGGGGCAAGGTGCTGGCGAAGGCTCGCCGCGCCTGCGGATCGTCGTGATGCGCTTGCCAACAAACGAGCTTCTGGCACTGGCTTGTTCCAGCAAGCCTCACCACGCGCTGGCCGGCTATCGCCAGAGGTGGACCATCGAGACCATGTTCGCAAATCTGAAAACCAAGGGCTTCAATCTGGAGGACACGCACATCACCGATCCCGGCAAGCTCTCCACCTTGCTGGCTGTGCTCCCCTCCGCTGGCTTTCCAGCAAGCTGCGCTTGCCGGAACCTTGGCCAGCTTCGCCCTGAGCGTGACGATCTGCGTCAAAACCGGCGTCGCGGCCGCTCGGCTCCATCCCAATCAAGAAACATGGCCGCAGAGCTTGGTCGCTCTTTGCGCTCGGCCTCGGCGCGCTCCATAAAATAGCGGCATCCGCAAATCCCGCCGAAATCACCAGCTTCCTTCAACAGCTTCTGTCGTCAAAACTGCCAGCTAATCAATTGAAATTAATGGGTGTCTGACACAGAGTCGAGTACGGTGGGGAAACTGACAGCAGGTCTTGTCATTCGGTAAAGGCTGTGCTGGCAGCGGAAAACAAAGAACCCAAAGAGGCGAAATCGTTATAATAATTACGGATCACGTATCTCTTCGTGTCGCCGGCTTGTCGCAGTTCTTGAAGTAGCGTCGCTGCGCAGAATACCGAGAAATGCGGCCACTGCGCGGGAGCGGTAGCGCTCGGCATGCTGAACGGCACAGAAGGCCCGTGGCGCCAGCGACACCGGCATCGCTTTCAGCGTCCCCGTCCGCAGCGCGCTGGCACAGACGCTTTTTGACAATATGGCTGCCCCCGCATCGGCGATAACTGCGGCGAGAACGGCCTCGTTGGACGGCAGTTCGATCACAATCCGCAACTTGTCGTAAGGCACGCCCAGTGTCTTGAGCCTTTGGATGAAAGCCGCGCGCGTTCCGGAACCGTCCTCCCGCAGAACCCAAGTACCCGCCGCCAGGTCTTCAACGCTGAACTTCTTCTGTCTTGCCCATGGATGCTTAGTGCTGACCACCATGACGAGTTGGTCTTGCGCGATCAGTTCGCTAACCAGTTGGGGATGGCTTGCCTCGCCTTCGGGTCCTTCGGTGAAGCCGAGTTCGACCTCACCATCGATGATGGCCTGTGCGACCTGCAACGAATTGCCGACCGACACCGCAAGCGCGAGGCCGGGATAGGATTTGTGGAACTCGACCAGCGGCTCCGGCAGGAAATGGCTGGCAATGGTCTGACTCGCCTTGATTTCGAGCCGCCCGCGCGTCAAGCCGGAAAACTCCCGCATCGCCAGCGCCGCCGCCTCCGCCCGGTTCAGCACGGCACGCGCCTCGGTGAGGAACAGCTTGCCGCCTTCCGTCAGCACGATGCCCCGCCCGACCCGGTGAAACAGCTTGGTGCCGAACTCCCGCTCAAGAGATGCGACCGCAGCGGAAACCGCGGATTGCGTCATGTCCATGGCCTCCGCGGCACGCGTGACATGCTCACGCTCGGCGACAGCCGTAAAAATTTGCAACTGATCAAGCGTCATTCGGTAGGCTTTCACATGTGGTTGAAATCATCCCCAACGAGAGGATCAAGCCGGACCCAGCGGCTTCTTATGTTCTGTTATAACGAATGGTTTGAGAAGTCCAATCATCTTTATTGATTCTTATCGTCCTCCTATATCGGTCTCACACAAGGACGCTAAGTCCTCCCCGACCCCCAACGAGGCCGAGGCTTTTTGAAGGATAATGACGATGTTTACGAAAACTCTGATGGCGGCGGTTGTGGTTGGTGTGTTCGGGCTGGGTGCGGTCGCCCATGCCGATCAGGGCATTGTGGTAATGCCGGCCAACCCGGTGGTTGCTCAAACCATGACGGCCGGCGGCGGCGAGCAGTATCCCAGCTTCGCCAATAACGGCACGCCGGTGGTCTCCGAGCGGGTAATCGCCAGCAACGGCGGGCAGAACTACCCGACCTTCGCCAACCCAACCAATGGCGGCACCAGGGCCGACTATGCGGCGCTCGGCACAGTCAATGGCGGCACCACTACACAATACGCGGCACTCACCGGCTTCAACCATAACGGCGGCTAATCCACGGATAGGCTTGCTGCTCCGGAACCCGGAGCAGCCCGGCAAGGCAAAACAAAAGCCAGCCGGATTCCATCACAAACTTTAGGAGAGTTCCCATGCGTAAACTGATCCAGACCATGACATTCCTCGCGGCTCTTGGCGCGCTTGCGCCCTTCGCGGCGCAGGCCGGGCAGCCAGGATTAACCATGTACCAGCCAGGCCCGCTCATCGTGCACACGCCACAAAGGGCAAAGCAAGCCATAAAGGCAGCTCCCGCACAGGAACAGTTCGCCGTCAGCTCAGACCAGCCAAGCCTGACCATATATCAGCCTTATCCAATGAGTGCACGGGCGCAGTCTTAATCGCCGGTCACTACGAGGTTCAATAAACTTGTGGATACTCCATAAAATCCAAAGCTGCGCGGATTGATATGCATGGAGCGTTCGACATGCTCGCGCGACGCAGCCGAACGCGACAAAGATCCAGGAAGGAACCCAATCGATGACTGAAACACCAGACGTCACCACGGCAAACGATCTCATAACCCCGGCCCTAGGGATCACTCGCCGCAGCGCCGTTGCCATACCGGCCGCCGGAATCGGCGCCGCAATAATCGGCGCGGCATTTGCGTCCACTCGTTCGGCCCAAGCGGCCGATGCAACGATGCCGGAAGGAGCTTTGCTGATCCCGCCGAACGCGACGAAGCTGAAAGCCTTGACATCAGCCTTGGCAAAGGCGCCGCGCCGGCGCAATTTCAAGACCTTGCCGATGATCCTGACCAGCGCGGATGACTGGGACAGCGAGGCGCTGCATCTGCTGTTTGCCTACAAGGGCGGGCCGAAGCAGGTCTGGGACAACACGGCGCTCGACAGCCCTTGGCTCAACGGGATGCGTAATTCGATCAACGCGCAAATCTGGGGCTGGAAGCATCCGGACTTCCTGATGGCCTCCGCCACCCATGGCTCCGCGCATATGGCACTGTACGACGACTATATCTGGGACAAGTATCTCGCCAAGTTCAGCGGCGGCAAGCATAGCGCGAACACCTGGATCAAGCAGCCGGCGGCATCGAAAGCGAGCGCTACCAATTATAATGATTCAAAAGGCGTGTTCTCCCCGCACGACAACAGCATCACCGTGCTGCAGCGCCGGGGCGTGGCGTTCTGCGCCTGCCACAATGAGGTTTGGGAGCTGACGATGGGCATTCTCAAGAAGGGCATCAATCCTGACAAGCTGTCTCATGGAAAGATCGCTGCCGAGTTCACCAATCATTTAATTCCCGGTGCCGTGCTGACGCCGGGCGTGGTCGGCACTATTCCGGAGTTTCAGCTCGCCGGATACCAGTACATCAAGTAAGACGCCCGCTGGCAGAACTGAACCCCGGCGCCTCGATGCCGGGGTCTTCACCACCATCAAGGATAACGTTCCAATGAAGTCTCTCAAAACCAAGCCTCGCGGCTCTGTTCTGGCCACGCTTGCCGGACTCGCCATGATCGGCACGCTGCCATTGGCTCAGGCCGCCGGCACCAGTACGGCTGATACCGGATGGCACGGCAAGGCCGAGGCGCCGCATTATCAAGAAGAGATATTCCCGCCCTGGCAGCATGGCGCCAATGACGATGCTCTCGACAAGGGCTTCAAGTTCACCGTGCCGGAAGTCGATGACATGGCCGACTTCCATGGCAATCTCGATAATCCGAAGCTTATCCTTTATATCGGCGGCAATTACTTCTTCGCGGTCGCGCCCTTGGTGAAAGCTTTCGAGCAGGAACATTCCAAATATAAAGGGCATGTTTTCGTGGTGACGATTCCGCCTGGCCTGGAAGTCAAAGCGATGAAGGCCGGCGGCACCTTCACCTCCGGCAACATGACCTTCACGATCAAGCCTGACGCCTATCTGGCGGGACTGAAGAAGGTAAAATCGCTGATCGCCTCTGGCATGCTGACCGGCCCGGCCATTGCCTATGCGACCAACGACCTCACCATCATGATCCCCAAGGACAATCCTGGCCATATCACCGGGATCAAGGATCTGGCGAAGCCGGGAATCAAGCTCGTCATGCCGAACCCGGCCTTCGAGGGCATCGCCCGGCAAATCGAGGCCTCGCTGAAAAAGGCCGGCGGAGCCACGCTGGAGCAGAAAGTCTATGACACCGGCGTGAAGGACGGCTCAACCATTCTCACCCATATCCACCATCGTCAGACGCCACTTTTTCTGATGCAGGGTCTGGCTGATGCCGGCATCACCTGGAAGTCCGAGGCGATCTTCCAGGAGCAGGCGGGGCACCCAATCAGCAATATCGACCTGCCGGCGAAGTACAACACCACCGCGATCTATGGCGGCGCGCTCGTCAAGGATGCCGCCCATCCGGCAGCGGCGAAAGCCTGGCTTGCCTTTGTTCAGTCACCGACCGCCCTAAAAATCTTTGAGCATTATGGTTTCAAGCCTTATAACAAATCCTGAAGCCAGCCTGTCTGATCGCACCAGGGAGGATCGCTGAAACAGCGTCCCTGGTGCCTTGGCCGATCGTCTTGCCCATCAACACCGCGCTTCATCACTGGGGACCTATCCATGATCGACCTCCACCCGCTCCGAAAGCTTTCTCACCCGCGCGAAGCGATCCGGCAGTTCACGCCGAACTGGTTCACCCTGAACATGGGCACCGGCATCTTGTTCCTGATGCTCGCTCAGTTTCCGTTCTTCGTGTACGGGCTGGCGCCGCTGACGCGCATCCTGTTCTGGGCCGATATCGGGTTCTATCTGCTGTTCTGCGCCATGTTCATCGGGCGCTGGGTGTTCTTCACCAGGGGTGCGCTCAGGCTGCTCGACCATCCGGTGCAGTCGATGTTCCTCGGTGCGATCCCGATGGGCCTGGCACCCATCATCAATGGCGCGGTGAATTTTTATGGCGGCACGCCCTTCGCCGTTCATGCCGCGCTGATTTTGTGGTTCACCGATGCCGCGCTCTCTTTATTTATCGGCTGGCTGGTGCCGTTCTATATGTTCACCCGGCAGTCCCACGCCTTCGAGAACATGACCGGCGTCTGGCTGCTGCCGATCGTGCCGGCTGAGGTCGCCGCGGTCAGCGCCGGAACCATCGCGCCACATTTGCCGGTGCAGACCGCGCAGATGGTGACCATCATTGGCTACGCCTTGTGGGCGATCTCGGTGCCGCTGGCCTTCGGCATCCTCGCCATCCTGTTCCTGCGCCTGGCGCTGCACAAGCTGCCGCATCGCGACATGGCGGTATCGACCTGGCTTGCCCTCGGGCCGATCGGCACCGGCAGCACCGCGCTGATCCTGCTGGGCAATTCCTCCGTCCGGGCCTTCGCGGGCGAGAAATTCTTCCACATGCTGGCCATGGCGCAAGGGATCGGCCTGATCGGCGGCTTGTTTCTTTGGGGGCTGGGGCTGTGGTGGTTCGGCATGGCGGCGCTGATTACGCTCCGCTACGTGAAGGACGGGCTGCCGTTCAACATGGGCTGGTGGGGCTTCACCTTCCCGCTCGGCGTCTATACCGCCTCGACCTTTGCAATATTCGCTGAGACCAAATTCGCCTTCTTCGAATTGTTCGGCGCCGCGCTGGTCGTGCTGCTGGCGTTCTTCTGGATGGTGGTGACGACGCGGACGATGCAAGGGATGTGGAGCGGGCAGCTGTTCAGCGCGCCTTGTCTGACAGGAGAATGCCTCTCCGGCGAAACCGGCTTGCCGATGTTCGATGCGGCGCCGGTTACCGCATCACGCGAACTGCAGGTTCAATGATCACGTACAAGCCTGCCCAGTTGTTCGAGCGGGCCGAAACCGGGTTCTTTCTTGGGCTTGGCGCCTTGCTGATGCTGGCGGCTCTCGTCGCTTTTGGCCAGGCACTCTATCTGATGTTCACCGATGTTGATCATGGCACGACGAATATCGGGTTGATCGCGGTACTTGACCGGGTTCTTCTCGTACTAATGATCATCGAGTTGCTGCACACCGTGCGCATCTCGATCCAGTCGCGGGAGATACGGTGCCAGCCATTCCTGATCATCGGCCTGATCGCCGCTATCCGGCGGGTGCTGGTGGTGACGCTGCAATCCTCGGAAATCTCCACGACCCATGGCTGGTCACCGGCCAGTCAGGGCATGTTCATGGAATCAACCGTCGAGCTCGTGGTGCTCAGCCTGCTGATCGCAACCATGGTCGGCGCCACCTCCATGCTGAAGCGCGCAGATATTACATGATCGACGTTGTACCATCGCCGGCATGCCGCAACCGATCCTGTGAATCGATTGGTTCCATCTTGATGATCGACTTTATGAGTTGGCCGGACAAGCACATGATGCGCCTGACGCCAATGATCATCCGGAGCTTGTAGCAATTGAACAGGATATGAAAACCCAAATCAGCCTTGCGACGCGTTCGAAAACCGCCATTGCGGCGAGGCGGCGTCTGGCTCCGGATAATCTGCATTCCGGCATCGCGCGCCGGCTATGGACCAGCCTGGCCGCGGGCGCCATTGTCATTGCCATCAACAGCTTCATCCTGTTCGCCGCCGACTGGATTCCGCTGGTAACCGCGCATGGCGGATTGCTGAAACTGATCAAGCCGTTCGTCGCGGGTCCGCTGCAAACATCCAGCGTCGCGTCCGTGTGGCGAATGCTCGATCTGCCTGCGCCGCAGACGATGGTTTTCAAGATCGGTTTCCATGTTGCGGTGGGTCTTGCGATGGCCGTTGCGTACGCGTTCGTCTTTGAACCCGTGCTGCGCGGCCCTGCCTGGCTGAAGGGCCTGCTTTATGCGGTGTTTGCCTGGATCATGAACGCCTTCATCGTCCTGCCCTGGATCGGCGAAGGGATTGCAGGGAGCCGCAATCTCAGCCTCGCCGGGATAGAATATTTCGCCTTCGCCCACACCGTGTTCTTCGTGCTTCTGGCGATTTTATACAGACAATTCATGAAGCGACGCGCCCCGAACACAGGCGTCGTATCATGATACGTCCAACTTCGGCTCCCAACGAGGCGCTAACATGAAAAATCAGCTTAAGATTCGATTATTGACTTTGATTGGCGCGGGTCTGCTTAGTCTTTCACTGTCTCTTCATTCAGCACTTGCCAATCCGGACTCACCGGGCGGCAAGAAGATTGCGCTGATAGGCGCAGAGCCAGGAATTCCATCCTGTTCCGCCTGCCATGGCGCGACCGGAGCGGGACAGTTATCGGCAGGGATTCCACGATTGGCCGGCCTCACTGCGCCTTATATTCTCGCGCAGCTGGAGCATTTCCGGCACGGCACGCGCGAAAATGCCTTGATGACGCCCTTTGCGAAAAAACTGAACACCACGCAGATGCAAGCAGTCGCCGAATATTATGCGTCGCTTCCTGTCCCGCGGCCTTCCGGCGCGAACCCGCCGGTGGATCAACAGTTACGAAAGCAGATCACGATGGGCAGTAGCCTCGCCGAAAACGGACTCTCGCAAAGTGCCATGCCCGCATGCGCCGCTTGCCACGGCGAGGCCGGATTGGGTGTCGGCACGTTCTCTCCAGATATTGCGGGCCAATCGGCGGCCTATATCGCCGATCAACTCCATGAGTGGAAAGCAAATGACCGCCGGGATCCGCTAGGGGCATTCATGCGTGCCGAAGCGCTGCATCTTTCACCATCCGACATCAAGGCCGTGGCGGCGTATTTCGCATCGCTGCCCGGCGCATCAACAGCGAAGGGAGCGACAAAATGACGAACCGTACGAAAGTCGCCGTCATCATCGGCGGGATCGGCCTCGCTGCAGCCGCCACTGCAGTCGGCTGGCATGGCAGCCAGCCCTCGCTAGGCATGCCGCGCGCTCATGCCGCGACCGCGACGCAGAAACCGGTTGTCTTCACTCCGCCGCCGGATAGCGAGATTCCGAAGGGCAAATTCGGCGATATGATAAAGCTGGGTGAGAACGTTTTCCGCCATCCGGATATCTATGCGAAATCCTATGTCGGCAATCATCTGCGGTGCAGTAACTGCCATCTCTCGGCGGGACGGCTTGCCGATGCGGCGCCGATGTGGGCGGCCTATTCGGCTTATCCCGCCTATCGCAGCAAGAACGGCAAAGTGAACTCGTTCGAGGAACGCCTGCAAGGATGCTTCCGATTCAGCATGAACGGCAAAGTGCCGAAGCTCGGCAGCAAAACGCTGATCGCTTTGGAAAGCTACTCCTACTTTTTGGCGAAAGGCGCGCCACTCGGCGAAAAACTGGCGGGGCGCGGTTATCCCAAGCTGCCGAAACCGGCTTTGCCTGTCAGCTATAGCCGTGGCGCAGTGGTCTATGCGCAGCATTGCGCGGCTTGCCATGGCGCTACCGGCCAGGGCCAATCCTCCGGCGGCAAAGTCGTGTTCCCCGCGCTATGGGGGCCGCAATCCTTCAACTGGGGCGCCGGCATGGGTTCGGTCAAGAATGCCGCCGATTTTACCTACCAGAACATGCCGCTGGGCATGCCGAAATCATTGACCCAGCAGCAGGCCTGGGATGTCGCGACCTATATCGACAGCCAGGTGCGCCCTGAGGATCCGCGCTATCTCGGCAGCGTCGCCGCGACCCGCAAGAAATTCCACCACACCAAATTCTCGATGTACGGCAAGACAGTGAACGGCGTGCTGCTCGGCCAGCCGGACCAAGCGAAATCGACGCCCGGCGTGTTGCCGAAGTAAGTATACCGCTCTGCTGTAAGTCTCTAACAATGTCAGGAAACCCGCCATGTCCGGGAGTGAGCCGTCTCGCCTGCAACAGGATGCGCCGGAAACGACGCCACATCTTGAGGATTATGATCTTGTCGTCCGCCCCGTTGGCGCCTGGGTGATCGGCGGGTTTCTGTTGTTCTCGATCCTGACGATGTGGGGCCTGGTGTCCTATATTTTCGCCTATAGAAGCTGAGGCGGCGTCATGAGCGACATCACGCCGGAAACCCGATTCGATCATGCTTTTCACAAAGCGGCGGACCGGCACGAACGGGTCTGGATTTTTTTCACCATCGCCCTGCTGGCATTGCTTTTCGCCGGCACGCTGGCCTTCGTCGCCGTTGATTTCGGCGTGGTCGCGAAGGGTGCTGGTTTCTACAAATCCCCGCTAACGCCGGCGGATTCGCCCTTGTTCAAAAGCGGCAAGTTGGTGAAGACCGGTCCGAGTGCCTATTCGGCCTACGTGACCGGCAAGCTTTGGTACTGGACGCCGAGCCCAATCCATGTGCCGCAGGGCGCGACCGTCACCTTCTACGTCACCAGCGCCGATGTTATCCATGGCTTCGAGGTCCAGGGCACCACCATCAACCTGACGGCGATTCCCGGCGTGGTCGGAACCGTGAGCTACACCTTTGACAAGGCTAGAATCTATCACATCGTCTGCAACGAGTATTGCGGCATCGCCCATCAATCGATGATCGGCGAGATCATCGTGGATCGGAGACCAACATGAGCGTTGTTATCGGAGCGGAGCGCGATTCGGCTCCTGCCATAGCCTGGGCAGCGCAGAAGCGACTGATGTCGCTGTTCCTGATCGGCGGATTTTCCGCGCTGATGATCGGCGCGGCAATCGGGCCCTTGCAGGCGCTGAACTATGCGGATGTGAATGCCTATCCTTTCCTGCGGCCGGTGCTGCAATCCTATTACGAAGGCCTGACAATCCATGGCGTGCTGAACGCTTATGTCTTCACCTTCTTCGTGACCAGCGGGTTGCTTGTCTATCTGCCGGCGCGCGAGCTTGAGCTTGAGCCGAATATGCCGATCTGGTGGACCAGTTTCGGCTTGATGACGATCGGCGCCGTCATGCTGCTCTACGCGATGTTCGACAATTCATCGAGCGTGCTCTGGACCTTCTACCCGCCCCTGAAGGGCAGCCCGTATTTTTATTTCGGCATGACGCTTCTCACGCTCGGCAGCATGGTGCCGTTGGCGGCCGTCATGGATTTGCGCACGCGCTGGAAACGCGCCAATCCCGGCAAGCTGACGCCGCTGGTCACCTATATGAGCGCGGCGACCCTGCTGATGTGGCTGTTGGCTGCTCTGGGTGCCGCCGCCGAGTTGATCGTCCAGCTCGATCCCTGGTCGCTGGGACTGACCAAACACGTCGATCCAATTATCGGGCGCACCCTGTTCTGGTGGACCGGCCATCCCATCGTCTATTTCTGGCTGATGCCCGCCTATGTGTCCTGGTACGCTTTCCTGCCGCGCGAAGCCGGTGGCAAGCTGGTGTCTGACCCGATGGCAAGGCTGACCTTCGCCCTGCTGTTGATCTTTTCGATGCCGGTCGGGACGCATCACCAATTGCAGGATCCCGGAATCGCGCCGGTCATCAAGGCGATCATTGCCGGGCTGACGCTTTCGGTGGCGCTGCCGAGCCTGATCACCGCGTTCACGCTCGGCCTTTCGCTCGAATATGCCGGCCGGCGCCGGGGCGGGCGCGGCTGGATCGGCTGGTTCACCGCGCTGCCCTGGAAGAACCCTTCCGTCGCGGCACAGGTTCTGGCGATGATCACCTTCATTTTCGGCGGTGCCGGCGGCATCGTCAACGGCAGCTTCCAGCTCGACAACATCGTCCATAACACCACCTGGATACCTGGGCATTTTCACATCACCGTCGGAACCGCCGTTACCATGACCTTCATGGGACTCAGTTTCTGGATGATCCCGCATCTGACCGGCCGCGCCTTGTTCAGCCGGAAGCTTGCCTTGATCTCGATCTGGCTGTGGTTCATCGGCATGTCCGTCTTTTCACTCGGCATGCACTGGGCTGGGCTGTTCGGTGTGCCGAGGCGCGCCTGGGTGTCGGAACTGCCGCATAGCGAATACATGCACGTCTATGGCGTCGCGCATTTTCCGCTGATCCTGGTGGGCGTTGGCGGCGTCATCCTCTGGGGTGCGACAGCGGCTTTCTATGTCGTGTTCTTCGGCTCGCTGTTCGGCGGCAAACGAAACGAGACGCCGGTGCATATTCCCTTTACCGAATTCCTTGCCGGGCCTGAAGGTTCGCGTCTCGCCGGCATCCTCGAGTATCTATGGCCGATCACCGGGCTGACCTTCCTGGTGACCTTGGCTGCCTATCTGCCGGTGCTGATCCCGTTCTTCCAGCACCAAACCTTCGCGCCCGGTTGGATGGTGTGGTGAAATAGGCGTGTATCCAGTGCGGAAGGGCGCGCGATGGCGGTCGCCCTTCCGCGCCGTCATCGTCTGTAGCGCCCTTGCCCTCGGCTTCTGGTCCTATTCGAAATTCGGTAACGTCTTTGATTATGCTGGATCGCCGGTGCCGCATCGGCTGGCGCCGCGGCTGGATCTGATAACCGATCGGGGACAACAGTTTTCGCTCGGGCAACTGCGCGGCCATGCGGTTCTGGTCTATTTCGGTTACACCAACTGCCCAGACGTCTGCCCAACAACGCTGGCCGATCTCGCCTCGGCACTACGCGGTCTGGGCGGACTTCGTTCCAAAGTGGATGTCGTGTTCGTCACTCTCGATCCCGCGCATGATACGCCGCCCGTTTTGCGGCACTATCTGACGGCGTTTGATCCGCATTTCATCGGCCTCACAGCACCGCCGGCGGCAATCGCGGAAGCGGCAAAAAGCTGGAACATCTCATGGAAACGCGCACCAGGACATGCGGATTACATCGATCATACATCGGTCGTCGCCCTGGTAGGACCACACGGTTACTTGCGCACCCGGTACGGCGTAGCGCAAATCAGCGACAGGGATGGAGTGTCAAAGGATATCCGCCATGTGCTGGATGTGTCATGAACCAGGCTGCCGGAATCTTCACGGCGCTTGATTTGCTGCGGACCGCATCCTTTCTGGCCGGCATCGCCGTCATGTTGCTTGCCTTTTATGGGCTGCATGATCCCTTGGCGTCGATGGCGGTCTATGGCAGCGCCATGATGGCGCTGAACCAGATCGCGCCGCCGCTCCTGCTCCTGGGGCTTCCACCCGAATGGCGCGCAGGGTTGCGCCGCACCGTGATCGGTGACTGGCTGTTCGATCCATGGGTCGCGTTCAGTGCCTTTGTGCTTTTCACAATTGCGGTCAGCCTACCCGGCATTTTCAATGCAGCACTTGCGCATGCCGTGTTTGCGGCGCCGCTCGGCCTGTTCGAGTTGATCGTCGGCCTGATGTTCTGGGCACAGCTCCTGCCCTGCAGCCAGACCATCACCCCGTCCTGGCGCGCCGGCTTGTACGGCTGGCTGGGCGGCACGCCGATGATGGTCATCGGGCTGGTCTGGATCTGGTCATCGCATGTTTTCTACGCGCCCTATCTGAACGTCATCTGCGAATGGAACATCACGCCATTGCAGGATCAGAAATGGGCGGGGGTGCTGATGGTCATATTCGGCATTCCCTTGCAGCTTCGCTCGATCTGGGTCCTCTCCGAGATGTTCTTTGAAATAAGGTAAGGCGCGGCCTGCCGATCTTGCGGAGCCGGGTTGTCCGTCAGAGTGGCCGCTCATGCGAATGGACATTATGCGCGGCATGGCGGGTCAGAATTTCGACCGCCCGGCGCTCGTGGTCGCGCGTACGCGTGTGAACCCAAAGCAGCAGACCACCATGCTCCTGTTGGGCGGCGAGCTTGGCGTGATGCCGGCGCGCCAGCATAATGGCCAATGCCGCGCCGATTAAAGCGCCGGTGCCGCCAGTGGCGATGGTGACGCCGGCGGTTGCGATAATCGTCGCCCCTGTCGCCGCGGTTGCCGCCGCTGCCCCCATGGCGGGAACCATCGCGAAGCCAGCGATCAGACCGCCTTCCGCGCCGCCCTCGGCCTCCGGGCAGAAATAATCGGTTCGTGGTGCTTGCGGATCATCGGCAGAGACATCAGCCGGTTCGCAAATGCCGGAACTCTTCTCCTGCTTCAGCACGCTCAACTCGCAACGGGCAAAACCTGCTGTCAGCAAATCATCGATGGCTGCCTGAAACGAGGCGTTATCATCGAAAATACCTACGGCTTCACGGGCCGCGCTTGTATCATGCGATAGTTGCTGATTTTCGGGGGTGGATTCGGTGGACATGAGAATAATTTTCCTCTGCGGCGGGATTAGGCCGCTGGATCAGCCGCCGTTATGGTTGAAGCCGGTGAGTGCCGCGTATTGTGTAGTGGTGCCGCCATTGACTGTGCCGAGCGCCGCATAGTCGGCCCTGGTGCCGCCATTGGTTGGGTTGGCGAAGGTCGGGTAGTTCTGCCCGCCGTTGCTGGCGATTACCCGCTCGGAGACCACCGGCGTGCCGTTATTGGCGAAGCTGGGATACTGCTCGCCGCCGCCGGCCGTCATGGTTTGAGCAACCACCGGGTTGGCCGGCATTACCACAATGCCCTGATCGGCATGGGCGACCGCACCCAGCCCGAACACACCAACCACAACCGCCGCCATCAGAGTTTTCGTAAACATCGTCATTATCCTTCAAAAAGCCTCGGCCTCGTTGGGGGTCGGGGAGGACTTAGCGTCCTTGTGTGAGACCGATATAGGAGGATGGAATAAAGCAATAAAGGTGATTGAAACTGTCAATCCTATCGAAAATAAAGATGTAAAGATGACTTGTTTTAGGCATTCATCCTCAGGGCGCCGATAGAAGACCGGGCGCAGGAATTAGTCCGGCAAGGAGGCTTTTCTCGTCCTGGTGCCACGACAACTTTCGGCTTGCGGTCCTTGACGTTTATGTCGGTGTTTCAGCGTCACGAATATGATTGGCAATGGGATGCAGCATGCGCAGATCGATGTTGGAGGTGACACCAAAACCAATCCCGTTATTGATCCATGTGAACAAGTTGTTTTGGCCTATATGGCTTTCGATCATGCGCCCGGCGCGCGAGGGCACATCCATTTTGCGGATCAACACCACCAGCCGGGTCTTATGCCGGCGATAAATAAGCACTGCAGCGGGCCCGTGCGTGGTGGCTAGGATAGTGGCGCCGATGATGCCATATCCGCTTCCCGCCAGATCGGGCACGGTCACGGCAAATCCGACGGCGCTCGAAAGAGATTTCGATATCCCATTATTGCCTAAAGCGTTGTTTGTCTGATCAGGGATACGACCAGGCGCAAAGACCTGGTACGCCGCCTTCGTTTCCAGCTTGAGCGCTGCAATTCCCACCGGCAGTGTCGGAACGCTGATCCTGGCTGATCCATGACCATACCACCCCGACGCGGCGCCGATGCCGAGCGCCACCAGAAACCCAGCTGCGCTGCGCCAGTTCGCGGTTGACCAGAACGAAGCGCGGGTCGCTTGGCCGGTAAGCAAATGTGACAGCGTCAGTTGCGGCGGCAGTGGTTCGGCGGCAACCGGATCAAAGCGAGCATGGACCCAATCTCGCTGCGCCTGCCAGGCCCGCACGCGTTCCTCCTGCCGCGGGTTCTGGGCAAGATAGCCATCGACCTGACGACGCCGGTCCGCGGCAAGACGGTCATCGACATAGGCATGCAGATCGTCCTCGGTGATCGGCGGGATCATTTAACCCTCCGCAGGGCAGGGCGCGCCCGCCCGTCCATGAAATCACGCAGATGATCCCGCGCGCGGCTAAGGCGCGACATCACCGTGCCGAGCGGTATGCCGAGCATCGCCGCAACCTCGGCATACTCAAAACCTTCCAGCGTAATGAGCAAAAACACCTCCCGCTGATCATCCGGCAATGCCGCAAGCCCCTTGCTCAGCTCGTGCATCTGCATCCGCTGCTCCTGAACCGGCGCCGTTGCCGGCATGAGCGCCGCCGCTTCGTCAATGTCGATGGAGGTGCCACGCGCCACAATTTTACGCCGCCCGCTGATAAAATGGTTGCGGATAATCGTGAACAGCCAGGGGCGAACCTCGCTTTCCGTCATTCGCGGCTTGATGTGCGCAAGCGCCAAAACCAGGCAATCATGAACAAGGTCATCGGCATCCTGCCGGCCGCCAAGCAAGGCGCTGGCATAACGCCTGAGCGACGGGATCGTCTCCTCGATCTTCGATAAAACGGTCACCCAAAGCCTTTCTTGCAGCGGTGCGTCTCATGCCTTCACAACGCGGTGAGGCTGTCTTTATTCCACAGCCACCCATGGATTGACAATATTTCCATCGCAAAACCGTGACAGCCCGATCTGGAATTTTTTGTCGCCGTCGCGCGTTGTTCAAATACATGATGCCTGTGCGGCACGATTGCTTAGAGCAGCGATCGTCATGCCTGGCCGACTATGCCGTTTCGAAAGTTCCACGATGCAAATCAATCTGCAAGTCGCCGCCTATGCCGGTCCTTTAAGACCTGATGCATCCACAAAGCGCCGCTCAGTTTTGAGGGCCGGCTTGGCTCTTCTAGGGCTGGGCGCCGGTGCGCCGCTTGCTCGGGCAGCGGAGCCGAAAGCAGCGATGTCTGCAATGGGTAGATCCGCCAGCGCGTCCGGAGCAAAAAAAGCTTTCGTGGCAAAGATGATGCAAGCGATGGACCACATGGATCACGCCATGGCCGCAGCGCCAATGAACGGCGACCCTGATCATGACTTTCTATCGATGATGATCCCGCACCATCAAGGGGCGATCGAGATGGCGAAGCTGATCCTGCTTTATGGGAAAAACGTGCATATCCGCAATCTCGCGGAAGGGATCATCGCTGAACAAGAAAACGAAATTCAGATCATGCGGCATTGGCTGGCGATGATGCCGCCGGTGACGCACCCGTAAACCGATCATCATTTTCTTACACTAAAAGGCAACGAACCATGAAACATCTCCCCTTTTTAATCGGCGCGGGTCTCTGCATAAGCGGAGCCGCCTTCGCCGGGCAGGCGCCCATGAGCGCCAAGGCGCCAAACATCCCGATCAGCGCGCATGATCGCGTCTATACCGCCGATCAAAGCTCAAACACGGTATCGGTGTTCAATCCTGAAACCGAGAAATTGCTCGGCGTGATCCGGCTCGGCGCCACCACGCCAAGCAACCTAAGCCCACTCTATACCGGCCAGCTGCTCGTCCATGGCATGGGTTTCGCCCCTGATCATCGTACGATCGCTGTAGTCTCGATCGGATCGAATTCCGTCGCTTTCATCGACACCGCGACAAATAAGGTCAAGCACGTCGTGTATGTCGGGCGCTCACCCCATGAAGCGTTCTACACTCCAGATGGCAAGGAAGTCTGGGTCACCGTGCGCGGCGAGAATTACGTCTCGGTGATCGATGCCAAAACCTATGCGAAAAATACGCGCATCCATATGGCCGGCGGCCCTGGCATGACGATGTTCCGCCCTGACGGCAAATACGGCTTTGTCTGTTCCAGCTTTCACCCAGTGCTGAGCGTGGTCGATGTCGCAAGCCATAAAGTTGTCGCGACCGTGAAGCAGGCATCGCCATTTTGTCCTGATATCGCGGTGACGCCGGATGGCAAGCAGGTGTGGTTCACCCTTAAGGATACTGGCAAAACGCAGGTTTTCAGCGCCCGCAAGCCGTTCAAGCAAATCGCGCTGCTCGACACCGGCCCGATCACCAACCACGTCAATATCGTGCGCAACCGGAATGGACAATTCGCTTATATCTCGATCGGCGGCGAAAACGAGATCAAGGTCTATACCACCACCAGCCATCCGAAATTGGTCGCGACAATTCCGACGCCTGATTTACCGCATGGCCTGTGGCCGTCGGGAGATGGGAAAAGGATTTACGTCGCCCTCGAAAACAGCACAGGCGTGGTTGCGATCAATACGCTGACGAACAAGGTTGTGGCGATCATTAAAGGCGGTCAGTCGCCCCAGGCTCTTACTTACGTCCCCGATGCGGTGCCGAGCGGACCCGGCACTGAAAACCTAAAACCTTTGGGCATCAGCGGTAATACTGGGCACCTTGCATTGGGTATGGTGGGCTCGTCGAAACCAATCACGACGGTCTCCGTCAACGACCAGGGCTTAATCGATCTCGTTGAAGCCGCCGTTACCGGCCTTAAGCCGAAAGCCAAGTATCAGCTGGCCCTGGCTGGAAAGGCAACGGCTCCCTGGGGTGCGATCACGCCGCTTATGAATTTTAAGAGCAATCCGGCAGGTGCCGCCATCGTCACCGCTTTCACGCCGCTGAAAACGATTGTCAGGCCGCATGGGCAGGATGAACCGAAGGATACTCAACAACGCTATTTAATAGTCCGTCCGATCAATGCCTCCGGACCGGGACTTCCTGTGGAAGCGCAGTTATCAAACGTACATGCCATATCCGTTGACCAAAGCCATGCAGTCAGCGCCCATGCAGAATAATGAAGATGCATCGCCGGACGAGCGGCTTTCAGCCGTGGAGGAGAAACGGAGAACCTCACCAGTCTCCCGATCCGATCTGGTGTTGCCAATGCGGCCATACCGCTCGTGAATGGGCAATATCCGAGGCCCAGGATCACACGCCGGCTGTGGACTGGTCTGGCCGCGGGCGCCATCGCCATCGTCATCAATAGCTTTATCCTGTTTGCCGCCGACTGGATTCCGTTGGTAACCGCGCATGGCGGATTGCTGAAACTGATCAAGCCGTTCGTCGCGGGTCCGCTGCAAACATCCGGCGTCGCCTCCCTGTGGCGAACGCTCGATCTGCCCGCGCCGCAGACGATGGTCTTCAAGATCGGTTTCCATATCGCGGTGGGTCTTGCGATGGCCGTTGCGTACGCGTTCATCTTCGAACCCGTGCTGCGCGGCCCTGCCTGGCTGAAGGGTCTGCTCTATGCAGCTTTTGCCTGGATAATGAACGCGTTCATCGTGCTGCCCTGGATCGGCGAAGGGATCGCCGGCAGCCGCAATCTGAGCCTCGCCGGGATGGCATATTTCGCCTTCGCTCATACGGTGTTTTTCGTGCTTCTCGCGATTCTATACGCGCAATTCATGAATGGCCGAACAACAACCCCGAAGGGGCTATCATTATGACCTCGTGCCGCACGAACCGGAACGGGTCAGACGAGAATCCGACAGTCAATTTTCTTGAGGATGGCGTAGAACGACATGCTGAGGATGATCACCCGTACACACAAAAACGTGATAGTTTCGGATGGAATTTTTTGCTCCCTGGCACGTTGATACTCTCATAGTTCATCACTCTGGCGCTCGAAGCTGCTCGCAACTTCTAGGACCCAACGCTCGACGACATTTATTACGGAGTTAAAATGAGAAGCCTGCGCACGAAACTGATTGTTACAGCCGCTATCGCTACTTTGGCGGCGCCAATGGCTGGATACGCACAAATGACGCCGGGTACCGCGGCGGCACCGATAAATGCTTCCATGTTTCCTGCACCGGTCTATGTTGCACTGCAAGGCAAGGGCAGTGTCGAGGAGTTGCCGAGCGGCAAGATTTGGAGCGGCTTCCCGTTAGCGCATTATATCGACTACAGCCCCTCCGGAAAGTTGCTGCTGGTCAGCGGCTTTGCAACTGGCGACGTCTATCTTGCCAGCGCCATCGACGGCAAGAAGCTGGCTACATTTCATCTGGGCGGCGTGATCCAGGGGGTAAAACTCGATCCTACTGGTACATATGGATTAACTGTCGATGCGTCAGGCGGATTTGTCGGAGTCATTAACGTCAAGACCAGGAAGATGGTCAAAACCATCTCAGTCGGAAAGATCCCGCACAATATCGTCTTCTCTCATGACGGCAAATTGGCCTACGTAACCGTGCAAGGCGAAGATAAGCTTGCCGTCATCAATATGCGTACATTGAGTGTCGAGCGCGATATTACCGTGGCCGACATGAAAACGCCGCACAACCTTGATCTCACGGCGTCCGGCAAGCGGCTATGGATTCGCAGCCATTCCATGGCCGGACGTGACGGCACGGTCGTGCTGATCGACCTGCAAAGCGGCAAGACGCTCGCTCACTTCAAAGTTGGCAAGTTCCACGGCGGCATGGACGTTATCCCAGGCAACCGATATGCGGTCACGACAAATATTGGGGGCCACACCGCCGAGGTTTTTTCGATGGCAAAACCGCACCTGCTTAAAAAGATCATGGTTGGCCAGGGTCCCCATGGTGTGCGCGCCAGCCCGAATGGCCAATGGATTTATACCGCTGCAACAAGGTCGGCAGAATTCGATGTAATCAGCGCTCGCTCGCTTAAAGTCGTCCAACGGATCACGTTGCCCAAGGGCAGCTTTCCGTTCTGGATGGCTGTTCCCGGAAATCCATGATACCAAACCCGAAGATCATTTTTCATCGGCATTGGGGGTTTGAAACGGTGGACAGGAAGATGAACCGCAGGCTCTACGTGAAGACGATGGTGCTTCCCGCAGTGGGATTGCTGCTTGCCGGACCAATGACAGGCGAAGCCCTCGCTTCGAGCAAAGCGACGAAAGCCAGTGCTGGCTATGTCGATCATCCGGCGGGAAGCTCAAAGTGCTCGAACTGTGCGAACTACGTCAAGGCCGGTTCGATGTGCCAGGTCGTCGCAGGAAAGGTTTCACCCAATGGATTTTGTAATTTTTTCTCTCCGGCGACATAAAACATAGGAACTGGCGAGTGCGCTTGAAAGCGCCTTAATCTGCGGAGGCCGCTATCGTAAGATCTTCCGTGTTTGTCTTTACTTTGTGTATTCTAGGCTACAGGTCTACCTCGGACATCGACGACAATTGAAGGAGATTCTAATGCATAAACATGCTTACAGATTGACTGTGCTTTCCATCGCTGGATTGCTTGTTGGAATCGGGTTTCCGACGGCTCATGCCGCTACGCAGGCGGTACTACACGACCAAGTCGGCACAAGCATTTACTCGCCCGGCCCTCTAATTCCAATGCAGCCGTTCAAGCTTAATCTCAACATGACTCACCCGTCGATGCAGATCATAAAGATGGATGTAAAAAAGATGCACATGATGACTTGTACATTGGTGCCAGCCAACACCAACACGGATACAGCGATTTTATCTTGCCGCCCCGGAAAATAGAGGCTGCAATACCAGCTGTCGTTAGGCGGGATCGGCTGCTCATTGCTGAGCTGAATGCCAAAGCGAATTTTTGCTACAACGCGAGGAGACGAAACTATGCATACAAGATTACGCCAAAATGGCGATGTTCTGTTCCACTCGGCGAAACTTGCCGGTGTTTCTTTGCTGGTCCTTGGTTTGGGCGCTTGTTCCAACATGATGGGGTCGCCAAGTCCGGCCTCCACTGAGGGTGATATGTCTCTGCCGGCGCCAGGTCCAGGGCATACGGAACCATCATATAACCAGTCCGGCAGTGCCGCCAATAATGGCGGCATGCTGCTGCCTCCGCCAGGACCTGGACATGTGGAGCCGGCGTATAATCAGCCGGGCAGCTCAACAAATACTGGCGGCATGTTGCTGCCGCCGCCAGGGCCAGGCACGACTGAGCCGGCGAACGGCACAACAACGCCTAACGCACCGAACCAGTAGAAAGAAGCAGCCGGATGAGCGTTTTTTCCCGTATAACCAGCTTTTGAGCCGGCTGCTTCACTTTTTCGAGGAAAGCAAGCTCCCCTGGGGACATCTGCCCTGGGGATAGTCGGATTTTTGACTCTTTTCTTTCCTCAAACCGCGCCCGACCGGGCTTCGGTACTGCATGAATGGCATCGCCCCATTTTCACCCCAAGGACCGTATGATGCAAAAACTCCTTCTTGCGACTGCGTTGGCCGGCGGCATTGCAGCATTGTCGGCGATCCGCCCTTCGGCAGCGGCGGAAACCGTCATTCTAGCACCCCCGCCGATGATTGACGCCCCGCTGGCGAAAGCACCTGGCAGCGAAACCGCAGTCCTTTCCGGTGGCTGTTTCTGGGGCATGCAAGTGGTGTTCCAGCATGTGAAGGGCGTGCAGAAAGCTGTTTCCGGTTATACCGGCGGCGCTGCCGACACCGCCCATTATGGCAATGTCAGCACCGGAACTACTGGGCAGGCGGAATCGTTGAAGATTACTTTTGATCCAAGCATGATCAGCTATGGACAGCTTTTGCGTATCTACGTCTCGGTAGCAACAAATCCAACTGAACTGAATTATCAGGGACCGGACCACGGCACCCAGTATCGCGGAGAGATCTGGGCTGAAAATCCGCAACAACGCAGGATCGCCCAAGCCTATATCAGGCAACTTACTGCCGATCATGCCTTCGCCGCACCGATTGTAACTCGCATCGACGCCGCAAGGCCTTTTTATCCGGCAGAAGGTTACCATCAGAATTTCGCCACGCTGCACCCGGACAACCGCTATATCGAGCTTTACGATGCGCCGAAGGTGAACGCGCTGGCCAGACTTTTTCCGGGTCTCTATGTAAGCCATGCCGCGATCGTTGCTGTAGGATCTGCCGGTTAAAGGGGCGATCATGCGGGAGACCGGCAGCATTCAGGCGATTATCGCCCTGATCGGCAGCCGTTGCTCGATCTCGGGTCAATCGGGGTCGGCATGCCGAGTAGGTGGGGACGTTCCCGCCCACCCCTCACAGACGCGGACGTGCAGCCAATCTTTGGCGCAATCGAACCGATCGCCTCCCATTGCGAAGCATGATCCTTGCCATGCTCCAGCACCATCCGGACCGCTCGTTCGCGGACTTCAGGTAAATATCTGTTCGATGTCTTCCGCTTTCCATTGCTCCGTCCTACTCAAGAGTTGGAGCCTCCGGAAAACCCGGGGCGCTTCAACAAGGAGCAGCCGGATGGCTATGTCTTTAACCATGGCACGCTTGTGACCCGGCCGCTTTACTTTCCTGAACCAAACAGGGTCCTCCGTTCGATCCGCACATGCGGCATGGCCGCGCTTGTCGCATTTGGACTGACAAACTGCGCCGCGCCTTCGGTTGCAGGACAGGAAATCAGACCCTATCCAACATCCGTGGCATCGATACGACCAGCTATCTGTGGCGCCGCCGGCGCCAGCGTGGTGACCGATACCGGCCTCAAAATACTCTATTCCGGCAAGGTTCCAAACCGGCCAAAGCTTTGCCGGATTTCGATTAACGACGTGGCCGGCGACTATTATTTCGGCATCTGGGACACCAAGTGGCCAGGCGGCGCGAAAGCGGAACAGGCGCTTCAGACAGTGATTTTTGGCTCTCCCGGCACAATGGTCCGGTTCGACACGATCGGCGGACCGGGCTACCCCTATTTCAAATTTCATGAGACGATCCGCAACGAGGGCTTTGAGCGTCTTCATGTCGCAGGGCGGTACTACAATACGATGAAAATCGCCCATGAGCGGCAAGGCTTTGGCGGCAACATCTATCATTCGGTTGTCACCCAATGGCGCGATATTCGCACCGGCGTGACGGTTTACGTCAATTACCAGCATATCTCCGGCTGGCCGCAACCCCGCGCCTGGTCTCCATTAAAGATCATGATGCGACCCTGCAACAGCCAGGCGTCTTGAAACCCTGACAAGCCAATGATGCTTCTGCTTTCATTGCCATAAAACAAGTTGGCACAGATATCACCCGCTGGCTTCTTCTTCCTGGAGCTATAGCCGAAATTGGGTGATGGCATGGTGAGAAAGGTGGCGTATCGAGGCGGGTGGAAGCCTGCCTGAACCTCTTGAAGGAGCGATACGCCTATGACGAGCGATAGCACTATTCTTCCCTTCCGCAAGCCCGGAGACGTTGAGGATCCGCTGACGGCGATCCTGAGGGACGGGGCCCGTCGGCTGCTGGCCCAGGCAATCGAGGCGGAGGCTGAGGCGTTTCTGGCCGCAATGAAGGGTGAACGGCTGGCTGACGGCCGCGACCGCGTTGTGCGGCACGGTCTGGGTCCGGTGAGGGAAATCCAGACCGGGATTGGTCCGGTCGAGGTGCAGCGCGTGAAGCTGCGCGACCGCGGGGCGGAAGCGGGCAATGAGCGCATTCGTTTCACTTCGGCCCTTTTGCCGCCCTGGGCGCGTCGGACCCGGAGCCTGGATGCGTTGCTGCCCATCCTTTATCTGCGCGGTATTTCGATGGGTGATTTCCAAGATGCATTGGGGGCGTTGTTGGGGAAAGATGCGCCAAACCTCTCGCCCTCGGTAGTTGCCCGATTGCGCGGCGAATGGGAATCCGACTTCAAGCGCTGGCAGCGGCGGGACCTTTCGGCCCGGCGTTACGTCTACATCTGGGCTGATGGCGTCTATCTGCAGGCACGGATGGAACCGCAGGCAGAGTGCATGCTGGTGCTGATCGGCGCCACCCCCGAGGGCCGGAAAGAGTTGATCGGTTTTCAGGTGGGCATGCGGGAAAGTGCGCAGAGCTGGCACGAGCTGCTGGTGGATCTGAAGGCCCGGGGTCTGACCATCGCACCGCAGGTCGCCACCGGGGACGGGGCGCTCGGCTTCTGGAAGGCGATCGAGGAGGTCTGGCCGAGGACATGCCATCAGCGCTGCACGGTCCACAAAACCGCCAATGTGCTGAACAAGATGCCGAAGGTGCTCCAACCGGCCGCCAAGGCCGATCTGCGTGAAATCTGGACGGCGCCGGATCGTGCGGCGGCAGAGGCGGCGATTACAAAGTTCGTTGAGAAATACGGCTTGAAGTACGATAAGGCGGTGACCTGTCTGATCAAGGACCGTGATGCGCTGCTGACCTTCTACGATTACCCGGCCGAGCATTGGGAGCATCTGCGGACCTCCAACCCGATCGAGAGCGTGTTCGCCACCGTCCGCCACAGAACGGTCCGAACCAAGGGCGCGCTGTCGCAGGACACCGCCCGGCTCATGGTCTTCAAACTCGTCACCGCAGCCGCCAAAACCTGGCGCAAACTCAACGGAGAAAACCAGTTGCCCAAGGTCATCCAGGGCATTACTTTCCGGGACGGCGTCGAGGTGATCGAGACGCCAGCACAGAACGCCGCCTGATCACCGCCGTCACCCAATTTCCATCATAGCTCTTCTTCCTGGCGTATGTTATACAGTCGTACTTATAAAGCTGCGGCGATTAACAACAGTGTGAAACCAACCAACGGGAGGACTATGAATGAACCAAAAACTGCCTGAACTGATACCAGCCTTGATACCCAGCCGGCGCGCCGCCATGCTAGGCGCCGCATCATTCGGCGCATTGGCCCTGAGTACCGGACGAGGCGCCGCTGCTGAGGCGGAAACAGTCACTCTGCCTTTCGCCAATGGCGAGCGCCCTATGGTTGCCGCGGGCACGTTTCCGCAAAAGGGCGAGATGATCCTTCAGCGCACCCGCGCGCCTCTGCTCGAAACGCCGTGGCCGGTGCTCCAGAAGCATTTGTTCACCCCGAACGACCAGACCTATGTACGCTGGCACATGGCGGACTTCCCGACCAGCGTGGACGCCTCGACCTATAAAATTAAAGTGTTCGGCGCGGTGAAGAAGCCGTTCGAGCTGACGCTAGAGGAACTGGTCAAAGCCTTTCCTCCTAAACGCATGGCGGCGATCAACCAATGCTCCGGCAACAGCCGGGGCTTTATCAACCCACGCGTCTCCGGCGCTCAATGGGGAAATGGCGCGATGTATAACGCGATGTGGACAGGCGTGCCGCTCAGCCATCTGCTCGCCCATGCAGGCCTCACCACCAAGGGCACCCATGTCGCCTTCCGCAGCCTGGAACAGGGCGGCGGGCTCTACCCGCCCGATGTTACCTTCGAGAAAACTTTGCCGCTCAAGCGCGCCAATGACGGCGAGGTGATGGTCGCCTACCAGATGAATGGTGAGAACCTGCCGCTGCTGAACGGCTATCCGGTGCGCCTCATTGTGCCCGGCTGGTACTCGACTTACTGGGTAAAAATGCTCACTGAGATCGAGGTGATCGACCATCCCAGCACAAATTTCTGGATGGCGGTGGCCTATAAAATCCCCGACACCAAGACCGGCGAGATGAAGCCTGGCGAAAAAGGCATCAAATTCGTCCCGATCAACAAAATGAAGCCGCGCAGCTTCTTCACCAGTGTCGAAAATGGCCAGAAATTCTCCTCTGGCCAAGCGGTGACCTTGGAAGGCTTCGCCTTCGGCGGTGGCAGCGCGCTGAAATCAGTGATGGTCTCGGTCAATGGTGGCAAAACCTGGCGCACCGCCACGCTTGGCAAGAATTACGGCGCCTACGGGTTCCGCCCTTGGCACGCCCGCATATCCCTGCCCAAGACCGGAACCTACCGGCTGATGGTGAAGGCCGCGAATGCCGAGGGCCATGTCCAGCCCATGGTCGCCGGCTGGAACCCTGGCGGCTTCATGTATAACGGCATCGAGCATGTCGATGTAACAGTCGCTTAACGAGGAGATGACCCCATGAAAATCAAAACCATCGCTCTGCTGGCAGGCGGCGTTCTTTCGATAAGCGCCTTTGCCCTTGCGGCGACACCCGCGCCGATATTCAAATCGGAATCGGTAAAAATTCCGGTTCCCGGCGCGTATTTCCAGGGCACCGACGCCGCCGTGCTCAATCAGAACTGCGCGTACTGTCATTCCGCTGGCTTTGTGAACCGCCAGCCGGTGATTCCTCAAGCTGCCTGGACCGGCGAAGTCACCAAGATGAAGAAGGTCTTCGGCGCTCCGTATAGTACCGCTGAAATTCCCAAGCTTGTGGATGCGCTGGTCGCGCGTCAGAAGGAAAGGAAATAATCACTGGATGCCTGCCGTGCTCTCAGCCATCCCCTCATTTTGCCTGAGCAAACAATCTGCTGAACTCGGGTGCGTCTGCCAGGGCTTGGGCGAACGCTTGCATGAGCGGGATCAGCCGGTGTTTGGGCATGTTGGGGATCAATTCGTAGAGCATGCAACCCTGGCGGAACAGCGAGTGGGTGCGGGTCTTGCTGGTGTTGGACTTGAGCAGCCGGTCCATGCCTAGGCTTTCTCCGGCCGCACCCAGCAACGTCAGCAGCGCGACCGCAAAGGCACTGACCAGCAACAGCCGGTCGCGGCGCATGGGCTCGCCGACGCGGGTGGCCGACAGTCCCATGCCAAAGCGCAGATCCTTGGTATCGCGGAATTGCGGCTCGATGGTCCAGCGGCGGGCGTAGTGGTTGACCAGCGTCGCCGCAGACGCTTCGGTATCGCTGGCAGCCAGGCACCAGGGCTCTTTCATGGCTTTGGCGTGGACGCACACCACGGCCCCCACAAGCTGTCCCTTCGCCGTGACCCGCGCATCGCGCAGTTTGCACGCCCTGCCGCCCTTGCCGACCCACTCGGCCGCGGGCCTGGCCGTGCCGTGGGCATCGGTTACTCTGATGTTGCCGCGAAAGCGGATCACGTAGCCGAAACCGAGCTTGCCCAGGAAGGCGAATAGCTTCTGATCGCTGAAGCCGCGATCGGCCAGGATCGTCACCTGGCATCCCTCCGGCACCGTTTCAGCCAGGCGGCACAGGCAGGCATCCTCAAAATCGTTGCGCCGGCTTGCGATTTCCTCTTTCCACACGGAAAGCCAGAGCAGAGGTGCCGCGCGGCCATGGCCCGTCACCAGGCTCAGTACGAGGGTCGCTTGATCGTCATGGTTGAAGTCGGTCCAGTCCATCGCGACCAGGATGTCAGGCCGCGTGCCGACTTGATGCGGCACCCAGCGTGCAAAGCTCTCCCACACGTCGATGCCCGCGTTGCTTATCAGACGGTCCACCTGCTTGACCGCATGCTTGGTGACAAGCCCGCGCGCCTGCGCCAGGGCCTGGCCGATGGTCGCCACCGCCAGCGACCCGCCCGTCATCACGCCTAGGGTCGCGTCCGCCAGCGCCTCAACGCGCTTGGCGTGCAGATCGTGATCGTAAAGCGCGCCGATGAAACCCCGAACGTCCGAAAGCCGCTTACGCGGAATACCCACCCTAACCATGCCCATGACCCATCTGATAACACTAGGCGGTATTACAGAAGCGGCCCGAATCGAGCCTATAGCAAGGTCACATCAAAATGAGGGGATTCGTGAGTGCCGTGCTGGCACGGAAGCTTTGGCGTTGAAGTTCTGGCGCCGCATTTCAGCTCACCGTTACCGGCACGCGGTGCCAAGCGGCGCTGAGATAGCCCTTGAAATTCCAGGTGTCGTCGGGCCGCACCGGCTGCGTCTGCCCGGCGGAATCCCACGCCCGCACCGCAAGCTCGTGCTCGCCAGCCGGCAGATCCAGCTCCGCCTGCCAGAATACCCAGCTCCAGGGCGCATCAGAATCCGGCTCCAGTTCAGCCTGACTCCAGTTTCGCCCGTCATTAATCGAGACATCCACCCGCACCACCCGCCGTTCCGTCGCGATGGCATAGCCGCGCGCCATGGTCTTGCCGGCCTTCAGCGTCGCATGCGCAGCCGGTTCGCAGATTGCACTGTTTAGGGGCATATCGTTGATCGTCATGCCTTTCGACCAGTCCACGGTGTCTTTTGTTATGTGCGGGGGGACCAGCCGGTAGTCCCGCTGCTGTATATGGTTATCCGAAGGCATATCTTGCACTGAGATCGAGGCGAGCCATTTCGGGCTGCGCACGCCTGCATAGCCTGGCGTGATGACACGCAGCGGGAAACCATGTTCCGGCAGCAAGGCGTCGCCATTCATCTCGAAGGCCAGCAATACATCGGAGGATAATGCCTTGGCCATCGGAAGCGAGGCGCCGAAGCGAAATTGTTCGCCCTCGATATCGATATCATCGAGGGCCGCGAAGGCGACATGCAGGGTCCGCGTTTCATCGGCACCGGCGGCGCGCAGCACATCGGCAAGCGCCACGCCGCCCCATTCGGCATTGCCGATAGCGCCAGGTGCCCAAGGATCGCCAGAAACCGGCTTGACCTGCTGCATATCGGCACGCCGGTTACCGGCGCATTGCAGCACGGCGGTCACCTGCCGTTTGGAAAATCGCGTGCGCAATTCGTCCATCGAAAGATCGAGCGGCGTCGTCACCATGCCGGTCACCGAAAGCCTATGGCGCGCCGGATCCAGCTTCGGAATATTTCCATGGCTCCGCACGTAAAAGAATTTCTGCGGGGTGATGAAATTCTCCCGCAAGTGAGCCAGAGGCGGCTCAGCATTCAGCGGGTCCTTGGAGTGAACAATCAAGTCCGGTTTTGTTTGAAACATAGAAAGCATTTCAACTCCTTTCAACTCCTTTCAAATACGCCACGTCGCGCCAGAGCATTTGTCGTTCAACGAGACGATTTAAGGCCTTTTGCGCGGCTAAGTCATCATGAAAGGCCATGCCGGTTTGATGAAAGAATTCCGCCGCTCATGCGGTAAGGGCACTTGCGGCGGCTCTTCAAGAATCCGTGCCTATCCGGTTAAGTCAGACACCCACTACATGTGGGGTGGACCCATGCTCCCGAATAAAGCTGGGCATAGGTTGGCGCCTCGGCGCCGCCCGCGATGCCGAGCAACGAGCGGAAGGCGTTGAACGGATAAA
>NZ_JAIMBY010000019.1 GCF_026191915.1 Acidiphilium sp. PA
ACTGCAATCATCCCCCAATTAGCCTCCTCACGCCCGCTGCGAGCGTTAGGGAGGGTGCTGACATCAAACGTCAGAGGGGTCGAAATTGGACGCGATTTTCGCCCCTCAGGGGGTCGTTATTGCAAGCGAATTTACATTCCTTGATCTGGCGCCGGTCACGGGCGACCTCGTGGAGTTCTGCCAGATGCTGCGCGGCGCGGTCCGCCAGATCGCGAAGATCCCGACCTGTGTAGGTGTCGGTCCCAGTAAAACAATTGCAAAGGCCGCAAACAAACTCGCCAAATCCCGACCCGAACTGAATGGGGTGTGCGATCTGCGCGACGAGGCGGCGCGCGTGGCCCTGTATCAGGACCTCGGGATTGGCGAGGTCTGGGGGATCGGCGGCAAGACCGCTGAGAAGCTTGCTGCCAGCGGCGTCCGGACCGTTGCGGATTTCCTGCGCCTCGATCCGCGCAAGGTGCGCGATATGATGTCTGTGGTGGGTGCGCGGGTGCAAGCGGAATTGCGCGGCGTGTCGTGTCTGCCGCTGTCGCTGATGGCGCCGCAGCGCAAGGGCATCGCGGTGACGCGTAGTTTTGGCATGCCGATCACCGATTGGTGGACGATGCGCGAGGCGGTGGCATCCTACGCGACCCGCGCCGGCGAGAAATTGCGCGAGCATGGTTTGCTCGCCAGCACGATGACGGTTCTGCTCCACACCAACCCGCACAATGGCGATCCCTGGTACAGCAACCAGCATTCGGCGCGGATCGAGGCGACGAACGATACGACATCGTTGATTGGTGAGGCGATCCGCATGCTGGAGCCGATGTGGCGTGCGGGGTTCCGGTATTCGAAGGCGGGGATCATGCTCGGCGAGTTGATCGACGCGGGCAGTCAGCCGGTGTCGCTGTTTCCGACCAGGGATCCTGTGCGGTCGGCGCGGGCGATGGCGGCGCTCGATGCGGTCAATGGCCGGTTCGGTCGTGACACGCTGCGTCCGCTCGCAACTGGGATTACGCGGACCTGGACAGCCAAGGCGATGAATTTGTCGCCCCGCTATACGACGCGGGTTGGCGAGATCCTGGTTGGAACCGCCTATTGAGGGGACGCGCTCTCGAGGGGGCACTCCCGGTTTGATGGCCTTGGCGGGCCGCAAGGGGCTATGAACCGCACGCGATCAGCCGCTGGAGGGGAGGGACCATGACCGAAGAGGAGGTGAAGCGGCTCGAGGAGATGGCGCGGACGCTCAGTGCCTCCGGTGCCTACCGCGTCCTGCGCAAGCTGGCACCCCGCTCGCCGGCCGCGGTCGAACCTGGCACGCCAACCCGGCCAGGATTATTCGTCGATGTCGAAACCACCGGGCTCGATCCCGAAACCGATGAGATCATCGAGATCGCGATCGTGCCGTTCACCTATGCGCTTGACGGTCGGATCACCGATGTCGGCGAGCCCTTCCAGTCCTTTCGTGATCCCGGTCGCCCGATACCGCCCGAGGTGGTGGCCCTGACCGGCATTACCGATACCATGGTCACGAACCAGACGATTGATCTGACGACGGTGGAGGGAATGGTGGCCCCCGCCGCTCTCGTGGTCGCGCATAACGCGGCGTTTGATCGCCGTTTCATCGAGCGTCTATGTCCGGCCTTCGCGGGCAAGCCCTGGGCGTGCTCGATGACGGAGGTCGATTGGGTCGCGGAGGGGTTTGAGGGTCTGAAACTTGCCTATCTCGCGATGGGGGCAGGTTTCTTCTACGACCGGCACCGGGCAGCGAATGATTGCCTCGCGGCGATCGAGCTGCTGGCCCTGCCACTGCCGCATTCGGGCACGATTGCGATGAGCCGTCTGCTCGATCGCGCCCGCGGCGTGACGTGGCGGATATGGGCCGAGGGTGCGCCGTTCGAGCTCAAGGATGATCTGAAACGCCGGGGTTATCGTTGGGGTGGTGACACGGGGTTCCGGCCGCGGACATGGTATATCGACGTTCCGGAGGCGAAGCAGTCCGATGAGATCGCCTATCTCAAGACCAAGGTTCTGGGTGCGGGTCGGGAACCATCGGTGCAGCGGATTACCGCCTACGACCGGTTCTCGAAACGTGGCTGAATCTGCGGCCGGCCAGCCGGATGCTTCAAGGATGTGAGGCTATCTCTCCCGGTTTGGCCCAGCCGTGTAGTCTGGATGTCAGATGGGCTTGCGGAGGACCAGATCGACAAACGCGCTCATGCCGGTATGGCGGGGGCCTTCGTTCAGTTCCGTGATCTGGTCGGCGAGGTGGATCAGTTCAAAGCCTGGAAATGCCGCCAGCAGCAGGTCCACAGTATAAAGATTTTCGACTTCAGGCGGGCCGCCGGTTTTGAATTCAAGCTGCTTTGGTGTGTAGCCGCGCAGGAAAATCCGGCCACCCGGCTTCGCCGTTTGTGCGATGCCGGCAAATGCCTTGGAGCGTGCGGCAGGGTCCAGGAATTGAAAGAAAATCCCGACCACCACGTCGTAGGCGTTCGGCGTCCATGGCCAGGTTTCTATGTCATGCTCAACCATGTTCACCGAGACACGCCGCTCGTCGAAAAGTTTCTGAGCCTTGGCGATCGCGGTATCTGAAAAATCAAAACTTGTGACGTTCATGCCAAGCTGCGCCAGATAGGCGCTGTTACGCCCTTCACCATCCGCAACCGAGAGCGCGGTATCGCCGGCCCGCAGTAAACTTTTGTGGCGTACCAGAAGTTCGCTGGGTTCCTTGCCGAAAATATAGTCGTCAATCGCGTAACGCTGATTCCAGGTCTCGCGTCTTGTCGCTTGGTCCATGTTGCGTTTTCTCCATGAGCGAAAGAGCCGCTCGCCTTCTCGCGGTGATAGCTAAACCTGAAACCGTATGGAATGTTGGGGGCACAATTCTCGTCGGCCGCACCTGATGTTTCGGTCATGTGAGAGCATCGATCAAGCGCCGCATGGTTGCTGGATCGACGGCACCGGCGACCAGCGTCAGCCCGACGAATGCCGGGAGACTTGGACACCTCGCATTGCCGCACCGCTTGCCCCGACAATCCCCGTCCGCCCCAATCCCCGTCCGCCCCAATCCCCGTGCGCCCCAATCCCCGTGCGCCCCTGCATTCCATCATCACCGAAACGTGAACCGGCGGGTGCGGTTTGCATTATGCACTTGCGATCCGGCTCGCAATGCTTCCGGCTGGAGGTGTTGTGATGGAACTCGCGCTAGCCAATTCCCGACCCTACGGGGCGGATGCCGTCCCGATTGCGGGCAAACTGCCGACTGTCGATATTCGAGCCGCGTTGCCGCATGCCGCGCCAACGCTGGGCGGGCTGATGCGCCTGTTGGTGTCGACCTATCGTTTGAGTCGTGGTCCGGGTCGATTGATGCCGGTGGAGTTCTTGCAGCATCGGCTGTGGGATCGCGAGCTGATGTCGGGCGATCAAGCACGTTTTGTGGGGCTTGCCGCGCAGGGTTTGTTTCATCGCACGACCTGCGATTACGGCTGGCGCGCTGTTGCCGATGACAAGCTCATCGCGCAAGCGACCTTGTCGGCAGCCGGTATTGCCGCCGTCCCCGAAATAACCGGGGTCGCACATCCGACCCGGGGCCTGGATGGTGCCGCGGCGTTGCGGTCGATCGATGATGTTGTCGGGTTCCTGCGCGATCCGTCACAGTATCCGTTGGTCGCCAAACCTATCGATGGCGTGTTTAGCGTTGGGGTGATCCACGCGGTATCGGTCGATCCGACGTCCGACACGATCCGCGGTGTCACCGACGCCACCGTGCCGCTACCGGCTGTCGCAACCCGCATCCTCAATTATCGGGGCGGGTATCTGATCCAGCGCGCCCTCCTGCCTCCAACTGAACTGGGCCGGGTGTCGGGTGGACGGCTTTGCACGGTTCGAGTGCTGGTGTTGCTCACGGATGCCGGCCCGGTCATCCATCGCGCCGCCCTGAAAATCCCGATCCGGGCGAACGAGGCGGACAATTACTGGCGGGAGGGCAACCGGCTTGGCGCGATCGACCTCGTCACGGGTGAGGTAACGCGGGTGATGACGGGGAAAGCGACGTCGTTGCGGCGCGATCCGATCCATCCCGATACGGGGTGCGCGATCGAGGGGGTCATCGTCCCGGACTGGAACGATCTCCGATCCCTGGTCACGCGGGCCGCGCCATTGTTTCCGGGGATCAGGACGCAATCCTGGGACGTCGCGATCACCGACCACGGGCCGATTTTGCTTGAGCTGAACTGGGGTGGTGATCTTTACCTGCATCAGATCGCCCACGGCGCGGGTGTGCTCGACGATGCCTATTGCTCGCATCTTCGCGCCTGTGGGTTTCAGGGACGGCTGCCGGGGTAGGTGAGGGCGAGGGGAAGGGGAAGGGGAAGGGGAAGGGGAAGGGGGAGATGCTCTCGATCGCGCCGAAAGGAAAGACCAGTCCTGCGACGCCGTTGTCGCGGCGCGAGGATCAGTTAGTGCGTCGCGCGTTCGGGCGCTATGCGGTGTTTGCGGAGCGTGTGCCTGCGGCCGATATCATCAAGCGCGTCCAGGACTCCGGCCCCGGTCACTGGATCCTGTGCGACTGCCTCGGCAGTGCTGGCGAGGACCGGCCACCCGCGCTGGTACCGGTCGCGTCGAGCCATATTCGTCGTCATACCAATGTCTGCTGGCCGCCGCATGCACCGGACTGCGATTTCTTCCGCGAGCCGGAGGAGCAGAAACACGTCACGGCGAGTTTCCGGCTGGGAGATCAACCGCCCTGTCTGATCAAGGGTTATGCCGTGGAACCCGTGGAGTACCGGGTTCACCTCTCCGGTGTGAGCCATGCCGAGGAGCGTTCCCCGCTTGCCCGCCTGCTCCTCGGGTTGGTTGAAGAAGCTGGCTTGCAGCGTGTGCGCCCCGGCTGGGTCGCGGGTGATCTCGCTTGCCAGTATCGCGCGCTGCGTCAGGCGGCGAAGCAGATTGAACTCGCCGACAAGGTGTACCTACGCCCGTATCTCGAGACCTATGCGCCGCAGTATGAGGCCTTTCGTCTGCGCATCGAGGAAACGCCGGCGAAGAAATTCCGCAAATCCCGCCCGCATGGGATTTTCATCACCGCGGCGCGGTCGATTTCCGAGGGTATGATTGAACCGATGGAGGGGATTTCGATTCCGGTCATCGGGCGGCTCTCGATCTTCGGCGAGATCGAGGGTCATGGCAGAATCCACGACGCGGCGGCGCGGCGGCCACCTTATCTGGTGGCGGCTCTGGTCGCGCGGCCCGACAAGGACAGTCCTGCCGCGATCCTGCGCGCCTATGCCCATCCGGTTGCCTCCCGTTCGCATCTCTTGCTGCTCGATAGCGACAACGAGCGCTTGACCTTGCACAATCTGATCGACCTGCAGGGATGGCTGGCCAGGGCGCGGAACGTGTTGATGACGATCGAGAAGCCGCAATTCGATCTCGGGCCCGAATTCAACCCGGCTGCACCGGACGCGAGTGCTGACGCGCGGCCGCCGATCATTCCGGATTTCGTGGTGAGGGCGAAAGCGGCGAATGGGCGCGAGGCCACGGTGATCGTCGAGACCATGGGTTATGACGATGACCGCTATCTCGAACGCAAGCGCCATGTTCATCCGCTGATGAGAGCGGCGCTTGGTGGCGCGCCGATCGTCCTGCATCATCCGCGTCGCGCAGGATCGAAGGTCACGCCGGACGACAAGGAGTTCAAGCGGCTCCTGCTCCGTTCGCTCTTCCAGCAGATCGATCCGCCCGGCGATCGGCCGCTCCAGCAGGCATCTGCGTAGTCGGGCATCTGCCGTTGCGGGCTTCACGATAAAGTGAAGATCTTCCCCTCTCTGACCTGTACGCAGTTGCAATCGCGGTCGCGAAGCTCTCCGGCGAAGGAGATTGATCATGCGTGTTGCTTTAGCTGTTTTCCTGGCGGGTCTGCCTGGTCTGGCAATCGCGGCGTCGGGTCCCGATTGTGCGGTTTCGTCTGCGAGCCTGGGGCAGGTGGCGTCGACCCATCCTCTGGCGTTGCCCACCTATCCCGCGCCGGTGATGCCCACCGCGAACCGGACGGTACTGGCGTCGCCGACCAAGGTGCCGCTCAAGACGAAACCGGCGTCGCCACCCTCAGCGCCTCCGACGCAGTTGGTTCACGCCGTCGATCCACCCCTGACACCCTCCGTCGCCGCTTTACCGGCGGCCCAGCCTGTTGTGGCGCCACCGTCCGCGCCAACACCAACACCAACGCCAACAGCAGCGCCCGCAACGACACCAGGATCACAGGCGGCACCGGTTCTCCATTCGGTTCGTGACCTGCCGATGCCCGCCGGGGTCAAGCGGATCCCGACCGCCGAGGTCGCCGCGGTCCCTGCGCTACGCCAGATCGCCTCTCATGGGGCGAAGCTCTACGATATCGGCACGGTGGACGGGATGCGGGGCGTTTTTGCCCGGAGCGGGCCGCTGTTTTCCGTCTTCTACATTGCCCCCGATGGCCGTTCGGAGATCCAGGGTGAGATGTGGAGCGACCACGGCAAGAACATCACCCTGCGCCAGGTGGCCGCCATTCCGGGTGTGCTGCCTACGGTGACGATCGGTCGGATCGGCAAGCATCAGCCGGTTACCCATGCCTTCGTCCACCACAGCGGTCCGTCTGCTGTCGTTCCCGCGACGGCTACGGTTCCAACCCGTACGACCAAATCAACACCCCCGGATGCCCCCCTCCCGGTTCCGGCTACCTCGGCGCAGAAGGCGAAGGAGGTCGCCTCGGTATTCCGGATGCTGCGGTCGACCGACCACGGGACCGTCGGACCGGCGAACGCTCCACATCTCTGGATGCTGATCGATCCGATGTGCATCCATTCGATCCACGCGATGCAGGCGTTGGCTCCCTATGTGAACGCGGGAAAACTCCGCCTGAGCGTCATTCCGTTGTCGATCCTGGATTACGAGGACAAGGGGGAGAGCACATTGAAGGCGAAAGTGATGGTCAGCCGCGCACCGACCCGGATGGTCGCCGACTGGATCGACAAGGGGTTGCCGGAGACCGCCAGCGCTGGCGCTACGGCGCGGCTGGCCCGCAACATGGCGGTGGCGCACGACATAGGGTTGACCGGCACGCCGACCTTGCTGTGGCACACGCGTGATGGGCTGATCGGCCGGAGCGATGGCAATCCGGGCGATCTTGCCGCGATCGTCGCGTCCCTCCCACCGCCGACCTGATCGGCGCGCAGCATGACGCGCAAACGGGCGCGCGCCGGAGAGAGCCAGGCGAGGAAGCCGGTCGGGCGCCCCCCCAACGGACACCATCATCCCCCTGAACAATTGGAGTTGCCTTTATGGACGAGCCTCAATTCCCCGATCCGCGTGATGCCGAAGCCTGGATCGAGCGACACGGTTGGGACGCCCTCACCATATTCCGGATCCCTCGCTCCGGACGACGCCTCCAGGGAATGACGGCGCGGATGGTCGAAGCCTTATGCAATCCCACCAACAGCGACTGGTTGAGGCGTGGCATCATCAGTTCTTCGGCGCGGGATGCGCTGGATGCCGCGCGGGATGCGTCGCATCTGGCGACATTGCTGGATGAGCGCCTCGATCGCGTATTCGCGGCCCATCCCGGCCGCGCGGTGGACATCAATAGAAGACAGGAGGGGTGAATGGCGCGGAAGGGGCAGACCGGAAGCCGGTCGAAGGACGGCAAGGATCCGAACCAGGCGGCGGGTATGTTCAAGCGGGCGTTCCGGTGGGGGGTTAGTCCGAACGCGATATTCGGGACCGATGAGATCCGGACGAACGCCCGCTATATTGGCGACATGTGGTCGGACATTCAGAGGGTACCGCCGCATCGTCGGCGCCGGCTGACACCGGAGGGGACGTACGATATCGTCGCGATGGCGTTCGATTATGGCAGATCCCCGGACCAGATCCGGATGATGATGGCGAACTCGCGGGTGATTGCGGCGCGGGCGAGCCGGATTTACCTGGTGTCGGGGATCCTGCTGCTGTTGTACTGGGCCTATCGGGTGATGGTCTCGCCGGTCGGTCTCGGAAATCTCTTCTATGTCCTGCTGGTGCTGGCGATGGGCGTATGGTTTCTCGTACTCTCGTTTTTCAAGGCGATGGAGAATTGGCGTTTGCGAACCCAACGACCCGGCACCTTCGCCGAGTTTCTGCACACGGAGGACAGCTGGTGGCCGCGGTGACCGCGATGGGCGGGGCAGGGGTTGTGGACCGGGTCATCCTGCCGGCAGCGCTGATCCTTTCGAGGAAACGCATCCCGCCGCCCTGAGCCGGATCGACGCGGCGATTGCCGAGACCGCGCGGCACCTTTCCCATTTACGTTCCTCTCCACCGAAAGCCCCGCGATCGGCGTCTCGTCCGTGAGTCTTTACGGGGAGGCGATCGCCGCGATGCGGCGGATCGTTCTGCTTGATGACAGGGTGACCCAGTTAGCGGAACAGAATCGCGACCTGACCGTGGTGGTGCAGGACCTCCGCGATCGGGTCAGCAGGCTCGAAGGGATGATTGCGGGAATGACGGTCAGCCCGGTTTCGAACCGGCCGCGCCGGTTACCGCCGTGGGGAAAGACCGACTGACGCGGTGCGTTCCGGCGGTTGAAGCTCTTCGGGGTTGGTCATCCAGAAGCGGATTACGGTGAACGTCGATCCAGCAGCGGCAGCATGGGCGTGACGCCGGCGGTTGCTGTGGGATTTCTGGACCGCCCCGGCCGGGGGATGGCGGGGCCGTCGAACAGGACGCCCTGTCGTTCGGCTTGATCGATCTGCCGGCAGGCGAGATCGAACCATTTGGGATCGATCTCGATCCCGATGAAACGCCGTCCGAGGCGCATGGCGGCGACGCCGGTGGTTCCTGATCCCATGAAGGGATCCAGAATGGTTTCGCCCGGATCGCTGGTCCATTCGACCAGCCAGTCGAAATGTTTCAGCGCGCGGGAGCAGGGGTGGCCGTTGGTCCGCGCGTCGTTCGGCTGGGCGGCCGGTGCGCGGCTGGGGATAAGGTTGCGGCCGCGACCAGGGCGGATTGGATCGCCGAACCAATAGGCGATTTCGTCGCGGCCGAGTTTGCGCCCGACGAACGCCGGGATGGTGTAGGGCAGGTGGATCAGGCGGAAGAAGGGCAGGGCGGTCGGCACCGGCGCAAGGAACCGCGGGTCGCTGTCGCCGCGCAGCACCACGACCAGGCGGGTCGGGATCCGCATGACCCGCATGGTTTCCTGCCAGAGCCGTGGCGGATCTTCGCTGCCGGCGATGAGACCTGTGGGGCAGTTCGGCCAGACAGGATCGGACAGGATGGTATCGACGGCCCCGATCTGGGTCAGAACATCGAGCGCGTTACCGCGATAGAGGCTGGCGCGGCCGATATCGACGCGCTCGATTGGATCGGACATGGCGGCGGCTCAGAACGTGGCGCTGAAGGCTGAGGATTTTGCGCCGGTGGCCCAGGGTGCGGCTTCGTAATCCGGACGGGTGAGGGTGACGCTGGGATCGTTTGGTTTAACGATGGTTTGCCAGCGATTGAGGACTGGGGGCTCCCAGGTGGCGTGGGTACTGCCATAAGGGGCGTAGGGGTTGAAAGAGGGATCGGCGACGGGTCGCGCGGGCGGGGCGTGGTAATCTGCTTCGGTTTTGAGGTTACCTGAGGCGCAGCCGGCGAGGGCGGTGCAGGACAGGATGACGGCAAGCATGGGTAGACGCATGGGTGATCTCCTTCGAAGGAGATCACCATGGCGGGTGCTATCGCCACTGGACGCATAATTTTTTTGGGTGGAGGAGGGCTGGTTTTCCGGGGGCTGGAACGAAAAAGGAGCGCCAAGGGCGCTCCTTTCGGTGGTGGTCAGAAGGACCTTACCAGTAGCCAGGAACGTCGTAGGGGTCGCCCTCCTTGATTCCGAGCAAATCACGATAATGCCGGTAGGCTTTCAGGAACTTGCCGATCGTTTTGACGAAACCGGCCCCGGCTTGCTCTTCACGTTGCAGCTTGAACTCGGTCTCGTGAAGTTTGATCCGTTCATCCATCAGATCGAGCTTCAGTTTCTCGATTTCGACACCCTTCCTTGAGACAACGGCATCCTTCTGCAAAAGTTGCCATTTTAGATTGGCATTCTCTTTGCTCTGCCGATTAAAGTCTTCAACCAAGGCATTATACTGGTTGATCAGGTCGTAGAAGCTCGCAGGGTCGACCTGAGGCTGGCTATTCTGGTTCCGGTTTCTCCAGGCGATCATCTCATCAAGCCGGCGCTGCGCTTGTTCAGACGCAAGGATTCCGTTGATGCTGCCCAGCTGCATAGCCATGTAATCACTCATAGCAGGCACTCCTTTCACTCTGCCGGCGGAATGACCTCGGTGGTCGCCGCCAGTGTGGAATCAACCTCGGCAGCAGCGCCGCCGCCTCCTGATCCACCAGGACTTGGTTTATTATATGGCAGATACCCGCCCGGTGTCATCCCGTTATTTCCGGAGCCGCCATAACCCGTGGCAAGATTGGCAATCTGGTATGGTGCCTTCCCGGAAACCCAGCGGGCGGCACCCTCAGCCCCGCCATAAGTCGCCTCGCGAGCGAATTGCATGCCATCCACTCGATCTGCCGGTTCGAGGTTGCCCCACCGCATGATGTTGGTGACCATCGAGATCATTCTGAAGGACAGGATCGCCAGCGTGGTGAGCATGATCACCATCACCGAGACCATGATCATGAGCCCGAAGAAATTGGTCACCACGTTTCCCTGATTAAACACAAAATCCGCGGCCAGCGTGAAGAGGTTGAAGATCAACCACGACCCGGCGGTGAAGATGAAATAACTGAGCATCAAGCCGAACAGCATCACGACGGGCCGAAGCAGGATGTTCAGGAGCATCTTGTAGCCGTAGCTGGCATTGGCCCCGTGGAAACCATCGCCGCGATAGGTCATATGAGCCAGTAGAAAGACCGGGACCGCGATGACGCCTTCGCAGACCAGGATCAACCAGTTGATCACCTGGGCGATCCAGAGGGCGAGCGGGATCATCGGGATCACATAGGCGAGCATAAGCCCCTGAAAAATCAATCCAATGCACACAAAATAGATGAAGTTGATCAAGCGGCTTAATACACCGCTGGCAGCCATCGCGGCCGTCGCAACCGCGCCGACCTCGTCGCCGACAAGCGCTTGCCCCCCGACTGCGGCAACCGTTCCGAGTTTGGTATTCAGCAGAGCGGAAAGCCCGATCGCGGAGATACCGGCCTCGACCATGTGCTGGCCGAGATTGATCATCGGCACGAAGGGATCGGACCATTCACCGTTGGTCGGCAGCACGGCGGTTGCCATGAAGTTCAACAGCCGACGGTTGATGCCGATGGCATCGAAGACGGTGTTGATGATCCCGAGCCCGCTCGATGAGGGGCGATTGCTGATCAGGGCGGTCGGGGGTGTAGCACCGGCGTCCACATTGGTATCGATCTGAATCTCGTTCAGGAAGCTGGTCACCGGCGGCATATATTGGGCGAGATCGGATTTGAGATCGGCGGGAAGTCCGCTCCAGCTGGGTGCCGCAACACTGGCGGTATTGTCGAGAATGCTGAGGTTGCGGCCGTTCATCGCGGCGATCTGGATGAAATACGCGCCGGCGCCACTCCATCCCAGCGCCTTCATCTGATTGAGGTTCTCCTTCTGGATCGTGCTCTGTCCCTCCTCCTTCACGACGCTGGACGCGGCCTTGGTGAGAGCGCTCGAATAGTCTGACGTTGCGGTGGTCATGACGTTCATCAGACCGGTGAGGAGCTGGGGATTATCCGACTGGAAATAATTGGCGATGATCGTCGAAACCTGGGGCTCGATGTCGCCGTAGTATACCTTGTCGAGGGCCGCTTTCTGATCGGTCGCGATATTTTCCGTGGCATTCAGTGCTGATCCGCTGGTGGGTGCAGGGGTGCGCAGGGTGATTTCGCCGCAGACGGGCGTTCCCCCGCTATCGCCACTGGTGGCGGAGAAGGGATAGATCAGCGTGCCTCCGGTGCCCACCGCCGGGTTCACGAAGGCGTTGAGTTCAGGTCCGATGTAGGGGATTTTGCTGATCGCGCTGCCGATGCTCGATGGGATACCCCATTCGCTGCCGTAGGAGCTTTGCCGGAAGATCGGCGCGGGTTCCGGTACGATCAGTGTCCGCGTGTTCGAGCCGGAGACATCGTTGATGAGATCCCGACACGCCTCGTCCTCCACCATGCCGGCGACGATACGCTGCGCGTTCGGAACTTGCGGGGTGGCGATCGGCAGGGCACCCGGACCGAGGGCGGTCAGCCCGGCATCATAGACCAGATCGGCAATGCCGACGCCCCACTGGGCGATCTGCACGACGGCCGCCTGGCCGACATTGAACCCGCCCGCCACCGGGATAATGAGGATCGCGGCCATGGCGATCCGGGGTGCGACCCATGAGCTGGTCCGTTCGGAGAGCACTTCACCGGTTTCGGCACCGCGATGGATCTCCATCAAGGTCGCGTAGGCGAACCACGCGGCCGCGATGAGGCCGACGATGCCGTTGAACAAGCCCATCATGGTGCCGATGACCGTCTGCTCGTTGCCGATCCCGGTTCCGGCAGTGGGTGTGCCGGTCTGTTGGCCGGTCAGGTTGATCGGGAACAAATCGTTGATCACCCCGCCCGCCCAATCGTTTGGCGCGTTCAGTTGCTGCCATGTGACCTGAGTGCCGGATTGGGTTGACCCAGTCCCAACCCCCGTGCCCGCCGCGGCGAGGGCGGGCGCGGTGATCGTGCCTGCGAGCATGAACGAGATCAGGATCAGCCTCGCAAGTCGCGCAATTTTTCCTATCATGATGGTCTCTCTGTGCGGGGTCCGGGAATAACGAAGCGGGTGAGGCGGATCAGCCGGGGCGCGGGCCGGGGCGTTGTTCGTTCTGTGGTCCAGCGGGGGAGGGGGAGGGGTCGCTTCCCATGCCAGGACCGAAGCCGAGGGCGGTTCGTGCCCGGTCGATGATCTGCATGATCGCCTCGCCGAATTTCGTGGCCATTTCCTCAAGCATGCTCAAGCCCGACGTCAGTCCGGGCGTTTTTTGCAGGGATTCGAACAACCCCTTTTCGACGGGGGCGAGGTCCTTATCGAGATCACTGACCTTCATGGCATTGCTGCGAACCCAGGATTCCGCATCCAGTCTGCTCGACACATATTGATCCAGGGCTGCGGTGGCTTGCTGGTAGGTTCCGGCAAAGCCTTGGGTCTGCTGGATCTGCGCATCCAGTTCCGACCGCAATTCGGCGTATTGGCCGCCGGGTTTCATGCCCGACATGACGTTGGCGTAGCCTCCGGGATCATTTTCAGCTGCAGCGTCGATCTTCTGGCCAATACCCCCCATCATCTGCCGCAGGCTGGTCAGGGCCTGTGCTGCTGTGACGGCGGCTTCGGTGACGCCTTCGACGATGAGATCCCGCTCAATGCCGGCAACAGCACCCTTATGATCGAAACTGGTATCAGCGTAGGGGGCGGGCTGGGTTGGTGCGGGTGCTGAGGTTTGTGCCGCTTCGGCGTTGTGGGTGAAACCGTTATTGTTGCTCGCCCGAGGGGCGGGGGCGCGGAACAACGGCGATTCCTTCACACGATTGGCAACGGCCTCCAGCCATCCGGGACCGGTCGATGTGCCTGGTGTGACCTTGACGTTGGCTGTCGTGGCTTGCACGACGGGGCGCTGCGTTGTTCCCTGTCCGGCCGCAGCCCCGGCTGTTTCCGATGGGGCCTGTGCGGTCTGAGCCCGCGCTTCGACAGTCCGGTTCTGCCGGACTTCCTGGTTAAGCTGATTGTCCTGTTCCATTCGCGCGCCCTTCTCGACCGAGAGGGTCTGTTGCTGTGACATCTGGTTTAGATTTTCGTCGAGAACGCGTTGTTCGAGTTTGGCGAGGACCATATTGTCGCCGGACTGAACCTGCGGGGGGTTGTTCTGGGCGACTCTCACCGCAAAATCGCGAATTTCGTCGACGGTGTCCTGATTATCCAGACGATTGGTGTATTTCATCAAACGAACGACGCTCGGGTCGCTCAACCCCTGGATCGTCACCGCGAGCGTGAGAAGCTGGTCGCGGATATTATCCCCGACATTCGTTTTGATCCCGGTTGCCCGCTCCGTGTCGGTCATTGCCCAGGCGATTTTCTGTTGGACCGCACTATCATCCAGCACACCGGCCTTTTGCGCCCGCTCCGTGAGGTCGGAGATTCTCTGCTTAAGTGCGTCGTTGATGTTGCCAGCCGGTAGCTGTGCGGCATTCTTCCCGAGTTCATCGAGCACTTGGAGATAGGGGTTCGTGTTCGATGTTGTGGGGGCTTTCGGGCCGGTATTTCCGGCGATGGCACGTTCGACATCCCGGCCGGCGCTGAATGCGGCACTTTCGCGGGCTTCGTCGCGGGTCGGGAAGGACTGGCTCCATTCGGATGCCGGCAGATCACGACCATTCAGGGTCACGATACTCTTATAATGGAAGCCGGCCTCGCTCTGGCCGATATCGACGCTGAGCTTGGCCGTTTCGTTGACCGCTCGCGGCTGACCGCGCTCGATCGTCTCGATATTCGGGGCGGTCCGCTCAGAGGTAGCGGGACGCGGGGCGGTAGCGCCGTCGTTTTCCGGGGCGCCTGTTGTGATGTCACGGGTGATCATGGCGTTGAAGTCCTTTTGTCCATGGGAGGGGAAGATCCGATCGGGCACGAAGCTGGCGGCGTGGCCAATGGCGGCGATCCGATCGGCGAGGGCATTGCCGGCGTCGGTCGTGGGGGTGGCGACAACGAGTGACAGCGTTTCCGGGTTGATCCGGTCGATGTAGGCCCGCAGTGTCGCGCTGGTTTCCGGCCCGACCGCCCCGCTGACTGCCGTGTAGAGCGTGTCGGTGCGCATGCGTTCGATCGTGGCGAGGCTCATCGCCTCGATCGGCGTGTCTGCGACGACGATGCGCGTGGCGTTGCCATTGGCGGCATCGAGCGTGAACAGGGACCGAGTGGCGTTTGAGGCGAAGTTTTTGAATCCCGGCCCTTCGGCATCCCATCCGGTCATGTCACCGGAAGCGGTGCGGTGTGCCGCCCAAAGGGTAGCATTGGGACCCTCGCGCAGTTCCTCCTGTGCGATAGCGGCCTGGGCGACGATCGGGTGGATACCGCGCTGCCCGGTGAGCCAGGTATAGGCCGGGCTGCCTTCCTTCAGCGGGTGATGCGTGACCCAGAGTCGGGAGTAGCTGCTCCGCCGTGCATCGCCGGGTGTGCTGGATGCAGTGACAGTTCGTGCCTGCTCGATTGCATCGGGTGAGGCCATACCCGCGACCCGTGCCCGCCGGGCCGGGAAAGACGTCAGGGTCGGATCGAGGTAGCCGGCGAGATCAAAGACGTCGCCCTTCGTCTGTGTGCCTTGCACAAAGAATCCCTGCCCGCCGTATGTGGTGACGATCGACGGCGCGCTCGGAGGCGCGTCGCGTTCGCGCCAGACCATTTTGTCGCCACCCGGTTTGTCATCCGTCTGCCACCCGGCGTTTTCCAGTACGGCCGGGCAGGTGACAGCGGATTTCAGGATCTGGTTGTCGGGCTGCGGGCTCATGATCCGGCTCCCGCATTCGATGCGATCTGCGGTGTCGGCAATGTGGCCGATGAAGGCAGCAGCACTTTCGCTTTGTCGGCGAGGATGCTCGCGAGCAGCAAGTTCGTTTGCTGCTGTGATTTCAGCCGATGCAGTGCGATGTAATTGCTCTGGGCGAGTTCATCGGCGACCGAGATCAGAACCGTTTTCGCGTTGGGGTCGGATTCGAGAGCCGCGTGCCAGGACGTGCTGCTTTCCCGGCGATCGACGGCGAGGGTGAGGGCACCGAGCCACGATGCGGTCTGTGTCTGAGGCATGCCGAGCGCTGTCTGTTCGGCCTGTTGGCTGGCGGTGAGGTCCACGCTGGGGGTGCGGGTAGCCTGAATGTCGGTGGCGACGCGCCGCGCCAACGACATCTGCGCGTTGTATTGCCGGCGTTTGACGACAGCAAACTGCCCTTTGAGCGACGTGAGCGCTGGCCCCCGCAGGGCGGCCGGCGCGTAGGGTTCGATCAGGGTCTGGCTATAATCATTGGCGGCCGTGGCCGAGGTCTGATTCGGGTAGGTTTCCACCCCAAGGAGGCTGGCCGCTTCCTGGTCGGCGTCGGGATCTGGGCTCAATCCATCCTTGCACGGCAGGCCGGCCGCCATGTCCTGAGCAGAGCAATAGCGCAGATCATGTAACGCATTGATCGAGGCGACGCCCTCGCTGACCGAATTATAGGAGGGATCGCCCGGTGCGGCGATCGTCACCGGGTCGGTTACCGATTCAATCGAATTGGCGATCCCGCTTGTCTGATGGGCACCGACGACGATCGATTGGCCATTGGTCAGTGCATTGCAGGCCTGGGGGGTGAGAACGTGATTGTTCTGGATCTGGATTTGATGGTTCTGGAGATTTTCTGTGGCTTTATCTGCTAGCACGGCATCGGCGACCTGCTCGTTGGCGCCGACCGCGGCCTTGGCGTAATTGGCGTTCTGATTAAATCCGTTTTGCAAGGTTGTGCGCAGATTACCGCCGCCCTGGGCACCCGAATACCCGAATTCGGATGCCAGTTTGCCCTCGATCGCGTTCTGCATGTTGGTGACGTCGGTGCCGACCGAGACGACCTTGCTGGCGACCGCATTCACGGCGGCAATCAGCGCCGCGATATCGGTTCCGAACAGGGCGTGTGCTTTGGGCGGTTGAAGGATCGTCGCCCCGAGCATGACGCCAACACCTGCGGTCAGCAGGACCGATTTTGTGAATTCATGAGCCATTGCCGGCGCTCCCCTGCGTCGTTTGTGGAGCGGGATATCCGGTTGGCATCAGGGATGTGCCGTTGACGTAGATACCTGTGTTTTGGCCGAGGCTCGGCGATCCGGTGACGGAGAGGAGGTTGGCGCCGCCGCCTCCGAAGGAGAGCTGCGGGCAGAAATTTCCGAAGCCTGTGGTCCCGAAGCCGCCGATCTGGAACCCGCTGATCGAGATGCCACACTGGCTGACCGAGGACGTGGCATTCTGCCAGGCTTGATTGACGCTGGCGCAGATCTGCCCCTCCACATCCTGAAAAATGGAGGTCAATGTGCTGGCGCTGAAGACTGATGTTATGAGATTGAGCCCGACGCCGTGAAAAAAATTCGACAGGCAGGTCAATTGGGTGACCGGCGTGGGTGCCGTCAGCACATTGGAATCAGCTGATAATCCGGCTGAGATACCTGCGGCAGCCCCGTTGGCCATTGCGACGCAGCCGGCCGTCTGCTCGGCGGACGATCCTTGCGTTGAGGTGGCCGCCCTTGCTGTGATGGCGAGGGGGAGTGCAATGGCGCTCGCTATCAGGAGCGCCTTTGATAAGCGCGCGGTCATAGGTTTGTCCTTGTGGATGTTGCAGTGGTGAAGGGGGCGAGGAGAGGGCGTCCGGACGTGGCGGCATGTAACGCCTCGATGCGGATGGGCTGGGTCATGCGCTCGATGATTTCGGCGCGGCGGATCAGGGTGATTGTCTCGCGCACCGTCCGGCCGCGGTGATCGGGATCGGCACCGACCATGGCTCTGATGATCCGGTTGCCCACGTCGTCTGGCAGATGTTCGAGGTAGATCAGCAGGGCCGTGCGTCGCTGCAGGTCGAGCCAGACGAAGCCGGTCAGCAGGTGGTCAAGCGTTTCCGGTTCGAGCAGCAGATCAGCGACGACTTTCGGGGGCCTCGTGCAGATTTCGTTAAATCGCTGTCCAACCTCCTGGACTTTGGCCTCGACTTCGGGTGTGTCGGCAAGGATGGTGCCGGGCGCCAGGAAGATCTGCGGGTAACATCGGATGATCCAGGCTTCGACGGCTTTGCGTTCGAGTGTCAGAGGCGAAGGTAAATCGGGCATGAGCGGTCCTTTCACGCGGAGCGTGGCAGGCGCGAATGCAAGTGGACGTATAAAAAATCGCGGCTACGAAAATTTTTTTATGGTGATCTTTGCAGTGGTCTGGGTGGCGCTGAGGTGCAAGCCGAGGGGGGCCAAAGCGGTGGCCAATGTGGCGGGCCACGGCAACCCGCCACGCCAGGAGCAGGGCATTTCGCGGTTCACCCCGGCCTCGAAATGCACACTGACATAAGGCGGCACTATCAATCGCAGGGCGGTCGCTATTGGGATGGCCGTGCCAAATCCTTTCACGATTGGATAATCAGGGTGGCGTGCCGGCAGCGATGGTGCATTGGGCTCACGCGGCGGGTCTTTCTTTGCGGGTCGCGCCGCGAGTTGCCCCGTAATGTTACTGCTCACCCCCTCGGTCATGCTGATCGCATAACGGGTTCCCCTGCCAGTGCGGCTTTGAGTGCGGCGAGAGCTGACCTGCCGTGCAATCGTTACTGCTCACCCCCTCGGTCATGCTGATCGCATAACGGGTTCCCCTGCCAGTGCGGCTTTGAGTGCGGCGAGAGCTGACCTGCCGTGCAATCGTCCAGTGGCAATGATGCTGGCGGCTGCAGCATAGACCTTGGCTCCCCATTCAGCGCGGAAGCCGCCGGTCACTTTTCGGAAAATCACGGACGGTCGAAGGGCTCGCTCACACGCGTTGTTCGTGTAGGGCACGTCGCGCCTTGTGATGAAGCGGAAAAGGTCAGCTCGATCGCGTCGCATGGCCCGAAACAGCCGGCGCGCCGCTGGACGCTCTGGCATCGGCCCGGACAGGAGCCGATCCAACCGTTTTTCGAGGTCACGAAGGTGGTTTGCCAGGGTTGTGTCCTTCAATTCGCCGCGTCGTTTGCCGATTGCCACAGCCCGAAGCAATAACCATCGAAAGCCTGGTGCAAAGCCGTCGTCACCGTCCTCGATCGCATATTTCGCATCACGCAGGAGATGGGCGAGGCAAATTTGCCGAACGGCGCCATGCCCGTTCTGGCCACCGTATCGATCTGCGACCCAGACTTCCGGCCGTGCGCCATTCAGGAAATCGGCAACCACGGAGGCGGCACGGGTATTGGCGATCACGTGGCAGATGGCCGTGGATCCCAGCAACACCCACTGCCACCAGTTGCTGCCGCCAACCCGCGCCGAGGTTTCGTCTGATCCGATCACGGACGATGCACGCACGGCGTTGGCGATCGGCTCTGCCGCGGCCACCAGGGGTGCTTCGGCGCGCGCGAGGATATTCGCGATCGCGCCTTCGCTGATCGTCACGCCGAAGACTTCATCCATCATAATGACCAGACGCTCGAAACTGATCGCCTGGGTGATGTGCAGATGGATGATCAGCGCACAAAGTTCCGGTCCGAACGGTGATCCCGGCGGAAAGCCTTCAGGGTGGGGAGCACCAACATGCAGGCCGCAGCACGGACAATCACCATGATAGCGGTTGATCCTGGTGATGATCGGCTTGATCGGCGGCAGGTCGATATGGTCGTAGGCGTGGATATCGGGCTGGTCAGCCGCACCGAGTGCGTGGGCGCAGTGGGGGCAGGCAGTCAATCGCGCATCGATGATACGATCGGGGTTTTCCGCCAACGCGCGCGCAACACCGGGATGGCCATGGCGGCGCTTCTTCCGCTCTTTCGGCAGGTCGGGTTTCTGACCCTTCGATGGTGGCAGGCTGGAATTATCCGGGGTTTTCGGGGGCACGTTGAGTTTGGCTTCCAACTCACGCACCCGTGCCGATAACCGCGTGACTTCGGCCATCAGGCGATCGATCTGCGCGGCCTGCGCGGCAATCTGAGCCTGTTGGGCCAACACCAGGTCGACCAGAGACTCCTTGGAAAAGGTCAGAAGAGTTTCGCGTTTCACGAGGATGGTGAATCGAACCCGCCGTGACCGTGTCAAGCAAAATCTTCACGTCGCAGGCAGGAACCAATCAGATTGGGGGTGAGCAGTTACCCCGTAATTGTCTTTGTGGAGGTCGCGAGGATGACGATATTGGCCTGTGCTGTTTGTGATACTGCTGTGACGACCAGCAGGGCAATCCCGAAGAGCGCTGGATTGCGGGTCTGGCGATCTCTGTTAAGCAGGACGGGCATGGCAACTTCCTTTCAGTAAAGTCCCGCGAATGCCGTCTTCTATCGCCACTACAAAGAATTATTTTATATCGTAATGACGTATGATAACGAAATATAGTAACCTGTTTTCTTACATTACCAATTATTTATTACGATCTAATTTCTATTCACTCCCTTGTGATTAGCCACAAACGCCCCTGATGTAACAATTATGTAACTATCATTGTCTGTTACTCATTTTCGCAACGCAACGTTGCAATAACTGGATGATTTGCTGTTTCTAAACTTCATTCCGCGCTCGAATCCCGTCTTATAACCCTATGTCACACGAGTCTTTTGTCGAGTCTGTCCGCGTCGCACGGCGGCGCTCCTACGCGACTCAATATTTGGATTTTTTGCTTTGTTGGGTCCATAAAAACATCCCGTTATTCTCGGATTTTAGCTCTTAATTTATAGAGTACGTCTTTCGTTACGACGACGTTCTTATAGTGCAACTCGATTTTGCACATGTCCCGGGGTGACTAAAAATACCTGTTGCATGACAATGTGCCTGTAGGGGATGAATTTCCGCATCCGGTCTATTTCGATCGGGGTCGGAGGCTCGTATGTCCATGACTACGGTCTACTCATTGCCTTATAATGATGCCATGCAACCTCTCCAGGGTTTTCCTGGGGATGAGCAGAACTCTGTAAGCCGATATATATGGCATAACGGCGCGCGAGCGGCCCGGTTAGGTGATTCGTTCACAGTTCTCGAGCAGGATCCGGCGCGGCGGGATAATCGGGGAGACGCAGGCTGCCCGTCTGCATCCGCGGCAGCTGTAGCGGCGGCTCCTGACCCTCTCTCCGAGCGCCAGGCAACTATTGTCGCCGTGAAGATGATGACCCGATTTGCGCTGAGACCTGAGCGGGGGCCGGGTCGTCGCCAGATCGCCGCGTGGGTTGGTCTGTCACCGGAATTAGTCGTGCGTATTGCGCAGGATGCCGGGCTTTCGCCGCCCCACGACCGTCCACTTCGGCATTACAAGTCCGCGCGCTATTTGTCGCACGATCAGCGCGGGCTGATCGTCAGGCACTATGTGGCGCAGACGCCGATCGAAGACATCGCCTCTCTGGTTGATCGCACGCGGACCCAGTTACTGTCATGCCTTCGTCGCATGGGACTGCCGTATGGGCGCGGTGGCTCAATGCGCGCCGCGCTTTGGGCAGATTTGGCTGACCGCGCAGTTGGTTTGGGCAATGCCGAAGCTGATCCTGAATCTGCTATCCCGTCACCTGGCCTATCGAGGCCGGCGGGACCTTCATCTGAGCCATCGCAGTCAGATCACCGACGCAAGCGTGCCCGGGCGCGGAGCAGGTCACCGCGCCCGGGCCGGCAGGCAAAGCCCCGGTGCCCGTCGCCGCTTTATCCTGCCGCACGCGCCGACAAGCTGTTGACCTCTTTTGTGGCACAGGTGGGCTCGGAATTGGATTCGACTTCCCTGGCTCGGCTGATGACTGCGGCGGAAACCGTCTATCGAGCCGCGAGCAATCCTGATTTCCGGATCGTGAAGCCAGCGCGGGGAATTCCCCCGTTGCTGCGCGAGTGCTTCGGCGTGCTTTATGTCGCGGGCGTTTCCCCCGATGGCTGCGCACGCATCGTCGGGGTGTCGCGTCACGTCGTCGCGCGGATTTTCTCAAATTATGGCGGGAGATCCGACGCGGAATACGGCCGATCCAGTCGCGCCGTCTGGCCTGGGCGGCTCAGCCCGGGCTTCGATCTGGCCCAGATCTCGCTGTCCTATGGCGCGCAGAATTTCGTTTTCAAAAAATGCCTGAACAGCGGCATCCTGTTCCCCGTTCGTCGCACCGAAATTTCATCCCGTCATATCGCACCTCACATCATCGCGAGTGCACATGGTTATGAGGGGTACAGTCTGTGACGATGCTGATTATTTCTTCGTTTTTGCCAAATTCCGACACTCTTTTTTTCCTCTTTGGACTCGCGATAGCGTCTGCGACTCTTCCCCCCACGATGACAAATCGGGATCGGGAGATCAATGGATGAGCGACGTGACGGCAGGAACTGAGCTACGCGTACCACCGGAGACGGGGCCATCCTCGCGTCAGATTCTCAATCCGTATTTTCTGCTTGCGCGGATCCGCAGCCTTTTGACGGCCAATTTCATTCTGGCGATTGCGGTGGCCATGCTCGCGGGATGCCAGCTTTGGACGCTCCTGCATCCACGACAAGAGATTTTCTTTGGCACATCTCGCTCCGGCGATCCGATCCGGCTTTATCCGCTTAATCAGGCGATTTATGCCCAGAGCCGCGTTTTCCGGTTCGCGGTCGATGCGACTGATCAGGCTTATTCCGTCAATTTTGTGAACTATCGCGCGCAGTTCACCCGTGTTTCCAAAAAATTCACCCCAGCCGGATGGCAGGCCTTCGCCGCCAGTTTCATCAAGGAACATGATTTCGAGCGGATGAAATTCTACGACCTTGTTGGCAGTGCTGTCCCGACGGCTGGCCCTGCGATCAAGAAACAAGGCGTTGTGGGCAATCGATATACGTGGATTCTGCAATTTCCGATGGTCGTGACGTACCGAAATGAGGAGCGTCATTACACAGAGACGCGCATGATGACTGTCGATGTCGTGCGCGCCTCGCTGTTTCACCATCCATCCGGTCTTGCGATCAGCCAGATTATTTCTGCACCAATGGGATGATCCAGATGTATTCGACGTATCGACACAAGCGCATCAGCCTCACCCTGTGCTCGACTACCGCCTTGATGATCATGTGCGGGTGTCCGGCGTGGGCGCAGAACGCCCAACCGGTCAACGGACAACTCTCGGGTGCGGCCCGGTCGGTTAACCCGGCGTTTCTGCCACAGAGCGGATCGCGGCATCCGAATTTCTCGGCCGCAGCGCAAAACGCCATTCCGATCACCCCGGGGATGATCCGCGCGCTGCAGCATCGCTATGACGGCGTCTCGAAGGCAATCGCGGATGCTCATACGTCGCCAATGGCAATCCCCGTGACCAGCACGGTGACGATCGGTCTCGGGCCGCAATCGGTCACAAACATTATCGAAACCGCCTATGGATTTCCGACCGCGGTTGCATTTCTTGACAGTTCCGGAGCGCCCTGGCCGATCGCATGGACGACCAATTCCAATCCGGCGCCCGGCTCTCCGACCACCAAATCGGATACCTGTGTGAACGGCGGTAATCCTGCGACCGCAGCGACTGCGGGCACGGCTATGCCCGCGATTGTGGCCAGTGGGTTCATTGTCTGCGTTCCGTACAAGGGATCGAACGTCCTCGAGATCTCTCCCCGTTCGCGCTATCCGCGCGGCGGGTTGCTGGTCAATCTCAAGGGCGCTGCGGCCCCACTTCCGTTTCTGATTCTGACAAATTCCACGCATTACGAGGCCCGCCTCGATGTGCAGATCAATCAGCGCGGTCCGGACGCCTCCCCCGAGGTCTACGTCCGGTCGAACGCTCCCGAGACCGGCGCTCCGGCTTTGACCGCGATGCTGAATGGCGAACCGCCGGCGGATGCTGTGCCGCTCGGTGTCATTGGCGCATCGCCCGAAGCGATCCGGGCCTGGCGGTATCGCGGCCAGATCTACATCCGCACGCGCGACAAGATCCTGTCGCCGGAATGGGACGGCTCGGAATACGGCCCCGATGGTGTCGGGATCTACGTCGTGCCCAATACGCCGGTCGTCCTGATGTCAGGTGGCGATGGCCGCACTTTCTCCGTCTCTTTCAAGGAGGACTGATATGGCCACTAAATTTCCCATCTTTGACCAGATCCGTACCGGCGTGTCGGCCGTCGGCAAGCGCAAGCTGCTGATCGGCGCCGGCGTGCTGGGGGTCACGGCGATCGGTGCGTACGCGGTGGTCAAGCCGAAGCCCAAGCTGCCGGTCAGTGTCGCCGGCGTGGTCCCGAAGCTTGGGCATGGCGGCGGCACACGGAATCGCTCGACCTCGACCTACGACCGGCATTTGATGGCGTATCAGGATAAGCTGGACGCGAAGAAAGCCGCCGCAACGGGCGGAAGCTATGCGGGCCCATTTGGGAGTGCTGTCGCCAATCATCCCCGGCAGATGGCACAACCCGTGACACCGCCCATCGTTGCGGTCGATCAGACATTGCCGGCGCATTCTGCTGCCCCTCCGTCAAAGCAATCGACCCAGCCAATACACAAGCCAGGAGGTGCGGATCCGCGCGTCACAGATCCTCCGCCAACCTCCGTCGCTTCGTATGATCCATCACGGTATAAGGCTTACACGGCTGAGATCAGGATGCTGATGGGCCAGATGTCCGGCCCGGGTCCGGTCACAAATGTGATCGTCAAACCCGTCGCCGTGAAAGACCCGCCCCCGGTCCCGGTCACCGCTGCGCAGGGTGGCCCTTCGCGCGAAACCGGCAAGATCCCCTTCGGGGCGCCACGCGCGCGCCCGCGCGTTCTGATACCGGCCGGTCACGGCGTGTATGGGGTCACGAAGCTCGCCGTGTCTTCCGATCAGGGCGGTAGTCCGGTCGAAGTCCAGGCCTTGTCCGGGCCGATTGCCGGGGATGACATGCTCGGGTCTTTCAGCCGCGAGGGCGACCGGCTTGTCGTCAAGCTGAACTCGATCACCCTGAAGGATGGCGAGCAGTCGTCGATCAACGCGCTGGTCGTGACACCCGATACGATGCGCACGGCGGTCGCGACGTCGGTGAACGAGCATTATGTCGATCGGATCGTCCTGCCGGCCGCGGCGGCTTTCGTCGAGGCGCTCGGCGGATCGCTCGGACAGAGCGGTTCGATAGAGCAGACCTCCCCGCTCGGTGGATTGACCGTTTTCTCTCACGTCAACACCGGTCAGGCGGTTGCGGCCGGTTTCGGCAATGCCGCCGGAACACTCGGCAACATCATCCAGCAGACGGCACCGAAAGGCCCCACAGTCAAACTGGCGGCAGGGACCGATGTCGGCGTCCTGTTTCTCTCACCCATGAAAGCCGCCACGCCGTGACAAGCCGTCATCCCTCCCTGCCGTTCTCCCTGCCGTTCCGTTTCTTCGAAAGGCCCCACCATGTCTGATGCAACCTCCGACGTACCCCTCCCGCGCGCTCCGATCGCCCCCACCACCGAGACTGCCGCCCCACGCCGACCTCGCAAACGCGACACGATCCTGTTTGCGACAACCGCCCTGGTCGTTGCCGGCGCAACGGCGGGCGTGATCCTGCACCACCGGATCGAGCCGGTGATCGAACCGCTGATCGCGCATGTGCTCAACCGCAAGATGACCGATATTAGGCCTTCATCTCCCGCGCGTCCCATGGCCGCCAGCCCGGTCATCCCAGAATTGTCGCCCCCGCCGGCTTTCCGCGTTGGCGATCACGCGGTCGCATCGGATAAAGCACGACCCGCCGCAACATCGACCGATACAATTGTCGGTGTCGCCCATACCCATACAGATGCGGCGAAGACGCATGTCATGAGCCACACGATGTCGTCGTCCGGGCATCCGGCAAATCTGTCGAAATCCACCTTTCAATCGATCCTGGACCTCAAGTCAGGATCGTTCCCGACGGCATCACACAAGCCTGTCGCTTCCAGGCCGACTGCGACCGGAGCAAAAAAGTCGCGATTGGGCGAGAGCGTCGTTGTCCCTGTCATGGGCGATAAACATCCAGCCACCACGGCACGGCTTGCCCCTGTTCCTGTCATGGCCACGATCCCCCACCAGCCTGTGCCAACAAAATCTCCTGCTGCGTCATCGGGGACGACCGCATCGACGTCTCCAACGGGATCAGCGGTCGCGCCCAAGGTGCTTTCGCCCGCCCCGAAGTCAGCTGCTGCTGCTGTCGGTGCGTCTCAGCTGCCCACGACACCTGCGGTCAACGCCTTGCTTCATCCGATTGCGCCGACAATGGCGCCGCACGTCACGTCCACACCAGCCGCTTCGATCGCCCCACTTCCTATGGCAACCGGTGATACCGCCCACCCGCATTCTCTGCCGATCGGAACAGCCGGTGGTCCTGCGACGCTGGCAACGATTGCCCATCCGGTGCAGACGGCAACGCATCTCGTGGCCGGGCCTTTGACCCCGAAATCCGAAATTCCCGTGCTCTCGCTGGTCTCCCAACTCGGGGTTCTGGTGGCCCAACTGCGCAATGAGAATGAGGCGCTGGCGCATCAGGTGGCCACCTTGCAGGCAACGACGACGCGGCGCCTCGATATTTTCAGCCGCACCCTGCACCTCGATGAGGCAAAGAGCGCGCTGGCGCTGGCCGTGCAACCGGCTCAGGCCCCGCGTGCGGCCATCCATCCGCATATCTTCCAGTCGCACAGCGCGGTTCCGTCCGGGAAGATCTCGGCGTCAAGCTATCGGATCATCGCGTCATCGCCCGGTGTTGCGATCATCTCCCGCGACGGGCGCACCGATGAGGTTTCGGTCGGTGATGTCGTGCCAGGGGTGGGGCGTGTGGTGTCCGTGACGGAAGATGGCACATCATGGGTGGTCAACACCACGCATGGCCAGATCCACCAGTAAGGGGAGGGTGCTGCCGTGCAGGGGTTTCTCAATCTGGCGGATGCGATCGGCAATGCGATCACGATTATCCTGCCCGCGCTCTGCTACATCATCGGCAGCAGCCTGTTCATCCTCGGCGGCTACGGGCTTTGGCAGTCGGCCAAGCCCGGGTCCTATTGGGCCGGTCATAAATATCTGCCGGTCTTCGCCCTCGGGATCGGCAGCTGTTTCCTGAGTTTCGATCGCATCCTCGACAAGCTGGAGGCGAGCTTCGGCGGGACGGTGAATTTCGGCATCGCCTCGCAGATCACCTCCTACACGTCTTCGACCGCGACCGGGGTACTCGGCGCGACGCCGGAAGCGACCGTGCTCAATATGGTTCAGATGTTCATCGGCTTTTTCATCCCCTTCGGCGCGTTGATGGTCTTCCTTGCGGGAAACAAGGTTTACGCGATCGGCAAGGGCGAACGGCGCGGCGGATATTCCGGCCCGTTCATTCAGACAATCTTCGGCCTGGGGCTGATCAATATCGTCACGGTGACGCAATGGCTCATGTCGAATTTCTCCTGACACGCGGGAACGGGCGCATCCGGCACCGCTCCGTTCCCCCGCGTGCCCCTGGCGTCCGGCCTAATTCGGACGCCCAAATCACAAAAGCGTGCAACCCGCATTTTGTTCGCTCCACTTGCAATGCAGACCGCTCTTTTGATGCCGGGAATTGTCCCTCAACCACGGAGTTTTTCATGACAAGCCTCCAGGATATCGTCTCCACTCCGACCATTGTACCGAAATCCCGCCCGGCCCTGCGCCGGATCCTCGGGGCCGGTGCGGTGGCCATCGCCGCGATCACCTTCGGTCACGGCATCGCCTTCGCGGCGGGCACCGCGCCCACCGCCGTTACCGGCGGCATCGGCGCGCAGGCCGCGGCGACATCCGGCGATCTCTCCTACGGCTTCGGCTTCGCGCTGGAGTTTGTCAGCTACTGCATCGCCGGCATCGCAGCCGCCTATGCCGCCTACACCTTCTGGCAGCACCACAAGAACCCCAACGGGCAGCACAAGATGAGCTACGCGTTCGCGTCGCTGCTCGCCGCGGGGTTCATGGCGGGTCTGCCCAGCATGGTCGGCAAGTCGGCAGAAACCGTCACCGGTGGGGTGGCAACGGTCACCGGCCAGACGGCGCAGATGACCTACGGCAACGGCGCTGGCGCCGGCTGACCGGAGGTCATGTGATGGCGCGTCTTCAGCATCTTATCCCTTCGGTCTGCCGTCCCGCCCATCCGGCGGCGCTCGATCTGGGCGATGCTGAGACGCGCCTGTCCGTCATCGCGGACGCGACAGATGTTTGCGCCATCTGCACGGCGCGTGGTGGTTGGCTCGATCTCTATTTCCTGGACAATGACGCAAGGAATTTCAGGCGCAGCAATCTGATCGCGGCTTGCCCGCTCTGCCGTTCATGTCAGTCGTTGCACCGGTCCCATGCGGCGATCGAGTTTCTGCCGGTGTGGGTACCGGAGATCCCGCAGATCGCCATCAACCGGCTGACTCGGCTCTTGCATCAGCGTCTGATCAGCGCGGGCGAAACCCCGATCATCGATCATCGTAACAGACCCGCACTCGACGATCAGACAACAAGGGATCTGGTCTCAACCTATCTTGCTCTGGCCAATCGAAACGTGCGCCTCAGGATCATTCTCGGCGGCTACGCACCGAATGCCCGCGATCTGGTGACCCTGTTCTATGCAGCCGATCCGGGCCGCGGATCCTGTCCTGAGAAGCTGAGTGTCGGGCTGCGCCTGCTGCCGCTCGGTCGCTACGTCGTCGATGGTCGGGATCGGTATGCCGCAGCACTCGGCGTTGAACCACCCGCCCTCGACGCAATCAACACAGATCTGGTTGCTGCGTGATGCCGACAATCAAATCCCACATCAGGAGTATGCAGCCGATGCCTCTTCCCGAAATCATAAAATGCATCGCCGGGGCCTGCCTTGATTCCGGCGAAACCCTGCTTGGTATGGCTCGGGCCGCGAGCGCTGCATCAATCACGGTCGGAGCCGGTGGGGTGCTGGCAACAGCCTGGTTCGATCATGTTGGGCTTGACGCGGTGATCAGTGATCCGTCGCGCTTGCAACCATGTCTGACCATCGCCGCTACGGCCCCAATCCTGCGTGGTCTCATCTATATGGCGCGGTTTGAATCGATGGTCAGTCGGATCACCGGTGTTGCGTGTGACACCTCATCCGCAGCTGCGACGCCGATCTATCCGCGTACATCCCCACCACCCTCGCGTGACGCGTGAGGGGATCATGGCCCTGTCGGATAAAATTCTCGGCGGCATTTTCGGATTCTTCAAGCAGCCCCTCGATGCGTATTGCGATCTCGAGACGGTGGATGGCGCGGCGCTGCTGAGCAGCAAGGGCGAGTATATCACGCTGATCGAGATCCACGGATCACGGCGGATGTTCAATACCAGCGACGTCGATGCCAAGGTTGAGGCGTTGCGTCTCGATATCCAGTCGGGATTCGAATTTCAGGGCCACGGCCTTCAAGCGTGGTTTGCGACCGATCCCGGCCTCATCCAGGAGACCATCGCCACCCATCTGGCCGCACCGCGGGCGATGGCGCGTGAACTCGACATCAATCTCGACGACATCCTCAATGAGCGTGAGGTGGTGTTTCCCAAGCTGATGCGCTGGGAGCGCTGTTTCCTCGTGGTCTGGTCACGCCGGGCACTGCTGACCCGCGATGAAGAAAAGATCGTCTCCGCCGAACAGGCCAAATTGTCCGAGGGTGCCCCCTCGCTCACCAACACCCAGAACATCTTTCTGGCCACGGATCTGCTCGCGACAAAACACACCGCCTTCGTCGCCCGGGTGGTCACGGCGTTGCGGGGGATCGACGTCGCCTGCGATGAACTCGATCCGCGCGATGCCCTGCGCTGTATCCGTGAAGCGATCGGGCAAACCACTGAGCCGCACTGGCGGGCGATCCTGCCCGGTGATCCGGTTGCCCCCCGATTGCCCGACGGCAAGCCGAAGAAGGGGCAGGTTGATTTCCTGCTGTGGCCCTCGCTGCCATCCCAGCTGCTCGCAGATGATGCCGAGACCGAGGGCATGCGGATCGTCACCATGGGGGCCTACGAATGGACCACCGTTGAAATCACGGTCGGTCCCGAGGATGCGCGATCGTTCTCCGAGCTGGTCGCGCGCATGGCCGCCTCGAACATTCCCTGGCGGATGTCGATGTGGGTGGAGGGCGGCGGGGCGATCCTCGCGGGGCTCAAATCCGGCATCGCGACGATGCTCGCCTTCGATCCGACCAACCGGGCGGTGATGCGGGCGTTTCAGAACCTGCGCCATCTGAAGGAGACGACCGCCGAGGTTACCGTGCGCTGGCGCTGTTCCTTTGCCACCTGGGCACCGCGCGGCGAGCGCGCGATGCTGCGCCGTCAGGCGGCGATACTCGCCCAGCGCGTCCAGGCCTGGGGCAATTGCAATGTCGGGCTGACCGCGGGTGATCCCCTCGAGGCACTCATGGGCAGCGCGCTGGGGCTGGCCTTCGGCTCGACCGCCCCCTCGGGTACCCCGCCGATCTCGCAGGCGCTGAGGATGCTGCCCTGGGGCCGCCCTGCGTCGGCCTGGCGCAAGGGGAGCGTGCTGTTCCGCAGCCCGGATGGGCGGATCGCGCCGTACGATCCGTCCGGCTCCGGGCGCGGTGCCGTCTTCACCCTGATCGTCGCACCGCCGCGCTTCGGCAAATCCACCCTGGCGAATGCAATCAACCTCGGCCTCTGCCTGTCGACCGCATCCCAGGGCCCTCTGGGTGCCAAGCTTCCTTTGATCGGCAAAATCGATATCGGCGATTCCGCGGAGGGCTTCGTGCTGCTGCTGCGCAACGGACTTCCGCCGGAGCGCCAGAACGAGGCGATCTATGTCCGCCTGCGCTTTCGTTCCGGCTATGAATACAACCCCTTCGATCTCCAGTTGGGGTGCCGCCATCCTCTGCCGCTCGAACGATCGTTTCTGATCAATTTCCTGTCGCTGGCGACCTTGTCGCAGGATGCCTCGGTCGGCTTCGAGGGAATGAACCAGTTCATCGGCCTCGTGATCGATGAAGCCTACCGGATGTTTGGCGATGGCGGTGAGAATATCACCCCGAAAGTCTACGTCGCCGGCACCGTGCCGGAAGTCGACGCCTATCTCGCGGCGAACGCCATCCGCATCGAGGCGACCCATCCCTGGTGGTGGGAGATCGTCGATGTGCTCTGTGCCCGCGGTGAATACGCCCTCGCAGCACTCGCCCAGCGTCACGCCGTGCCGATCCTCGAAGATCTGATCAGCGCCGCGCGTGCCGAGCGGATCCGGGGCGATTTCTCATTCAGGGGCAAGGAAACCTCCGAAACCCTCGCCGAGATGTTCGAGCGCTACATCAAATCCCTGATCCGCGAGATCCCGACCCTCAACAAGGCCACCAGTCTGGATTTCGGGCCGGCCCGGGTGATCGTGCTCGATCTGCAAGAGGTCGCGCCCAGCGGCAGCGCGGATGCCGATCGCAAGACGGCGCTGATGTATATGCTCGCGCGCCACATCATCGGGCGAAACTTCTTCCTGCATCCGGACTATCTGGTCCATGTCCCGGAAGCGATGAAAGCCTATCACGCGCCGCGGTTCCGTGAATTCAAGGAATCGGTCAAGCGTCTCGATTACGATGAATACCATCGCACCAAGGCCTCGCCCTTCGTGCGCGCCCAGGTGGTTCGCGATCTCCTCGAAGGTGGCAAGCACAATGTCCAGATCGTCGTCGCCTCGCAGAGTATCGAGCATTTTGACGACGATCTGATCCGGAACACCAATGAGCAGATCGTCCTCGGCGCGCGCGACGACAAGGAACGCGAGACCATCATCAAGCGGTTCCAGTTATCGGCGGCCTCTGCTTTCGTGCTGCGCAACCGGCTGACCGGTCCCGACCGGAACGGGGGTGGTGCGCCGTTCCTGATGATCGCCGAAGTCGATAACGCCAAATACGAGCAGATGATGGTGAACAGCCTGGGTCCGATCGAACTCTGGGCGCTGAGCACGACGCCGCTGGATGTTCATCTGCGGACCCGCCTCTATTCCATGCTCGGCCCGGCCGAGGCGCGCCGTCGCCTCGCTCTGGTGTTTCCCAAAGGCAGTGCCGAGGGCGAGATCCGTCGCCGGCGTGATGAACGCCTCACGCGGGACGCCGATCAGGCGGCCATCGAGGCCGGCGTCACCGACGAACTGGCACAGGACATCTACGATGGCCGGGGCATCGCGATCATGCTGCGCGGCTTCGACCAGGAACCCGTCAGACCCGCCAGACAAGCCTACCGCGAGGCCGCCGAATGACCGCCCCCAAAGATCGCCTCATCGCCAAACGGATCTGGCGCCCGGAGCCGCAAACCTCGGCGTCGGTCCGGTTCACCATCCGCTCCGCCAGCGCTCTCAGCGCGTGGCTCGATCGGCAATCACAGATGGCCCACACCGCAAACCAGGCCATGAACATGGCGTTCGAAAGCCTGGCCGTGGTCGAACCCGACCCGGACACACGCGCGATGATCCGGCAGATGCGCGGTGATCTCGACGACATGAAACGCCGGCTGGTCACCGCCGAACTCGGCCTCGACGATCTCGAACGAAAGGTTGATCGCCATGGAACATGAACGGGACATTCCCCTTGAACCCTTTACGCCCGGCGCGCCAATGGCGTTCGCGCGCCGTCTCCCCGCAACCACTGCCGTCGGTGGTCAGCCTGCTCCTTCGACGATCAGTGCCGCCCGCGCGGGCGATCTGTTCGATCTGCTGGTCGCCGGTGCTACGACAGGGGGTGCTGCCGCTCTGGTCTGGATAGCCTACAACACGGCTTTCGATGGTCGGTGGCTTCTCCACCTGCCGGATGATCCGTTCAGCCTCGAGCTGCTGGGTCTGATCTTTCTGGCCTTCGGGGGCTTCCGGATCGTCGCCCTGGCCTATGACCGGTCGGAATCCGGCGGCATTATGCGACGAACCCGCGAGATCGAGGGCCGCAAAACCCGGTCGTGCGGCAACAGGGATGATCTGCGGTCATGATCTCGATCTGTCCACAATCCGGCCCGGCCCCGGTGATCAGTTTCCTCGATAAGGCGCGGATCACGCTCGGGATCAATGTCTATTATCTCACGAGCAAGCCGGTGTTGCAGGCGATCGCGGCCGATGTGCATCGCGGCGTGAAGACCTATGTGATCGTGGACGGCGCGCCTTATGGTATCCCACGGTCGGCGGTGATTCGCGAACTGGCCCATCTCCGGGCCACCGGCGCGCATGTCCATATCGCCCCGAAACGCTTCGAGGGCAGATATCGGTTCGATCACGCCAAATACGCTGTCAGCCATGGCGAAGTGCTGATCGGCTCGGCGAACTGGGACGCATCAGCGTTCCACCATGACCGTGACTATATCGACCGCACCGCCAGCCCGGCTCTGGTGGCGGCGCTGGAGCGGATCTTCCGGGCAGATTGGTATAATCGGTCAGCCGGTGATCGGGGCCGGAGTGGCGCGCCCACCCTGGTCGTCTCTCCCGGTTCTGAACCCACGCTCGCCCGGGTGATCGACCAGCCCGGCCATGTGGATATCGAAGCCGAGGAACTCGGCGACGATCCCGTCATAATCCGGGCGATCGAGGCCAAGGGCGCCGATGCGCGGATCATCTTTCCGATGACACTCTCTGCATCGGATCGTGATCAGGTCGCGGCCTTACAGCGTCACGGCGTGCAGGTCGGTTTTCTGCCGAAACGCCCGGTCTATCTGCACGCCAAGATGATCGTCGGGCCGCAGGCCGGGTTTATTGGCTCGCAGAATTTCTCGCGGACCAGTCTCAACGCCAATCGTGAGATCGGGATCATTCTGTATTCCGGCCCGGACCGTGCCGCCTTGCGGCGGCAGTTCGAGATCGATTGGCACGACGCCGATCATCTGCATCAGCCGACATGAGGAAAGGCACGGCCATGAACGATCATTTCCATGATGAACCCACGCATCTGCGCCTCCCGTCTGCCCCGAAAACCGGACAAGGTATGGAGCCGCTCCTGAGCCGGATCTTCCTCGGGATCAGCGTGGCGCTGATCCCTGCGATATGTTTCGATCTGCCCGGCCTGCTGCTCGGGGAGGCGGGGGAGACGAGATCGATCCTGCTCATGATCGTCGCCGTGACCGCGGCCGTGGTCGCCCTGTTCCAGGCCTGGCGCGCGCGTCTGCGTCGGGCGGCCGACCGGCCGGCGGGTCTCCTGAAATCGATTGCCGCAGAAGGCGACATCATCGCCATGGTGCCCGTCCGTGATCTCGCCGCACTGGACCTCGGGCTGGTCGAGGATCCGGCGATCGCCGTCGAGCAGGCCCTCAATCTGTTCAAGGTCATGGTGCGTCTTTTCTCCAGTATCTTCGTCGTCGCGCCGCTCGCGCTGGCCTGGGAGATGCTGTTCTTGTTTGCTTTCGGCGGGTTGAAGATGCCCTTGCTTCACGCGGCGGTCACCGGATCGCAGATCATCCGGATCGGTGACCTGGCGCGCAGCCTGATAGCGTTCGACGCGCTCGTCGTCTCGTTCGGTGCGGTGATCATGCTGGTCGCGGGCAAGCAGCCGAGCCGCCGGTTCGGGTTCCGCAACATCTATCGGGACCGGCGGGATGCCTATCTGCGCGAGCAGTTCTCCGTATCGGACGACGAAGCGATCACGATTTCGATCGCCTCACCCCGGTTCACCCCCGTCCACCAGAGGTCGTTTTGAGCACCCCGGCCGGCGGGGTCACCGCTCCGGCGCGGGGGCACCGCAGCCCTCCCGCCGCTCTCGTTTATCCACCAACGGAGATTTCCATGAAACAGTTCCGGACTAACCGCCTATCCCCATCGCTCCTTGTGCTTGGTGCCGCGATAGCCGGTATTTCGGCTTTCGGTCTCGCGCCATCGGCCTGCGCGCAATCGCCCTTGACGGCCACGACCGGTATTCCGGTCACGCCACAAATGGCCGCCGAGCTTGCCCAGCATGGCCGGCAGAATGCGCTGGATCACGAAATTCTAAAGCAGTTGGCCGTCCTTAATCAGGAGGTCATGGCGCTTGATGACCGCGGGGCTACCAACAGCGGCACCAATACCTGTGTGTACGGCCACAGCCAGTACACGCACGGGGCGATCCTGAAAGTCGGTAACATCGAGCTCGAGTGCGAGCAGCCGGTCAGTATGACCGGATCTTTCTTGCCAATGAAATGGCATAATCTGGGACCGCAATGATCGGATCGGGGGACATCATGTCATCGGTGCGTACCGATCAGACAGCCGTCGCCGGTGTTGAGGCCGGCGCAGGGGCAGGAGCAAGGGCCGAGGCGGTGAATTTCGCGGCGCGTTTCCGCAAGGCGATCAATCTCGCCCTACCCCCCGATCGCCGGTTCGTCGGAAACCTGTCACGGGTGATGGGCAAACGCGGTTTCGATCGGTATCGCGCCGTGGCCAGCGGAGAGGCGACGCTTTCACGCCCCGAGACGGAGGCGTTTGCCGCGATGATGGGTGTTTCGTCCAGGTGGCTGGGGTCAGGGCAAGGTCATCCGTTTGTCGTTGGCACCGTGCCGCTGGGAGACGAACCGATCAGCCTCCTTGCGATCCTGGCCGGTCTTCGTAACAGCGGTAACTGGGGTCCCGTCCAGTCCATCATCTTTGTCGCCTGCGCTTATCCAGCCTACGGCAAGGTCCTGATCATCTGCGAATACGAGGGCACCGCGCTCAATCCGCATCGTTACGGCGTCATCAGAACCACCACCGCTCTGGACGCTCCGCAGGATGGCGCCTGGACCTGGCAGCCGGGAGCATTGCTCCTCAACATGGCCTTCCTGTCGCGCCTGCATGTCCGGCGCGGTGGCGTTCCCGGGCAGGGGATGATGAGCATCATCGTCTCCGATGACACCTATGACGCCTTGTCCGGTGGGACGGCTCATATCCGTGATCTGCCGCTCCTAGTCGGTGATTCGACCTGGCATCTCGATCTGCTGGACCGGCAGCGCCTGCAGGATCCCGCGCTGGTGTTCCAGCATTTTCAATACTGGCAGGATTTCGGGAACTGGACCTTCAACCATCTCGCCAAAAACCCAGCGCTGGGATCGTGTCTGGATGGCTATCTGCGCGGCGATCATCCGGATTTCGATCAGGCGGACGCCTTACTCGATTGCGGCCCGGGACCCGCCAGCACCCTGACCCGCACACCCTATCTGCAACGCCATCCCGAGGCAGCGCGGTCCGAACCCCCGCCCTCCGGCCTGCTGAATTAGCACTACGATGGACCGGCCCCCTGAAAGACCACTTCCTCTCCTTGCCGATCTGACGGCCGCACAATCTGACGCGGCCCGTCAGGACGGACCCGTTCTGGTTCTGGCCGGTGCCGGAACCGGCAAGACCAAGACACTGACGGCCGCAATCGCGCGCCGGATCGGCGCGGGTGTCACCCCGTCCCGCATCCTCGCCGTCACGTTCACGAACAAGGCGGCGCGCGAGATGACGGAACGGATCGCTGCCGCCCTGGGCGAGAGCGACCAGCCCGGATGGGTCGGCACATTCCATGGACTGGGCGCGCGTCAGCTCCGGATCGAACCCGAAGTGGCGGGTTTGCGGCCGGGCTTCGATATTCTCGACGCCGATGATAGTCGCCGCCTGCTCAAAAGGGTCGTGAAGTCGATGCAGATCGACGCCGCGATCGATGAGGGCATGGCCTCGTCGCGGGATCCGATCAAGCTGATGGCCAAGCGGATCGAGACCTTCAAGGATAATCTCATCGCGCCGGAAGACGCGGCGTTGCGGGTGGAGGGACTGATCGGGGCGGCCACCCGTGAACGTCGCCCGATCGATGCGGCGGGGTTCCGTGCGGCGGTTCCGGTCTATGCCGAATACCAGCGCCGCCTGCGCGAGGCGAACGCCGCCGATTTCGGGGATCTGCTGCTGTGGCCGACCCTGACCATGCAGCGCGATGAAACCTACCGGCTGCGCTGGGCCGGGCGGTTCGATTGCGTGCTCGCGGACGAATATCAGGACGTGTGCTACGTCCAGTACGCGTGGCTGCGCCTGCTCTCGGCAGATCACCGCCAGCTGTTCTGCGTGGGCGATGACGATCAGGCGATCTATTCCTGGCGGGGCAGCGATCTCGCCTATCTGCGCCGGTTTCTCAGGGAGTATCCCGACGGCAGATTGATCCGGCTGGAGGAGAATTTTCGCTCGACAGCCCACATCCTCGATGCCGCGAACGCCGTCATCGCCCATGACGCCGAGCGGATGGGCAAGACCTTGTTCACCCGCAAGCCCGCCGGCGACCTGATCGAAATCCTCCGTTTTCCTGACGCGGGTGCGGAGGCGAACGGGATCGCCGACGAAATCCAGCGCCGGCATGGCGAGGGGGTCGGATGGGACGACATGGCGATCCTCTATCGCAGCAATTTCCTCTCGCGCGGTTTCGAGGAGGCGATGATGCGCCGGCGCATCCCCTACGTGCTGATCGGCGATGTCGGGTTCTATCAACGGGCCGAGATCAAGGATGCGCTGGCGTATCTCCGCATCGCCACCACACCGGACGATGTACAATCCGATGACGCGTTGCGGCGGGTGATCAATATCCCGCCGCGCGGCTTCGGTCCGAAAGCCCTCGATGAGTTGGAAGCCGAGGCCTCGTTCCGGCAATCCTCGCTGTTTCGCGCGATCGAGACGGCGGATCTGCCGACGAAGTGCCGCAGCGCCGGCCTCCATTTCATCGACCTGATCCGGGCCGTCGGGCGGGACACCCAAGCGAGTGTCGCCGATCAGATCTCCACTTTACTCGATCAGACGGGCTACCGGGCGATGTTGCGGGCCAGCCGGGCGGAGACGACGGAGGATCGGCTGGAGAATTTGCAGGAGCTGCTCGAAATCGCGGCGGGATTTCATACGGCGCGGGACCTGCTGGATCACGCGGCGCTGGCAACCTCCGGACCTGGCGAGGATCGGGTCGATCGGGTCAAGATGATGACCCTGCACAAAGCCAAGGGGCTGGAATTTCCGCACATCTTCCTCCCGGGCTGGGAGGCGGGCGCGTTTCCGCCGCCCTATGGCGACGTCGCCGAGGAGCGGCGGCTCGCCTATGTCGCACTGACGCGCGGCATGCGTCGGGTCACGGTCTCACATTGTGAATACCGGCGCGGGTATGAGGCGCCTTCGCTCTATGTCGACGATATTCCAGCCGCGCACAAAATGGCGGGTTGGCTTCGGGCAGAGTCTCGATCGGTCCCTGTCGGACGCAGGGAGCCGATTTTATCGCCGGTCAACGATCTTGAGATGCTCGGCCGCCGTCCAGGTGTCGGGCGTTGGCATTAAAAGCAGTCAGAAAGGTTTTCCGATGGCAAAATTTCTGAATACGAGCGGGCTGAATTACCATCTCGAAGAGATGATCAAGGGGGCGCGGGACCGGCTTGTTCTGATTAGTCCGTTTCTGCGGCTCAACGATCGGATCAAGGAGCTGATCGCCGACAAGAACCGCTTGAAAATCGATGTCCGGATTGTCTATGGTAAAAGCGAACTCGCACCTGCTGAGATCGACTGGCTGCGTGGCATGATGTTCGTGCGAACGTCCTTTTGCAAAAACCTCCATGCCAAATGCTATCTCAACGAGGAACGCTGCATCATCACGAGCCTGAATCTCTATGAGTTTTCGATGGTGAATAACAACGAGATGGGCGTCCTGCTCGATCGAACCGAAGATGCAGCGGTGTATCGAGATGCCTATGACGAAGCCCAACGGATCGTGCGAATCAGCGAGGAGATACGGATCACGCTTGAGCGGGTCGAGAATGATGAACGCGAGGCGGCTGGACGCAGCGACAAGGACGAAATCCTATCCTTGCCCGAGGCCGCACGATCATCGGCCAGCGAGACCGAGTCCTACGACAGGTTGACCACAGCGAAATTGGCGGCCCAGATGGGCATGACAACGCATGATCTGTTCGATCGTCTGGCCGATAGTGGTCTGGTCGAGAAAAAGGGGGAAAAATATTTCGTTACCGCTGCGGGAAAAATTGCGGGCGGTCGATGGATGCCGGGCAAGACAGGCGGCGGATATATCCTTTGGCCACGCTCGATGACGATCAGCGACCGGGGTCGGGCGGCATGAAAGCAGTCACCTCCATAATGCCGTATCGTGTGGTCCCCGGATTGCCAATCGTCCTTGCCACGTTGTCCTTGCTGGTGGGATGCGCCCTCCCGCAGGCGGGTGGCGTGGGTACGCCCAACCTCAATCCGGCGGCTCGTGGCCCGCTCTACTACCGGTACATCCCCTCAGCGGCGCATCAGATCGGTCCGAATTTACCGTTTCCGGGACCGAGTTATGCTCAGCAGCGTCAGATCATCTCGGTGGCCGGCTTCAATGGCGCCGAAACTGAAACGGGCATCGGTAAATTCGTCAAAAATTTCTACGCAGGCGGCTTTCCAGCGGTGCAGGCCAGTGTCGAGCGATGCTACGCGATTTCAGAGCACTATTTCGAATACGAATACGGCTTCATGCTCGGGCAGGTCGTGCCTTGTGAGGCGGAAGACACGACGGCCTATGCCTACAATACTTTGTTGACCGAGAACTGGGGTTTTCCGTCCTATCCTTTCTTTTCGCTCAACCCCTTTGCCCGGCGCAGTTTGATAGAATTCAAGATCGCCCATCAAAGTCTTGCCTCAGCTCACCACATTACCGATGAGCTGACCCATGATATCCTGATCATTCTGCCCACCGAGATCGAACTGCCGGTCGCAGAGGACCGCCCCTGAGTGCGGGGCTTTTCTCCCGTAAAGCCCGTCGGAAGCATCGCTCGAAGATAAATTATCCCAATTGCGTGATCACCTGAAATACATGTTTGGAGTGGCGATACGATTGCGGATCGTGGTCTCGAAGGGAGACCACCATGCGCGTTTTTCACCATTCTGCCATTGCATCAGGATTGTTCGCGGCGACGCTTCTCGCCGGCTGTGCGTCCGGTCCGGTCCCGAAAGTCGCGGCCAATGTCGTGACACCCGGCATGCCCAATCTTCAGACCGCGCTCAACAACGCAATTCTGCGAACCGATCAGGCCGTCGATCAACTCGACGGTGAGCCGGTGATGACACTGGCCTCGGCACGATTGCCCGAAGCCCTGCCCGGCGAACTCGAACAACGGATCCGGTGGAATTACGAGGGCAATCTCGGGCCCGCGGTCCACGCGCTCGCCAGGCTGATCAACTACCATGTGGTGATCCATCATCCGAAGGGTGTCGCCCCGGTTCTGGTCTCGGTGCACGCCGACCAGATCCCGGTCTCGACGGTGATCCGGACCCTGGGCATCGAGGCCGGGTCGCGTGCGACGGTCACCGTCATTCCCGCCGAACAGACGATCGACGTGCGGTATCCGCGACCTGATGCGGTGGCCGCCGCGTCGGGCCAGTCGTGAGGAGGGTGTCATGGCGCGAAGATATCGTCGGCTCCGGTCCCCCCGCCGCTCGTCACCCCGGCTCCGTCTGCCGGTTCGGATGATCCAGATCACCGATCCGATGAGTGATTTTCTTACCGATTTGGTCTCCGGCGCGCGCCGGCGCGCGTTGCTTTTCCGTCTTGGCATCACCGACCCCTTGCCACCCGAATTGTTCAATTCCCGAGGAGACTATCGATGAGTCGCGTTCTACCCATGGCCGTGCTGCCGGTCGCCCTGTTGCTGGCACCGGCGGCTTACGCAGCACAGGCGCCGTTCCCCCAGATCGGTATTTCGGACAGTCCCGGCGCGATCGCGCGGAGCCTGCACGATAACGCCAATCCGCTCAACAATCCGGTCGCCGGGGCGCGGATCAACGGCATCCTGACAGGAGGACAGGCTCCCCCCTCTCTCAATGAACTCCAGGCACTCCGGCCACTGACGGGTAAGCACAAGGCGATCTCGCCGATGCGACGCGAGGCACTCCGGCAGAACGCGCTCAGCTACGGTGCTCAGGGCGGCCTCGCCGCGGAAAGCTATGCCATCAATCTGATGCTGGTGAATTATCAGGCCGATCTCGACCGGACGTTCGATTTCGGGAAACTGATGGTCAATGTGAGCAATGGGCAGACCCTGTTGCGCCCGCCAATCGTCACCGAAGCGCAGATGGCCTTCGCGCTTGCGCCCGGCGGTCAGATCGCCAAGCAGACCGATCAGGTCTACGAGATCACCCAGCAGGCACAACTTGCCTCCGCGCCGCCCAACTGGCGCACCTATCTGGTCCGAACCTGGGCGAAGCCGACACCCCCGCCGAGCGCGATCCGGCCGCGCACGCGACTGGAAGTCGAATACTGGCACAAATGGGTGGCCGAAGGCTGGGCGCTGGGCGAGGCCCAGGGTGCCCAGATCTTCCTCGACGATCTGAGCCGTCTCGAGAACAACTATATCGGGATGGTCCGCTACCAGGTGCTCCTGCGCGCCGGCCTCGTGGAATCCCCCGATCTGGTCTTTCATCACCAGGCGGTCTCCGGTGGGCGCAACCGCATGCTGATCGGCAACGACGTCATCCGGATCACCAATCAGCCGGGCCTCGATCCCAACGCCGCGAACTGGCGTTCGGTCGATGTCCCGCGTGGCGGGCCGATCGGCCAGCCACCTTCACGCTGAGGGGAGTGTGCTCATGGTCAGCAGAGGTCCAGACAATCGTCCGATTGATGACTATCGGAAATTCCACCGCCCCATCCTGATCGATCCGTCCGACAATTTCGATCGACCTGTTGCGGTGCAGGAGTTTCTCCGCCGTGCCGTGCAGGAAGGTGTCAGCGAATTGTTCTTCGGCGATCAGCGACCGGTCGTCGCGAAGATCGACTGGGAATTTTGCACGACGACGCACCACCTGCTCACCCCCCACGATCTGAAGGGTCTCCGGAAATTCCTGTTTGGCGATCACACCCAACCAGCCAGCCCCCATCGGCACTGGCACAAGATCGGCCGGGTTCATCTGAAGGACAGGGAGTATCTGCGCTATGAGGTCACCGAGACCGAGATCCATGACGCATCGGAACTCCGCGGCCATGAGATCGTCCTGCGTCTCCTGCCCAATGTTCTGCCTGACATTCTTTTCTATGAACTCGATCGGGAACTGTGGGATCATCTGCCGCGGAGTGGTCTTGTGCTGGTCAGCGGCGGCATCGACAGCGACGCGACGGGCCTGATCGCAGCCCTTGTCCGTTGGGTTGTCGAAGACCGCAGCGTCGAGCACCGAGCCGTCATCTACGGGTTGACGGATTATTCGTTCACCCAGGAAATCCGGCCGATCGAATGGGAAAAATCCTCGATCCTGCAGATCGAGACACCGCCAGGCGAACCCCTGAACCGGGCGATGGTGCAGGCGACCTCGATTGGCGCGGACGTTGTGGCGATCGGTGCATGCCGGGATCCCGCGACGATGGAAATCGCGCTGGCGCTCGCGGCGGAGGGCAAGCGGGTGTTCGTGGGCGTCAACGCCAGTGGCGTGATGAATACGGTGGCGCGGGTTCTGGCGCTGCTGAGCCGGGGGCAGGGGGAGGATTACGCCCCTGGCCTGCCCGAACTCGCGCTGAACCTGCGCACGATCATTTCGCAGAAGATGGTCCGCAACCAGCAAGGATCGATCTCGGCGCTTCAGGAATACCTGATCGTTGGCCCTACGCTCCGCGAAGCCCTGCTCCAGACTGCGCCAAGCGGCTGGTTGCTGCCTTTCCTGAAGAGTTTCGAGGAGGAAGGCGAGAGCTTTGCTGCCTGCGCCAGTGTTGCTCGCAACGCCGGCGTGATCAGCCCGGACGTGTTCCGTCGCGTCGTTGCTGAGACCACCGCGCCCATCATTCCCCGTCGTCCCCGGAAATCGAAGCCATGAGAGGAATCCTGATCTCATCGATTTTGCATCGCCGCCTCTGCCCCCTGCCGATCCAGATGCTCGGCTCACTCATAAACGGAGATCCACAATGAAAATCCATGATACGGCATCCTGCTCGCCATCCTCTGTTCCAGAGTTGCGGTCCTTGCCCCTGAGCGATCAAGCGAGACTCGCGTTGGCGACACTTGCGACACAAGCCTCGCCCGCGGATCGTCCGGGTGACTGGTGTGACCGAGGTATCATCGCCCGGTTCGGGAGCGATGCTGTCAGCGAACTGATTGATGCCGGTCTCGTCCAGCGTGGCGGTGTCCCCGATCCGCTCCCCGCCGAAATCGAGACTTCCTGCCGGGAGACTATGGTGCGGCATTACGAGATCTGTGCTCGGGAGGAGGGCTTCGGCAGGCCGCTTTATCCGGCTGGTGGAGATATCCTTCTGGTAACACGGGCAGGTTGGGCAACCTTGGCGCGGTTGGGAGATGAACAGCCGCTGGATGATCCGGCCAGGCTTATGGAAGCGCCGGCGTCCGGCGCGGATCAACATGCGGACAAGAACGCGGACGATGCGGCGCTCAATGATTATCGGTCCTGCCTGTCCTCCCCTTGGGACAAGAGTGCCGGTCCTCCCGTTGACTTGATCTATGCCGAACCGGGGCATGGGAAGGGATTTCTTGCGCCGGATGATCCTCTTCAACATCGCTACATCCTGGGGTCCACCGCAGAGGCAGGCCGCCTCATCGGAACCACCGCCAAGGGGGATCATCATGGTTGAACCCAACCGTCACGAGCTTCGGATCGTTCCTGCTTCCGAAGCCCCGCCAGATGCCCTCTCGGTGAAGCACGCGCTTGACACGGATCTCGTATTCGAGCCGATGCCACCGCGGATGTACGAGGCGGACTGGAACCGCTTCATGGTCTGGGCGGCCGATCGCAACGTCTCGGATATCAGGTTGCAACCTTTCGCGCCGGCGTTCGTCCAGCGCTACGGTCGGTTGCGACCGGCAACCCCGCGCGATCTCACCATCCCCGAGGTCGAAACCGCCACCAACCTGTTTTACGGCGCGGATGGCATGGCCCGGCTCAAACAGGGCATGGATTTCGACGTCAGCTTCAAGGCGCGACCAGAGCGGAATCGTTCGATCCGGTTTCGGGTCAATGCGACCGGTTGCGAGACCCATGGTGTCGTCACGGTCTCGATCGTCGCCCGTGTCCTGCCCGAACGAGCACCCGACCTATCCAGCCTCGCCCTCGAACCCGAAATCCTCGCCGCTTATCGGGTCAGCAAAGGGGTGGTCATCGTCAGCGGTGGCACCGAGAACGGTAAATCGACCCTGTTGGCGGCAATGATCCGCGCCATGCTGCTCGACCCCAACGCCGATCTCTCGATCCTCGAATACGCCTCGCCGATCGAGTTCGTCTATGACGATGTGCGCGGTGCGTCCGCATTGATCAGCCAAACCGAAATCCCGCGCGACGTCCCCAGTTTTGCCGCGGGCGCCCGCAACGCCAAGCGGCGCAACCCCAAGGTCGCCGTGCTCGGCGAGATCCGTGATGCCGAAACCATGGTGGTGATGTCACAGATGGCGATCTCGGGCACCGCGATCTACGGCACCATGCACGCGGGGTCGGTCGAGGAAACCACCCAGATCGCGGTCAGCCTGTGCCCGGTCAATGAACGCAATGCGGTCGCCGTCCAGCTGGGTCAGTCGCTGCGGTTGATCATCAATCAACGTCTGGTTCCCTCGGTGGATGGCAAACGCACCGCGTTGCGGGAGTTCCTCGTCTTCGACAAGCCCCTGAACCATCGGCTGGTCAGCGCCTCGCCCGATGACTGGCCGCTGATTTGCCGCGAAGCGCTGCGAACCCAGGGGCAGAGTTTCTCGGTCGCAACCGACCGCGCGCTCGCCCAGGGGCGTATCTCCGAAGAAACCGCGTTTTATTTCAAAAAGGAGTTCGGCGATGTGGCGTGACACGATGAAGCCGCTGCGGCTGTTCATTATCGATGCCTGGGCCTTGGTCCCCGCCCTGATCTTTCTGCTCTACTGGTCATTCACCACGCTGGTGATCGCGCTCGTCGGCATCATCTTCTTCGGCGTGATCGGATGGTTCGGAGTCAATATCGTCGCGACCATGCGGATCCTGCGACGCTGGCTGGTCGGGCCGCTTCGTCCGGCGGTTCCGCGCGGCCGCAAACGGCGCTTCGTGTGAGCGGGAAGGTCGCCATGAAATCCCAACTCCCATCCGAATCCCTCACCGTCGTCGCTGGTTCCGGACAGGCCCGATCTGCGATCGCCCTCCTGAGCACAGCGTTTTCCCGGTTGTTCGTCATGGGCCGTCGACCGGTCCTGCTGCGCGATCTCGATAGTTGGCAACCGACCGTGATCTCGCCGTTCCTCGCTTCTCATGCCAAAGGCCTTCTGCCGCTGTTCGTGCTGGCCGGGAATGCGGTGTGGGCCGATCTCGGGGAAACACCGTTCCCGGTCCGGATGCAGGATTGCCGGCGTGCGCTGGCCGGCATCGAACTGGTCTCGATCGCAGCACCGGACGGTAATCTGACGCCGTTGATGCTTGCGATGATGGAAGCGATCAGCCAGGTGGCCGATCAGACCGGCATTCTCGTCAATGACCTCGGCCCGTTGATCGAGCGCGCCCCCGGCGCGCAATGGGTTGGTGCCACACTCGCGATGGTGCCGCAGCCCAAACCGGCGCTCGCGTCATGAGCAGGCGGGGCGCGTTCAGCAGGGCGGTCGGCGTGCTGATGGGATTGAGCGCCATCTCGTCCGTCCCGCAAGCATGGGCAGGGCCTTATCACGACGCAACCCGGCCGGTGCCGATCGCCGCGACACCGCAGGCTGCGGATCACACGATCAGATCCTGCATCGACGCCGCGGCAGGTTTGTATCATCTGCCGCCCGCCCTGTTCATGATCCTCCTTCATGTCGAAGGAGGGCGTCCGGGTTTCGTCAGCTTCAATACCAACGGCACCGTCGATATCGGCCCGATGCAGATCAACCAGATCTGGTTGCCGACCCTGGCGCGTCACTGGCATGCAACGACACGGGCGACCTTCCGGGCGATCCGGGATAATTTCTGCGCCAATGTCGCGGCGGGTGGTTGGATCCTGGCACGCTCGATCCACGATGCCGATGGCCATCTCTGGCAGGGGGTGGCGTATTACCATTCCCGCACCCCGCGCTATCAATCGGCCTACCTGCGGGCCGTCCTGCGCGAGGTTGAGCGACTCGAAGCCGAAGTCGGTCACGCCCCCTCGTCACAGGGGCACCGATCATGAGCGGCAACATCCGCCAGCAGCAGGCGGCTGTCGAAAGTGTCGTCCTGTCGCTTGCGTTCATACTTGTCGCCCTCGTGTTCGTCCTCGGCTTCGCCTGGCTGAAGGCCCATACGGCGATCTCGCGTGCCGTGCTGGAGTTCATGGCATTCCAGATCCTGCATTTCGACTGGACACCCGCGAGGCACGCGCACGCACTGGCCGACGAGATCAGGACGATCCCGGCATCCTCCCTGTCCATCATCGGATTGTTCCGGGTGGTCGGTGCGGTCTCGGCGCTGTTCGCTGTCCCATTGTCGATCTTTGTGACGGTACTCGGAATCATTCTGGTGATCTTTGCCCCGGCAAGCCGGTACGCGACGCCGCTCAACCTCGATGGTCTGATCAAGGTCCAGGCGCCGGTGTTCCGCTCGATCGCCGCCTATCTGCCGCGCCGCCTCGTACCGGTGGCCCCGAACCTGCCGGCACCACGACCCGCCGATCCGGCGTTGCACCTTGGCGAGTGGCTCGCCTGCCACGGCTTGGACGAGAGGGGCGTGTTTCAGCAGGATCAGGCGGTTGCAGCGCTCGAGGCACAACTGGGCGATCCATGGAGCGGCATCGATCGGGCTCCCGCCCCGGCACGCATGATGATCGCCGTCTGCGGATTGCACGCATGCCGCCGACGCAAGGAGGCCGCGGCGTTACTCGGACTCGTATCGGAGAGTCTCGCGGTCGATGCCGCACAGGAAGGCGGTACGGGGCCGGAGCACCCGCTCGTGCTGTCGCCCGCCATCATGCAGGCGGTCGACCGGATCCTCTCCGAAACCCCGGTCCGCTCCGAAGTCGAACCCGTGCTGCGTCAGCATGGCTTCGTGACCACCGCCGTGATGGGGTTGTTGAATTTCGCGCGGGCACGCGCCGGACTGCTTCCGCCGGCGCAGTTCAATTTCCTGAAACTGATCGACCGGAACCTCTGGTACGCGCTGCAATCGCTCGGCTTTCCTGTCTCGGAGACCGAGGATGGGCCGTTTCCCAATCCGAAGATCGAGGCGCTCGGGGCGCGGGCGCATTGGCAGACCGAACGCGCCGAGCGTGTCGCCCTGGTCCTGCCGCATATCGAAATGGCGATCGATCTCGTGGTCGGGCGGGTCGACGCAGCAAGCACCAGGCAACAGCCGCTGAAGGATCTCAGATGAACATCACGATCTCTCATGATGGTAGAGCCATCATTCTCAGGATTGAACCGCTCGCCGGCGATCCGCCGGTGACGATCGCGGGACTGGCGTCGCTTGGGAGTGCCGATACGGCCAGACCGACGCTCCATACCTCGACCGTCTCCCAATTCTCTTCCTCCTCCTCCTCCACCTCCACCTCCTCCTGGTGGCAGTCGCGACCCGTGCGCCTGCTGGCCCTCGGCGTCGTGCTGGTGGCGTTCATCCAGGTCGGGATGGTGGTGTCGGGGGCCTCGCGCACCGCGGTACAGCCGCCTGTGGCGATGGCGCCGATGTCCCTCTCGGGTGGTGCATCATCGGGCGGGAAGCGGAGACCGGCCACGACGAAACACCGGATCGTGCCGCCGGTAGCCGCGATCGACGATGCGCTGGCCGATGGCGCGAAGCCGATCGGCACGGTTCATCAACCCACGATCGCCCCGGGAACGGCGGCCGCGCAAGCGCGCTTTGGGCTCGACCCATGATCCCGCGCGAAGTCAAAGGCCCGGAAGCCAATACCGAACGGGCCGGGCCACAGCTGACCCGCGACATCCGCCCCGGATCGGTGCGGTTTCTCCAGGCGCTGCAGACCCCGCTCAGCGGATTTCTCCTGATCGCGGGTGGAGTCGGATCGTTCTTCGCGCCGGTGATCCTCGATCCGGTCGTGGTGCTGGCGGTCATCATCGCGACCTACGTGCTGACGCGCCCGACCATCCTGCCGATGCGCCTGCCAAGCTACGCCCGCGGGCGCGATCGCAACCATCCGTCACCACGCGACCGCTCGCCCCAGAAACCGGCGGGGATTTTCTATCTGGGGGCGGATTTTCGGACCGGGCAACAGATCTGGCTCACCAACGAGGATTGCCGTCAGCATGGCGTGGTGCCCGGCACCACCGGCGCAGGGAAGACCTACACCCTGGTCAGCATGGTCGCGAATTCCCTCATCCACGGCAGCGGGTTCATCTTCGTCGACGGCAAGGCGGATAACAGCCTCTACGCCATGCTCTATTCCCAGGCCCGCCGCTTCAATCGCGAGGACGACGTCGTCGCGCTGAATTTTCTGGTCGCCAGCGGCAATCGCGATACCAACACCTTCAACCCGTTCGCCTCGTGCAACGCCGACGTGCTGCGCGAATTGCTGGTCAGCCAGATCGAGCGTAACCCGCAGGGTGGGGCCAACGATCCGAACGGTGTCTTCCTCTCGCGCGCGGTCGCTCTGCTCGGTGCCCTGGCCCCCGTGCTGGTATGGCTGCGCGACAACCGCAACATCCCGATCGATATCGAGAAGATCCGCCTCGCCACCGAATTGCGCTCGGTCATCGCACTCGCGCTGCACTCGAAATACCGTCTGCGCGATCCCGAGGCCGGCACCTTCACCGAGATCGATCTCAAGGAGGAACCGGCGATCCCGCCCGCCTATCTATTCCCCCTGCAAGCCTATCTGGGTGAGACCGGCGGGTTCGATGTCGGCAGTTTCGGCAAGGACAGTTCCGCCGCAAAGATCGAGGAGGCGTTGCGGCGGAGCGATGAACCGGCCCGGCAGCACTCGTTCGCCGTGATGCACTTCTCCCAGACCTTCACCCAGATGGCGGTATCGCTCGGTCACATCTTCAAGGTCGAGAGCAGCGATATCGACATGCGCGACATCGTGCTCAATCGCCGGATTCTGGCGGTCAATCTCCCGACCCTGGAGAACTCAGGCGAAAGTACCGCGGCGCTGGGCAAGATCGTCGTGGCGACGTTGCGCAACATGATGGCGCAGACCTTGGGGGCGGATCTCGAGGGGAATTTCGACGACATCATCGCGAACAACGCGGCCGAGTCCGCGACGCCGTTCCCGGTGATCTTCGATGAGGTCGGCTACTATGCCGTGACCTCGATGGACAAGATGATGGCGATGGGGCGCAAGCTCGGCCTGTTCTTCCTGCTCGGGTTTCAGGAGATCGTGGCGCTCAAGGTCAGGATGGGGGAATCAGCGCTGTCCATGCTCGGCAACGCCAATCTCCAGATCATCACCCGTCTGCAGGAGGGATCCGAGACCAGGACCTATATCGAGAAGACCGCCGGCGACACCTATGTGACCCAGGCGAGCCGTTTCGATGCGACCGGGGTGGGCGGGTATTCCGAGGGCATGCAGGCCGAGGTCCGCCAGGTCTCGCGGGTCGACTGGCAGGATGTCAGGGGATTGATCGAGGGAGAGGCGATAATGCTCTACGGGCGCTTTCGGGTTTATGCCAAGACGTTCGATGCTGAGCCGAAGGCGCAGGGGGCCTTGCGGATCAACCGCCCGCTCGCCCTGCTGCCCGCCGGTAAGAAGTCGGGCGTAACCCGCGACGGCTGGGTCCAGGCGGCGCTCACGGCCCTGCAGGACGATCGACCGGTTGCCGCAGAACCGGGTGGTCCGTTCGAGGCGATCATCCGATCCCTGGAGCCGGCGATCAAGGCGGTGATGGTGAAAACCGGGTCGGGCGAGCTGGTAGGCGAGGCGGGCGATACCGCCATCGGCGATGCGATCACCGCGGCTCTTGCCGATCTTGATCCGGACATGCGCGCACCCGGCATCTACTATCAGGCGTTCCAGGTGTTCCCGCGCATCCCTGACGATGAAAAGGAGGGCGATGAACGGAAGCGCCCCCGCTATGATCTCAAACTCTTCATGCTCCAACGGTCCGTCATCCACCGCGATGATGCCAAAACCGCCGAAGGTAAACCGGTCGATGGCGCTGCATCCGATCAGGTGTCGTTACCGGCAGGCCGCAATCTCATGACGCTCATTCCCGATGAAGAACTACGCATCCAAGCCGCGTTGGGTGGGATTTCGGTTCGGGATTATCTCATCAGTCTGGACTATCTGATCGAGACCTTCAGCCAGGCGATCCCACCGTCCGGACCGACGGAACAGGGCGATGCTGTCGCGATGGCAGCGCCACCGATACCACCGACACAATACCGCGCAACAACGGACGATCCGGCGGCTTCGGACGCTCGTGAGGCAGGGCAGGGGGAGGCAGGGCAGGGTGTGCAGGACGCAGCTGCGCCTGGTCAGGATGCCCCGGTCGGATCGCCGGTGTTGAATGGCGGAACTGGCGAGGATCAAAGCAAACCGGCACCGGACGATGCCACCGCCACCCAGCGACGGTTCAGCCCGGGACGATAAGCGGGAAGCGGGAGTTGCATGGATGGTCCGCCTTACGCGATCGAGCACGCTGTAATCTGCGACATCGTGCCCGACTCAAGCGGTATCTCATCCTGCCGGACGCCCCTGCGACTGGTGCTATCGCTGTGATCACGGTGCGTCCAGTAACCGCCTCGGCAGGTTTGGGGTGGTCCCCGGCGGGATGGGTGGTGCGATCAACATCCCACACGATCAGGGCATCGGTCTGGATGATCCGGGTGAGTTGCCAATCAGGCGCTTTGAAAATAAATCTTTCTTCAGGGACGGAAAATGGAGCGTATGGGAATGTTCGTCATCCGAGTCAGTCTCATGGGGCTCGTCGTGGCCATGCTGACCTCGGCATCGGGTGAAGCGGCGCTTCCTGCCCAACCAATCCCCCGTGCCGTCTATGTCGGCGTCCAGTTGTTCCGGAAATACGATCAGACCGGCGGCATGGCTCAGGTCGTACAGGCCGTGAATGGATGCTATCGCGTGATGGCACCATCCCCCGGGCTGACGCTTGGCAAGATCGAGTGTCTGGGTGAGGATTCCGCCGCCTATGAGATGTCGATCGCGATGACCCGGGTTCATGGTTTCCCGCCACTCCCGTTTTACACCCAGGCACAGTTCTTTGGCCGAACCCTCACCGTTCTCAGAAACGCGGGCATCCACCCGTCCTCTGAACGAAAACATCTGATGTCGAGCATTCTCCTGATGAGCGGTCAGGATTATCGTGAGATCGCGGGGCCGGTGGCTCAGTGAGCGGCCCAGCAATGAAGATCGGGCTTTCGGTAAAGTAATGCAAAAAGGTAAATCGCCGAAACTGGTAACTCTGCGGAGATCTTTCGTCGCGGGCCATATACTGTGGACCGAAGATGAACTTCATACGCCGATCGTCGGCGAGGATCGCAATCTGGGCGGCAATCTCCTCGGGTATGAACCGCACGGGCCGGACCTGCCACTTCTCTTTGATTTGCTGGTGCCGTGTGTATTCTTTGACTTGAAACGATTTGTGGTTCGTCGCGCCGGGTTCAAATGTGAGGTGTGTGGCAGGACTAATTTTCATCGGCCATTCGATCGGTGGGTCTATGACAAACGGCGGAAAATACGAACGCTGCGTCGGCTGATGTGCCTTTGTAAGCAGTGTCACATTGCGAGCCTACGCAAGTTCGACCGGCCGCTTCATCCTCTGGATCCGAGAGATTATCAGATGCGGACCTTCCGGGGCATCACCCATGAACAACTCGAGATCTATGCGGCGGAACAAAAAAAGCTCCATGAGAGTCTGGAGAAGATCAAATGGAAGTCTGATCTCTCGATCCTGACCCAACGCGCCTATGTGGGTTTACCTGAACCCGATGACCGGTTGATCCTTAACTATCCAAATCCGCCGATAAAACCACCAGCCGATCGCATGGTCGTTCGTTTTAAGACTCGGGAAGTCAACTCGCCCTATCGCCCTTTTAGGTCCTTTACAACAGAGGAACCGGCGATGGCCGAAGCAAAGAAATTATGGCCTCTGCTCGAGGAATATACGGCGAAACAGATCTCGGAGATCACGGGGATCGATTTATTTCGACTGCATCATACTCTGGGATCGCGGCGGGTGGCTGCAGGTGTCGTACCCATTCCGAAAGCGACAAAGCTGGCGGATGAAGGCAAGGACAAAAAGCGCCGGCGCAGGAAGGCCAAGAAGAAAAACAAAAATTCTTGACCGAAATGTTTTTAGATCGACGTCAGCGGTTCACCGGGATGACCCTTACCCTTCGGGGATGATGGCTCAATTCGCATTAGCAATGCACGCGGGCCTGAATTCAGCAGACCTGCGGTTGTGGCGAGGACGGCTCAAGGCGAGGGGGGTCGAGGAAGGTCGACGAGAGGATACCATCGTAATTTCACTTAAATCAAAATGGTCCGTCGCAGATTTTCGGATAAGCGCGACATATTCCAAAAACAGAAAGTCTTCGAAATCTCGGACGTATCGATTTTTGCACGGATGATAGAGGACATTATCACATAAAAGATTGTGACCGGTACAAAGCTTGTTGTACGGCTTCATTCCGTATACTAGAGTTAGAGAAAGTAAGGAGTTCTCATGCCACGCCCTCACACTGAAACCGGTCGCGTCGAATTGCGGCTCCGGCCCGAAGACAAGGCGACGCTCACACGCGCCGCGTCGCTCCGACGGCTTGACCTGACCGGCTATATTCTTGGCGCCGTGCTGCCGAAGGCTGCGGCGGAAGTCGCCGAAGCCGAACGACTCACGCTCTCCGAGCGCGACTCGATGCGCGTTCTTGCCCTTCTCGAAAACCCGCCCGCCGCGCCAGATCGTCTTGTGCGGGTTGCAAAGGCTGGCCTCACGCTCCGATGACTGCCCTTGTCTGGGAGGAAGCGGCGATTACTAAGCAGCATAATCGCGCGGGTTTCGATTGCGGAGATGCCGACCTTAATCTCTATGTGCGGAAATTTGCCCGGCAAAACCACGAAAGCGGCGGTGCCAAGTGCTTTGTCGCTGCCCCAGCCGACACGCCGGCGCGCATCCTCGGTTTTTACACGCTCAGCCCCGCCTCGCTTGAATATGCCCGCACGCCCACGCTCGCGAAAAAGGGCCTTGGGCGCTATGACGTGCCGGTGTTTCGGCTCGGCCGCCTGGCAGTCGATAACAGCGTGCAGGGCCGGGGGCTGGGCGGCGCTCTGCTGCTTCGTGCCGCTGACCGCTGCATTCGTGTAGCGCAGGATGTCGGCGGCGTTGCCCTGCTGATCGACGCAAAAGGCGACCGTGCCGCCAGATGGTATGAATCCTATGGCGCGCTTCGCCTGGAGGACGCGCCGCTATCGCTCGTTCTGCCGCTTGCGGTTGCCGCCGATGCGCTTGGACGGGCGAGATAAGACGGCTGCGGCCTAGTGAGGAATTGCGGGCTTATCTTTTGCAAGCCGGAACCCTTTAGTCGGGCTAGGTTTTTGGGAGCTATCGAAAGCCTTCAATTTCAGAAACAACTTAAGCGGGTATCCATATGAATATCCTATCCTCAAGACCCTGGAATGGGCATATTTTCGATGCCGCCTAATCGCTATAACGTCACGGCGATGCTGCGATGCACAAAAAGTGATTTCACCAATCGACGTGGTTGTACCATATCAGGGGCAAGCAATGGCGACGATGTCGTTTTGCTTTTTTGACGTTTTCTCCCTGAACTCGGCGGCACGAAAGTGCTGCCTCTTTTTTTGTCTCACGCCTTGAAATCTCTTGCCGCGGTTGGCCCACATCGCGGACGACCTGACCAGCGATCGGCAATGGCCATTAATCCGAACAACGTGCCCACAGGAGGGCGAGCCTGTATGGGGAATGGCCGCAATGGGTGGTTTTCTGCCGGTCGGCTTACGGCCGCGAAAAGCGGTTATCGGACACTCGCCTTATGGCGAGACCTGGCCGAAACCGGAATGGCAGGTCTGGATCAGGTTGTTCAAGAAGCTGCCGTTCGCTTAACCTGAACCGCTGATGGATACCGACCTTGAAGCGGCCGTTCAATGGCCTAAGGCGCTGCCTGGTGATTGCGGGAGCCTTGTATCACGTCGGTAAACGGTCAATTGACCGAACGATACCGCCCTAGCCGCTACTGTTACGCAACGGACCGTCCAAGTCGCACTGCGGGCAGTCGATCTGTGCGTATTTGTGACCTGTTGTGGCGCGGATTGTCATAAACATAACCCTCCTGTAAGATTTGAGAATGATAAAGCGAGCAGTTGTGAACTCAGCGGCTTCGCCCGAGATGGTGGTGTTGGTCGCAGCCCAAGTCTGGCTTAGCCGATATGGCAAAGCTTGCGTCGTTGTCCGTCGCAGCCGCCGCCTTTTGGAGGATCTGCGCGGTGCTCGACGGCGGCGCCGATGCTGATCGGGGCAGCCCCTTCCAAGGCTCTCAATGCCCGCTGACCGCAGTGCGTCAGTGGCACATAATCAGGATGCCCTGCTGGCCGAAAATGAGCGGTTGCGCTTGCAGCTCGCGGAAGCGGAGCAACGGGCCGCGCGACTCGCCACGCAAGCCGCCATCGGGGGGCCTTTTCGAGACGCCGAGTTTATGCGCAGCGTGCTTGCCTCGTCCGACGACTGCATCAAGGTACTCGACCTTGACGGCAACCTTACCTTTATGAGCGAAGGCAGCCAACGCACCATGGAGGTGGGCGACTTCAACGCCATCCGAGGCTGCACTTGGCCAGACTTCTGGCATGGCGAGCTGAATGTAGACGCCAGGACCGCGGTAGAAACCGCCAAGTCCGGAGGCACTGGTCGTTTCCAAGGCATGACCGAGACGATGGCCGGCACGCTCAAGTACTGGGATGTGCTGGTCACGCCAATTCGTGGCCCAGATGGCAAGCCGGAGAAGCTGCTTTCGGTTTCGCGCGACATCACCGCCACCCGGCGCGTGGAGGAAGCCCTAGGGGAAAGCGAGGCGCGGTTCGAGGCCATCGCGGACTCGATCGACCAGGTGATCTGGTCCACCCGGCCAGACGGGTTCCACGACTACTACAACCAGCGTTGGTACGAGTACACCGGCGTGCCCGAGGGTTCGACCGACGGCGAAGCTTGGAATGGCATGTTCCACGCTGATGACCAGGAGAGCGCCTGGACCACTTGGCGGCACAGCCTCGCCACTGGAGAGCCCTACCGCATCGAGTATCGGCTTCGGCACCGATCCGGCCGCTACCGTTGGGTCCTGGGCCGGGCGCAGCCCGTGCGGGACGCCGAGGGGCACATCACGCGCTGGTACGGCACCTGCACCGACATCCACGAAATCATGGAAGCACGCGAGGTCCTGACCCATTCGCGCGAGGAGTTGGAGCGGCAAATCGAGGAACGCACACGTGAGCGGGACCGGGTGTGGCAGAACTCTCGCGATTTGCTCGTCATCGTTGGTGCCGACGGCATTTTTCGGGACGTCAATCCGGCATGGACGGCGGTCCTTGGTCATGGTCCTGCAGAGGTTGTAGGCCGCAGCTTTCTCGACTTCATCTGGCCGGACGATGCGGACCTGACCACAGGCGGACTGCAGGCGGCCGCTTCCAAACGCGACCTCACGCATTTCGTGAACCGCTATAGACACAAGGACGACACCCCGCGTTGGATTTCGTGGCAAACCTCGGCGGAGGGCGAGTTGGTCTACGCATATGGGCGGGACATCACGGCCTTGAAGGAACAAACCACGGCCCTGCAGCAGTCCGAGGAAGCCCTTCGACAATCGCAGAAGATGGAGGCGGTGGGCCAGCTCACCGGCGGTCTCGCACACGACTTTAACAACTTGCTCGCCGGCATCTCGGGCAGCCTGGAGCTGATGCAGACCCGCGTGGCCCAGGGGCGGATCGGCGACCTGGAACGGTATTTGGTTGCAGCACAGGGCGCCGCCAAGCGGGCGGCGGCGCTGACCCACCGGCTGTTAGCCTTCTCGCGGCGGCAGACGCTTGAACCTAAGCCCACCAATGCGAACCGTCTCGTCACTGGCATGGAGGAGCTGGTCCGCCGCACCGTCGGACCGCATGTCACCGTCGAGGTGGTCATTGCCGGCGGGTTGTGGACCACCCTGGTGGACCCGAACCAGCTTGAGAACGCCGTGCTAAATCTGTGTATCAACGCCCGCGACGCCATGCCCGACGGCGGGCGCCTAACGGTCGAAACTGCCAACAAGTGGTTGGACGAGCGCACGGCCCGGCAGCGGGACGTTCCGGCAGGCCAGTACGTGTCGCTCAGCGTCAGTGACACCGGCACGGGCATGACACCCGAGGTGGCGCGCTGTGCGTTCGACCCGTTCTTCACCACGAAGCCTATTGGTATGGGAACCGGGCTTGGCCTGTCCATGATCTACGGCTTCGTGACGCAGTCGGGGGGGCAGGCGCGTATCTACTCGGAGCCGGGCCAGGGCACCACCGTCTCCCTGTATCTGCCCCGGCATGACGGCGAGGCAGCCATCGAGGATGTCGGAGCCGAACTAGCCGGGGCACCGCGCGCCGAGGCCGGCGAGACTGTGCTTGTCGTAGACGACGAACCGACCGTGCGTATGCTGGTAACCGAGGTGCTGCAGGACCTAGGCTACACCGCTATCGAGGCAGCCGACGGCCCGGCCGGGCTGCAGGTGCTGCGCTCGAATGCGCGCGTAGACCTGCTGGTGACGGATGTGGGCCTGCCCGGAGGCATGAACGGGCGGCAGGTAGCGGACGCGGGACGTGCGATGCGGCCCGGCCTGAAGGTGCTGTTCATCACGGGCTACGCTGAGAACGCCGCGCTGAGCCACGGGCACCTCGACCCCGGGATGCACGTGCTCACCAAGCCATTTGCAATGGAGGCGCTGGCTGGGCGAATTAAGGAGCTGATTACCGGTAACCAGTGGAATGGCAGCAGGTAGCCGTTCGGTAAGCTAAGATGAGCAGGATCACGTTGTTTGATGGTCCTCCGATCGTAAAATCTGATGGACTTCCGGGTTCCACTTCCCGTGTTCTGTAGGGGGTCCGGGAAGCGGGAAGCGGAAGTATGCATTGGTGATGCGGGGTCTGATTGGCGCGGTGGTTGAGGTTTGCCGTGCCTTAATCGCGGTTGCTGCCCTGGCGGGACTGGGGTCAGTTTTTGGTGAGGCGGTATCCGTCGGGGGATTTGATGACGCAGCCGTTGTCGATCATCGCGGTGAGGCGCTGATAGAGGGTGGCGGCGCGGATGCGGCAGCGGGCGCGGAGATCGGCGAACGGCTGTGGCTGGCCGGTTTCGGCGAGGGCGGCGGTGATGCGATCGTCGAGGGATTTTGGTGTGGCATTGTCGGGTGACGGCGCGCTGGCGTGACTGGGCTCGAGTGCCAGGGCATTATCGTGCTGGTTCAGTTCGAGTGTGATGCTGGGCATGGCGGGCGCGGCGCGATTCTCTGGGGTGAGGATGATGCGATCGTCGCCATCGCGGCGGAGATAGAGGTTGGAATCGCCCCAGGCGTGGAACTCGGATGATCCGCGCAGGGCCTGACCGGCGCGGAGTGTCCCGGCGCCTTTTTTTGCATGGTGGACGACAGCGACGGCGACGGCATGGTGCCGCTGCATGTCGCGCAGGAAGGCGAGCAGGGGTGCGACTTCGCCGCTGACGTTCTCATCGATGCGGTGCAGGCGCACGAACGGATCGAGCACGAGGAGGCGCGGTTTCAGCCTGGCGATGGTGTCGGCGAGACGCGCGCGGTCGTCTTCGAGATCGAGGCGCAGGCTGGGTGCGGTGATCACCTGAACATCGAGGGCTGCGAGTTTGGTGCCGGCGGCTGCACAGATGCTTTCGAGGCGCCGGCGGACGATGTGAAGCGCGTCCTCGGCGGGATAGAGCAGGACGCGGCCGGGGCGTGTCACGGCGAAGCGGCGCAGACAGGGGACGCCCGCGGCGACGGCGACGGCCAGATCGAGGGCGAGGAAAGATTTGCAGCATTTGGGTTCTCCGCCGATAATGCCGACGGCTTCTTCGGCCCACAGTCCCTCGACGAGCCAGCGGTGCTGCTCGGGGCGGTCGGTGAGGTGGTAGGCTGGCTGGACCGGGAGCGGGGTCATCGCCGTTGGCGGGTGGTTGCTTTGGCTGTGTTTGGCGTGGGGATGGCGAGGGTCTCGAAGAACAGCGTCTCGTCGATCTGACGCGCCTCGCGGTGTGCGGCGGCATCCAGCAGTTCGGCCGCCATGATCATCAGGGTTCGCAGATTGCCTTGGGCGTGATCGCAGATCGTTGCGATCACTTCCGGGGTCATCAGGGTGGGGGCGCCGGCCTGGCGGATGGCAAGCTGCAGGGTCTCCTGCAGATCCTGCGGGGTGGCGCGTTCGATCGCCAGGCGGACACGCATGCGGCTGGCGAGAGGGAGGAACTCCTCGGAGCGCAGGCGTTCGGCGAGCCGTCCGTCGCCGGCCAGGACGATGGTCAGGAGGATGTGGGAATCGAGGTCAGCTGAGGCGAGCAGGCGGAGTTCAGCGAGGACGGCGGGCTGCATCTCCTGGGCTTCATCGACCAGCAGTACCGGCCTGGAGAGGGTCGTCTGGATATGAGCCTGCCAGCGTTGGCGCAGGATTTTAGCCCCACCCCAGCGATTATGCGGGCGCAACTCGACGCCGAACAACTCGCCCATCTCGCGGTAGAAATCGGCGATGTTGGCCTGAGGCCGGCTGATCACGCCGACGGTCACGTCGCGCAATGTTGCCAGCGACGCGGCCAGGATCCGCAAGGCGGCCGATTTGCCGGAACCCGGCGCACCGGTGATCAGGGCGAAGCCGCCTTCGCCGGCAAGATGCTGGACGCGCCAACAGAACGACTCCAGACGAGGCGAGACATGCAGAGCCTCGGTCGGCACGTTGTGCGTGAACGGGTTCCACTTGAGACCGTACAGTGCGAGCAGTTTGTTGTTCACGCGTCGTCTCCTTCGTCTTTGTGGAGATAGGCTGGGGGCAATCCGGTTGCCGCTTGCCGCTCGATCATGTTGGCCAGCAACGGCGCGATCCCGCGGGCCGGCGGCGCGACCGGGTCAGCGCTGACAGGCTGCAAACCGCGGCGCAGGCCGTTGGCGTTGGCGGCCTTGTCCTGGGGGAACAGCCTGCAGAGCACGGTGCCGGTTTGCGGATCGACGAGGTGAACCAGGGCAAGATCCCAGGCGGCGAAGCGGACCTCCAATGTGGTGAGGTGCCGATATTGGTTCGGCACTTCGAACCGGCGGCCTTCGATGACGATCGTGCCATCGCTCCTTCGCAAGGTTCGCTGCTCGCTGCGGGTGAACGCCAGTCTCAGAGTTGCGGCATCCGGGCATGGTCGTGTCACGGTGGGGCCGGCGAGAAAGCGCGCCAGCGGGGTGGCGTCGATCTCGCTGTGGTGCTTGCGATTGTAGTCGTAGTCTACCCAGGCCTGGGTCGCCTCGTTGAGCCGGGCCAGGGTGAGGTCATTGACACCTTCGAGCATGGCCATCAGCCGGCCCTCGACCGATCCCCAGAGGACCTCCTGCTTACCGTTCATGTAGGGGCTGTAGGGCAGCGTGGTCTGATGAACGACGCCGAGCCGGGCGAGACCTTCGGTGATCTCGGTCGCCGTCATCGCCGCACCGTTGTCACTCATGGCCGAGCGGGGCATGCCGCGCTTCTGCATGGCCTGCGACAGACCGTGGGCAATGACCTCCGCGCTCTCGGACAGATACCATTGCAGGTGGCAGGCCAACCGCGAGCGGTCATTGAGCACGCCGAACAGGATCGGCGTTCGCCACTCCCCTCGCGGTGTCAGCACCTTGCGCGAACCGGAATGACAATCCCAGTGCCAGGTTCCGTTCACATACTCGCACTCATAGCTGCGGACCTCCCGGGCATCGAGCCTGGCGGCGGCAGCCAGGGCGCCGGCGGTCTGGCGCGCCGTCATCGGGGACCGCTTGGTCATGCCGTGGGTGGTCAGGAAGCGCCGGACCGTGGCGTAGGAAGGCACCGGGCGCAGTTCTGACCGGGTCTCGGCCAGGGCGACGAGGTTGTCGTGATGCAACCGCACACTCCAACTCTTGTGGGCTTGATATTGAGCTCGCAAGGCTTGGCGGAGCTCATCAGTCATCGACGCCTGCTGGCCGGCGTCCTCGCGGCGTTTGCGCCGCAGCACACCCACCGGGTCTTGGCGCTCATTCCGGCCGATGTAGAACCAGCGCTCGATCGTCGAGACACCAAAGCGAACCGGTTCACCGGTACTCGGATGCCGCCATTCACGGGCCGCCAGTTGCTTCAGGGCCGCGCGCAGCGCGCCCGCCTCCGGCGGTGCGGCCAACAAGTGACCGATCACCGAGAACCGCAGTTGCGCCCAGCGATCCTGAACACGCGATCTGCCTCGTTCTGTCACGTCTGCCCTCCAAAACAATCAGCGGGCTTACGGTAAGCACGTCACCGATCGTCGGCGACGTGCATCTTCTGCGGGTCGGCGGCGCCCGTCAGAAAGCGCGCATTGCCGAGGCTCCGCCGGTCAACGGCCCCAGGAACCGAAGCAGGGAGACGAGCTGTTGTTCGATGCCGCCGCGAAAACGAGCGAGCACCGAGGCTGGCAGGGTCGCGGTGTCGACCGGAGGCATGAAGGCTGCCGCGGCAATCGGGCGGAACGCACTCTCCTCGGACGTGAATGTCGAGAGCCACCAGACGCGCCAGCGCGCGACCGTCCGCCGATCGATCCCGAGCGTGGCTGACAATTGCCGCAGGCGGGTGGCGGTGAGCCCATGGCACATCGCCGAAATCAACGTCACCACTGTGGCGAGATAGACCTTACGACCCAGAAAGCGCAGCGATGCCGGGGTGGTTCGCTTGCGACAACCGTCGATCGCGCAGCAGAAGCTGAAGCGTTGGCCGAACGCCTCACTCAAACCTGGGGGACCACCGCGCGGTTTGCGCTGAAATTGCGCCGAATGAAGGACGCCACCGCATGTCGTGCATCCTGCCGCCCTGGCGGTCGCGGCGATATCGCGATCAAACAGGAGCAACTGTTCATGAAACTTGGCATCTGCCAGCACTGCTTGATACAAGGGGCACCATCCTTTGAATTGAAATTGGCGGGATGACCAAAGTCGGACGCAATAATCTCTGTCCCTGCGGCAGCGGCAAGAAATACAAGCGCTGCTGCATGGCCCAAGATGAGGCAACCGCCCGCGAGGCCCGCGCGAGCGCCGCAAGCGCCGCAGTGTCGCCCCTCTCGGCCCATCTCTGCGAGGATTGCAACCACGATCTGGATGATGCCGCCAATGCGGTGTTTGCTTTGATCGAGGCGAAGCAATTCGATGAGGCTGAACGGGGCGCCCACGACGTTCTGGCACGCTTCCCCAACGTCCACGACGGCTACGAGTGCCTGGGCCGGCTGCATCAGGCCAAAGGGGACCATCGCCAGGCGATCGAGTGTTACCGCAAGGTCATCGCGTTCGCCGTCGAGGAACCGCAGTACTACGACCCGGAATTCGTCGATCACTTCCAGGCACTGATCGCCCACATCGAAACTCAGGCATCCAGCGGCTGATCCTTCCGGCCCACCCCTGCCCAGCATCGCCGGGTGCTCGGCAGCGTCAAGGCATCCACGCCTGCGGCGCGGAGCCTCCTTGACCCTGCCTCCGCTCCCGGCGGTAGCAAATGCAGGTCGGCGCCGAGGAATGGTCTTTCAGTCTCACCAAGGAATGAATGGAAGGAAGGAAGGAAGGAAGGAAGGAAGACCCTACCCACAGATTATCCACGATCCGCGAGGTCGCCTCTCGGCCAAACCTCAAATACCGTGATCAAATATCGCCGAAAACCCATCGCTTTGCATGCTCAGGCTCACTAAGATTTGCCGGCTACGTCCAAGTAGTCCGGGAACAAAGCTCAAACACGGGAATGCGGACAGACTGATTGGCGGACGAAAAAGCGGACGGAATTTTTTAGAGAGGCATCAGCTTCCCTAAGGGGGAGGCGGTAATTATCTGGCCGTGTCGGCTTATTGGTTCATCAAAGCCAAAACTGACATGCCGCTTTCCACCCGATTCAGCCATACGAAACTGATCACGCGAACGGCAGCTTCGGAGCAACGTTGCCTCTCAGCTAAACGACCGGGATGAGCGCATTGTACGCAAGCAAGGACGAATTGCTATAAACCAATCTCCACTGAAGCACCATTGACGGTTTTTAATAGCTCGTAAGGGGATATTATCGACCTTAATATGCTCTCAAGAAGCACAGTACTTGCACTTCGACTCAATTTCCTATAGGCTCTCAAGAGCTAATTAAACGGCATAATGCGCCCTTGAGGAAGTATGACCGCTCGCAACCCACTTCTGGCGTCTCCGCCCTTTGCCGTGGAGGATTCCCTCGTGCGCCTTGGGCAGCGCCTACGCACGGCTAGGCTCCGCCGTAACCTCACCGTTGCCGAAGTCGGCAAGAAGATCGGCGCGGGCTCGCGCGCCGTTGGCGACGCCGAAAAGGGCAAACCCTCGACGAGCGTCGCCGTCTATGCCGCGCTGCTGTGGGCGTTCGATTTGATCCGAGATCTGGATACCGTTGCTGACCCTTCGCACGACGTCGAAGGAATCGCGTTGGCAAAGCGTCAAACGCGCATTCGCGCCCGCCAGACAGGCGGACTCGACAATGACTTCTGACGGAACCGCCACCGAATGCTTTGTCTACATCACGCTGCCCGGCGCGACCGAGCCGCTGACTGCGGGCCGGTTTGTTCAAGAGCGTCAACGCAGCGGCCTGATCCTCGGCCGCTTCGTCTATGGCCGTAGCTATCTCGCACGGCAGGACGCCGTCGCCTTTGACCCCGGCGAACTTAAGCTCTCCGATCGTACCTAGGAGACGGTAGCATTGGGCGGCGTTTTTGGCGCGCTCCGCGATGCGGGCCCCGACTATTGGGGGCGGCGCGTGATCGAGCGCCATGCCGGCAAGCCGCAGCTGGGCGAACTCGATTATCTACTCCACTCCCCTGACGACAGGGCGGGGGCGCTCGGCTTTGGTTTGAACCAAGTGCCGCCAGCGCCGCTGCGCGCGTTCAACAGGACGATTCAGCTCGCCAAGCTTCAGGCGATCGCGGACGCCATCATCGCCGACGAGGTGCCGCAGACAGGCGTAGAAGCCGCGCAGGTCGAAGAACTGTTGTTGGTCGGGACGTCGGTGGGCGGCGCACGTCCAAAGGCCGTCGTCGAAGATGATGACGGACTCTGGATCGCGAAGTTCAATCGCAAAGACGACCGTTGGAACATGGCGCGCATTGAGCATGCCATGCTGATGCTTGCCCGAGCGTGCGGCCTCAGCACCGCCGAAAGCCGTCTCGACAACATCGGCGACCGCGACGTGCTGCTGGTGAAACGCTTCGATCGGGAGCGCGCCGGCGGCGGTTACCACCGCGCGCGCATGATCAGCGGCCTCACACTTCTGCGCACCGATGATGCACCGGGAAATCGCGGTCGCTGGTCGTATGTGCTGTTGGTCGAAGAGCTGCGCCGCGCCAGCGCGCGTCCCGACGCCGACGCGCAAGAGCTCTTTAGGCGCATGTGCTTCAACGCCCTGATCTCCAACGCAGACGATCATCCGCGCAATCACGCGATGATTGCCAAGCATACCGGCTGGCGCTTGTCGCCGGCCTACGACCTGACGCCAACATCACCTGTGAGCCAGGATCATCGCGATCTCGCCTTGCTGATCGGCGACCAAGGCAGGTTCGCCAACGCGCAAAACCTGCTCTCTCAATGCAGTCGCTTCATGCTGACCCGTGAGGCTGCGGAGGCGATCATCATGGAGATGACGCGCAAGGTACGGGATCGCTGGTATGAGATCGCGCGCAGCACCGGCGTCACCGAAACTGATTGCGCGCTGATCGCGGGGGCTTTCGCCTATCCGGGGTTCCAGACCCAATCAGGAAACTGACGCATCATCATCATCATCAGCAGCAGCGGCATGAGCAAGTGTTGGCCCTCTGAGAGCCGATGAGCCAGGCGCAGGTCCCCGGGGACGGCGACTTTCGGGTGTAGCAATTCTGCCGATCTATGACCGGGATGAGCGCAAAGCTGCCGGCCTGTCTTCTGCTGGAGTTGGCCGAAAGCGGTCACAAACTCGCGGACACCGCGGCTCAACGCGAGTCACGGTGTGCCCTTGCTTCGCCGCAGTTGGTCCACCGCAGCCCTGGCAACGCTCTGAAACATCTCCCGGCCAACCGCACATTGCCGACCCATTTGCTTGTCAAGTTCTTCTTCGGCCCACCCGAGCGCCCCGATTTTAAGCGCGGCGGCCCAAAGATATTTGTAAGCGTCCGCCAGAGGCCGTTGGCCTAGTTTTGGGCAGGACGTCAGGACTTTTGGTCGATCATCCAGGGTAGGAGTTCGTTGATCCGGCTGGCTGGATGACCATTGGTGATTTTGGTCAGAACGTCTGTGAGGTAGTTCTGAGGATTGATGCCGTTGAGTTTGGCGGTCTGCAGGATCGTGATCACAGTCGCCGCGCGGTCCCCACCCTCGTTGCTGCCGGCGAATAGCCAGTTGCGGCGCCCGACGGCAATGCTGCGGATCGAATTTTCCGCGATGTTGTTGTCTGCTTCGAGCCGAGCGTCGGTGGCGAAGCGTGATAGGGCGGTGCGCCGGGTGAAGGCATAGCGGAGCGCCTCGGCGAGGGCCGATTTGGTGGAGAGCTTCCGCTCCGTGGTTTCCGCCCAGGTGAAGAAGCCGTCGAGCAGATCGGTCAGGCCAGCGCGATGGCGCAGGCGCTCGTCGGGCGGCGTGAACCGTGCCTTGTCTTCGATCGCGTAAAACGCGGCGATCCGATCGATCGCCTCGCGCGCGATCGGCGATTTGGTTGCTTCCCAGACGTCGAACAGTTTGCGCCGACAATGGGCCCAACACCCGACCTCGGTGATCGGACCGGGCGTCTTTCGCCCTGGATTATAGAGCGCAGCAAAGCCGGCATAAGCATCCGCCTGCAGAAAGCCGGTGAACCCTGCGAGATAGTTCGCCGGATGTTCAGCCTTGCGGTCCGGGCTGAAGAAGTAGGCGGCGGCCGGCGGGGCAGAGCCACAGAATGGCCGATCGTCCCGCACAAAGGTCCATGCGTGGACGGCCCGTTGAGTTCAAGTGGGAATTTGCAAGATTTGATGGCGGTTCGAAAGCGGTCATGCGTTCGGCCTGTATATGCGGCAACATGGCCGCCGGCCCAGATGGGTTCCGCGAGCAACATCCAAAC
>NZ_JAIMBY010000002.1 GCF_026191915.1 Acidiphilium sp. PA
GCCTGGCCCTCAATCTCGCCAAGCTCGAAGGCTCCAAAGGATCGATGAAAGGCAAACTCAAAAAGGCCGGTTGGAACGATGCCTTCCTGACCAAACTGCTCGCCGCATTCAGTTCAACCCAAATGCGATAGCCCTGCGGGTCCACTTCAGTTGGGTTGACAACTTGCGCTCAACCTCCGAGACCGACTCGAACCGTTCCCGAATTGTGCCAGTTTCTTGGCTTCATTGTCGGTACGCTCCAGTTCAAATCCTGCCTCATCAGGGAAGGGCGAGACGTAGCGGCGATTGAGACCGAAATCGTCCTTGGTGATGCCTCAGCGCGAATGATTGCTCAACAGTTGCATGATGACATCGAGAGACGACAAGGCTTTGAAAATCTTCCAATTGATGTCGGTGATCGATTCGGCACAGTACGCATAAGAATCCGAGTCGATCCAAACGGCACCTTGACGACCGACAATGTCACGAGAAGCAGCAGAAATCGGTTAATTGACCAAATCGGACTTCAAATCCTGGCACTGTATTCGCCCTATGCACCCACCCTAGTTGCTACATCGCTATACTTCGACGTACAGTTCGAGTTTGTCCGACGAACACCGTCCAAGTCTGACCGGAGACAATGGAGTGCGCGCATAATGCGGGTCAAGCAAGTGCTGATCATCAGATCGTGAGATATGTTCAGACACGATGTCTGCCAGTCAAGCCGCTTACAGCGCCTTAACGCATGATCGATCATACTTTTCTGCTATACCGCAACGGCAGGCCGGCCTTGTTCAAGCAAACCGGCTTGCCTTTGTTTGCTTTACCGCGGGTTCGCCGATCTATTGCCCGATCACCGCGATCACCGGCACATGATCGGATGGTTGAACCTTATCACGCTCGCCCTTTGCGACCAGCACCGACTCCAACCGCTCGCTCACCCGTGGCGAAAGCAGTGCGTGATCGATCCGCAAGCCTCGGTCGCGCTGCCACGCACCGGCCTGATAATCCCAAAACGTATAGAGCGTCTCGGCCGGATGCAGCGCGCGCAGCGCGTCGGTCAGGCCGAGCCAGATCAGGGCGCGAAACGCAGCGCGCGTTTCGGGTCGAACCAAAGCGTCGTCTTGCGCCAGCGTGCCTTTGGCGTAATCGACGTCGGTCGGGCAGACGTTGTAGTCACCGGCCAGGATGAAATCACGGTCCGCATCGAGCAGCCCTGCCGCATGGTCGTGCAGCTTGCCCATCCAGTCCAGCTTGGCGCGAAACCCCTCGTCACCGCCGGAATTGCCGTTCGGCAAATAAAGATTGCCCACGATGAGGTCGCGCAACTCCACCTCGATATAGCGTGAGGCAGAACCCTCCGCCTCACCGGGCAGGGCGCGCTCGCGGATGTCTACCGCTTCGCGCGATAACACCGCGACACCATTATACGATTTCTGCCCGACGATCGCGGCTCGATACCCCGCCGCCTCGAACACATCGCCCGGAAATTGATGCGCCTCGCATTTGATTTCCTGCATCAGCAGCAGATCTGGCTGCTCGCGGATCAGGAAGTCGGCGACCAGCGCCGCACGGGTCCGCACCGAATTGACGTTCCAGGTGGCGATCTTCATGGGAGTTACGGCTTAATCGACCGAAAACGATGTGCCGCACCCGCAGGATGTCTTCGCATTTGGGTTACCCACCGCGAAATACGATCCCATCAGCGTATCTTTGTAGTCGAGTTCAGCGCCGTCAAGCAGGTCGAGGCTGGCTGGATCGACCACCACTTTCGCGCCATTCCGCTCGACCACGTAATCCTCGGCATCGATCGTGCCGGTCAGGTCGAATTTGTACTGAAACCCGTTGCAGCCGCCCGCCAGCACTTCGACCCGCAGCGCAATCGTGCCGTTCTCGCCGGCCATGATGGTAGCGACTCGTGCCGCCGCGCTCTCGCTGATTTTGAATCGATCCATGGTTTCGCTCATGCACCTTATATAGGCGCGTCGTGCCGTCACGACCAGCGCCATCGCCAAGGTCGTTTTTTTGAGAGAAGGACCTCCTGAGCATCGGTCATCCCCTGATTTGGAGAGCGGCGCGCACTCCTGTAAGCCAGCCGGATGCTTGCGTCCTACGCGTCCCACGCCGCCGAATCGCGCGGCCGCCAGTTTGCCGAACCGGAAAGCGCCACCCGCAGCGCTTTTCAGCGTGACCGCGATCGCGTGCTTCACTCGAACGCATTTCGCAAGCTGCAATACAAGACCCAGGTCTTCGTCATCCACGAGGGCGATTTCTATCGCACCCGCCTGACCCACAGCCTCGAAGTCGCCCAGATCGCCCGCAGCATCGCCCGTGGCCTCGCGCTCGACGAAGACCTCACCGAAACCCTCGCCCTCGCGCACGATCTGGGCCATCCACCGTTCGGCCATGCCGGCGAAACCGGATTGAACAATGCGCTCGCAGCCCATGGCGGCTTCGACCACAACGCCCAGAGTCTTCGCAGCCTGACGTTGCTGGAACGCCGCTATCCTGGGTTTGACGGATTGAACCTTACCTGGGAATCGCTCGAAGGCATCGCCAAGCACAACGGGCCGTTGCCGGCGCCGCCGGCCTACATCGCGGCGTTCGACGCCGGCTACCCGCTCGACCTGACCCGCCAGGCCGCCGCCGAGGCGCAGGTTGCGGCGCTCGCGGATGATATCGCCTACCACGCACATGATATCGACGATGGGTTGCGCGCCGGCCTGTTCGACATCGGCGATCTGGAAGCCCTGCCAGTGGTCGGTGCCATGCTGGCCGAGGCGCGCGCCCTTACCAGCGATCCGCGCCGCGTCCGCGCACATATGGTGCGCCAGACCATCGGCGTCTTCGTGGGTGGCGCGCTGACCGAAAGCCGTCGGCGTCTTGCCGCGCTGCAACCGGCATCGGCCGATGATATCCGCGCCGCCCATCATCCGGTGATCGGGTTCGCGGACGATCTCGCAGCGGCCAACCAGGCGATTCGCACCTTCCTGTATGCCCGCATGTACCGCCACTGGCGGGTCAACCGCATGACCCACAAGGTCGAGGGCGTGGTGCGCGACATGGCAACCCTGTTCCTCGATCGTCCCGATCTGCTGCGCAATGACTGGCGCGACCGCGCTTCCGCGCCGCACTCCGAGGCCACGGCCGCCGCCGTGCGCGACTACATAGCCGGCATGACCGATCGTTTCGCGCTCGACGAGCATCGCCGCCTGACCGACCCCACCGCTGCCGCCTGAAGGTTCCTATGTCCGATAATCTGTTCGCCGATCTGCGCATCCTCGTGCTCGACACGATCACCGCCCTTTATCCAGACCTGGCGCCCGACGCCCTCGCGCGCATCGAAATCACGCCGACGCGCGAAGCTGCGCATGGCGATGTTGCAACCAACGCCGCGCTGATTGCCGCCAAGCCCCTCGGCCTCAAGCCGCGCGCCATCGCGGATGCGCTCGCGGCCGCGCTGCTGACCCGCGCCTTCGTCACCAAAGCCGAACCCGCCGGCCCAGGGTTCGTCAACCTCACCCTCGCCCCGGCGGCGTGGCAGGCGCAGATCCTCACCATCCTGCACAGCGGCGAGGCGTTCGGTGCCAGCAAACTGGGGCAGGGGGCCAAGGTCAATGTCGAATACGTCTCAGCCAATCCCACCGGACCGCTCACGGTCGGTCACTGCCGCGGCGCGGTGGTAGGCGATGCCCTGGCCAACCTGCTCGCCAAGGCCGGCTACGATGTGACGCGGGAATACTACATCAATGATGCCGGCGCGCAGGTCATCGCGCTCGCCTGGTCGGTCTATTGGCGCTACCTGCAAGCACTTGGCACGACAATGACCGAAGCCGAGTTCGCCACCGCGACGCCGACCGGCCTGCAATATCCTGGAGATTATCTGGTACCGCTCGGTGCGCAACTTGCCGCCGCCCACGGTGATGCGCTGTCAGGCCCTGGCTTCACCGTCGCCGATCCGGCACTCTGGCTCGACATTGTACGCAGCTTCGCAGTTACCGCCATGATGGATCTGGTGCGCGCCGATCTGGCCGCCCTGAACGTGCGCCACGACGTTTTTACCAGCGAAGCGGCCCTCATCGCCGGCGGCGGTGTCGAGCGCGCGGAAGCCGCCTTGCGGGCGCGCGGCCTGCTATACGAGGGCATCCTGGAACCGCCCAAGGGTAAGACTCCGGAAGACTGGGAACCCCGCGAACAAACCTTGTTCCGGGCCACCGATTTCGGGGACGACGTCGATCGCCCGGTCCGCAAATCCGACGGCTCGAACACCTACTTCTTCAACGATATCGCCAACCACGCCAACAAGATGGCACGTGGCTTCGATCAGATGATCGACGTCTGGGGTGCTGATCACGGCGGCTACGTCAAGCGCATGCAATCCGCCGTGCGCGCGCTGGCCGGTAATGGGGCCGCGCAACTCGACATCGTGCTCTGCCAGATCGTCAGGGTCCTGAAGGACGGCGTGCCGATGCGCATGTCCAAACGCGCCGGTACCTATATCGAACTCGCCGACCTGATCGATGCGGTTGGTCCCGATGTCGTCCGGTTTATCATGCTGATGCGCAAGTCCGACGCACAGATGGAATTCGACCTCGATGCCGCCGTGGCCCAGACCCGTGAAAACCCCGTGTTCTACGTCCAATACGCCCATGCCCGCTGCCGCTCGGTGCTGCGCGCGGCGGCGACCACGTCAGAACTGGGGGATACCTCTGACGCCGGCCTCGCCGCTGCCGACCTCGCATCGCTCACCGCCCCCGAGGAACTCGCTTTGATCCGCCGGCTTGCGGCCTGGCCGCGCCTGATCGAAGCCGCCGCCATCGCGCGGGAAGCGCACCGAATCGGATTTTTCCTGTATGATCTGGCTGGCGATTTCCACGCGCTGTGGAACGCGGGCCGCACCGAAGCCAGTTTGCGCTTCATCCAGGCGGAAGCGCCGGGACCGACCCGAGCCCGCCTCGCTTTGGTCGCCGCGACGGCGGTGGTCATTCGCTCCGGCCTTGCGGTCATGGGAGTGGCCCCGGTCGAGGAGATGCGCTGAAAGGGACTGCGTGATGGAAGACCCCGATATCGACATTCCGCCCTACGCCTCGCCACGCCTGCGCGCACGCGGCGTCGACACCGAGACCAAGCGCATGGCAATCATCGCCGGCGGGCTGGGTGTCGGCATCATCGCCCTCGCCCTAATCTGGAGCGGCATTCACACGGGACTCGGACCGCCGCCGGTCATCAAACCGCCGGCCGGTCCAATGCGTACGGCGCCGATCAATCCCGGGGGGCTGCAGGTGCCAGGCGCGCATGAACAGATCATGTCGGGCCAGGTCGCCTCCGGCCCGCCCGAACTGGCGCCCGCATCCCCCGCGCCCGATTTCTCGAAACTCGATCAGGAGGCGGCGGCGGCAAAACCTGCACCACCAGCGCCGCTGACCCCGAAGCAAGCACCGCCCGCCGTGGCCAGTGCGCTGCCACTGCCGCCGCCGGCACCGTCGCCAGACCATGCCGCCACGACGCCGGCGCCCGCCGGCCAAAGCATCTTGCCGCCGATCACGCCCCCCACCCAGGCGACCGGCTCCGGGCCCTATGCCGTGCAGCTCGGCGCGCTCGACAGTATGGCCAAAGCCAACCAGGCCTGGCAGACCTTGGTCGCTCGCGTGCCGGATATCCTGGGCAGCCAGAAGCCCGTCGTCGTTCCTGGTACCGTCCACGGCAAAGTCTTCTACCGCCTGCGCCTCGTTGGTTTTGCCAATGCCGCCGCCGCTGGGAATTTCTGCGACCGGCTGAAATCGCGCGGCGTGACCTGTTACATTCCCAAGTGATCCGTTCATGAAAGCCGCCATCATCGGCATCGCCGGCCCTACCCTGACCGATCCCGAGCGCGCGCTGCTTGCCGAATTCCCACCCACCGGCGTCATCCTGTTCGCCCGCAACATCGTCTCGCCGCCCCAACTCGCCGCCTTGGTGGCCGATCTGCGCGTTACACTGCCCGCGCAAGCGGTGCTGATGGTCGATCAAGAGGGCGGCCGCGTTGCCCGCCTGCGCGCGCCGCACTGGCCGGACCTGCCGCCCGCCGCCACGCTCGGTGCCCTGTTCGCAACCGACCCCGAAGCCGCCCGCAACGCCGCCCGCGCGCATGGTGCCGCCCTCGGCGCCATCGCGCGCGACGCCGGGTTCGACATCGTCACCGCCCCCGTGCTCGACGTCCCAACCCCGGGCGCCGACGCCGTGATCGGCGATCGCGCGATCAGCGCCGACCCGGTCGCGGTCGGCGCGCTCGGTGCCGATATCGCCTGGGGCCTGTTGTTCCAGGGCATCCAGCCGGTGATGAAACACCTGCCCGGTCACGGCCGCGCCACGCTCGACAGCCACCACGCCCTGCCGCGCATCGACGCCACCGCGCTCGATACCGATTTCGCCCCCTTCGCCGCCAATCGCAGCCTGCCCTGGGGCATGACCGCCCATATCGTCTACACGGCGCTCGATCCTGAAAATCCCGCCACTTTCTCGCGACGTATCATCACTGACATCATCCGCACCCGCATCGGCTTCACCGGCATCCTGGTCAGCGACGATCTGGCGATGGGCGCGCTCACCGGACGGCCGCAGCACCGCGCCATCCGCGCGCTCGAAGCGGGGTGCGACATCGCGCTGTTCTGCCCCGGCGCGCTCGATGCCAACCGCGCCGTCCTCGCCGCCATCCCCGATCTCGACCCGGCCCTTATCCCCCGGTTGAAGGCGACCCAGACGTCATGAACAACGACCTGATCCGCAGCATCGCCATCGGGGTCTGTGCCTCGGTGCTGGCCATCGTGCTGCACGAACTCGCCCACGGCTTCACCGCCCTGGCGATGGGCGATCACACCGCCCAGCGCGAAGGCCGGCTTTCGCTCAACCCGCTGCGCCATATCGACCGGGTCGGCACCATCATCCTGCCCGCCGTGCTGATCGCGTTCCAACTCCTCACCATCGGCCGGATCGCCTATATGTTCGGCTGGGCGAAACCCGTCCCGATCGACCCATCCGGCTTCCACAATCCGCGCCGCGGCATGGCGATCGTCGCAGCCGCCGGTCCCGCCTCGAATTTCCTGCTCGCGTTGCTGTCCGCCTTCATCCTCGCCGCCATCGGCACCCGGGGCGTCATCGCCGATTTCCTGCTTTATTTCCTGCTGTTCAATATCCTGCTCGGGCTGTTCAACCTCGTCCCGTTGCCGCCGTTCGATGGCGGGCGGATCATGGTCGGCATCCTGCCACTCGCCGCCGCTCGCGCGCTCGCTCAGGTCGAACGGCTGGGTATTCTGGTCATCCTGTTCCTGGTGTTTATCCTGCCCGCGGCACTCGGTCAGTTCGGCATCCATTTCAACCCGGTGTCGGACGTCCTCGACCATTGGGTGCCCCGCGTCGCCACGGCCTTTTTGCATGTCGCGGGTGTGCATGCCGGCTACTGAACCCGCGCCGACCGAGGCGTTCATCGTCCAGCTCGAAGGCTTCGAGGGCCCGCTCGACCTGCTGCTCGACCTCGCGCGCAGCCAGAAGCTCGACCTCGCCGGCATCTCGATCCTTGCGCTGGTCGATCAATATCTCGCGATCATCGAAGGCGCGCGCAAAATCCGCCTCGAACTCGCGGCCGACTGGCTGGTCATGGCCGCCTGGCTCGCCTGGCTTAAATCGCGTCTGCTGCTGCCCGACCCCGAAGCGATCGAGGAAGCCGAACTCACCGCCGACATTCTGGCCGACCGCCTGCGCGCGCTCGAAGCCATCCGCGCCGGCGCCGCCTGGTTGGGCGCACGCCCCCAACTCGGTCAGGATGTCTTCGCGCGCGGCATGCCGGAAGATTTCACCGAATTCGATCGCTCACGCCTGAAGCTTGATCTACCGGCGCTCCTTTCCGCCTATCTCGTGGCCCGCCGCCGCTCGGGCGCAAAACGGCAATACCGCCCCAAGCCGGTCATCTACTGGACCGTGCAACAGGCGCTGGAACGGTTGACCCGGCTGATCGGCAGCATGCCGGATTGGTCGGACCTCACGCAGTTCCTGCCCGAAGCGCCGCAATCGCCGCTCGGCCAGCGCGCCGCCCTGTCCAGCACGCTGCTGGCAAGTCTCGAACTGGCCCGCAACGGCGTGCTCAGCCTGCGTCAGGATGCCGATTTCGCGCCGATCATGGTCCGCCAGGGGGGGCAGCATGAGTGATCATTCTGGTAGCGCTCGCCCCCACGCCGAACGCCTGCTCGAAGCGGTGATCTTCGCGAGCCGCGACCCCGTGCCGCTGCGCACCCTTGCGACACTGCTGCCCGACGCCGCCGATCTCGACGCCGTGCTCGTCGCCATTCGCGCCCGCCATACCGGTGGCGGCTTCGAGCTGTGCGACATCGGCTCCGGCGTGATGTTCCGCTCCGCCCCCGATCTCGCGCCCGACCTCCGGCGCGTTGTCGAAGTGCCGCGCCGCCTGCCGCGCGCCGCGATGGAAACCCTCGCCGTCATCGCCTTTCACCAGCCGATCACCCGCGCCGAAATAGAAGATCTGCGCGGCGTCAGCCTGTCGCAGAACACGCTCGATGCTCTGCTCGAGGCCGATCTGGTCGCCCCCGCCGGCTACAAGGAGGCCCCAGGGCGCCCCGCGCTCTGGGCCACCACGCCGCATTTCCTGATCCAGTTCGGCCTGAAATCGCTGCGCGACCTGCCCCGCCGGGCCGACCTGATGGTCGAACCCACCGCTCCCGCGACCGAGCCGACGCCCGCCGATCCTTGACCTGCCGCGCGTCTCTGCTAGCACACGCCTCGATCACAGTGGATTGTTATGCTCGGATTTTCCTGGTCAGAAATATTGGTCATTATGATGGTGGCTCTGGTCGTCATCGGCCCGAAGGATCTGCCGGTGGCGATCCGCACGGCCAGTGCTGCCATCCGTAAGATGCGCGGCCTCGCCAATGAGTTCCAGGGCCATGTCCAGGATCTGATGCGTGAGGCTGATCTTGCGGATGTCGGCAACGACCTGCGCAGCCTGCGCAATTTCGACCTCGGCAGCCTTGCCGAACGCCATATCGACCCCGATGGCGATCTCCGCCACGCCTTCGACCCCGCCAGCGGCGACCCGCACGACATGACCACGCCGATGATCGGCGCCGATGCGGTCGAAACCCACGACCCCGAGCCGCCAATCGATGCGCCGGCCTTCATCCCGCCCAACGAGGCCCGCCACCGCCCGGTGCCCGCCTTCATTCCCCCCGGCACGCGTCTCTGGTAAACGCGGACCATGGATATCGACCCGACCCCGACGGATGCGCCGCACGATCCGATCCACGACAAGGAAATGCCCCTGCTCGACCACCTTGCCGAGCTGCGCAAGCGCTTACTGTGGTCCGCGGTTGCCTTCCTGGTCGCGTTTCTGGTCTCCTACTATTTCGCAAAAGACGTCTATTATTTCCTGGCCCAGCCGCTCGTCCACATCATGGAAGAGCGCGGCCAGAAGCCCGAACTGATCTATACCGCGCTCTACGAAGCCTTCTTCACCTATGTGAAGGTTGCGGTGTTCTCCGCCGCCTTCGTCTCGTTTCCCGTAATCGCAACCCAGATCTGGCTGTTCATCGCCCCTGGTCTGTACCGTTCCGAAAAACGCGCCTTCCTGCCGTTCCTATTCGCCACCCCCATTCTGTTCTTCGCGGGCGGCGCGCTCGCTTATTATGTGATCTTTCCCAACGCCTGGCGCTTCTTCCTGAGCTTTCAGACCAGCCCTGCGAACCACCAATTCTCGATCGACGTGCTGCCAAAAGTCTCCGACTACCTCAATCTCGTCATGAAACTGATCTTCGCCTTCGGCCTCTGCTTCGAACTGCCGGTCCTGCTCACCCTGCTCGGCCGCGTTGGCATCGTCACTGCCGCCGGGCTGAAAAAATACCGCCGCTACGCCTACGTCGGCTGCTTCATCGTCGCCGCCATTCTGACCCCACCGGACGTCTTCACCATGACCGGCCTTGCTGTTCCGCTGATCGCGCTGTTCGAAATTTCAATTTTTGCGGTGAAGCTGGTGCAGCCGAAGAGCGAAATGGCCGCCGACGCGTAAATGGGCGTCAGCGGGAGGCGAGCCGAAGCCGAGCCACCTTTCGTTGCGGCGCAAGCCTAGGTGATGGAGGCGGGAACCTGCCGTGGTGCCACCGCGTCACCCCCTTCGGCTACGATCCGAACCGGATCAGGCCAAGGCTCGTGAAGATGGTGTGCTGGCTGGTGGCGGGGGCGTTCAGGAGGTCCCAGGCGACGTATTGTTCGGCATAGGGATGAGTGGAGGACATGCCGTTATAAGGCACGATGACGGTGTAGTTGCGGTAGGCGGCTTCGCTGGCGGTCGCGAGCACCGCACCCTCGGCGGCGGTGCCGGTGACAATGACGGTTTTGATGCCATTCCGGCGGAGGATTCGGGCGAGGTTGGTATGGAGGAATTTATCCGGGCCGGACTGGACGCTGGCTTCGCCGGGGCGGGGTTTGAGGGCAGCGTTGATATCCGCTTTGGTGCCGCTGAGCACGTAGGAATAGATGATTGTGGCATGATTTGCCCGGGCGGTGGCAAGCAGGGTGCGGACGGCGGGGATGGTGGCGACGCATTGCGGCCGATTGGCGTTGCTGCAGGTTTGGGTGACGAAATCGAGCAACAGGAGGGCGGTGGTTTTCGGATCGAGCGTGACCTTGTGCACAAGGGGAGCGGGTGGTGCAGTGATGCGGGCCCAGTTGCGGATCAGATCGTTTGCCCGGGCAGCGGGTGGGGCGCCCCCGAGGATAGCGGCGCCTACTAGGTATTGCATGATCTGACGGCTGGGTCGGGTTGCCATGGGTATCTTTGGCCTTCGCAGGATGGTTGAGATGAGTTTGGTGGCTCGGCCGAGCGTAGCGCGCGGTGCGGTGATTGGCGATGCGGCGTGGGGTGGTGGCACTTGCGGCGGGTGATGCACGGGGTTCAGAGCGGCGGCGGGCCGAAGCCGCCGCCGCCGGGGGTTTCGATCACGATGGCGTCGCCGGTCTGCAGTTCGGTCTGATCGCGGCCGCCCAGCGCCTCGGTGCTCCCATCGGCGCGTTCGATCCACTGGGTGCCGGTGGCGCCGGGCAGACCGCCGGCCATGCCGAACGGCGGGATGGTGCGGCGCGAGGCGAGGATGGTGACGGTCATGGGTTCGAGGAAGCGCAGGCGGCGGATGGCGCCATCGCCGCCACGGTGTTGCCCGGCACCGCCTGAGCCGCGCCGGATCGCGAAATCTTCGACGCGGACCGGGTAGCGCAATTCTAGCACTTCGGGGTCGGTCATGCGGGTGTTGGTCATGTGGGTGTGAACGGCCGAGCAGCCGTCAAAACCGGGTCCGGCGCCGGCGCCGCCGCAGATGGTTTCATAATATTGGTAGCGTTGGTTGCCGAACAGCAGGTTGTTCATGGTCGCCTGGGCCGAGGCACAGACGCCGAGCGCGCCGAGCAGGGCGGCGGTGACGGCCTGGCTGACTTCGGTATTGCCGGCGACCACCGCGGCGCCCGGTTGCGGGTTGAGGAAGCTGCCGGGCGGGTTGATGATGGTGAGCGGGCGGAGGCAGCCTTCGTTGAGCGGGATATCGTCATCGATCAGGCAGCGGAACACATAAAGCACGGCGGCGCGGGTGACGGCGGGTGGGGCGTTGAAATTACCGGCATGCTGCGCGCCGGTGCCGGTGAAGTCGATGGTGGCGGCGCGGTTGGCGTGATCGATCGTGACGCGGACGGCAAGCGGGGTGCCGTCGTCCATCCGGTAATCGAACGTACCATCGTGCAGGCGTTCGATGGCGGTGCGGACGCTGGCTTCGCCGTTGTCCATGACGTGGCGCGTGTACGCCTGCACCATCTGCCAGCCGTGTTGCGTCACCATCGCCTCGAACGCAGCGATACCGGCGGCGTTGGCGGCGAGTTGGGCCTTGAGATCGGCCACTGATTCATCGGGATTGCGCGCCGGGTAGCGCGCGCTGCCGAGCGCATCGCGCAGGGTGGTTTCCTGAAACACGCCCTGGGCGACCACCAGCATATCGTCGATGATCACGCCTTCCTGTTCCAGCGTGGTCGCGAACGGCGGCATCGAGCCGGGGGTCTGGCCGCCGACATCCGCATGGTGGCCGCGCGAGGCGACGAAGCCGCGCAGGGTGGCGCCGGCATCATCGAACATCGGCGTGATGACGGTGATGTCGGGCAGGTGGGTGCCGCCGTTGAACGGGTTGTTCAGCGCGACGGCATCGCCGGGGCGCAGCGTGACACCGCGCCGGTGCAGCACGACGCGCACGCTCTCGCTCATCGCGCCGAGATGCACCGGCACATGGGGGGCATTGGCGATCAGCGCGCCATCCGCGTCGAACAGGGCGCAGGAAAAATCGAGCCGTTCCTTGATGTTGACGCTGCTCGCGGTGTTGCGCAGCACGGCGCCGCTTTGCTCGGCGATTGCCATGAACAGGTTGTTGAACAATTCGAGTTGGACCGGATCGGAGGATGCCGCGGCGTCGGGATTGGTCTCGGTGATGATCGCGCAGACCGGTTGCACCTGTCGCGTCATGATCAGGTGGTTGCGGTCGGTGATGGTGGCCCGCCAGCCCGGCTCGACGATGGTGGTGGCGTTGGCCTCGCGCAGCATCGCCGGGCCTTCAATAATATCGCCGGCGAGCAGGCTGTTGCGATCGAACACGGTGGCATCGTGCCACGCGTTGCGGCTGAACATGCGGGTGGTTTCGCAAATGGGCGGCGCGCCGGTGGTGCGGGGCGGCAGAGCGGGCTCGATGAAGGTTTCGCCGGGTGCGATGGCTTCGATCGCGATGGCGCCGACGATCAGGGCGCGGCCGGGTGCGATGAAGCCGAACAGGCGGCGGTGGGCCGCTTCGAAATCGGTGCGCATGGTCGCGGGGTTGGTCAGATCGATGATCAGCGGCGTGTCGGTGCCGGCGTACCGCAGATGGGCGCGGTGGTTGATGTGGAGTGCCGCTGGTTCGGCCCCTTGGGCGATCAGGGCTAGGCGGGCAGCATCGGCGACCTCGGCCGCGGTGGCGTGCAGGCCCGGCATGGCGGCATCGGTGAGCGGGGTTTCGACTGCCTGTTCGCGCAGCACGATCTGGTCGGCCAGGCCCATACCGTAGGCCGACAGCACGCCGGCCAGCGGATGGATGAAAATCGTGCTCATGCCGAGATCTTCGGCGACCAGACAGGCGTGCTGGCCGCCGGCGCCGCCGAAACAGGCGAGGGCGAAGCCTGCGGGGTCGCGGCCTTTCTGGATCGAGATTTGTTTGATCGCTTGGGCCATGCTGGTGACGGCGATGGTGATGAAGCCGGCGGCGAGTTGTTCGATCGAATGGGTCGCCCCGGTGGCCGCGTTAATGCGCTGGGCGAGGTGGGTGAATGCGCGCTGCACCACATCGGCATCGAGCGGCTGATTCTGCGCGGGGCCGAAGATCGGCGGGAAATGCTGTGGCGCCAGTTTGCCGAGGCAGAGATTGGCATCGGTCACGGTCAGCGGGCCGCCGCGCCGGTAGCAGGCTGGGCCGGGGTTGGCGCCGGCACTGTCAGGCCCGACCCGCAGGCGCGCACCATCGAAGCCGAGCACCGAACCACCGCCGGCGGCGACGGTATTGATCGCGAGCATCGGCACCAGCAGGCGGACGCCGGCGATTTCGGTCTCGAAACTGCGTTCGAAGCCGCGATCGTAGATCGACACGTCCGTCGAGGTGCCGCCCATGTCGAACCCGATGATCCGCTCGAGGCCGGCCATGCCGGCGGTGCGCGCGGCGCCGACGATGCCGCCGGCCGGGCCGGACAGGATGGCGTCTTTGCCGCTGAAGTGATGCGCCTCGGCGAGGCCGCCGTGGGATTGCATGAAATAGAGTTTCGTACCGGGCAGGCCGGTCGTGATCCGATCGACATAGCGGCGCAGGATAGGGGTGAGATAGGCATCCGCCACCGTGGTATCGCCGCGCGGCACCAAGCGGAGCAGCGGGCTGACAACGTGGCTGGCCGAGACCTGGGGGAAGCCCGCGGCGGTGGCGAGGCCTGCGAGCGTTTGCTCATGTGCGGGGTAGCGCCAGGCGTGCATCCGCGCGATGGCTACACTGTCGATTCCATCGGCGCGCGCCTGGATAAGTACGGCGCGTGCGGCGGCTTCATCGAGCGGCTCGATCACGGCGCCATCGGCGCCGATGCGGCCGCCGAGTTCCACAACGCGCTCATAGATCATGCTGGGGAGGCGGATATTGAAGGTAAACAGCCGCGGGCGGGCCTGCGAGCCGATGCGCAACAGGTCGGCCATGCCGCGATCTGTCAGCAACAGCACACGCGCGCCCTTGCGCTCGAGCAGGGCATTGGTGGCGACGGTGGTGCCCATTTTGACAGCCTCGATCGCAGCCGGCGGCACCGGTTCGGTCGCGGTGAGGCCGAGTAGCGCGCGGATGCCGGCGAGGGCAGCGTCGTCATACTGATCCGGATTTTCGGATAGAAGTTTGCTGGTGTGGCGCGTACCATCGGGCGCGGTCGCAACGATGTCGGTGAAGGTGCCGCCGCGATCGATCCAAAAACGCCAGCCGACGTCGGGTACGGGTGCTGGGGTGGTCTGCGCGAAGCGGGAGACGTTTGGCATTATGAGTCGCTTTTCATCGTGAAATGAAGGCGCGCACATGATGACCGGCTCGTCAATCACCCCGGCTAGGTGAGGCCGCCCTGATCGCGATTAACTGGCGGAGGGAGTGGGATTCGAACCCACGGTACGCTTTCACGCACACACGCTTTCCAAGCGTGCGCCTTAAACCGCTCGGCCATCCCTCCGGCGTGGGCGGTTCATAGCCAACAAGTTCAGGGGGAACAAGGGCTTCCGGCGCCGTGAGTGGCAGGCATTACGGTTCGGTTTGAGCGGGCAAGCCGAGCAGCGGGGCGGCCTGCGTGTCGTCAATGGCTTCCACTTCGCGCAGGGTGCGGCCGACGGCGCGGATGCGGATTTGGGTTTTGTCGATTTCGCCGCTCATGTCGGTGGCCCGTTTGGCGAGTTTGTCCATCGCGTCGCCAAGCTTGGCCCATTCCGCCTTGACCGCACCAAGGATTTTGCCAATTTCTCCGGCCTTGCGTTCAAGCTGCACAGTGAAATGGCCGACGCGGATGGTGTGCAGCAGAGCGGGCAGCAGGCTGGGGCTCTGGATCAGCACGCGGGTTTCGCGCTGGATGGTTTCGATCAGCCCCGGGATGCGGGCGACTTCTGCGAACAGGCCTTCGCTGGGCAGATAGAGAATGGCGATGTCAGTGGTACGGGGCGGACGGATGTATTTGGTCGCGATTTTTTTTGCCTCATTGCGGATGCGCGTGGCAAGGCCGGCGATGGCGGCGTCCTCGGCGGCGCGGTCGCCGGCTTCGGCGGCGAGCAGCAGGCGGTCATAGTCTTCGGTGGGGAATTTCGCATCAATCGGCAGATAGACCGGCTGGTCGGCTTCCCGCACCGGCATGCGCAAAGCGAATTCAACGGTTTCGGCGCTGGCAGGGTCGGGGCGGAAATTAGCCTCGAACGTGCCCGGGGGCAGCGTGTCTTCCATGGTCTGGCGGATCTGCGCTTCGCCCCAGCCGCCGCGGGATTTGACGTTAGCGAACAGGCGTTTGAGGTCACCGACCTGCACCGCGACGTTCTGCACCTGGCCGATCGCCTGCTGTACCTGGGCGAATTGCTCGGACACCCGCTGGAAACTCTCGCCGATGCGTTTTTCTAGCGCCGATTGCAATTGCTCATCAACCGCGCGGCGCATGGCTTCGAGCTTCGCCTCGTTGCTCTCGCGGATCGTCTCGAGTTTGGCTTCGACCTGGGTGCGCAATTTTTCCTGTTCGTCGCGCAGCGTGACCGAGACCGACGCCAGGTCGCGGCTGACGCGATCGGCAAGGCTGGTCTGGCTTTCGGTGAGCCGGGCGATCACGGCAAGGGTTTCGCTGAGGGTTTGGGCGCGGCCGGATTGGGCGGCGCTTTCGGCTTCGCCGAGCCGTTGGGAGACCATCAGCGACAGGTCGGTGATGGTCGCGCCGAGCGCCGCGTGGCTGCGGGCAAGCTGGTCGGCCTGCGCGCGGGCACCGTCCTGCAGGCGTTCGATGCCGCCGGCCAGCCCGGTGCGGGCTTGTTCTGCGAGGGTGGGGGGTAGGCCAGCGATCCGGCGGGTCTGCAGGAGCAGGAGGATCAGGATCAGGATCAGCAGGATGCCGACGATGGCGAGCCCGGCCTCGATGGGGAGCATCAGGCGTCCATTTTGAGGGCGGCCAGGAACGCAGTCTGCGGGATTTCGACCTTGCCGAACTGGCGCATGCGCTTTTTGCCCTCTTTTTGCTTGTCGAGCAGCTTGCGCTTGCGTGAGATGTCACCGCCGTAGCATTTCGCGGTGACATCCTTCGAGAGGGCGCTGATGGTCTCCCGGGCGATGACGCGGCCACCGATGGCGGCCTGGATCGCGATTTTGAAGAGCTGTTTGGGAATCAGATCCTTCAGTTTGGCGCAAATCGCGCGGCCGCGGGTTTCTGCCACCGATTTATGGGCGATGAAAGCTAGCGCGTCGACCGGTTCAAGGTTCACCAGGATCGAGATTTTGGCGAGGTCGCTTTCGACGTAATTGTCCATTTGATAGTCGAAACTGGCGTAGCCGCGGGAGATGGATTTCAGCCGGTCGTAGAAATCGAATACGACTTCGTTCAGCGGCAGGCGGTAGACCGCCATTGCGCGATTGCCGACATAGGTGAGGTCGACCTGCTGGCCGCGGCGTTCGTTGCACAAAGTGAGCACGGCGCCGAGATAATCATCGGGCACCATGATGGTCGCCTTGATCCAGGGCTCCTCGATGTGATCGATCAACGAACCATCCGGCATATCGGCCGGGTTGTGCAGATCCATGGTCTCGCCGTTGGTCTTGGTCAGCCGGTAGACTACGGAAGGAGCGGTTGCGATCAGGTCGAGGTCGAACTCGCGCGACAGGCGTTCCTGCACGATTTCGAGGTGCAGCAGGCCGAGGAAACCGCAGCGGAAGCCGAACCCCAGGGCCGCCGAGGTTTCGGCCTCGTAGTGGAAGCTGGCATCGTTCAAGCGCAGGCGACCGAGGCTTTCGCGCAGTTTTTCGAAATCATCGGCATCGACCGGGTAGAGGCCGCACCAGACCACCGGGATCGAAGGTTTGAATCCGGGAAGCGCTTCGGTCGCGGGGTGGCGATCATCGGTGATTGTGTCGCCGACGTTGCAATCGGCGACGGTTTTGATAGCCGCAGTGATGAAACCGATCTCGCCGGGACCGAGATCGGGCTCCGGGCGGAGTTTGGGGGCGAAGACGCCGACTTGTTCGACGGTATGGACAGCGCCGGAGGACATCATGCGAATTCGCATGCCCTTGCGCAGGCGCCCGTTTTTCACCCGCACCAGGATGATCACGCCGAGATACTGGTCATACCAACTATCAACCAGCAGGGCGGTGAGGGGGGCGGTGTCATCCCCAACCGGCGGCGGCAGGCGGGTGACCAGCGCTTCGAGCACCGCTTCGATGTTCAGGCCGGTTTTCGCCGAGATTTCCACTGCGTCCGACGCATCGAGGCCGATGACGTCTTCGATCTGCTGTTTGACGCGATCGGGTTCCGCGGCGGGCAGGTCGATTTTGTTAAGGACCGGCACGATCTCGTGATTGGCGTCGATCGCCTGATAGACATTGGCAAGGGTCTGCGCTTCGACGCCTTGCGAGGCATCGACCACCAGCAGGGAGCCCTCACAGGCGGCGAGGCTGCGACTCACCTCGTAGGCAAAATCGACATGGCCTGGCGTGTCCATCAAGTTAAGAATGTAGGTCTTGCCGTCCTTCGCTGGATAGCTGAGCCGCACCGTCTGCGCCTTGATGGTGATGCCGCGCTCTTTTTCGATGTCCATGTTATCGAGCACCTGCTCGGTCATTTCGCGCGCGGTGAGTGCGCCGGTGGCCTGGATCAGCCGGTCGGCCAGGGTGGATTTCCCATGGTCGATATGAGCGATGATCGAAAAATTGCGGATCAGTTCGGTGGGGGTCGAGGTCATGTTGCCGTCATAGTCGAAAAACCCCGCCGTGTCAGCGCTCCGGCCGGATCGCCCGGGGGCTTCAATGCGGCGGCAGTTTATGCGACAGTTTCGTGGTGCGATTGAAAACTCCGATCGCTCGCGCCACATCGGCGGCAAGGGTCTTTAGCCGGAGACGACCGAATGGATGTTCCGCTGCGTTCCGCCGTGCCGCCAAGCGCCACCGAGCCGGACTTGGTGACGCTGGGAATCGACGTGGGCGGCAGCCACATCAAGGCGGCGCTGGTGGCGCCCGATGGCGCGTTACTGACCAATTATGAGCGCGTGGTGACGCCGCTCGGGCGCAAGCCAGATGTGATTGTGGACACGATCAACACATTGGTCGCGCCGCTCGGGCGATTCGACCGGGTTTCGGTCGGGTTTCCCGGGGCGACGCGCGAGGGCACCGTGCTCACCGCGCCCAACCTTGGGAATGATTTGTGGCATGGGTTCAAACTGGCCGAGCGGCTGTCGGCGCGCCTGGCACGTCCGGTGCGGCTGGCCAATGATGCGACGGTGCAAGGGCTTGGGGCGATCGCCGGGCGGGGGCTGGAATGCACGATCACGCTCGGTACCGGGATGGGGTTTGCCCTGTTCACGGACGGCATACCGGCGCCGCATCTGGAGATGGGGCAGCACAATGCTCACAAGCGATACAGCTATGACCAATATGTTGGTCATGCCGCACTGAGCCGCGATGGGGTCAAGAAATGGAACAAGCATGTGCTGCGCACGGTCGATGCGTTGCGGGTACTGGTCAATTTCGATCTGCTTTATATCGGCGGCGGCAACGTGACTGCCATCAATTTTGCGCTGCCGGCCGATGTGCATCTGGTATCGAACGAGACCGGTATCACCGGCGGCGTGCGCCTGTGGGACGGTGTGTTCCGGCGCCGGACGTGATCACGATGCGGTCACAACCGGCACCTTGGGCGTGACTTCAGGCCGATGCCGCACCACCTGTCGGCACGGACGATCGGCGCCGTGATGTTTCAAGCTCTACTCAAACGAACATCATCCACGACCAACTTCAGGAGATTCTACTATGAACCCGCTCAAACAACTCGCTGAAACCGGCCAGGCTCCATGGCTTGACTTCGTTCAGCGTGACCTGATCGAGGGCGGCGAGCTGACGAAAATGATCGAGCGGGACGGGCTAAAGGGTGTGACCTCTAACCCCTCGATCTTCGAAAAAGCGATCGCCCATGCGCCGGAATATGGCGCGGCGTTCGAGCGCTTCGTGAAGCATGGCGATCATGAACCGATGGCGATTTACGAGCATCTGGCGATCGGTGATATCAAGGCAGCGGCCGATGTACTACTGCCGGTGTATCAGGCGACCAACGGACGGGATGGGTATATCAGCCTCGAGGTCTCGCCATATCTTGCGATGGATACCGAAGCGACGATCATCGAGGCGCGGCGCCTGCACAAGGCGGTCGACAAGCCCAATCTGATGGTAAAGGTACCCGCGACCCCCGCTGGCATTCCCGCGATCCGCACGCTGATCGGCGAGGGGATTTCGATCAATGTAACGCTATTGTTCGCTGTACCTACGTATGAGGCCGTCGCACATGCCTATATCGAGGGGCTTGAACACTTTGCGGCGCAGGGTGGTGATGTTTCGAAAATCGCGAGTGTCGCGAGCTTTTTCGTCAGCCGGATCGATAATGTCATCGACAAGCAGTTGCAGAAAAAAATTGATGCGGGCGGCGACGCGGCGCTGAAGCCATTACTGGGCAAGGCGGCGATCGCAAATGCGAAAGTAGCCTATGCAGCCTATAAGAAGTTATTTTCAGGCGCGAAATGGAAAGCATTGGAAGCGAAGGGGGCACATACCCAGCGCCTGCTCTGGGCGTCCACCAGCGTGAAGAACCCGGCCTATCCGGATACGCTCTATGTCGAGACATTGATCGGCCGTGATACAGTGAACACTATGCCGCCCGCGACGATGGATGCGTTCCGCGACCATGGCAAGGCGACGCCGGATGCGGTGGAGCAAGACCTCGACGGGGCGATGGCTATTCTGAAATCGCTTGAACAGCACGGTATTTCGCTTGAGACTGTTACGGACGATCTGGTGACCGATGGGGTTCGCCAGTTCGCAACCGCGTTCGATCAACTGCTCGGCGCGGTGGCGGTCAAGCGTTCGGCCCTGGTGCCAGTGAATGAAGCGACGATCGAAGCGGATGATGCATTGAAGGCGGCGGTTGCCGAGGCCGGTCAACATTGGTTAGCCGAGGGCACGATCCGCAAGCTGTGGGCCGGGGATAAGCAGGTCTGGACCGGCGCGGATGAAGACAAATGGCTTGGTTGGCTCGATATCGTCGACCATGAGCATGCGCATGCCGGAACGCTCACGCGCTTCGCGGAGTCAATCAAAGAGCATGGGTTCAGGCATATCGCGCTGCTCGGCATGGGAGGCTCGAGCCTTGGGCCGGAAGTCCTGGCGCGGAGCTTCGGCCAGCAGGCGGGATTTCCCGAATTTCACATGCTGGATTCGACTGATCCGGCGCAAATCCGGACGCTGGAAGCCGCGCTGGATTTAAAGAAGACGATGTTCATCGTGTCGTCGAAATCAGGATCGACGCTGGAGCCCAACATATTCCTCGCCTATTTCAAATGGCGCATGATCGAGACGGTCGGTGCGGCCGACTGGGCGAGGCATTTCACCGCGGTGACCGACCCAGGGTCCGCGATGGAACATTTGGCGCATCGGGATCATTTTGCGCATGTATTCCACGGCGTGAAATCGATTGGCGGGCGGTATTCCGTGCTGTCGAAATTCGGGCTGGTGCCGGCAGCGGCCCTGGGTATCGATGTTGAAACATTCCTCGCCCACACGGCGCATATGGTGAAATCATGCAGCGCCAGTGTGCCGGTCGATCAGAATCCGGGGGCACAGCTGGGCTTGCTGCTCGGCGTTGCGGCGAAACGGTTCAAGCGGGACAAAGTGACAATCATCGCCTCGCCCGGCATTGCCGATCTCGGGGCCTGGCTTGAACAACTGATTGCCGAATCGACCGGCAAGCTCGGGCTTGGCTTGATCCCGGTCGATGGCGAACCGCTCGAAGATGTCAGCGTCTATGGCGATGACAGGGTGTTTGCGTATCTGTGCCTCGCCGATGATGAACACAAGGGACAGGCGGCGCATGTTGCGGCACTCGCGCGGGCGGGTCATCCCGTCGTGCGGGTCATGGTGCGCGATGTGATGAGCATCGGACAGGAGTTTTTTCGCTGGGAAATGGCAACGGCAATTGCCGGTGCGATCATCGGGATCAATCCGTTCGATCAGCCGGATGTCGAGGCCAGCAAAATCAAAACGCGCGCTTTGACCGATGCCTATGAGCAGGGCGGTTTGGCTCCGCAGGGCGAGCCGGTGTTTCGCGAGAACGGCATAGCGGTGTTTGCCGATGCCACCAACGCTGCGGAATTGGGCCGGCATAATTCGTTGTCGGCATATTTGAAGCAGCATTTCGGTCGTACCGAACCGGGTGATTACATCGCGATTCTGGCCTACATCGAACGCGACAAGGCGCATGTTGCTGCGCTCGAGCGTGTCCGCAAGCGGCTGATGACGCACCGCAAGGTTGCGACGTGCCTCGGCTTCGGTCCCCGGTTCCTCCATTCCACGGGTCAAGCTTACAAAGGTGGGCCCAACACCGGTGTGTTTCTGCAGATTACGACCGATGACGCGCATGATCTGCCGGTGCCTGGCCATAAATACAGCTTTAGCCAGGTGAAGGCCGCGCAGGCCGAGGGCGATCTGAGCGTACTGGTCGAGCGCGAGCGACGGGTGATCCGCGTTCATTTCAAAGATGTCGCGCGCGGGCTGCAGGATCTGACCCGTGCTTTGGAGCACGCGTTTCACTGAGACGATCGAACGGACCTCAACAAGGAAAGCCGGCACATGAAAATCGGAATTATCGGCCTTGGCCGCATGGGCGCAAACATCGCGCGCCGCCTGATGCGTGATAAGCACGAATGCGTCGTGTTCGACAAATCGGCCGATGCCGTCAAGGGACTCGAGACGGATGGCGCGATCGGTGCGGCCGATCTGGCATCGATGGTCAAGGCACTTGATGCACCGCGGGCGGTATGGGTGATGCTGCCCTCCGGCAAGATTACCGAGGATACGATCGAGGCGCTGGCTGCAGTGATGTCAGCAAACGACATCATCATCGATGGTGGAAACAGCTTCTATAAAGACGACATTCGCCGTGCCGCCAGCCTGAAGGAGAAGGGGCTGCACTACGTCGATGTCGGGACATCCGGCGGCATCTGGGGTATCGATCGAGGCTATTGCATGATGATCGGCGGTGAGACCGAAATCGTCGCTCATCTCGACCCCATCTTCAAGACGCTCGCACCCGGCATCGGCACGATCGACAAGACACCCGATCGCAAGGGACACGACCCGCGAGCCGAGCAGGGCTATATTCATGCCGGCCCGGTTGGTGCCGGGCATTTCGTCAAAATGGTGCATAATGGCATCGAATACGGGCTGATGCAGGCCTATGCGGAGGGGTTCGACATTCTACGCAACAAGGCCTCGACCGATCTGCCGGAGGCCCAGCGGTTCGACCTCAACCTCGCTGATATTTCCGAAGTGTGGCGGCGCGGCAGCGTGATATCATCGTGGCTGCTCGATCTGACCGCCGCCGCATTGGCCAAAGATGAGAAACTTGCTGCCTACACCGGGTATGTTGAGGACTCCGGTGAAGGGCGCTGGACAATCGAGGCGGCGATCGAGGAGGCGGTGCCGGCGGAGGTGTTGACCGCATCGCTGTTCGCACGATTCCGGTCCCGCCAGGAACACACGTTTGGCGAGAAAATGCTTTCAGCGATGCGCCAAGGCTTCGGCGGCCATCTGGAGCAGGGCCATACCCCGGTTGCGAAGGGCGATTGATTATGGCCGATCTGATGAACCATCCGCATGGTGAAACCGCGACGCCGGCGCAGCCCGCTTCGGCCAAACCGCCTGGACCGTGCAGCATCGTTATCTTCGGGGCCGGCGGTGATCTGACCAAGCGGCTGTTGATGCCGGCGTTGTATAATCTGGCGAATACCGGCTTGACGCCGGAGAAATTCGTGTTGATCGGTGCGGATATCGCCAAGCGCAGCATCGATGACTGGAAAGCCTCCTTGCACAAGACGCTGGAGAGCTTCATCGGCGATCCGAATGCCGAGGACCAGATCAAGTCAATTGATGAAGCAAACTGGTCGAAACTCGCGGCACATATGTCGTATGTCCAGGGGGATTTTACCGATGCGGGCTTCTATAGATCGCTGAAGACCGAGCTGGAATCGCTGGAATTGCAGCATGGCACCGGCGGCAACCGGCTGTTTTATCTGGCAGTCGCCGATCGATTTTTCGGAACCATCGTGGAACATTTAGGTTCGGCCGGGCTGGTCGAGCACAAAGACTACGAGGGTGCGCCCTGGCGGCGGGTGGTGATCGAAAAACCGTTCGGACACAGCCTCGATTCGGCCAAAGCACTGAACGCGCAGGTGCTCTCGGTACTAAAGGAGCAGCAAATCTATCGGATCGATCATTTCCTGGGCAAGGAAACGGTCCAGAACATCATGGCGTTGCGATTTGGCAATGGCATGTTCGAGCCAATCTGGAATCGTGACCGCATCGATCATGTGCAGATCACGGTTGCCGAGACCGTCGGGGTCGAAGGGCGGGGAAAATTCTATGAGCAGACCGGCGCGCTGCGCGACATGGTGCCAAACCATGTGTTTCAGCTGCTTGCCATGGTGACGATGGAGCCGCCGGTGGGTTTCAAGCCAGAAGCGATCCGCGACAAGAAATACGATCTGTTCGCCTCGATCGAGACATTGGCGGATGACGATGCGGTGCGCGGCCAGTACGGCGCCGGCACGGTCGCCGGCAAGCCAGTCATTGCGTATCGGGACGAGCCAGATGTTGCAAAGGACTCTGCGGTCGAAACTTACGTGGGCTTGCGCTTGAAGATCAACAACTGGCGCTGGGCTGGCGTGCCGTTCTATATCAGAACCGGCAAGCACATGACGTGTCGGATGACCGAGATTGCGATCCAGTTCAAGAAGGCACCGCTCGCGGCATTTCAGGACACTTCCCTTGAAACCCTCCCGCCGAACTGGCTGGTGCTGCGCATTCAGCCCGATGAAGGGATTGCCCTGCAATTCGAAGTCAAGCGGCCAGGGCAGACGATGCGTCTGGCGCCGGCGAACATGGAGTTTCGCTACCGTGATTGGTTCAAGCCAGAACCGAATGTCGGCTATGAGACGCTCCTGTACGATTGCATGATCGGGGATCAGACGCTGTTCCAGCGGGCTGACATGGTCGAGGAAACCTGGCGTGTAGTGCAGGGTGTGATTGACCATTGGGAGTCGTCCAAACCTTCGGATTTCCCGAATTATGAGAGCGGCGGAGCGGGCCCGGCGGCATCGGATGCGTTGCTGTCCCATGACGACAAGACTCGCCATTGGCGTCCCGTCAGCCTACCGGCGAAGGACGATCGCGCATGAACGGCCGGATCGACCTTGTGTTAGCCGATGTGGATGGCACGCTCGTCACCAATGATAAACGCCTGACCGAACGTGCAAAGCGCGCGGTGGCCGATTTGCGGCGAGCCGGCATCAAATTCGCCATCACCAGCGGTCGTCCGCCACGCGGCATGGAGATGGTGAGCACGCCGCTGGCCATCGACACGCCGATCGCAGGTTTCAACGGCGGCGTGCTGCTCGCACCGGATATGACGACGGTGCTGAACGCCTATGATCTGCCGGTCGACGTGATCGGCAAGGCGATTGCACTGCTCGATGGGCACGGGCTCGATGTCTGGATTTATACCAAGACGCGCTGGTTGATCCGGGATGCCGCGGCACCGCATGTGGCCCGCGAGACGAGCACGGTGCAGTTCGATGCCGAGGTTGTCGATCATTTCTCAGCCGATGATTGGAAGACAGTCGTCAAGATCGTAGGCGTTACCGATGACAAAGCGAAGATGCAAGCTGCCCTCGCCGCGGCGGCAAAGGAATTCGGCGACCACGTGACGGCTGCCTGCTCGCAGCCCTATTACCTCGACATCACCAACGCCAAGGCCAATAAGGGAGCGGTCGTCGACAAACTTTCGGAATTGTTGAACATCCCGCATGAGCGGATCGCAACGATCGGGGACATGCCGAACGACGTGACGATGTTTCGCCGTAGTGGCGTTGCGATCGCGATGGGCAATGCCGATGACGATGTGAAATCACACGCAAAATTCACCACCGATAGCAATGAGGACGAGGGATTTGCCAAGGCGATCGAGCGCTTCATTCTCGATGGGCACGGCGCGTGAAACCGGCGTTTGGTGAGTTGCTGGTGGTGCCCGATGCCGAGGCTTTCGCGGAAGCGGGGGCCAGATTGCTGGCGGATACGGCCGCGATGGCGGGAGCGCGTTGCGTGATCGGGCTGGCCGGGGGCTCGACCCCGAGATCGGTCTATCAGCGCCTGGCGTCGCCGCCCTATCATCATCAGATTCGCTGGAATGCGCTCGATTTCGTGCTCGGCGATGAGCGGTTCGTTGCGCCCGATAATCCCGACAGCAATATGCGAATGATCGATCGCGCGCTGTTCAATCATGTCGAGCACGATCCGGCGCGGGTTCACGCGGTGCCCTATGAAGGGTTGACTGTACAGCAGGCGGCAGAGCGTTATGAACAGACGCTTCAGACGCTGTACGGGGCCAAAACGCTCAGCACGGAGCGGCCGTTTTTCGATCTCTGTTTCCTCGGCATGGGCGATGACGGGCACACGGCCTCGTTGTTGCCAGGACAGCAGCGGCTCCTGGACGAGCGTACCCGCTGGGTGCTGCCGGTGACGGAGGGACGCCCAGAGGCGAGGGTGACCCTGACCTACCCGGTGCTCAACAGCGCAAAGCTGATTGTCTTTGTCGTTTCAGGCAGCAGCAAGCGGTCGATGCTGGATGGCATTTTGAGTGGTGCGGAGACATCGGTGCCGGCCTCGCGCATCAGGCCATCGGGCCGCGTGCTGTGGCTGGTCGATCGGGATGCGGCGGGACGATGGGCGCAGTGACCGGCGAAACGACGATTGCCACACCCGATCAACAGAAGCGCGCCGCCGCACGTCAGGCGGCGCTCCTGGTCGAGACGGGGATGTATCTGGGGCTCGGCACCGGATCGACGACCGGATACTTTCTCGATGCGTTATCAGAACGGATAAAGACCGAGCGTATATCCATCACCTGTGTTGCGACCTCGCTCGCGACCGAGCGCCGCGCGGCTGAACTCGGCATTGGGATCGTGCCGCTGAGCGGCATGCTCGATCTGGCGGTCGATGGAGCGGACGAGGTTGCATTCGGCACGTTGCATCTCATCAAGGGACTGGGCGGAGCATTGCTGCGCGAAAAGCAGATTGCCGAATCCGCGCGCCAGTTCGTTGTGATTGCCGATGAAAGCAAATTGGTGCGCCGGCTTGGCGAGCGCGCACCGCTGCCGGTCGAAATTGTGGACTTCGCGGTCGAGCGGACCGTCGCGCGGATCGGAGATATCGGCCTGTCGGGTGTGCTCCGCATGAGCGATGCAATGACGCCGTACCGGACAGACAATGGTAACCGGATCGTCGATTGCAGCATGGCACCCGGTATGGTGCCGGACCAGATCCATGCAGCGCTGAAAACCATCGCCGGCGTGGTCGAGACCGGCCTGTTCACCCACGGCTGCGCCGCTGCGATCATCGGCATGACGGATGGCAGCACGCGGCGCTTCGATGGTGACCCTTGGGCACGGGCCGGCGTGGCATCGTATTTGGCAACGCTGCGCAACATGGGGTTGCCGCAGCCGCATCCCAAGCCGGTAATTGCGGTCATGGGGGTTTCGGCTTCAGGAAAATCGACTATTGGCGCCCTGCTGGCGGCGTGCCTGGGGGTTGCGTTCATCGATGGTGATGATCTGCACCCGCAAAGCAATCGCGAAAAAATGCAAGCGGGGCATCCGCTGAACGACAATGATCGCCTGCCGTGGCTGCATCGTATTGCCGGCGCGCTGCGTGCATGGCGGGACGCGGGTTGCGGCGGTGTGATCGTGAGTTCGTTGCTCACGCGTCATTATCGCGATCTGGTCCGCTCCGGCTGTGCGGGCCTGATTTTGGTGAATTTGACCGGCACGCGCGATCTGCTGGCGAAGCGCGCGGCAGGGCGGCACGGGCATTTCATGCCGCCTGATCTGCTCGACAGCCAGTTTGCGACATTGGAACCACCCGGTGCCGATGAAACCGTGATGAATATCGACGTTGACGCATCGCCGATCGCGATTGTCAGTTCGATCATGCAGCGTTTGACCGACGGCGTCTGAGCACGCCGATCAGTAACACGCAATCACCAGAGATGGAGGAGGGTCCGCATGGCTTTACGGATCGAGGATTATGGGCTGATCGGCGATCGGCAGACGACCGCGTTGGTTGGGCGGGATGGCTCGATCGATTTCCTGTGTCTGCCGCGCTTTGATTCCGATGCGTGTTTTGCCGCGTTGCTCGGCACGCGGGAGAACGGTCGGTGGTTGATCGCGCCGGCTGAGCCCGTTGCTAAAACGCATCGGTATTATCGCGACGACACGCTAGTGCTCGAAACCGAAATGACGACCGCAACCGGAACGGTTCGCCTGACCGATTGCATGGTGCCGCACCCGCACGACACCTCGCGCATGGTGCGACAGGTGACCGGGCTTGACGGTGAAGTCGTCATGCAGATGGAGCTCGTATTCCGATTCGGTTTCGGCAAGATCATCCCCTGGGTGCGGCGTCTGCCGCAAGGCGAGGGGTTGGTGGCGGTCGCGGGCCCGGATATGGTCGTGGTCTGGTCCGAGGTACCGTTAGAAGGGCGTAACCGGCACACCGAAGCGAAATTTACCGTCAGGGCCGGTGAGACGGTGACGTTTTCGATGGCGTGGCTGCAATCGCATCACCGTATCCCGCGCGCGTTCGATGCCGAGCACGGAATTGCGCTCGCAACAGAGCGATCACAGAAATGGGCCGGCCGGCTGCCTGCGAAAAGTCATTGGGCAGACGTCGTTAAGCGTTCACTGATCACGCTCAAAGCGCTGACACATTGGGAGACCGGCGGCATCGTCGCTGCGGCGACCACATCCTTGCCGGAGGAACTGGGCGGCGAGCGGAATTGGGATTATCGCTATTGCTGGCTGCGCGATGCGAGCTTCACGCTGCAGGCGCTGCTGGCTGCGGGGTATCGGGATGAAGCCTCGGCCTGGCGTCACTGGCTCGACCGGGCGGTGGCGGGCAATGCCGCCGATATCCAGATCATGTACGGCGTTGCCGGCGAGCGACGGCTGGCGGAATGGGAGGTCGCTTGGCTCGGTGGCTACGAGGGCTCAAAACCGGTACGGATTGGCAACGCCGCCGCCGGGCAGACGCAGCTCGATGTGTATGGCGAGCTGCTCGATACGCTGTATCAAGCCCACAAAGGCGGGTTGCACCACGACGAGAACAGCTGGAACGTGCGGATCAATCTGCTTGAACAGTTGGAAACCATCTGGTCGCTGCCGGATGAGGGGATTTGGGAAGTCCGTGGCGGCCGGCAGCAATTCGTTCACTCCAAGGTGATGGCCTGGGTGGCGTTCGATCGCGCGATCCGCTCGGTCGAAGAATTCGGCTACGACGGCCCGGTTGATCGATGGCGCGCAATCCGTGATACGATCCATGCGCAGGTGTGTACCGAGGGGTACGACGCCGCTCTGGGCAGCTTCGTGCAGGCTTATGGCTCTAAACTGCTCGATGCGAGCCTGCTGCTGCTACCGGTGGTGGGATTTCTGCCGGCAACCGATCATCGGATTATTGGGACCGTTGCCGCAATCGAGCAAAATTTGATGCAGGACGGCTTCGTCCGGCGTTATAACACGGCTGGCGGCAATGACGGGCTGAGCGGTTCGGAGGGGGTGTTTCTGGCGTGCAGTTTCTGGCTGGTCGATAACTACACGATGATGGGCCGGCGGCATGATGCCGAAACCTTGTTCGAAAAACTTATCGCGTTGCGCAACGATCTCGGGCTCTTCTCCGAAGAGTACGACACCGTCAACCGTCGCATGATCGGCAATTTTCCGCAGGCGTTCACCCATGTCGCACTTGTGAATTCGGCGTTGCGGCTATGTGCCGGCGAATAACGCGCGGTTACTTCATCAGTGCGGCAACGGTCGGCGCCAGGGCGACGGCGATCCGCCGCATCCCGGTAGCATCGGGGTGCAGCGGCGGCTGCGGCGGCCGCAATCGCGGATCGACGTAGAGCGAAGCGTCGGGTTTGCCGTCATGCTCCAGCACAGCGCCCACGTTGCGGAATGTGACAAGGTTGTTGTGCTGATAGATCCGCGCCAGATCCCGATTGATCTTGACGGTCTCTGCGGAAATCCAGGCCGAGCGTATTGACGGCAGCACGCCCAGCAGCAGGATCTTGGCGTGCGGCACGTGGCGGTGCAGGTCGGCCACCACCGCCTCGATGCCTGGCACGGTCATATGCGCGCCCCAATGCGTGGCACCCAGATTATTGGCACCGATCAGCACGATCACCAGCTTCGGGTGCAGGCCGTTGAATTCGCCATGGTCGATCCGCCAGATCACGCTCGATGTGGTATCGCCGATCAGGCCGAAGTCGAGTGGGTGATAGCGCCCGTAATAGTGCTGCCAGACCGGCTTGATCTGTTCAAACGGCGCGGCGCCGGTGCGTTGCCAGTAATAGGTGATCGAGTCACCGAGCCAGACGAGTTGAGCATCGCGATCGGTCCGCGCCTGCGCCAGCGTGGCCTCGAATCCGGCGCGCCACCACGGCAGATCCATCCGCCCGATCGGCGCCGCCGCCAAGTTGACACGCGCGGCGGCAATGCCGGGTGCGGTGAGCAAGGCAAAGACGAGCAGCAGACGATGGAGCATCAGGACCTCGAAGGATCATGCGCGGCAAACACGCGCGGATAGAGCAACAGGTAGGCGCCCTGAAACAGGCCGGCGAGCAGAAACGGCGCGGCGAGGGCGCCGGTTTCAAATAGTACGCCGGCCAGGGCGGGAGCGATGCCGCGGGGTACAAGCACGGAAATCGTGTTTACACTGGCGGCGAGACCGCGCCGGTCGCCGCGTACCAACCCCAACGCCACCGCCTGCCGGGCGCCGGCGGTGCCGCGGTTGAAGGCGGAGCGCACCGCGTAAATAAATGTTGCTACCGCGAAACTTGGCGCAAACGGTAGCGCGAACAGACTGACCAGGCCGATGCCGCGCATCAGCACCACGGTGCGCACCGTGCCCAATCGCCGCGTCAGACGGCCGGAGGTCAGCGACGCCAATCCGGCAGCCATGAACCCGATCGCCAGCGCCGGGCCAATCGACGAAGCCGAAGCATGGAATTTCGCGGCGAACCACCAGGACATGAAGGGTCCGCTGAGGCCGATGCCGGTCCCGTTCAACACGTTCAACCCGGCGAGCCGCCAGAGCAGGCCGTTCTCGACTTCGTTGGCCTCAGTTTCATTGTTCCGGATCGCCTCCACGCTGCGGGCACGATCCGGCGTGATGATCAGCAGCGCTGCTGCAACCAGCGATGCCGCGAGCGGCAGCATGAACAGCGGTTGCCGCGCGCCGATCACGCCGGCCAGAACCGCGCCGATCGCCATGCCGAAGAAGCCGATGGCAATGTTCAGCGACAACACGGCACCGAAATCGCGCTTGTCGATGTAGCCGGACAGCCAGGATTGCTCGGCCGGTGCGAACGGCCCGGCGGCGCCGTTCGCACCCCGGCCGAAACCGCCGATGATCGCCGCAAAGGCGAGTGCGAACGGCGCCTGGCTCAGCAGCCCCAGCAGGGATGCGATGATCGAGATGGCTTCGAAAATCAACACGAACCGCTTGCGGCCGAACCGGTCGCTGGCGGGCCCGATCGCTGCGGTGAGCAGCACGGCGAACAGGATTGCCAAGGCGAACACCACGCCCAGATACGTCGCACTCCAGCCGAGTTTGGTGACATAGAGCGCGAAATCCACCACCAGCGCACCCTGGGCAATGCTGCGTGCAAGCCGCGCGCCCATCAGCTTTTTCGCCTCCGGGCGGATCGGCGGCATCAGATGCCGGCGGTGAGCAGCACCAGGCTCAGCACGCCGAACACCGCGCAATAGGCGGCAAACGGGCCGAGTGCCCAGCGATCGTGATCGCGGAAATAGCGCATCAGAAACGCCGTCGAACCGAATGCCACCAGCCCGGCCACCACCGCCGCGAGCACGGCCAGCCCGAACATGCCATGGCTTGCGCCGTGGTGGTGCAGCAGTTTCGGCACTTCCACCACGGTGGCGCCGGCAATTACCGGTGTGGCCATCAGGAAGGCGAAGCGCGCGGCAGCCTCATGGTCGATGCCCCGGGTCAGGCCGCCGACGATCGCGGCCCCGGAGCGCGACAGGCCCGGCAGGAACGCGAGACACTGGAACAGCCCGATCACGAAGGCATCGACCAGCGTGAGTTGCGCGATGCCCATACCGCGCGCGGCCTTGCGCCGGCGCAATTGCTCGCCGGCAAGCAGCAGACCGCCGTTGACGATCAGGAATACCGCCGCAATCAGCGGGCTTGCGAACAGATGCTGGATCGGTTTTTTCAAAAGGAACCCGATCACCACGGCCGGAATCGTCGCAACCACCAGGCGCAGCAGCAGGCCGCGCTGCTCGTCGATGCCAGAGCCACGGCCGAGCAAACCCATCAGCATGTCCCACCAGTCGCGCCAGAAATAGGCGAGCAGCGCGGTTGCGGTGCCGACATGCAGCATCACGACGAACGGCAGGAACGAAGGCGCGTGCTGGTCGATGCGCCAATGCAGCAGCGCGGGGACAATCACCGCGTGACCAAGGCTCGAGACCGGAAACAGTTCGGTCGCTCCCTGCATTATGGCGAACAGAACGGCGATCAACGGCGTCATGCAAACTCCTCAGGCGTGATTGTCGCTACGCCGCCTCTCTCTGGCCAAGCACGACGGAAAACGCAATCGGCGCGAATGGCGGCGAGGTGTTTCGATCATCGCCGCGCACCTGAAGCTCAATCATCGGCGTAAGGGTTCTTGGTGCCGCGCAACGACAGCCGCAGCGGCGTGCCTTCCAGGTGAAACTGCTCGCGCAACGAATTCATCAGATAGCGCTGATAGGTTTCCGGCGTCATCTCGCAGCGCGTGCCAAACATCGCGAAACTCGGCGGCCGCGCCTTCACCTGGGTGATATAGCGCAGTTTCAACCGCCGGCCCTCGACCAAGGGCGGTGGAAACCGCTCCAGCGCGCCCTCGAACCAGCGATTCAGCGCGCCGGTCGAGACGCGCTTGTTCCAGATCACATCGGCCTCGCGCACCGCAGGCAGCAGTTTACCCACGCCCTCGCCGGTCTCGGCCGACAGTGGCACCGTCACGATTCCCTTCAGCTGCGACAGCGAGGATTCCAGCCGATCCTTGATCGCCCGGCGCGTCTTGTCGCGATCCTCGACCAGATCCCATTTGGTCAGCGCGATGACACAGGCGCGCCCCTCGCGCTCGACCAGCCGGGCAATCTGCAAATCCTGATCGTGAATACCCTCATGCGCATCGATCGCCAGCACCACAGTATCGGCGAATTTCAGGGCTTCGAGCGTTGATGAGGTCGATAGTTTTTCAAGCCCCGCTTCGACCCGCGCGCGCTTGCGCAACCCGGCGGTATCGAACAGCCGGTAGCGCATGCCGGTGCCATCGGTCAGTTCGGCGGCGATCGCATCGCGCGTCAGCCCAGGTTCCGGCCCGGTGATCGAGCGTTTCTCGCCCAGCAGCCGGTTCAGCAGGGTCGATTTGCCGGCGTTCGGCCGCCCGACCAGGGCCAGATGCAACGGCCGCTCCCCTTCGGGCTCGCCATCGCCGATCGTCTCGGGCAACGCCTCCAGGATCTGGTCGATCAGGTCGGAAACGCCCTCGTTATGTTCTGCCGAAATCGCCACCGGCTCGCCAAGCCCGAGCGCATAGGCCTCCAGTGCCGCCGAACCCCCGCCGCGCCCCTCGGATTTATTGGCGACCACGATCACCGGCTTGCCGGCGCGGCGCAGCCAGGCCGCAAAATGCCGGTCTTCCGGCAGCAACCCGGCCCGCGAATCGATCACGAACAACACCAGATCCGCCTGTTCGACGGCAGTGCCGGTCGAAGCGCGCATCCGCCCCGGCAGGCTATCCGGCGGCGCCTCTTCCAGCCCGGCGGTATCGATCAGCTGAACCTTGCGGCCATAGAGCTCGCCCCACGCCTCCTTGCGGTCGCGCGTCACCCCAGGTTCATCGGCCACTAGGGCGATGCGCTTGCCGGCAAGGCGGTTGAACAAAGTCGATTTACCAACGTTCGGCCGCCCGCAGATCGCAACCCGCGGCGCCCGGTTTTCCGGCTGGGGCGCCTCGATGTCGCTCATCGGTACGCGGTCAGCACCGCATCGCGGGTCATGGCCAGCAACGTACCACCCACCGCGATCGGCGGTTCATCGGCGACACCGTGCATTTCGATGCTGTCTTCGGGTTGGGCGAGCAGCACGCCGGTCCGCGCATCCACCACGATCATCCGCCGGTCCGACCCGGTCAGGATCAAACCATTGCCGGCCACCACCGGCCCATGCCAGCGCAGCGGGCCATAGGATTTCTTAGGGTTCTTGAAGGCGGGCAGGTCGGTCAGCCACGAGACATAACCCTCCGCCATGTGGATCGCGGCGAGGCGCTGATCGTCGGTCAGCAGGAACAGCCAATCACCGGCAATCGCCGGTGTTTCGGCGCCGCCCGCGCCCTTGCCCCAGATCCGCCGGCCGGACCGCAGATCGAACGCGACGGTGGTACCCGCAACCCCCGTCACCACGACGAGATTATTGCCGATCACCGGATTGGCGACGATGCTCGAAACATTGAGCGGATTGGCGGTGTCGTATCCTGCCGCCAGGCTCTGCTCCCACACCGCCGAACCAGTCGCGGCGTTGATCCCGGCCACCAGGCCGGTGCCGAACCCGGCCACGACCACACCCTGGTCATAGGCCGGCGCACCAGCGCCGAACATCGAGTTTGACGACGAGCCGGTCGGAAACCGCCAGACCAGATTGCCGGTTTTCGCATCGAGAGCGACCAGCGTGTTGTCGATCAGCACGACATAGATATTGCCGCCGCCGATCGTGGGGGCCGAGCGCGCGGGCTGGCCGAGCTTGCGGGTCCAACGCGTCGCCCCGGTCGCGGGATCGAGCATGCGCATCTCGGCAAAGCCGGTCGCGACATAGAGCGCGCCATCCGCATAGGCGAGGCCACCGCCGAAGGCAAAGCTGCTATCGTGTTTCGGACGCATCTTTTCGCGCCAAATATGCCGGCCATTGGCGAACATCACGGCATCGACGAAGCCGTTGGCATCGATCGTGAACACTTTGCCGGCAGCGACGACCGGTTGCACATGCAGCGAGCGCCGGTAGGTCGCCCCGGCGCCGATGCTGGTGCGCCACGCCTCGGTGAGCCGTTCGGGCAGCGCAGCGACACCTGTGTTATGCTTGGCATTGCCGCCGGCCTGCGGCCAGTTGGCGCGTGGCGTCGGTGCCGGCAGCTGCACCGGTGGGGCATTTTCATTGATCGAAAGCGGTTCGTGGGGCGGCAGCACCGGAATTTTGATGCCCGGTACCGGCTTCTTGTCCGAACCCTCGAACAGGCTGCACCCTGAAAGCAGGGCCGCCGACATCAGCAGCGCGCCGCGCCGCCCGATGTTGGAAATGGCGCGTGGTGTGGTCATGGTATCTTCGGTCATCCGTTCAGTTTCGCCATCAGCCCTTCGGCCAGATTCCGTACATTGGCCGGTGCTGCCGGATCGGCGGTGACTTCGCCCAGCAGGGTGGTCGCGGCGCTGGTCTTGCCGTCCTGCATGTCGAGCACCGCGGCACTCACCTGGGCCATGTCGTGCCAGGGATTGGATCCCGCCATCAAAGGCTGCAACCGCGCCATCACGGTCGCGTTCGGCACCGTGCCCATCGCGTGCTGCGCCCAGAGCAGGTTGGCGAGGCCGCGCAGAAGCGGATCGGCCCCGCTGTCCGCGGCGCCCAGCTGGCTCCAGATCGCTTCGGCATCTTTGGTATCGCCCGCACCCTGATACAGCGCCGCGGCACGAAAGCGCGCGAGTGCTGCGTAGCCCGCCGGGGCTTTCGCGGCGAATGCGGCCAGCGATCTGGCATCCGCCAGGTCGCTCGCCTTGGTCGCGCCGGGCCCGGCCGCGGCGATCCGGTCGGTCAACGCGAGATATGCGGTTGCAGCGCGGACGTTTTCGCGTTGATGATACCATTGCATCGTCTTCCACCCGCCGATGCCGATCAGCACCAGCCCGGCCGCGGCGATGAACGCACCGGCATAGCGGACCATGAACTTGCGGGCGCGTTCGGCGCGCAAATCATCGGCAACTTCGTCAAAAATATCGGGCACGCAGGGTCTCGCTTCAGGAATGCGCGCGCTGCCGGCAAGGCAGCAACGCGCCGATTTCGGGGTTGACGCGGCCGGACCATAGCGGCGCGCGCGTTTCAGGGCAACGTAACCGGATTTTCACTATTTCATGGCATTGAGCGGCAATGCGCTTTGTGATCGCCCTGCTATGCCTGATCCCGCTCGCCGGCTGCGGCCTCGGCGCCGGTGGCGACCTCGGTGTCGCCGCCGGAGCCAATGTGCTGGCCATCACCACGATTCACCGCACCATTCCGGATGCGGTGATCTCGCTGGTCACCGGCAAGGATTGCTCGATGGTCCGCCTCGACGAGAACAAATCCTACTGCCGTCACCCGCATCCGCTGCCGCCGCCGGTTCCCTATTGCACGCAGACGCTCGGTAACGCGACGTGCTGGGCCGATCCCTCGCAATTGCCGGACCACGCGCCGCAGGTTGCCGCCGGACCCTATCAGCTTAGCCCGTTGCAACTCGCGAACCGCGACCGCAGCTGGCCCTGACCCTCAGGCCGGCCACAGCCAGGCCGCGCCGCGCACGCCGGATGAATCGCCGTGCTTGTTGCGGCGGATCGGCGTGTCGAACGTGTCGCTGATCACGAAGGGTTTCATCAGACCCGGCACGTCGCGGTATAGATGATCGAGGTTGGAAAGCCCCCCACCCAGTACGATCACGTCGGGGTCGAGGATGTTGACGATCATCGCAAGCCCGCGCGCCAGCCGCTCGGCATGGATCGCCAGCGCCCGGATCGCCCGCTCATCGCCGGCCGCCGCCCGCGCCGGCAACCCGCCCGCATCGCGCGCGCCGATCCCATCGGCCTCCGCCGCCAGCGCCGGACCCGCCAGATAGGTTTCCAGACAGCCGACCTTGCCGCACCAGCAGCGCCGCATCGGCACCTCTTCATTGCGTGGCCAGGGCAGGGGGGTGTGGCCCCATTCGCCAGCAATCCGATGCCGCCCTTCGAGCACCGCACCGCCGACCACAATGCCACCGCCACAGCCGGTGCCGATGATCACGCCGAACACACAATGCGCACCGGCGCCCGCGCCATCGGATGCCTCGCTCATCGCAAAGCAGTTCGCATCGTTGGAGACGCGCACCGGCCTTCCCAGCCGTGCCTCGAGATCCTTGTCGAACGGATTGCCGTTCAGCCGCTCGGAATTGGCGTTCTTCACCAGACCCGTGGCCGGGCTGATCGTGCCGGGAATGCCGATGCCGATGCCGTTGGCCCGCCCGAGCGCGCGCTCGGTGCCCGCCACCAGCTCCGCGATCGCCTCGATCGTCGCCCGGTAATCCGGCGGGGTCGGCACCCGCACCCGGTGTTCAAGGTCGCCGCTGTCCATCAGCGCCGCGATTTCGATCTTGGTGCCGCCGAGATCGATGCCGATACGATACGTCATTGTCCGTCCTGTGCGTTTTTATTATCGCCTCTATCTCCCGTATGTCGCTCTTGCTCAAGAGGGGCCGACACGCCACCATACAGCCCATGGCGGATGCGATGGTAGACGCGCGATTCCTGAAATGCCCGATGCCGGTGCTGCGTGCCGCGCGCGCATTGCGCGGGCTCGCGCCAGGCGACCGGCTACGCGTGCTGGCGACCGACCCCGGCGCCGTCCTCGATTTCCGCGATTTCTGCCGCGATACCGGCCATGCCCTTGTCTCGTGGAGCGAGTTGAAAGGTGTGCTGAGCTTCACGATCAAATGCGCCCCCGCGCCATCGCCCGCAAAGGTCTGACCAAGACATGCCCGTCGCCCTGATCACCCATCCCGATTGTTTCGACCACGACACCGGGCCGCACCACCCCGAGCGCCCGGCCCGCTTGCGCGCGGTCCTTGCCGCCCTCGAACAGCCCGAGTTCCAGCCCCTGCTGCGCGAAGCCGCGCCGGAAGCACCGGAATCGGCGATTCGCGGCGTGCATCAGGACGCGTATGTCGATGCCATGTTCGCGCTCGCGCCCGCCAGCGATGAAAAAATCCACCTCGATGCCGATACGATCGCGAGCGAGGGCACGCTGCGCGCCGCCCTGCGGGCCGCGGGGGGTGCGATGCGCGGCGTCGATGCGGTGCAGGAAGGCTGGGCGCGCTGCGCTTTCGTCGCCACCCGCCCGCCCGGCCACCACGCCGAACCGGACCGCGCCATGGGCTTCTGCCTGTTTGGCAACGCCGCGATCGCCGCCAATCATGCCCGCGCCCACGGGCTGCGCCGCATCGCGGTGGTCGATTTCGACGTTCATCACGGCAACGGCACCCAGGCGATGTTCGAAAACGACCCCGACCTGTTCTATGCCTCGTCGCACCAGTTTCCCTGCTATCCCGGCACCGGCCTCCCGAGCGAAACCGGGATAGCGAGCAATATCATCAACGCCATCCTGCCGCCCGAATCGGGTTCGGCCGAGTTCCGCGCCGCCTGGCGCGACATATTGATCCCGGCGCTTGATCGGTTCGCCCCGGAATTGCTGATCATCTCGGCCGGGTTCGACGCCCATCGCGCCGATCCGCTGGCCCAACTCAATGTCGAGACCGAGGATTTCGCCTGGCTGACCACCGCGCTGATGCAAGTCGCGGACCGCCATTGCGGCGGCCGCATCGTCTCGCTGCTCGAAGGCGGCTACGATCTGGCAGCGCTCGCGGCCGGCACCGCTGCACATGTCCGTGCCTTGATGCGCATCTGATCCCCCGCTATCGGTGGCCAAAACCGAGGAGTTTTCACCATGGTGGTTCATAAACCAGGGGCGGCGGCCGATACGGGCGCCGACATCGGCGCGCTGAGCTTCGAGGACGCGCTGGCCGAGCTCGAGCGTATCGTGCGCGGTCTCGAATCGGGATCACAGAAACTCGAAGATGCCATCGCGGCCTATGAGCGCGGTGCCGCGCTGAAACGTCATTGCGATGCGCGCCTCGCCGAGGCCGAAAGTCGGGTACAGGCGATCGTCGCGAAAGCGGATGGATCGCTCGGATTGAAAGATGCCTCATCATGAGTGAAGTCATGCAGGCCGTTGCGCTGCGCGACGGGTTGAGCGGCGCGGCCGCCCTCATCGAAACCGAGCTCGATGCCCTGCTGCCGGTGCCGGAGGGCGAGGAACACCGCCTGGTCGAAGCCATGCGTTACGCCGTGATGGGCGGCGGGAAACGGATGCGCGGGTTCCTTGCGATCGAGACCGCCCGGATGTTCTCGGTCAACATCACCTGTGCCGCCCGCGTTGCCGCCTCGGTTGAAATGCTGCACGCCTATTCGCTGATCCATGACGATCTGCCCGCGATGGATAATGACGATCTGCGGCGCGGCAAACCCTCCTGCCACAAGGCGTTCGACGAGGCGACCGCCATTCTGGCCGGCGATGCCCTGCAGACCCGCGCGTTCGAGGTGCTGGCCGAGCCCGACACCCACTCCGATGCCGAGGTGCGCTGCGAACTGGTGCTCGCCCTCGGTGCGGCGTCCGGCTCGCGCGGCATGGTCGGGGGTCAGATGATCGATATCGTCTCCGAGGGCAAAGACCTAGCGCCGCCCCTGATCACCAGGTTGCAGGCGCTGAAGACAGGCCGGCTGATCCAGTACAGCGCCGAGGCCGGCGCCATTCTCGGCCGTGCCTCCAACCCGCAGCGCCATTTCATCGCCGCCTATGGGCGCGATCTGGGGGCGGCGTTCCAGATCGCGGATGACATCCTCGACGCCGAGGGGTCGGATGCCACACTCGGCAAGACCGCCGGCAAGGACGCCGCGCAGGGCAAGGCGACCATGGTCTCGGTGATGGGAATCGAGCGCGCGCGGCTGCAGGCGGAGCATCTGGCCAAGCAGGCCGCGACCTATCTGGAAAGCTTCGGCGAGAAGGCGGCGCTGCTCCGCGCCCTCGCGGCCTATACGGTCACGCGCCGGAACTGAGCATCGCGTCGATGCGCCTCGTATCGGTCACGCGCATCCTGAACGAGGACGACATCGTCGAGGCGTTCGTGCGGCATAATCACGCCAGCCTCGACCATATGGTGTTTCTTGATAACGGCAGCACCGATGCGACGCTCGACATCCTGCGCCAGTTGCAGGCGGAAGGGCTGCGGCTGTCGGTGTTCCAAACCATTGCCGCGGGGTTTGACGAGGTCGCGGTAAACACCTGGCTCTATCGCATGGCCGACCAGATGCACCGCGCCGACTTTGTGGTGTTTCTCGATGCCGACGAGTTCATCACCACGACCGACGCGCCGCTGGCCGATTTGTTGGCCGCGCGGCCGGCGCAGGACCGTGCGATCGCGGTACCGCTGGTGCATTATTTCGACACGGTGCAAGACGATGCTGCGGAACTGATCGTGCCGGTGCGCCTGCGCTGGCGGGTACGCGTGCCGACCGGTGTCACCAAAATGTTCGTTCGTGGCGGTCTCGGGACCCGGATCACCATCGATGCCGGCAACCACGGCGGCATGCTTGATGGCAGGCCGGTTCCCACCCCGCGCGCCCATCACATCGCCCTTGCGCACTACCCCCGCCGCTCCGGCTGGCACGACATGCAGAAATCGGCGATCGGCTGGCTCAAGGTGCTCGCCGCCGGTCAGGCCACGGTCGATCAGGGCCGTTCCGCGCACTATCGCACCCCATTCGAACGCATGCGCGATGCACCGGGTACCCTGCTGGCCAACACCGGTTATCTGAAGCCACCAGTCGATCATGAGGCCGCTATCCCGGCGCCCATCGCTTATCGCGGCGGCCCCTTGCGCTATACCAGGGCGAGCGATCCTGCGCATAAGGCCTTCATGCTCGCCCTGCACTACGCCGAGCAACTTGCCCGCCAGCACGGCGCCCTGCAGGATCGCTCGCCGGAAGCCAGGCAGATCGTCACCGCCTGGAACGCCGAGCGCCGATTTCTGTTCTGAACACGCCATGCGGAGGCCCCGATGAGCGCCGACATTCAACAGGACGACAACCACCCGATCGTGCTCCGGGCGCGCGCCGTGCTCGAAGCCATTTCGGATCCAGAACTGCCGATGCTCAGCATCGTCGATCTCGGCATCCTGCGCGATATCCTGCCCTATCGCGGTGGTGTCGAGGTGTTGATGCTGCCGACCTATCCGGGCTGTCCCGCGCTCGACATGATCGCGCTCGAAATCAACAGCGCCCTGACATCGGCGGGGATATTTCCGGTCAAGGTTACCATGGTGACCAGCCCGGACTGGAGCACAGACATGATGTCGCCCGATGCACTGCGCAAACTAAGTGCGGCCGGCATCGCCCCGCCTGAACGCAACAAACCGGTGGTCTGCCCCAAATGTCTGTCGCCTGCCGTCGAGGAAATCAACCCGTTCGGCGCGACCGCCTGCCGGGCGATCTGGCGGTGCAGCGCCTGCGGCGAGGGGTTCGACCGGTTCAAATGCCATTGAACCGGCGCGACATTGTGATGAGCGGCCCGTCTGCAGCACGGTCAATCCTGTTGTCCGATCCGTGACGCTCCCGTACAGTCACGCATGACGGCGGCAAACGTACCGGCGCCGGGCAGGGACGAAACAATCCGATGATCAGGCTTCTCGTTATTGACGCGAACCGGCGGGGTTGGATCGCGCCGTGCACAGCGCTTCTGCTTGTGCTGGGCGCTGTGCACGTGCGGGCCCAGGCCGTGCCGCCCGCCGCCGCGCCGATCGTCGTTCTGCCGGCCGCACCGAAATCCAGCATTCACATCCGGAAAATCGTGGTTGATGCCTCGCCTCTGGCAGATACCGGCATCAACATCGCGAAGTTTCCGGCCCTCGTACAGGTGCTCGACGCCAGGGACATCAGCGCCGGCGGCACGGCGGATGCGGCACAGGCGCTCAACCGCCAGGCCGCCGGCGTCAATCTGGTGAACAGCCAGGCCAACCCCTATCAACCCAACATTCTCTATCACGGTTTCGAACTCTCACCGATCCAGGGCACCCCGGCCGGGCTGAGCGTCTATGTCGATGGCGCGCGCTTCAACCTGCCGTTCGGCGATCTCGCGATCATGAGCGCATTGCCCGACAGTGCGATCCATTCGCTCAGCGTCGAGGACGGCAATCCACTGTTCGGGCTGAACGCGCTCGGCGGGGCGGTCGATATCACAATGAAGACCGGGTTCGACGATCACGGCGGCGAGATCAATCTGTCCGGCGGGTCGTTCGGCAAGCTCGATGCCAATCTGCAATACGGTGTCCAGCACGGTCATGTTGCCGCCTATGTTGACCTGCAGGAGCGTCACGAGGCAGGGTGGCGCGACCTGCAATCCTCCGATCTGCAGAATTTCTATGGTGATCTCGGCTGGCGCGGCCCAAACGCGACGCTGCACGTCAATGCCACCATCGCCAATTCCGTGCTTAACGGCCCGGGAACGGTGCCGGTGCAGATTCTCAGGGTTGCGCCATCGGCCCAGTTCACCGGGCCGAACGTGATCGCCGATAAATACGCCAAACTCACCGCCACGCTGAACACGGTGATCAGCAAGACCACTTCGGTGCAGGGCGTGCTCTATTACGATTACCTGCTCGAGCATCTGGTCAATGGCAACGGCCCGAGCGACCTGCCGTGCGGGCCGGGGCCGGATGCGGGATATCTGTGCCAGGGTGGCCCCGGCAATCCCGTGGCAACCATGCGCGGCGGCGCACCGATCCCGAATTTCCTGCCCCAGCCCGGACCGGGCGGTTACTACCAGTATGGCCAGCTCGACCTCAATTCGACCAATACGAACGGCTATGGCGGATCGATCCAGATTTCCAACACCACGCCACTGTTCGGTCTGCATAACCATATCATCGCCGGTCTGAGCTACGATAGCGGCTTCACCAAATACGATGCCGCCGCCTATGATGGCGGCCTGTTGAGCCTGCCGCGCGTGTTCTACACCCCACCTGGCATTCCGCATCCGGGCTACAAAATCGATCAGCCGGGTACCGTTCCGGTCGGCGTCGTGATCCGCAATGCCTATTACGGCGCCTATGTTTCGGACACGTTGAGCCTGACCGACACGTTTTCGATCACCGCCGGCGCCCGCTTCAATATTGCCAACATCGCGCTGCACGACCAGGACCCGACCGACCCAAACGCCCCCGGCGTTGGTTTGAGCGGGCGGCATTATTACGAGCATCTGAACCCCGCCCTCGGCTTTGCCGAAAACATCACGCCGTTGACGACGCTCTACGGCGGCTACTCCGAGGCGAATGCGGCGCCGACGCCGGCCGAATTGTCCTGCGCGAGCCCGCTCGATAGTTGCGCGCTGGCGAATTTCCTCTCTGGCGATCCGAACCTGCGCCAGATCGTGGCACGCACCTTCGCGGTCGGGCTGCGCGGCGCCACGATCGGGCCGGGCGGATCGACCTTCAGCTACGACGCTGATTACTATCATACCGTCACGAATGACGACGTCGAGTTCCTCCAATCGCCGTACAACCCGCTCGGCACCGGCTATTTCAGCAATATCGGCAACGTCAGGCGCGCCGGATTCGATCTGCAATTGCGCCTCGATGCGACACGCTGGCATGCGTATTTCGGCTATTCGCGCGTCAATGCGACCTATCAGAACGGCTTCACCACCCGATCCAACAATCCCGCCGCGGATGCCAACGGCAACATCACGGTCCTGCCAGGCGATTACCTGCCTGGCATTCCGCGCAATTTGTTCAAGGCGGGCGGCAGCTACGATGTCACGCCGCAATGGTCGATCGGCCTTTCCGGCGTCGCCCAGACGTCGTCGTTCCTGTACGGCGATGCCGCGAACCTGACCCCACCGCTGCCCGGCTATGTCGTGCTGAACTTGACCACGCGCTACAAGCTGACGCCCAAGCTCGAATTGTTCGGCGTGGTCGATAACATCACCGACACAACCTACTATAATTACGGCACGTTCTCGCCGGCCGGCGGTGTTTACGTGGCGCAGGACCCGGGTTTCAGCAATCCGCGCAGCTATAGTATTGCGGCGCCGATTGCGGGGATTGTGGGGGTTAAGGTTAAGTTTTAGGAAGCGCTTCTTTCTTGTAAAAAAGAAGCAAAAAACTTCTACTCATTGGGACTACACCCGCGTCAACGCCAGAACCCCAAATAAACGAGAGTTTTTTTGCTTCTTTTTTTGCAAAAAAAGAAGTGCTTCCTCCCCTGACAATCCCCCCCTTGTCCCACCGCGCCGCCCATTTATAGATCAAGCATGATTCTCCTCACCCTGCTCGATCTGGCCGGCGCCGTCGCCCTGCTGCTCTGGGGCATCAGAATGATCCAGACCGGCGTGCAGCGTGCCTTCGGAGCCCGGCTGCGCGGCTTTCTCGATACCGCCCTGCGCAACCGGTTCTCGGCCTTCATCGCCGGGCTCGGCGTGACCGCCGTGTTGCAGAGCAGTACCGCGACCGGCCTGATGGTAACCGGTTTCGCCGCGGACAGCCTGGTCGGCCTGGTGCCGGCGCTCGCGGTCATGCTGGGTGCGAATGTCGGCACCACGCTGATCGTGCAGGTGCTGTCGTTCAACGTCAGCGCCGTCGCACCCATCCTGATCCTGGCCGGCGTTGCCATGTTCCGCCGGATGATGCAGGGGCCGCGCGATTTCGGCCGCGTGCTGATCGGCCTCGGCCTCGTGCTGCTCGCCTTGCATCAGTTCATCAGCCTGCTCAGCCCTTATGAGCAGGTAGCCGGGCTGCGCGTCGCGCTCCACGCGATCACCGCCTATCCCGTGCTGGATATGGTGATCGCGGCGGCGCTGACCTGGGCGGCGCATTCATCGGTCGCCATCGTGCTGCTGGTCATGTCCTTCGCCACCAAGGGGGCCATCCCGGTCGAAGCCGCCCTCGCGCTGGTGCTCGGCGCCAATCTCGGCACCGCGATCAACCCGTTGATCGAAGGACCGGAAGGTGATGATCCGGCCAATCGCCGCCTGCCGCTCGGCAATGTACTGAACCGCGCCCTCGGCGTTGCAATTGCGGTGCCGCTGCTGCCATGGATCGCCCGGGAAATGAGCGCGATCGAGCCCGATCCGGCGCGTGCCGTGGCCGATTTCCACACGCTGTTCAACATCGGGCTCGCGCTGGTGTTTCTGCCCCTGCTGGCCCCCTATGCCGGTCTGCTGCGCCGTCTGCTGCCCTCTCGGATCAACGCCGCCGATCCGTCCCGGCCGCGCTATCTCGATGCCTCGGCGGTCGAAACACCCTTTGTGGCACTCGGCAGCGCGGCCCGCGAATCGCTGCGCCTCGCCGATGTCCTGGAATCCATGCTGATCGGCCTGCGCCTGCTGCTCGAAAAGGGCGACCGCAGACAACTTGCCGAGACCAAGGCGCTCGACGACGTGCTCGACCGGCTGAACGGCGCGATCAAGACCTATGTCGTCGGCCTCGATCCGGCGGCGATGACCGAGGATGATCATCGTCGCGCGATGGAGATTTTACGGTTCGCCACCAACATGGAGCACGCGGGCGATGTGGTCGATCGCAATCTGCTCGGCTTGGTATCCAAAAAAATCAAGCGCGGCCTTGCCTTTTCCCCGCAGGGCGAAGCCGAGCTGTTGGGCGCGATCGACCGGCTGCTCGGCAATGTCCGCACAGCGGCCTCCCTGTTCGTGATCGACGACGCACGGTTGGCCCGCCGCCTCGCCGCCGAAAAACAGGAGTTCCGCGACATCGAGGCGAGCGCGACCGAGGCGCATTTCCAGCGCCTGCGCGCCGGCCGGCTCGACAGCACGGAGACCAGTTCGCTGCATCTCGACATGTTGCGCGACCTCAAGCGGGTCAACACCCATCTGGTCGCGGCCGCCGCCTATCCGGTTCTGGAAAGCAAGGGCGAATTGCTGCCGAGCCGCATCCGCGATCGCCCCGACGATGCGCCCTCCGGCGTGGGGCCTGATCTAGCGGCGGCGGGCGAGGGCGATGATCCGCCGCGCCTCGGCCCATAATTCATACGCGTCGAACTCAGCTTCAGCGACCCAGGCGACGGCGCTGACATCGCCGCCCGGCCGTGCCTCGCCACCCTGGTAGTCGGCGGCGAAATCCAGGATCGTGTAATGGTATTCGATGCGGCCTTCAGCGTCGCGATGGATCGAATCGACCGCGCCCGCGAGCCATAGCGCGCCCACCGTGAGCCCGGTTTCCTCGAACAGTTCACGCCGCGCCGCGGCCTCGGCGGTTTCGCCCAATTCCTGCCCGCCGCCTGGCAGGCTCCACGCGCCCTGTGCCGGTGGCTGACCGCGCCGCACCAGCAGAACCGCCTCGCCGCGCAGCACGACGATGCCGATGCCCACCCGCGGCGCATCGGGGTAGCGCCGGCTCATCCGGCCACCAGCGCGCGGATCGCGCGCGCCTGGTCGAACAGATGCAGCAGCGTGCGCACCGCGAGTCCGCGCGGCGAGGCGAGGGTGGGGTCGGCATCGATCAGCATGGTCGCGTCCTTGTGGGCCATCGGGATCAGATCGCCGTCGCGCTCGGCATCCGCCAGCACATACCCCGGCAGGCCGGATTGCTTGGCGCCCAGCACATCCCCGCCGCCGCGCAGCGAAAAATCCTCATCGGCGATGCGAAACCCATCCTCAGTCTCGCGCAGGATCGCGAGGCGCTTGCGCGCGGGCTTGGTGAGCTTGTCGTGCAGCAGCAGGCAGAAACTCGCGGCCCGGCCGCGCCCGACCCGGCCGCGCAACTGGTGCAACTGCGCGAGGCCAAACCGCTCGGCGTGCTCGATCACCATGACATTGGCATCCGGCACATCGACGCCGACTTCGATCACCGTGGTCGAGACCAGGATATCGACGGCGCCGCGCGCAAACCCATCGAGCGCCGCTGCCCGCACCTCGATCGTCTGGCGCCCATGCGCCAGCGCCACCCGGCTGCCGAACCGCTCGGCAAGCGCCGCATGGCGCAGTTCGGCGGCGGCGATATCGAGCATCTCGTTCTCCGACACCAACGGGCACACCCAATAAACGCGCCCGCCCTGGCCGATCATCCGCTCGATCGCTTCGATCACCTCGGGCATCTTGTCGATCGGGTGCAGCGAGGTGCGGATCGGCGTGCGCCCGGCGGGCTTTTCGGTGATCCGGCTGATCGTCATCTCGCCCCAGTGCGACAGCAGCAGCGTGCGTGGAATCGGCGTCGCGGTCATCACCAGCATGTCGGTCGCCACACCTTTCGCACCGAGCGCGAACCGCTGATCGACGCCGAAGCGGTGCTGCTCGTCGATCACCGCAAGTCCCAGATCATGGAACTGAACCGATTTCTGAAAGATCGCATGCGTGCCGATCACGATCGGGATCGACCCATCGGCGATGCCGGCCAGCGTCCGCCGCCGCTCACCGGCTTTGAGCGACCCGGTCAGCAGCGCCACCGGCACCGGGCAGAGCCGCGAGAGCGTGGCGAAATGCTGGCGCGCGAGCAACTCGGTCGGCGCCAGCAACGCCACCTGCGCGCCGGAGCCGACCACCCGCAGCATCGCCAGCATCGCCACCAGCGTCTTGCCCGAACCAACATCGCCCTGCAGCAGCCGCAGCATCCGGTGCGGTGCCGCCAGATCGGCGTCGATCTCGGCGAGCACCGATAATTGGGCTTCAGTCGGCCGATGGCCGAAGCGGGTGAGGGCGGTGCGCCGCAGGTCCGCGCCACCCGCAAACGACCGGCCCGGCCGCTTGCGCCGCCGCCTGCGGATCAGCGCGAAGGCGACCTGGCGGGCCAGCAATTCATCATACGCGAGGCGGCGGGCCGGCTTGTCATCGGGGATGTCGGTGGGTGCCTGCAACGCACGCAAAGCGGCGTTGAAGCCGGGCCAGCCCCGCGCGCGCAAAATCTGGTCCTGTTGCCATTCGGCAAGCGGAGGCAAACGCGCGAGCGCCGCGTTCATCGCGCGCGCCACCACCTTGGGCACCAGTCCTGCGGTCAGCCCCCAGACCGGCTCGACCAGCGGCAACCCGGCCTCGCTTTCCGCCGGCACCACGTAATCGGGATGCGGCAGCGAGACCCGGTCGTTGAACCGCTCGACCTTGCCCGAAACCGTCAGTCGCGCGCCGATCGGAAACTGCGCCAGCCGCCCGGCATGGAACAGCACGATCTCGCCGAAGCCGCTGGCATCGCGGATCACCACCCGCTGGGGCGATTTCGCGCGCTCGCCCTTGTCGTGGCGCATCACCTCGACCGTGAACGTGCCGATCGCGCCGGGTATGGCGTTGCTCAGCAGATAGCGCGACCGCCGATCGATGAAATGCTCCGGCAGGTGAAATAACAGATCGCGGATGGTTCCCCCGCCCACCGCGCGCGCCAGCAGCACCGACAGGCGCGGCCCCAATCCGGGCAGGCTGGTCAGTGGCGCGCGAAAAAACGCAAGCGAATCGGCAGGATCGGTCGTCACGGGCTGACAGTGGCGCGGCCGTCCTCTATATCGCAAGCCATCATGCACACCGATCCCACCGACGCGTTGCAGCAACGCCGCCGCCGACTGCTCTATCGCGCCACGCATCGCGGCACCTACGAGAACGACCTGATGATCGGCGGCTACGCCCACAAGCACATCGCAACGATGGACGAGGTTTCGCTCGATGAATTCGAGGCGGTGATGGAACATCCGGACGCCGAACTGGCCGACTGGCTGACCGGCCGCCTGCCAATCCCCGACGAGGTGGATACCCCGATGCTCCGCAGCATCCGCGATCAGGCCGCCGAGGTTGCGCAGGCCAAGCAGGGACGATGAGCCTGCTGACCGTCTACGGCGCGCCCGAGGGGTTCGATGCCGCATTGATCGCCCGCCGTGCCGAGGAAACCGGCACGATCCTGCACATCGCGCGTGACGATGCCCGCCTCGCGCGGCTCGCCGATGCGCTGACCTTCTTCGCACCCAAGGCCGAGATCATCCGGTTCCCCGCCTGGGATTGCCTGCCCTACGACCGCGTCTCGCCCAATCCCGCCATCATGGCCGAGCGTGTCGCCGCGCTGGCCCGGCTGCTCGATGCGCCGACCACCCAGCGCATCGTGCTGACCACGGTGAACGCGGCGGTGCAGCGCACCCCGCCGCGCGCCCAGTTCAAGGGTGCCAGCCTCGCGATCGCGCCCGGCGGCAGTATCGCCCCCGAAGACCTCGCCCGCTTCCTCGAACAGCACGGCTACCACCGGGTCGGCACCGTGATGGAGCCGGGCGATTTCGCGATCCGCGGCGGTATTTTCGATGTCTGGCCCTCCGGCGAGGCCACGCCCACGCGGATGGACCTGTTCGGCGATGTGGTGGAAACCCTGCGCCGTTTCGATCCCGGCACCCAGCGCAGCGGCGAGACGGTGGCCACTCTGGTGTTCCGCCCGGCCTCGGAACTGCCGTTCGACACCGCTTCGGTGAGCCGGTTCCGCACGGCGTTCCGCGAGATGTTCGGCGCCGATGCAGTCAAGGACCCGACCTACGAGGCGATCTCCGATGGTCGCCGCCAGCCGGGCATGGAACATTTCGCCCCGCTGTTCGCCGGTGCGATGGAAACCATTTTCGACTATGTACCGAACGCTGCCGTCAGCCTCGATCATCAGGCCGAGGGCGCCGCCGCCGCACGGTTCGAAATGATCACCGATCATTATCAGGCCCGCCTGGCACCTGCCCGGCCCGGCGATCTGCCCTACCGCCCGATCAAGCCGGACCTGCTGTATTTCGACGCAGCAGGTTTCGAGCAGACCCTCGCCAGACGCCAGGCGACCAGCTTCTCGCCGTTCGGCCGGCCCGAGGGCGCGGCAGGCGTAGAAGCCGGCGGCCGGCCCGGTGCGATCCTGGCAACCGGCCAATCCGGCGTCTCGGTCTACGACGAATTCAGGATGCTCGCGTCGCGCTGGCGTGAAGCCGGGCGCAAAGTCGTCCTCGCCGCCTGGAGTGCCGGTTCGCGCGATCGCCTCGCCGCCCTGCTGCGCGACCACGGCATGCGTTCGATCCCGATCGACAACGCAGCCGAAGCCCGTATCGCCCAGGGCGACGCCGTGCTGCTCGCGGTGCTCGGGCTCGAACGCGGCTATGTCGCCGATGATTTCGCCATCGTCGCGGAACAGGATCTGCTCGGCGCGCGCATCGCCCGCCCGCCGCGCCGCCGCCAGCGCGCCGATCAGTTCATCGCCGATGCGACCGAAATTGCCGAGGGCGATCTGGTGGTCCACCAGGAGCACGGCATCGGCCGCTACGACGGGCTGGTTACCCTCAGCGTCGACGGCGCGCCGCACGACTGCCTGCGCCTTTTGTACGATGGCGACCACAAGCTGTTCCTGCCGGTCGAGAACATCGATCTGCTGTCACGCTTCGGCACCGAAACCGGCGGCGTCGGGCTCGATCGGCTGGGTGGTGCCTCCTGGCAGGCGCGCAAGGCCCGTGCCAAGAACCGCATCCGCGATATGGCGGCCGGCCTCATCCGCATCGCCGCCGAACGCAAGCTGCACGACGCGCCGCTGCTCGCCGCCGAAGACGGCGCATTCGGCGAATTCTGCGCGCGCTTCCCCTACACCGAAACCGAGGATCAGGCCCGCGCCATCGCCGATGTGCTGGAAGACCTCGCCTCCGGCAAACCGATGGACCGGTTGGTCTGCGGCGATGTCGGCTTCGGCAAGACCGAAGTCGCCTTGCGCGCCGCCTTCGTCGCCGCCATGGCCGGCACCCAGGTCGCGGTCGTGGTGCCGACCACACTGCTCGCCCGCCAGCATTACCGCCTGTTTGCCGAACGCTTCGCTGGCCTGCCGATCAAGGTGGCACAACTCTCCCGCCTGGTCACCGCCAAGGATGCCGCGAAAACCCGCGCCGAATTGGCGGATGGCACCGTCAGCATCATCGTCGGCACCCATGCGATTCTCGCCAAATCGATCGAATTCGCCGATCTGACCCTGCTGATCGTCGATGAGGAGCAGCATTTCGGCGTCGCCCACAAGGAGCGGCTGAAACAGCTCAAAGCCGATGTCCATGTGCTGACCCTCACCGCCACGCCGATCCCGCGCACCCTGCAACTCGCACTGACCGGCGTACGCGACCTCTCGCTGATCACCACCCCGCCGGTCGATCGCCTCGCCGTCCGCACCTTCATCATGCCGTGGGATGCGCTGGTGATCCGCGAAGCCATCGCGCGCGAACGCTTCCGCGGCGGGCAGTTGTTCTGCGTCGTGCCCCATATCGAGGATATCGACCGGATGCGCGAGCGCCTGGCCGAAATCGCGCCCGACCTGCGCTGCGCCACCGCCCATGGCAGGCTCGCGCCCACCGAGATCGAACGGGTGATGACCGAATTCAGCGAGGGCAAATACGACGTCCTGCTGGCGACCAACATCATCGAATCCGGGCTCGACATGCCGGCGGTCAACACCATCCTGATCTGGCGTGCCGATCTGTTCGGCCTCGGCCAGCTGTACCAGCTGCGCGGCCGGGTCGGGCGCGGCAAGCAGCGCGGCTACGCCTATCTCACTTGGCCCGCGACCCACAAACTCGCGGCTTCCGCCCAGAAACGCCTCGAAGTGATGCAGACGCTCGATACGCTGGGTGCCGGCTTCACCCTCGCCTCGCACGATCTCGATCTGCGCGGCGCCGGCAACCTGCTGGGCGATGAACAATCGGGCCATATCCGCGAAGTCGGCATCGAGCTCTACCAGCAGATGCTCGAAGATGCGGTCGCCGATCTGCGCGCTTCCGGCAGCAAGACCGAACGCGAATCCGCCCGCGACTGGACACCCAACATCAGCCTCGGCCTGCCGGTGCTGATCCCGGAAGCCTACGTCACCGAACTGCCGGTCCGCCTCGGCCTGTATCGCCGGATCGGCTCGCTCGGCACCGATGCCGAGAGCGAGGCCCTCGCGGCCGAGTTGGTCGACCGGTTCGGCCCAATGCCGGCCGAGGTCGAGAACCTGCTGGCAACCGTCGCCCTCAAGCGTACATGCCGCGACATCGGCGTCGAAAAACTCGAAGCCGGACCGAAAGGCATGGTGATCGGCTTCCGCGGCAACAGTTTCGCCAACCCCGGCGGCCTGATCGCCTGGCTCGCCACCCGCGGCGGTCTGCTCCGCCTGCGGCCGGACCACAAACTGGTGATGGCCCGCGAGATGGACGTCCAGGCGAGGCTGGTGGCAGCGCGCGACATCGTCGCGAATCTCCAGCGACTGATCGATCAGGCGAAAGCGGCGTAATTTCGGCCTCGTGATTACCCGGTGATGACCGAATTGCAATTTGCATCACGGCCAGGCGGTCTCATCTGCCTGGTATGAAGACGTCCCAAGCCGGGTCGTCCCATCAGAAGGAGTATTTTGACGATGGAACAGCACACGCGCTTCATGTCTCGTCTGGCACTCGCCGCCGGCCTCATCGCGGTACCGCTGGCAAGCGGCACGGCCCTCGCGCAGACCGCGACCACTCACCCCGTCACGCCGCAGGCAATGGGCCGTTCGATGCCCGCCGCCAACGTGTCACGCACCACCCTTGCCAAAGCCGGTAAGGCGATGCGGCAGGTCATGGCAATCAATCAATCCTACGGCGCCAAAATGAGTGCGACGACCGATCCCGCGGCAAAAGCGCAGATCATCGCAGCCGCCAAGCAGAAGGCCGTGGCAGCCATCAGCGCGCAGGGTCTCACGGTCAGCCAATACAATCAGGTGCTCGCCTCGGCGCAGAGCAACCCCGCCGTCCGCCAGCAGCTGCTCAGCACGGCGGGTGCGACCGCCAACAACTAAATCCGTGCTCAGTTGACCGGGTGGATCAGTACCGCCGTGCCATAAGCGGTCACCTCGTTCATCGCCTGGCCTTGCCCCGCGTCGAACTCGCTGGAATCGAACCGCATGCCCACCACGGCATTGGCGCCCAGCGAGGCGGCGTGGGCCTTCAGCGCCTCGATCGCCTCATCACGCGTCTGGTTGACCATTGCAATATAACCGCCCTGCGACCCGCCGAAAATCGCGCGAATGCCGCCAAGCATGTTGCCGATGATGGTGCGGCTGCGAATCGACGTGCCATAGACCGGTCCGATCACCCGGCTGATTTGCGCATGGGCAACCTCGTTGACGGTAACCACGAGAATATCGGGCATTGTCTGCACTCCCCCTGATTGGTTGCTTCACATAACATTGACCAACGCGCTCCGCATCGGCTTTATGAGGGGCAGCAATGGTCATGGATGTCAGCGCCCCGCACCGGTCGGAAGATCCCCCGCAATCCGAGGCTCTGCCGCGCGAAACCTTCACAATCACCCGCCCGCTCCGCCAAACCGCCCCCATCGTGATCGCATCGCCCCACTCGGGCAACCTCTATCCGCAGGCATTCCTCGCCGCCTCCCGCCTCGATGCGCGGTCGCTGCGCAAAAGCGAGGACAGTTTCGTCGATGAACTCTGCGCCGCCGCCCCCGGCCTCGGCGTCCCGCTGATCACCGCCGCGTTCCCCCGCGCCTATTGCGACGCCAACCGCGAACCCTGGGAACTCGACCCCGCCATGTTCGAGGACCGGCTGCCGGACTACGTCAATACCACGAGCCCCCGCGTCGCCGCCGGGCTCGGCACCATCGCCCGCGTCGTCGCCTCCGGCGAGCCGATCTACCGGCGCAAACTCACCTTCGCCGAAGCCTCATCACGCATCGCCACCTGTTGGCAACCCTACCACGACGCCATGAATACCCTGATGGCCGAAACCCGGGTGGCCTTCGGCGCCTGCCTCCTGCTCGACATCCACTCGATGCCGAAACCGTACGGCATCACACACGGCCACGGCCCCGATATCGTACTGGGCGATGCCCACGGCGCCGCCTGCGCCCGCCCCATCGTCACCCTCGTCGAACAGGCGCTGCGCACCGAAGGCTATATCGTGAAACGCAACGACCCCTACGCGGGCGGCTACGTCACCCGCCACTACGGCCGCCCCCGCGAACGCACCCACGTCCTGCAGATCGAAATCGCCAAACCACTCTACATGGACGAACGCACCATCACCCGCCACGAAAACTTCCCGAACGTCCAAGCCAGCCTCACCCGCGCCATCGCCGCCATCGCACAATCAGCCGCGAGCTTCGTGTGAGACCAAGGCTGGGGCGCTCTGAAGGAAGCAAGGCGAGGGGCTTTGCCCCCTCGACCCCCACTAAGGGCGGAGCCCTTAGAACCCGCTAGTTTTAGGCAAGGGGAGGGCGCTGCCTCGGACTTTCCGCTGATCTGGCCTGTGTCGCCCTCCCCTTGCCTAAAACGAATGGATTTTAAAGGCTCCGCCTTTAACGGGGTCCAGGGGCAGAGCCCCTGGCCTTACTTTCTTCACGAGCGTCCCAGCCCCGGTCTAACCCGGATCGACCGTGATCTGCGGTGGATTGCGGAGGGTTTGCAGCACGACGCAGTAGCGTTCTGTGGTTGCGATCAGTCGTGTGGTGGTGGCGGCATCGGCGTCGGTATCGAGGGCGAATCGGAGGGTGATGTCGGTGACGCCGACGGGTGCGGTGCGGTCGGTGCCCAGGGTGCCGCGGGCGTCCCAATGGCCTTCGGCGGTGACGGTGCCGTGATGGATGGTGATGCCCATGGCGGTCGCCACGGCGGCGAGGGTCACGCCGGCGCAGGCCACCACGGCGTCGAGCAGCATATCGCCCGAGCATGCCAGGCTGCCATCGCCGCCTGCGGCGGGGTGGAGTCCGGCCTTGATTGTGGCGTGTGCGGTTTCAATGATGCAGGCGAGTGCGGTCTGATCGATCCGCCCGGTGGCGCGCGCCGGAATCACGGCGGTTTCCGGGTGGTCGCGGTAGGCTTGTTTGATCGGCGCCTGCATGGCGCGCAGTTCAGTGGCGTTCATGGTGTTTCCCCTTGCGGCAGTCTGGTCAATCATGTTGCGGCGCACCATATCGCGGCGAACCAACTCAAGGAGAGTATCATGCCCCTGCTGCGAATCGATATGCTGGAGGGTCGCAGCGATGCGGAACTCGAAACCCTGCTGGATGCCGCCCATGGCGCGATGCTGGCGGCATTCGGGGTGCCGGCGCGCGATCGTTACCAGATCGTCCATGAGCACAAGCCCTCGCGCCTGATCGTCCAGGATACCGGCCTCGGCATTGCGCGCAGCGATCGCGTGGTCGTGTTTCAGGTCACCTCCCGTCCGCGCACGCGGGCGGAAAAGCAGGCGTTCTATACCGGGCTTTGTGCGGCGTTGCAGGAGCGTTGCGGTATCGCGCCCTCCGACGTGGTAATCGCGATCACCGAAAATGCCGATGAGGATTGGTCTTTCGGCAACGGCGAGGCGCAGTTCCTGACCGGCGCGCTGTAAACCGCTTCGTCGCGCTTACGGACCGCGATGGCATTCGAACCGTTCGCAACGGAGCTATCGCGTTACGCTGAGTTCGGTCCTATACTCGTCAGTGTCCCTGTCTGAGTTGACCGCAAACACCTGAAGGAAAGAGGACGGGGTGATCGAATCAGCTTCGGGTCTCAGCCGCCTTTTGATGCCGTAACATCAGGCTGACCCGATACGGCGCGGGCTCCCCACCCCCGCCGCCACAGGAGAACCAGCGGCCAATTATGGCTGCTGGTTCTCTTTCACGGCGCGAGGGTTTCGCGGGCTTTCGTCGCCAGCACGTCGACCCGTTCGTTCATCGTATCGCCGGCGTGGCCGCGTACCCACACCCATTCGATGCTGTGCGGTTTCGCCGCCGCCAGCACGCGTTGCCATAATTCGTAATTGGCGACCGGATCGCCCTTGGCGTTGCGCCAGTTGCGCCGCACCCAGCCGGAATGCCAGCGGGTGATGCCATTGCGGAGATATTCGCTGTCGGTGTGCAGGCGTACCTTGCAGGGACGTTTCAACGATTCGAGCGCAGCGGCGGCGGCGGTCAGTTCCATCCGGTTGTTGGTGGTCGCGGCTTCACCGCCGGACAATTCCCGCTCATGATCGCCGAATCGCAGCACCGCGGCCCAGCCGCCGGCGCCGGGGTTGGGTTTGCACCCGCCATCGGTCCAGATTTCGACCAGACGTTCGGTGTCAGAGTCCATAATCGGCGGCCGATCTGGTTTGGGTGTGAAAGCGCAGCCGGCGGTAGTAGGGCATCGGGTCCTTGCGGGTCACCAACGCGCCGTCCGGTGTGTTGATCCAGTCATACAGTCGCGTCAGCAGAAACCGCATGGCCGCCCCCGCGCTCAATACCGGCAGCGCCGCGCCTTCCTCGGCGCCAAGCGGCCGCACGCTCTGATAGCCGCGCAGCAGGGCCTGTGATTTGGTGATGTTGAAACTCAGATCGGCCTCAAAGCACCAGGCATTCAGGCAGACCGCGATATCGTAGGCAAAAAAATCGGTCGCCGCGAAATAAAAATCGATCAGGCCGGAGATGGCGCCATCCAGGAAGAACACGTTGTCTGGAAACAGATCGGCGTGGATCTGCCCGCGCGGCAGGCCCTGCGGCCAGTGATCCAGAATATAATCGAGTGAAGCCGCTAACGCGCCCCCCAACCCGGGCTCGACGCCGTCTGCGCTGTCGCCGCAGCGTTCGAGCAGCGGCCGCCAGCCGGTCGGGCCCAGCGCATTGACCCGTTCGGCCTGGTAATCCGCCCCCGCGATGTGCAACCGCGCCAGGGCCGCGCCGAGCGGTGCGCAATGCGCGGCGGTTGGCCGGCGTGGCCAGATGCCGGGCAGAAACGTGGTGATCGCGGCGATTCGCCCGGCAAGCGGATTGAGGTTGCGGCCATCGCGTGCGCGTACCGGCAGCGGGCAGGGCAGGGATTTCGCGGCGAGATGCTCCATCAAGCCCAGAAACCACGGCAGTTCCGCCGGATCGACCCGCTTTTCATAGAGCGTCAGGATAAAATCGCCGGTGGTGGTGCGCAGCGAGTAATTGCTGTTCTCGACCCCCTCGGCGATCCCGCGAAACGCGACGACGCGGCCGATGTCATAGGCTTCAAGGAACCCCGCCAACGCATCATCGGTCACTTCGGTATAGACTGCCATGGGGGGTGGAGATGACCGATCGGCGATTTGATGGCAAGGGAGGCGGGACCACTCTTCAGGAGACGCTCGTGACCAGATCCGCCCATCGCCTCGTTCGGCTCGCCCCGATCCTGCTCGCGACCCTGTCCGTCTCAGCCTGCACCGGCAGCAAGGCGCCGGACCTCTATTGCCCGCAGGTCGCGGTCCTCCAGCAGGCCAGCCGCGTCATCCTGGCCAACGGCAACAGCAACGATATCGCAGCACAGACGCTCGATGCGCGGATCACCGGGGTCGCCGGCACATGCCACGAAGCCGGCAAACACATGGAAACCGTGAACTTCCGCATCGGCTTCGCCGCCACCAATGGCCCGGCCTCGCGCCTCGCGCAGCAGACACTGCCCTATTTCATCGCCATCGTGCAGGGCGATGACATCATCAACAAGCGGGTGTTTCCGGTCAGCTTCGACTTCAAGAACGGCGCCGATCAGGCGATTGCCACCACCACCCCGATCACTTTGAAATTCCCGCGCGCGCCGCGCAGCGCCCATCAGCAGGTGCTGGTCGGGTTCCAGATGAGCCAGGCGGAACTCGACCGCACCGGCGAACCGGCCGCCGCGCCATGAGCGAGACGGCCGATCGACCGATCGAGGTAATGCCCTTTCACGCGGGCATGGACTATTTCGATTGTCTCAGCCGCTTGCATGATGTGCTGGCGCCCGCGCGCTATCTCGAAATCGGCGTCTGGCGCGGTGAGTCGCTCGAACGATCGCGCGCCGCCAGCATAGCGATCGATCCGCATTTCCTGATCGATCGCAATATCATGGAGGGCAAACCGTCCTGCCATCTGTTCCAGACCGGCAGCGACACGTTTTTCGCAACCGAAGACCCGATCACGACGCTCGGCGGCCCGATCGACCTCGCCTTCCTCGATGGCATGCATCATTTCGAATTCCTGCTGCGCGACTTCGCCAATACCGAGCGCGCCTGCCATCCCGGCAGCGCGATCGTGCTGCACGACTGCCTGCCGATCGACCCGCGTATCGCCCATCGCGATCAATCGGAAGATCTCCGGGTCGATGCCGTGGTGCCCGGCTGGTGGGCCGGCGATGTCTGGAAAGTGCCGGTCCTGCTCAAGCGCTTCCGCCCGGACCTTACCATGATCGCCTTCGATGCGCCGCCGACCGGGCTGATCGTGATCACCGGGCTCGACCCCGCCAACCGCCGCCTCAACGAACAGTACCAGACCATGGTCGATGCGATGATGGCGGTCGATCTCGTAGGCTACGGTACCGCGCGCCTGTTCGAGCTGCTCGCGCCGCATCCGACCAGGCTGCTTGACGACCCGGCCGCACTGCGCGCCGCGCTGTTTCCCGGTGCGCGCCGATGAGCGGCGCCGCCCTGATCACCGGCGGTGCCAGGCGCATCGGTGCCGCCATCACCGGCGCCATCGCGCGCGCGGGCACACCCGTGGTAATTCATTACCGCAACGCGGCCGATGAAGCCGAGGCGCTGGCCCGCACCATGACCGATGCCGGGGGCACCGCCTACACGATCGGCGCCGATCTGGCGGATGAAGCGGCGGTCGCCAGCCTGATCGCGCGGGCGGAAGCGCTCGCCGGGCCCATCGATGTGCTGGTCAACAACGCCTCGCATTTCATCTTCGATCAGGCCGCCACCGTGACAGCACACTCGATTGCGGCGCATATCGCCCCCAACCTCACCGCGCCGGTGATCCTCGCCCGCGATCTGGCCGCACGCATCGGCGAGCGGCGCGGGGTCATCATCAATATCCTCGACCAGAAACTGACCAATCTGAACCCGGATTTCTTCGCCTACACGCTTTCGAAAGCCGCCCTCGCAACCGCGACCGAAATGCTGGCAATGGCGCTGGCGCCGCGCATCCGCGTCTGCGGCGTCTCGCCGGGCTTGACCATGATCGGCGCCAGACAAAGCCCGGAGAATTTCGCGCGCGGCCAGCAGGCGACACCGCTGCAATACGGCTCGGCCCCGGAGGATATCGCTCGCGCGGTGATGTTCATCCTCGAAACACCGTCGATCACCGGCACGACGTTGCTGGTCGATGCCGGCGAGCATCTGATGCGAAGGCAGCGCGATGTCTCGTTCAACGCGGCCTGATCCGGCCCCGTGGTCAGCGCCGCGCCACGCTCCTGATCAGCCGCGCGAGCGGCAGCACCATGCGGATCGCGCGCGGCCCGTCTGGCCAGTGCAGGCTGGCCGCCACCGCCGGCAGCCGTGCCGCTTCGGTGCTCAGAGCCGCAATCTCTGCCGCGCAAGCGGCCAATCGCGCCGCCTGATCCGCGATAATGCCGCGCTGACCTTCGAGCTGACGGTGCTGCGCTTCGATAATCTCGGCCTGTTCGCCGAGCTTGCTTACCTGTGTCGCGATCGCCCGGTCACGCGCCAGAATCGCCTCGTCGCGCGCCGCGAGCGCCTGTTCCAGCCCGGCAATCCTGACCTGCCGATCCACCACCATGCGCCGCAGCAGCTGCTCCAGCCCGGCAGGCCTGACATCCGTCTCTTCCATAGCAACAGTCTACACGGTTGTGGATTTTGATGAAACCACAACTTCTGATCGATGCGCGTTGTCTGCAACGACCGGATTTTGCCCGGCGCGGCATAGGTATGCATCTCGCAACCATGCTCGCCGCATCGCCGACGGCGGCTTTCGCCATCACCTTGCTGTTCGACCCCGCCCTGCCGCCGCCCGACCCCGATCTTGCGGTGCTCGGTGAGGCCGTGACGATGACCGCCTACGCCGCCAGCCGCACGCCGGGTGTCTTTCTGCAGCCCGCGCCGTTCTCCCTGCCGCCGGGCCGCACCGCCCGCCTGCTGCAAACCCGGTCTCGCCGGCGCATCGCCGTCGTGCTCGATTTCATCCCGCTTGATGATCCCGCCACCTATCTCACCACGCCGCAATCCCGCCGCGCCTACGCCGCCCAGTGCGCCGCCCTGCGCCGTTACGATCATTTTCTGCCGATTTCGCAAACGACCGCGCGTCGCCTCCACCACCTCGTCCCCGCCAGCGTCGGCCATAGCGATGTCACCGGCGTCGCGATCCGCCCCGGGCTGATCCGCGCCAGCCCCGCCCCGCCGTTCACCGACCGCGCCGGCATTCTGGTGGTCAGCGGCGATGATCCCCGCAAAAACCCGACAATCGCCGTCCGCGCCGCGCTGGGTGTGCCGATCCGCTTCGTCGGCATCCACGATCCAGGCACGCGCGCCGGCCTGGCCACGCTGCACGCGGCCGCCGGCGGCAAACCGGACGATCTGATCTTTCTGCCGCAGCTGACCGATGCCGAACTGGCCGCGGCCTACGCCGCCGCCCGCCTGGTCATCGCACCCTCCCGCGCGGAAGGTTTCTCGCTGCCGGTGATCGAGGCGATCGCCCAGGGCACGCCGGTGATCGCAGCCGACGAACCCGCGCAGGCCGAATTGCTCGACCCGTCGTTCCGTTTCCCGGCCGACGATGCCGGAGCCCTGCGCGAAAAGGCGGCAGGCCCGCTCGCCGACCCCGCGCGCTGGCACGCTGCGCAAGCACGCCAGACCGGCATCGTCGATGCGTTTACCCCGCCGGCCGTCGCCGCGCGCTTCTGGGCGCCGATCGAGGCGCTCGCGAACGCCGCACGCCCATCCCCCGCCATCGTGACCCATGCGCTGCCCCGCATCGCGTTCCTGTCACCGCTGCCGCCCACCACCTCGGGCTGCGCCGACCACAGCGCCAGCCTGCTTGCCGCGCTCCGCCCGCTCGCCACCGTCACGGCTTTCAGCGACACGCGCCAACCCGGCCTGCCGCCCGGCATTGCCTTCGGCGGTGTGGCCGACGTCACGATCATGCGATCCGCCCGGTTCGATGCGATCATCACCGTACTCGGCAATTCGCAGTTTCACGCGACCGAGATCGGGCTGCTGCTCGATTACGGCGCCGCCGCCATTCTGCACGATGCGAGGCTGATCGGCCTCTACTGCGGCACACTCGGCATCGCCCGCGCGCTCGGCGTCGCCGCGGCCGAAATCGGCGCCGATGTCAGCCTCGCCGATCTCGAAGCCTGGGAGCGTGCCGAAGCCACCATGCCGGTGCGGTGCCTGGGCGAGGTCGCCTCCGCCGCCACGCCGCTGATCGTGCACGCGCGGGCCACGGCCGATTTCATCACCGCCCGCCACGGCATCGCGGCACAGTTTCTGCCTTTCGCACCCTACCGCGTGCCCGATCCGGCGAGCCTCAGCCCGGCCGCGCGCATCGCCGCCCGCGCGCGCCTCGGCATCGAACCTCATCATACGCTGATCGCGAGTTTCGGCCATGTCCATGCCGGCAAGGACCCGGCGGTGACGATCGCGGCATTCGGCCGGTTGGCACCCACCCGCGCCTGCCGTTTCGCCATGGTCGGTGGCGGCAACCCGGCGCTGATCGCGGATCTGCGCGCCACCGCAACCGCCCTCGGCATCGCGCCCGACACGCTCGATCTCGATGCCGCGCAGGTACCCGAATCGCGCTACCGCGATTATCTCGCCGCCGCCGATGTCGCGGTCCAGCTCCGCCGCGCCCCGCCCGGCAGCATTTCGGGCGCGGTGGCCGATGTGATTGCCGCCGGTCTGCCCTGCGTCGCCGCCGCGACACTGGTCGCCGCGCTGGAACCGCCTCCCTATGTGACCGCAATTGGCGATGACGCAGCACCGGCCACGATCGCCGCCGCCATCGCCGCAGCACTCGATCAGGGGCGCGCGCATATCCCCGCCCTGCGCGCCGAATTCATGGCGCAGCGGAGCATGGCCCGCTATGCCCAGTCGGTGCTCGATGCCGTCCTGGGGTAACGTCAAGCAGGCCCTGGTTTTTTTGAAAAAAAAGCAGCAAAAAAACGTCACTGCCATAGATCCTATGCCCGCGAAACCACGCCCCACACACATAAATAAAAGTTTTTTGCTGCTTTTTTTCAAAAAAGCAGTGCTTGCCTTCCCTTACTTGGCCTCCAGGATCCCCCGCTTGTCTCACGCGGACTCTCGTCCTATTTCCATTGCCATGACCGAAGAAAATCCACCCCAAACCCCATCATCCGAAACCGATCCCGGTATTGTGGCATCGGACAACGAAGCGCCGGACATCGAGTCGCCCGAGGCGCGCATCGCCGCACTCGAAGCCGAGGTCGCCGATTATCGCGACAAATGGATCCGCGCGCAGGCCGATATGGAAAATCTGCGCGCCCGCACGCGGCGCGACGTCGATGACGCACGGCAGTACGCGGTGCAGAAATTCGCGGCCGATGTCGCCGAGACCGCGGAAAACCTGCGCCGTGGCCTCGACACGCTGCCGCCGCCCGCGCCCGACGAGTCGCCTTTGCTGACCAAGATGCGCGATGGCTTCGCCGGCGTTGAGCGCAGCTTCGTTGCAATGCTGGAGCGCAACGGCGTCAAGGCCGAAGAGCCGGTCGGCAGCGCGTTCGATGCCAACCGCCATCAGGCCATGTCCGAGCAGGAAACCACCGATGCTCCGCCCGGCACCGTCATTCAGGCCTGGAGCCGGACGTGGATGCTGAATGGCCGGCTGTTGAAGCCCGCCATGGTCGTGGTGGCGAAGGCCCCGGTCGCGCAGCCGCCGCTGTCGCAACCGCTCGATATCGAGGCTTAAGCCCGCGTTAACCATCGCGAGATAAATTAAGCGGACTGACATCGAAAACCCTTGTGCCCTGGGGTTCGGTTCAATACATGAAGGGTGTGAAACAAAAGGGATGCGCCCGATGCTTCGGGTCCGGCACATCCGCTGCAAAGGAGAAGTTTCTATGAGCAAGGTCATCGGTATCGACCTCGGAACCACCAATTCGTGCGTCGCGGTCATGGAGGGCAAGGATGTCCGCGTGATCGAGAACGCTGAGGGCGCGCGCACCACGCCGTCGATGGTCGCATTCGCCGAAAACGGCGAGCGGCTGATCGGCCAGTCCGCCAAGCGCCAGGCGGTCACCAACCCGACCAACACGCTCTACGCGGTCAAGCGCTTGATCGGTCGCCGCTACGACGACCCGACCGTCACGAAGGACAAGGATCTGGTGCCCTACGGCATCGTGCGCGGCGACAATGGGGATGCCTGGGTCGAGGCGCGCGGTCAGCGTTACGCGCCGAGCCAGGTGTCGTCCTACATCCTGACCAAAATGAAAGAGACCGCCGAAGCCTATCTCGGCGAAACCGTGACCGAGGCGGTCATCACCGTCCCAGCCTACTTCAACGACGCGCAACGTCAGGCGACCAAGGACGCCGGCAAGATCGCCGGTCTCGACGTGCTGCGCATCATCAACGAGCCCACCGCCGCGGCCCTGGCCTACGGCATGGATAAAAAACAAGCCGGCACCGTTGCGGTGTACGATCTCGGCGGCGGCACGTTCGACGTTTCCGTGCTCGAGCTGGGCGACGGCGTGTTTGAAGTGAAATCCACCAATGGTGACACCTTCCTCGGCGGTGAGGATTTCGACCAGCGCGTGATCGACTATCTGGCCGCCGAGTTCCAGCGCGAGCAGGGCATCGACCTGCGCAAGGACAAGCTCGCCCTCCAGCGCCTGAAGGAAGCCGCCGAAAAGGCCAAGATCGAGCTGTCCTCCTCGAAGGAAACCGAGATCAACCTGCCCTTCATCACCGCGGACGCCTCCGGGCCGAAGCATCTCGTGATGAAACTGACCCGTGCCAAGCTGGAATCGCTGGTCGACGATCTGATCGAGCGCACGCTCGGCCCGTGCCGCGCGGCGTTGAAGGACGCGGGTGTCACCGCCGGCGAAATCGACGAGGTCATCCTGGTCGGCGGCATGACGCGCATGCCGAAGGTGATCGAAGCGGTCAAGAATTTCTTCGGCAAAGACCCCGCCCGCAACGTCAACCCCGATGAAGTCGTCGCGATCGGCGCCGGCATCCAGGGCGCCGTGCTCAAGGGCGACGTCAAGGACGTGCTGCTGCTCGATGTCACGCCGTTGTCACTCGGCATCGAAACCCTCGGTGGCGTCTTTACCCGTCTGATCGACCGCAACACCACGATCCCGACCAAGAAGAGTCAGACGTTCTCGACCGCGGACGACAACCAGACCGCCGTGACCATCAAGGTCTTCCAGGGCGAGCGTGAAATGGCGGCGGACAACAAGATCCTCGGCCAGTTCGACTTGATGGGCCTGCCGCCCGCACCGCGCGGGGTGCCTCAGATCGAGGTGACCTTCGATATCGACGCCAACGGCATCGTGTCGGTCTCCGCCAAGGACAAGGCGACCGGCAAGGAGCAGCAGATCCGCATCCAGGCCTCTGGTGGTCTGTCGGATGCCGATATCGAAAAAATGGTAAAGGACGCCGAAGCCAACGCCGCGACCGACAAGGCCCGGCGCGAGCTGGTCGATGCCCGTAACCAGGCCGACAGCCTGGTGCATCAGACCGAAAAGACCTTGAAGGACAACGAAGGCAAGGTGTCCGCGCAGGACAAGGGCGAGGCCGAAGCCGCCATCGCGGCGGCGCGCACCGCACTCGAAGGCAGCGACCTCGAGGCGATCAAGGCAGCGACCGACCGTTTGACCCAGGTCGCGATGCGGATCGGCGAGGCGATGTACAAGGCCCAGGCCGAAGCGGCCCAGGCGGCGGGCGCCGCGGGTGCCGCGCCAGGTGCCGAGGCACCGGGCAGCAAGCCCGGCGACAAGGTGGTCGATGCCGAGTTCGAAGATGTCGACGACAAAAAGAAGTCCGCGTGATCGCGCGACGCGCATAGACTGAAGGCCCGGTCCCGGACCAGCGATGGTCCGGGACCGTTCGTGTTCAAACAGGTCGTCGTTCGATCGAATTTCGGGGTTGAGCCGCTATCATGGCCAAGACGGATTATTATGAGCTTCTCGGTGCGCAGCGTGGCGCGTCCGCCGATGAGCTGAAGAAATGCTATCGAAAACTCGCAATGCAATATCACCCGGACCGCAACCCGGGCGACAAGGCGGCTGAGCAGAAATTCAAGGACATCAACGAAGCATACGATGTTCTCAAGGATGAACAAAAGCGCGCCGCCTATGACCGGTTCGGTCACGCCGCCTTCGAAAACGGCGGCGGTGGCGGCGGCGGATTCGGGGGCGCCGGCTTCGGATTCGAGGGCGGCATCGGCGATATTTTCGAACAGATGTTCGGTGAAGCAATGGGCGGGCGGCGCGGCGGTGGCCGCTCCGAGCGCGCCGGCGCGGATGTCAGGGCCGGCGTCGAGATCGACCTGACCCAGGCTTTCGCCGGCACCAAGGTCGATGTCCGGGTTCCCACCCGCGTCGCCTGCGATGCCTGCAACGGGACCGGTTCGGCCGATAAGCAGGCGAGCGCCGATAATTGCCCCACCTGCGGCGGCGCCGGTCGTGTGCGCGCGCAGCAAGGGTTCTTCGTGGTCGAACGCACCTGTCCCACCTGCGGCGGTGCCGGCCGCACCATTCGTAACCCCTGCCGCATCTGCGCCGGTGCCGGCACCGTGCCGCGTGAGCGCAACCTGTCGGTCGCCATTCCGGCCGGCGTCGAGGATGGCACGCGCATTCGCCTGTCCGGTGAAGGCGAGGCGGGCGGCAAGGGCGCGCCAGCGGGCGATCTCTATGTCCATGTCGCGATCCGCGTCCACCCGATTTTCCAGCGTGACGGCGCGAACGTGTTCTGCCGCGTGCCCCTGCGAATGAGCCAGGCAGCACTCGGCGGCGAAATCGAAGTCCCCGCGATCGATGGCACCCGGGCCCGCGTCAAAATCCCCGCAGGAACCCAGACCGGCGATCAATTCCGCCTGCGCGGCAAGGGGTTTTCGGTGCTGCGCAGCACCCAGCGCGGCGACATGTATATTCAGGTCGCGGTCGAAACGCCGCAGAACCTGACCAAGCGCCAGCGTGAACTGCTCGAGGAATTCGAACGCGAATCTGGCGGCAGCGCATCGGGCAGCCCGGAGCACGAAGGGTTTTTCGCCAAGGTCAAGGAGTTCTTCGAGGGGCTGTGACCGGAACCGGTTCGGATCATTAAAATAATAGAGTGTAACAACCCGTTGATTGCGGTCGATCAAGTCGTAATTGAAACCCGTTCGACAAACACGCTCAGGACGCCAGATATGAAACCCATTCTTGCAGTTTCCGTGGCCGCCGTCGCCATGATCGGCCTCGCCGGTTGCACCGTCGCCCCGCCGACCGCGCCAACCGTGGTCGCCATGCCCGGACCCGGCGTGACGTTCAATGTGTTCCAGCAGGACGACAATTACTGCCGCTACTATGCGAGCCAGCGCAGCCAGGCGGGCGGCACTGCCGCCGCCGCCAGCCAGAGTTCGACCAATACGGCGGTCGGCGGCACGCTGCTCGGTGCCGCGGCCGGCGCGCTGCTCGGCGCTGCCGGCGGCAATGCCGGTGTCGGTGCGGCGATCGGTGCGGGCTCGGGCCTGCTGCTTGGCAGCGCGGCCGGTGGCGGCAACGCCCAGGGCGCCGCAGACTCCATCCAGGCGCAGTATAACGTGGCCTACGCCCAGTGTATGGTCGGCCATGGCAACAAGATGGAAGGCTATGCGGGCGGTTCGGGATCCTCTTACGGCTACGGCGCACCCGGCTATGCGCCTCCCGGCTATTACCCGGCACCGGGTTACTGACCCGGCACCCGGCTCCGGGCCGGGTATCGGCGTCGCTGACCATGGAATGACGCGGCGGCGGCCGGACCAGGACGGCTGGTTCATCCCGCTGCCGGTGTCCCTGCTGTTTCATCTGGCTGTCATTCTGTTGCTGCTCTATGCGGTGCACCGGCAGAAACTGATTGCCCCGTCGCCCCAATCGAGCATCGCCGTGGTGTTTCGTAACACCGGCCTGCCGCACAGTGCCGCCCACAACGCCGCCCCCAAAGCCGTCGTCAAAGCCCCACCCAGCATGACGACGCTGCTGCCCCCGCCACCGCCCGAGGCCGCGCCACCCACCGCGCAAACCGAGGTCAACCTCAGTTCCCCCAATCCGGTGCCCTTCACGTTGCCGAAGGAAATCGTCCCCGCGCGCCCGCCCAAACATGCGGCGGTCGCCCATCACGCACCGCCCGCGCCGCGGCAGCATTTTATGGTGCTGAACGGTATGTCGTTCGGTAAACACCCCACCACCATCCTCAATCATGCCCCCGGCGCGCTCAACCTCGCACCACCTCAGTCGGACGATGCGCGCAACGCGCCCGCGATCACCTTCCGCGGCAACGCCGGGCCGGATTGGGAAAGCGCGTTCAACAGATGGGTGAACGAGCACAAATACTACCCGCAATCCGCTGCCGACCAGGGCGAGTCCGGCAGTGTGACGGTGGGCTTCACCGTCCTGCCGAACGGCAAGGTGATCGATCTGCATCTGATCAAGCGATCCGGCGCGCCATTGCTCGACATGGCGTGGTACGGCCTGTTCCGGGGTGTGAAAGTCCCGCCGTTTCCCCCGGGCTCGACCGCCAAGCGGGAAGAGGTGATCGCGACGATCCATTATATCCTGATCCACTGATCCCCATGCTCATCATTGTGAAACCGGCTCACGCGAATGCGAATGGACAGAAAAGCGTCCTGCGCGAAATCTGATGTCGTTGGTCAACCTCATATCGAAAGGAAAACACCATGCTTGCGGTAAAATCCTGGCTGATTGCAACAGCGCTCGCCGTATGCCCCGCGATCGCATCGGCGGCCACCACAACCGCACCGGCGACGCCGGTCATCATCCCCACCGTGCTGGTGCCGGTGCCCGTGGCCCTGCCGGTGATGCCGTCCGCCTTCATCGAACAGATGGCCATGATGCAGCGCCAGATGCTCGCCAGCCTCACGGCCCTGGAAAATCTGCCGGAAATGGCGGCGTTCCCTGCGGGCGGCGATGGCTTGACGCAGGTCTCGATGGTGTCGTCCACCGCGTCCTCGGGCGGACCCGTCAGCGTGTGCAGTGAACAGATGCAGTTCGAGCCGGCCCCCAACGGCCAGACGCGCGTCATCATCCATCGCAGCGGCAACGGCTGCGGCCCGATGCCCGCCGCCGTGCCGGCCGGAATCGGCCAGCGGCCGATCGCCCGGCCAGAGCCCCAGGCTGCGCCGCACCTTCCGCCGGGCGCCTTGCCACCGCCTGCGACCCTGACCTACGCGCGTTATCCCATCCCGCCACGTACCGCCCGGCCGGCCCAGCAGGGTTGAGCCGGCGGACGCCTTCGCGGGCAGCGCACCAGAAATGCGCCGTAACCCTTGCCGGAAGCGGCCGCTGCCGATAGTAGGGATCGCCAAGGTTCGCAAACCGATAAGGATGCACCATGGCTCCCTCCGATCTGAATGTTTTATCCAGCGGCAACGGCCGCATCGTCGAGGCTTATGCATTTGACGATGTATTGCTCGTGCCCGGCTATTCCGAAGTCCTGCCGGCCGCGGTCAGTACCGAAACCCGGCTGACCCGCACGATTCGCCTGAATATCCCGCTGATCTCGGCAGCGATGGACACGGTGACCGAAGGTGCCATGGCGATCGCCATGGCCCAACAGGGCGGCATCGGCGTCGTTCATAAAAACCTCAGCATCGAGGACCAGGCCGCCGCGGTTCGCCAGGTGAAGAAATTCGAGAGCGGCATGGTGGTCAACCCGCTGACCATTCATCCCGACCAGACTCTTGCCGAGGCGCAGGCGCTGATGGCGCAATATCGCATCTCGGGGGTGCCGGTGGTCGAGCGCGACACCAACCGCCTCGTCGGTATTCTGACCCATCGCGATGTCCGCTTCGCGACCGACCCTTCCTCGCGCGTCTACGAGCTCATGACGCGGGAAAACCTGGTCACCGCCCCGGCCGATGTCGCACCCGAAATGGCCCGTCATCTGCTCCACAAGCACCGGATCGAAAAACTTTTGGTGGTCGATGAGTCCTATCGTTGCGTCGGCCTGATCACCGTCAAGGATATGGACAAGGCCGAGGCGCATCCGCTCGCCAACAAGGACGAATTCGGCCGCCTGCGTGTCGCTGCCGCCACCGGTGTCGGTGACGACGGCGCCGCCCGCGCCACCGCCCTGATGGCCGCCGGCGTCGATGTCATCGTGGTCGATACCGCGCATGGCCATTCCGAAGGCGTGCTGCGGGCGGTCAATCTGATCAAGGAGCGGTCCAACGCGGTGCAGGTGATCGCCGGCAATGTCGCCACACCGCAAGCTGCCGCCGCACTGATCAAGGCGGGTGCCGATGCCATCAAGATCGGCATCGGCCCCGGCAGCATCTGCACCACCCGCGTGGTCGCCGGTGTCGGCGTGCCGCAGTTCTCGGCCGTGATGGAAACCTCCGCTGCCTGCCGCGAGGCCGGTGTGCCCGCGATCGCCGATGGCGGCGTCCGCACCTCGGGCGACATGGTCAAGGCGCTCGCGGCCGGTGCCGACTGCGTCATGGTCGGCTCGCTGCTGGCCGGTACCGATGAAGCACCCGGCGAAGTGTTTCTCTATCAGGGCCGCTCCTATAAATCCTACCGCGGCATGGGCAGTCTGGGAGCCATGGCGCGCGGCTCCGCCGATCGGTATTTCCAGCAGGACATCAAGGACACGTTGAAACTGGTCCCCGAAGGCATCGAGGGTCGGGTGGGCTACAAGGGCCCGATGGCCGCCGTGGTTCACCAGCTGGTCGGCGGCCTGCGCGCCGGCATGGGCTATACCGGCTGCGCCACGGTGGCTGAATTGCAGACCAAGGCGACATTCCGCCGCATCACCGGGGCGGGGCTGCGCGAGAGCCATGTCCATGATGTGGCGATTACGCGGGAGGCGCCGAATTATCGGCAGGATTGAGATTGTGGTAGGACAACAAGAAGACATCTTGTTTTTAAAAAAAAGAAACGGTTCCTTCCTCCCCACCCAAAGGACCCCAGCTTGACCCCCGCCGGACGCCTGCAAGCCGCGATTGAACTGCTCGAGGCGATAGAAACGGATCGTCGCCCGGCCGATGCGGTTGCCAATGAATTTCTTCGTACCCGCCGCTTCATTGGTGGAGGTGACCGGCGCGATATCAGCGAGACCGTCTGGGGCGTGCTGCGGGCACGCCGTCGTCTTGGCTGGTGGATCGAGCGGGTTGGTGCTGTGCCGACACCGCGGCTGATGGTGCTGGCGCTGATGGTGCTCGGGGGCATCACGGTGCACCGCGCCGCCGCCGAATTCGGCGGCTCGCGATTCGCACCGCCGGCGCTCGATGATGATGAACGCCGGGCCTTGGAAAAACTCGACAAGCACACGCTCGATCATCCCAATATGAGCGACGGCATTCGCCTTGAAATGCCGGATTTCGTGGTCCCGCTACTGCGGGCGCGGTTCGGTGAGCGGCTTGAGGCGGAATCCGATGCGCTGATGCAGCCGGCTCCGCTCGATATGCGGGTCAATTTGTTGAAAACCACCCGCGAGGACGCCATCGGTCTGCTCGCCAAGGCCAGACTCAAGGCCGAACCGACCAGGCTCAGCCCGTGGGGGCTCCGTCTTGCGGCGCGCCAGAGCGTGACGACGGCGGCACCGTTTCGGGATGGTCTGGTCGAAATCCAGGATGAGGGAAGTCAGCTGGTCGCCCTGCTCGCGGATGCGAGGCCGGGGATGCGCGTTGCGGATTATTGCGCGGGTGCCGGCGGCAAGACGCTTGCGCTCGCGATGACCATGGAAAACAAGGGTCATATCGTCGCGTGCGATGTTTCCGCCCCCCGGCTCGATGGCGCGATCAAGCGCCTGCGCCGCGCCGGGGTGCATAATGCCGAGCGCCATCTGCTTGAGCCGGGTGATAAATGGACCAAGCGCCAAGCCGGGAAATTCGATGTGGTTCTGGTCGATGCCCCCTGCACCGGCACCGGCACGTGGCGCCGAAACCCCGATGCGCGGCTGCGTCTGACCGAAACCGATCTGGTGGAGCTGACGGCGAAACAGGCAAAAATCCTCGATGAGGCGCAGCGTCTGGTCAAACCCGGCGGGGCGCTTATTTACGCGACATGTTCGATGCTCGCCGCCGAAAATGAGGATCAGATCACCGCGTTTCGGCAGCGCCAGCCGGGTTTTCGGGTGATGCCGGTGGGCGGGACGTTTCCGGAGTATCTGCGCGGGGATTATCTGCGGCTGTCACCGGCGCGGGACGGTACCGATGGATTTTTTGCCTGCCGGATGGAGCGTTCCGCCGCGGCTGCGGCATGATCACGATCAGGCGGGCGCGGCCGGCGGATTCGGCCGGTATCGGGGCGGTTCATGTCGCGAGCTGGCGGAGTACCTATGCCGGTGTGCTGCCCGAGCCGGTGCTGACCGGCCTGTCGGCGCCGCGCCAGGCGGGTTATTATGATCGGGTGATTCGCAGCGGCGGAGTGGTGCATGTTGCCGTCGCGTCGGGCTCGGATGCCGGGCCGGATGGCAGCGTGCGGGTGGTTGGATTTGTCACGGCCCGGCGGCGGCGCGCGGCTCTGGCGGATGGCGAGGTCGAGACGTTGTATGTGCTCGATGATTTTCGCGAGCGTGGGCTGGGGCGGCAGTTGATGCGCACGGCTGCGGCGCATCTGGCCGCGAAATCGTGCACTTCGTTGTTCGTCTGGGTGCTTTCGGACAATCCGGCGCGGTGGTTTTATGCCAGGATGGGTGGGAAACACGCCGCCGATGGGATGATCGATGTTGGCGGCACGCGGGTTGCCCAGACCGCGTACCGGTGGGAGCCGATCGACGCGCTGGTGGATTGACGGGCGGGCCGAGATCAGACCGCGCATAGTTCATTTTGAACTTGCAATAAATTGGTCGTGGTCAGGCGGCGGCGGCGAGGCTTGATTTTTGCCGGTTCCAGTCCGGGATGGTGACGGGGTCCGGCGGCGGGGCGATTTGTATCGTGCCGGTTGGTTGGGGGTGCTCGATGGGGACAGGCCTGGCCTCGGCTGCGGGTTTGGGGATGGCGAGGATGGCGGGGCGTTCGAGGCCGAGGGCTTCGAAGAGGGGGCGGAGGATGCGGCCGATGGCGGGGTTGGTTTCGATCAGCTGAGCCATGGTGGGGTCGGCGAGCAGATCGCGGAGTTGCTGGGCGGGGTAGGTGACGGCGGCGGGTATGTCGTGGGTGCCGGGGAAGACGCGGGGGAGCCAGCCGAAGCCTGCAGGCAGGGATGGGCGTTCGGTGCGGCTGGGTTTGGCTGGGGTGGGGCGCTTGCGGCCTGGGGTGGGGCCGCGCAGGACGGCGCGGGCGAAGCGGGCGGCGATGCCGGTGAGGCGCTGCCAGATGGCGATGATTTTGGTCCCCGGCAGGTGCTGTGCGTGGCCCTGCCGGACGGCGATTTCGGCGAGCATCGCCATGATGAGGGCGAAGCGGTCGAGGAGTGAGATCGTCAGCGGGGTTGGTTTGGTGCGCACCCCAGGAGATAAGCACGGCGGGCGGGGGGTGAGAAAGCGCTTTTTCCGGCTGAAGTCGGTGCAGCGCTGGCTGACCGATGGTGCACCGATGCCTGCCGCCTACCGTGCGCTGTCAGACCAATGTAAAATCCTAGGTCACATCCTGTTTTATGACTTTGGCGGGTTGGCCTGCGACCAAGGTGCAGGGTGGAACTTTGTTTGTAACGATCGCTCCAAGTGCGACGATCGAACCCGCTCCGATGTGGGCTCCTTTCAGGATCTTCGCCTGATATGCGACCCAGACGTTGTCATCCACCACGATGTCCCGGGCCGGATTGAGGCGTCTGCGGCTGGTTCTGTCGAGAATCGAGTGCATGTCACTGGTCATGAACAGGGTATCGCTGGCGATCAGGCAGTTCGAGCCGATGACAATCCGCGATGGCTCATGGAGGTAGAGGCGGGTGTGCCATGTGAAATTCGTTTCCGCACCGATGATGATCGAGCCGTTTGCATTCGCGAGCACTTCCAAGGCGGCGAGGCTGCAAGCTGGCCCGATCTCCAAAGTACACGCGTCCCCCATAGTTATCGTCGCCCCGCTGAAGGTACAGTTCTCACCGATCTGCACGGCTATGTTTGACCCTTTCAGCGTGAGCAGCAGATCGCCCGATTGTTCGACCGAGGGGTGTATCTGCACGGCGTTATTGGACCCCTCGTCGACGATTGTGATTGTCATTCGGTTGGGCCGGCCAAGAGGTCAGCGATGACGACCGGTTCAGGTGCGTAGATCGGCGCGGATTCAGCGACACGTTTCAATCCTTCGATCGCGGCTGCCGGGTTTGCGAAATCCACCTCCTGCAATTGCCAGGGCGCGTAGTCCCACCAGCGGATAAAAAGCAGTTGCGCGGCGATGATGGGATCGTGGCGCATGCGGATGATGCGGGCTGGGTTGCCGCCGACGATCGCGTAGGGCGGCACATTCTTGGTGACGACGGCCATGGCGGCGACAACCGCGCCGTCTCCGATCGTGACTCCCGGCATGACCATGGCTCCGTGGCCGATATAGACGTCGTTGCCGATCGAGATTGGTTTGAACTGGGTGGAGACGGCGTTCTGCCAGTCTGGTGCGCCGTAAGCGTGATAAAGTGGCGCAGATGAGAACCCCTCGCCGACTTCGAATATCTTTTCTCTTAAATAGAAGAAGGGGCTGGTGCTGACCCAGGTCAAAGGGTGGCTCGCGCGACCCATCTGAACATTTTCGCCAATCGACGTATAGCGGCCAATAGTGACGCCTGAATAAAATCCGCTGACGGCGTAGCTGAACGCTCCAATGCGAACACCATCCTCGATATTCATCCATTTGATGCTGCAAGGGGGTTCAAAGACAGTTTGATCGGATAGTCCCGTTTCATCTCCCTGAAACGCTTCGACACCCTTGTGTCGCAAAATATCGCGCAATCTGGGCGTCATTTGGATCAGCAAATCTGTTCTCCATTGATTGGACGGCCTTGGTCGCCTGTCCTTTGGTGGTCGGGCGTATTATGTTCCAGGCGGGCGGTGCAGTCCGTCGCTGCGTGCACGCCTTGTCTGAAGCGCTTACGCCGTCCAAAACTTTTGCTTCCATACGCTTTAATAAGAGGGCATTCCGGAATCAAGTTGGAGCTTGTTGCGCAAATTTGGACGACCCCGCCCGGTTTGTTCTCTTCGCGATATGTGACGCTTTGCCAAAGATGCCAAGGGGACGGCGAACTGCCGCGGGCATCGTGTCGGGTGAGGTTACATTATGGAAGCGAACTCAGACGCATCGATTGGTGGATCGCCTCTAAACGTGCTTCCGCCGCGCCAGCGGCGGTGCGGGTGGAAAGCGTAAACGTGAAAACGTGCCAACGTTATCCCAACTAAAGTCGTCAACAGCCGAAGATGGCCAGTGCCGGCGTTCTCCACTGAAGCGCGGTGTACCGCAGATATAGGTTCGGCACGTTGACCGACACTACAGCCTATTCGTCCATGTGAGGTCCTGCGGCCTCCTGCCTCGACCGGCCAAAAATTGGGGGCGCATACGAAATGGACTTCAACGGATCTTGGAATTGCTCCCAAAACTGGACCTGACGCGCGATTGAAGGTAAGAAGAACAAGAGGCTACGCAACGTTCTTGTTGAAAGAAAATATTGAGTGGATCAGATTACGTATGAGTCCCGTTATCTCGAGCAAGTGCAAAATCTTCAGGAGTATTCACTAAGAATTTCTTCGACATTCTATGCGGATAGTTTATCGATTACACTTGATTCAAATAAATTTGGCGTCAAATCGAAAGACTTTGAGCGCATATCCACGAGTGACGATTATGATATTGATGGGTTCGAAATTCTGCAGCCCGTATTTTACACAATAAAAGATTGTCATATTCATACGTGCTATGGAATTTTAACTATAGATAAATATGTAATACTTGAGTCTACGTCACACTTCCCTAATTATTATTATGAAGGCCGAATTTTTGTCGATGAACATTCTAAACGATGGATATTAGAAAATAAATCGCCCGACTATATGATTGACTATGCGATTTCATGTCATCACGGAATAAATTTAAATTATTATCATTGGTTAATCCTTTTTTTGCCAAAACTGCATCCGAAGATGATTGATACAGTTCTAGAACAAAGCCATGGAAAAATGCCGACGATAATTTTTCCACCACTCACTGATAGTTTTCATATTGAATCTGTCGAAGCTATTACAAAAATACTTGCCATGCCTTATGTGGTACCTGACTTATGCGATCATATTTCTGTAAATACTCTAATTTATCCGATCCCGGAACGTTCTATTGGTTTGACGCCGCATCCTCTCGTTCGCGAGATGCTGCTTTTGTTAAGGCATGAGCTTTTAGACCCTTCTTACGACCATTTTGAAAAAATATTTATATCCAGACGGGACACAAAAAATAGAATAATTAGTAATGAACATGATATTGCGACAGCGCTGGAATCTCGTGGTTTCCAAGTTGTTACCCTTACTTCAATGTCTTTACGTGAACAGATTACTATATTTTCGAATGCAAGATTTGTTGTTGGCCAACACGGCGCAGGATTGACGAATATTGGATTTTGTAATGAAGGAACTAAGATTCTCGAATTACACAATCCCTCTTATCAAAATTGGTGCTACAGACGTCTATCTGCAATATCGAATTTAGACTATGGATTTATTTTTGGTATTGAAAGTCCAGCGGAAACATCCACGCACACCAGTAATTTGGTTATGACCATCGATATTGAATTGCTGCTTGCTACTATCGACGAGATGGAATCATCTTAAAGCAGCTTCATTGGATGAAAATTAATTTTTATATCTCTTGTATTTATTCGATGGTGGGAATTTTAAAATTGTAAATATTTTTTTCGGAAATTTTAATTGGCATGCATTCAATAGAAATTTAGTATTTGGCCTCGTAAAGTTGTTCAGGGTAACTTAAATCTTTTGACGCTCGCTTTGTTCGATAGGTTCTGCGAGATAGAGGCTTGGCCTATCCTGCGCGCCCGTCCTCATATTAAAAATCTATTGGCACGAGATAAGCATCCTATTATCTCGATTCGGACGCTCAGCATTCTTGCAACTGCCGCAGAAAAGTTAGGGAGTGGTTGTGCGACGTGGTCATCGAGGGATGCCTCAAACGCCGAATTCAGCCTGGAGGAGTGCTATGGATTCGGTATCCGCGAACCGGGCGCGCGCGTCTTCGGGGTAATTATGGGTTGGGTCGAAACCGTCGATCGCGGCGAGGACGGCGGTGGGGGTGGCGGGGAAGGGGATGATGATGCCGAAGCCTGCGTTGCGGATGCGTTCGGCGGGGGCGCCGATGTCCGGCACGATGGGGACGAGGCCGGCGTTGACGGCTTCGGAGAGGGTGTATGAGAAGGTTTCGGGCCAGGCGCTGAGAAACAGGGCGAGCCGGCCGCCGACGCGGTCGATCAGGCCGGGGAGGGTTGCCGCGGTGTAGCGGCCGAGGATGGCGACGTTGCCCAGTTGTTTCAGATCGTCATCGATGTCGGTATGGCCGATGATCGTGAAGGTGAGATGGGGGTGGCTGAGGCGCGCGGTTCGGGCGATTTCGAGCAGCTGGCGCGAGCCTTTGTGCGGGCCGATGCCGCCGAGCAGGATGATGTTGTCGCTGGCACCCTGGCGGATGGGCGCGGGTGGGGTGTGCGGGATGGTGGGGTGGGGGATCGGCTGGATCGGCACGGTGGGGAAGGCGCGCTGGAGGTAGGATTTGGTATCGTGCGAGGGGGTGATGATTTTGGTGATATTGGCGAAGAGGCGGCCGAACAGGGCGCGGTGATCATCGATGGTGAGGGCGGTGAGGCGTGACGCTTCGTGGCTGCCGCCGATTTTCAGGCAGCGGTCGCAGACCGCCTGGGTGCCGCCGCCACAGAATTGACCCGCGGCATCAATGAAGGTGGTGCGGGGGCAGGCGGGGTAGAAATCGTGGCCGTAATAGATGGTTTTGCGGTGAGCGGCCCATTCGGTGAGCGTTTCGATGGCGGCAGCGGTGAAGCCGAGCAGCTGGTGGATCAGGACCAGGTCGATCTCGGCGGCATCGAGCATGGCGCGGAGCATGGGCTCGTCACCCGGATTGAAGACGGCGCGGATGAGCGGGGCGTGGCAGGTGAGCACGAGCGTGCCGTTTTCCTGGCATTGCAGGGAGATGGGGTGGCGGGCGCCGTAGGAGACCAGGGTACCGAGATCGGCCGCGGCTTTGCGGGTGCCGCCGGCGAGCCAGTTTTCGATGATCAGGACATAGCGCCGGCCTGGCTGCGCGGCGTTGGCGCGGGTGCGGCGGAGGCGGGCGATGTCGAGCTGCCAGCGGCCGGCGCGCAGGGGATCGGCCGCCTCGAAGGCCATGATGACGGGGGTGTATTCGGGATAGATGCCGCCGAGGATGGCGAGGTTGCGGCTGATGAGATCGGCTTTCTCGCTGCCGAAGGAGACGCTCTCGCGGTGTTCGACCAGGGCGCCGGTGGCGGCGACGTGGCGGAAGCCGAGATCGGTCGCGCGCATGCAGAGCTCGTTTTCCTCGCCGTAGCCGCGGCCGAAGGCGGTGTTCAACTGCTGGGCGTGATCGAGGATTTCGCGGCGGACGAGCATGCAGAAGCCGTGACCGGTCGGGACATCGATGATCTGGTCGCGGTTGAGGTCGGCGGCGAGGCGGGCGAGCTCGGGCCAGGTGATGTCGGGCAGGGCGGTGGTCGCGAGGGTGGGGTGGGGGTAGGAAAAGATGGTGGCGTTGTTGGAGAGGGCGGTGACGGTTGCGATGTCGTCTGCACTGCGCAGGGCCCGGCGCATCCGATCGAGCGTGCCGGGGAAGACGCAGGTATCGGCGTTGAGGAGCAGGACATCGCCGGTCCTGCAATAATCGAGGCCGCGGTTGACGGAGCGGACGAAACCGAGGTTGGCCGGGTTTTCGAGGATGACGACGCGCTCCGCCGTACGGAACTGGTTGAGCATGGGCATCATGCCGGGTTCGGGTGGCCCGTCGGCGATGATCAGGAGCGTGTCGTTCGGGCCGAGGTCGGCAAGGGCGTGGCGGATGCAGGTTTCGGTGATGTCGACGCCGGCGTAGACCGGGATGAGGACGGTGATCGCATCGCTCGGTTGCGGGCGGGCGGCGATGAGATCGGACCGCCAGAGGTGTTCGGGACCGGTGCGCGCCTGGACCAGATAGTCGCGGATGATGGTCTGGAAGACGGCGCGATCCATTGGTTCGAGGGCGGGCATTTCGGTGTGGATGCGCCCGGCGATACGCTTGGCGGCGGCGACGAAGGCGATGCGGTTGCCGATGACGAAGGGGCCGTTGAATAATTCGATCGCGCTGTTTTTGAGGCGGAGCGACAGTTGGGACAGGTCTGCGGGGTGGTGCCTGGTGCCGGGGAGTTTCAGCCAGAACCCGCGTTGCCAATTGTCGGGGAAGGTGTCGCGCAAATCGTTGCGGGGCAGGGAGCAGACGGCCGAGCCGACCACGGTGGCATCGATCACGGCTTCGATTTCGAGCATGCGGCCGGGGGCGGTGGGGCAGAGGAGCCAGCCGGCGCAATGATCGGGGGCGATGGTATCGAGAAAGCCGGTGAGGGGCAGGCTGGCGGTTGTGGTGGTGCAGACGCGGCCGGCGGCGAGCATTTCGATGTGCAGGTCCGGACGGTTGAAAAACGCGTCCGGCAGGGGGCTGTCGAACCAGCCTGGTTGAAAGCCGGGGTCTTGATCGTGCACGCCCGGCAGCGCGCGCAGCGTGTGCGATGCGGCGCGGTCGGTGGTGCGGAAGGTGAGGTCGAGCGGGCCGGTGCGATCGCTGCGGCGGCAGGCCCAGCCGACCACGCGGTCTTCGAGGATTTTGAAATAGCCATCGACGATGTCATCGCCGATCTGCAGGGGTGAGCCGGGCAGCTCGACGCCATCGGCGAGGATATGGATCAGCGGACCGTGCCCGAAATCATCGAGGAGGATACGAAAGCCGAAATCGATGCGGCCGAGACCCAGCGGCGCGAGATCCGGCCGGTCGCGCCGGGCGCTGCCGGATGCGAGACGCGCGCCGTCGCTTGCGCGGATCTCGATGGTGCAGGCGTCGTTGATGGATTGCGGCAGGGCCCAGCCGCTGACGTAGCGACCGATGAAGCCGTCGACGTGACCGTTGGAGACGGTCAAGCGGGGACGCCCGAAAGTTTGTCAACTCTGAAGGGGTCGCGCACGGCATTGGGGCGCGGGGGATCGGACGCGAGTGTCCAGCCGGCGGCGGGCAGGCGGCCTTCACGGAATCCTTCCAGGTTGAAGTGTTGTGTTGCGGATATGAAATATTTGCGCGCTACTGCTTCGGCCACGTCGGGGTATTCGGTCAGATACCAGGTTTCATCGACGATAATCGGCCGGGGCAGACGGTCTTCATAGTATCCGGCAAGGGTGTAGTGCGCCTTCGCGGATTTCAGCTCGCCGGCTTTGATCTTTTCATCGACGTCGGGGTTCATTTTTCTGTAATACTCTTCATTGACATCGACTGTTTCCAGTATCGGGGTCAGGAGCTGTCTCAGTCTTCTTTCGACAACTTCGATGCTGCGTTCCGCGCCAAATTGCTTCACGCCACGGAGGCATCCGAAGGGAGGGATCATTGCTGTGCTCCCTGACCTGTGGCGCCTGATGCCATCAGGGTCGTAACAACGGGACCGTTAGTAAGAAGCGGCGGCATCGATGCAGGGAGCATGGTAGAATTTTTAACTTCAATGTAGGAAAAGATGAAATGGTTGCGTAATGTGGTATGCATTGGATTAATCCTTTGATTTAATCCTCCCTTTCACAAAAAATTTAGACAGTTCGTATTGCTGCGTCAAGCGCGGTTTCGCGACGAGCGCTCGGTTTTGCGGAATCCGGTGTTGCGCGGCGCGGATGCGAAATGGCGCGGTGCGGGACGCGGCCCTTGACCACATGTCAAGCTTGTAACAATGTACAAAAAAGTTTACGACATTGTGGCTTTATGTATTCGTGGTATTACGTTACACTTTTGAAATATTGGATCGGTTGATGGACCAGTCTGTGCGGCGCGATTTTATCGAGACATTGGCTCGCGCGGGGATTTTGATCCCCGGTACCGTGGCAGGACTTTATGGTCGCGGAGCTTTGATGGAACGGCTGGCGGAATTCGTCAGCCATTGGGTCCGGGAGGCAGGCGCTGGCGATGGCGCCGAGTTCCTGAGGTTTCCGCCGTTGATGGCACGCGGATCGTTCGAAGATTCCGGATATTTTCGGAATTTTCCCAACCTTGTCGGCACGGTTCATTGTTTTTGCGGCGACGAGGAGGATCATCGGGTGCTGATGCGGACCCATGATGCCGGTGGCGACTGGACGGCCCAGCAACGCGCCAGTGACCTCGTGATGGTGCCGGCGGCTTGTTACCCGGTCTACCCGGCGGTGGCGGCGCGGGGCGCGGTTGCGGCGGCTGGGCGGGTCTTTGACGTATGCAGCTATTGCTTCCGGCGTGAGCCGTCGGAGGACCCCAATCGGCAGCAGATGTTTCGCCAGCATGAGCGGGTGTATATCGGTCACGCCGAGGGTGCGCGGGCGTTTCGGGCGGCGTGGGTGGAGCGCGCGCGGGACCTGGCGTCGCTGCTTGGAATACCGTTCGACGTCGTGCCGGCGAATGATCCGTTCTTTGGCCGTACCGGCCGGATCCTGATCCGCGGCCAGATCGAGCAGACGTTGAAACTGGAACTCGTTACACCCTCGGTCGCGGAATCGGGCGAGACGGCGTGCGTCAGTTTCAACCTGCATCTCGACAAGATGGCGCAGGCATTCGGTCTTGCGCTCGACGATCAGACGCAGGCACACACCGCCTGCGTCGGGTTTGGTCTGGAGCGGCTGGCGCTCGCGGTGTTCTGGCATCATGGCGTGCGCGCGCGTGACTGGCCGACGCCGCTGGTTGATGCGCTGGTGTCGCATGGCGGACGGCTGGCGTGACGGCTACGGGGCAGCTGGCGGACAGTTTGCGAATTCTGCGCGGCGACCCGCGGGTTGGTGCCGTTTCGGTTCCTCCGGCCAACGGTGCCTCGCCGCCGGCGGTCGTTGTGATCCCGGATGAAGGCTGGCTGCGTGGCCAGGTTGCCGATGCAGCGACCCTGGCGCGGCGGGCGCTGCGCGGCTGGGAGACGACGTACGATTTGGCCTATCGCAAACCCGATGCGGCGCCGCGACCTGACTTCGTGAGTTGGACCAGCAGTTTCACGCGCGAGCCGATCTCCCAGGCCGATATGGAAGATTGGCTGGCCGCGACGGTGCGGCGGCTTCGGGCGCTCGGGCATCGGCGTGTGCTTGAAATCGGGTGTGGCACCGGGCTGATCGTGGAGGCGATCGCGCCGTTCAGCGAGGCGTATCGCGCCGCCGATCTTTCGGGGGTCGCGATCCGGCAGCTGAGGGCATGGCTTGGTACCCGCGACGATCTTGCGCATGTCGAGACGGTTCATGCGCCGGCGCATGAAGTCGGTGCGGCGTGGTCCGCGGACCTCGTGATCCTGAATTCGGTTGTTCAGTATTTCCCCGATGCGGCTTATTTGCGTCAGGTATTGGACAATGCCTGGGGCGCGCTGCGGCCGGGGGGCCATATATTTATCGGCGATGTGCGGTTGCTGAGCACCCTGCCGTCGTTCATCACGGCGGTGGCGCTCGCGCGCAGCGCGGAGGCCTGTGATGTCGCGGCGCTGCGCCGATCGATCCACGCCGCGTGGCTCGCCCAGTCTGAACTCGTCATCGATCCGGGTTTTTTTCACGGCTTTGCGATGGAGCATCACGCGCGCGTGAGTACGCGCCTGAAATCGGGCCGCAGTGCATCCGAAATGACGCGTTACCGGTACGACGTGGTGATCGGAAAGACCGAAGAGGATGATATCGAGATCGAAATGGATAAGCCGATCGAAATAGAAACATTGGCGGGACTGAGGGCGTGGTTGGCAGCGCCGGGACCCGTGCCGGTGGTGGTGCGTGGCATCGCGAATAAACGGATACGGTCCGATGTGATCGCGCAGCACCTGGTCGGTGAGGCAGCGGCAGATACGATTGTTGCGACGCTGCGCGGCAGGATCGAAGCTGCCGATGGTATCGGCGATGATGTCGCTGATCCGGCCGATCTGGAGGCGATGGCGGCGGCGCGGAACCTTCACTGCGCGATCCTTGCGCCACCCGGCGCGATCGACGGGCGGTACGACGCCTGGTTCGGACGGTCGGCGTATCGCGCCGGCGCTGCGATGGGTGGGGGACCGGCCACTGATGCGTCGCAGCCGCTGTTACTTCAGGTCCTGCGACGCCTGGGTGCGGATCTGCTCGACGGTCTGTCGCGCGCCTTGCCTGCGCCGGCGCTGCCTTCCAGCATTCTACCGGTTGCGCGCGCCGCGCGGCTGGACGGGCCGCTTTATGAAGTTTTCAACTTTTCATTGTAGCAGATCGGAGAGGTAGGCGCTCGTGACCGATGAAGAGGCCGTGCTGGCGGCGATCGCGCGGATTGTGCGGGCCAATCTCAATGACTCGGGTTTGGCGATTACGGTCGGGACCCGGCCGGAGATGGTTCCCGCGTGGAACTCGCTTAGGATGGTCGATATCATTCTGGACATCGAGGACGCGTTCGCGATGCGCTTCGATGTCAGCGATATCGACAGGTTGCGCACCGTCGGCGACATGGTCGATGCCGTCGTTGCGCGGCAGTCTGCCCGATGACGATCGTTGCGCCGCCGCGCCATGTTTGAGCAGGATTTTCGCGACGGTGTGCCGGGCGGGGTGTCGTTGCCAGCGTTCACCGACATTACCGATACGGCGCTGTTGCGCCGATTTGAAAGTCTGGGGCCGGATTGCGAGTTCGGCTTCGTACAGCGGCATGCCGGTGTCGAGCCGCTGAGCTTGTTCCGGTTTACCTCGGCGCCGGCCGGGACGTTCCTGCGTGCGGCGGCGGAACGCTTCAAAGGGGTCGCTGCACCGGACTCGATCGAGATTTTCCAGGATTCGAAAACGCCCGAGTGGTTCTGCCGGATCGAGCCGTACGGGTTTGTCTTCCATACCGGTCAGTACGCCGGTGCGTCCGATCCGGACGCCGTGAAACTGGAACAGAAGCGTCGGTTGCCGTTCATGCTGAGGCTGTTTCTGCATGAGCTCGAATCGGCCCGTCGCATCTTTGTGCGTGGTGGCAACTCGACGTTCGAGGAGGTCACGGCAATTTGCGATGCAATCGGTGCCTATGGGCGGGGTATCGTGTTATGGGTGACGCTTGCGGATGAGCGAAACCGACCGGGTTCGGTCAGGCGGCATTCGGAACGATTGTACATCGGGTACATCGAGCGGTTCTGGACGATGGCCAGCACCGGTTTCAATGGCTGCCTCGACCAATGGCTGTCGATCTGCCGCAACGTCAATGCGATGGTGTTCGATGGCGTCACCGATGAGGTGCTGCCGCGTCTCGTTCGTGCGAACCGGCCGAACCTGCTTGCCGGCCGGCCGGATTGGATACGTCTGTCGGGACAGGCGGGTGCGGCGCCGGCGTCCGATACCCGGTTTTATCTGTTGTCGGCCGATCAACGGTTTCCCCATTCCATGACCGCAAGCATCCGGGTGGATGACCTGATGCCGGACACGATCTATATCGCTTCGCTCGAAATCTGGATTACCGAGGCGTTCAGCGGCCATTCGGTGGGTGTATTGTTTGCCGGCTTGCCATCGGTCAGCTTTCGGAATGCCGATCTTGGCATGCGTGAGGGTTGGCAGACGGTCTGGACCACGGCGAAATGTCCGCCTTCCGGTTCGCTCGCTGTGGCGATGGCGATCGAGGGTCACAGCGGCGATCTGATCTTTACCCGAAATCCCCGATTGTTCGAGGGCTGCTGCCTTTAGGACGCGGTGGTGACGCACCATTTGCGCCCGGCCGGCGCGGCCGCAACCCGTGGTGGTCACACGGGTTGCGGCGCTGGGGGTGATTATTCCGCGGTCACGAATTTGGTATCGAACAAAGAGGGTTCGGCGATTTTCTGGCTGGGTTTGATCTGGCCCTGGGTGATCATGAGCTGGCGGACCATGGTGACGTTGGTTTTGTAGGGGATGATTTTGAGATTGCCTTTGCCGGTCATCATGTATTTCATTTCGGCGAGGCTCGGGTTGATAACCTCGGCGTATTGCGCGCGGGCATCGGCCGGCGAGATGCCGAGGGCTTTGCCGATGATGGCGTAGGATTGGGCGGGGTGGGATTTGATGTAGGCGGTGCCTTTGAGGAAGCCCTTGATGATGGCGGGTATGGCGCCGGGGTGGGCTTTCAGGAAACTGGTTTTCACCGCGAAATTATCGGTGATCAGCCCGGGTGCCTGGGCGGAGGTGAAGAGCGCGTGGTATTTCGGGTTGGCGGTGATCAGCTGGATGTGCGGCGCCCAGGTGACGCCGGCTTCGGCGTGGCCGCCGAGCAGGGCGGCGGGGACGGCGGAGGCGGGCATGTTGGTCGGTCTGACATCGGCCAGCGAGAGTTTCGCCTGATGCAGCGCATAGGCGAGCAGAAGCTCGGAATAGGACGTGGTGTCGAGCGGGATGGTCTTGCCCCGCAGGTCCGCGATCGCGGTGATCGATTTGCTGGCGACGATGGCATCGGCGCCGTTGGAATAGTCGATCGGCATGACGATCTTGATGTCGAAACCCTTGAGGTGGTCGCTGATCACCTGGTTCATCGACAGATCGGCGGAATCGGCGGCGCCGGAGATGACGGCGGCGTTGATGCCGCTGTCCATGTGGACGAATTTGAGCGGGTAGGCACCGAAGAATTTTTCCTGCGAGGCGACGAACAGCGGGGCGAAGCCGATCCACGCGCTCATCGCGAAGGTGACCGGGGTGGTGGCGGCCCGGGCGGTGCCGAGGAGCGGGGTGAGGGCGGTGGTCGCCGCGAGCAGAAGGGCGGCGGTCGTGGCGATGGTGCCGCGTTTGCGGGTCAGGATTTGTTTCAAGCAAGCCTCCGTTGGGGTTTGAGCATCCGGGTCATCCGGCCGGTTCGGTCAGGGATTTCAGGTCATCGAGGTCGCTGGTCATGCCGGCGGTGGCGCGGATCCGGTCGGTGATGCGGCGTTTCAGCGACAGGAAGGCGGGATCGAGCCGCAGGTCGCGATGGCGCGCGGTGAAGGGGATGTCTTCGATCGAGTCGATCCGGCCGGGGTGCGGGGCGAGGACGACGACGCGGTCGGCGAGGTAGATGGCTTCCTCGACATCGTGGGTGACGAAGATGATCGTGCGTCTTTCGGCGGATTTCACGTGCAGGATGAGGTCGTGCATCACCTCGCGGGTCTGGGCGTCGAGCGCGCCGAACGGTTCGTCCATCAGCAGGACGGCGGGCCTGGCCATCAGTGCGCGGGCGATGGCGACGCGCTGGCGCATGCCGCCGGAGAGTTGTTTGGGGTAGGCGTGTTCGACGCGCGCGAGGCCCATCAGGTTGAGCAGGGCGACGCTGCGGCGGGTGGCGTCGCCGATCTCGGCATCGGTCGCGCCCCGCGCATGGACGGCGAGGGTGCGGCAGAACCGGATGTTCTGCATCACGGTGAGCCAGGGGTAGAGGCTGTAGTCCTGAAATACCATGGTGCGGTCGCGGCCGGGGCCTGCGACCGGTTCGCCATCGATCAGGATGCGGCCGGTGCTGCGGGTCTCGAGCCCGGCGATGATGCGCAGCAGGGTGGATTTGCCGCAGCCCGAGGCGCCGACGATGGCGGTGAAACTGCCCGGCTCCAGGGCGAGATCGATCGGCGCGAGGGCCTCGAAGCCGCCGGGGAAGGTTTTGGTGATCGATTGCAGGACGACGCTTGCGGTCATGGCAGCCAGGGGAACAGGAGTTTGTGCAGGCGGCGGAGGACCTGATCGGTGATGAGGCCGATGATGCCGATCAGCATGATGCCGACGAAGATCTTGTCGGTCTGCAGATAGCGCTGGGCCTGCAGGATGGCGAAGCCGAGGCCGGAATTGGCGGCGATGAGTTCGGCGACGACCAGATAGGTCCAGGCGAAGCCCAGCGTGATGCGCAGCGTATCGAGCATGGCGGGCATGGCGGAGCGGAACAGGACGAGGCGGATGATCTCGGCGTTGCTGGCGCCGAGCGTGCGGGCCGCTTCGATCTGCGCCATCGGCACGCGGGTGGTATCCTCGGAGATCATCAGGACCATCTGAAAGAACGTGCCGATCCAGATCAGGGCGATCTTGGCGGATTCGCCGAGGCCGAACCACAGCAGCACCAGCGGCACGAAGGCGACGGCCGGCAGGTAGCGCGCGAATTCCATGATCGGCTCGAACAGGGCGCGGACCGGCTGGTAGGCGCCGATGTAGAGGCCGAGCGGCACGGCGATGACGGCGGAGAGCGCGAAACCGGCCATGACGCGCCAGACCGAGATGCCGATATCGGCCCAGAGATCGCCGCTGCGCCACCAGGCGACGAGCGCGCGCACCACGGCGAGCGGGCCGGGCAGGAACAGCGGGTTGATGGTGCCGGCGGCGGCGATCAGGGCCCAGACGACCAGGAGGCCGAGGAAACTGGCGAGGGCGAAGCCGATGTAGCGGCCGCGGTCCATCCGCCCGCGCACCACCCAGAGCGGCGCGCGGCGGTCCTGTGGTTCGGGGGTCGCGGCGCGCGCGGCGGGTGGCGCGCTGACGGTTTTGGCGCGTTCGGTCATGCGAGGTGCTGAGGAAAACAGTCGTGCGCGCGGAAGAAATCGATGTCGTGATTGGGCCAGAGTATGGCACCGCAGGCGCAGGCGCGGGATTTCAGCGCGCGGATCGAGGCGAGGGCGAGGGTTTCGTCGTCGCGGTAGCACAGGCCGGGGGCGATTTCGTGCTCGAGGTTTTCGGTGAGGTCGGCCGCGTCGCCGCAGAGCAGGATGGGCGCGCCGTGCGGCAGTTCGATCAGCATCGACATATGGCCGGCGGTGTGGCCGGGGGTTTCGATGGCGGTGACGCCGGGGACGAGATCGTAATCGCCGTGTTGCAGGCGCCAGCGGTAGGCGGCGGAAAAATCATCGGTGAAATAGCCGCGCGCGCCGGGTTCGGCGGCCGCGGCGCGCTCGGCGGCGTGGACGTGGATATCGGCATGGGCGAAATCATGCAGGCCGCCGGCATGGTCGAAATGCAGATGGCCGAGGAAGACGAGATCGATGTCGCGCGCATCGAGGCCGAGGGCGCCAAGGCGGGCGGGCAGGCGGTGGTCCGCCGGCATGGCGGGCGGCGGGAAGGCCAGGGCGCCGTAGCATCGATCGCGCAGAACCGGGTCGTCGATCTTGCGATAGTCGCAGCCGACGTCGTAGAGGATGCGGCCCTGGGTGGTTTCGATCAGATAGGCGAGGATCGGCGCCTCGATGATGGTGCCGGTGCCGATGTTACGGGTAGAGATCGATTTATCGTAGTGATAGATGCCGGTCAGCAGCGGCCAGAAGCGGCGCACCGCGGTCATGCGAGCACCGGTTGGTCGAGCCTGGCGCAGACCGCATCCGCCGTGATGACCGCGCCGAAGATGTTGGCTTCGCCTGCGATCAAGCCGAGCATGGCGCGCTGGATGGCGGGGTCGTGGCAGGCGGTGGCGTCGGATATCGTGACGCACTCGTAACCGCGATCGATCGCGGATCGCAGGGTCGAGTGGACGCAGACATCGGTGGTGACGCCGGTGAGGACCAGGGTTTCGATGCGGCGGGCGCGGAGGATGTGGTCGAGGTCGGTCGCGTGGAACGCCGAGTAGCCGGGCTTGTCGATGATGATGTCACCCGGTGCGGGGGATAGTTCATCGACGATGCCGTGGCCGTATTCGCCGCGGACCAGGGCGCGGCCGAGCGGGCCGGCCGAGCCGATCGGCGCGCCGGCTTCGGTGGAGCGGCGCAGCTTGGCCGGGGTGCAATCGGCCAGATCGGCGCGGTGACCTTCGCGGGTGTAGATGATGGTGCGGCCGGCCGCGCGGAAGCGGGCGGCGAGGCGGGCGATCGGTGCGATCGGGCGGGCGAGGGCGGCAATGTCGAGCCCGGCGCGGTCGGCGTAGCCGCCCGTGCAGCAGAAATCACGTTGCATGTCGATGATGACGAGGGCGGCGTGCTGCATCATGAGGCGGTGAGGAAGGAGACGCCGACGGCGCCGAGAAAGCCGTGGGCGCGATCGCCATCGGGCGCGACTTCGCCGTAATGCGCGGCCATGACGCGGGTGACGCGATGGCGGTGGTAGCTCGCGAGCAGGGTGCGGACCGGCAGGACCTGGGTGCGATCGTCGGCGTAGAGTTTGCGGTGCAGCCGGGCGAGGCGATACCAGGGTTCGGCCGGGCGCGCGTGATGCGCGTTGTGATAGGCGAAATTGAGGACCAGCAGGTTGAGCCAGGGGTGGTCGGCGCTGACCACATCCGAATAGGTGTTTTGCTGTTCATAGGCGCGGTCGCGGACCAGTTCGGGCGGGGCGGCGGCGAGATCGGGCGCGTGATAGACATCGAACGTGTGCTGGAATGCGTCCTGAAAGCGCAGGATGTGCAGGAAGATGGCGTAGGCGATGGCGTAGGCCGGCAGGGCGAGCGGGGCTGCGGCGCCGAGCAGGGCGAAGGCGGCAAGGCGCAGGGCGAGCACCACGATCAGGGTGACGCGGGCGGTGCCGCCGCGCTGCCAGCGCTGGCGGATGATCAGGCCGCGCATGAGATATTCGACAGCGGGGATGTAGAGATATTCGAGCGTGAGGATCGTGCGGCGGAACCAGGCGGGGGCAGCGTGCAACGCGCCGCGATAGTCGAAACTGACGACGTCCAGCCGGTCGGCATGGTGGCGGAGATGTTTTTCCTTGAGCCCGGCATAGGGTGCGATGCAGGCGCCCGACATCCAGGCGAGCGCGCTGCCGAGACGGTCGTTGTCGCGCGTGCGGGTGAAAATCGTGCCGTGTTCGCATTCATGGATGAGATAGGCGCTGATCGCGAGCGCATGGGCAATCAGCAGAATGCCGCAGAGGAGCGCGAGCGGGTGGGGGCGCGTGATCAGCACGATGCCGCCGAGCCAGCCGGACAGCGCGTAGGCGAGGGCTGCGAGATTGCGGGCGATGCCGTCGCGGTAGCGGAACGAGATCATGCCGACCGGCCCCGGCGGGCGGGCGCGGCCGCGCGGTGGTGATGGGTGGGGGTGGTCCTTGACGGTCGAGACATCATGCGCGGTTCACCCTGATCAAATCATCCGTCCGACATGACGCGGGGGGAACGGAACGGACAGCGAATGCGACCCCTCGCATCAAAACGCTCTCCCGGGCTTTTATCCCGCCGTGTACCGGGCGGATGTCTCCCGCACGGCTGCCGCTCTCGGACCAGCGTCGGGCGTTGACCCGACCGGAACCCTAGCGGCGCAAGATGATGAGCAAGATTTGTGCCACTCTTGATACGGCCCTGGACATCGGTCACCGCCTGGGCGCGCCCATCGGAAGTGACTACAAACTAATCAAGGAATGCCGTAATAATATACCGTATGACTTTGTTTGCCATCGATGCTGATGCATCCGGCGGCGGTTGCGCATCATGCGGCGCCCGGACGCAGATGCGCTGGAATAGTAAAGCCGAGTCTCTGGGGGATGTCCCAGACTTCGTTGACCTGGCGGGTGATGCGAAATCCGGCGCGGCGATAGTTTGGCAAGGCGCGGGGGTGATCGGCGGTGCAGGTATTGACGGTCATGCCGCGCACCGGGCCCGCGAAAACGCGGTCGATCGCGGCGCCGAGCAGGGAGAAGCCGAGGCCCTGGCCGATCGCGTCGGGCAGGAGGCCGAAGTAGCTGAGGTTGATGTCGGGCCAGTAGGTGGCGTCGAGTTCGAAGAAACCGGCGGGTTCGCCGTTGACGGTGAGAACATGGACCGCGATTGCGGGGTCGGCGAGCAGGCGGGCCAGCATGTCATCGGGCATCATGCGGCGGAGCCACCACAGCCAGGGCTGGCCGACGCGGTCGTACAGGGCGCGGTAGGTGCCGACATCCAGCCGGCGCGCCGGTTCGATCAGGGCGCCGGCCGGCAGAGGCTGCCACACGACCGGCGGCTTGCGGTCGAGCCGCATGAACGTCACGGTGACGATCACCCGATCGATCGCTTCGCCGGGCCGGGCGCGGGCGTAATCCAGCATTTTTGCCTCAGTCTTCGAGGAAGCTCCGCAATTTCCGGCTGCGTGACGGGTGTTTGAGCTTGCGCAGGGCTTTCGCCTCGATCTGGCGGATGCGTTCGCGCGTCACGTTGAATTGCTGGCCGACTTCCTCGAGCGTGTGATCGGTGTTCATGCCGATGCCGAACCGCATGCGGAGCACGCGTTCCTCGCGCGGGGTGAGCGAAGACAGCACGCGGGTGGCGGCTTCGCGCAGGTTGGCGTGGACCGCGGCATCGAGGGGGATGATCGCGTTCTTGTCTTCGATGAAATCGCCCAGATGGCTGTCTTCCTCATCGCCGATCGGGGTTTCGAGGCTGATCGGCTCCTTGGCGATTTTCAGTACCTTGCGGACTTTTTCGAGCGGCATGCCGAGTTTTTCGGCAAGCTCCTCCGGTGTCGGTTCGCGGCCGATTTCGTGCAGCATCTGGCGCGAGGTGCGGACCAGCTTGTTGATCGTTTCGATCATGTGCACCGGAATTCGGATGGTGCGGGCCTGATCGGCGATGCTGCGGGTGATCGCCTGGCGGATCCACCAGGTGGCGTAGGTGCTGAATTTGTAGCCGCGGCGGTATTCGAATTTATCGACGGCCTTCATCAGGCCGATATTGCCTTCCTGGATCAGGTCGAGGAATTGCAGGCCGCGGTTGGTGTATTTTTTGGCGATCGAGATGACGAGGCGGAGATTGGCCTCGATCATTTCCTTTTTGGCGCGCGTCGAATCGCGTTCGCCGCGCGAGACGGTTGCGTAGACGCGGCGGAATTCCTCGATCGGCAGTTGCGCTTCGGCGGCGATGCGGCCGACCTGGGCGCGCAATTCGGTGATCTGCGTGCCATAGCGGGGCACGAACAGTTTCCAGCCCTTGCCGGGCAGTTTGGCCACTTCATCGAGCCAGGCCGGGTCCATTTCGCGGCCGCGATAGGCTTTCAGAAACTCATCGCGCGGCACTTTGCAGCTTTCGGCCAGGCGCATCATCTGGCCTTCCAGCCCGTTCATGCGCTGGTTGAGCTCCTTTAACTGGATGACCAGTTCCTCGATCCGGTTGGTGTGCAGCCGCACCTGCTCGACTTTTGCGACCAGTTCGTCGCGCAGTTTCTCATAGGTTTTTTCCGAGCGGGTGCTGGCTTCCTCGCCGGCGTTCAGCGCGTCCAGCCGCTTGTGCTGGAGCTTCATGAACTTCTCGTAGAGCTTCTCGATTTCGGTGAAGGTCTCGAACACTTCGGGCTTGAGCTTCTCCTCGACCGCGGAGAGCGACATGCCGCTGCCTTCGGATTCTTCCTCGTCGTCGATTTCCTCGACCACGGGTGCCGACGGGTTGAACCCGGCATCGCCGCCGCCCTGGGTCGCTTCGAGATCGATCACGTCGCGGAGCAGCATCTTGCCGTCCTTGAGGGCCTCGTGCCACGAAATGATGGCGCGGAAGGTCAGCGGGCTTTCGCACAGGCCGCCGATCATCATGTCGCGTCCGGCCTCGATCCGCTTGGCGATCGCGATTTCGCCCTCGCGGGAGAGCAGCTCGACCGTGCCCATCTCGCGCAGATACATCCGCACCGGATCGTCGGTCCGGCTGCCGCTGCTTTCGCTGATGTTGCCGGCGGGCGTTTCGTCGTCGGCCTCGACGGCCTCCTCTTCCTTTTCGGCGGCGGGGGTGGCTTCGGTATCCTCGGCTTCTTCGCCTTCGACCACCTGGATGCCCATTTCACTGAGCATCGACATGACGTCCTCGATCTGTTCGGAGCTGTTCTGGTCGGATGGCAGGACGGCGTTCAGCTCATCGAAGGTGATGTAGCCGCGCTCCTTGCCTTTCGCGATCAGTCGCTTGACCGAGGCGGATTGAATGTCGAGCGTGACCGTGTCGGCCTCGGCCTCAGGTGCGGTGGTTTCGGTCTGGGTCGCCTGTTTCGTCGCCATCAGTCGTTAGTCTCCAAGGCAAGAGAGAGATCGCACATCATTCCGGTCAAAATAGGGCATCACTGTCGGATTCGCCGCGCTCGACCCGCTTGAGGGCCATCACGCATATGCGGTGCCGCTCGAGATTTTCAGGGGTCGGATCAGCTTCGAAACGGAGTCTCTGCTCTTCGCATTGCACCTGCAGATGCTTCAAATTCATGAGCCCGTAGATCCCGTACCAAGATGATTCCAACTCAGCCATCGCGGCTGCGTCATTGTCGGGAGCGCGTTGCGGCATGAGCGCGAGCAAGGGCTCGGCCACATCCCGCAGACCCGATTGGGTCAAATGGTTGAGCAGATCGTCCGAGTCAAGGGCTTTGGCACCGTGAAACCATCGGGCCATTGAATCGCGCAGCCGGGCACAGTCGTCCGGCAGGGTCAGCAGACCAAACGCCTCCTCAAGATCGGGCAAAAGTGTCGGATGGCAAAGCAGAATTGCGGTCAGCAGCCGTGCGCGGCGCGCAGAGGTCGTTTCGGCATCGATCGCAGGGCGGGGCAGGACGACGTGCGGCGAGGCGGCGCGGGCGCCGCCGTTGCGCCTCGACTGGGGGCCGGCGGTGAAGGACTGGCGGCGTTCGGCGTAGAGACGGTCGAGCAGGGCGGCGCGATATTCGCCGGCGAGGGAGCGATCCTCGATGCTGCGCGCCGCGGCTTCGAGGCGTTTGCGAAAGGCGGCGCGCCCTTCCGGCGTGGTGCGCTGGGCCCCCTCGGCCAGCATGTCGTAGAGGGTTTCGGCGAGATTGGGGGCGGCGGCGATCAGGGCGGCGAGGGCGGGCGCGCCCTCGCGGCGGACGAAACTGTCCGGATCGTCACCCTCCTTGAGCCGCAGGATGGCGAGGCCGCGATCCGGCGCGAGGGCTTTCAGGGCAAGCTCGGTCGAGCGCAGTGCGGCGCGGCGGCCGGCGGCATCGCCATCGAAGCACAGCAGCGGGCGGGGCGAGACGCGCCATAATTCGGCTAGATGCGCCTCGGTCAGGGCGGTGCCGAGCGGGGCGACCGCGCCGGTGAAGCCGGCTTCGTGCAGGGCGATGACATCCATATACCCTTCGACGACGATGAGTGCGGCGCCGTTGCGGACGGCGGCGCGGGCGATGTCGAGCCCGTACAGGGTCTGGCGCTTGGAGAATAAATCGGTCTCCGGGCCGTTGAGATATTTCGGCTGGCCATCGCCCAGCAGGCGGCCGCCGAAGCTGATGATGCGGCCGCGACGGTCGCGGATGGGGAACATCACGCGGGCGAAGAAATAATCGACGGGGCCGCGCTCGCCCGCCTTCATCAACCCCGCCTCGATCATTCTGGCGGGCGTGATGTCCTGGCGGGCGAGCGCCTCGCGCAAGGTGCCGCGCCCTTCGCCGGACCAGCCGAGGCCGAACCGCTCGATGATGGGATCGCTCAGGCCGCGCCCGCGCAGATAGGCCAGGGCCGCCGCACCCTGCGGGGTGCGCAGCAGGCGGCGATATTCCGCACCGGCCGCCTCCAGCACATCGGACAGGTCGGCTTCGCGCCGCGCGGCTTCGGCGGCCTGGGGGGTGGGTTTTGGCACGGCGAGGCCGGCCTCGGCCGCGAGGCGTTCGACCGCTTCCATGAAGGTCGCCCCTTCGTTCTGCATGACGAAGCTGATGGCATCGCCATGCGCGCCGCAGCCGAAGCAATGGTAGTGATCGTCATAGACGTAGAACGACGGCGATTTTTCGTTGTGGAACGGGCAGCAGCCCTTCTGGTCGCGCCCGGCGCGCTCGAGCCGCACCTTGCGTGCGACCAGCGGCGCCAGCGGGGTGCGGGCGCGCAATTCGTCCAGAAAATTGGGCGGCAGGCTCATGGTGCGGCGAGTTTCGCCTTCACTGCGGCCGAGGCGGCGGCCATGTCGAGCGCAGGACCATGGGCGGCCTTCAGCGCGGCAATGACCTTGCCCATGTCTTTCGGGCCGGTGGCGCCGCTGGTGGCGATGGCCTGGGCGATCGCGGCATCGAGCGCCTCGCCGTGCAGGGTACGGGGCAGGTAGGCTTCGAGGATGACGATTTCCGCGGCCTCCTGATCGGCGAGGTCGGGGCGGTTGCCCTGGCGGTACTGCGCTTCGGACTCGCGGCGGGTTTTCACCATGCCGCGCAGCAAGGCCACGATGTCTTCATCGGAGATCGCCTCGATGCCTTTGGGGCGGGCCGCGATATCCGCATCCTTCAGTTTGGCGGCGGCCATGCGCAGGGTGGAGACGGCGAGCGGCTGGCGGGCGAGCATCGCCGCTTTCAGGTCGGCCTGGATCTGGGTTCGTAAGGCGCTCATGCTATTCACTCCATTGTCACCCTGGCGTTGCGGAAACTATTTCCGCAATGACCTTGGGCAGTCTGTTTTTGGTTGATCCCGGATTTAATTTCCTGCATACCGCATCATCATGCCAAAAACCATCGCTGAACTGATCGATCGTCTGGGTGGTGCCGAAGCGGCCGCCCGGCTTACCATGGTTTCAACCGAAGCGGTTCGCAAATGGCGCAGTGCCGGTGCGATTCCGGCCCGGCACTGGCCGGCGGTGCTCGCCGCGACCGGGTTTTCGTTGCAGGACCTGCCGGGTGGCAGCGCGCCGGATGGGGTGACGGCGCGGCCGGATGCCGCGACGGCGGCGCTGGTGCTGGGCGATGGACAGGTGTTCTGGGGCAAGGGGTTCGGCGCGTTCAGCGCCGGGATGCCGGCCGAGTTGTGTTTTTCGACCGGGATGACCGGGTATCAGGAAACGCTGACCGATCCTTCGTTCGCCGGGCAGATCATTACGTTCACGTTTCCGCATATCGGCAATGTCGGGGCGAACGGCGAGGATATCGAGGCGGCGACGAGTTTTGCCCGTGGCCTTGTCATCAACCGGGATATCACGGCGCCGTCGAGCTGGCGTGCGGCGGAGGGGCTGGATCGCTGGTGCCGGCGGATGGGTCTGGCGGGGATTGCCGGGGTCGATACCCGCGCGCTGACCCGCACGATCCGCGATGATGGACCGCCGAATGCGCTGATTGCGTTTCCACAGGATGGTCAGTTCGACCTCGATGCGCTGGTTGCGCGTGCGCGGGACTGGCCGGGTCTGGCCGGGATGGACCTGGCACGCGAGGTTTCGTGCACCCAGACCCATGAGTGGACCGAGACGCTGTGGGACCGGGTGAGCGGGTTCGGCCGGCAGACGGCGCCGCGCCATACCGTGGTCGCGGTCGATTTCGGCGCCAAGCGCAATATTTTCCGCAGTCTGGCGAGTGCGGGGTGCCGGGTGATCGTGGTGCCGGCGACGGCTTCGGCGGAGGATATTCTGCGCCACCGGCCGGACGGGGTGTTTCTGTCGAACGGGCCGGGTGATCCGGCGGCGACGGCGGTGTATGCGGTGCCGGCGATCCGCAGTGTGCTCGATGCCGGGGTGCCGCTGTTCGGAATTTGCCTCGGGCATCAGTTGCTTGCCCATGCGCTGGGGGGGACGACGTACAAGCTGGTGCGCGGGCATCGGGGGGCCAATCAGCCGGTGCAGGAGATTGCGACCGGCAAGGTTGAGATCACCAGCCAGAACCACGGGTTTGCGGTGGACGAGGCCTCCTTGCCGGCGGATGTTGTGGTGACGCATCGCAGCCTGTTCGATGGGTCGAACGAGGGGATTGCCTGCGCCGGGAAGCGTTGTTTTTCGGTGCAATATCATCCTGAGGCGAGCCCGGGGCCATCCGATGCGCATCATTTGTTCGGGCGGTTCACGGCGATGCTGGCGGAGGGCGTATAGGGAGTTTACGGGGTTATATGGTGTTTGGTGTATAACCGGGTAAACTTTGTATAACTGAGCGATGAACCCAGTTCGCAACCCTTTTGCGCCCGGCGCCGGCACCAGGCCTCCCGAGTTGAGCGGGCGGGTCGGGCTGCTGGAAGAAACATCCGTTGCGATCGGGCGGGCGAAGCTGCGGCGGCCCGCTAAATCGATGATCGTGGTCGGATTGCGTGGCGTGGGCAAGACCGTGCTGCTCAACGAATTCGATCACATGGCAAGAGATGCGGGGTGTCGAACGATTCTGATCGAGGCGCACGAGATCAAGCCGTTGCCCGATCTGCTGGTACCGCCGTTACGGCATTTGTTGCTGGAGCTCGACCGCCTGGGAACGCTCTCGGAGGCGGTGAAGCGCGGGTTGCGCGTGTTGAAGAGTTTCATGGGTTCGGTGCGATTGAGATACGGTGAAGCTGAGATCGCGCTGGAGATCGATCCGGAGGTTGGGGCGGCGGACAGTGGCGATCTTGAGATCGATCTGCCGGCGGTGTTTCAGGCGGTCGGCCAGGCTGCGATCGACCGGGGGCAGACCGTGGTGCTGCTGATCGATGAACTGCAGTATTTGAAGCAACGCGAGATGAGCGCGCTGATCATGGCGTTGCACCGGATCAATCAGGACCGGTTGCCGATTCTGATGTTTGGCGCCGGGTTGCCGCAGGTGTTGGCTTTGGCCGGAAAATCAAAATCCTACGCGGAACGGCTGTTCGATTTTCCGCGGGTGGGGTCGCTGTCGGATGCGGATGCGGCGGACGCAATTCGTAAACCGATCGAGGCCGAGGGTGAGCGGATCACCGCAGCGGCGCTGGCCGCGCTGATCGCGCAGACGCAGGGGTATCCGTTTTATCTCCAGGAATGGGGCTATCAGGCCTGGCAGGTGGCGCGGCAGTCGCCGATCGATGTCGCCGATATCGAAGCGGCGACGGTGGTTTCGATCCGCCGGCTTGATGAGAGTTTTTTCCGCGTGCGGTTCGATCGTCTGACGCCGCGCGAGAAGGATTATGTGCGGGCGATGGCGAGCCTGCCGGGATCGGGGCCGTATCGGTCGGGGGATGTGGCAGACGCATTGGGGTTGCCGGTGCGGACGGTGGGACCGGTGCGGAACAATCTGATCGCCAAGGGCATGATCTATGCGCCGGCGTATGGGGATACGGCTTTTACGGTGCCGTTGTTTGAACTTTTTCTGAGACGGATCATGCCGCCTGACTAACGGGGTCTGGGGCCTAAGGCCCCAGCGGGTGCAGGGCAGAGCCCTGCTGCTTCCCTTCATCACTTAACGTAAGGACTAATCATGCCCAAGCGCACCGACCTGAAATCCATTCTGATCATCGGTGCTGGTCCGATCGTCATCGGCCAGGCCTGCGAGTTCGATTATTCCGGGGCGCAGGCGTGCAAGGCGTTGCGCGAGGAGGGATATCGGGTTGTGCTGGTCAACTCCAATCCGGCGACGATCATGACCGATCCTGAGCTGGCGGATGCGACGTATATCGAGCCGATTACCCCGGAGATGGTGGAGAAGATCATCATCAAGGAGCGGCCGGATGCGTTGTTGCCGACCATGGGCGGGCAGACGGCGCTGAATACCGCGATGGCGCTGGCGAAATCGGGCGTGCTGGACAAGCATGGGGTCGAGCTGATCGGGGCCAAGGCGGATGTGATCGATCGGGCGGAGGATCGGTTGAAGTTTCGCGATGCGATGGCCGAGATCGGGATTGAAAGCCCCAAGAGTGCGATTGCTCATTCGCTGGATGAGGCGCGGGCGGCGCTGGAGCTGGTGGGGTTGCCGGCGGTGATCCGGCCTTCGTTCACGCTGGGCGGCACGGGGGGCGGGATTGCGTTCAACCGCGAGGAGTTTCTGGAGATTGTCACCAGCGGGCTCGATGCGTCGCCGACCACGGAGGTGTTGATCGAGGAGAGCGTGCTCGGCTGGAAAGAGTACGAGATGGAGGTGGTGCGCGACGCGGCGGATAACTGCATCATTGTGTGTTCGATCGAGAATATCGATCCGATGGGCGTGCATACGGGTGATTCCGTGACGGTGGCGCCGGCGCTGACGCTGACGGACCGGGAATTCCAGATCATGCGGGATGCCTCGATTGCGTGTCTGCGCAAGATCGGCGTGGATACCGGAGGGTCAAACGTGCAGTTCGGCGTCAATCCGGCGGATGGGCGGATGGTGGTGATCGAGATGAATCCGCGGGTGTCGCGTTCATCGGCGCTGGCTTCGAAGGCGACGGGTTTTCCGATCGCGAAGATCGCGGCGAAGCTGGCGGTGGGGTATACGCTGGATGAGTTGCGCAACGATATCACGCAGGTGACGCCGGCGAGTTTCGAGCCGACGATCGATTACGTGGTGATCAAGATTCCGCGTTTCACCTTCGAGAAGTTTCCGGGCACGCCGGCGTTGCTGACCACGGCGATGAAGTCGGTCGGTGAGGCGATGGCGATCGGGCGGAATTTCGCCGAGGCGTTGCAGAAGGGGTTGCGCAGTCTGGAAACCGGGCTGTCCGGGCTCGATGAGGTCGAGGCGCCGGGCGATGGCACGCATGATGCGTTCCGCGCCGCATTGTCGACGCCGCGGCCGGATCGGTTGCTGATTGCGGCGCAGGCGTTGCGGGCCGGGCTGTCGGTTGCGGATATTCATGCGACGTCGAAATTTGATCCGTGGTTTCTCGAGCAGATGGCGGAGATTGTCGCGGTGGAGCGGCGGATTGCGCGCGAGGGGTTGCCGGAGGATGTGATAGGGCTGCGCGCGGTCAAGGCGCTGGGGTTTTCCGACAAGCGCCTGGCGCAGTTGAGCGGGCGTGCCGAGGCATCGATCGCGGCGGAACGCGCGGCCCTGGGCGTGGTGCCGGTGTATCGGCGGATCGACAGTACGGCGGGCGAGTTCGCATCGGCCACATCGTATATGTATGCGACGTATGAGGGCGGCTTTGGCGCGCCGCATTGCGAGGCGGCGCCGACCGACCGGCGGAAGGTCGTTATTCTGGGCGGCGGGCCGAACCGGATCGGGCAGGGGATCGAGTTCGATTATTGCTGTGTCCATGCCGCCTATGCGCTGCGTGCGGCGGGGTTTGAGACCATCATGGTCAATTGCAATCCCGAAACGGTTTCGACCGATTACGATACGTCGGACCGGCTGTATTTCGAGCCGCTGTTCGCCGAGGACGTGATTGCGCTGATCCGGCGCGAGCAGCAGAACGGCACGGTGCTCGGCTGCATCGTGCAATATGGCGGCCAGACGCCATTGAAGCTGAGCCGGGCGCTGGAGGATGCGGGGATTGCGATTTTGGGCACCTCGGCCGATGCGATCGATATTGCCGAAGATCGTGAGCGGTTCCAGGTTTTGTTGAAATCGCTCGGGTTGCGCCAGCCGGAAAACGGTACTGCGCGGTCGGCGGCGCAGGCTGAGGCGATCGTCGAGAAAATCGGGTTTCCGGTGGTCATCCGGCCGAGTTACGTGCTGGGCGGCCGGGCGATGGAGATTGTGTATGATCTGCCCAATCTGCGGCGCTACATGCGCGAGGCGGTGATCGTTTCGGGGAGCAATCCCGTGTTGATCGACCGGTATCTGAACGATGCGATCGAGGTGGATGTCGATTGCATCGCCGATGGCCAGACGGTCTATGTCGCGGGTGTGATGGAGCATATCGAGGAGGCCGGCATTCATTCGGGGGACAGTGCGTGCTCGCTGCCGCCCTATTCGCTCTCACCCGCCGTGGTGGCCGAATTGCGTTCGGAGACCGAGGCGATGGCGAAGGCGTTGAACGTGATCGGGCTGATGAACGTGCAGTTCGCCATCCAGGGTGACAATGTCTATGTGCTCGAGGTGAACCCGCGGGCGTCACGCACGGTGCCGTTCGTCGCCAAGGCGACCGGCGTATCGGTGGCGAAAATCGGTGCGCGGGTGATGGCGGGGGAAACGCTCGCCTCGTTCGGCCTCGATGACAGCGTGATGCGCAGCCATGTCGCGGTCAAGGAGGCGGTATTTCCGTTCGCGCGGTTTTCCGGCGTCGATGTGCTGCTCGGCCCGGAGATGAAATCGACCGGCGAGGTGATGGGGCTGGATGCGAGTTTCGCGCGCGCCTTCGCCAAGGCGCAGCTGGGCGCGGGGGTGAAGCTGCCGCGCGGCGGCACCGTGCTGCTGTCGGTGCGCGATGGCGACAAGGCGGCGATCGTTTCGATTGCGCGGCGCTTCGTCGATCTCGGGTTCACCATCATGGCGACGCGGGGGACGGCGGCGCATCTCTCCGATGCGGGGATCACCGCGCGGGCGGTGAACAAGGTGCTGGAGGGCCGGCCGCATTGCGTCGATGCGATTCGTTCGGGCGAGGTGCAATTGGTGATCAACACCGCCTCCGGCGCGCAGACGGTGGCGGATAGTTTCGATATCCGCCGTTCCGCGCTGACGCACGGGGTGCCGCATTTCACCACCATCGCCGGGGCGCGCGCGGCCTCGCACGCCATAGCAGCCCTGGCTGCGGGCAGTCTTGAAGTTGCGCCGCTTCAGTCGTATTTTCCCCAATCGTTTTAATCGGTGCCGTGGCCGGAAACCTCCGGTCACGGTGCGCGCACTCATGCCAACCGCCTGCTGACGTCTCTGACGTAAGGAATCGCCGTGCAAAAATTCCCGATGACCGGGCCCGGATTGACCAGTCTCGAAACCGAATTGCGCCACCTCAAGGTGGAGGAACGACCTGCGATCATTCGCGCGATCGCCGAGGCGCGCAGCCATGGCGATTTGTCGGAGAACGCGGAATATCATTCCGCGCGGGAGCGCCAATCGTTTATCGAGGGGCGTATTGCGGAGTTGGAGGAAATTATTTCCGCCGCCGAAGTGATCGACCCGGCGACGCTGTCGGGCGATACGATCAAATTCGGTGCGCAGGTCGAACTGATCGACGAGGAGACCGAAAAGCAGGTGCGGTATCAGATCGTCGGTCTGCATGAGGCGGATATCAAGCTTGGCCGGCTTTCGGTGACCTCGCCGCTCGCGAAATCGCTGATCGGCAAGAAGCCGGGCGATACGGTTTCGGTGCCGGCACCCGGTGGCGATCGCAGCTACGAGATTTTGACCGTCCGGTTCGGCTGAGCCGTTGGTCACGATCGAGGATATCGAGGCGGCGGTTCCGCGCATCGCCGGCGCGGTGCAGCGCACACCGCTGGTCTATTCGGATGCGCTGTCGCGTGCGACCGGTGCGCGCGTACTGCTGAAGCTCGAAAATCTGCAGGCGACCGGTGCGTTCAAGGAACGCGGGGCGGCCAACCGGATCGCGCTGCTCAGTGCGGCCGAGCGTGCGCGCGGCGTGATCGCGATGTCCGCCGGTAATCACGCCCAGGCGGTGGCACGTCATGCGCAGCTGGCCGGCATCGCCGCGACCATCGTGATGCCGCGCTTCACGCCGACCACCAAGGTGACGCGCACCCGCGCCTGGGGTGCGCGCGTCGTGCTGCACGGCGAAACCCTGGCCGAGGCGGCGAGCCATGCGCATGAACTGGCGCGGGCGGAATCGCTGGTGTTCGTGCACCCGTATGACGATCCCGCGGTGATCGCGGGGCAGGGCACCATGGCGCTCGAAATCATCGAGGATGCGGCCGATCTGGATATCATGGTGGTGCCGACCGGCGGCGGCGGATTTTTGTCGGGCTGCGCCATCGCGGCGCGCGCGCGGCGCCCGGCGCTGACGGTGCTGGGCGTCGAGGTGGAGTCTTATGCCGGGTTCGCCCAGGCGCTGGCCGGCAAGCCGATCGAGGTGGGGGGTGCGACCATCGCTGAAGGCATCGCGGTGCGCGATATCGGGCGCCTGCCGCTGTCGATCCTGCGCGATCTCGGCACCGAGGTGGTGGTGGTGCCGGAGGCGGCGGTGGAACAGGCGATCGCGCTGCTGATCGAAGGCAGCAAACTGGTGGCTGAAGGCGCCGGCGCGGCCGGGCTTGCGGCGGTGCTGAGCTTTCCCGATCGTTTCGCCGGCAAAACCGTGGCGCTGCCGATCTGCGGTGGCAATATCGATACCCGCACCCTCGCCAATACCCTGCTGCGCAACCTGCTGCGCGACGGCCGCATCCTGAAAATTCTGATGGAAATCCCCGATCGCCCGGGCGTGCTGGCCGATATCGCCGCGCGGATCGGCAATGGCGGCGGCAATATCATCGAAGTCGTGCACCAGCGGCTGTTCGCCTCGCCGACCGTGCAGGCGGCGCATCTGGAAATCATGATCGAGGCGCGGGATGCGGCGCATGGGAACGCGATCGTGGCGGCGCTCGAAGAGGTTTATACGGTTCGGCGGATGTGATTGCGGACGTGAAGGAAGCACTTCTTTTTTTGTAAAAAAAGAAGCAAAAAAACTTTGTTATGCTGGGTTTGCGCGTGTGGAGCGGGTCACGCGCAGGGTTGGGCTGACAGTGGGTGTTGAGGTGATGTCGTGCTGCCGGCGATTTTGTATCAATCCAATCATCTGCTGATCATCGATAAGCCTTCCGGTCTGGCCTGCCACGCCGGTCCGCGCGGGGGCGCGAGCGTCGAGGATTTTTTTCCGCAGTGGCGGCGCGGGCATGACGGGCCGTGGCTCGCGCATCGGCTGGATGCCGATACCGCCGGCTGTCTCGCGATCGCGCGGCGCAAGACCACGCTGGTCGCGCTGCAGGCCGCCTTCGCGGCCCATACCGTGCACAAGACCTATTGGGCGGTGGTGCAGGGGATGCCCCGCGCATCGCACGGCACGATGGCGGCGCCGTTGCGCAAGCGCACCGCGCCCGCCGGCTGGCGCATCGTGGTCGATCCCAAGGGGCAACCCGCCATCAGCGAGTGGCGCGTGCGCGCGACATCGGACGGGCGCACGCTGCTTGAGCTCTCGCCGCGCACCGGGCGGACCCATCAGCTTCGGGTCCATTGCGCCGAGATGGGGCATCCGATTGTCGGTGACGCGTTGTACGGCAAGGCGGGCAAGGGGCTGTGTCTGCTCGCGCGGCGGCTGGTCCTGCCGTTCGACCCGATGGTCAGCGCGGTGGCTCCGGTGCCGGATACGCTGCGGGCGGCGCTCTCAGGCGTTGATTTCGATCGCCTTGAGACGTGCTAGGAAATCCCGGCAGAACGAGGCGGCGGTGGTGCGCTGCACCTTGGTCAACAAGGCGGCGTGGCGTGCCACGCGCTCCTCGAGCGGCATGACCAGGGCGGCGTGCATGGCGTCGGCCACCGCATCGGCATCGTAGGGGTTGACGATCAGCGCCTCGGTCAATTCCTCCGCCGCGCCGGCGAAGCGTGATAAGACCAGAACGCCGGGATCGTTGGCATTCTGCGCGGCGATGAACTCCTTGGCGACCAGGTTCATGCCATCGCGCAGCGGCGTCACCAGCGCGATGCGGGCGAGGCGGTAAAAACCGGCGATGGTGTTGCGGTTGACCGTGCGGGTCATGTAGCGCAGCGGCGTCCAGTCGAAATCGGAATAGGCGCCGTTGATGTCACCGGCCTTGCGGTCGAGCTCGCGGCGCAGGGATTGATAGCGGTCGACATCCTCGCGCGAGCGGGCGGCGATTTGCAGCAGGCTGATGCGGCGGAGATGTTCGGGGTGGCGGTGCAGCAACTGGCCGAACGCATCGAAGCGTTGCGGCAGACCCTTGGTGTAGTCGAGCCGGTCGACGCCGATCGCCAGCGCGCGGCCGACCAGGCTTTCGATCAGGCGTTTGGTCTCCGCCATGCCGGCGGCGCGGCGGGCGGTGCGGGCAAAGCCATCGGCATCGATGCCGATCGGCGCGACGATGGTTTCGGTGCGATGGCCGTTATGGGTGAAGCCGTGGTTGGCATCGGGGCGGACGTCCATGCAGGACGCGACCGATTCCAGGAAATTCATCCGATCGCCATGGGTCTGAAACCCGACCAGATCGGCGGCGGCGAGCGCGCGCACCAGCACGGCGGCGGAGGGCAGCACGTGCAGCACGGCGGGCGGCACGAAGGGGATATGCAGGAAGAACCCGATGCGGTTTTTCACACCGCGGCGGCGCAACGCATCGGCCATGGTGAGGAGCTGGTAGTCGTGAATCCAGATCGTGTCGTCCGGCCGGAGCAGGGGAACCAGGCGGTCGGCGAACAGATCGTTGACTGCGAGGTAGCCCTCGTAATCATCGCGTTTGAAATCGAGCAGACCGGTCCGGTAATGCAGCAGGGGCCAGAGCGAGCCGTTCGAGAATCCCACGTAGAAGCGCCGGTAATCGGATTCGCTCAGATCAAGCGTGGCGTAGGTCAGGCCGCCGTGAGTGGTGACTGCGGCCTGATCGGACGCGGTCGCACCGCGTTTGCCGGACCAGCCGAACCAGAGCGAGCCCGGGGTCATCGCCTCGGCCAGCGCCACCGCGAGGCCGCCGGCCCTAGCGCCGCGCTCGGTCGGCATCGACACGCGGTTGGAGACGACGACGAGGCGGCTCATGGCTGCGGCGTCCCCACCGCGCGCGCCAACCAGGCGCGGACGGCGTTGGTGGTGCCATCGAAATCGCGATGCACGTGCAGGCCGATGCCGCCCTGCGCCCGGGCTGCCGCGATCGCCGCTTCATCGGTGGTGTCATCACCGACGAACACCGGCACGCGGCCGGCAAAGGGTGTCTGTTGCATGAACCACTCCAGCGCCCGGCCTTTATCCGCGCCGACCGGGCGGATCTCCCACGCCATGTTGGCGGGCAGCACGTCGATATCCGGCACGCCCTCGATCAGGCGATCGATCAGCGTGCGCAGGGCCGGGCCATGCTCCGGTGCGCGGCGGAAATGGGCGACCAGCGTGTAGCGTTTCTCCTCGATCGCGACGCCGGGCATGGCGGCCGCGGCATCGTGCAGTGCCTGGCGCCAGGCCGGGCGGTTTGCGGTGGTCGTGATCGGTTGGTGGATCACGCCGGCGCTGTCGCGGCAGACGAAGCCGTGCTCGGCGCCAGCGGGGAAGGCCGTGCCGGTGACGCTGTCGATATCGGCCATGGTGCGGCCGGACAGGATCGCGAGCGCGCCATTGCGTGCGGCGGCGAGCGACGTCAGCAGCGCCGGCAGACCGGCGGGCACGACGACCTCGGCGGGGGTCGGTGCGAAATCGAGCAAGGTGCCGTCCAGGTCGAGGAACAGCGCGTGGGTGGGCATCAGGTTAGGTAACATTGTGTAATAGATGGGCAGTCATCAGGCGCCGATCAAGCGAACGCCCGATCAAGCAAACGTTTCCCGCCCTGGGTTGACGGATGCGATACGAACGCGCCCGGAGATCGGGTGTCCGCAGATCAGGGGCCCGGGGTCGGCCAGGATTGGAGATCGTGCCCCAGCAGCATCGGGATGCGCAGCAGCACGTGGCCGTGGTGGATGATGTCGATCGGTTTGGCGATGCTGATCGAGGCGAAGCGCGGTGCGTAGCGCCGCATGATCGCGGTGACGTCGCCAGGCATCGCGGCGATCAGAATATCATCGCCGATCAGTGATTGCGGCGGCGTGGTGATGCCGAACTCGTGCGGATCGCCTTCGAAGACCGCGACCTTCATGGTCGGGCCGACGGCGTAGGCGATCTTGCCGGCGTCGTACCAGCGCAGGGCCGCGAGTGCGAGGTTCGGGTGGGACAGATCGCCGCGCGCCGCCAGTGCGGCGCGGAAACTGCGCCAGTCGATCGCCTGCAATTCGGGGGATTTGCCGGGTGCGAAGCGGGCGTTGAACCCGGGCACGATGCCGAACCGCAATTGCGCGCCGATGAACAGCACGGCCAGCGTCAGCACGGCGGCGGTGCCCCAGGCGACGCCCGCGGCCCAGCGGCGCGCGGTGGCCCCGAGGCGGGCGAGCCAGTCGCCGAGCAGGGGAAACAGCATCAGATAGCCGGGGGCGGCCCAATGAAACAGGATTTTGCGCGACGACCAGAACGATATTGCTGAAAACAGCACGATCGGGATGATGCCGAGCAACGCCAGGAACCGCGCCCGCCGGTCCGCCCCGGGGCGCAGGCCGCCGACCAGCAGACATGCCATGGGGACGAAAATCCATGGTGCGATGAACACACCCTCGCCGGCCCAGACGAGGAATGGGCGCAGTGGATGAATGCCGAATCCGGTCGCCCGTGCGCCCTGGTAGCCGAACGAGGCCCAATGGTTCAGCGCGTTCCACAACAGCACCGGCGAGAACGCCAGCAGCGCGATCAGGCAGGCGAGCCAGGGCCCGGCGCTGGCGAGCGCGCGGCGGCCACGCCGGTCGAGGATCAGGAAGGCCAGCGCGCCCAGCAAGTTCAGCGCGGCATTGTATTTCGAGGTCATGGCGAGCCCGGCGCACAGCCCGGCCAGCGGCCAGAATGCCGGTTCAGGCTCCGCCGCCCATGCAGATTGTGCGACGCCGACCGCGCGCGCGAGCGCCCAGGCCGCCGCGAGCAGGAAAAAATCGAGCGGGCCATCCGGCAGCACCCAGGTGCCGAAGGCGAGCGAAAACACCGGCGACACGTTCAGCGCCACGACCGCCCAGACCGCCGCGCGCGACCCGAACAGGCGGCGGGTGAAGCCGAACATCAAAGCCCCGGTGCCAGCGAACAGCGCAATGAAGGGCAGGCGCACGATCAACGGCGTGTGCAGCCCGGTGAGGTGCTGGATGGTCAGTTCCATCCACCAGGAGATCGGCGGATGATCGAAATAGGAGAGCTGATAGGTATGCACGGCCGAGACCATGTAGCTCTCGTCGATGCCGAGACCCATGCCGGCGGCGAAGACGAGGCGGATGGCGGTTGCCAGCAGAATGACCAGGGCGGCCTGAGCGGCGGGGGATCGGTGTCTCATCGCCGTGCGGCATGGGCGAGGTCGTTGCGGCGGTCAAGCCGCCGCGGCGTGAGATCGCGCGATCCTGATTTGCAGTGCGGCAGGCGGCGCGGTAGCACGGCGGTGCCTGATATTTTTCGGAACGAACCGGATTTTTCCGCAACCTCCCTGCCTGCCAGCCCTAGAATGGAGCCCGCATATGACCAGTCTGACAATCGGCCGCCGGCAATGGCTTGGCGGCGCAGCCGCCGTGATCGGCGCATCGCTGCTCGTGCGGCGGGCGGCGGCCGATCCGGCCTTGCCCGCGTTCGTGCCGGTCGGCGGGCACATGAAATCGTTGAAGTTCCGGATGCAGGATGTCGAGACCGGCAAGACCATCACCGAGGCGGCGTTTCGCGGCCATCCGACCATTTTGTATTTCGGCTTCACGCGCTGCCCGGATACCTGCCCGCTGACGATGCAAAACGCGGCGCATCTGGTGTCGCTGCTTGGCAATGACGGGCAGCGCCTGCGGATTGCGTTCGTCACGGTGGATCTGGACTACGATACGCCGGCGCGGCTGAAACAATTCATGGCGCAGTTCGGGCCACCACCGGTGTTCACCGGTCTGCGTGGCACGCCCAGCGAACTGAAGACGGCGGCCGCGCGGTTCGGCGTGTTCTACCACGCACCGAGCGGGGCAGACTCGCCTGATCCGGTTTCCGGCATCGGCCATAGTGACGCGACCTATCTGTTCGCGCCGGATGGCCATGCCGTCGCGGTGCTGCCGGCGCTGCCGACCGGCACGCCGCACTTGCCGCAGGTGGCGGCTCTGGTGCGCAAGACCCTGTCCGGCGCGGCATGACGCGCTGGCAGCTCGCGGTCATCGCGATGCTCGCGATCGGCACGCGGGGGGCGATGGCGGCGGCACCGTCACCGATCACGGCGCGGGATGCGTGGTTTCGCTATCTGCTGCCTGAAATCCCCGCCGGTGGTTTCGTGACCTTGCATAACGCGGGCGCGTCACCCGCCGTGCTGACCGGCGTGCGATCGGCCGCGTGTGGCATGGCAATGTTGCATCGGACCGTCAATCGAAGCGGTGTGGACCGGATGAAGATGGCACCGTCGGTCACGGTGCCGGCGCATGGCGATTTCCGGTTCGCGCCCGGCGGCTATCATATCATGTGCATGCAGCCGCACATGAAACCCGGCGAGGCCGCCGCGGTGACCCTGCTGTTTGCCGGCCTGCCGCCGATGGTCGTGAAATTTGCGGTCTACGGCGCGGACGGCAGGCCCGCGGCGCCATGAGGCGGCCGATACGCTTGGGCCTGCTGGCCCTCGTGCTCGGCGCGGCCGGGCAGGCGGGTGATGTGACGGCGGGGGCCCGGATCGTCGCGCATGGCACATCGTCCGGCGCGCTGCCGTGCATGGCGTGTCACGGCGTCGGCCTGCGGGGCAATGCCGCCATCGGGGCCCCGGCGCTTGCGGGTTTGCCGGTCGCGGCCACGCTGGCGGCGCTGGACGCGATCGCGGCGGGCCGGATCGGTCATAATTACGTGATGAAGAATAACGCGGCCGCATTGACGCCGGCCGAGCGGCGGGCGGTCGCCGATTATCTGGCGACGCGCAGACCAGACAATTAGCCCAGGCGGGCGAGCCAGGTCAGCAGACCGCGCGGCTGGGTTTTCGATTGCAGTGCTGCGATATCGGCGACGAGTGCGGCATAGTCGGGGTGCTTGTTCGAGCCGAGGTCGGGGATGATGAACCGTGCGTTGCCGTGCGGACCGAAGCCATAGATCAGCGCCGAATGCACCACCTGATAGGCCTGCGGGTTTGGCGAGGGATGCACCGAGGCGACGACGCGGTAGCGCCGCGTCAGCCGATAGATCTGGTTGGCCGAACCGCGCAGCCCGACGAAATGAGGGTCGAACAGCGCGAGGTACCGGCGCAGAACCGGGATGGTGTCGCGCGCCGGATCGACCGTGACGAACAAAAACACCGTGTTGGCCGCGGCGGCGCCAAGCTTGAGGTAGAGCTGATGCACTTTGTAGAGCGTGTCGGGGCAGACATCCGGGCAATTGGTGTAGCCGAAATACAGCAGGATTGTCTTGCCGCGAAACGCGGCGGCGGTGACGCTTTTGCCGGTGCTCGCATCGGTCATGGTAAACGCAAGCGGCGGGACCAGCCCGGTGACCGGCACGACCGGGTTGGCCCGGGCCGCGACCGGTGCGATGAGGGTGAGCATCATCGCAAGGATCGGGGCAGCCAGCTGCCAGCGCTCCGGCCTGCGCCTCATGCTGCGGGTGCGCCGATCTTTTGTTTGAGGGCCTCGTTGACCAGGGCGGGATTGCCCTTGCCGGCCATCGCCTTCATCACCTGACCCACGAAAAAGCCGAACAATTTATCCTTGCCCGATTTGTACTCGGCGAGCTTGTCGGGATGGGCGGCGATCACCTGATCGATCGCGGCATCGATCGCGCCGGTGTCGGTCACCTGGCGCAGGCCGCGCGCCTCGACGATGGCGCCCGGCGCCTCGCCGGTTTCGACCATCAGTTCCAGGACTTCCTTGGCGATCTTGCCGTTGATCGTGCCATCCTTGATCAGGTCGAGCAGCGCGCCGAGATCGGCGGCACTGACCGGGCTGTTCTCGATGCTGCGGCCGGTACGGTTGAGCGCGGCGAAAAAATCACCCAGCATCCAGTTCGCGACCTGCTTGGCATCACGGCCTTTGGCGACGGTTTCGAAGAAATCGGCGGTGACCTGTTCCATCACGAAAATCGAGGATTCGTAGCGCGAAATTCCGTAATCCTGCATCAAGCGGGCGCGCTTGGCATCCGGCAGTTCGGGCAGTTCGGTCTTCAGCGTGGCGACCCAGGCTTCATCGAGCACCAGCGGCAGCAGGTCGGGCTCGGGGAAGTAGCGGTAGTCATGCGCGTCTTCCTTGCTGCGCATCGAGCGGGTTTCGCCGCGCGCGGGGTCGAACAGGCGGGTTTCCTGCGTCACCGCGCCGCCGGATTCCCAGATCTCGACCTGGCGGCGTGCTTCCGCCTCGATCGCCTGCATCACGAAGCGGATCGAATTGACGTTCTTGATTTCGCAGCGCGTGCGAAATGCCTCGCCCGCCTTGCGGACCGAAACATTAACGTCGGCGCGCATCGAGCCTTCGTCCATATTGCCATCGCAGGTTCCAAGATAGCGCAGGATGGTGCGCAGCTTGCGGATGTAGGCGCCGGCTTCCTCGGGCGTGCGCATGTCGGGTTCGCTCACGATTTCCATCAGCGCGACACCGGACCGGTTGAGATCGATCAGCGATTTGCTGGCGTGCTGATCGTGCATGCTCTTGCCGGCATCCTGTTCGAGATGCAGCCGGGTGATGCCGATCGGGCGGGTTTCACCCGATTCGAGCTCGATATCGATCGTGCCCATGCCGACGATCGGGTGTTCGTACTGGCTGATCTGATAGCCTTGCGGCAGATCGGCGTAGAAATAGTTTTTCCGGTCGAAGCGGGACACCAGATTGATCTGCGCGTTCAGCCCGAGACCGGTGCGGACCGCCTGGGCGACGCATTCGCGGTTGATCACCGGCAGCATGCCGGGGAAACCGGCATCGACGAAGCTGACCTGGGTGTTGGGCTCGCTGCCGAAATCGGTCGCGGCCCCGCTGAACAGTTTGGATTTCGAGATCACCTGGGCGTGGACCTCAAGCCCGATCACCAGTTCCCAGGGGCCGGTGGACCCTTCGATCGTGTAGCTCATGAGCCCGCCCCCGCGCGTACCGCCGGCATGGCCGTGAACATGGCCGCGCGTTCGAGCGCGCCGGCGACGGCAAACACGGTTTCCTCATCGAAATGCCGCCCGATCACCTGCAGGCCGAGCGGCAGGCCGCGCGCATCGAGCCCCGCCGGCACCGACATCGCGGGAACGCCGGCGAGGTTGGAGGGGACGGTGAACACGTCGTTCAAATACATCGTCACCGGATCGTCCATTTTTTCGCCGATCGCAAAGGCCGCCGATGGCGCGGTGGGGGTCAGGATGGCATCGACCTTCGCGAACGCCTGGTTGAAATCGCGCAGCATCAGCGCGCGCACTTTCTGGGCGCGCAGGTAATACGCATCGTAATACCCGGCCGAGAGAACATAGGTGCCGATCATGATGCGCCGTTTTACCTCGGCACCGAATCCGGCCGCGCGGGTGCGCTCGTACAGATCGATCAGATCCGCGCCATCCACCCGCGCGCCGAACCGCACACCATCATAACGCGCGAGATTCGAGGAGGCTTCGGCCGGCGCCACGATGTAATAGACCGGCAAACCATATCGGGTGTGCGGCAGGCTGACATCGATGATCTCGGCGCCGGCCCGTTTCAGCCAGTCGATGCCCGATTGCCAGAGGGTTTCGATCTCGGGGGCCATGCCATCGACGCGGTATTCGCGCGGGATGCCGATTCGCAGGCCCTGGACGCCGCGCGCGCAGGCGGCCCGGAAATCGGGCACCGGGCGGTCGGCGGAGGTGCTGTCGCGCTCATCGAACCCGCTCATCGCCCCGAGCAGGATCGCGCAATCCTCGACGGTGCGCGCCATCGGGCCCGCCTGGTCGAGCGAGGAGGCAAACGCCACGATGCCGAAGCGCGAGCAACGGCCGTAGGTGGGTTTGATGCCGGCGATGCCGGTGAACGCGGCCGGCTGACGGATCGAGCCGCCGGTGTCGGTGCCGGTCGCGCCCATGGCCATGCGTGCCGCGACCGCCGCGGCCGAACCGCCGGAGGAGCCGCCGGGGACGAGTTTCGCCCCGTCATCGCGCTGCCAGGGGTTTTCGACCGCGCCGTAGGCCGAGGTGATGTTCGATGAGCCCATGGCGAATTCATCGAGATTGGCCTTGCCGAGCATCACCGCGCCGGCGGCCTTGAGCCGGGCGGACACCGTGCTCTCGTAGGGCGGGATGAAGGGTTCGAGAATGTTCGACCCCGCCGTGGTCCGCACGCCTTCGGTGCAGAACAGGTCCTTCATCGCGATCGGAATGCCGGACAGGGCAGGGGCGTCGCCCGCGGCCCGCGCCGCATCGGCCGCGCGTGCCTGTGCGCGCGCCTGATCGGCGGTGATGGTGATGAACGCGTTGAGGCGCGGGTTGAGCGCCTCGACCGCAGTGAGATGCGCATCCGTCAGTTCGACGGCTGAGATTTTTTTCGCCGCCAGCGCCGCGAGCGCTTCGGCGATGCTCATGTCCAGCATGGTCATTCCACCACCTTCGGCACGGCAAAGAAATTGCCGATCCGGTCCGGTGCGTTGGCGAGGATCTTGTCGGGATAATTGCCGTCGGTCACCGCATCGTCGCGCAGCCGCATCGCCATCTGCGCGCCGCCGGACAGGGGTTGCACGCCATCGACATCGACCTCGGAGAGTTGCTCGACATAGCCGAGAATCGCATTGAGTTCGCCTTCGAGGCGCGGCACCTCATCATCGGTGAGGCGGATACGGGCGAGTTTCGCGATACGGCGAACCGTCGCGGGGTCGAGCGACATGGGCATCCCTTGGGTTTCTGTGCGGTCTGGATCATAAACGCGACCATGACACTGTTCAACCTGACCGATCTGGTGGCTGCAATGCCCCGCAACGCCCGCTTGATCGGGCTCGATCCGGGATCACGCATCGTCGGCATCGCGCTGTCGGATGTCAGCCGGCGGCTCGCATCACCCTATGGCGCGATGAAGCGTGGCAAACTGGCCGACATGGCGCGGACGCTCCGCGACATCGCGGCCAAGGAGGGGGCGACGGCGCTGGTGATCGGGCTGCCGCTGTCGATGGACGGCACGTACGGCCCCGCGGCGCAGGCGGCGCGCGACTGGGCGCATGCGATCACCTTCGCGACCGATCTGCCCGCCGCGATGATGGATGAGCGCCTGTCCTCGGCCGCGGTGAACCGGGCGATGATCGAGGCCGATGTATCGCGATCGAGGCGGGCCGCACGGGTCGATGCGGCGGCGGCTTCGTACATGCTGCAAGCGGCCCTCGATATCATCACGGGCGCCGGGTGAAGGGGCTTGGCATCCTGCTGCTGCTGGGCCTTGCCGCCGCGCTCGAGGTGGGGGGCGATGCGCTGATGCGCAACGGCTTGCACGCGAGCGGGGCGGGGCGGATCTCCTGGCTGATCGGCGGCGCTGTGGTGCTCGCGGCCTATGGTATTTTCGTCAATCTCGGGCCGTGGGATTTCGGCCGGGTGCTTGGTGTCTATGTGGTGCTGTTTTTCATCGTGGCACAGCTGGTCAACTGGTTCGGCTACGGTGTTCGCCCGGACGGGCCGGTGCTGGTGGCGGGGGCGCTGATCTGTGCGGGCGGGCTGGTGCTCACGCTGGCGCGGTGATGCGGCGGTGCAGGCGGTTGATCAGGCGCACCGCGAACCGTGAACCGGGATCGAGCCGGGCGAGATATCCGGCCGGCCAGAAGGCGGTGCGGGCCGCGCCGGCGGCGGCGAACAGCGATCGGCCAGAGGGTGGCACGATCGGCCGGTAGGACAATGCGCCGAACCCTTCGGCATGGGGGATTGCCGCGAAACGCGCGGCATCGGTGCGGTCGGGTGCGGTAAGCAAGCCAGCGAGGCGGGTACACGCAAGGTCGCGCAGCATCGCGATATGCTCTTGGCGCAGATAGGGACGCATCGCGTGCGCCACATCGGTCACGGCATCGTGGATCAGCGCGGCAATGGCGAGACGCGGGGCTTCCTCGGCCTGTTCGAGGCGGACCGGATAGGGCACGCCATCGCGGCAGGCGACATGGCTGATGCCGGATTCCGGTGCCGAGAACAGCAACTCCAGCACCTCGTACGATCGCCCGACGGTTGCGGCGACGACCGATTGCGGCGCGCTATCGCTGAACAGAAATCCCTCGGCCTCGATGTCACGGGCGCGTCTGGCGGTGGTGCCGAGATAGACGCCGGTAATGTCGGGCGCGGTGCCGCGCGCGATCGTGCCCAGGCGGATGAGCGAGCGCTGCAGCGAGCCGTGCCAGCCCAGATCGACCACCAGCGCCTTGCCATCGAACAGCCCGATCTGGTCGAGATGCGCCAGCAGATCGCGCCGCTCGATCCCGGCGCGCGCGGTGATCGGGTCCGCGAGATCGGTGAAAATTGCGCGCAGGGCGGCGCGGGACGGGGCATCGTTCACGGCGGTCTGGCCATGCACGCCGTGTCGATGCATTGCCGCCGCGACCGCGCTTTCAGCGGGATCGAGCGCGGCGCGTTGCAGGTATTCGGCGATCGTGAGGTCGCTGACCCCTGAACACAGAAAGTCGAGATCGCTGGCATCCAGCGTCGTGATGGCGGCGAGATTGAGGCACCGGCGCGACGACCAGACGTAGTGGGACGGGGGCGCTGCCTCGGTGCGCCAGGCCGTTTCATAGGCTTTCTGAAACACCAGCCCGTCGCGCGCCAGAAAGAACGGCCGGCGGCATTCCGCGCGCACGCGGCTGTGGATCAATCCGGCCATGCCGATCGCCGCGGGGGCGACCACCAGATAGGCGAGGGTCAGCCAGTATGGGTCGCCGGCCTGCCCCACGTGCTGCTGTGCGGCGAGGGCGCGGCGCAGCAGCGCATGGGGCAGGTCGGCGAGCGCGTGGCCGCTGGGTTGATAGCGGTTTGCCGGCAGCCGGCGTTCAGGCGGCGAGACCAGGGACGGCGTGACCCCGCAGCGGCGCGCGACCGCGCCATCGGCCTCCGGATGGTCGCCGAGATGGACGATGCGCGCCTCGGCCGTCAGCCCGAAATCGGCGCGGATTTCATCCCACACCGCACCGCTCGCCTTGGTGCGGCCGGTTTCGCTCGACAGATAGAGCCGCGCGTACCCGTCAATACCGGCCCGTTCGATCATGGTTTCGATCGCGTGGCGTGGCAGGTACATATCCGACACGATGATGACGCGGCGACCGGCTGCAACCAGGGCGCGAAACGCAGCCGCAATGCCGGGGTCAGCCGCGATCCCTTCGATTTCCAGGGCGATTTCCCGATCCATGATCGAGGTCAGGTCGAGGCCTTGCGGTGCGGTGCGGGCCAATTCGGCATAGATCGCGGCGAGCGTGATCTCGGTGATACCTGATGCCCGGCGCGCCGCGGCCTCGGCACGACCGCGTTCGGCCGCGAACCATGGGCCGGCCTGGTCGGGCAGAGTGGCGGCGAGCAGTGCGAACAGATCGTGCGGCCGCCAGACGGCGCGCTGCACCAGCGTGTCGAACAGGTCGAAACTGGCGATATCCGCGGTCATCGCCGCCGCCATGAATGAAGCTATGCGCGCGCTATCGTCCAATGCGGATCTTTGCTTTCGCTCGAGGGGGAAACGGGCCATGCACTTCCAGGTTGTGTTTATGGTTTCTCACCCCCCCGGCCTCATGGCAAATCTTTTGGTGCAATGTCAGGAGCCGATCACCGATGGATATCTTAGTTACGCCCGACCCGCTTCAGATCGCCGCCACCCGATTGGTGGAACCGTTCGAGGGATTCAGCGCCGAACCCTATCGTGATCCCGGTGGGGTCTGGTCGATCGGGTATGGTTCGACGATCGATGCCTGGGGTAATCCGGTCACCGCCGATACGCCGGCGATCAGCCAGGCGGACGCGCTCGCGTTGGTCGAGCGCGATCTGGCGGCAGCACAGAGCGTGGTTTCGGCCGCCGTGTTCGTGCCGCTCGATGCCAATCAGGAGGCGGCATTGATCGATTTCATCTACAACGTCGGCGCCGGCAATTTCTATCGCTCCACCTTGCTCGCCCTGCTCAATCAGGGTGACTATCAGGGCGCGGCAGCGCAATTCGTGCGCTGGGATTATGCCGGCGGGGTTGTGCTGCCCGGCCTGTTACGGCGGCGGGAGGCGGAGCAGGCGCTATTCAACCAGGATCAGGCGAGCCTCACGCCGCAGAACCCGTAGACATCGCACCAGCCTGGCCGGCGCGGTTGCGCTATTTTGCTTTCGGCTTCGCTTTCGCGTGCGGCTTCGCGCTTGTCTTCGCCGCCGCGCGCGCCGGCGGCTTGGCGGCTGCCGGTTTGGGCTCTGAAGCGGTTTTCTTCGCGCCCGGTTTGCCGCCCTTTTTGCCTTTCGGCGCCAGCGTCTTGCCCTTTTCGGTCAGCAGCGCCACCGCCTCATCGAGGGTGATGGTGTCGAGCTCGGTGCCGCGCGGCAGGTTGGCGACCGTCTTGCCGTGCTGTGCGTAGGGGCCGAACCGGCCCTTGCGGACCATGACGGGGTCGCCGCCCTTCGGGTGCGGGCCGAGCTCGCGGATCCCTTCCTGCTTTTTCGCCAGCACCATCACCGCGCGGTTCAGCCCGACCGCCAGGACGTCGTCATCGCGGTCGAGCGAGGCGAAGATCGGGCCCATTTTCACATAGGGTCCGAACCGGCCGATGCCGGCCTGGATTTCCGCCTTGGTCTCGGGGTGCACGCCGACGATGCGCGGCAGCGAGAGCAGCCCGAGGGCCTGTTCCAGCGTCAGATCATCGCCCGTCACGCCTTTGGGCAGGGCGGCGCGGCGCGGCTTGGCCTTTTTGTCCTCCGGATCGGGTTCGCCCAGCTGGATATAGAGGCCATACGGCCCGCGCCGCAGCGTGACGGGAATGCCATCGGCGTTGGTGCCCAGCACCTTCATGCCGTCGCGCAGCGTGTCGCCGTCATCATCGGTGCCGTCGATCGCGAGTTTGCGGGTATATTGGCACTCGGGATAGTTCGAGCAGCCGATGAACGAACCGTAGCGGCCAAGTTTCAGGCCGAGGCGCCCGGTACCGCAGGCCTGGCACACGCGCGGATCGGAGCCGTCCTCGCGCGCGGGGAAGAAATGCGGGCCGAGTTCCTCATCGAGCGCGTCGATCACGTCCGATATCTTGAGGTCCTTGGTCTGGTCGATCGCGTTAGAAAAATCGGTCCAGAAATCGCGCATCACCTTGCGCCAGTCGAGCTTGCCGTCGGACACTTCGTCGAGTTTTTCCTCGAGCGCGGCGGTGAAGCCGGTCTCGACGTAGCGGGCGAAAAAACTGACCAGAAACGCCGTCACCAACCGGCCGCGATCTTCGGGAATGAACCGGCGCGCATCCATCCGCACATAATTGCGTTCGCGCAGCACGGTCAGGATCGAGGCATAGGTGGACGGCCGGCCAATGCCGAGCTCCTCCATTTTCTTGACCAGTGTCGCTTCGGAGTAGCGCGGCGGCGGCTGGGTGAAATGTTGATCGGCGGTGACCTTGCCGCGATTGAGCGGGTCGGCCTTGGTCATGGGGGGCAGCAGGCGGGAGTCTTCATCCTCGGCGGTGTCGTCGAGTTCTTCGCGATACAGTTTCAAAAACCCGTCGAACGCCAGGATCGAGCCGGTCGCGCGCAGCGTGGTGCCGGCTTTGTCCGCGATGTCGACGCTGGTTTGATCAAGCTCGGCCGATTGCATCTGCGAGGCGAGGGCGCGCTTGTAGATCAGCTCGTACAGGCGGGCCTGCTCCTGGCTGAGGTGGCGGGATGCGCGCTCGGGCGTGAGGGTGAAATCGGTCGGCCGGATCGCCTCATGCGCTTCCTGCGCGTTCTTGGCCTTGGTCTGGTATTCGCGCGGTGCGGCGGGCAGATAATCGGGGCCGAACGCCGAGCCGATCTGGCTGCGCACGGCGCCGATCGCCTCCCGCGCCATCTGCACGCCATCGGTTCGCATATAGGTGATCAGCCCGACGGTTTCGCCGCCGATTTCGACCCCTTCATACAGTTGCTGGGCGGTGCGCATGATCTGCTGCGCCGTCATGCTCAGCTTGCGCGAGGCGTCCTGTTGCAGGGTCGACGTTGTGAACGGCGGCGGCGGGTTGCGGCGCGTGCGTTTTTTCTCGACTGAGACGACCGAGAATTCGCCGCGCTCGACCGCGGCCTTCGCACGCTCGGCGGCTGCGGCGTCGGGGATGTCGAACTGGTCGAGTTTCCTGCCGTCCAGATGGGTCAGCCGGGCATGGAACGGCGCGCCGGCCGGCGTGGTGAACACCGCCTCGATCGTCCAGTATTCCCGGTTGCGGAAGACCTCGATTTCGGCTTCGCGTTCGCAGATCAGCCGCAACGCGACCGATTGCACGCGCCCGGCCGATTTGCTGCCCGGCAGTTTGCGCCAGAGCACCGGCGAGAGCGTGAAGCCCACCAGATAATCGAGCGCGCGGCGCGCCAGATAGGCTTCGATCAGCGGTGTATCAAGCTCGCGCGGTGCGCGCATGGCCGCCTGGACGGCGGATTTGGTGATTTCGTTGAAGGTGATGCGCCGGACGATCTTACCCTTAAGCATGTTGCGCGCTTCGAGCATCGCGCGGACATGCCAGGAAATTGCCTCGCCCTCGCGATCAGGGTCGGTTGCGAGATAGAGAGTGTCGGCGCCTTTCAGCGCCTTGGCGATGGCCGCCACCTGCTTGTCGCCCCGCGCGTCCTCTTCCCAGGACATCGCGAAATCCTCATCCGGGCGCACGCTGCCGTCACGCGCCGGCAAATCGCGCACATGGCCGAACGACGCCAGCACGGTGAACCCCTCACCAAGGTATTTGTTGATCGTCTTGGCTTTGGCCGGTGACTCGACGACGACGATAGCGTTCATCTGGGCGATTTTTCCAGTTCGGGGCGCATTCAGAGCAAGCTACGGGTCCAGCAGCAACCCGATTCTATTGCCAGGCAAAGTCTCGATCCGCCCGGCCAATTCCAGTTCCATGAGCACGGCGACCATGACGGAGGCGGAGAACTGGCAGTGCAATGCCAGTTCGTCAACCGTGATCGGGCTCGCGGACAACAACCTAGGGATGTCGCGCCGCGCCATATCGATGTCCGAACCGACCGAGTCAAGGGCCGCGACCGGTTCGGCGAGACCCGGCTGAACCGGCGTGATCCGCGCATCGGCGAACAGGGCGCCCGGCTGATCGGGCAGGTTCGCCAGCACATCGCCAGCCGACTCAGTCAGATGCGCGCCCTGGCGGATCAGGTCGTTGGTGCCGCGGGCCCGCGCATCGAGCGGTGAACCGGGCACCGCAAACACCTCCCGCCCGTAGTCGAGCGCATAGCGCGCGGTGATCAGGCTGCCCGAGCGCAAGGCCGCCTCGATCACGACGACACCGAGCGACAGGCCGGCGATGATGCGGTTGCGCTTGGGAAAATGCCGCGCGAGCGGCGCCGTGCCGGGTGGTGCCTCGGCGATCAGGACGCCATTTGCGGCGATCTCGGCCTGGAGCGCCCTGTGTTCGGGCGGATAGACGACATCGAGCCCGCCGGGGATCGCGGCGATCGTGGTGCCGGTCCGCAAGGCTGCGGTGTGCGCCGCCGCATCGATGCCGCGCGCGAGCCCCGAGGCGATCGGCCGGCCGGATGCCGCGAGTTCCGCCGCGATATCCGCGGCGATCCGCGCGCCGTTGACCGAGGCGTTGCGGGCACCGACCACGGCCACGATCGGCCGATGCAGGATCGAGACATCGCCCAGCACCGCGATCATCGGCGGGGCATCCGGCAGCAGGGCGAGCAGCTTCGGATAGTCGGGCTCGCCCATGAACAACAGTGTCGCGCCGAGTTTGTCGTGCCGGTCGAGCTCACGCCGCACATCGCCCAGGCTGGGCACGAAGGGTGGCTTCGCCCGGCCGCCGGCGCGGGCAAGGGCGGGAATTGCGGCCAGGGCTTCTTCCGGCGTATCGAACCGGGCGCGCAGCCGCCGATAGGTCTGCGGCCCGACCCCCTCGGTGCGGATCAGCCGCAGCAGGGCCACCCGGTCGATCACGCGCCGAGCTTGATCCGCGGTTCGGTGCCGGCGCGCAGCCGGGCAATATTGGCGCGATGCTTGTGAAACACGAGGGTCGCGATCACCACGGCCCCGATCGCGACCCGCCAGTCCCCCAGCAGCAGCGCGACGAGCGGGGCGGTCGCAAACGCCGTCAGCGCGGCGAGCGAGGAATATTTCCGCCAGAACGCCATCCCCAGCCACACCAGGCACGCGATCAGCCCGACCGGGAACGCCTGCGCCAGCAGAACGCCCAGACCGACCGCGACACCCTTGCCACCCTTGAAGCGCAGCCACACCGGATAGAGATGCCCGATGACCGCGAACAAACCGGCGATCACGACGATCCAGCGCCCTTCATTGTGCATCAGCAGGACCGCGATCACGCCCTTGGCCGCATCGAGCAGCAAGGTCAGCGCGGCGAGCCCCTTGCGCCCGGTGCGCAGCACATTGGTGGCACCGATGTTGCCGGAGCCGATCTTGCGCACATCGCCCAGCCCGGCCGCGCGCGTCAGGATCAGGCCGAATGGCACCGAGCCGAGCAGATAGCCGATCAAGGCTGCGAGCGCGATCATCCGAATACCCTCATGCCGGCCTTCCAGGTGCCAACCACCACGCCTTCGACCGCGCGGCCGTCGAACGGCGTGTTTTGCGCCTTGCCCGGCAGCTTGCCGGCCTCGATCCGCCAGGATCGCTCGGGCGCGAACAGGCATAGATCGGCGGCCCCGCCCTTGACGATCCGCCCGGCATCGAGCCCGAACCGGCGCGCCGGCCGATCGGTCAGCAGGGAAAGTGCGGTGTGCAGGTTCAGCGCGCCGGACTGCACCTGCGCGAGCGTGATGGCCAGCAACGTCGCGAGCCCGGCGCCGCCGGGGGCGGCTTCGGCGAAGGGGAGGCGCTTGTCATCGGCATCGCGCGGCTGATGGTCCGACACGATCGCATCGATCGTGCCGTCTGCCAGCCCGGCGACCACCGCGAGGCGGTCGTCCTCGCTGCGCAGTGGCGGCGAGAGCTTGGCGTAGGTGCGGAAATCGCCGATCGCGGTCTCGTTCAGGTCGAAATAGGGCGGCGCGGTGTCGCAACTCACGGCGAGGCCGCGGGCCTTGGCCGCGCGCATCAGGTCGAGCGCCGCTTCGGTCGAGACATGGGCGAAATGCACCGCACCACCGGTCAGTTCGACCAGGGTGATGTCGCGCGCCACCATCATCGCCTCGGCGCAGACCGGAATGCCGGGCAGGCCCATCAGGGTTGCCCGCGCACCCGCGGTTGCGGCGCCCCCTGCCGCGAGACTTGGTTCCTCGGGATGCTGCACGATCATCGCACCGAACCCGCGCGCGTAGGATAGCGCCCGGCGCATCAGACCCGCGGGGCCGATCGCGCGCGCGCCATCGGAAAACGCGATGGCACCCGCCGCGCGCAGCAGCCCGTATTCGGCGATGCTCTCGCCCCTGCAACCGCGCGTCGCGCAACCGTAGGGCGCGATGGTGATGCGCCCGCTGGCCTGGCCGGCGCTCGCCAGGGCGCGCACCAGCGCCGGGTCATCGGTCGGGGGCGCATTGTCGGGCAGCACCGCGATCGTCGTGATGCCGCCCGCGTTGGCGGCCTGGGCAGCCGAGGCAATGGTCTCGCGATATTCGAAACCCGGCTCTCCGAGCGAGGCCCGGCCATCGACCAGGCCAGGGCAAAGAATGCAATCGGCGCCATCGACCACGGCCGCATCGGCGGGCCGGCCCAAGGCGCCGGCGAAATCGGCGATCAGACCATCCCGGATCAGGCAATCGCCGATCGCGTCGTGGCCGGAGGCGGGGTCGATGATCCGGGCGCCGGTGATCAACGTATCACGCATTGCGCAGCGCCGTCCGGGCCAGCACGTCCAGCACCGCCATGCGCACGGCGACGCCCATCTCGACCTGTTCGCGAATGACCGAGCGTGTCGTGTCATCGGCCACCTGGCTGTCGATTTCGACGCCGCGGTTCATCGGGCCCGGGTGCATCACCAGCGCATCCGGCCTGGCGAAAGCAAGTTTCGCCGCATCCAGCCCGTAGAAGGTGAAAAACTCGCGCGCGCTCGGGATCATGCCGCCGCTCATCCGTTCGGTCTGCAGGCGCAGGGCCATCACGATGTCCGCATCGCGCAAACCCTCCCGCATATCGTGGAACACGCTCACCCCGAATTGTTCGATGCCGGAGGGGATCAGCGTCGGCGGTCCGACCACGCGCACCTGGCTGCCCATGGCGATCAATAGCAGAATATTCGACCGGGCAACCCGGGAATGGGCGATATCGCCGCAGATCGCAATGGTCAGCCCCGCGAGCGTGCCCTTGTGGCGGCGGATCGTCAGCGCATCGAGCAGCGCCTGGGTGGGGTGTTCGTGCATGCCATCGCCGGCATTGATCACCGCGGCATCGACCTTCTGCGCCAGCAGGGCCGGTGCGCCGGATGCCTTGTGGCGCACCACCAGCAGGTCGCAGTTCATGGCGTTCAGCGTGGCGGCGGTGTCCAGCAGCGTCTCGCCTTTGGAGACCGAGGATGTTGAGACCGACATGTTGATGACATCGGCGCCGAGGCGCTTGCCGGCCAGTTCGAAACTGGTGCGGGTGCGGGTGCTGTCCTCGAAGAACAGGTTGATCAGCGTGCGCCCGCGCAGCACATCCCGCCGGGTTTTGCCCGAGCGGTTGAGCAGCGCGTAGCTCTCGGCGAGATCCAACAGGGCCGAAATATCGCGGGGATGGAGGTTTTCGATTCCCAGGAGATGGCGTGTCGGCAATCGCATGCGTGACTGCATACAGAAACGCGCTGCCGGCGCAAAGTGCTGGTCTGCCGGGTCGCGAGGGCGCGCTACTGGCTGGCCCAGACGATGCGGTGGATCGCCGCGATCTGATTGGCGGGAAAGACCAGCAGCTTATGGTCGGGGTTGAAACTCGCCAGTTCCACCCGCTGCGCGCTGCGCCGCTGCAGCAGCTTTGCCATGACCTCGCCCGCGCTGGTGCGCACCACCACACGATCACCGGCGCGGACCGGTGCGGCGGGCGAGACCACGATGATGTCGCCCTCACGGTAGACCGGCTCCATCGAATCACCGTGGATCGTCAGGCCGAACGCATGGGGATCATCGGCGAGCGCCGCCTCGGTGCGGGGTAGAGCCACATGATCCCAACCGCCGCCGGCCGGATAGCCGGCATCGTCGAAAAAACCGTCCTGGCCGGCTTGCGCCAGGCCGATCACCGGTACGCGGCGGCCGGTGACGCGTGCCGGCGGCAAGGTGCGCGCGCCCAGCACCAGACCGGCAAAGGCATCGAGCCCCGATCCGGTCGCCATCAGGATTTTGGCGATGCTTTCCGTGGATGGCCAACGCAGTTTGCCATCGGCGCCGCGCCGTTTCGAGGGGTTGAAGCTGGTCGGGTCGAGCCCGGCGCTGCGCGCGAGGCCTGAGGTCGACAGTCCGCGCTCGGCTGCCAGCGTATCGATTGCGCGCCAGATATCTTCGTGTCGCATCACATTGTTCTTAACGGATTTTAGCGGGTTGGAAAGAGATAAATAGGAAAAAACTCCGTTTTTCTCTTGCGAGCGATACAACCTCCAGTTAGTATGTTCTTGTTATGTTCACACCGGAGGCCACGATGACCACCTTGAAAGCAGACCCAGGCCCTGCCCGACCGATCCCCCAGATCAAGCCCTTCGCCTCCGCCGAGCGCGCCTGGCTCTGGACCGCCGAACGCCTCGCCGCCCGCCGGGCCGGCACGCCACTGCCGCATGACCGCTCGCGCCCCTGCACGCCAGAGACGATCCTGACCTGTCTCGATCGGCTGTATCGCGCCCGCCGGATCGACCTCGTGCACGCGCGCGTGCTGCGCGTTTGGGGCGACCGCGGCCGCGCGCCGGACCGGCGCAGCGGATCCGATCGCAGCGATTGGCGGCAATGGCGTTACGCCCTCGCCGAGCTGGAACAGGCGCTCCGCGCGCGCGGCATCGTCGCCGGGTTCGATCTTGGCGTGCCGGTGGTTCCCGAAAAAAATTTTCCGAACGATAGGATTACTTTCTTATTTCCGCCCCAGTCATCATCAACACGCGACTCAAAGGAGATCTGACCATGGCTTTCACCCTGCGCAACCTGTCCGTCCTCGCCTATGCCAACGGCTTTACCCTCTGGCATTATCGCACCGGCGACGATGCGCTGTCGGCACTCGATCGCGACGATTTCTTTCATGAAGCAGGCGACCTGATCACGCCGGGCGACATCGTCATGGCGTCCGGCAGCCACGGCGCACGAATGGGGGCGATCGCCCGGAAAGGCGCGCATCTGGTGCTCAACACATTGTAACGGCCCCTGATCCGTCATGTCTCCGGCGGGGCGTTGCCTCCGCCGGAGACGCCGCCTATTGCCAATCGATGACCCTGACAATCGCGATCTGCCAGACCGAGGGATGTTTCGCCGACCCGGATGCGGCGATTTCCCTGCTCGATGCAACCGCGCGCGCGGCCAGCCAGCGGGGCGCGGCGCTTTTGGTGCTGCCGGAATTATTCTGCACAGGCTATAATCTCGGCGCGGATCGGGCGCGCAGCCTCGCGATGAGCCGCGAGGACGCGCGATTTACCAAAATCCGTGCGATCGCCCGCGCGCACGGCATCGCGCTCTGCCTGGGTTTTCCGGAGATCGCGGCGGGCGGAGTGGCCAACAGTGCCGCGCTGATCGATGCGGCGGGGGAAATCCTGCTGACCTATCGGAAGATCCATCTGTTCGGTGCGCTCGACCGGGCGATGTTCGCGGTGCGGGGGGGCGGATTTCCGGTGGTCGCCTGGCGTGGCTTCACGGTGGGGCTCGCCATCTGCTACGACATTGAATTCCCCGAAACCGCGCGCGCCCTCGCGCTGGCCGGCGCCGATCTGATCCTGGTGCCGACCGCGCTGATGCCGCCCTACGATGTCGTGGCCGATCATGTCATCCCGGCCCGCGCCTATGAAAACCAGGTCTTCATTGCCTATGCCAATCATTGCGGCAGCGAGGACGGCCTCGCCTATATCGGCAAATCCTCGATCTGCGGGCCGGACGGCGCGATCCTCGCCAAAGCGGCCGCCGGCCCGGAGTTGATCCTGGCGATGCTCGATCCCGCCCATCAGGCGCGCGTCCGCGCCCGCGATGCGCTCCTGGCCGACCGCCGCCCCGAATTTTATCGGAGCCTGACCGCATGACCGCCCCGATCACCATGTTCGGCCCCGATTTCCCCTTCGCCTATGATGATTTCCTGTCCCATCGCGCGGGGCTCGGCGCGGTACCCGCCGCCGCGCACGGCACCGAAATCGCGATTGTGGGTGCCGGTATCGCCGGCATCGTGGCCGGCCACGAACTGATGAAGCTCGGCTTCAAGCCGGTCCTGTTCGAGAGCGACCGGATCGGCGGGCGGCTGCGCTCCGAGCCGTTCAAGGACGGGGCAGGGGCCTATGCCGAACTCGGCGCGATGCGGTTTCCGCCCTCCTCGCGGGCGTTGTTTCACTATTTCGACAAGGTCGGCATCGAGACGACCGGCTTTCCCAATCCGCTGGCACCCGATACGCCCTCCACCGTGATCGAACTGGGAGGCGTCAAACATTACGCCCGCACCAAGGATGATCTGCCGCACCGGTTCGCCGAGGTCGAACGCGCCTGGGCCGAGGCGCTGGAGGAAGGCGCGCATTACGGCGAATTGACCGCCGCGATCCGGGCGCGCGATGTCGCGGCCATCAGGCGGCTCTGGCATCCGCTGGTCGAAAGCCTCGATGAGGAAAGTTTTTCCGGCTTCATCGCGAAATCCAAGGCATTCCGCGAACTCGGCTTTCGCGCCCGGGAGATGTTCGGCCAGGTCGGCTTCGGCACGGGCGGGTGGGATACCGATTTTCCGAATTCGATCCTAGAAATTCTCCGCGTGGTCGCAACCGGCGCGGATGACGATCATCGCCTCGTGGTCGGCGGTGTCGAACAACTGCCGCGCCGCCTCTGGGCGCTGGTGCCGTCGGTGATGACGCATTGGCCTGCCGGCACGTCCCTGGCCTCGCTGCACAATCATGTGCCGAAACCCGGTGTCGCGAAAATCGCGCCCGGCCGCACAAAAAAATTTGCGATCACCGATCGCTACGGCACCACCACTGAATACGATGCCGTCATCGTCACCTGCCAGGTCTGGCTGCTCTCGGCGCGGATCGACTGCAGTGAATCCCTGTTCCATCACGATCTCTGGATGGGGATGGAACGGACCCATTACATGCAATCCTCCAAAACCTTCGTCATGGTCGATCGCCCGTTCTGGCGCGACATCGATGCCGCCAGCGGCGAACATGTGCTTAGCATGACCCTGTCTGACCGGCTGACCCGCGGCACCTATCTGCTCGATCATGGCGAGGACAAGCCCGGTGTCATCTGCCTGTCCTACACCTGGAGCGACGATGCGCTGAAATGGCTCGCCCTGCCGCTCGATGACCGGGTGCGCCTGATGCTGCACAGCCTGCGCCAGATCTATCCCACGCTCGATATCGCGAAACACATCATCGGCGCGCCGATCACGGTATCCTGGGAATCCGACCCTAATTTCATGGGGGCGTTCAAGGCCAATCTGCCCGGGCATTACCGCTATCAGCGCCGGCTGTTCAGTCATTTCATCCAGGACGACCTGCCCGCGCCGCACCGTGGCATTTTCCTCGCCGGCGACGATATTTCCTGGACCGCCGGCTGGGCCGAAGGTGCCGTCACCACGGCGCTCAATGCCGTCGCCGGTGTCATCCGCCACTTCGGCGGCAGCGCCCATCCCGAAAACCCCGACCCGATCGATCGCTGGCCCGACCTCGCACCAGTCAGGCTGGTGGAATAGTTGTGGGCGCTGTATCAATCATTCCGAATACTGCCATGATAACGATCACGAACGAATGGTGCCCACTGTGAACAGACCGGTCCCGGAAGTCCACACCGACAACCAGGCCGAAACAGTACTCGACCAGGATTTGTCGGACCTCGATTTCAGCCAGTTTATATCGGCCCATTTCGAATTCGAGCCCAAGGCTGCGCAGATCAACATGCGCCTGCCGCAAGCCCTGCTCGACGCGGCCAAGGCGCGCTCATCGGCGCGCGGCATTCCCTACACCCGTTATATCCGTGAGGTATTGGAGCAGGCGGTCGCCGCCCCAGGACGCTGACGGGGCGCTTGCCGCCGGCGGCCTGGCTGACCATGTGGCAGGCTTAACAGTGCAGGACTCGCAGCATGAACCACAAACAACTCGGCACATCCGGCCTCTCCCTGCCGCCCATCATGTTCGGCGGCAACGTGTTCGGCTGGACCGCCGATGAAGCCACCTCGTTCGCCCTGCTCGACCGGCTGCGTAACGCGGGTCTGACCGCGATCGACACGGCCGACATGTATTCGGTTTGGGCACCGGGCCATAAAGGCGGCGAGTCCGAAACCGTGATCGGCAACTGGCTGGCCCGGAGCGGTGCGCGCAGCGAGATGCTGATCGCCACCAAGGTCGGCATGATGACCGGTGCGGATGGCCGAAAACTCTCCAAACCGACCATCCTCGCCGCCGCCGATGCCTCGCTGCAACGGCTGAAGACCGATGTGATCGACCTTTATCAGGCGCATGCCGATGAGACCGACACGCCCCTGCAGGAGACACTTGAGGCCTTCGCCCTGTTGATCGAGCAAGGCAAGGTGCGGGCCATCGGCGCCTCGAATTACACCGCGCCGCGTCTCAGGGAGGCTCTGGCGACCAGCGATCGCCTCGGCCTGCCGCGTTACTGCGCGCTCCAGCCGCATTACAATCTGGTCGAACGCGCCGGCTACGAGGCCGAGCTCGAACCGCTCTGCGTCGCCGAGCATCTCGGCGTGATCAACTACTTCGCACTCGCGGCCGGGTTTCTGACCGGCAAGTACCGCAACGAGGCCGATTTCGCCGCCAGCCCGCGCGGCGCCGGCGTCAGGAAATACCTCAATCCGCACGGCAGGCGGATTCTCGCTGCGCTCGATGATATTGCGGCGCACCATCGCGCCACCCCGGGTCAGGTCGCGATCGCCTGGCTGATCGCCCGCCCCAGCATCACCGCACCGATCGCGAGTGCGACCAGCACGGCCCAGCTTGACGATCTGATCAAGGCCGCGTCACTCACCTTGTCGGCCGCCGAGATCGAGACGCTCGACCACGCCAGCGCCGACGCCACATTTTGAACCGGAGAATTTCATGATCCACGTCCTTGCCATCATCACCGCCAAGCCCGGCAAGCGGGCCGAACTGCTCGAAGCATTCCACGCGGTGATGCCGATGGTCCACGCGGAAGACGGCTGCATCGAATACGCGCCGGCGATCGATACCGATCACGCCATCGCCTCGGCCGATTTCGGGCCGGACAGCTATGTCGTGATCGAAAAATGGGCCACCAAGGAGGCGCTGTCGGCCCATGTGAAAACGCCGCACATGGCTGAGTATGCCGCCAGAGCGAAGGAGCTGATCGCCAACCGCATCCTGCACGTGCTCGAATCCGCCTGATCCGCGCTTGCCCAAACCGGCCGCACGCCTTACCGCCACGGCGGACAAGGAGCGACGATGAGAATTCTGTTTCTGGGCGATGTGATGGGCCGCACCGGCCGCGACGCGGTGGTGTCGGCTCTGCCGGGGCTGCGGCGCGATCTGAAGATCGATGTCGCGGTGGTCAATGCCGAAAACGCCTCGCACGGGTTCGGCCTGGCACCCGATATGGCGGAGGCGATTTTCGCCGCCGGCGCCGATGCCATCACGCTCGGCAACCATTCGTGGGACCGCAAGGAAATCATCCCCTACATCGCCCAGCAGAAACGGCTGATCCGCCCGATCAACTATCCGCCCGGCACACCCGGTGAGGGTGCGGTCGATATCACGCTCGCGGATGGCCGGCGCGTTTTGATCCTGCAGGCAATGGGCCGGTTGTTCATGGATGCGATGGATTGCCCGTTTCGCGCGATCGAAACAATCCTCGCGCGCGCCCGCCTCGGCGTGACGCATGCCGCCATCCTGGTCGATTTCCATGGCGAGGCGACCAGCGAAAAAATGGCGTTCGCCCATGCGTTCGATGGCGCGGTCAGTGCCGTGCTCGGTACCCACACCCATTGCCCGACCGCCGACCACCAGGTGCTGCCCGGCGGCACCGCGTTTATGGCGGATGTCGGCATGTGCGGCGATTACGACAGTGTGATCGGCATGGGCAAAGCACCGGCGATCGCCCGCTTCACCCGCAAAATGCCGGGCGAACGCCTGCACCCGGCCGATGGCGAGGCGACCATCTGCGGGGCGGTGATCGAAACCGGCGCCGATGGCAAGGCGCTGCGGATCGATCCGCTGCGCCTTGGCGGCCGCCTGTCGCCGATGATGCCGTCAGTGTGACCGGCGCGGCATCATCCGGATCAGAATCCGCTGGCCGCGCCGTTCATGGGCAATCACGGCACCGACATGCACGACCAGCAGCACGATCAGCGCAATGCCGCCCCAGAAGTGCAGAAACGCGAAGTCGTGGTGGATCGCGCGGTTTTTGCCGACGAATTGCGGCAGGCTGAACAGGCCGAACCATTTGACCGGCCGGCCCGCGGCTTCAAAAAAAAGCACGCCGAAGATCGGCATGGCGACGATGAGCGCGTAGAAACTCCAGTGCCCGGCGGCGGCCAGCAGCCGCTCATGGGGCGCTATGGTCTCCGGCAAGCGCGGCGGGGTGCGCACCAGCCGATAACCGAGGCGGACCAGCATCAGCACCAGGATCGTCAGCCCGACGCTGATGTGCAGCAGGGCCAGTGTGATCCGGCCCGGTTTGGGAATCCAGTTATAATGGACGATCAATCCCGCGATGATCAGCCCGATCACTGAAATCGCGATCAGCCAATGCAACGCCTGGGCAAACGGTCGGTAACGCGGTTCCATTCGGTCATCCTATCCTTATGTCTGCCGCGACATAACAACCGATAAATGGCAGGTCGATGGCAGCTTTGTTACAATTTCCGGTCATGCTGGCCGCCCACGCCGATTGGAGTGTCGATCCGCGCAAACGGTGGATCTGCAAGGCGCGCTTCGATGGTGTCTGGTCGATCGGCGCACCGGAACCGGTGGCGGAGTCCGCGACGCTGCTTGCACGGCTGGTTAGCGATGCGCCCCACGCACCGATCGCGCTCGGGGTGGATTTCCCGCTGGGGCTGCCGCGCGCCTATGCCGCGCGCGCGGATATTGCGAACTTCGCCGCCTGGCTGCGGCGGCTCCGCCCCGATGCCGCGCTGTTCGAACCCTGCGGTTCGCTCGATGAGGTCAGCCTCGCGCGGCCGTTCTATCCCGGATCGAGCGTCACCGGCGCCGGGCAGATGGCGCGGCTCGCAGCCGCCCTGGGGCTGAGCGATATCAGTGCATTGCGCCGCGCGGTAGACCGCCAGACATCTCGCCGCCCGGCGGGGGCCGCGCTGTTCTGGACCATGGGCGCCAATCAATGCGGCAAGGCGGCGTTGGCCGCCTGGCGGGACTGCCTGATCCCGGGCTTTGCCCAAAAGATCCCGATCGCCATCTGGCCCTATGAGGGCGGTTTCACCGACCTGCTGCGCCCGGGCGGCATCGCGCTGGCCGAAACCTACCCGGCGGAAGCCCTGGTCCAACTCGGTTTGAAACGTCCCCGCAGCAAACGCCGCCAGTCCGACCGCGCCGGGCTCGCCTTGGCGATCCGCGCGGTGATGGCAGGGCTGGGCGCGATCCCGACCAACTCCTTGGCCGCGATGCTGGACGATGGGTTCGGTGCCACGGCCGACGGTGAAGACCGGTTCGACTGCCTGCTCGGCGTGCTGGCAGTCATCCGCGTGATCGGCGGCGCTTCGGACGGTATTCCGGACGATCCGGTCATCCGCGCGGTGGAGGGGTGGGTCCTGGGCCAGGTGGATCCGCCGCTGGTTCCACCGAACGCATCAAGCGCGCCGATACCGCATCGCCCGCCGCATCGAGCCCGGCGATCACGCCGAGCCGATCCGCGACAGGGCGGTTCTGGCTGAGCTTGCGCTTGCCGATCAGCCGGTCGATCACCATCACGATCCCGACGATGCCCTTGAGTTGCGATGCCACGTAATCATCCGGCGCATCGGCCACCCGCCACGGTTTCGGCTGGCGCGCCTCATGCAGATCAGTCAGGGCCGTGACGATGCCGTGCAGGCCTGCTGCATCCTCGATGATCTGGACCGTGCCATAAGCGTGTACCGCCTCGTAATTCCAGGTCGGCACCACCTTGCCGGTCTCGCGCTTGGTTTCGTACCAATTGGGCGAGACATAGAAATCATGCGCCTGGAACAAGGCCATCGCGGCGGCGCCCTGGCGGAGGGATTTCCATTGCGGATTGCCCCTCGCCAGATGGCCGATCAACCGGCCGTGCGGCGCCGGGGCATCCTGCCAGGTCAGCGGCAGATGCGTCGCCTCGATCCCCTCAGCCCCGGCCGAGACCAGAACAGGCAGGCGCGCCGCGCGCATGATGCCCGTGATGATCGCGGGATCGTCTTCGCGAAACGCCGGCGGGGTATACATGTTTCTACCCGGCCCCGCAGGCCAGCAGGGTTTCCCGCACGGCATCCGCCGGCACCGCGCGGCTGGTGAACGCGGCCCCGATGCCGCGCGCCAGCACGAACGAAAGCCGGCCGTCGCGCATCTTTTTATCACGCTGCATATGCTCGATCAGCGCGGCCGCGGGCCAGCCATCGATGCGGTGCGGCAAGCCGACCGCTGCGAGATGCGCGGCGATCCGGCGTGCGATCGCCGGGTCGCAATGCCCCAGCCGGGCCGACAGATCGAACGCGCAGACCAGCCCGATTGCCACCGCCTCGCCATGCAGCAGGGCAGGGCCGTAGCCGGTTTCCGCCTCGAACGTGTGGGCGAAACTATGCCCCAGGTTCAGCAGCGCGCGGCCATCGCTCGGCGCCGTTTCATGCGGGTCGGCAACCACGACCGAAGCCTTGAACGCGACGGCGCGGCCGATCGCCTGTTCCTGCAGGGCCTGGTCGCCATCGAGCAGCGCGGCACCGTTCGCCTCGCACCAGTCGTACAGCTCGACATCCGCGATCAGCCCGGCCTTGACGATTTCGGCATATCCCGCCGCGGCCTCGCGGCGCGGCAGCGTCGCCAGCGTATCACTGTCGATGATCACCAGCCGCGGCTGGTGGAACGCGCCGATCAGATTCTTGCCATGACGCGAATTCACCCCCGTCTTGCCGCCCACGCTGGAATCGACTTGTGCCAGCAGCGAGGTAGGGATCTGGGCGAATGGCAGGCCGCGCAATGTCGCCGCGGCGGCAAACCCTGCCAGATCGCCGATCACGCCGCCGCCGAGCGCCACGATCGCAGTCCGCCGCTCGGGTTTCAACGCCAGAATATCCTCGATCAGCGCGGCAAATCGCGCGAGACTCTTGGCACTTTCGCCGGGCGGCACCACCAGCGCGTCATGCGTGAAGCCGGCATCGTCGAGCGATGCCGCCAGGGTGGGCAGATGCGCGGCGGCGACATGCTCATCGGTCACCACGATCGCCCGAAGCTGGGGCAGGGCGGACGCCAGCCGCGCGCCGGCGCCTTTGAGAAGTCCCCGCCCGATCACCACCTCATACGGCGCATCCGGCAAGGCGACCGGCACGGAGCGGGGCGGCGCGAAACGATCGAGGGCGGCCAGGACGGTCTCGGTGGTCATATCGGGCGGGTCCTCGGAACTGTCGATGATGATGTCGGCTTGGGCATAGACCGGAGCGCGGCGCGCGGAAAGCCGCGTGAGGATCTCGGCCGGATCGCCGTCGTTCAGCAGCGGTCGATGCGTGCGGCCCGCCACCCGGCCGAGCAATACCGGCACCGGTGCCCGCAGCCAGACCGAAATGCCGCATGATGCGATCAGGCCGCGGGTCGTCTCGTCCATGAACGCGCCGCCGCCGGTTGCCAGCACGATCGGGCCCTCGGCCAGCAGCCGTGCGATCACACGCCGTTCGCCGGCCCGAAAATGCGCCTCGCCGTGCTGGGCGAAGATATCGGCAATGCTGAGGCCGGCGGCCGCCTCGATTTCGAGGTCGGAGTCGTGAAATTCAAGGCCAAGCCGCGCCGCCAGTCGCCGGCCGATGGCCGATTTGCCTGCGCCCATCAGCCCCACCAGCACGATACTGCGGCGCACCTGCGGCAGCGGGCCAGATTGGTGGGCGGATGTCTGGGTGTCGGACTTGTCGGGCATGGTCCGCGCGGCTTACCACACTCGGCGTATGACGATAGAGCGACATATCGAGGCGTTTCTGGAATCGATGGCAGCCGAGCGTGGCGCCGCAAAGAACACCATCATGGCCTATCAGGCCGACCTTGAGGCCTTTGCCGCGTTCTGTGCCGCACGCGGCATCGGTCCGGCGGCGGCTGATACGACAATCGTCACCGCCTACCTCACCGACCTCACGACCCTTGGCCTGTCCGCCCGCACCCAGGCGCGGCGCCTGTCTTCGCTGCGGCAATTCCAGCGCTTTTTGCTGCGCGATGGTCAACGCGCCGATGATCCGACCGCCCTGTCACCCGCGCCGCGGCTGCCAGCAACCATCCCGCGTTTTTTGAGCGAAGCGGAGGTCGATGCGCTGCTGGCCGCCGCCGCCAGCCTGCCGGCCGCCCAGGCGCGTGTCGCGCGGGCCGGTCTTGAAATGCTCTACGCCTCGGGCATGCGCATCTCCGAGTTATTGGCCCTGCCGGCGACCGCACTTTCGACCGATGCGATGGTGCTGCTGATCAAGGGGAAGGGCGGCCGCGAGCGGATCGTGCCACTCTCGCCCGCCGCGCGCACGGCTGGCGCCGAACTGCGCGCCGCCCACCCGAAAGGCGCGCGCTTCCTGTTTCCGGGCCGCACCGCCGGCACCGCGATGACCCGCCAGGGCTTCGCCCTGCTGCTCAAGCGCGTCGCCTTGCAGGCCGGCATCGACCCCGCGCGCCTGTCACCGCATGTGCTGCGCCATTCCTTTGCCTCACATTTGCTGGCGCGTGGCGCGGATTTGCGCAGCCTGCAAACCTTGCTCGGCCATGTCGATATTTCGACCACGCAAATCTACACCCATGTTCTCGCCGAACGTCTGCAACGGCTGATCGATGCGCACCACCCGCTCGCCCGCAACGCCGAGCTGTGAAGGGGCGTGACCGAGCGGCGCCTCTCATCGCGCCAGCAACCGCCGGGCTATCGCCATCACGCTGCCCGCTGCGGCCGATTGGGGATATTGCGAGAGCAGCAGGCGCTGCGAGCGGATCGCATCGACCACCCGCTCATCGCGCCCGATCGTGCCCAGCAATGGCGGATCGAGCCGCAGAAAGCCGCGCGCCGCGCGCGCCAGGGCGGCGTGCGCCCGCTTGCCGGCGGGCTCGGACTGCGTCTGGTTGACCACGATCCGCGCATCGACCGTGCGACCCATCGCCACACGATCCCGCTTGAGCAGTTTCAGCACGGCATAAGCATCCGTGAGGCTGGAAGGGTCTTCGGTCGTCACGAGGATGACGGTATCGGCATAGGCCGCGACGTGCCGGGTCACCGGCTCGACCCCGGTGCCAAGATCGAACAGGATGACATCGTAATCGCCCGCCAGTGCCGCCAGTCGTTCGAGCAGCGCCGCAATCTGCTCGATCGAAACGCCGGCGAGCGCGCCGGACCCCGCTTGCCCGGCAATCAGATCGAAACCGCCCTGTGCGACCGTCGTGACACCGTCGCGCAAATCGGTGCCGTCGCGCATGAGTGCGGCGAGATCGAGCCCCGCCAGATGCCCAAGTTGAATGTCGGCATTGGCCAGTCCGAAATCGGCATCGAACACCAGAACCCGCCGCCGCCGCCGGCTGAGGGCTTGCGCGAGGGTCAGGCTCAGCCAGGTTTTGCCAACGCCCCCTTTGCCGGAAGCCAGCGCGATCAGCCGGGGTGTCGTGGCTCCAAGCAGGCTTGGGTTGAACAGTGCCGCAGCGCTCGGCGGTGCCATCTGATCGCCGATCGTATCGCCCTGTTCATGCGGCATGCGCGATCGCTTCCTTGCTATTGCGATTGAGCAGGCGCCGCGTGAGGAATGCCGGTGTCATCGGTTCGAGTCCGTCCGTCATCGAGCCGGACGTACCGGCATGGCTCAGGATCAGTGGTGCAGCCTCGGCGGCGGCGATCATGCCGCCCAGCCGGCGGGTCAGATCGAGCCGGGTGGGGATCAGCATGGTCGCACCGGCGGCATGAAACCGCGCTGCCATATCCGCGCTATCCTGCACATCGAGCCCAGCTGGCAACACGAGCGCTGCGACGCCGGAGACCTGAGCAATCATCTCGGCCAAGGTTGCCATATCGGCGTCGTTGAACGGGTCCATCCCGGGCAGATCGATCAGGGTGGGCCCGGTTTTGCTCCGTCTTCGGCGCGCCTGATCCGGCGCTGCCGTATCGATGAATGGCGTCTTCAGAACGCGGCACAAGGCGGATAACTGCGCCGCCGCGCCGGCCCGGTTCTGATCGGCGTTGATCACGGTCGGCCGGATGCCATCGAGCACGAGGCGCGTCGCCAGTTTTACGGTCGTCATGGTCTTGCCGGCACCGGGCGGCCCGACCAGCAGCAGGGGTTGCTGGTAGCCGACCCCGCCAAACCGGAACGTGCTGGCCACGGCGGTGTCCGGTGCCTGGTTGCGCCAGCGTTCGGCGAGGCGAGTGGGTACTTTATGAAACGCAAGTGCATCGCCCCATTGCTCGCAATGATCGAGCGTCTCCTCGGCGTCGGTCGCGACCGAAATCTCGACCTCGTCTCCGACGTTGCGGCTTTGCAGAATGAGCGCTTCCGGTCCCATCAACCGGTGGGCTTCCGCGAATGCCAACCGCATCGAGGCGGCTCTGATGAGTTTCACACGCATTTATAGGGCTCCCAGGGTTCTGATCCGCGCACGCGGAAAGATTTCGGTCTGTGCTAGGACTGGCGTTGAGGGTTGCATCCGCTCGATGATCGCGCGGATGTGCGCGCGCAGCGGCGCGCTGGTCAGCAGCACGGGTGTTTCACCTTCGGCGGCGACGGATTCGAATACCTGGGTGACACGGCGCATGAAATCGGCGAGGCGGCCCGGCGGCAGAGCCAGTTGGCGCGATTCCGGTGGCCCGACCAGCGCGTCGTTCAGCTCGTTTTCCCATTCAGGGCCGATCACCACGAGCGGCAGATAGCCGCGCGGACTGAGATGCGCATCGGTGAGCTGGCGTGCCATCCGCATCCGTACATGCGCGGCCACGGCGGCCACGCCTTTGATCTGCGTGGCGCAGGCCTCGTGAATGCCTTCGAGAATCGTGGGCAGATCCCTGATCGAGACCCGCTCGGCCAGCAGCGCCTGCAATACCCGCTGCACGCCCCCCACCGTCAATTGACTTGGGATGAGTTCGGTGACCAGCCGCTGCTGCTCGCGCGGCAGATCGTCGAGCAGTTTCTGTGTCTCGGAAAATGACAGCATTTCCGCCATGTTTTCCTTGACGATTTCGGTCAGATGCGTCGTCAGCACGCTCGCCGGGTCGACCACCGTGCACCCCTTGGCGCGTGCCAGATCACGGTCGGACGGATCGATCCAGATTGCCGGCAGGTTGAAGGCAGGCTCGGTGGTGCGCTCGCCCGGCACGTCCGGCAAAGTGCCGTCGGCGGTCATGGCGAGGAGTCTGGTCGCCTGCAATTTGCCGGAACCAGCCTCGATTTCCTTGATTTTGATCGAGTACGTGTCAGCCGCCAGCTGCATGTTGTCCTGAATGCGGACCGCCGGGAGTATGAAGCCCATTTCGGTCGCGATCGACCGGCGCAGCGATTTGATCTGCTCGGTGAGTTTGGGTGTGTCGCCCCCTGCCAGAATGAGCAGGCCGTACCCCAGCTCGAGCCGGATCTGATCGATCTTGAGCGCGTCGGTGATCGGCGGTTCGCCCGGCTCCACGGGTAGCGGATCGGGCGTGCTCTCCACCACGATGGGGTGCTGCCAACGATGCCACGCAGCCCACGCGGCCAGGCCGGAGAGTAGCGCAAACGGCACGAACGGCAGACCTGGCACGATCGCGAGCGCCAAGGCCGCGGCGGCCACGATGCCGAGCGGCTTCGGCGATCGGCCAAGTTGTGCAACCAGCGCGATGTCGGCGCTGCCTTCGGCCGATCCCTTGGTCACCACGATTCCCGCGGCGACCGAAACCAGCAGGGACGGAATTTGCGAGACCAGACCTTCACCGATCGACAACGTCGTGAAAGCGGATGCGGCGTCGTGGACGCTCATGCCCTTCTGGGCGACCCCGATCACAAACCCGCCCACGATATTGATCGACGTGATGATCAACGCCGCAATCGCATCGCCGCGGACGAATTTTGCCGCGCCATCCATCGCGCCGTAGAAGCCGCTTTCCTGTTCGAGCTCCGCGCGCTTGCGCCGGGCCGTCGCCTCGTTGATCGCGCCCGAGTTCATCTCCGCATCGATCGCCATCTGCTTGCCCGGAATCGCATCGAGCGTGAAGCGGGCGGCAACTTCGGCAATGCGGGTCGAACCCTTGGTGATGACGATGAAGTTCACCACCAGCAGGATGGCGAACACGATCAGCCCGATCAGCAGATCGCCACCCATCAGAAAGCCACCAAACGCGGCAATCACGTGCCCCGCGGCGTCAACCCCTTCGCTGCCATGTGACAGGATCTGACGGGTCGATGCGACATCGAGTGACAGTCGTAACAAGGTGGTCAACAATAAAACGGTCGGAAAACTGGTGAACTCGACCGGCTTGCGAATGAACAGCGCGACCATCAAAACCAGAATGCCGGACGTGAACGAGAGCGACAGACCGGCATCCAGCAGAAACGGCGGCAACGGGAGGATGAGGACGGTGATGATGCACACCACCGCCATCGCGAGCCCGACGTCGCTACCAGGACGGAACCGCCTGAGCGCAGTGTTGATGGCCGCGAGATCGAGCAGGTTTTTCATGCAGCGACCCCGTTATGGGCCGCCGGAATTACGGCGCCCTGGGCCGCGTAATCGCGCAACTTGTTGCGCAGTGCACGGATCGAGATGCCGAGGATCGTGGCCGCATGGGTCCGATTGCCGAGGCAGTGCTGCAATGTTTCCAAAATGAGCGCCTGCTCGACGTCCTCGACCCGCCGGCCCACCAGAGACGCCATTCCGGGCTCCAAACGTGGACTGCCCGCGTTCGCCACCCGCGCCATCGGGCGGGTCTCGATATTGACATCATCGGCATCGATGAGTGCCCCCGGCGTCAGCAGGACAGCCCGATGCATGGCGTTTTCCAACTCACGGACATTGCCGCGCCACGCATGCTCCATCAACCGCGTTATCGCACTTTCGGTCAGCCGCTTTTCACCAGCTTCGTTGAGTGCGGCATAATGATCGACGAAATGCTGCGCGAGCGTCGGGATGTCGGATGGCCGTTCACGCAAGGGCGGGATATGCAGCGCGACCACATTCAGCCGAAAAAACAGATCCTCGCGAAACCGGCCGGCATCGATCTCCGCGAGCAGGTCACGGTTGGTGGCCGCCAGGATCCGCACATCGACCGGAATCGGCCGTTCGCCACCAACCCGATCGATGCAGCGTTCCTGCAGCGTGCGCAACAGCTTGACCTGCAGACGGATATCCATTTCCGCCAGCTCGTCGAGCAGTAATGTTCCCTGATGTGCCGCTTCGAATTTACCGATGCGCCGCGCGATCGCCCCCGAAAACGCCCCTTTTTCATGGCCGAACAGTTCGGATTCGAGCAATGCTTCGGGGATTGCCGCACAATTGAGTGCAATGAACGGTGCGCGCGCCCGGCGTGACTGCGCATGAATGAACCGTGCCAGGACTTCCTTGCCCGTACCGCTCTCGCCGGTGATCAGGATGGATGCGGTCGATTGCGCAACCTGTTCGGCCTTCGCCAGCAATGCGCGCATCGCCGGGTCGCGCACCACCAGCGCCGACGGAAGGTCGGTGGAGACGGCGGCAAGGATTGCCGCGATCAATTCCGCGTCGGGCGGCAGCGGCAGATATTCCCGCGCGCCCGCACGAATGGCGGCGACCGCCGCCGCTTCATCATCCTGCGCACCGGCGGCGACCACCGCCGTTGTGAATCGTTCGTCGGCGAGTTGCGCCATCAGGCGGGGCAGATCGCGCGAGACGTCGCAAATGATGAGATCGATCCGCGCCTCCAACCGCAGCAGGCGCATGCCGGAATCGATCGTCTCCGCGTGGTCGAGCGTGGCCCCGCGCGAAGCGGCAATCCGCGCCGCCACACCAAGCTCGCCCTGCAACGATCCGATGATCAGAATGCGCATTGCCAAACCTCAGCCGCCTCGATCAGATTTGACGATTTCGGTCATGGTGATGCCGAGTTTCGTCTCGTCGATCATCACCACTTCGCCGCGCGCGATCAGCCGGTTGTTCACGAAAATATCGATCGGATCGCCAACCTTGCGATCGAGCTCGACGACGGCTCCCCGCCCGAGCTTGAGCAGTTGACTGACCTGCATGGTGGAGCGGCCGAGTACGGCACTGACGAGCACGGGAATGTCATAAACCGCCTCGAGGTCGCGCGGTCCGCGCGATGTCGAATGATCATCGGCCGCGGCGCGCGGCGCCGGTGTTGCCAGCGGCAACTCGGCTAGAGCCCGCGGTGGCATGGTCGTTTCCGGTGAGTTGATGTTCTCAGATGACAAGGTCGTCTTCCTTTCCTGTGCCGATTTCGATTTCGCCCTGTGCTGCCAGTTCTTTCGCCGTCATGACGATCGCGAGTTGCGCGGCATCGACATCGCGCAGCCGCACCGGCCCGAGCGCTTCGATGTCATCACGCAGCATCTTGCCCGCACGTTCGGACAGATTGCGCATGAACAAGTCGCGGATCCGGTCGGAGCCCCCTTTGAGGGCGATCGGCAGCTTTTCCTTCTCGACATTGCGGAGCAGGGTCTGAATATCCTGCGGTGCGAGGCGCACCAGGTCATCGAAGGTGAACATCAGCGCCTTGATCCGCTGTGCCGCATCCTGGTTCTTGGCCTCCAATGCGCTGATCAGCCGCGATTCCACGGCCCGATCGAACGAATTGAAAATCTCGGCCATTTTTGCGTGCGGATCACGTTGCGCACTCGATGCGAGATTTGCCATGAAATCGACCTTCAACGTGCGTTCGACATCATCGATCGCCTCGCGCTGAACGCCGCCGAGTGCGAGCATGCGCTCGACGACATCGATCGCCAGCGCTTCGGGCAGCAACGGAATGACCCGTGCCGCATGCTCCGCCGGCACGCGGGATAACACCATTGACGCCGTTTGCGGATGTTCGTGGCACAAATAATCGGCAAGTACCGATTCGTTGACCTTGCCGAGCTTATCCCAGATGTTGCGCCCGGCCGGGCCGTAGAGATCCTCGAGGATCTGGTTGACCATCTCGGCCGGCAGCATCGCGCGCAGCATCCGTTCGGTTGCTTCCGCCGAACCGGACACCGAGCTGGTCCGGCCGAGGCTCGCAGCGAACTCCTGACACAATTGTTCGACCACTTCCGGCCCGACCTTGCCGAGGCCTACCATGGCGCGCGAGACATCGCGGATTTCGTCGTCCTTCAGCATCGCCATCAGCTTGCCGCCATACTCGTCGCCGAGGGCGAGCATCAGGATGGCGGTGCGTGCGGCGCCGCTCAGCGCCAGGGTCGACCCGCTCACGACGTCCCTTCCTGGCTGAGCCAGCCACGGATCACGGCGACACTTTCTTCAGGATTGCGATCGATCAGTTCGACGATCGCGCGGATCGGATTATCCGCCCCCTCCTGTTCCGGCCCGGCGATTGCCGCCTGGTTGGGACCCCCGATCGCTCCATCGGCACTGGCGGGGATGGGCGGTGCCGTCAGCCGGCGGACCATCGGCCGGAAGACCACCAGCAGAGCCGCCAGCGCGATCAGCCCACTGACCAGGATTCGCAGGAGTGGCATCAGCATGCCGCTACTCATGAAGCGCGCGAGGAACGATCGTTTCGGCGCAGCACTCATCATGTCGGTATTGGCGAACGCCATGGACTGCACATCGACCACGTCGCCCCGGGCCTTGTCGTATCCGATCGCGGTTTGAACCAATCGCTTGATACGGGCGATGGTCGCGGCCGAGCGGGGCCGGGTGATCATCTGCCCCTTCGGTCCTTTGGCCTGGACATCGTCGAGCATGACGGCGACGCTGATCCGGGTGATTTCGGGTGTCGCGTGAATCGTGTGTTTGACGGTCTGACTGATCTCGTAATTGGTCGTCTGATCGGTGCGTGATGTTGCATCGACCGATTTCGGCGTCGCCGGCGCGGTCGAAGCGCCGGGCAGATTGTTTGCAACGGATACGGTCTTGTTATTGTTCTCGGTCCGGTTGGATTTGGTTCGGCTTTGCTGCTGGCTGCGCACCACCTGGCCATTCGGATCGTAAGTCGTTGCGGTCTGCGCGGTCCGGTCGAAATTCATGGAGACGGCCGTGACGACCCGCACCTGATTCGGTCCCAGCGCGGCGTCCAGCATCGAGCGCACGGCGTCGGTCAGATGCTGCTCGGTCGCCTGCTTCAGGCTGGCATCGCGGGCATCGAGCATCGCGTCGTCGCTCCGCCCCGCCTGCGCCAGCAGATCGCCCCGATCATCGGCAATCGAAATGTTCGATGGCTTCAATCCCGGCACGGCGGACGCGACCAGATTGAGGATCGCATCGATGCTCTGCCGGTCGAGCGGTGCGGCACCGGCGAGCGACAGCATGACACTGGCCTGGGCTGGGGCAGTATGCAGGCTGAAATCGTCCGCCTGTGGCAGCACCACCTGGACGCGCGACGACCGAATGCCGTGGATCAGATCGATCGTGCGCTCCAATTCGCCGTCGAGCGCACGGGTCTCATCGATCCGGTCGAGAAAATCCGAGCCGGTCAGCGGGTTCTGATGATCGAAGATCGCAAAACCGCTCGAACTGCCGGCCGGCAGATCATGCTGGGCCAACAGCAGCCGCGCCTGATCCAACTGCGTCGGCTCGACCATGATGCTGTGGCCGTTATCGCCGATCTCGTATTTGATGTGGGCGGCCGCAAGAGCGGTGGTGATGTTGCTCGCGTCCTTCAGGCCGAGACCGGCGTACAGGGTCGCGTTGGGGCTGGGCCCCCCGGTTATCGCCAAAGTGGCCATCAACGCGAGCACACTGACTGCCACGGCGGCCATGGCACCGAGTTTTACCGGGCCGAGTGCGCGCAAATTCTCGATCAGTTTGTTCATCGGTTGCCAGACCCCTCGGTCAGGGTTCTGCGGGGCGGGACACGGAGCGGCATCGGTTCATCCTGCTGTCGCGACGATTTTGTCGCACTGCAAGAATGTCAGATGAAGGTAAGCGTTCGGTTAACGCTCGGCAGAATTTGCCGGGTCGCGCCGGGTTTTAAAGAAATTCGTGAGCATGGCAGCGCTCTCGCGCTCAGCCACGCCACCCACCACGGCCGGTCGATGATGGCAGGTTGCCTGCTCGAAAATGCGAGGTCCGTGCTCGACTCCGCCCGATTTGGGGTCGTACGCGCCAAACACGAGGCGCTCGATCCTGAACAGCGAGGCGGCGGCCGCGCAGAGCGGACAAGGCTCCAACGTCACGGTCAGGGTGCAGCCCGGCAGAAATTTCCCACCGAGTCGCAGCGCCGCCGCGCGCAGCGCGAGCAACTCGGCATGGGCGGTCGTATCCTGGCGCGCTTCCACTTCGTTACCAAAGGCGGCGAGTATGGTGCCTGCCGCGTCGGTCACCACCGCACCCACGGGCACCTCGCCGCGCGCGGCCGCCTTGCCGGCTTCGATCAGGGCCTGCGCCATCGGGGTCATGCCGCTCTCTTGCCTTGGCGCACCCAACAGGTCTAGCTCCGCGTATGACAAAGCGCCCGACCATCGGCCTGACCCTCGATGCCGAGGCACCGGGCGGCTATTCGAAATTTCCCTGGTACGCGATCCGCCAGAACTATATGGACGCGATCGCCGATGCCGGCGGCGTTCCGGTCGGCGTGCCGCATCGTGCCGAACTGGCCGGCGCGTATCTTGATATGATCGATGCGCTGGTTGTGACCGGTGGCGCGTTCGATGTCGATCCTGCCTTGTATGGTGATGCGACCAGGCACGACACCGTTTCGCTCAAGCAGGATCGCACGACCGCCGAACTCGCCTTGCTGCGCGGGGCTCTGATGCGTGATCTGCCGGTCCTTGGCATCTGTGGGGGCGAACAATTGCTGGCCGTCGCCCTTGGCGGGACGCTGATCCAGCATATCCCGGCGGAAATCGTGAACGCGCTGGCGCATGAACAGCCCAACCCGCGCGATCAGCCCGGCCATGATGTGCGGATCTGCCCCGGTACGAGGCTTGCCGCCATCGTCGGCGCCGCCACCATGCGGGTCAATTCGTCACACCATCAGGCCGTGCGCGACCCCGGCGCCGCGCTGCGGGTCAACGCCACCGCGCCGGACGGGGTGATCGAAGGCGTGGAATCCACCACCCACCGGTTCTGCCTCGGCGTGCAATGGCATCCCGAATTCCTGATCGATCCCGGTGATGGGCGCATTCTGGCCGCCCTGGTCGGTGCCGCGTCATGACCGAAAAAGGCAGCTATGTCGCGCCGGACCGCGAGCAGGGCGAGCGGATTGCCAAATACCTGGCGCGCGCCGGTATTGCGAGCCGGCGCGATGCCGAACGCATGATCGGCGAAGGCAGGGTGGTGCACAACGGCATCAAGGTCGAGCATCCGGCGACCTTCGTTACGCCGGGCGACAGTATTCTGGTCGACGGCAACCCGGTCGGCGAACCGGCGCGCACGCGGCTGTGGCGCTATCACAAGCCGGATGGCCTGCTTACCACCCATCGCGATCCAGAAGGCCGCCCGACCGTGTTTGAAAAACTGCCGGCCGGCCTGCCGCGGGTGGTCAGCGTCGGCCGGCTCGATCTCAACAGCGAGGGTCTGCTGCTGCTGACCAACGACGGTGCCATGGCCCGCCGGCTCGAACTTCCGACCACCGGCTGGCATCGCCGCTACCGGGTACGTGTGTATGGCATGGTCGATTCCGACAAACTTGCCGCGCTGAAAGAAGGGATCACGGTCGATGAGGTTCGCTACGGCCCGATCACCGCGGAGGTCGATTCCGCCAAGGGTGCGAACGCATGGCTCTCGGTCAGCATCACCGAAGGCAAGAATCGTGAAATCCGCAAGGTCATGGCCGCACTTGGTTTGGAAACCACCCGCCTGATCCGCGTGGCCTACGGTCCGTTCCAACTGGGCAGCCTCGCGCGCGGCGCGGTCGCCGAAGTCACCGGCAAAGTCCTGCGCGAGCAATTGCCCAAGGACAGATAATGGGGGCGCCGCGCATCATCGCCGGCGCCTGGCGCGGCCGCGCCCTGGGCGCGCCACAGGGTCTGACGACGCGACCCACCGCAGGGCGGGTGCGACAAGCACTGTTCGATATGCTGATGCACGCGCCCTGGGCCGAAGGCGCGGTCGATGGCAATACGGTGCTCGATGTTTTCGCCGGCTCCGGGGCGCTCGGGCTCGAAGCGCTCTCGCGCGGTGCCGCGAACGCCACCTTCATCGATAACAACCGCGCCGCGATGGATATGATCCGCCGTAACATCGCCGCCTGCAACGCAACCGACCGCGCCAGGCTGGTTCCCGCCGACGCACTCAATCCGCCCCAAGGCAGCCCCCACGGCCTGATTTTGCTTGACCCGCCCTACGGCAACGACCTGATCCCCCGCGCGATTGCAGCCCTCGATAAAACCGGCTGGATCGCGCCGGACGCGCTGATCGCCGCCGAGTTCGGCAGAAGCGATCCGCTGCCGTACGGTATCGAACCGCTCGCCGAACGCACCCACGGCGCAGCACGGCTGGTGATCTGGTCCTCGCGGTAATACTGAGGGGCGTCGTCGTCGAAGGTGCCAATGATTGGGGCTGGGTGGGATGGGCTGGAGACGGGATAAGGAGATAAGGGAAGGCTTCTTTTTTGTAAAAAAGAAGCAAAAAACTTTCTTTAATCTGGGTAACGGGCGTTTTCACCGGCACGGACCCAAATTAACAAAGTTTTTTTTGCTTCTTTTTTGTTTACAAAAAAGAAGAACTTCCCTTGCTTTTTTACCTATTTCGTTATGATATCGTAATGAATTAAGCGTGCATCAGCCCCGCGGGCCTTTGCGCCACATTTTTTTCGCATCGAAGGAGGGCACGAAGGGGTGGTGCCAGGGCGGGACGGGCGGTGGGGGTGGGCCGAGGATGTCGCGGAGTTGTTCGGGGGTGAAGTCGATGCTGCCGTCGGGGTTGACTTTGTATTGGGCCATGAAGTCGGGCTGGCGCTCGGGGCGAGGGCGTTTGGGGCGGGGTTTTGGTTCGCCTGTGGGTTCGCACCGGGGTTTTCTTGGGCGTTTGATGATCTGGGGGGGACGCAGGCCGAGCATGGTGTGGAGGGGGCGGAGGATGCGGCCGAGGCTGGGGTGGGTGGCCAGCAGCTCCAGCACGATGGGGTCTTCCATGAAGAGCTGGAGATCGGCGCGGGCGGCGGCACCGGCGACGACGGTGGCGGGGCCGTTGGGCAGCAGGCGGATGAGCCAGGCGAAGCCGCGGGGGAGTGTGAGGGGTGGTTTGGGTTTGGCGGTGGCGGGTTCGCGCTCGACCGGTTTGGGAGCGCGGGTGCGGATGCGCGGGGATTGGGGTGGGCGGGATGCGATGCGGGCGAAGCGGGCGATCTGGCGGGCGAGGTAGTTCCAGATCAGGACGATGAGCGGGCCGTGGATTTTGAGGCGGTAGCCGTTGTCGGCGACCGAGCGCTGCAGGGCACGGAAGATCACCGTGAAGCGCTCGGTCGGGTCGGCAGGCATGAACGGCGCGTTTGCGATCATGGGAAGGGTTAGACCATGATCGGTGGGGGGTGAGAAAGGAAAATGTTAGACGAAGAAAGGAAGCGCTTCTTTTTTGTAAAAAAGAAGCAAAAAACTTTTTGAGTCTGGGGCACGGGCGGTTTCACCGGCATGGGCACGGTGTAACAAGGTTTCATCTGAGAGTTGGGCGGTTTCACCGGCACGGGCACGGTGGAACAAGGTTTCATCTGGGACTTGGGCGGTTTCACCGGCATGGGTACGGTGTAACAAGGTCTTATCTGGGACTTGGGCGGTTTCGCCGGCGCGGGCACGGACTAACAAGGTTTCATCTGGGACTTGGGTGGTTTCACCAGCATGGGCACGGTGTAACAAGGTCTTATCTGGGACTTGGGCGGTTTCACCGGCATGGGCACGGTGGAAAAAGGTTTTATCTGGGACTTGGGCGGTTTCACCGGCTCGGGCCCGGCGTAACAATGTTTAATCTGGGGCTTGGGCGGTTTCATCGGCATGGGCCCGGCCTAACAAGGTTTCATCTGGGGCTTGGGCGGTTTCACCGGCATGACCCGGCCTAACAAGGTTTTATCTGGGACTTGGGCGGTTTCACCGGCCTGGGCACGGCGTAACAAGATTTTATCTGGGACTTGGGCGGTTTCACCGGCTCGGGCCCGGCCTAACAAGGTTTCATCTGGGGCTGGGCGGTTTCACCGGTATGGGCCCGGCGTAACAAGGTTTTATCTGGGACTTGGGCGATTTCACCGGCACGGGCCCGGTGTAACAAGATTTTATCTGGGACTTGGGCGGTTTCACCGGCATGGGCCCAGAGTAACAAAGTTTTTTTTGCTTCTTTTTTGTTCACAAAAAAGAAGACTCTTGCTTGCCCTTGTCCTTGCTCGCGCTTGTCTCCCTAGGGCGTTGTCGCCGTCGTCCGTGCCTGGGCTTTCTCGTAACTTTTCAGATGGAGATAGGCGATTTTGAGGACGGGGGCGGTTTGGTCGGGCGGGCAGCGGGTCAGCATGGTGCCGAGGATATGATCGGCTTCGATGCGGCCTGATCGCTCGATGTCGCGCAGCATCGAGGCGGCGAGGGGTGATCCGGCGGCGGTGAGGGCGGTGCGGGTTCGTTGCCATGCCGGTTCGCGGAGTGGGTAGCCCTGGCTGGCTGCGATCGCGGCGCATTCGTGGGCCAGGTCGAGCGCGATGGGACCGGCGCCGGCGGCCACGATATCGCCGATCGTTGCGCGCATCAGGCAGGTGATACCGGCGAGCGATGTGATGAAGGCGAATTTCTCCCACATGTCCTGCATGATCGTTTCGCTACGCTGTGTCGCAAACCGGGCGGCGGCGAATGTGGTGTCGATTGTGCCGACGCGCGCCGCCTGGCTGGGGTCGCGGGCTCCGAAGGTGAGCGATTCGATCTCGTTCAGATGGATGATGCGTCCTTCGGGGTCGAGCACTGTCGAGATCACGCATTGACCGCCGAGGACGTGTGCGGCGCCGAAGTGCCGGTCGAGCTCGTCGAGGTGGCTGATGCCGTTCAGCAGGGGCAGGATCAGCGTATCCGATCCGACTGCCGGGGCGAAATCGGCGATGGCATCGGCGAGATCGTAGGCTTTGCAGCTGAGCAGGATGAGATCGAACCCGGCGGTGAGGGATGTTGCTGTCACCAGTTTGGGGGACGGGTCGTGGACATCGCCGCGCGCACTTTTGATCACCAGCCCGGTCTGCCGGAGGGCTGCTGCCCGGGCTGGGCGCACCAGAAATGTCACGTCGGCGCCGGCCTCGATCAACCGGCCGCCGAAATAGCCGCCGATGCTGCCGGCGCCGACGACCAGGATTTTCATGGCCATGGTTCAGCGCTCCATCACGATGAGTGTCGATGTCGCCGAGGCGTAGAGTTTGCCGGCTGAATCGGTCAGTCGCGCCTCGGCGAAGGCGGCGCGGCGGCCCATGGAGACCACGGTGCCGGTCGCGCGGACCACGCCGGTTTCCGCGGTCAGCGCCCGGTGATAGGCGACTTTGAGTTCCAGCGTCGAATAGGCCTGCGAGGGGCTCAGCCGGGAATGCACCGCGCAGCCGCAGGCGGAATCCAGCAGGGTCGCCGCGTAGCCGCCGTGCACCGTGCCGATCGGGTTATAGACCTCGGTTCCCGGTCTGCCTTCGAACACCACGCGACCGTCTGCCACCTCGATAAGATCGAACCCCATGGTGCGGCCGATTCCGGGCATTTTGCCGGCGGCGATCAGGGCGCGGAGGGTTTCGAGCCCGTTTGGTGTGTGCGTGTGTTCGCTCATGTGCTGGTCCTTCAGGGTACTGACCTCACGTTTATCACTTGCATGGTGATAGTGACAAGCCTATAAAGCTTGCATCGTGAAAGTGACATGACGGGACATAAATTCGATGCAGCGCAAGAGTTTCGGCAATCTGCAATGTCCGATTGCCCGCAGTCTTGAACGGGTGGGCGAGTGGTGGAGCATTTTGATTTTGCGGGATGCGTTCCATGGCCTGACGCGGTTCGACGAGTTTCAGAAAAGCCTGGATATTGCCCCGAACATGCTGACGCGGCGGCTGCAGGCGCTGGTGGAGTCTGAGCTGCTGGAGAAGCGGCGCTACAGTGAGCATCCTCCCCGCTACGACTATGTTCTGACCGAGCGCGGCCGGGATTTCCGGCCCGTGCTGTGGGCTTTGCTGGCCTGGGGCAACAGGCATTTCGCACCGGAGGGGCCGAGTGTCGTGCTGGTCGATCAGGAGACCGGGGCGGAGGTGGTGCCGGTCATGGTGGATGAGCGGACCGGCAGGCGCCTGGAGTCGGGCCGGTATCGCTCGGCACCGGGCCCCGCGGCCGATGCGCGGACGCGGGCGCGGCACGGCGGACCACCGGGCGCCGTTGTTGCGACGGAAGGCGACGACGCGCCATGAGCCAGACGATGGCCGCAGCGGATCGCGATGGTAACGCCGTGGCGGGCCGGCGGCGATTTCGCAGACGCGTGGTTCTGCTGCTCGGTCTGGTGATCGTGCTCGGCGGCGCTTCATGGTACGTGCGGCGGTGGTGGACCGTGGGGCGGTTCGTCGCGAGCACCGATGATGCCTATGTTGGGGGTGACGTCACGCCGATTTCACCCCATGTCGCCGGGTTCGTCGGTGCGGTGCTGGTGCGCGACAATCAATATGTCCATGCCGGTCAGCCGATCATCGCGCTGCGGGGGCATGATTTGCGGGCGGCGCGGGCGCGGGCGGCCGCGATCGTTCGGGCGCGGTCGGCGGCGCTCGCGCAACTGGCGGCGGACATCGATTATCAGCATGCGATGATCGCATCGGCGGCGGCCGATCTGGCGGCGCGGGAGGCGGATGCCGCGTTCGCGGCGAGCGATGCCGCGCGGTATCGGGTGCTGGCACGGTCGGGGGCGAATTCGCGCCAAGACGCGCAGAAGGCGCTGGCGGCGGCGCAGGCGGCGCGGGCGGGTGTCGCGGCGTCCCGCGCGGCCCTGACGGCCGCGAGACGGCAGCTCGCCGTGCTTGCGACCCGGATCGTCCAGGCGCATGCGGCCAAGGCGGCGGCGGTGGCGGATCTGAGGCTCGCGCAGCTCAAGGTGGGTTACACGATCATTCGCGCGCCGATCGATGGTTATGTCGGGAATCGGGCCGCCCAGGCCGGTGCCTATGTAACCGCCGGCAGCTACCTGTTGTCGATCGTCCCGGCGCGGGGTTTATGGGTGGACGCCAATTTCAAGGAGGACGACCTTGCGGCGATCCGGCCGGGTCAGCCGGTGCGGATCGTGGCGGACGTGCTGCCGGCGCGGGTGTTTCACGGTCATGTCGAAAGCCTGGCACCGGCGAGCGGTGCGGTCTTCAGCGTGATCCCGGCGCAGAACGCCACGGGCAATTTCACGAAGATCGTGCAGCGGGTGCCGGTGCGGATTGCGCTGGACGGTGGTGCGGCGACGCTCGGCAGGCTGCGGCCGGGGCTATCGGCGACGGTCAGCGTCGATACCAAGGCCGCGCGATGAGGGCGATTTTGCCTTTCGCCGTGATGTGCGTGGGGATGTTCGTCGCATTGCTCGATATTCAGATCGTTGCATCGTCCTTGCAGGATATCGGCGGCGGTTTGTCGGCCGCGCAGGACCAGATTTCCTGGGTGCAGACCGCTTATCTGATCGCCGAGATCATCATGATCCCGTTATCGGGCTGGCTGACCCGGGTGTTTTCGACCCGCTGGCTGTTCAGCGTCTCGGCGCTCGGTTTTACGGTCAGCTCGATGTTGTGCGGGTTTGCGTGGAATATCGACAGCATGATCGTCTTTCGTGCGATGCAGGGGTTGCTGGGCGCTTCGATGATTCCGACCGTGTTCACCTCGTCGTTTCATTACTTTCCTGGCCCGCGCCGGGTCTATGCCGCCGCCGTGATCGGCACGATCGCCTCGGTGGCGCCCTCGCTCGGTCCGGTGATCGGCGGTTGGATCACCGATACACTCGGCTGGCCGTGGCTGTTTTATGTCAATCTGATCCCTGGTGTTCTGGTGGCGGCGGGCGTGGCTGCCATGGTGGATATCGACCGGCCGGACCTGTCGTTGCTGCGTGGTGCGGATTATCCGGGGATTGCGCTGATGGCGGTGGCGCTCGGTACGCTGGAATACGTGCTGGAGGAAGGCGCGCGGTGGAACTGGTTCAGCGATCGGACCATCCGGATCTGCGCGATCGCCGCGGCGGTGAGTTTCGTGCTGTTCCTGTGGCGGAGCTTGACCTTCGCCAATCCCGTGGTCGATCTGCGCGCCTTCGGCAATCGTAATTTCAGCATCGGGTGCGTTCTGTCGTTCATCACCGGGATCGGGATTTTTTCGACGATCTATCTGACACCGCTGTTTCTGGGCTATGTGCGCGGCTATTCAGCCTGGCAGACCGGGGTTGCGGTGTTTACCACCGGGCTTGCCTCGCTGGCGGGTGTGCCTGTCTATATCGCGCTGGCGCGAAAATTTGATGGCCGCTGGCTGATGATGTTCGGCCTTGCGTGTTTTGGGTTATCGATGGTGAGTTTCAGTGCCATCACGAGCGACTGGGGCGGCGGACAATTGCTGATGCCGCAGGTGATCCGGGGCTTTCCGCAGGTGTTTGCCGTGGCGCCCAGCGTGACGCTGGGGCTGGGCAGTCTGAGCCCGGCGCGGCTGAAATATGCCAGCGGCCTGTTCAACATGATGCGCAATCTGGGTGGTGCGGTGGGAATTGCGGTGAGTGGCGCGGTTCTGAACGATCGGACCAATCTTCATTTCACCACCATCGCCTCGGCGCTGACACCGGCGAACGGGCCGATGACGCGGCTGCTCGGCCGCCTTTCGGCGCGCTATGGGGCCATGCCGGGCGCGCCGGGTGGCGGTGTGCCGGCATCGCTGCTGCGGTTGCGCACCCTTGCGTATCAGCAGGCATCGACCCTGGCCTTCGCGGATGCGTTCCGTATCGTGATGCTGGCGTTCGGGTTCGCCACGGTTCTGGTGCTCTTCATGCGGAAGGTGACGCCGCCGAAAGCACCGCCGGCCGGCGCCCATTGATCGCGCTCCTCGTGGCGCCGGTGCGCGGCGAGCGGTGCGACGGCTCTGGCGGGGACACGGCGGTCCGGGATGGGGTTTCGAGTGGCCGGGCGCTGGGTTTTATGAAGGACGCGCCGCTGTTCAGCCTGGGTTCAGAACACGGCGTGATCGCCCAGCGCCGCCACGGGCGCGCCGGCGAGGACTTGATCGTAGTAATCGAACAGGGTTTCGCGCCCGGTCGAGGGTGTGGCCTGCGCGTCGTAACGGCCGGTTGCGGGGTTGAGCACCAGCATGGATTCCGTGGCGTAATAGCGGCCGATCCGGGCGAGTTCGGCCTTGGCGGCCAGGGGGGGGATGATCCATCCGGCGGTGCCGAGGACGCCGATAATGCCATCGAGCAGGCCCACCGGCACCTCGCGGAAGCGCGGGGGCTGGCCGAGCCGGGCGAACAGGTATTCGCCCTGTTCGCGCGGCGTGATGGCGGGGCCGGGGCCGCCGATCGGGAGGATGCGGTTCCGGCGCGCTTCGTGGTGCAGGCAATCGACCAGGTAGGTTGCGAGGTCGTCATCGCTGATCGGTTTGCAGGCGGTGAGCCTGCCGTCGCCGAACAGGAGGAATGGCTTGCCCTGGCGCACGCGCGCGATCTGGCCGGACAGGGATTTGAAAAACGCGGTTGGCCGCACGATCGAATAGGTCAGGCCGGATGCGATCAGCGCCTGTTCGAAGGCGCGTTTGGCGTGCTGGAACGCGAGGAGCGGTTTTTGCACGCAGATTGCCGACAGGAGCACGAAGTGCGAAACGCCGGCGGCCTCAGCGGCCGCGAGCACGGCGAGATGCGCGCGATGATCGATCGCCCAGGCATCGCGCGGGGCGCCGGTGCGCGAGGCCATGCAGGAGAGGACGGCATCGAACCGCTCGCCGCGAAAACCGTCGCGGGCGAGCGCGTCCGCATCCGCGACGTCGACGATGCGAACCGTGGCACCGTGCAGCGGCGTGCTATCCGATCCGGCGCGGACGAAACACACGACGTCGTCACCGCGGGCGACGAGGGCGCGCAGGGTCGCGCGGCCGATCGTGCCGGTGGCGCCGAGCAGGACGATCCGCAGGCGCGTGGAGGGGGGCGATGAAGGGTGCGCGGCGCCGCTCATGCGGCGTGCAATCCCGGGGCCTCGTGGCCGGTGCGGGCGACGTATTCGGTGTAGCCGCCGCCGTACTGGTGGATGCCCTCGGGTGTCAGTTCCAGGACGCGGTTGGACAGCGCGGCGAGGAAATGCCGATCGTGCGAGACGAACAGCATCGTGCCCTCGTATTGCGCGAGTGCTGCGATCAGCATTTCCTTTGTTGCGATGTCGAGATGGTTGGTCGGCTCGTCGAGCACCAGGAAATTCGGCGGATCGTACAGCATCAGCGCCATCACCAGCCGGGCCTTTTCGCCGCCCGACAGCACGCGGCAGGGTTTGTCGATCTCGTCGCCGGAAAAGCCGAATGCGCCGGCGAGGGTGCGCAGCGCGCCCTGGTTGGCCTGGGGAAACGCGCGATCGAGGGTTTCGAACACGCTGCGGTCGCCATCGAGCCGGTCCATCGCGTGCTGGGCGAAATAGCCGAGCTTGACCGAGCCGCCGAGCGTGACGGACCCTTCATCGGGTTCGGTGGTGCCGGTGACGAGTTTGAGCAGGGTGGATTTTCCCGCGCCGTTGACGCCGAGCACGCAGCATCGCTCGCGCCGGCGCACCAGAAGATCGAGCCCCTGATAGATGACGCGGTTGCCGTAGCGCTTGTGCACGCCGCGCAGCGCGGCCACGGTGTCGCCCGAGCGGGGGGCGGGCGGGAACTCGAACACCACCGTCTGGCGGCGTTTCGGCGGCTCGACGCGATCGATCTTTTCGAGTTTTCTCACCCGGCTCTGCACCTGGGCGGCATGCGAGGCGCGCGCCTTGAACCGCTCGATGAAGCTGATCTCCTTCGCGAGCATCGCTTTCTGGCGGTCGAACTGCGCCTGTTGCTGTTTTTCGTTCACGGCGCGCTGCTGTTCGTAGAATCCGTAATCGCCGGAAAATTCGGTGAGGCTGCCGCCGTCGATCTCGATCACCTTGTTGATCACGCGGTTCATGAATTCGCGGTCGTGCGAGGTCATGAGGAGGGCGCCGTCGTAGCCGGCGAGGAACTGTTCGAGCCAGATCAGGCTTTCGAGGTCGAGATGGTTGCTGGGTTCGTCGAGCAGCATCACGTCCGGGCGCATCAGCAGAATGCGCGCGAGGGCGACGCGCATCTTCCAGCCGCCGGAGAGCTTGCCGACATCGCCCTCCATCATCTCCTGGCTGAACCCGAGCCCGTGCAGCACTTCGCGCGCACGGCCATCGAGCGCGTAGCCGCCGAGTTCCTCGAAGCGGGCCTGCACATCGCCGAAGCGCTCGATGATGGCATCGAGCCGGTCCGCCTGATCGGGGTCGGCCATCGCGGTTTCGAGCATCGCCAGTTCGGCGGCCACTTCGCTGACCGCACCGGCACCGTCCATCACCTCGGCGACCGCGCTGCGGCCGGCCATGTCGCCGACGTCCTGGCTGAACAGGCCGATGCTGACGCCGCGATCGACCAGGATCTGGCCTTCGTCCGGCTCTTCCTGACCGGTGATCATGCGAAACAGCGTGGTCTTGCCCGCGCCGTTCGGCCCGACCAGGCCGATCTTCTCGCCACGTTGGAGCGCGGCCGACGCCTCGATGAAGACCAGGCGCTGGCCGTTCTGTTTGCTGATGCTGTCCAGGCGTATCATGCGTCCTCGGTGGTCAGGGTGATGGCCGCGCGCTTATAGCAAATCGGCGCGGGCGTGAACCGCGCGGCGGCGGTGGCCATCTGGACAGCGGCGCGCCCGGCCCGCACAAAGCGGTTTTTCCTGGAGTGGCCGGCGATGCCCGAAGCGTTCATCTGTGATTACATCCGCACACCGTTCGCTCGCTACGGCGGCGCTTTGTCCGGTGTGCGGGCCGATGATCTGGCGGCCGTGCCGCTGCGCGCGCTGCTGGCCCGCAACCCGGGGATCGATCCGTCGCGGATCGACGAGGTTCTGCTCGGCTGCGCCAACCAGGCGGGGGAGGACAACCGCAACGTCGCGCGGATGGCGCTGCTGCTGGCCGGGCTGCCGGTTGGGGTGCCCGGGGCGACGATCAACCGGCTGTGCGGCTCCGGGCTCGACGCGGTGGGCACCGCGTCCCGGGCGATCCGCGCCGGGGAGGCCGATCTGATCATCGCGGGCGGTGTCGAGAGCATGACGCGCGCGCCCTTCGTGATGGCCAAGAGCAGCGAAGCCTTTGGGCGGACCGCCGAGATCTTCGACACCACGATCGGCTGGCGCTTTCCCAACCCGCACTTGCGCGCGGAATACGGCGTCGAGCCGATGCCGGAAACCGGGGAGAATGTCGCGGCGGATTTTGCGGTCGGCCGGGCGGATCAGGATCTGTTCGCCTATCGCAGCCAGCGGAAATGCGCGGCGGCGGCGGAATTTCTGGCGGGTGAGTGTACGCCGGTCACGCTGACATCGCGCAAGGGGGACACTCTGTTCGCCGTGGACGAGCACCCGCGGCCGGAGACCACGCTCGAGGGGCTCGCCGCGCTGAAAACGCCGTTCCGCACGCCGGGGACGGTTACTGCTGGCAATGCCTCGGGCGTGAACGATGGGGCGGCGGCGCTGGTGATTGCGAGCGAGGCGGCCGCGAAGACCCATGGGCTGACGCCGCGCGGCCGCATCCTTGCGATGACGACCGCCGGCGTCGCGCCCCGGATCATGGGCATCGGGCCGGCGCCGGCGACCGAAACACTGCTGGCGCGCACCGGGCTTGCGATGAGCGATATCGACATCATCGAACTGAACGAGGCGTTCGCGAGCCAGGCGCTTGCGGTGATGCGCCTGCTGGGCCTGGCCGATGACGATCCACGGGTCAATCCGCATGGCGGGGCCATCGCGCTCGGCCATCCGCTCGGCGCATCGGGCGCGCGGATCGCCGGCACCGCGCTGCGGGCGCTGGAGGCGCGCGGCGGCCGGCGCGCGATCGCGACCATGTGCATCGGGGTGGGTCAGGGCATTGCGCTGCTGATCGAGCGCGTCTGACCGCCATGATCGACAAATTCGTCCACTCCATCGAGGCGGCGCTTGAGGGGATCGGCGATGGTGCGACCATCATGGTCGGTGGTTTCGGTGCGGTCGGTCAGCCGCATCTGCTGGTCGATGCGCTGGGTGAGCGCGGGCTGCGGGACCTGACCATCATTGCCAACAACGCCGGGGGCGATTTCGGCGGCCTGCCGAAGCTGATCGCGCAGGGCGCCATTACCAAGGTGATTTGTTCCTACCCGCGCGCCACGAGCAAGACCGCGTTCGATGCGCTCTATGCCGCGGGGAAGATCGATCTCGAACTGGTGCCGCAGGGCACGCTGGCCGAGCGCATCCGCGCCGCCGGGGCGGGTGTGCCGGCGTTTTTCACGCCCACCGGCGCCGGCACCGACCTTGCCGCGGGCAAGGGTGTTCGCGTCATCGGCGGGCGGGCCTGTGTGCTGGAATATGCGCTGTCCGCCGATTTCGCGCTGATCGAGGCGTGGGAGGCGGACCGGTGGGGCAATCTGACGTACAATGCGGCGGGGCGTAATTTCAACCCAATCATGGCGACTGCCGCGGGCGTCACCATCGCACTCGCCCATCACCGGCGCGAGCTTGGCACGCTTGCGCCGGAGACCATCGTCACGCCCGGTCTGTTCGTGCAGCGGGTGTTGATTGCGGGAGGTTCGGCATGACGACGCTTTCCGGCTGGTCGCGCCGGGACATGGCGGCGCGCGTGGCCGCCGATATTCCTGAGGGTTGGGCGGTCAATCTCGGCATCGGGCTGCCCACGCTGATCGCGAATTTCGTGCCGGTCGAGCGCGAGGTGATGTTTCATTCGGAGAACGGCATTCTCGGCGTCGGCCCGGCGCCGGCGGCGGGGCAGGAGAACCCGTGGCTGATCAACGCCGGCAAGCAGCCGGTCACGCTGCGGCCGGGGGCTGCGATCGTCGGCCAGGCGGATAGTTTCGCCATCATTCGCGGCGGTCATCTCGATCTCTGCGTGCTTGGCGGCTATCAGGTCGGTGCCAATGGCGATCTTGCCAACTGGTCGACCGGCCGCGCCGGCGAAGCGCCCGCGGTCGGCGGTGCGATGGACCTGGGCGCCGGTGCCAGGCGCGTCTGGGTGCTGATGGAACACGCCGCGCGGGATGGCACGCCACGGTTGGTGGAGCGCTGCACCTATCCGCTGACCGCGCTGGGCACGGTCAGCCGCGTCTATACCGATATCGCGGTGATCGATGTGACGCCGGAGGGCTTCGTGCTGCGCGAGGCCGCGCCGGGTATCGACCACGCGCAGATCGCGGCACGGATGGGCGCGCCGCTCGGCGTCATGCGAGGGTGAGCGGCGGCGCCGGGGGCTAGAAATCGCGGTCGCGCGGATAATTGACCGTTGCGATGCACTGGGTGGAAATCACCTCGCGCCGGAAGGTGAACCCGAGATCGTCGATGAAGGCGTGTTTGATCGAGATGGACCGGGAACTGGTCGACAGGAGATCGGCCGTGCGCTGCACCATCATCGCCTGACGGTCGAGCACGCTCTTGAAGTCGGAAATCACCGTCAGATCGACATGCTCGATCCGCCCGCCGGCCATGGCGACGACGGAAACCGCCTCGCGGATCAGATTTTCCGAATTGGTGAAGCGCCGGCTCGGCAAGGCGCGGCCATCGGCCAGATCGGCGCCGATGCCGCCGACCGTGCCCAGGATCGCCGAGGTGATCGCGTCCAACCCGACATCCGAACCGCCGGATGTGCGCACGCTGCCATCGAGCACCACGGGAATGCCGCAGATCATGATGGCCGGGTTGTCGGCCGGGGCGGCGGCAACCAGGTTTTCGGTCGAGAATCCCCAGCCGGAATGAATTTCCCGATGGCCGCGCTGCATGATGACCTCGGCGCGGTCGAGGTCGTGCTCCGTGGTGATCTTGAAATTGTCCTCGGTGCCGCGGACCATTTCGATTTCGAGCCCGACCGCTTCGGCGATCGCCGCATCGTCGGTGAAGTCCTGGGCCAGCGGATTGGCGAGGTAGACCCGCCGGTGGGCGGCGAGAATATCGCGGAAGCGGAACGCCTGCGGGGTTTGGGCGCGCCACAGATTGGTACGCTCGACGGTTTTCAGGACCTTGGTGTCACCGCAGAATTTCAGCGTGTCGGCGAGCGGCACGCCGGCGATCGCGCAGGGCGAGCGGTCCAGCGCGTCGATCACGGCGCCGATGGTTTCCTGTTCGACGAAGGGGCGGACGCCGTCGTGAATGATGATGGTCTCCGGCGCCTCGCGGGCCAGCCCCTCGAGCCCGAGGCGGACGGATTCCTGGCGCGAATTGCCGCCGATCAGGGGTGGAGGCAGGTTCAGCCCCTCCGTCGCGCGCTGGTAGAGATCGATGTCGTTGGGGTGGATCACCACCTGAACGCCGCTGATCGCCGGATTGCGGCGGAATGCCGCCACGGTGTGACGGATGATCGGGCTGCCGTCGAGCAACCGGTATTGTTTGGGGATCGGCCCGCTCAAGCGCTGTCCGCGCCCCGCAGCGACGATGAGAGCAAACGTCATGTTAACTTAACTTTTCCAGTCGTGCGATGTTCGCGGCCGAAGCGAAATCGGCCGTTCTGAACAAATGTTCGCTAAGCCCGGAACCAGATCACGTCAAGGCGAGCCGTGTCGGCTCGATGCAGCGGCCTCGGATCGACCAAACGTTGGATCGACCAAACGTCAGGCGCGCAGGATCGCGAGGGACGCGCCCGGCAGCAATTGGGTTCGGCGTTCGTCATGAGGGTGCGCTGAGCCGCGCGAACGCCAAGAGCTGCGGATCGGCGGGTCCCGGTCAAGCGGAGCGCGTGGATGACCGGGACTTCGGCGTGTTCCGGCGGGGCGCAACCCCTTGCGGTCGAGCCTAGCGCGTCATCATGCCGGGGTGGACGCCGTAATAATCGTCGACCCGTTCGCCATAGGTGCCGGTGGACCAGTCCGGCATGGCGCTGGTGGCGAAGGAGGGGCCGCCTTCGAGACGATCGCGATCGATATCCACCACGTAGCCGCCCTGCTGGCGGTCGTATTGCAGCATGCTCCATGGCAGCGGGTGGTAATGTTCGCCGAGGCCGAGGAAGCCGCCGAATGACATGATGGCGTAGGAAATCCGGCCGGAGACTTTGTCGATCATGACATCGTAGATCGAGCCGATCGAATCGCCCTGGCGATTGTAGACATGGGTGCCGTTGACCTTGCTCGCGGCGATCAGCGTTCTGGTCTCGCTCAGACTATCGAGATGTTCCGCAGGCGCCGTGCCGGCGGTATGCGGGGTATCGTTGTAACTGTTCATGTGCGTGTTCCCTTGGTTTGATGGTTTTGCATCCGCCGTGCGGCAGATGTCGCTCAATCGATGTGTGGATTGCGGGCTTCGATTACGACGAGGGCAATGATGAAACTATCGTCAGGCAAATCATTGTTTCCCGATCACGTCCACTCGATTTGACGATCGGGCGCAGCCCGGCGGTCATTACAATGCGATATCGGGAGACTGCGTCGATGATGCAACGAATGCCATCGATCTGAGCTGGTCATTGCCGAATTGTTATTTGGATCGCGTCGCGGAACCCCCAGATGTCCGCAGCCGGGCAGGATCAGGACAGAATATTACGTGTGGTCAACGACGTCGCTGCCGCGCCGTCCGGCATTTGGCATGACTGGCTGCGACACGATCAGACATGACGATAGTGAAGGTTTCGATACATGGACATCAATCAACGCCAACAGAAAATCCACGATGAGGTCCGCGCCGCCGACGAGGCGCGGCCGAAGCTTGAAATGAAGGGGGCGATGCAGGCCGGTGCACGCCCCTATCCCGAACCGCCGTTCACCGCCGATGCCGATGGCAAGCGGGGGATCGAGGCGGGTCAGAGCATCAAGCCGCTTTACGACGCGCCGTTCTGGAAAGGCTCTGGCAAACTCGAGGGGTGTATCGCCGTGATCACCGGCGGTGATTCCGGCATCGGCCGCGCCGTTGCGGTGTTGTTCGCGCGCGAAGGTGCCGATGTCGCCATTCTGCATCTGGCATCCGAGCAGGACGATGCGGATGTCGTCGTCAAGGCCGTCGAGGACGAGGGCCGCAAGGCGATGGCGGTCGTCGCCGATGTGACGGATCGGGCCGCGTGTTTCGAGGCGGTTCGGAAAATCGTCGATGTGTTCGGCAGGGTTGATGTCCTTGTAAATAACGCCGCGTTTCAGCTGCATGTCAGCCGGTTCGAGGACCTGTCCGAAGATCATTTCGATCTGACGGTAAAGACGAACCTCTACGGGTATTTCCATATGACGCAGGCCTGTCTGCCGCATATGCGGGCGGGTTCCGCGATCGTCAATTCGGGGTCGGTTACCGCCCTGATGGGGAATTCCAGCGTGATCGATTACACCATGACGAAAGGCGGCATCCACGCCTTCACGCGCGCGCTATCGGGCAGTCTGGTGCCGCGCGGCATCCGCGTTAACGCCGTGGCGCCCGGCCCGGTGTGGACGCCGCTCAACCCCAGCGACAACCCGGCCGGCATGGCCGAATTCGGCACCAATACCCGCATGAAGCGCCCGGCACAGCCGGAGGAGATTGCGCCGGCCTATGTATTTTTGGCATCGAAACAGATGTCGAGCTACATCACCGGCGAGATCCTGCCGGTCATCGGCGGCTATACCGACCGGTGATGAACGCGGCGGGCTGCGGCGTGGCGAGCGCCGCAGCAGGGCGCTTGCAGTGTTTGAACCAGAAGGATCACGATGATGATGCGCGCCCCGGATGGCAGCGATTTCAACCAGGGTGCGGCGATCGCCGCGCTTGCCGGTGATCCGGCGGGGTGCGGTGATGCCGATGGGGCGCGCGTGAGGGTGGCGCACGACAAGGGTGCGCCCGGCCGGGCTGCCGCCCATCGGCTCCCCCATGGATGATACTGCGCCGGCCACGCTGGTATTCCTGCATTTCCTGGGTGGCAGCGGCGATACCTGGCGCAGCACGATCGATCATCTGCCGCCGTCCACCCGTTGCGTCGTGATCGATCTGCCGGGGTTCGGCGCGGCCGCCGCCGAGCCGGGCGGCAGCGTCGGGGCCATGGCCGATCGGGTGATTGCGACCATCGGGGAGCGGGTGCGCGGGCGCTGGGTGCTGGTCGGTCACAGCATGGGTGCCAAGGTCGCAACCGTGATTGCGCGCGCGGCTGAAAACGGTGTGCCGGCTCTTGCCGGGCTCAGTCACATCATTCTGCTGGCCGGATCGCCTCCGGCTCCCGAGCCGATGAGCGACGATCTGCGCGCCGAAATGCGCGGCTGGTTCCAGGGGTCTGCCGCTGCGTGGATGGCTCAGGCGGATCGCTATATTGCGAACAATATCGGCGAGAGGCTTGATCCCGCCGTGCATCGGGCGGCGGTTGCGGATATTCTGCGCATCAACCGGGCGGCCTGGGTCGCGTGGCTTGACGGGGGCAGCCGCGAGGATTGGGCCGCGCGCATCGGCACGCTGCGCACACCCGCCTTGATTGTTGCCGGTGCGGCCGACACGGATCTTGGAACCGACGCCCAGCGCGCGCTGATGGCACCGCATTTCAGCCATCATCGTCTGGTGACCCTTGCCGCGACCGGCCATCTGATCCCGCTCGAACGACCGGCTGCGCTCGCGCGCCTGATCGAAGGGCACGCGAAGCTGCGCCGTGAGGCCGGGACGATCGATGCCGCCTATCGCGCCTTGATCGCCTCCGATCGCGTCAGCAGCCGGACCCGCGCGGCTCTGCTGGCGCGAACGCGGCCGCAAACCGGGGCCAGTGTGTTCAACGACCGGCAAAGCCGGACCCTGCAGGCGGTGATCGCGCGCGTCATTCCCGGCGGCGGCCCGGCCAATCTTGCCGCCAGCGTGGCCGCGAGTTTCGCCGCACCGCGCGGCTGGCGGTTTGCTGCCCTGCCGCCCGATGCCGAGGCATGGCGCCTGGCGCTGGATACGCTGGAGGACGAGGCGGACCGGCGCTGGAACAGCATGTTCACCGCATTGTGCCCCGCGCGGCAGGACAGCATGCTCACCGCACTGGCCGCCGCCGATTGGGATGCAGCACCCGGCGGCCTCGATGCCGGGCAGATGCGCCTGTGGTTCGAGGACCTGCGTTCCGTCGCGGTCCGTGCTTATATGGCGCATCCCGCCACTTTTGCGCGCATCGGCTACAGCGGTATCGCCTATGGCGGCGATGGCGACCATAAACCCGGGTTTCATCCGATCGGTCTCGACGCCGTGGAATCCTGGGAACCGGCACCCGGCGCACCGGATGCCCGGGCGGGGCAGGGGGCATGAATCTGGAGGCGATGCGCCGGCACGCGGCGGGCGATACGGTCGATGCCGTCATCATCGGCACCGGCGCCGGTGGTGCGCCGTTGCTGGCGGCGCTTGCGGGCGCCGGGCTGACGGTTGTCGCCCTCGAAGCCGGCCGGAACTGGGAGCCCGACAGTTTCCCGGCGGATGAGATTGAGGCTGGCGGTATCTACTGGCGTGATGAACGCCTGAGCGCGGGCGATACGCCCCCGCCGTTCGGCGCCAATAACAGCGGCACCGGGGTGGGCGGTTCCACGCTCCATTGGGGGGCGTTCTGCCCGCGCCCCGACCCGCGCGACTGGCGCCTGCGCACCGAAACCGGCCTGGGGCATGACTGGCCGCTGGAACTGGCGTGTCTCACGCCGTATTACGAGCGGATCGAAGCGGGCATCGGGGTTTCGGGCCCGCGTTTTTATCCGTGGGATGCGTCCCGCCGCTATCCGCTGCCGCCGGTCGCGCGCAATGCGCCGGCCATGCTGATGCAGCGCGGCTGCGACGCCCTGGGCATTACCGTGACCGATGCGCCGGCCGCGGTCGTCTCGCGCCGGTTCGACCAGCGGGATGCGTCATCGCGCCCCGCCTGCATCAATTGCGGCTATTGCCACCAGGGGTGCCGCATCGGAGCCAAGGCCAGCATGGATGTGACCTATCTGCCGGCCGCGGTTCATGCCGGGGCGGAAATCCGGCCGGAATGCAGGGTCCACACCATCGAGCGCGATGCCACGGGCAAAATCACCGCCGTCGTGTATCGCAACCAGGGTACGGACCACCGGCAGCGCTGTGCCGCGGTTTTTCTGTGCGCCGGGGCGGTGGAAACGCCGCGCCTGCTGCTGCACCTCGGCCTTGCCAATTCGAGCGGGCAGGTCGGCCGCAACTACATGGCCCATGTCGCGACCCAGGCCTGGGGCAGTTTCGCCGCGCAGACCCGCCCTCATAAAGGCTATCCGTCTTCGCTGATCACCGAGGACATGCTGCGTCCGGCCGATGCCGATTTCGCGGGGGGCTACCTGATCCAGAGCCTCGGGATCGTGCCGGTCACCTGGGCGGAGCAGGTGGCGCGGGGGCGGGGTTTATGGGGGCAGGCGCTGGTCGATTATCTGGATCGTTACAACCATGTCGCAGGCATTGGCATCAACGGGGAATGCCTGCCCTCGGCCGGCAATTTCCTGGAGCTTTCCGGGGAGATCGATGACATCGGCATGCGCCGGCCGCGCATCCATTTCAGCTATGGCGAGAATGAACACAGGCTCGAGCGCCACGCCCGGCGTGTGCTAACCCGCATCTGGGAGCACGCGGGTGCGACGGATATCTGGACCATGCGGCGCTCGGCCCATACCATCGGCACCTGCCGCATGGGCGCCAGCGCGGATACCGGCGTGGTCGATCATGCAGGCAACAGCTTTGATGTTCCGAACCTTTGGATCTGCGACAATTCGGTGTTTCCCAGCGCCATGGCTGCCAACCCGGCCCTGACCATCATGGCGCTGAGCTTGCGGACCGCCGAGGCGTTCCTGCGCGGTCACCGCGCCTGACGCTTCGCGCCGCCTCAGTTTCTGCCGCCGAGACCCAGTGTTCTGGCGGCCGCCGCGAAGCCGCGTTCGATCGTTTGCAGCACACCGCTGTTGTTTTGCCGTTCGCCGATGAAGGTTTCCAGCCGGTCGGTCGCGAGTTTCGCCTGGCTCATCCCGTCGCCCAGCGCCTCGTGAGCGCGTTGCATCAGCCCGGCCTTGTGGCCTTCGTGCTGGATTTCGCTTTCGATATGGTGGCTGAAGCCGAACAGCGAGGCTTTGAACCCTTCGAGCATCGCCACCGGCCGCGCCGGCTGGATATCGGGTGCGACCCCCGCCTCCGGCAGATCGCGCCGCGGTGTCGTGCGCCAGGTCATCGCCGTGATCGGGTCGTTGGCCCGTTCGGCGCGCCGGCCCAGCGGTTTCACGCCCGGCCAGAGGCGGCTTGCCATCTGCAGCAGGCTGGTGTGGTCGAATTCGGTCGAGACCACGCCGGGGTCGAGCATCGGCGAGACGAACACGGCGGGGACCCGGAAACCGAGGAGATCGAACGCGAAATGCTCGGTGTGCTCATCGGGCGGCACCGTCGTCGGGGGGACGACATGGTCGTAAAATCCGCCATGTTCGTCGTACAGCACGACCAGCAGGGTTTTTTCGAACAGCGCCGGATTGGCGCGCAGTGTGTTGTACACCTCGGCGATCAGCGCATCGCCGCGCATGATGTCGTGCGGGGGGTGCTGATCGTTCTGATGCGGCCCGAAATAGCTGGGCTCGATGAAGGTATAGGCGGCGAGATCGCCCTTTGCGACATCGTCCTTCCAATGGGCAAAGTGACGGTAATTGCCGAGATGATGCCATTGATGGCTGAGCACCAAAGTCTGGGGTACATCGCCGTAGTAAATCCGCCATGGCACGCCGGCATCGCCGAGTTCGTCGTACAGGGTGCGCTGGCTGTACATGTGCAGTTTCGAGCTGAACAGACCGCCCGGTTCGTTGACATGGCCGCGTGAGGTGCCGCTGTGGGCGAACAGCCGGTTGATCCAGGTGGGGCCGGGCAGGGAGGAAAACCACCGGTCGCAGACCACGAAATGCTCGGCCAGAGTGTGCAGACCCGGCAGGAATCCGCGCGGAAAATAGCCCATGATCTCCTGGCGTTCCTCGGGTGTGCTGTTCGGATGGGTGCGGACGAAATCGGCGACGAAGCCGTTGTTGGTGCCATCGGCGAACTGCGCCAGAGAATTCGCCAGATAATGTTTCGGATCACGATCGATATTGCGGGATCGGGTCTCGCGCTGCACGATGTCCGGCTTACCTGGCGCGGCGGCGGGGTTGCTGTGCGGCCGCGCCGGATCGACGCCGTCAAGGCCCGGATGAACCGCGGCCATCGACCCCAGCATCCGGTCGAAGCCGTTGTTTTCCATCATCAGCACAACCACGTGCCGGATCGGCAGGGCGTGTTCAGCGTTCATGTTCGATTCCTTCATCTCCACGACATCGATATGGGACGCCGATCGTGCATGTTCGAGGCGGCGGGCTGATGCGGGCCGAGCGGAGTGGGCGACTGGCGCGGGATGGGGCGGCGGCAACGCCGGTTATCCAGGATCGACCGCTGTCGGGCGATGCGGATCAGGGCGCCTGGGTGAGCGCGAGATACTCCCAGACCATTGTCGCGGCTGCGAGGGCGGTGATTTCACTGACATCGTAGGCCGGTGCGACTTCGACGAGATCCATCCCGACGAAGCTGATCCCGCCGAGGCGGCGCATCAGCGCCTGCGCCTGCCACGAGGCCAGGCCGCCGATTTCCGGCGTGCCCGTGCCCGGGGCGCAACCCGGATCGAGACAGTCGATATCGAAGCTCAGATAGGTGGCGCGTTCATGGCCGACCACCTCGTGAATCCGCGCCGCCGTCGCTTTGATCCCGATTTCGTGGACGTCCTGCGCCGAGAGGATGGTTACACCCCTGCCGATCGTCCAATCGTAGGTTTCGCGCGGCAGGGGCGATCGGATGCCGATCTGGATCATCCGGTGCGGGTCGAGCAGACCCTCGTTGATGGCGTGGAAAAACACCGAGCCATGGCTGTAGACCTGACCGTAGTTTTCGCCCCAGGTATCGGCGTGGGCATCGAAATGTACGAGGCCGAGCGGTGCATCGAGGCGCCTGGCGAGGGCGCGTAACAGAGGCAAAGTGATGCCGTGTTCACCGCCGAGGGCGAGCAGATGGTTGAGGGGGGCGGCCTGCTGCTCGATCAGCGCGAGGCTGCGGGGAATGTCGCCCAGGGCAATAGCGAAGTCGCCGATGTCGGCGATGGGCATTGCATCGACATTGACCCAGTGATGGGGATGGTCGTTGCCGGCGAGCATGCGCGAGGCGGTGCGGATTGCTGCCGGACCCGAACGGGCGCCGGCCCGGTTGGTGACGCCGATGTCGAGCGGAATGCCGGCGATCACGTATTGGGCGCGCGGGTCGCTGCTGGTCAGGCCAAGGAACGCAGGCCTGGTTGCAAAGGTCGGTTGCTCGATCATCGCCGCACCGTAACAGGGTCCCTCGCGCGATCAACCACGCAGGATCGCGACCGCCCGGCTCGGGCTGAAAAATATCTGGACAGACCGGAGCGCGGTCGTTAGAGGGGTTTCGGATTGATCATTCTTGCAGGAGGGTTGAGTGTTGACAGCAATTTATTCGCCCTTCGGGATGACGAAACCCGGGCATGCGCGCGGTCTTTTGACCGCCTGACCTGCGGCTCCGGCTTCATTCTCTGTAAATCTGATTTCTGCCGCTGATCTGCGGTGCCTCAATGTCGAAAGGTCGTCGTCAGTTCTGGCGACGGATCGTCACATGTCGGCCTTTATCTATCTTCCGATCATTCTGCTCGGATGTATCATCATGGTCTGTTGCGTCATCTCGGTGCTGCTGTGGCTCGAAACCCGCCGGCACGCGCGTCGAACAATTGTTGCCCCGTCGCGTTGCCGGAGATTTCAGCCGCGTGTCATCATCGGTGGCGGTTCGATCACCGCAGCGGGTGTGCGACCGGCCGCGCAGGCGGCGCGCGTGACGCTGCGCCTGGTGGGTGCCGATGATTGATGCCGATACAGGCGATAAGCGATCCAAATGGGTGGTGGGGACGCCGATTATCGGCAGGGTTATCGGCGCGTTACCTGTTTCCTGATCATGGAATGGCAGAAGCCGGGCTGACCGGCTGCCGCTTGCACGGAACGAGCAAGTATGGCACATCGAGCCCTCCCTGCCGGGCACGTGGCATCGTGCGCGGCTATGCCCGTTTCCATGGGGGAAATTGGCGTGTTCACCAGTAATGGACACGCCGGGGCTGAAGCAACCCATAGGGGGTATCATGCCGCTATATGAATGTGTGCTGATTGCACGCAGCGAAATCACGCAACAACAGGTCGATGTCATCGCCGACGACATCACCGCCCAGCTGGAAGGCGAGGGTGGTGCGGTCAAGAAGCGGGAATATTGGGGCCTGCGCAACCTGGCGTACCGCATCAAGAAGAACCGCAAGGGCCATTATGTCCTGCTCGGGCTCGATGCCGAATCCAAGTCGATCAACGAAATGGAGCGCTTGCTCGGTCTGAACGAGGACATTCTTCGCTTCATGACGCTGCGGATCGACGAAATCGAGGAGGCGCCCTCGGCACCGCTGTCGCGCCGTGGCGACGACCGTGACCGCGAACGTGGCTTCCGCGGGCCGAAGCCTGCCGGACGTTTCGATAGCGGCCGCCGCCGTGGCCCCGAAGATCGCGAAGAGTTCCGCGCCCGTGACGAGTTCCGCACCGATCGCGATGACGATCTGGTCGAGGAGGATTGATCCATGTCGAGCACGCAAGACGATACCGACGTTAATCCCGCCGCCCGCCGCGCCGCCGTTGGCGCGCGCCGGCCGTTTTATCGCCGCCGCAAGGCTTGCCCGTTCTCGGGCCCCGGCGCGCCGAAGATCGACTACAAGGACGTGCGGCTGCTGTCGCGCTTTCTGTCCGAGCGCGGCAAGATCGTGCCGAGCCGCATCACTGCCGTTTCCGCCAAGAAGCAGCGTGAACTCGCGCGCGCCATCAAGCGCGCCCGTTTCCTCGCGCTGCTGCCCTACGTGGTCGATTGAGGAGCACGCATTATGGCACAAGTAGAATTGATCCTGCTCCAGCGCGTCGAGAAACTCGGCCAGATGGGCGAAGTGGTCAAAGTCAAACCCGGCTATGCCCGCAACTTCCTGCTGCCGCAGGCCAAGGCGGTGCGCGCCACCAAGCAGAACCGCGAACGCTTCGAGCGTGAGCGCGTTCAGCTCGAGGCGCAGAACATCAAGCGCCGTGGCGAGGCCGAGCGGCTGGCCGAACGTGTGCATGGGCTTTCGGTGGTTCTGATCCGCCAGGCCAGCGATGCGGGGTCGCTGTACGGCTCGGTCACCGCCCGCGACATCGCGGATGGCTGCATCGCCGGTGGGCTGACGATCGAGCGCAATCAGGTTCTGCTCGATGCACCGATCAAGACGCTGGGGCTCGCAACGGTGCGCGTTGCGCTGCATCCCGAAGTCGTGATGAACGTCACCGTCAATGTGGCGCGCAGCGCCGAAGAGGCGGAAAAACAGGCGCGCGGCGAAGCCTTGACGCGCGATGAAGACGAATACGAGATGGAAACCTTCGAGGATGAGGCGGAAACCGCCGAAACCGACTGAGCGTTTCCGGTTCGGTTACCACGACCGATCCGTTCGACGGCAGGCGCCGGGGCATGTCCCCGGCGTTTTTTTGTTGCCTGTGATTTGGACAGGCTTGATACCATAATCCCCCCTTTTTTATGGCAAACCTCGTTCCCAATTGACCGGAATAGTTAACCTACCAAGACGAGGTCGAGCATGCGCCCGATGTTGGACAGGCTTCTTAACCGTTTGATCGTGCTGGGTGAATTGGATGTGATCTGGCCGGATGGCACGAGCAGCCATTATGCCGGCGAACCCGGACCCAGCGCGGCGATCGCGATCCACGACGCCTCGGTGATCCGGCATCTGGCCTATGCGCCGGGCATGGCGATCGGCGAAGCCTATATGGATGGCACGCTGACCCCGGTGAACTGCACGATCTACGATGTGCTGCATGTTCTGCTCGCCAGCGTCGAACTGGCGGAACAGCGCATACCTGTGTTGCGCGCGCAGGCCATGTTCAACCGCATGACCCGGCCGCTCGCGCAGATGAACAATGCCCGCAAGGCGCGCCGCAACGTGGCGCATCATTACGATCTGAACGGGCGGCTCTATTCGTTGTTCCTGGATCGGGACCGGCAATATTCCTGCGCGTATTTCCCGCGCGGTGACGAAACGATCGATGAAGCGCAGGCGGCGAAAAAGCGCCATATCGCCGCAAAGCTGCTGCTCGACCGGCGGGATCTGACCGTGCTCGACATCGGCTGCGGCTGGGGCGGCATGGCGCTGACCCTTGCGCGCGACTACGGTGCGAAGGTCACCGGCATCACCCTCTCGGTCGAACAGCTGACCGAGGCGCGCGCCCGCGCCCAGGCCGAGGGGTTGTCGGACCGGGTTAATTTCGAATTGATCGATTATCGCGCGGTCGATCGGCAGTTCGATCGCATCGTCTCGGTGGGGATGTTCGAACATGTCGGCCTGCCCAATTATCAGGCCTATTTCGAAACGATCCATCGCTGCCTGAAGCCGGATGGCGTTGCGCTCGTTCATGCGATCGGCCGGTTCGATGGCCCGGCGGCGACCAGCCCGTGGCTTGCCAAATACATCTTTCCGGGCGGCTACTCGCCGGCATTGTCCGAAGTGTTCGGCCCGCTTGAACGATCGAGGCTCCGCAGTACCGATATCGAAATCCTGCGGCTGCATTATGCCAAGACGCTCAGCCACTGGCGCAGGCGCTTCGCCGCCAACCGCGATACCATCGCCTCGCTCTACGATGAGCGGTTCTGCCGCATGTTCGAGTTCTACCTGGCCGGTTCGGAACTCGCCTTCGCCGTGCAGGATCACATGGTGTTTCAAATCCAGCTCGCCCGCCGCCAGGACGCCGTGCCGCTGACCCGCGACTATATCGTCGATACCGAGCGCATGCTCGCGCGGCAGACGGCCTGACGCCCGGGTGGCCGGGCGGGGCGGTATCGGATGCCCTGCTCGTGCACGCCGGGTGAGGGGGTGCTGACCGCTGTGGTGTGCGCCTATCGGCTCAGGCCGCGGGTCTGCTCGATCAGGACGTAGAGCGGGGCGGGGTCTACGGCGAACAGGCGGGCTTCGGTGCGGGCTTCTTCGGCGATCCGGTCGAGATAGGCTTCGGCGTCCGGCAGGCGTGCGGCGAAGGCCGCGGCCAGGGTGGCGTATTCGGCATCGGTCGGGTTGGCTTTGGTGAACAACGCGCCGATGGCAGGATCGCGGATCGCGAGGGCGGCGGGCAGGGTTAATATGCCGTCACGCACATCGGCTTCGCCGCCGCCACCGAGGGCGGCCGCGCCGCGCACGTCGCCCACATCATCGCAGCCGTGATACAGCAGGCCGAGCAGGCCGCCGAAGCGGCGCAGCCGCCCGCTGCGATCGCCCAGGCACGCACAGATCTCGAACATCGAGCCGGTATCCTCGCCGGCAATCCGCCGCCAATCCTCGACGCCCAGCACCTGGCGGCGTAACCGCCACTGCAGGCATTCGGCGACGCCCAGCCGTTTGATCAATTCCGAAACCAGGCGGATCGCCAGGACATCGCCGCCCAGCTGCTCGTAGCCGGCGGCGACGATGTAGCCTGAGGTCATCAGCGCGTTCAGCTCGCCGAACCTGGTGTGCATGGTCGCCCGGCCGCGTCTGGTGTCGGACCGGTCGAGAATATCGTCGACCACCAGCGTCATGTTGTGCATCATCTCGACCACCAGGGCCGCGGTCATCACCTCCGGCGGGATCGGGCCGCAATCGGCGCCGGGCATGATCGAGCGACAACAGGCGAAGATGGTCAGAGGCCGGAAATATTTCGAGCCGCCGCGAAACTGCCAGTCCAGCGTTTCGCTCATTTCGGGATCGCAACCGCGCAGCCATGCATCGATCCGCGCGCCCAGGGCTGTCATTTCGGCATTCAGGCCCAGTGCGGCGATCACATCGCCGCCGCTGCCGTTATTGTTCATGGAGCCTGCTTATGCCTTGGCCCGATACGCTCGTCTGGCCGGATCGGCAGGGTCGCCCGGCTGGGCCAGCGCCTGGGCCAGCGCCTCGCTGACCTGATCGAGCTCCAGGTGCAGGCGGCGGGCCTCGCGTTCGGCGGTTTCGCCGATTTCGCGCACGAACGCCCGCGCGTTGTCGGCCAGCACCAATGGTTCGGCGGCGCGGCCGTTCGCGCGGTCGGACATCGCGTGCAGCAAGGCGGCCTGGTAGCGCAATTGCACGGCCATCAGCGCCTGACCGTAGCGCAGCGCGCTGGTGGCGCTGATCCGCCAGGCATCGGTCAGCGCGGCCGCGACTTCGGGCGGTGTGCCGGCCGGCAGCATGGCGGCGGGGTTGAAGCCCTGGGTGCCGGGCCGACCGGATTGCTCCTCCCCCGCCGATCCGGCGGCGGACTGGAACGCGGCCAGACCTTTCAGATAGAGATCGCCGAACGCAGCCAGCGGATCGGCCGGCTGATCGCTCATTGGCGACGGCCTTCCGGCGGCATCGGGCGGGGGCCGCGCCTCTGGTCCAGCTCGTTCAGAAATACCAGGAGGGACAGGCGCGAGGCACCGGTCAATGCGCGCAGACACTGCTGATGCGCCATGTAGCCGGTCCAGAGCGCATCCTCGCAGGCGGTCTGGCGGTCGTTGCGGCCGGCGAGCAGCGGTGCGGCGCCCGCGCGGGCCAGACCCGTCAATTCCTGGAGCGCGAATTTTTGCGCGCGCCCGGCAAGGTTGAGCCAGGTTGCCGCCGCAGCGCCTTGCACCTGCATCGCCGTGCGCAGCATTGCGGGATAGTTCGCCGCCATTCGATATCCTTCCGATCAAGCAACCAACGCCGCGGCGGCGTTGCGTGCACGAGGCGCGGCCTCTATGATTTTGGTCTCGAAATATGCACGAAAAGGCCCGGACATGGCAAGCAGCGCCGCCCCGCCCAGCGTGATCATCGCCGGCGCCGGGGTGGCAGGTCTGACGGCGGCGCATCGCCTGCTGGAGCGCGGCTATGATGTGACGCTGATCGAGGCGAATGACTTCGTCGGCGGCAAGCTTGGCGCGCATCGCGATGCCGGGCTGGATGCGGATGCCGGGGATGCGGCGAAACCCGCGGCGTGCGACCTGTGCGCCGGGTCTGGCGGCTGCCCGCGCACCGGCGACTGGCACGAGCATTGCTATCATATGTATCTCAACTGGTATCATAATTTCTGGGCGTTGATGGATGAGGTCGGCGCGCTCGACAGCTTCATCCCGATCGATGCGGTGTTCAACCTGCCGCGCGGCAGACCGGACCGCAGCAGGCCGGGCGCGCGTGCGACGAGCCTGGTGAACGTCGGTTCGCCATGGACCATCTTGCGCAATCTCGCGAGCGGCATGGATACGCCGATCAATATGTTTCTCTCGGGTCAGGCGATGGCCGACCTGACCAGCGAGCCTGCCAGACGCAGCGATCAGCTCGAGAAGACCAGCGTCGCGTCCTTCATGGCGGGCCGCAGTTATGCGAGCGATGCGGCGCTGGCCGCGACCTATCGGACCACGGCACAGGCGTTCGCCTCGCCGAGCTATCTGAGTTCGGCACGCAGTTTCAAAGCCCTGCTGAGCTACGGGCTGCGTGTGCCGGAGCCCTCGATGTGGCTGCTGGCCGGCCCTACCGCCCGTGCGATATTCACGCCCTGGCTGAAGCGGCTGCACGCGATTGCCAGCGGGGTCACACTTGTCGGGGCGCTCGATCCTGATCCGGCCAATCCGCTGGGGATCGTGGCGGGCCTGCCCGCGGCGCGCGGGCCGGGCGGCCGGCTGACCATTCATACGCTTACCTCGGTCCGATCCCTGACCATCGACCCCGATACGGGGCGGATTACCGGCATCGGCCTGTTGCGGCATGCCTCATCCCCCTCGATCCATCGCGGTCGGCCGGACGAGCAACCATCGATGCCGTTCGAGCCGATGGCGGTGAGCGATGATCTGATCCTGGCGTTGCCGCCCGGGCCGCTGGGTGAGCTGATCACCCCGGCGATCGCGGCGCGGGCGCCGACATTGCCGAATGTGCATTACCTCCGCACCGAGCCGATGATTTCGGTCGATCTGTTCTTTCGCCGCAAGCTCGAGAGGATTCCACGCGGCATCACGGTGCTGCTGGATTCGCCGTATCAGATGAGTTTTCTCGATACGTCGCAAACCTGGGCGCAGGCCGCGGCGCAAGGCACCAGTCTGAACGTGGTGGCCTCGAACGCCGATACGCTGGTGCCGATGAGCTATGGCGATGACGATATCATTGCCGCCTTGCTGGGCGAACTGCATCGCTATCTGGATTTCGACGATGCCGATCTGCTGACCTGCCGCACCCATTTGCAGACCAATGTCGGCGAGGAATTATTCGTCAATCAGGTCGGCAGCTGGGACTGGCGGCCCCAGGCGACCTGCGGCATTCCGAACCTGTTTGTCGCCGGGGATTTCTGCCAGACCGCCATCGATGTCGTGACCATCGAAGGGGCGGTGGTCAGCGGTTTGATGGCGGCGGAGGCGCTGCGGCGCCGCCATCGTCGTGGACCGCCCATCCGCATCCGCCAGCCCGATGAATACCCCGCGCTCGCAAAGGCGGCGCTTGCGGCGGCGACGCGGCCGTTTGCCTATCTCGGCGGCATGGTGGCCACCGCCGATCGGACCATCAAGCGGCGCTATGCGCGGTGGTTTCCGAACGGTTGAGGCCTGCCGCTATTTCGCGAATGCGGGTTCGACCGCATCCTGGTAGGTGACCTGTCCCGGTTTGATGTTGCCGATGAAGACCTGCAGCGCGAGGGCGTTTTGGAAGGCTTTCGGCGAGATGGCCGGGTTGGCGGGATAGACGTTTTCCGCAACCATGCGCGCGACGGCCGATTTCAGCACCGGGGCGGGCAGGGTGGGAAACTCCTTTTCGGCCACGTCGAGCGGGATTTTCGGGTTGGTGTGCATCATGTGTTCGGCTTCGGCGAGGCTGGCGACGAACGCCTTGACCATGCCAGGGTCTTTCACGCCGGTCGCTTTCAGCATGTCGATGGTCGAGAAGGCGTAGCCGCCGGGGTAGTGTTTGGTGAAGGCGTAGATGATCTTGTCGCCGGCGGCGAGACCCTCGTCGAGTTGCGGCTCGTAGACGGCGGCGGCGGCGGCGCGGCCGGCCATGATGGGGGCCAGCTCGGTGCCGATCTGCACCGTATCCAGCGTCGCGGTGCTCTTGTCGCGTTTGAGCAGGCGTTGCAGCAGGTAGGTGCTGGTCGAGGGGGGAATCGCGGTCGCAACCGGTTTGCCGGCGAGCCCGGCGATCGCGGTGATTTTCGAGCCTTTCGGGACCACCACCCAGACCGGCGCGCCGTTGACGACCAGGGCGACGTTGGTCATCGAGGCGCCCTTGAGATTGGCGAGAATTGCGGTCATCGGGTCCTGCAGCGAGAAGGTGGCGTTGCCGCCGATTACCGCGGCGACCGCCGCGGCACCGCTGCCGGCGGTGACCTTGTCGACCGCGAGACCGTGTTTGGCGAAGATACCCTGATCGATCGCGACATAGAGCGGCAGATACAGCAGCGATTGGAACGCCTGATAGATGACCACTTTTTGGGGGGAAGCTGCCTGAGCGGGGCTGAGCATGGTGCCGGCGAGGCAGAGTGCGCCGAGGGTTTGGGCGAGGGTGCGTTTCAACGATCGGATTTCCAAGTGACGAACCTTTCTTCGATGAGGCGGACGATCAGGGTCAGGAGCGATGCCATCAGCGTGAGTACGATGATGCCGAGCCAGACCGTGTTGAGGTCGAACAGCGAACCGGCGACGAACACTTCGTGCCCGAGACCGGCCTGCGAGGCGATGTATTCACCGACCACCGCGCCGATCAGCGCGAAGCCGATGTTCATGCGCAGGGCCGAAAAGATCCACGGCACCGCGCTGGGGAGGATGAGTTTGCGGAAAATCTTGCCGCGCGAGGCGCCGAGCGCGCGGAACAGGTTGAGCAGGTCGCGGTCGAGTTCGCGCACCGAGGCGGTCGCCGCGATCATCGAGACCGCGAAGGTGGAAATGGCGGCGAGCCAGATTTTCGAGCTCATGCCCGAGCCGAACCAGATCACGATCAAGGGGCCGAGCGCGATTTTCGGCACCGAGTTCAACACGATCGAGACACCTTCGGCCGGGCGGGCGATTTTCGGCACGAACCACAGGCCGAGACCGCAGCCGGTGCCCGTGATGCTGCCGAGCAGCAGGCCCGCGACGGTTTCATAGAGCGTCACCCAGCTATCATAGAGTAGCGTGCCGGTGGTCAGGCCCTGACGCGCGGAGGCCAGAATGCCGAGCGGCGAGCCGAACAACTGGCCGTTGATCAGATGACGATCGGCCGCGATCTGCCACAGGGCAAGACCGGCGAGCACGATCGCCGCCACGGCGGCGTTCTGCACCAGGTTGCGCAGGCGGTGGGGGCTGGCCCGGCGGGTGCGCGGCCGTGGCGGGGCTGCGGTGTCGATCTGCGCGCTCATGCGGCGATCGCGGTCGATTTCAGGGCGCCCCAGATGCGGGCGTGATAGGCGCGGAATTCCGGCGCCTCGCGCGCGCTGATGGCGTCGCGCCGGCCGGGTGTGGTCAGGCCGATCGCGATATCCTGCGACACGCGCGCGGGGCGGCCCGCGAGCACCACGACGCGATCGCTCATCGCGATGGCTTCCTCGATATCGTGGGTGACCAGCACCACGCTCATGCCGCGCTCATCGCGCAGGCTCATCACATCGTCCTCCAGCATCAGCCGGGTTTCGTAGTCGAGGGCGGAAAATGGCTCGTCGAGCAGCAGCACGGTCGGGCGCAGCAGCAGCGTGCGGGTGAGCGCGACACGCTGGCGCTGACCGCCGGAGATTTCATGCGGGTAGGCATTGATCTGGGCTGCGAGACCATAGCGATCGAGCATGGCGATCGCATCCGCGCGATCGGCGGCGCCGACATTGCCGCGCAGTTCGATGCCGAGCAGCGCATTGTCGAGCACGCTGCGCCAGGGCAGCAGCAGGTCTTTTTGCAGCATGTAGGCGATACGGCTGTTGCCGGTGCCGGCCGGCACCCCACCGATTTCGATGCGGCCCGAACGCGGGCGCAGCAGACCGGAGATGATATTGAACAGCGTGGATTTGCCGGCACCGCTGCGCCCGACGATGGCCAGGATCTCGCCGGGTGCGACCGCGATGTCGAGCCGGTCGAGCACCGGTGTGGCTCCGCCGTCGGCCGCGATGAAATCGTGGCTGAGACTGCGGATGGCGAGGGCCGGCGTCATGATCGCGCTGTCATTGCGGGGCGGCGGCTGGGTCAACAGGGGGCTCCAGAGTGGTTGTGATGCCCGGGACGGTACGCACGATCCGTGCCATCACGACAGATCGGGTCATACCGATGAAATTCGGGGCATTCTATACGTAATTGTCCATAGGTCCGGCGATTATCTGCCTATAAAATAATCTTTATCGGCATCGGCGCTGAATATAGCGCCAGTTCGGGTGCGCCCGGGCGCAGCGTGGCCCTGGCGCGCGGCTATGCTAGGCTGCGCGCGGGGAGATCAAGGATGAGCCAGGCGATCAGCGCGATCAAGGTGACGGCCAACGGGCTGACCTTTGCGGTCGATACGGCCGGCAGCGGGTCTAAGCTGGCGCTCTGCCTGCATGGATTTCCCGAATGCAAATTCTCCTGGCGCTATCAGCTGCCCATGCTGGCGGCGCTGGGTTATACGGCCTGGGCGCCGGATCTGCGCGGTTATGGCGAGAGCGCGCGACCGGACGGGGTGGCGGCGTACCGGATATCGGCCTTGCTGCGCGATGTGGCGGGGCTGATCGATGCGGCGCGGGCGCGCGGCATCGACGGTGAGGTTGTGCTGATCGGCCATGATTGGGGCGGCGCGCTCGGCTGGTTGTTCGTGCTGAACGCGGTCCGCCCGGTCGATCGGTTCATCGTGATGAACCTGCCGCACCCCGATCTGTTCGCGCGCGGGCTGCGCACCATGCGGCAGCTCAGGCGTTCGTGGTATATTTTCTGGTTCCAACTCCCGTGGTTGCCCGAGCGCGTGCTGGCGGCGAACGACGCCGCGTGGATCGCGCGGGCGTTTCGGGGCATGGCGGTCGACAAGAGCCGGTTTCCCGAGGCGGTGCTGGCGGTGTACCGCGCCAACGCGCTGATCCCTGGGGGGCTGACCGCGATGATCAACTGGTATCGGGCGAATTTTCGCAATCCGTTTCGCAGCCTGGCACCGGCGAAACGCCTGACCGTACCGACGCTGATGATCTGGGGTGAGCGCGACGCCGCGCTCGGCAAGGAGCTTACGATCGGCACGGAAGCGCTGGTCGATGATTTCACCATTCGCTACCTGCCCGGCGTCTCGCACTGGGTGCAACAGGAAGCGCCCGAGGCGGTCAACGCGATGATGACGGCGTGGCTGGCGGGTGAAATGCCGCCGTTTTACGACAGATGACGGTGACTCAGGGCTGATCGAGCAGGACGCCTTTGCTGGTGGCTTCGACCGCGACGATGCCGGACTCCACCAGGGTCAGCGTACCGGCCGAGGTCGCGATCGTGCCCAGCCCCGGCCGGTGTTCGAGGTCGGTCACCACCCAGCGGATCAGCGTGCGCGCGTTCATCGGCACGCCGCGGCGGAAGCGGAAGGTGAACTCCATGCCGACGGTCGGGCCGAGGTTCGAAAAATAGCCCGCGGTCAGACCCATCATGCGCGCGGTGGTTTCGGTACCGCTGGCGATCAGCCCGCCGAACCGCGAGGCGGTTGCCATGGCTTCGTCGTGATGCAGGGGGTTGGTGTCGCCGACCAGCCGGGCAAACGCCTGTGACGCTTCGGTTTCGAAAACATGTTCGACCTCGAAACTCGTGCCGAGCTTGACCATGTGATCCATGTCTGTCGGTTTCCTTGTCACGCGTTCTTGTCCGGCGCCGCCCGCCGTGGCACTGAGCATCGAATTAGGGTGCCACACCGGCGAGTTGCCGTCCATTCGCGTGCCGTCGTGCCAGCGGGCGTTTTTTCAGTTCGGGGGAAGTTCATTGTCGATCAAGCCTTTACGCAAAGCGGTATTGCCGGTTGCCGGCCTGGGGACGCGGTTTTTGCCGGCGACCAAGGCGATTCCCAAGGAAATGCTGCCGGTGGTGGATCGTCCGCTGATCCAGTACGCGATCGATGAGGCGCGCGCCGCCGGCATCGAGCAGTTCTGCATGGTCACCGGCCGGGGCAAGACCGCGCTGATCGACCATTTCGACATCGCCTTCGAGCTCGAGGCGACGCTGCACGAGCGGGGCAAGGACGAAACCCTGGGGATGCTGCGCTCGGAGGCGATGGAACCGGGTTCGATCGTCACGGTCCGCCAGCAGGTGCCGCTCGGGCTTGGTCACGCGATCTGGTGCGCACGCGCCTTCATCGGCGATGATCCGTTTGCGATCATCCTGCCGGACGACCTCGTGTTGAGCGACACGCCCTGCCTGACCCAGCTGGCCGAAGCCTATCGGCAGACCGGCGGCAATGTGGTCGCGATCGAGGAAGTGCCGATGGAGCAGGTGCATCGCTACGGCGTGCTGAAAACCGGGGAAAGCCGGGGCAATCTGGTCGAAGTGCTCGGGCTGGTCGAAAAACCCAAGCGCGAATTGGCCCCGTCCAACCTGTCGATCATCGGGCGGTATGTGTTGCTGCCTGAGGTGATCGCGCATCTCGCGCGGATGGAGCGCGGCGCGGGCAATGAAGTGCAACTGACGGATGCGATGGCCAAAATGATCGGGCATGCGCCGTTCTTCGGCTTGAAATTCGAGGGGCGGCGGTTCGATTGCGGCGACAAGATCGGCTATCTGGAAGCGCAGATCGCCTTTGGCCTGTCGCGGCCCGATCTGAGCCCGGAAATTCGCAACTTCCTGAAAGCCTATACCAATGCATGACCAAGCCGTTTTTTCGCATCTGTTTCCCGCCACCATCCTGCGCGAATACGACATCCGCGGCATCGTCGGTGAAACGCTGCACGAGGCGGATGCCTATGCGATCGGGCGTACCTTCGGCTCGATCGTCGCGCGCAAGGGTGGCAGCCGGGTTGCCGTCGGGCGGGATGGCCGCTTGTCCTCGCCGCAACTGGCCGCGATGCTGATCGAAGGGTTGATGGCGAGCGGCATGGCAGTGATCGACATTGGCTGCGGCCCGACGCCGATGCTCTATTTCGCTGCCACGGTCGAGGCGACCGATGGCGCCGTGATGGTCACCGGCAGCCACAACCCGGCGAATTATAACGGCTTTAAAATGATGCTCGGCCGCAAGCCGTTCTTTGGTCCGCAAATCCAGGAGCTCGGCCGGCTTGCCGCTGCGGGCGATGTCGTTGCGGCGGTGCCGGGCTCGGTGACCGCGCAGGATATCAGCGAGGCGTATATCAAGCGCCTGTTGCAGGATTGGGATGGCGGGGATCGTGCCCTGAACGTGGTATGGGATTCGGGCAACGGCGCGGCGGGCGATGTGCTGACGCGCCTGGTCAAGGCACTGCCCGGCAAGCACACCGTGCTGAACGCCGCAATCGATGGCCGGTTTCCCGCCCATCACCCGGACCCGACGGTGCCGAAAAACCTGGAGCAGCTGGTGGCCGCCGTGCGCCAGCAGGGGGCGGACATCGGCATCGCGTTCGATGGCGATGCGGACCGGATTGGCATCGTCGATGACACGGGTGAAATTCTGTTCGGCGACCAGTTCCTGATCCTGCTCGCGCGCGACGTGCTGGAGAACCATCCGGGTGCGACCATCATCGCCGATGTCAAGGCGAGCCAGGTGCTGTTCGATCAGATCGCGGCGGCCGGCGGTACGCCATTGATGTGGAAGACCGGCCATTCGCTGATCAAATCCAAAATGGCGGAAACCGGCTCGCCGCTGGCTGGTGAAATGTCCGGCCATATTTTCTTTGCCGACCGCTGGTACGGGTTCGATGATGCGCTTTACGCCGCGATCCGCGTGATGAACGCGATGATCAACAGCGGGCAGAGCGTCTCGGCCTTCCGCAAGAGCCTGCCGCCGGTGCTCAACACGCCGGAACTGCGCTTCGATTGCGAGGAGAGCCGCAAGTTCAGCGTCGTCGCGGAGGTTGCCGAGCGCCTGCGCGCCGATGGCGCGACGGTGTCCGAAACCGATGGCGTGCGGGTCAATACGCCCGACGGCTGGTGGCTGCTGCGGGCGTCCAACACCCAGGCGGTTCTGGTCGCGCGGGCCGAAGCGGGGTCGGAGGCGGGGCTGGCGCGGCTGAAGGCGACGCTTGCGTCCCAGTTGGCGGCATCCGGCCTTGCGCCCGATTTTTCCGGCGCGAATGCCGGCCACTGATCGGGGCGGGCCGCGCGCGCGCCTGCACGTTGCGGTTTTGCTGCCGTGTCATAACGAAGGCATCGCGATCGGCCGGGTGGTGCGCGCGTTTCGCGCCGCGCTGCCCGATGCCACGGTGTTCGTGTTCGACAACAATTCGACCGACGACACCGTCGCCGAGGCCCGCGCCGCGGGTGCCGTGGTGCGCACCGAAACCCAGCAGGGCAAGGGCCACGTGGTGCGGCGGATGTTTCGCGATATCGACGCCGATTACTATGTGATGGCGGATGGCGATGACACCTACGATGCGAGCCTGGCGCCGCGCCTGCTCGATATCGCGCAGCGCGGCCCGTATGATCTGGTGAATTGCGTGCGGGTCGAAACCGCGCAGGAGGCGTATCGCGGCGGCCACCGGTTCGGCAATCTGATGCTGACCGGCGCTGTGCGCTTTATTTTCGGCGACCGCGTGGAGGACATGCTGTCGGGCTATAAAATCCTGTCACGCCGCTTCGTGAAATCCTTTCCGGCCCTGTCCACCGGGTTCGACATCGAGACTGAACTCGCGGTCCATGCGTTGGAACTCTCGATTCCGATCGCGCATGAACAGGGCAGCTATCGCGGCCGGCCGCCGGGGTCGGAGAGCAAGCTGCGCACCTATCAGGACGGCTGGCGGATTCTGAAAATGATCCTGAAACTGGTCCGCCACGAGCGCCCGCTGGCGTTTTTCGGTGCGATTGGGCTGGCCTGCGCCGTGGTTGCCACGGCGCTGATCATTCCGGTGCTGGTGACCTACCTGCACACCGGGCTGGTGCCGCGCCTGCCCACCGCGGTTCTTGCGACCGGCATCATGCTGGTCGGCGCGCTGAGCCTGACCACCGGCATCATTCTCGATACGGTGACCCGTGGGCGGCGCGAATTGCGTTTGCTGGCGTATCTTGGTTTGCCGGCACCGGCGGTGCCGGATGAGGCGGCTCGCCAGACGATAGATGAATGAGTTGAACGCGTCTGGCCAAGCCCGTCCGTCCGCGCTGCAGTTGGTCCCCTGGCTCGGCGCGGTTGTGGTCGTTGTGCTCTATCTGGGCTATTATCTGGGCGATCCGTCGCTCCCCGGCAATAACCCGGCCTACCCGCTGGGCTGGTGGGGCTGGTTCGATCAAGGGAAATATATCCAGTCGGCCCAGGCGCTATGGGCGCATCATTTTTCGCCTGCCCTGAACTGGTTTCCTCTTGGCTATTCTCTGCTGGCAGCACCGTTCATCGGAATGCTGCCAATGCATCCGTTCTTTTTTGTCGATCTTGCAGGTCTGCTGATTGCCTACGCGGCATTCCAATCCTTCGCGCTGCGCCTTGCCGTGCGACGTCACTGGTCAGCACCCCTGTTCATTCTAACGGCGATGGCGGATCAGCGGCTGGCAAGGACATGGGCGGTGCCCTGGAACACGACCGCATCGGCCGCACTGATCTGGCTGAGCTTCGCCGGCACCGCCGCGCAACTTGCCGCGCCGGCGCCGGCGCAGGATCGGTGGCGGTTGCCGCGCCTCTTCGGATTGGGCGCGGTGTTCGGCGCCATGCCGCTGGTCCGCCCCACCGATGCGTTGATTACAGCACTTTGCGGCGGCACCCTGCTGATAGCGGAATTTGGCCGCCGCCGCGTGCGCTGGCAGGATGCCGCCGCGCTGGTCGGCGGTGGATTGATCGTGCTGCTACCTTATGGGCTTCTGTATTTGCGAATTTATGGCCTGCACGAGACCGCCTATGTGATTCAGTCGGGACGTCTTGGCTTCGCGTTTTCCGAGTTTCCCTGGAAAGCCTACGTCTTGCTGATCGACCCGCGCCCGTGGTTTCCCAGCGGGGTGGGTCTGCTGGCCCGCTGTCCCTGGATTGCATTGGGCATTGCCGGTGTGGTGCCGGCGATCTTGCAGACCAGCGGGCCGGCGCGGTGGAGCGCCTCGTTGCTGGCCGTCGCGATCGTTTCCTATTGCGTGGTATTTTTTTCCTATATCGACCTGCTGCCGAGCGGCTTGTGGATGTATGCGAATGTGCACTACTTCCAATGGGTGTTTCCGGGCGTCGGGCTGTTCGCATTCCTCCTGCTGCGGGCGTTGCGCGGGTCTGAGCGGCGAGTGGCGCTCGTGTCCCTCGTGGCTACGCTGATCGTGCTGTCCGTGCGGATCGAGGCCGTGCCGGTCGGTAATCGATCGCCGGCCCGGATGGTGCAGTTTCCCGGTGTTACCGGAAGTTGGGGCCATATATATTTCGGCAACGAGGTACTGCGCGACGCCCGCGGCACCATGACCAATATTATCCAGATGCGGCTACTGCCCGATGGCGAAGGTGTGCGGGCAATCGCGCTGCGGCGGATGTTCGCCGGTCCGGTGCGCTGGGCACCGGGCGGCGCGCCGTCGCCGCAGGCTCAAACCGTCGTTCCTAAGCGATGGGGTGAACGGATCACGTTCGGTTATCCGCTCTGGCTGCCGCCCTATTCCTCCGGTGCGCTGCCGCCGCACAGGTAATCGCGCGGCTACGCTGCCTGATCGATCCCCACCGGATGGTGACAGGCAACCGACCGACCATCGGCCAATTCACGCAGTGCCGGCATCGCGGTTTTACAAATATCGGTGGCATAGCGGCAGCGCGGATGGAACGGGCAGCCGCCGGGCGGGTTGGCGGGGCTCGGCGGATCGCCCGCGAGGACGATGCGGTGGCGCTGTTTCGCGCGCGCCGGGTCTGCCACCGGTACGGAGGAGATCAGGGCTTCGGTGTAGGGATGCGCTGCGGCCGCGAGGATTTGTTCGGTCGCACCGATCTCCACGATATGGCCGAGGTACATGACCGCGACCCGATCCGCGATTTGCCGCACGACGCCGAGATCATGCGCGATGAACAGCATGGCGATGCCGCGATCGCGCTTGAGGTCGGTCAACAAATTGATGATCTGCGCCTGCACCGAGACATCGAGCGCCGATACCGGTTCATCGGCAACGATCAGCCGCGGGGCCAGTGCGAGCGCGCGCGCGATGCCGACGCGCTGGCGCTGGCCGCCGGAGAACTCATGGGGAAACCGGTCGAGATGTTCGGGCCGCAGGCCGACATCCGCGATCAGGCGCCGCACCGCCTCGCTGATGGTCGCGCGGGTGCCGCGGCGATGCACGACCAGCGGTTCGGCCACGATATCGCGCACCCGGCGGCGCGGGTTGAGCGAGGCGTAGGGGTCCTGGAAGATCATTTGCAGATCGGCGCGGGTGGCGCGCAGGGCGCCGCCGCGTTGGCGGGTGATATCGGTGCCGGCAAGCGTGATCCGCCCGGAGGAAACCTCGAGCAATCGGGTGACGCAGCGCCCGAGCGTGGATTTACCGCAGCCTGATTCGCCGACCAGGCCGAGGGTCTCGCCATCGTTGATCGTGAACGAGACATCATCGACGGCCCGGATCAGCGATTTGCCTGCCCGCGTCAGACCGCTGCCGGTTGTGTAGGTTTTGCTCAGCCGGTCGATCGTCAGCAAGGGCGCGCTCATGCCGCCAGCACCTGGTTGCGCGCGGCGGCGCGCTCATGCCCGGCGAGGACGCAGGCGGCCTGATGCGCGGTGCCGGTCAATGCCGGCGGGGCGGGCAGGCATTCCGGCCGGACGAAGCCGCAGCGCGGTGAAAAGGCGCAGCCTTGCGGCCGGCGATCGAGCGCCGGCGGCAGGCCGGGAATGGTGGTGAGGCGCGGGCGGCGGATGCCATCGAGCGCCGGCATCGAACCCAGCAGGCCCCAGGTGTAGGGGTGGTGCGGGTCGGCGAACAGCGCGGCGGTTTCGGCGGTTTCGACGATGCGCCCGGAATACATCACCGCGACGCGATCCGCGGTTTCGGCGACGACGCCCAGATTATGGGTGATCAAAATGACCGCGGAATTGAAATCATCGCGCAACTTGCGGATCAGTTCGAGAATTTGCGCCTGTACCGTCACGTCGAGCGCGGTGGTCGGCTCATCGGCCAGCAGCAGGGCGGGGTTGCATGACAGCGCCATGGCGATGACGGCGCGCTGGCGTTGGCCGCCGGACAATTCCTGCGGGTAGCGTACGGCGGCGCGGTGGGGATCGGGCAGGCCGACCGCATCGAGCAACTCGACCGCGCGGGCCTGTGCGGCGTGGCGCGACAGATCGGTATGGATGCGGATCTGTTCGCTGATCTGTGCGCCGATGGTGAACACCGGGGTCAGTGCCGTCATCGGGTCCTGGAAGATCATTGCGATGGCGCCGCCGCGCAACCGGCGCAGGGTTTCGGGTTTCTGGCCGATCAGTTCGGTGCCGCGAAACCGGATCGAGCCGGTGATGGCGGCGTTGGGGTCGCCGATCAGGTCGAGAATCGCAAGCACGGTGAGGCTTTTGCCCGAACCCGATTCGCCGACGATGCCGAGAATTTCCCGCTCGGCGATGCTGAACGAAACGCCATCGACCGCGCGGATCAGGCCATGGCTCGTGCGGAAACTGACGGCCAGATCAGTGATTTCCAGCAAATGGCTCATCGGCGCAACCGCATGCGCGGGTCGAACGCGGCGTAGAGGATATCGACGACCGCGTTCGAGACGACGACGAACACGGAGGCATAGATCACGGTCGCCATGATCATCGGCAAATCCAAAGTCTCCAGGGCCTGATAGGTCAGATACCCGACACCTTGAAGCCCGAACACCACCTCGGTCAACAGCGCGCCGCCGCCGACCAGCACGCCGAAATCGAGGCCGAACAGCGTGACCACGCTGACCAGCGAGCAGCGCAGCGCGTGGCGGAGCAGCACCTGACGTTCGGATAATCCTTTGGCGCGGGCGGTGCGGATGAAATCTTCCTGCATGGTTTCGATCAGGGCGGCGCGCAGCACGCGGGCATAAAGGCCGATGTAGAGAATTGCGAGCGTGATCCACGGGATCAGCAATGATTTGAACCACAGCACGGGGGATTTCGAAAAATCGACATAGCCGAGCGGCGGCACCCAGGAAAACAGCCACGTATGATGCCAGATGCCCTGGGTGAACAGATTGGCCATGGTGCCGACCCAGAACACCGGCATGGATATGCCGATCAGCGACAGCACCATCAATAACCGGTCGATCCAGCTATTGCGGAATGCCGCCGCCACGGCCCCGATGACGATGGCCACGACGATCCAGATGATCGCAGCACCCGCCACCAGCGACAAAGTAACCGGTGCTGCCTTGAACACCTGCGGCACGACTTTTTCACCAAGGTTCACGTAGGAGGTGAGATTGCGGGTGATGAAGATTTTTTTCATCATGAGCGCGTATTGAACAGGCAGCGGCCGGTTGAGGCCGAACTGCCGCTCCACCCGGGCGACGGTCTGCGGCGAGGCGTTTTTACCCGCGATGCGCGCGGCGGGATTGGCGCCGGGGGTTGCGAAAAAAATCAGGAACACGAGGACGGAAATGCCGAACAGCACGGCAATCATATGGACCAGACGGCGGATGATGGTGCCTGCCATGCGTCTAGTTCCGCAGTTTTGCGCGTGGGTCCAGCGCATCGCGCAGGCCATCGCCCAGAATGTTCAGCGCGAGCACCGTGATGACGATGGCGAGCCCCGGCGCGATCGCGACCATCGGGCGCGTATAGATCAGGCTCTCGCCGTCATGAATGATCGTGCCCCAGCTTGCCGCCGGCGGCTGTACGCCGATCGACAGGAACGACAGCGCCGCCTCGGTCAGCAGATCGAGGGCGATGATCAGCGGCGCGAATACCACGAGGGCCGAAATCACGTTCGGCAGAATATCGAACCACAGGATGCGCCAGGCCGGCGCGCCGATGCCGATGGCGGCGAGCACATAATCGCTCTGGCGCAAACCCATCACCAGGCCACGCACCGGCCGTGCCACATAGGGCACGTAGATGACGCCAATGATCGTGATCGGCAACGCGAGGCTCGATGCATCGAGCCGGAACAGGCCGAGATCGATCCCATGCGCGATCAGCACCACCGAGAGGGAAATGGCGAGCAGGAATACCGGAAACGCCCAGAGCGCATCGAGCAGCCAGGAAATGATGCGGTCCACCCAGCCGCCGAAAAATCCTGCCAGAATGCCGGTTATTGCCGCCAGCACGAGGCAGACGGCGGCGGCGGCGAAGGAAATGATCAGAGAATTGCCACCGCCATAGAGCAGCCGGGCGGCAACATCGCGCCCCTGTTGATCGGCGCCCAGCATATAGGGGCCAAGCCGCCAGGACGGCCCGATCGGCTCGATACCGAGATGCAGCGGGTTGTTCGCCGCACCAAGCACCTCGACCGGCTTGCCGTGGCGCATCACCGTGCCGGACAAATTCGAGCGGAAGGGATTGGTGTGCGCAATATGCGCGGCATACCAGGGGGCGGCGGCGCACATGAGGGCGATGATGACGAGCACGGCCAGTGAAATCATCGCCGCCCGGTCGCGCAGCAGCTTGCGGCCGGCCATCGCCCAGTACCCGGGCGCGGGCGGTGCGATATCGCGGTCCGTTGCGCTAACCTCGCTCATTTGACCACCGCGAGCTGGGGCAGGAACATGTATTCGCCGCTGAATGTGAAATGTTTCAGCGTGGCCGCGGTGAAATCGAGTTTGGCAACGGAAAACAGGCTGACCACCAAAGCCCGCCGTGTGATCTGGTGATCGACATGCGACCAGATGGCGTTGGCCTGGTTGGGGTGCAGCAACGACAAGGTTTCGGCATGCGCCATTTCCGTATCGATCGCCGGATCGCAAAAGCCGGAAATGTTGATCGAATTATCGGAGCCTTTCCGAAATGAACCACAGGAGAACAGCACATTTAGGAAATCGGATGCAGCCGGATAATCCTGAGCCCAATCGGTCACCGAGATTTGCACCTTGTTGTTGGTGTTCTGGATATAATTGAATTCGATGTTCGATGAGAGCGGTTTGACATCGGCAACAAACCCAAGCCGGTTCAGCACATCCTGCAGATAGATTCCGATCTGGCGGAACGGCGATTGCACTTCGGTGATCACGGTCACGTGCTGGCCGATCATACCGGATTTTTTCATGTAGGCACGGGCGAGGGGCCAGTTCGGGGCGGACCATGTGGCGCCAGGATGTTCGGTATAGGGGCAATAGGCCTGATAACCCGGCATTTCAGGCGGCAGGATCTGGCAATCGGGCTTGGCCAGAGCGTTGCCGCCGAACAATTTGACCATCGATTCCCGGTTTACCGCGTATTCGACGGCCAGACGGGCATCCTTGTTGTTGAACGGCGCAATATTCACGTTCATCGGCGCGTAATAGAACCAGTTGAGCGGATTGATATGGACCTGGCGGGTATATTTGGTCGCAATCTCGTTCAGCCGGTCGGCGGGTACGTCTTCGAACATCCAGTCGTACTGATCGTTCTCGACCGCGGTGACCTGCGATTCGGCGGACAGGCCAAATTTGTAGTCGATCTCGTTTGGATAACCCTTCGGCTGCGCCAGCCTGCTCCATTGATGAAACTGCGGATTGCGCACCATCACGATGCCGCCGGACGGATCGTAGGATTTGACCATATAGGCGCCGGTGCCGGGAATCGGCTGCGTGCCCATGTCGTGATCGGGCGTGTCCGCCGGCAGGATCGCGCCGAACGGCACAGCCAATTGATCGAGAAACTCGGAATCCGGGTGGCGCAGATGGATGGTGATTGTGTTGCTCGCGGCATCGATCACCACGCCAGACAGCGTGCAGTGGTGCGGATGCGCGTTGCAGGTGCGCCCGCCCACGATCACATCGTACCAGGTGCCGGCGTTGGGGTTGTTCACCTTGAACAGGCGGCGAAAACTGTGGGCCACGGCCTGCACGGTGACGGGTTCGCCGTTCGAGAATTTAATCCCGCGGCGCAGATGAAACACATAGGTCTTGCCGTCGTCAGTTGGTTTCGGCACTTCGGTCGCGAGATCAGGCACGATCACCAGCGACCCTGGCCCGCTGGTCTTCGCGAAAGTGACCAGACCATCGTACATGGCCTGGAAAATCTCCCAGTAGCGCTCGGTATAGTTGATCTGTGGATCGAACGAGCCGGATCCGGCCGTGGTGATCAGCCGCAGCGTTCCGCCATAATTGGCGGCATTCGCATGGGCCCTGCCGGCGACGAGGCAGGCGACAATCAGCAGCGTCGCAGCGACGCGCCTCATGCGGCCGGCAACATGCCGACCAGGCGTTCAGCCTCCGCGACGATCGGGTTGGCAATCGCGGCGGCACGCGCGGCACCGTGCTGCAAGATCGTGTCGATATGTGTGGGGTCTGCCGCCAGCCGGTTGGTTTCCTCGCGGATGGGTGTCAGTTTTTCAACCACGAGTTCAGTCAGCCGTTCCTTCAAATGCCCGAACCCGCGATTGCCATGCAGGCGCAGCACCTCGGCTTGGGTGATATCGGCAAGGGCCGCGAAAATTCCAACCAGATTGCGGGCCTCCGGCCGGCCGTCGAGCTTTTCGGGATGATCCGGCAGATCGGCAGGGTCGGTTTTGGCCCGGCGGATTTTCTGGGCGATCGTGTCGTTGTCATCGGTCAGGTTGATCCGGCTCTGGTCGGACGTGTCGGATTTGGACATTTTTTTCGCGCCATCGCGCAGACTCATGATCCGCGCGGTACCACCGATGATGCGCGGGTGGATGACCGGAAAAAAGTCGGTCGCATAATCGTGATTGAATTTCTGCGCGATGTCGTTGGCCAGTTCAAGATGCTGGCTCTGATCCTCGCCTACCGGCACTTCGGTGGCGTGATAGGCGAGGATATCGGCCGCCATCAGGTTGGGATAAACAAACAGGCCGGTCGAGACCGCCTCGCGATCCTTGCCGGCCTTGTCCTTGAACTGGGTCATCCGGTTGAGCCAGCCGAACCGCGCGACGCAGTTGAAAATCCACGCCAGTCGCGTGTGCGCGTGCACCGCCGATTGGTGAAACAGAATGCTGCGGGACGGATCGATGCCGCAGGCGATCAGCAAGGCCGCGTTGGTGCGGGTTTGCGCGCGCAGGGCAGGCGGGTCCTGCCACACCGTGATCGCATGCAGATCGACTAGGCAATAGATGCTCTCATTGCCCTCCTGCAGCGCCACCCAGTTCTGGATGGCGCCAAGATAATTGCCCAGATGCGCGATGCCGGTGGGCTGAATGCCCGAGAAAATGCGTGCCATGCGCCTGTATCGGCTGTGTTGTGCGGCGGGGTCAAGCAGGGGATCGGCTGGACGGAGGTGAGATAGTTGGGGTGAAGGTTCTTCTTTTTTGCGAACAAAAAAGAAGCAAAAAAATACTTTGTTAGTTTGGGCCCGTGTCGCTTCAAACGCCCATGCCCCAGAGTCAAAAAGTTTTTTGCTTCTTTTTTACAAAAAAGAAGCCCTTCCTTAATTGACCCGCCCCTTCAACCTTTAACACCATCCAGCGCCGCGCCGCCCTTCGCGGGCCGCCGCAACATGCTCCGCACTTCGGCCACACGAAATGCGCCGATCCCCAGCCCGATCGCGCCGAATCCGCAAATGCCCAGGCCGATCAGCCCGATCAGCGCGAGGCTACCCGGCAGGTGCATCAGCGGTGTGGCGCGCAGGGCGACCAGCATGATCGCCATCGCCGCGCTGGCGATCACGATTCGGATGACGCGCCCGACCAGTCGCCGATCCGGCGCGAAGCCGCCGTGCCGGCGCAACAGAATGGCGAGCATCGCGACATTGAACCAGGCCGCAATGCTGGTCGACAGCGCGATTCCCACCTGTTGCAACGGGTGCATCAGAATCAGGTTGAGCGCCAGGTTGAGTGCTACGGCGGCAAGGCCGATTTTCACAGGGGTTTTCGTATCGCCACGCGCGAAAAAACCCGGCGCGAACAGTTTGACCAGCACGAAGGCGGGCAGACCGAATGCGTAGGCCGCCAGGGCTGCCGCGCTGCGGGCGGCATCGGCATCGGAAAACGCGCCATGGGCGAACAAGGTGCGCATGATCGGCAGGCCGATCGCCCCGAGTGCGGCAGCACCCGGCAGGGTCAGCAACAGGGCGAATTCGAACGCCCGATTGAGCGCCCCCTGGGCCTGCAGTGTTTCGTTGCGCCGAAAATGCCGCGACAGGCTGGGCAGCAACACGGTGCCGAGCGCCGCACCGATAACGCCGAGCGGCAATTGATTGACCCGGTCGGCGTAGTACAGCACCGAGACGGTGCCGTTCGGCAGCAGTGACGCGATGATGGTATCGACCGTCAGATTGAGTTGCGTGACACCCGCACCGATCAACCCCGGCCCGAGGCGGCGCAGCACGATGACTGCTGCCGGCGTCAGGCGCGGCATGCGCAGGCGCAGCGGTGTGCCGGCTTTTGCCAGGGCGCGCCCGAGCATCGCAAATTGCACGATGCCCGATATCACCACGCCATAGGCCAGGGCTTCGGGCACGCGCGTGCCATTGCCATGCAGAATGAACAAGGATGCGATGATCGATACATTGAACAGGATCGGCGCAGCGGACGCCGCGGCGAAATGACCCCGCGCGTTCAGCACGCCGGCGAACAGCGCACACAGGCAGATCAGCCACAGATAGGGAAAGGTGATGCGCGACAGATGCACCGCCAGTGCGAATTTCGAGGGTTCCGCGCGAAATCCCGGTGCGAGGGCATCGAGCACCGCCGGCATGAAGATCATGCCCAGCGCCATCAGCACGAACAGAAACACCACCATGATCGCGGTGATCTCCTCCGCCAGCCGCCGCGCCGGACCCTCGCCCTCGTGGCTCAGCAGCCCGGTGTAGGCGGGGATGAAGGCAGCGCTGAACGCGCCTTCACCGAACAGTCGCCGAAACAGATTGGGCAGCCGCAGGGCCACGAAAAACGCATCCGCGGCGGGCCCCGCGCCGAGCAGCGCCGCGATCAGGATGTCGCGTGCGAAGCCGAGCACGCGGCTGCCCAGCGTCCAGGCGCCGACCGTAAGGGCGTTTCTGATCATTGCAGGCTCTTAGCGTGCGGCAAGCGTGGGTTCCAGCCGGGCGATGTTCGGCGGCGCATGCGGCAGGATGAACCCATCCGCGGGATAATCGGTGATGCCCAACGCCCGCGTCGGCGGATACCACACCCGCACCAGCGTCCAGTCGTTTTGCCGCGAGACATCGAACACCGGTTGCCCGTGCTCGATCCGCCCCGGCAGCCAGTTTGCCTGGGTCACGGTGATTTCGCGGGGTGCTACAATATGCGTCACCACCGCCAGATGCCCTTCATCCATCGAGCCGTGCCGGCGCAGCACCAGCACCGCGCCCACCGCCGGAGCGTGGGTGCGCAGATAGCGGCCGGCGGCCTCTTGCCACCAGGTCCAGGCATTTCCGGTCAGCGCAATCCCGGAGACCGCGCGGGCGTAGGGCACACAGGACAGCGTGGTGCGCTGCCCATAGGCATCGATGCCGGTGCGCGGCGGCGACGTGCCGCAGCTGCTGAGGCCCAGCATCATGACGACAATCGCCCTGCCGATTCGCATGGCTGGATGTTATCAGAGCCCCGGGCCTGCTAAACAGGATTTTATGGACACGATCTATCGCGGTGACATTGCAACCAAGGCCGGCCGGCGCAACGCATGGCTCGATGCCCTGTTCATCGATCACGCCGTGCTCCGCCTCGGCTGGACCAATTTCGCCGTGGTGAAGCCAGGGGCGCTGTACCGCTCGAACCACCCGGTGCCGTTTCAGCTGGAAAAATTCACCCGCACCGTCGGCCTGCGTACGCTCATCAATCTCCGTGGCGAATGCCGCAACGGTTCGGATGCTTTGTCGCGCGACGCGGCCGGCCGGCTCGGGCTCGATTTCTACGACATGGCGCTGGAATCACGCGGTGCGCCGCAGCGGGACAGGATTTTGCGGATCGCCGAAATTTTCCGCACGATGCAGCGCCCCGCACTGGTCCATTGCAAATCCGGCGCTGATCGTGCCGGGATCGGCTCAGCATTGTTCGTCCTGATCGAGGGCGGCACGGTGGCGGCGGCGCGGGCGCAGCTGAGCTGGCGGTTCGGCCACATTCGCCAATCCAACACCGGCATTCTCGATGCATTTCTCGACGAATACGAGCGGGCGGGCGAGGGGCGGAAACCGTTTCTCGACTGGGTCGCCGAGGATTATGACGAGGTCGCCCTGCGGCGCGCCTACGATGCGCGCAACGCCAACGCCCTGCCACGCCGGATCGCCCGCTTCGTCAACGATCGGATCCTGGCGCGCGAGTGATGCTCACCCTTCCGGAGGCGCGACGCTGATCGGGATTTCGCGCGGCTCGACCTGCGGTTGGTCGCCCAGGCCGTTGACCTGATCGCTGTATTCGCCCTCGGTCTGAGACTCGTCGCGCTGGTTGTCGTCACGCCGGCCGTTGGCATGGCCGTTCTGCTGGTTGTTCTGGTTATGCTGCTGACCGCCCTGGTTGCCCTGGGCCTGATTCATTGCGGTGATGATGCGGAAATAATGCTCGGCATGCTGATAATAGGCTTCCGCAAGCACGCGATCGCCGCTGCTCGACGCATCGCGCCCCATTTGCTGGTATTTGTCGTAAAGCTGCTGTGCGGTGCCACGCACCCGCTGCTCAGGGCCGGAACTGTCGAATACATGGTTCCGATTGAGCGGCGTGCCGCTCTGATAGCTCCGAAAATTGCCGCCGCCGCCACCGCCATTATTCCGGTTGTTGCGCCCGCGCATACGTTTGATATTCATCGAACTTCCGTCATCCTGTTGCAGTGCGTCTTGCCGCGCCCCTATCGTCCGAACCTAAGTCGAGCGTTGATGAGCGCATCAAATCCGCTTACCCGTGAGATAAAGTGATTGATCAATACGTGATCGTTCATACACGCTCGATCCGGTGATATTGCACCACAACCATGAACACCCGGTTGTATGACCACCAACCCGAATACCATGCATTCGGGTATCAAAGAATGCACGCGGTAAATAGGCTGATTCGCGCAATTCACCAAATGGTTTTTTCACGCATCCCCTCCGGTGCTGACATGACGATGGCGCGGGGCACACCGGCAAGGTCGGCGTGACTGACCGCGGCGAGCCCGGCGGCCGTCGCGAGGGCCATGAGTTGAGCCGCCTGGCCGATGCCGGCCTCGATAACCGCGATGCCCGCCGGGGCGAGCAGCCGGGGCAGGTCCGCGATGATGCAGCGATAGGCGTCGAACCCGTCCAACCCGCCATCCAGCGCGGAAAGCGGCTCAAACCGGGCGACATCCGGCATCAGCCCGGCAAGCGCGGGCGAGGGGATGTAGGGCGGGTTCGACAGGACCAGATCGAACGACCCGGCAAGCGGTGCGGCCCAATCCGCGACCACGAAGCCGCACCGCGCACCTAATCCCAGCCTCAGCGCATTGGCGCGCGCGAGGGCGGTTGCCGCGGCGATCCGGTCGGTGCCGATTCCGAACGCGTCGTCGAAGGCGCTGAGAGCGGCCAGCAGCAGCGCGCCGGTGCCGGTACCCAGATCGAGCACGGTGCGAACCCGCGCCCGTTCCGGCCGATGATGCAGCGCCGCCTCGATCAGCGTTTCACTGTCCGGTCGGGGGATGAGCGTGGCGGGTGACACCATCAGCTCCAGACTCCAGAACTCGCGGCGCCCGGTAATGTAGGCCAGCGGCTCACGCATCGCCCGGCGCCGTGCCATCGCCAGTGCCGCTTCACTCATGACGGTTTCGCGGCTGAACAGGGACGAAGGATCGCACCCGATCGCATGCGCCAGAATGAGCCGCGCTTCCCGGCGTGGCTCCTCGATGCCGCCGGCCGCGAGAATCGCCGCGATCGCCTTCAACGCATCGGCGGTCGCGACCATCGCCATGCGATCAGTCAAGTGCTGCCAGCCGTGCCGCCTGGTCTTCCTCGGTCAGAGCGTCGATGATCTCGTCGAACTCACCCAGCATCACCCGATCGATCTTGTGCAGCGTCAGATTGATCCGATGATCGGTGACGCGGCCTTGCGGGAAATTGTAGGTGCGGATGCGCTCCGATCGATCACCCGTGCCGACCTGCGACTTCCGGTCCGCCGCGCGATCGGCCGCCAGGCTGGCGCGCGATTGTTCGTAGAGCCGCGCGCGCAGAATTTTCATCGCCTTGGCGCGGTTCTTGTGCTGGCTGCGCTCCTCCTGCATCGCCACGACGATGCCGGTGGGCATATGCGTGATTCGCACGGCGGATTCGGTCTTGTTGACATGCTGCCCGCCCGCGCCCGAAGCCCGATACACATCGATCCGCAAATCCGCTTCGTTGATTTCGACGTCGACCTCCTCGGCCTCGGGCAGCACCGCAACCGTGACGGTCGAGGTATGGATGCGGCCCTGCGTTTCGGTAGTCGGCACCCGCTGCACCCGGTGCACGCCGCTCTCGTATTTCAGCCGGGCGAACACCGACCGGCCGGTGATCTCGGCGATGCCTTCCTTGAGCCCGCCGAGCTCGGTCTCCGCATAATCCATGATCTCGAAGCGCCAGCCTTTCGCATCGGCATAGCGCTTGTAGGCTCCGAACAACTGGGCGGCGAACAACCCCGCCTCATCCCCGCCGGCGGCCGGGCGAACCTCCAGAATCGCCGCGCGGGCATCCGCCTCGTCGCGTGGCAGCAACGAGAGCGTGATCTCGCGTTCCAGCCGGGGCAGGCTCTCGCGCAAACTATCCAACTCGGCATCGGCCAGATCGCGCAGTTCGGGGTCGGCCCGCGCCGCTTCCGCTTCGGCCTGCGCCTTTTGCGCGGCGCGAAACTCGATCACCTGGGCCTCGATCGTCTCGATCTCCGCCAACTCGCGTGAGGCGGCGACGAACCGATCACCATCCAGCCCCGATGACAGCATCGCGCGCAGTTCGGCGGCGCGATCCACGATGCGGTCGAGTTTATCGGCAAGATTCATCGCAGCGCTGAAATCAGATCCGCGATGGCGACCTCGCGCTGGGTGCCGTCATCGAGCGTCTTGAGTGTCACCGCGCCGCGCGCCAGTTCATCCGCGCCGATCAGAACGGCGCGGTCTGCATTGATTTTATTGGCTCGATCAAGGCGCCGCTTGAGGTTGCCGCGGTAGGCGAGATCGGCCGCGATATCCGCGCTGCGTAACCGGTTCAGCAGATCGATCGCCACGCCCTGCTCGCCCTCGCTGAGCGGAATGATCGCCACCATGCGTTCAGCCGCCGGGGCTGTGGCGAGCAGCATGGCCAGGCGTTCGATGCCCGCACCCCAGCCGATGCCGGGCGTCGAGGGGCCGCCCATCTGCTCGACCAGCCCATCATAGCGGCCGCCGCCGAGCACGGTGCCCTGAGCACCCAGGCCCGTGCTGACGAATTCGAATGCGGTGTGATTGTAATAGTCAAAGCCGCGCACGATTCGCGGGTTTTCGATAAACTCGAGACCCAGCCGGGTGAGGGTGGATTTCAACCCGTCGTAGAATGCGGCCGAGGTCGCGTTGAGATGCTGATGGATCATCGGTGCGTCGGCCAGCAGCCTGATATCGCCGGCATCCTTGGAATCAAGGACCCGCAACGGGTTTTTGACGAGGCGCACACGGCTGTCCGCCGATAGGTCCGCCTCGTAGCGCGAGAGGTAGTCGACCAGCGCGGTGCGATAGGCATCGCGGCTCTCGCGGTCGCCGAGCGTGTTGATATTGAGCGTGACGCTCTCGGTGATGCCGAGTTCGCGCAGAATCTGCCAGCCACAGGCAATCGCCTCGGCATCCGCCAGCGGTTCGGCCGCACCGATGATCTCCATGCCGATCTGGTGAAACTGCCGGTACCGCCCTTTCTGGGGACGCTCGTAGCGAAACATTGGGCCGCTGTAGAAAATTTTCTGCGGCAGCGTCTGGGTCAGCCCGTTCGAGACCAGCGCGCGGCAGACCCCGGCGGTGCCTTCCGGGCGCAGGGTGATGCTGTCGCCACCGCGATCCTCGAACGTATACATCTCCTTGGTGACCACATCCGACGTCTCGCCGAGATTGCGCGCGAATACCGCGGTCGCCTCGAAAATCGGGGTGGACCATTCGGCGCAACCGTACAGCGCCGCAATCCGCCGCGCGGTCGCCACCACATGCGCATGACGGCGCTGGTCCTCACCGATCAGGTCCTGGGTGCCACGCACGGGTTGCAGCTTGGTCAAGGCAAGTGATCCTTCAAAATTCGGGGACGTGGCCGGTTTGCCGGAAATTCTCGCCTTTGAACAGCAGCGGCCTGGCGCGATCGGGGCGTTCCGCCCGGATTACCGGCGTGGCAGCGTGGTGATGCCGGGCAGGGCGGCGAGACGGTCGATCCATCGCGCAACACCATCCCAGCGCGACAGATCGAACCCGCCCTCATCGGCGCGATGCGTATACGCAAACAAAGCCAGATCGGCGATGGTCGGACTGTCACCGACCAGCCAGTGCGCATCCTTCAGACGGCGCTCCATGACATCGAGCGCCTGCGCCCCGCGCCGGGCGCATTCGGCCAGTCGCTCCGGATACAAATCGGCTTCCCGTCGCCAGGTGATCAGATTGCGCGCGACGGCAATATACGGCTCATGGCTGTATTGCTCGAAAAACAACCACTCATGCACCCGCGTGCGGGCCAGCGAGGGGGCCGGCAACCAGTGGGTCCCCTCCGCGAGATGCAGCAGGATCGCGTTGCTCTCGGTCAGGATCACATTGTCGTCGAGCACCAGAACCGGCACCTTGCCGTTCGGGTTGATCGCGAGGAACGCCTCGCTGCGGGTCGCACCGGCGTTGCTGTCGGTCTCGACCCACTCGAAATCCTGGCCGGTCAGGCGCAACATCGTGGCGACCTTCCAGCAATTGCCGGACATCGCCATGCCGTAGAGCCGCATCGGCTATTCCGCAGCCTGCTGCGCCGCCTCCTTCGCGAGAGCGGCCTCAGCCTGCAATTTGGCCGCCCGCGTCTCGACCAGCCCGACCACGTGATCGATCATCGCATCACCCTCGATCGTGTGATCGGTCTTGCCGGCCGCATAGACCATGTGCCGGCCGTTGCCGCCGCCGGTCACACCAAGGTCGGTCATCAGCGCCTCGCCCGGCCCGTTCACCACGCAGCCGATGATCGAAAGCGTGATCGGCGTTTCGATATGGGCCAGCCGGTCTTCCAGTTTGGCAACCGTGTCGATCACGTTGAACCCCTGCCGTGCACAGGACGGGCAGGAAATGATCCGCACACCGCGATGCCGGATGCCGAGTGATTTCAGAATATCCCAGCCGACCAGCACCTCTTCCTCGGGCTCGGCCGAAAGCGAGACCCGCATGGTATCCCCGATGCCGGCCCAGAGCAGCGATCCCAGCCCGATCGAGGATTTCACCGTGCCGGTGCGCCGCCCGCCGGCTTCGGTGATGCCGATATGCAGCGGGTGATCGCACACATCGGCGAGCTGCTGATACGCCGCCACCGCCATGAACACATCGGATGCTTTCACGCTGATCTTGAATTCGTGAAAATCGTGGTCCTGCAGGATTTTCGCGTGTTCGAGCGCCGATTCCACCAGGGCTTCCGGGTTCGGCTCGCCATATTTTTCCAGCAGATGGCGCTCCAGCGACCCCGCGTTGACGCCGATGCGGATCGAGCAACCGTAATCCCGCGCCGCCGTCACCACTTCGCGCACACGCTCGGCGCTGCCGATGTTGCCGGGGTTGATCCGCAGGCAGGCAGCGCCTGCCTTGGCGGCTTCGATCGCGCGTTTGTAGTGGAAATGAATATCCGCCACGATCGGCACGTTCACCTGGCGCACGATATCCGCCAGCGCCGCGGTGCTGGCTTCATCCGGGCAGGACACCCGCACGATATCGACCCCGGCGCGTTCCGCGCGGTGGATCTGCGCCACGGTCGCCGCCACGTCGTCGGTCAGCGTGTTGGTCATGGTCTGCACCGAAACCGGCGCGTCGCCTCCCACCTTGACCGCGCCCACGCTGATCTGGCGGGATTTGCGGCGGGTAATCATCTGATATTCTCGGTAATTCATGACTGTGTCTCGCGGTTATGGCGCCGTCTTCGGCACTTGTGGCGACGGTTGTGACGTCCCGGCAGGCGTGGCGGACGTCGATGTCGATGATGTCGGTGCGGTGGCCGCCGGAGTCAGCGGCACTTTGCGCATGACCGACCCGGCGTTGCCGAGCGGGCTGCCGCTCACGCCGTTATGGATCAGCACGGTACCGCCGGCATTGCCGGTGGTCAGCGTCAGGCCGGGCTCGTCGGGCACCGGCCAGGTCTCGCCGGCCTTCAAAACGCGGCTGAACAGTATGGTGCCGGTCGGCCCCCGAACCTGTACCCAGCTATCGGCGGTGGCGCTGATCACCAGCGGGCTGGCCTGATCCGATGCTGTGGACGCGGCGGACGATGCCACGCTGGTGGACGCCGCCGAAGCGGGAAGCGTCGTGCCCGTGGCGCCATTACTGGCCGCCGCCGGTTGCGTTCCGCCAGCCCCCGTGACTGCTGCCGTGGTTCCTGTGGACGCCGCCGGCGGATTGGTCGCTGCCGATCCATTGCCGCCGGGCGCGCTCCCTGCGGCAGCGGGCGTTGTCGTTGCGGTGCCGCCCGCGTTTGCACCGCTACCCGCCGAACCCTGCGCCGGCGGTGAGTTCGCCGGCACGTTCGCTGTGGCGGCGGTGGCATTCGGCTGGCTTGCCTGCCTGGCGACCGGCGCAGGCTGCTTCGGCACGGCCAGCGGTGCCAGCTTGGCCGGAACGGCCGGCACCATCTGAGCCATTTTAAGCTCATGCTCGGAATGGCGATACCACAGGAAATAAGCGCCAATGCCGATCACCGCGACGAGAAACACCACCGCCCCCGGGGGCACCGCGCGGTCGGGCACCGGTTCGGGAAACGTCAGATGCGGCTGTTTCGGCCGGGTCATGCCCTCGGCGCGAAAACGCCGCAGAATTTCCTCGGGGTCCAGCCCCATCGTCTCGGCATAGGAGCGGATAAACCCCGCAGCATAGGCCGGCGCGGGCAGGGCCGCGAGATCGCCGGCCTCGATCGCTTCGAGAAACGGCAGTCGAATTTTCAGCCGCGCCGCCAGATCCGGCAATTTCCAGCCCAACCGCTCGCGCACGCCGCGCAACTCCGAGCCCACCTTTGCCGGACCGCTGAGACCGGAGGCCTGGAAATCTGGAATCGTCATGTCGGTGTCGCGGTTGCCGTTCATACTATTCATCGCAGAAATCATCCGTAAGCCATATGACATGGTCTGCGGCGCTGCGCTGCCAACGCCAATCGGATCAAATGTTTACCCCGATCCGCTCAGATCGGCAAACCGTGCTCGCGCGCCCAGGCGGTCAATGGCTCGCGCAGCGAGGCGCCCGCCGCGCCGGCGCGGCGCAATTCCCGCAGCACCGGCCGCATCGCACCCAGATCGGCTGCTGCCAGCAATGCCTTGACGGGCAGGATAGCGGTGCCCGACATCGACAGCGTGTCCACCCCGATGGCGGCGAACACCAGCGCATCGAGCGGCCGGCCCGCCGCTTCGCCGCAAATCGAAAACCCCACCTCTTCCTCGGCGCAGGCCGCCGCCAGACCTTCGATTAGTTCGAGCACCGGGGCGGACAGCACATCGTAGCGGCCCGCCAGCTTCGGTGTGCCGCGATCGGCGGCGAATAAAAACTGCATCAGATCATTGGTGCCGAGCGATATGAAATCCGCCTCGGCCAGCAAGCCGGGCAACTGGAACAGCAACGCCGGCACCTCGAGCATGGTACCGACCTCGATCTCGGTCGGCTTCTCATCCAGCTTGGCGGCTTCGGCTTCCAGCAGGTCGCGCGCCGCGCGGAATTCAGCGACCGTCGCCACCATCGGAAACATGATCGACAGCCGATGTCCGGCCGCACCCATCAGCAGCGCGCGCAACTGCTTGCGGAGTATGGCCGGCCGATCGAGCCCGACCCGCAGGGAGCGCCACCCCATCGCCGGATTTTCTACCGCGTCATCGGCTTCGCCCGGCAGCATCTTGTCGGCACCCAGGTCGAGGGTGCGAAACACTACCCGTTGCCCTGCCGCGCGCTCGATCACGCGCCGGTAATCAGCCGCCTGCGCGGCGACGCCGGGCACGCGCGCGGCGGCAAGAGCCGCAATTTCAGTACGATACAGCCCGATCCCTTCAGCGCCGGTGCGGGCCAGCTGATCGAGTTCGAACGCGAGGCCGACATTGAGCATCAGCGTCAGCCGGGTGCCATCCAGCGTGGCGGCCGGGCGGTCGCGATACACGCTCAACTCCGCCGCGCGCGAGGAACGGGCGGCGAGGGCGCGCTCGTATAAGGCGGTCACTTCCGGGTCCGGTCGCAGGATCAGCGCGCCGGATTCCGCATCGAGCAGCACGGCATCGCCCTGCTGGGCCGCCTCGGTGGCGCCGGCCTCGACCGCGAGAGCCGGAATATCGAGCGCGCGTGCCAGAATCGCCGCATGGCCGCCGGCGCTTGCCTCCTCGATCGCCACCCCCGCGATCCCGCGCCGATGCCAATCGAGCAATTCCGCCGGCCCCAGCCGCCGCACGATTAGGATCATGCCGCTCGCATCATCCGGCTTGGCGGTCCCGGCGCCGAGCGCGGTCAGCATCCGCTCGATCATGTCCTCGACATCGGCCAACCGCTCACGCAGATACGGATCGGCGATCTTGCGCATGCGCCGCCGCAGTTCGGACCCGACCTGGTCGACCGCGGCTTCGGCGGTCAACCCGTCGGCGATCGCGCTGCGCACCCGCTCCAGCCAGCCGGTGCCCTGCGAGATCAGCCGATACGCATCGAGCACCTCGCGCGTCGCGTGGCCCTGCGGCAGATGATCCGCCATCAGCGTATCGAGGCTCTGCTCCGCCTCGGTCATTGCCTGTTCGAGCCGCGCGATCTCGGCTGCCGGATCATCGGCCAGCACATGGCGCGGCCCGGTCGAGCGACCGAACGGCAAGGCGCTGCCCCGCACGATGCCTGGCGCCAGCGGATGCCCGGCATACCGGCGCGAGAGGGAATCGCCGAGGCCGGTCGGCGCGATATTACCGGCACCCTGGGCCGACAATATCTCGCCCAGCAGCATGGCGATGGTCGAAATCGTCTCGACTTCGAACGTATCATACTGGCGCGGCTCGATGTTCTGCACCGCAATCACGCCCAGCGTGCGCCCGGCGCGGCGGATCGGCACCGCCAGCATCGAGGCGTAGCGATCCTCGCCGGTTTCCGGCCGGTAGGCGAATTCGGGATGATTCTGCGCATCCGGCAGGTTCATCAACTCACCCTTGGCCGCCGCCAGCCCGATGATGCCTTCACCCACGCGCAACCGCGTTCGTCCGACCGCGCCGATCCGCAGCCCATAGGTCGCGGCTAGTTCCAGCATCTCGCCCGGGCGGGCGACATAGATCGAGCAGACCTCGACCTCCAATTCGCTCGCGATCAGTTCGACCAGTTCCGCCAGGCTGGAATTGCCGCCGCTGAGCCGTTCGCGCAGTTTCGCGAACAGCCGTCGCGCCGCCGCGAACGGCTCGGCGCCCGATCCGGGCATGGCAGGATCAGGCGGCGTGGCTTCGAGCATCTGTGCGTGCCACCGGGGCATGGCGCGCGGCATATGCGGCCTCGGCCTGGCCGATCAGCTCCGCAATGATCGCCGCCACCGGCTGGATCGCGGTGACCATTCCGACCGATTGCCCCGCCATGACCGATCCCTGCTCGACATCGCCATCGATCACCGCGCGGCGCAGCGCCCCGGCCCAGAAATGCTCGATCGAAAGCTGTGCCGCCTCCTTTGTCAGTTCGCCTGACTGAAACCGCTTCAGCGTCGCCGCCTGATGCGCCAGGAAATTGCGGGTCCCTTCATTCGCCAGGCCGCGCACTGGAATCACCGGAAACTGCGCATCCAGCTGCACCGAAGGCACCGCATCGCGCGCATTCGCCCGCACGAACGCTGCCTTGAACTTTTCATGTGCAATGCTTTCGGTCGCGGCGGCAAACCGGGTGCCGAGCTGCACGCCCGCAGCACCCATTTCCAGAAATGCCAGAATCGCCTCGCCGCGCCCGATGCCGCCGGCCACGAATACCGGCACCTCGCGGATCACCGGCAGAATCTCCTGCGCCAGTACCGTCAATGAAACCGGCCCGATATGCCCGCCCGCTTCGGACCCTTCGATCACCAGCGCATCGGCGCCGGATTTGATCAGCCGTTTGGCCAGCACCAGCGCCGGCGCAAAACACACCAGCCTCGCCCCGCTGTCGCGCACCGCCCGCACCGCGGCACCCGACGGCACGCCGCCCGCCAGCACGACATGGCCGACCTCATGGCGGATGCAAACCTCGATCAGTTCGAGCAACTGCGGATGCATCGTGATCAGATTGACGCCGAACGGCTTGCCGGTCAGCGCCTTGGTCGCGCTGATCTCGGCATCCAGCAGGGCCGGGTTCATCGAACCGCAGGCGATCACCCCGAACCCGCCGGCGTTGGAAATCGCCGAAACCAGGTGCCGCTCGCTCACCCAGCTCATCGCCCCGCCCATGATCGCGGTCTCGGTGCCGAGGAAGTCGCAGCCGCGCGCCCAGAGCTGATCGAGTGCATTCATCAGGCGACATCCAATCCATAAGCGGTGTGCAGGGCGCGCACCGCGAGTTCGGTATATTCCGCCGCGATCAGCACGCTGACTTTGATCTCGCTGGTCGAGATCACCAGTATATTGATCCCCCGGCCCGCCAGCGCACGAAACATCGTGCCAGCGACGCCCGCATGGCTGCGCATGCCGACGCCGACCACCGATATTTTCGCAACATCCGCATCGATCGAAAGATCGGCATACTGGATTTCGGGGTGCATCGATTCCAGCACGGCGCGCGCGCGCGGCAGTTCGGTCTTGTTCAGCGTGAACGTCATGTCGGTCGTGCCGTCCTCGGACACGTTCTGCACGATCATATCGACATTGATGCTCGCCTCGGCCAGCGGCCCGAACACGGCGGCGGCCACACCGGGCCGGTCCGGCACGCGGCGGACGGTAACCTTGGCCTCGTCCCGCGAATAGGCGATGCCGGCGACGATTTCCTGTTCCACGATTTCATCCTCATCAACGACCAGTGTCCCCGGCGCCTCGGAAAAACTGGACAACACCTGCACCCGAACCCGCTCCTTCATAGCGAGTTCGACGGAACGCGTCTGCAACACCTTGGCACCAACCGAAGCCAGCTCCAACATCTCCTCATAGGTGATCGCCGCAAGTTTGCGTGCCTTGCGCACGATCCGCGGATCGGTGGTGTAGACACCATCGACATCGGTATAGATATCACACCGGTCCGCCCCGATCGCCGCCGCCACCGCGACCGCCGAGGTATCGGACCCGCCGCGCCCGAGCGTGGTGATCCGCTTGTCCGGCCCGATGCCTTGAAACCCGGCAATCACCGGCACCTGGCCCGCCTGCATCCGTCTGATCAGCTCCGCACCGTCGATCGAATTGATCCGCGCCTTGCCGTGCTGCCCGTCGGTTGCCACCGGCACCTGCCAGCCGGTCCAGGACCGTGCCTCGACCCCCAGCGTTTGCAAGGCGATCGCGAGCAACCCGACGGTGACCTGCTCGCCGGTCGCCACCACGGTGTCGTATTCGCGCGCATCGTACAGCGGGGATAATTCCTGGCACCACGCGACCAGCTGATTGGTGGCCCCCGCCATCGCCGATGTCACAACCGCAACCTCATGCCCGTCATCGACCATGCGCTTGACGCGGGACGCCACATTGCGAATCCGGTCCAGATCGGCGACCGATGTGCCGCCGAATTTCATCACGATACGCGCCATAACAATCCGTTCGTTGCCGTGGGTATTTTGGTTGACTTTGGGCGGGACGCTTGCCGGTTTGCCCCGCCGGGCTCACATGAACTTCGCGTCCCCATACCGGGCGGGACGGCGAAGGGCAATGCGAGGCGGCATGATCATCACGGAACGGCAAGGAACCACCGATCGGCGCGAAGTCGAAAAATTTGACGCGCTGGCGGCCCGCTGGTGGGACAGGACCGGCCCGATGCGCCCGCTGCATGCCATGAACCCCGCCCGCACCGCCTGGATCATGCAGCGTATCCGCGCGCGGTTCGGCACTGATCCCATCGATCTGCTCGATGTCGGCTGCGGCGCCGGACTGCTCGCCGAAAGCCTCGCTCGGGCCGGCTGCCGCGTCACCGGCATCGATGCCGCCGGCGAAGCCATCGCCGCCGCCCGCGCGCATGCGTCCGGCCAGGGTCTGCCCATCGCCTACCGCGCCGCTGAAACCGATGATCTGCTCGCCGAGGGTGCGCGCTTTCCCGTGGTGACCGCGCTCGAAGTGATCGAACACGTCCCCGATCCGCAGGCGTTTCTGGCAAGCCTCGCCCGCCTGCTCGCACCCGGCGGCCTGCTCTTTCTGTCCACGCTGAACCGTACGCCGCAATCCTTCATCATCGCCAAACTGGGTGCCGAGCACCTGCTCCGCCTGCTGCCGGTCGGCACGCATTCCTGGGCGCGCTTCATCACACCCGGCGAATTGTCGATCATGTGCCGTAACGCCGGCCTGCGCATGGGCGACATGGCGGGCCTCGTGCCCTCGCTGCGGGGCGGCGGGTTCCGGGAGTCGCGCAACCTGTCGGTAAATTATATCGGCGTCGCGCACGCGTGACCGGCCCTGAGGGTCGCGCCGCCCGCGCGCCCCTTGCGTTCGCCGGGCCGGCTCATGACATGCTGGCCCGCAACGATCTGTTTGAAAAGGAGACCGCGCATGACGGAGTCCACAAAAACCTGGTTCATCACCGGCTGTTCGACCGGCTTCGGCCGTGAATTGACCGAGGCCGTGCTCGAACGGGGTGGCCGGGTGATCGCAACCGCCCGCAACCTGAAAACCCTCGATGATCTGGGCCGCGCGCACCAGAACAACCTGCTCAAGCTGCAACTCGACGTCACCAGGCAAGCCGATGTCGATGCCGCGGTGGCCGCCGCCGAAGCCAGATTCGGCCGGATCGACGTGCTGGTGAACAACGCCGGCTACGGCTATCTCGCCGCGATCGAAGAGGGCGAGGATGAGGCGGTCCGCGCTTTGTTCGAGACCAATGTGTTCGGCCTGATCGCCATGACCAAGGCGGTCCTGCCCGGCATGCGCAAACGCAAGAGCGGCCATATCGTCAATATCTCCTCGATCGACGGTCTCGTCAGCTTCGGGGCCACGGGCTACTACCACGCGACCAAATTCGCGGTCGAAGGCCTGTCCCAATCGCTCGCGATCGAAGGCAAACCGCTCGGCATCAAGGTCACGATCGTCGAGCCCGGGCCGTTCCGTACCGACTGGGCCGGCCGCTCGATCGTGCAATCGGCCACCCATATCGAGGATTACGCGGAGACCGCCGGCGTCCGCCGCCGTGAAACCGCGGCCCGCAGCGGTAAACAGCCCGGCGATCCGCGCCGCGGCGCGGAGGCGATGATCGCCGCGGTCGAAGCCGCCGAACCACCGCTGCATCTGGTGCTCGGCCGCCCCGCGCTCGAACTCGCGCGCAAACACGTTGCAACGCTCGGCGCCGAGCTTGAAAAATGGCAGGATCTGACGCTCTCGGCCGACTTCCCGGAGCATCAGAACGCCGCCTGATCGCGCTGATGCCAACTCGATAACGCTGTGAAACGCCGCCTCGGCATGGCCGCCGAGGCGGCGGCCCTCCATCAGGGCGATCAGCGTTCGGCAGCGCTCAGGCCAGTTGCATTCCCTGATGCGCCAGCAGATCGCGATACGGCCCCGGCCGCGCCGCCAGGGCGTCCGGCGCGCCTTGATCGACGATCCGTCCCTGTTCCATCACCACGATCCGGTCGAAATCCTTCACCGTCGACAGCCGATGCGCCACGGCAATCACCGTCCGCCCGTGCGCCAGCCGGGTCAGCGCCTCCTGCACCGATTTTTCGGATTCCGAATCCAGCGCCGAGGTCGCTTCATCCAGCAACAGGATCGGTGAGTCGCATAAAAACGCCCGCGCGATCGCGATGCGCTGGCGCTGGCCGCCCGACAATTTCATCCCCCGCTCGCCCACCATGGTGTTGAACCGATCGGGCAGCTTGCGAATGAAGCTCATGCATTCCGCCGCCTCGGCGGCCGCGCGCACCTCGGCATCCGTGGCGGATGGCTTGCCGTAGCGGATATTCTCCAGCACCGAGCGGTGAAACAACTGCACATCCTGCGACACCACCGCAATCGCCCCGGCCAGTCTGGCCTGGGTGCGGGTGGATATATCCTCGCCATCGATCAGGATCTGCCCTTCCGGCAGGTCGAACTGGCGTTGCAGCAAGGCCAGCAGCGTGGTTTTACCCGACCCCGAACGCCCGACCAGCCCGATTTTCTCGCCCGGCTGGATGTCGAGTGAAAAATCCCGCAGCAGCACGTCGCTGTCTGGATAGGCGAATTCGATATGCCGGAAACTGATCGCCCCGCGCCGTACTTCGAGCGGCGGCGCATCGGGATCGTCCACCATGTCATGCGGCACCAGCAGCGCCTTCAGCGCATCGGTCAGCCGTGCGAAATCCTGCACCATCTCGACCAGGGCGACCGCCAGATCGCGCGTGCCGTGCAACACGGTAAAGCCCAGCGTAGTCACCAGCACCACATCGCCGGGCGAAACCCGCCCCAGCACCCATAAATGCAGCGTCCAGGCGAGCAGGGCGGAGGTCAGGCCGGCGGTGCACACTGCATGAAAGATCCGTAGTTTTTCGAGATAGCGCAGACTCTCCTGGCGCGCATCCATCTCGTTGCCCAGCCGGCCGGCAAACCGCCGCCGCTCGCGCCGCAACGCGCCGAAGGCGCGGACCACGCCGACGTTGTTGATCACATCGACCAGCTCGCCATCGACCGATGCGGCTTTGACCGCGTAATCCTTGTGCAGATCCTCGCCCCCTTCGGCCATCCGCTTGAGGATCAGCCCCAGTACCAGCGCCACCACCACCACGGTGAGCCCCATGATGGCATTGACCGAAATGAGCAGCACCATGGCACCGCCCACCGCAAACAACGGGGGCAGCACGTTCCAGAAGGTCAGGCTCTCGATTCGGAACACCGCATTGCCGGTCGCGGAAATCCGCCCCGCCAGCATCCCGGGCCGCCGCTCCGCGAAATACCCGTGCGAATGGCCGAGCATATGGTTGAACAGCCGGCGCCGGATGTCGCCGGTCACCACCACGAACGCCCGCGCCGCGACCCACCCGCCGACGCGCCAGGCCAGATTATCCGCCGCGATCAGTCCCGCCAGCAGCCCGAATGCCAGCCAGACCTCATCCACACGATGGGCTGCAAGCACATTGACCATGTTCTTGACGGCATATTGCGAGCCGATCGAGCAGCCCACCGCGACCATGACCGAGAACAGTACCACCATATGCGACCAGAACCGCCGCCGTGCCGCACCCAGAATAAAGCGGAGCGCGCTTTGCTGTTCGAGCGGCCGCTCCCTCACCATCATATCGCGTCGCCGAAGTGCCAAAACCCGCCTCGATGCCATGGATCCCATGGGCCAGATTGGCCCCGCAACCGTGGCAATTTTAGGCAGGCGGGAGGAAAACCACAGGAATTGACGATAATTTAATCCGTTTCGATCAGTCTGACCTCAATGCCTTTGCCACTTCCGCGACCGATGCCTCCAGCGCGCCCGGCGCGAACGGCGAGATCAACCCCGCCGACGCCACTAGTTCCAGAAACGGCGCTGACCCGCCACGCCGGCACAGCGCGATGTAATCCGCGAGCGCCACCGCGTAATTCTTGCGCGACCGTGTCCAGAACTGCAGGGCGCAGCACTGCGCCAGCGCATAATCGATCATGTAGAACGGCATCAGATATAAATGCAGCACCTGCTGCCACGACCCACCATCCGCACCATTGGCCAGATCGCCGTAATCGCGCCACGGCAGGTAGTGCCGTTCGAGCTTCCGCCACACCGCGCGGCGCTCAGCCGGCGTCATATCCGGGTTCGCATAGACCTCGTGCTGGAAATGATCGAGGCACGCGCCGTGCGGCAGAAACGTCAACGCGCCGATCAGGTGCATCTGGCGGTAGCGCGCTGCGGCATCTGTCCCGACCAGCAACTCGGCATGCGGATAGGCGAAAAATTCAAAACTCATCGAATGTATCTCGGCTGTTTCGCTCCCCGGCCAGAGATCATCGACGCTGGGCAGCGCCCGGCTGGAAAAATACTGAAACGCATGGCCCATCTCGTGCGTCAGCACGTCGATATCACCGCTGGTTCCCACGAAATTGGCAAAAATGAACGGCATGCCGACCGTATCGAAACTGGTGCAGAACCCGCCGTTGCCCTTGGCGGGCCGGTTCTTCAGATCGAGAAACCCACCCTGGTTCATCGCCTCATAAAACCGGGCAATCTCCGGGTCCATCCGATCATACATCGCCTGACCGGCCGCAACCAACTCATCATGCCCGCCCAGCGGCGTCGGGTTGCCGAGCGGATCGACGATGCGTTCGTCCCAGGCGAATACCTTGTCCCAGCCGAAAATCGTACGCCGCCGTTCCATAATCTGTGCGACCAGCGGCGTCACATGCGTCGCAATCGCGTCGCGATACCGGGCGACCTCATCGGGTCCGTAATCCAGCCGGCGCATCCGCTTGTAGGCGAGCGGAATGAAACTTTCATAGCCGAGTTTGCGTGCGATCCCGTGGCGCAACTTCACCAGCTCGTCATAAATCTGGTCCAGTTCCGCGGCATTCTCCCCGAAGAACGCATCGATCTTCTGTTCGGCCTCATGGCGCAGCGCACGATCGATATGCTCCCGGTACGGTGCCATCCCCTCGTAATTCACCGTTCTGCCATCGATCTCGATCTGCACCGAGGCGGTCAGTTCGGTGTAGCGCGCGGCGAGCTTGGCCTCCTGCTCCAGATCGGCCTCGATCTCCGGGCGGAAAATCCCGATGTCGAGGTCCCACAACGCGACCGCATTGGCACCCACCGCATGCACGATCGCGGTCCGGTCGTCATGGTCGAGCATGCGCCGTTTGAATGCGGTTTCATGGTTCTGCGCCGCCGGCAGCAATTCATCCCGATAATCGAGCGCCGCCTTCGCCCCGGCATCGTCGGTATTCTGCTGAAACCGCAGTTCGACGAGGGCTCCCCACGTCCCGATCTCGCGCCGCAACCGATCGAACCGCGCCGCCGCCTCGGCAATCTCGCCATCGTCGAACAGCGCGTTGATCGCGGCGTAATCGCGCGCGAGGCTCGCACGGTCCGGCGTCGGGGCAGTGATATCGGCAAAACGGATATTGGGTTCGTTGTCCATCCCTGATCAAACCAAGTTCGGCGCCGCCGCGCAATCCCGCCTAGCCGGCCCGCCCGAACATCCGCTCCAGATCGCCGCGCGTCAGTTTCAGCACGGTCGGGCGCCCGTGCGGACAGGTCTGCGACAGCGGCGTGGCCTCCATCGCGCGCAGCAGCGCCGCCATTTCCTCGAATCCCAGGCGCCGACCGGCGCGGATCGAACGGTGGCACGCGATGCGGATGAGCATCGCGTCGAGCCGCCCTTCCAGCGGGCCCGCGGTTCCTGTATCGGCGAGTGCATCGGCGATATCGCGCACCAGCGCCCGCGGATCGGCATTGCCCAAAGCGGCCGGAATCGCGCGGATCAGCACCGCCCCGGCGCCGAATCCCTCGAGCAGCACGCCGAGTTGCGCGAGCGATCCGGCACTGGCCATCAGCCGCGCGGCATCGTCATCCGCCATATCGAGCGGCACCGGCGACAACAATCCCTGGCTTGCAATCCCGCCGGCATCGCGCTCGGCGCGCAGCCGCAATTCGGTCAACCGCTCATGCGCGGCGTGCTGGTCGATCAGCACCAGCGACCCATCGGCGATCTGCGACAAAATATACGTGTCGAATACCTGGGCGATCGGCGTGCCGAGCGGAAACGCGCCGACCGGCTCCGCCGGTGCCGCCCGCCGCAGGCTCGGCGGCAGATCGAACGCGAGCGCCGTCTCCGCCTCCGCAAAGCCGCGCGCCGTCGCACCGGCCGGTGCTGGATAGCTCCAACTTGCCCGCCCGCCGCCGCCCAGGCGCAGCGCCGGGGCGGCGGCGACCCCGGCCGGCGTCGCCAGATGACGCTGCACCGCGCCGATCAACAGGCTGCGCACCGCATCCGGCGCTGCAAACCGCAATTCGGATTTCGCCGGATGCACATTGACATCGAGTTGCTCGGGCGGAATGTCGAGCCAGAGTGCCGCCAGCGGATGCCGCCCGGCCGGGATCAGATCGCGATACGCCACCCGCAGCGCCATTCGCAGCAGCGGGTCGCGCACCGGCCGCGCATTGACCATCATGTGCTGATGCCGCGCCGTCGCCCGCGTCACGCTGGCGGGCGAGACGAAGCCGCTGATCGTGATATCCTCGCGCGTCGCCGCCAGCGCGACCAGCGCCTCGGCGTCACCGCGCCCGTACAATGCCGCGACCCGCGCCCGCCGATTCTGCGCGGGCACGTCGAAACTGGTGGTCCCATCGATGCTCAGCGCGAACGCGACATCCGCCGCCGCCAGCGCCAGATGCCGCACCGCATCGGCGCAGGCGGCGGTTTCCGATGCCACCGAGCGCAGGAATTTCCGCCGCGCCGGCGTGGCATAGAACAGATCTTCCACGATCGCGCTGGTGCCGAACGGAGCCGCCACCGGCACGATCTCGCTCACCGCGCCGCCCGCCACCACAATTTGGGCCGCCGCATCCTGGCCGCGCGGCCGCGACACCAGCGTCAGCCGCGCCGCCGCCCCGATCGAAGGCAGCGCCTCGCCGCGAAACCCGAGGGTCGCGATCCGCACCAGCGCCTCATCGGACAGTTTGGAGGTGGCGTGCCGGGTGATTGCAAGCGCCAGTTCCGCTTCGGGGATGCCGCTGCCATCGTCGGTGACCTCGATCCGCGCGATGCCGCCGCCGTCGATCCGCACGGCAATCCGCCGCGCGCCGGCATCCAGCGCGTTCTCGACCAGTTCCTTGACCGCGGCGGCCGGCCGTTCGATCACTTCGCCGGCAGCGATTCGGTTGATGGTGGCGGGGGCTAGGAGTCGGATCGGCATGCGACCATGTAAAGCCGTTGGGTTAACGATGTCCAAACCACAGGGAGTCCGCCGATGCGCATGAGGGTAAACGGCAAGGTTGCGGTGCTCACCGGCGCCGCCAGCGGAATCGGCGCCGCTCTTGCCCTGGCGCTGGCGGCGCGCGGCGCCGATCTTGCGCTGATCGACCGCGATGCCGAAGGTCTCGCGCGTATCGCGGAACGCGCACGGCTGTTCGGCGCCAGCGTATCCACCCATGTTGCCGATCTGGCCGACGCCGCCGCCATCGCGGCATTGCCGGACGCGATTGCCGCCAGCCACGCGGCACCCGCCCTGCTGATCAACAATGCCGGTGTCGCGCTGGTCGGCTCGTTCGAACAGATGGACGAGGCAGAATTCGCCTGGCTGATGGACATCAATTTCTGGGCGGCGGTGCGGCTGACGCGCGCCATGCTGCCGGTCCTGCGCAAGGGGGACGCCGGCCCCCGGCGGATCGTGTTTCTCTCATCGGTGTTCGGCCTCGTCGGGCCGCCCTGGCAGGCGGCCTATGCCGCCTCGAAATTCGCCATCCGCGGCTTTGGCGAATCGCTGCGCCATGAACTGGCCGATACCAGGATCGGCGTCACGATCGTGCATCCTGGCGGCATCCGTACCAACATCGCCCGCGCCGCCCGGCTCGCCGCGCGGATCGATCCGGCCGTCGCCGCCGCCGGTGTCAAGGCGTTCGAGATCTCGCTCAAGACACCACCCGAGACCGCCGCGCGTGTCATTCTCGATGGGGTGGAACGGGGCGCGCCGCGCGTGCTGATCGGCGCGGATGCCTACACGATCGACACGCTGAGCCGCCTGATGCCCGTGCGCGCCTGGAGCGTGATCCAGCGCCGGCTTGCCAGGCCGCAAGATCTGGTAACCGCCAAACCGTGATACCGTCACGCCGTTGACCTCAAGGAGTCGCTATGGCCAGTCTTGCCGCCCATCTGCTCAATCCGGTCCTGCGCTATCAGGTCAAGCGCAAGCTCTCCGGCACCGCCGATCCTGAAACCGTCCGCCGCGCCTTCAAATCGCCGATGCCGGTGCCGCGCGGCGTGCTCTACACCGAGGCATTGGTTGGCGGTGTGCCGGGCGAGTGGGTCGAACCGGCCGTGGGGGCCCGCCCGGCGATGACGGTGCTTTACCTGCACGGCGGCGCCTATCTGGTCTGTTCGGCCGAGACCCATCGCCCGATCACCGGCGCGCTCGCGCGGCGTGGCGTTCGCGTGTTCGCCGCTAATTATCGGCTCGCCCCCGAACACCGCTACCCCGCCGCGGTCGATGACGGTCTGGCCGCCTATCGCGGCCTGCTCGAGCAGGGGGTGATGCCGCAACGCCTCGCGATCGCGGGGGATTCCGCCGGCGGCGGCCTGGCGCTCGCCGTGCTGCTCGCAGCCAAGGAAGCGGGCCTGCCGATGCCGGCGCGCGCCGTCCTATTCTCGCCCTGGACCGATCTGGCCGGCACCGGCGCCAGCGCGATCGAGAACGAGGGGCGCGATCCGATGATCATCGGCAGCAAAATCGCCGAGGGGGCGAAACTGTACCTCGGCGAGGCCGATCCCCGCACGCCGCACGCCTCGCCGCTGTATGGCGACCTTGCCGGCTTGCCGCCGCTGATGATCCACGTCGGCGCCAACGAGGTCCTGCGCGACGACAGCGTGCGGCTGGACGAAAAGGCGCGCGCCGCGGGCGTGGTGAGCCTGCTGCGCATCTGGCCGGTGGTGGCGCATGTCTGGCCGATGTTCCATAGTTTCGTCCCGGAAGGCCGACAGACGCTCGACGACAGCGCCGCCTTCATCCGCGGTGCGGCGCGCTAGCGCTCAAGCCGCGCGGCGGCGGTCGGGGTCAGGCGAAGGCCGCGCGCCGCCGGCGGATTTCGTTCAGAATGAAATAGCTCAGCGCGAGGGCAGGGGCCGCCGCGCCGACCAGGGCGACCAGCGGCCAGCCGCCGTGGATCAGCAGGGCACTCGCCACCGCCGAGCCCGTCGCGCCGCCGACGAAGAACGCCGCCATGTAGGCACCGTTCAATCGCGCCCGCAGCTCCGGCGCCAGCGCATAGATCGCGCGCTGGCCGAGCACGTTGTTTGCCTGCACGCCGAAATCGAGCGCGACGCCCGCCAGCGCCAGCAGCACCACGCTATGCAGCGCCGCCGCCAACGCCGAAACCCCGAATGAGACCAGCACGAGAGCGAGCGAGACCGCGCTGCTCACCCTGCCATGGCCCGCGTCGGCCAGCCGCCCGGCCAGCGGCGCTGAAATCGCGCCGGCGGCACCGACCAGCGCGAACACCGCGATGCCGAATTGCGTGTAGTGGAACTGCTCGGTCAGATAGATCGGCACCGCCGTCCAATACAGGCTGAACACGCCGAACGCCGCGCATTGATAGGCCGCACGCCGCCGCAGCGTCGGCTCGGTCGCGTACAGTTTGAACATGCTCAGAATGAGCGAAAAATAGCCCGCTTCGGCCTTGGGGGCTACGCGCGGCAAGTGCCGGCGCAGCACCAGAAACAGCGCGGCCATGCCCAGCGCCGAGAGGCCGAACACCGCGCGCCAGCCCACCGCATAAGCGATCAGGCTCGCCACCGGCCGCGCCAGCAGAATGCCGAACACCAGGCCGCCCATCACGTTGCCCACCACCCGGCCGCGCGTGGCATCCGGCGTCAGGGTCGCGATCATCGGCACCAATATCTGCACCGCACTCGAACACAGGCCGATCAGCAGGGCGGCGGCCAGAAAAACCGGCCAGGCCCACGCGGCGGTGGCGAGCGTGAGGGCGATGACCGACCCGCCGATCAACCGGGTGCTGAGCGCGCGGTTCTCGACCAGATCGCCCAGCGGCACCAACAGCAGTAACCCGCACGCATAGCCGAGCTGGGTGAAGGTCACCAATAGGCTCGCGATCGATTTGGGCAGATGCAGCGCGGGCGCGATCAGCCCGACCAGGGGCTGAGCATAATATAAATTGGCCACCACCGCACCGGCCGCGACGGCATACAGGGTGATCAGGCCGGTGGATGGTGCGGTCGCGTCGGCCGATGCGTTCGTGGCGTGGGGCATGCCACCCGATATGCAAGTTGTTCAGCCGCGCGCAACCGGCACGCCGGCAAGGCTCACATGCGGGTGGGTCAGAAAATGTTGAGAATCCGCCCGATGAGACCTTTGGATGGTGTGGCACTCTGCTGCGGCGTGGCGCCCGACGTCACCGGTGCGCCGAGCGCCGCATTTTCCTGCAGGCGACGCTGCTCGGCGGAGGCGTTGACCACCTGGTTGCCCTGCGTGCCGCCGCCGAGTGACATCAGCGAGGACACGAAACCCGGGCTGCGGCTTTCAAGCTCGGCCTGGTGATTGACGATCGTGCGTATCCCGGCCGGCGGCGGCGGACCGGCCTCCTGCAACAGGGCCTGCTGGCCGGGGCCCATGCTGGTATCGCCGTTGGCGAGCGCGGTCTGGGGCGAGAGCACGTCCTCGGCCTGCTGCGAGGCGGAGACCTGCTGCGGCCGGGGTGCGCCAGGCTGCGGCGTGGGCAGCGCGAGATCCGGCGGCATCGACAGCGGTGCCTCGGTCGCGACATCGTAGGCATCGGGCGGGGTGACCTCGAGCCCGAAGGTTTTCGAGGCATCGCTGCACCCGGCGAGCGCCAGTGTCGCGATGGCGGAGATGGCGGCAAGGGTCAACGGCGCGGCCGATTTGCGTGTGCGGATCATGACGCCTCCTTATCGCCGCGCGCCCGTGCGGGCAAGGGAGCGGCGGGGTCACGGCGGCGCATCGAGTCGAGAATCAACGTCCCGACACCGCAGACGATCGCGGCATCCGCCACGTTGAATACATACCAGTGATACGCGCCGATATGCGCATCGATGAAATCGACCACCGCGCCGTACTGCACCCGCGAAATAATATTGCCGATCGCGCCGCCGATGATCGCACCCACCGCCAGCGTCGTCGTCAGATGGTCCGCCCGCCACAGCCAGACCGCCAGCGCGATGACCGCGACCGCGGCCACCATGATGAGCAGCAGCGTGGCGTTATCGCCCGCCAGAATGCCGAATGTGACGCCGTGGTTCCATACCATCGCGAAATTCAGCACCGGCAGGATCCGCACGATGCCGCGCTGCGGCAGGTCGAGCCCGTACAGCACCCAGTATTTCGACGCCTGGTCGGCCAGCAGGACGACCAGCGCCATCAGCACACCGGCAAGGCGACGGTTCATCCGGCATACTCGCAGCAGCGGCGGCACAGGCTCGGGTGAGCCTGATCCTCGCCCACTTCCGGCAAGACCTGCCAGCAGCGCGCGCATTTGGTGCCCGGCGCGATCGTCACCTTCGGCGGCGCGCGCAATGGTGCAGCCGCACCCGCGCCAGCTTCATCGGTTGCGATCATGGTTTCAGCCGCCGAGGTGATCAGCAACTCCGCCCAATCGGCGCTATGCAACGCAGGCGGCGCATCGACCGCGAGGGTGAGGCTGATGCAGGCCTGCAACGAGGACGCGATGTCGCCGCTACGCCGCGCCTCTTCCAACTGTGTGTTCGCGAGCTTGCGCACCGCGCGGATTTCCGCCCAGCCGACTTCGAGCGCGTCGTCGCGCCACGCCGCCGGCACCGGCGGAAACTGCGCCAGATGCACGCACTCATCCTCACCGAATCGTGCCCGCCATGCCTCATCGGCGGTGAACGGCAGCACCGGCGCGAGCCAGGTGGTCAGGCAGCGGTGCAGAATATCCAGCACGGTCCGGCAGGCGCGCCTCGTTTCGCTCTGGGCAAGCTGCCGACCGTCGGCATCGAGCTTCACGTCGCAATAGAGCGCGTCCTTGCGGATGTCGAAATAAAACGCCGACAGATCGTTGTTGCAGAACTGATGGATCGCCGGATACACGCCGGTCCAGTCATGCGTCTCGACCGCGCGGCGCAGCATCGCATCGAGCTCGGCCAGCTTGTGGAGCATGTATTTCTCGAGCTCGGGCATCGCCGCGCGATCGAGTATTTCCGCGTCGGAAAAACCCTCCAGCCCGCCCAGGATCCAGCGCAGCGTGTTGCGGATGCGGCGATACAGATCGGCCTGCTGCTTGAGGATTTCCTTGCCGATCCGCAGATCGTTGTGCACGTCCGAATTCATCACCCACAGGCGCAGAATGTCCGCACCGTACAGGTCGATCACCTCCTGCGGCGCGGTCACGTTGCCGAGCGATTTCGACATTTTCCGGCCCTGCTCGTCGAGCACGAAACCATCCGTGACGATCGCCTTGAACGGCGCCACGCCGCGCGTGCCGACCGCTTCGAGCAGCGAGGCCTGAAACCAGCCGCGATGCTGATCCGACCCTTCGAGGTATAAATCGGCCGGCCAGGGCATGCCGCGCGCTTCGAGCACGAAGGCATGGGTCGAGCCACTCTCGAACCAGACATCGACGATGTCGAACACCTGTTCGTAATCATCGGGGTTATAGGCGTTGCCAAGGAAATCGGCGGCGGGCCGGGCGTACCAGGCGTCCGCCCCCTCGGCCTCGAACAGGGCGCGGGTGCGGGCGAACACCGCAGGATCGTTCAGGACCGTCTTGTCCGATTTGCGCATGAACAGCGCGATCGGCACGCCCCAGGCGCGTTGGCGCGAGATGCACCAGTCCGGCCGGGATTCCACCATCGAGCGGATGCGGTTGCGCCCGGCATCCGGCACGAACCGCGTGGCATCGAGTGCGGCCAGCGCTTTGTCGCGGATCTGCTCTGTGCCATCCATCCGGATGAACCAGTTGGGCCGTGCGAGGTAGATCAGCGGTGCTTTCGAGCGCCAGGAATGCGGGTAGGAGTGGAGGAATTCCGCGCGTTTGAGCAGCGCGCCGGCCTCTTCCAGGGCGCGGCAGACATTGTCGGCCACTTTGTAGACATGCTGGCCGGCAAACAGCGGCACATCGGCGGCATAGGTGCCGTCGTCATTGACGGTCTCCGGCACCTCGATGCCGTGTTCGCGGCAGAGAAAGAAATCGTCCTCCCCATGCGCGGGCGCCATGTGGACGAAGCCGGTACCGGCTTCGGTGGTGACGAAATCACCCAACAGCATCGGCACGTCGAACTCATAGCCTTGTCCACGCAACGGATGGGCGCAGACCACGTCCACCAGAGCGGCGCCGGTCACGACGCGGCGCTGCGTATGACCGACAATGCCGGTTTCGGCTGTGAATTTATCGAGCAGATCGAGCGCGACGAACAATGTGTCGCCAATGCGCGCGTGGCTGGTTTCGCTCACCGCATCGACATCGATCAGCGCATACTCGAAATCTGCACCGGCGGCGATCGCGCGGTTACCCGGAATGGTCCATGGTGTGGTGGTCCAGATCACGATGGCGCTGCCGGCGAATTCACCGGCGATGATCGGAAACCGCACCCAGATCGCCGTATCCGTCCGATCCTGATACTCGACCTCCGCCTCCGCCAGCGCGGTCTTTTCGACCGGGCTCCACATCACCGGCCGCAGGCCGCGATAGAGCGCGCCGTTCGCCGCGAATTTATGGATCTCGGCGGCGATCGCGGCTTCGGATGGAAAATCCATCGTCGCGTAGCGTTGCGCCCAATTGCCTTCGATGCCGAGGCGTCTGAACTCGGCGGCCTGGATGTCGAGCCATTTGGCGGCGTAGGCGCGGCATTCGGCGCGGAAGTCGAGTACCGGCACTTCGTCCTTGTTTTTGCCGGCTTTGCGGTATTGTTGTTCGACCATCCATTCGATCGGCAGGCCGTGGCAATCCCACCCCGGCACGTAATCGGCATCGAACCCGGCCATCTGGCGGGCGCGGTTGATCACATCCTTGTGGATTTTGTTCAGCGCGTGGCCGATGTGCAGATTGCCGTTGGCGTAGGGCGGGCCATCGTGCAGAATGAAGGGGGTGCGGCCGGCGGCATCGGCCCGCAGGCGGGCGAACAGATCCATCGCCTCCCAGCGGGCGAGGGCTTCGGGTTCGCGTTTGGGCAGGTCGCCGCGCATCGGGAATGCGGTGCGGGGCAGAAACACGGTGGCGCGGTAATCGCGCTCGGCGGGGACGCTATCGTTCATGGCAAGCTCCGGAGGAGAGGAAACAGGTGTGTAACCCGGCCCTTAGCTCAGGGCCGGCCCGATAATTCGTCCGCTCATGCGCCGGATGCTGCACCCATTCATGGTCAATATATGCAAGCCCCAAGCCACCCCGGTCAAGCCACAGAGCCGCGGCGCCCACAGGACAAAAAGTTTTTTGCTTCTTTTTTTCAAAAAAGCAGCCTTACTTTTGCCTGCCGCCCCATCTGCCAGCGTAGATGCGTAAACACATGAGACCCACATGAGCACCACGACCAAGCGCCGCCCCTCTGTCTTCGCAATCCCCTGGCGCACGCCGGCCGGGCGGTTTTCCTGGCTGAAGCTGATCACGCTGCTGCTCTGCATCGCGCCGACGCCGTTCATTCTCTGGCAGTGGCGCACTGATAATCTAGGCAGCCGGCCGGTGCATCACGCCATGCTGGAAACCGGGTTCTGGGCGATCCGTTTCTTGATCCTGTGCCTCGCGGTCACCCCGGCGCGCGCGCTGTTCGACTGGCCGCGCGTAGTGATGCTGCGGCGCATGCTCGGGCTCGCGGCGGCGTTCTACACGATCGCCCACATCGGGCTCTACGCGTGGGACGAGGGGTTCGCGCTCGGCTTCGTGGTCAGCCAGATGCTGACGGTATTCTACCTCATTCTCGGCACGATCGCGACGGTCGGGTTCATCGCCCTGTCGATCACCTCGACCGATGCGGCGATGGCGCGGATGGGGAAGAAATGGAAAGCGCTGCACCGGCTGATCTATCCGGTCGCGATCCTGTCGCTCTGGCATTTTTTCCTGACCCAGAAGGTCGAGGTCGGGGTGGCGATGGTGCCGGCCGGGCTGTTCGTGTGGCTGATGCTGTGGCGCGCCAGCGCGCCGGGGTTTCGCCGCTCGGTGCCGGGCATCGCGATCCTGGCGGTGGCGAGCGTGCTGATCACCGCGCTGGGCGAGGCGCTATGGTACAAGCTCAATTCGGGGATCAACCCATGGCTCGTGCTCGACGCCAATTTCAGCACGGCGCGGATCAGCGCGGCGGCATTCGTGGCGATCGATCTCGCGATTCTGATGGGTTTGGTGATCGCGCGGCGGGTGCAGAAACGCGCCTCGGCATCACCCTGATGATGGGCGAATCGGGCCGGCCTGCTATGCCGGGGCATGGCCCGATCCCCTGAGCAGTCACGCGTCATGGCCGCGATGCCGGCAGCCGTGGCTGGCGGCGTGGCCGGTCTCGCATTCGCCGGTGCGCTCGGCATGGCGGCGGTCGCGCTGTTCGGCGTTCCGCCGATGCAGGCGGTGCTGCCCTGGCTGGGTGACCCCGGGTTCGATGTGGCGGGTTTCACGGTCGATCCGCTGCGGGCCGGCCTGCTAGCACCCCTGCTGCTCGCCGCCGCCGCCACCATCACGGCGGCCGGACGGCCCACGCCGGGTTTGTACGCGCTCATAGCAGCCAGTGTGCTCGCGGTATTGGCGCTCGATCCGGCCGGTTCGCTGTTCTGGGGACTGATCGCGCTGTTGCTCGCATCATGGGGCCGCCAGGGCGGCGCGTTCGCACTCGCCGCGGTCCCATCGGTCCTGCTCACGGTGGCGCTGGATGCCCCCGCGCTCGACCCCGTATTCGCGTTGGCTGGCGGCGCCGCTCTGCTCGGTGGTGGCGCATGGGCGGCGCGCGCGAACACGCTGGCCGGCTTCGCCCGCGCCACGGCGCTGGGGCTCACCGGATTGGCGCTCCTGGCACTCGGCCTTGGCGCCGCACCGGCGGCGGTGGCGGCGATGATCGCGAACGCGCTGATCACCCCTGTGCTCGGCATCGCCGCCGCGACGCTCACCGAGGCGACCGGCACCAGCGCGCTCGACTGGCTGGGCGGCATTGCGCGCGGAATGCCGCGCTTTGCCTTGCTGACGGGTGGCGGCCTCGCCTTCGCCGCCATGTTGCCGCCCGGACCGGGCTTCGTCGCCTTCAGCGCGGCGTGGCGCGCCGCGATCGGTGCCGGTGCCTGGACCGCCATCATTACGCTGGCGCTGTGGTTCGCCTTGATGGGATTTGCCGTGCTGCGTGCGTTCGCCGCCATCGCCCTCGGCCGGCCACGCAGCCTGCGCGCCGCGGCGGCCGAGGATGCGGCGCGGCCGGTGCTGGTCGCGCTCACGGCAATGCTGCTCGGTGGCGTGATCGTGGCGCTGGCCGATCCGGCGCGGCTGGGGGTTGCCCTCGCCATCGCCGCCCTGGCGCTCGCCGCACGGCGGTTTCTGCTGCGGGCCGGTCCGGTCGACGTACCAGCGTATGACGATGGTTTCGCCCGCCCGCCGGCGTGGCTGCCGTTCGGCGATCCGGCGACCCAGATCACCGCGACCGGGTTTGCCGGCGGGCTCCGCCTACCGCCCCGCGCGCAACCCGCCTGGCACTGGATCTGCCGTGCCCTGCACTGGCTCGCCGCGCCGTTCCGGCCATGATGCTGCTGAGCCGCCTGGTCGCCACCTTGATCGATGTTGCCACGCTGCTCGGCATGGCCGCGGGACTCGGTCTGCTCACCCCGGTCCTGCGGGCGGTGCACGATGGCGTGGCGCCGCCCCCGTGGCGGCAGGCCTGGGATGATCTGGTCAAACTCAGCCGTAAACGCCGGCTGCGGCCGGGATTCGCCTCGCCGCTCTATGCCGCCTGGCCGGTCATCGCGGTGAGCGCGAGCGGTGCCGCCTTGCTGGTGGTGCCCGGTTTTTCCTTCGGTCTGATCACGGCCCCGCTCGCGACCGTGCCGCTGCTGGCCGGACTGCTTGCCCTGGCACTCGGCGCGCGCCTGGCCGCGTGGCTCGAATCGGGGGAGGGCGGGCGTGGCGCGGTGGCGGCGGAGGCGGCGCTGCGCGTGGCGATCGGCCTGCTGGTCTGGCTGCTCGTGCTCGGCGCGTTGGCGGTGCGGGCGGGCAGCGACCGACTCGATGCGATTGGCGGCCTGCTCGCGGCGACACCCGCCAATGCGGCGCTGGTTCTGCTGGCCGGCATCGCGCTCGCCCTGACATCGGGGTGCCTCGAATGCGGCGACCCGGCCGATTACGCGGGGCCGGAGCGCGCGCTGTTTCGGATCGAGGCGATGCTGCGCCGCATCGTGTTGCTGTCGATCGTGCTCGCGGTGATCGCGCCCTTGCCGATGGCGGATTCCGGTCTCGCCGCCACCTGGCCGGTCGGGCTGGCCGCCTGGATCGTCAAGGCCGGTGTGCTGGGCCTCGTGCTGATCTGGCTCGCACCGCGCCGCTTCGCGATCCGGCTCGGCGTCGCGGCGGCGATCGGCTGCCTCGCGGTGATGCTCGCGCAGACGGTTGCGGTGGCCACGCTGTTGATCTGGGGCGGTGGCGTGCTGGTTCTGGCTGGTCTGATCGGGCTGCTCCGGCGCGGCGCGGTACAGGAGACGGCAGGGTGCGTGCAACTCGGCGTCGCATCGATCGGCTTTGGTCTGGGCGCAACCGACGGCGCGCTGCTGATCCTGGCGACCATCGCGCTCGCGCGCCTCGCCGGCGGCACGTTCGCATCCACCGGCCTGATCGCGCTGCTCCCCTTGCCGCCGTTCGGCGCCTTCACCGGCGATGCCGCCGTGCTGCGCGGCGCTTTCCGCCTCGATGTCTGGCTGGGCGGGGCGGTGCTGGCGGCGGTCGTGCTGACCGCGGCGATCGCACTGGCCCGCCAGCCGCCGGCGCGGTTCGTCATGCCGCCGGCGCGCCGCGCGCTGCCCGCTGCCCTGCTGTTGCTCGCCGCCGCCGCGCTGGGGCTGCTGCCCTGGCTGATCGCGCTGCCCGCATGAACGCCGCACTTGATGCCGCGATCGCGTCTGCCGCGCCGCCGGGTGCGATCGTGATGCTGGATGCCGCCACTTGGCGCAGCCTCGCGGCCGGCGATCCCGGGTTGGGGTTTCGCGGTCTGTTCGTTTCGGGCGGGCGCGTGCATGCGCTGTTCACCAATGGATCGGCACCGCTGCTGCTGGCGACCGACCTGATCGCCAACGCCTATCCTTCGATCGCTGCGGGATTTCCGCAGGCCGCGTGGTTCGAACGGCTCGCGTTCGATCAGACCGGTGCCGTGGCTGAAGGTGCCACCGATCACCGCCCGGCGATCGCGCAAGGCGCCGCCGGCACCGATTCCGCCTGGCCGCGCTTCATCGAAACCGCGGGTGAGGGCGGGTATCAGATCGGCGCGGGCCCGGTTGCCGGGCGGATCGCAAGCCCGGTGCACCGACGTTTCAGTTTGGGGCGTTTTAGCATGGACGGCACGCGGATCCTCCGCCTGGAGCACCGCCTCGGCTACGCCCATCGCGGCATCGGGGGGCTGATGCGTGGCAAGTCGCCCCGAGTGGCCGCACGCTTCGCCGCCCGCATCGCCGGCGATGCGACGGTGGCGCACGCGGTGGCGTTCGCCCGCGCGGCGGAGGCGGCGAGCGATGCCGCGGCCCCGCCGCGGGCGGTGGCGCTGCGGACCATCATGATCGCGATCGAGCGGATGACCGCCGATCTGGCCGCGCTGGCGGCGGCGGTGGCGGCGGCCGGCGATGCGCGGTTCGCGACGTTGCTCGGTCAGGCACGGGAACAGTGCGCCGTGGCGCTGGGCGACGCGTTCGGCCATCGGCTGATGATGGATATCGTCGTGCCCGGCGGTCTCGCGCTCGATCTGCGTGGCGATGGTGTTGCCGCCCTGCTCGCTGCGGTGGACCGTGCCGTGTTGGTGGTGCGGGCGTTCGCCTGGGGGCGGGTGCGGCGCGACCTGGGGCCGGCCGCCGCGATCGCGCAGGCGCGGGCACGCGCGATCCGTGCGCTCGCTGCATCGGTGCGTGCCGACCTCGCGGCGGTGCCTGAGGGCATCATCGCCGCGGCGCTGCCCGCCGGCACCGGCACGGCGCTGGGTGAGGCCGAAAGCGCGCGCGGCATGGTGTATCACTGGATCGACCTGCTCGACGGGCAGATCCGCGATTGTATCGCGATCGACCCTTCGGCACGGCTGCTGCCGGTGCTCGAAGGCGCCGTGGTCGGGCTCGATCCCAGGGCGGCGGCCGTGCTGATCGCGTGTTATGGCTTGTCAGTGGGGGCGATCGATGGATGAAGCGGCAGTGAGTTCACTGGCGGCACGCCTCGCGGATGCCGGCATCACAAGGCTGGGCCGCAGCCTTGCGGTGCGCCATGTCGATGCCGGCAGTTGCGGCGGGTGCGAAATTTCGCTGGCGGGTGCCGCGGCGCTGCGGGCCGGGCTGATCCGCTACGGCATCACGCTGGTCGATGATCCACGCGCGGCGGATGTGCTGCTGATCACTGGCGTCGTCACCACCACGATGTCCGATGCGGTGACCCGCACACTGGCTGCGATGGCGCCGCCGCGCTTCGTGGTCGCGGTGGGGGATTGCGCGGTCGATGGCGGCGTCTTCAAGGGCGCGCCGACCGTGCTGGGCGGTGCGGAACGGATCGTGCCGGTCGATTTGCTGATCGCCGGTTGCCCGCCTTCGCCGGGCCGCATCATCGCCGGTCTCGTGGCTTTGCTCGAGGCCAATGCCGCGCCGGTTGCCGGTTCGCGCCGCTCATCGCGGATCGAGCCGCATGCCTGATTTCAGCTATGAGCGGCGCTGCGGCGGGATCGTGGCAGGGGTGGACGAGGTCGGCCGCGGACCGCTGGCCGGCCCGGTGCTGGCGGCCGCGGCAATCCTGCCGCTCGATATCGACGCGACGATCATGCGGCTGATCGATGATTCCAAACGATTATCGGCCGCGCGGCGGGCCGTGGCGCTGGCCGCGCTGATCGACTGCGGCGCCGTGATCGCGCTGGGCGCCGCCTCCGTTGCCGAGATTGCGCGGCTGAATATTCTGCAGGCGAGCCTACTCGCGATGCGCCGGGCGGTTGCCCGCCTGACGGTGCGGCCCGACCACGTGCTGGTCGATGGCAACATGGTACCGTCACTGCCGATGAATTGTTCGGCGCTGGTCGGTGGTGATGGTATTTCACTCTCGATCGCCGCGGCTTCGATCGCGGCAAAACTCGCGCGCGATCAGCTGATGGTGCGGCTCGATCGGCGCTATCCGGGTTATGGCTGGGCGCAAAACGCCGGCTATGGCACGCAGGTCCATCGTGCCGCCATCGTGTCACGCGGTATCACGGCACATCACCGTTGCGGGTTCGGCCCGCTGCTGCGTGATATCGCAAGGCCGGTTTAGGCGTATTTCTGCTCGGGATGCCGCAGGTGCCAAAGCCGTTCATGCGCGGCCACCAGGCTCTCGATGCTCTTACGCCGGTTCGCATCGCTGTTAGGGCTGCGGCGCGTCAGCATGTGCTCGAGAATGACCAGCAACTGCTCGGCGATTTCGTAATCGTCCTGATCGCATGCATGATGAAACGCGATCAATATTTTATCGGACAGGCGCCGGCTATACCGTGACTGGGTTTTATCAGCCTTCACGACATCGTCGGCAAACTGGTCGATGGTATCCTCATCTGTCACTGCGGGCATTCCGATCAAAAGATGAACTGGAAGTCATCTTACCGGTTTTCTAACATTTGGCTATGCTCAAACACGTCTATTGCCAACAAAAAACGTCATACAAACGATTAGTGTTGTACGCAAAACGCAGTTCTCGCCGGTTTCTTATTTTTGAAATTGTTGGTTGGCGATATAGAGCCACACTCTCTCATTTTTGACAAGTCCTCATTCGCGCTGTGCGAATAATCCCGTGCGCGGGGTCGAACCGCGCACGCGACCATTTGCAACGGGACCGGATTCGGCTTTGGTAATGATCAATCAGACCGCAACGATCAGCGGTGGTTCAGGCGAGGTGAACACGAAATCCGAAAAGGCTTCCTCCCATGAACCCGTGGTAGACGCCTTGCTGTATTCGGTCGCACGGTTCTCGAAGAAATTGGCATGCTCCACCGCGTTCAGCATTTCATCGAGCCAGGGAAGCGGGTTTTTCTCGACATGGAACAACGGGTCGAGGCCAAGCTGCTGCAAGCGACGATCGGCGATGAAACGGATATAGCGCTTCACCTCGGCCGCATTGATACCCTCGATCGCGCCGAATTCGAACGCGAGATCGATGAACGCATCCTCGTGATCGACAATGGTGGCGCAGGTCAGATAGAGCTCGCGGCGTAGCTCCTCGGTCCAGATTTCGGGGTTTTCCGAGATGAAGGTGCGGAACAGCCGGATGATCGACAGGCAATGCAGGCTTTCGTCGCGCACCGACCAGGAAATGATCTGGCCCATGCCCTTCATTTTGTTGAATCGCGGGAAATTCAGCAGGATCGCGAATGAGGCGAACAACTGCAAGCCTTCGGTAAAGGCGCCGAACGCCGCGAGGGTCTTGGCGATTTCATGTTTGTTATCCACCCGGAAGCCGTGCATGTAGTCATATTTGTCCTTCATTTCCTTGTATTTCATGAAGGCGGAATATTCGAGCTCTGGCATGCCCACGGTATCGAGCAGATGCGAGTAGGCGGCGATATGCACCGTCTCTATGTTAGAGAAGGCCGAGAGCATCATCAGCACTTCGGTCGGTTTGAAGACCTGGCTGTAGTGCTTCATGTAGCAATTATTCACCTCGACATCCGCCTGGGTGAAGAAGCGGAAAATCTGGGTGAGCAGGTTGCGTTCGGCGGCCGTCAGGTTCTTGTGCCAATCCTTGACGTCATCGGCCAGAGGCACCTCCTCCGGCAGCCAATGCACGCGCTGCTGGGTCAGCCACGCCTCGTAGGCCCATGGATAGCGGAACGGCTTGTAGACCGGGTTCTCGGTCAGCAGGTCGAACTTGGTCGGCAGGACAATCGGGGTCGGCGGCGGCGTGATGATGGCGGACATGCGGTGATCCTTTGAGGCAAAGCGAGGTCAAGGCGGAGCAAGTACCTCCGCTTCATCGTGCGGCGCACGGCTGAGCGGATGGACGGTCCCGGACCGCGCTGGTTTTGATGATCGACTCTATGCCTGTCTTATGAACCGGTACGGGCGGTTGGGCAATCGCATTTTTCGGCCCGAATCCGATTTCGCCACTACATCTGCGCGCAACGCGGGGCGAGGCCACTATATGTTGACGCGTATGCCGCCTCGAGCCGCGATCCGATTGACAGCCCCGCCAAGCCCGTCGAGACTCGCGGGTGAAACAAGATGGACGGATGCACGATGACCGATGAACCGCAGAAACACGCCGAAACCCTGATCCGGACGTTGCGGGACAAGAACCACCCCGAACACGCGGCGCGTTTCGCCGATGTGCTGTCCGGCAATCTGGTGGGCGCGGCGCTGCTCTCGGCCCTGCGCGAGTTGAGCGATACGCTGATGGCCGGGGTCGAGGCGCTCGATCCTTCAGCCGTGGTCGCGCTGGAAGATTTCCGCCTGTCGGTGGACCGCCATCTAACCTCGGGCCGCGCCGATGAGCCACCGGCCAATCGCTGATCAGGATTTATGGCTCGCGGTGGCTCCTTGGTCGTTCCCGGCCTGACGCTGCTGCTGCTCTGCCCGATCGACGGTTTTGACCAGATCGGCATAACTGATTGAGCCGATGATGCGCTGGTGGCCGATGTACCAGCTCGGCACATATTTCAAGCCAAGCCCATGGCCGCGCGCCAGATTGGCCGCGAGGCGGGCGGCCACGGCCGGACCGTTCATCGCTGCCTGCAGGCTCGGCCAGTCGATCCCGGCGGTTCTGGCATCCGCCTTGAGGATCGCCATGGTGGGCTTGCGCTTCTGACGCATCAGAATATGACGCAGCGCCCGATATTTGTGTTGCAGCGCCGCTGCGAACAGCGCCCTGGTGCCGAGCACGCTGGGTTTGCCGAGAATCGGGTAGTCGACCGGCACATAGCGGAAATCATGATCCGACTGCATCAGCCGGTTGAACCGCAGGTTCATCCGCCGGCAGGGCGGACAGCGGATATCGTAGAAATCCGTGATCGTGACGGCGGCGTTGGGGTTGCCGAACACCGGATCGCCTGTGCGGATCAGGCTGGCCGCGGTGAACGGGGTGTGGATGACCGGCGGATTGGCATCGCTCGCCGGTTTCGGTTTTGGTCGATGCAGCATGACCACCAGAACGGCAGCAACGGCGACGGCGCCCACGGCGAACAGTGCGGATTTAATCCGGCTTGTCATACTCCTCCGTTACCTGGTTCGGCAAAACGGTCAAGCAGAATCACGCCGCACGCGTCAAAAGCTCGGCCTGGCAACTCGACTGCCCATACATATCCCGAACCTCCTTACATTTCACGTTGCTAGCGACTCAATCACAAGCCAGTCAGATGCCTCTGGAACCTTCTTTGGTTCGATCGTTCACACAAATTTCTTTGATGGCTACGCTCAAATTATCGCGAATGTTATGACGTCTCTTTCCCCTCCCTGTTTGCGGCACAGTCGTCGATTTCCTCTCCCCATGTCTTGATCACACCGCGGGCGGCGGTGTGATCTGGCGGGCGCGGAGGCGGCGGATGCGGCGAGCGTCAGCGTCGAGAACCAGAAATTCCAGGCCTGAGGGGTGGCGGAGAATTTCGCCGCGGGTAGGGACGCGGCCGGCGAGGGTGAAGACCAGGCCGCCCACGGTGTCGAGGTCGGTTTCGCGTTCTTCCTCGGTCAGGATGTCGCCGTAGCGAGCGATGAAATCTTCGATGGGGAGGCGGGCGTTGAGGTCGATGCTGCCGTCTTCGCGTTCGGTGATCATCGGGCCTTCGATTTCGTCGTGTTCGTCATCGATGTCGCCGACGATGGTTTCGACCAGATCCTCAATGGTGACGAGGCCGTCGACGCCGCCGTATTCGTCGATCACCAGGGCGAGGTGGATGCGGCGTTGGCGCATCTGCAGCAGGAGGTCGAGCACCGGGATTTGCGGGGCGACCATCAGCGGCTTGCGCAGGATGGCGCGCAGGTTGAAGGCTTCGGGTTTACCCGTGTAGCCAAGTACGTCCTTGACGTGGACCATGCCGAGGATGTCATCGAGATGCTCGCCGAATACGGGCATGCGGGAGTGGCCTTCGCGGCGCATCTGGTCGATCGCCTGATCGAGCGTGACGTCGGCACGCATGGCGATGATGTCGGCGCGCGGGATCATGACGTCGTCGGCGGAGAAGCCGCGCAGGCGCAGCACATTGGCGATCAGGGCGCGTTCCTGACGGTCGAGCCCGGTGCCGCCGCCGTCTTCGGCGTCGATTTCGGCGTTGGCTTCTTCCATGAGTTCGCCGATCTGCTGGCGCAGATCGGGCTGGTCGCGGATTTTGTGGAGGAGTTTGGTGAACCAGCTACCACTCATGACTGGTGCTTCCACGGATTCGGAACCCGGAGTTTGGCGAGCAGGCGGGATTCCAGCCGTTCCATGCGGCGGGCTTCGCCGGCGGTATGGTGGTCTTCGCCGGCGAGGTGCAGCGCGCCGTGGATGACCAGATGGGCGAGGTGGTGGGCGGGGCGGCGGTTTGCGGCGGCCGCTTCGCGCAGGACGACGCCGAGGGCGAGAATGATTTCCGGCGGTGTTTCGTAGGTCAGGACGTTGGTGGGTTTGTTGCGGCCCCGGTCGCGCGTGTTGAGGCGTTTGACGGTGGCATCGTCCGCGAGGACGACCGTCGGGTGACGGCCGGCGATGGTGAGGGCGCGGGCGATCAGGCGCTCGGGTGCTTTGACGTGGCGGTGCCAGCCCGGGTTGGCGATGATGATCTCCCCCCGCGCCGGTGGACCGGCGAGGGGGCGCTTACTGTAAGGTTCGGAAGGCTCCATCAGCGACCGCGTTCGCGCTCCTGCTGGGCGGTCATGCGCTGGCCGTAGGCTTCGACGATGCGGGCGACCAGGGGGTGACGCACGACATCGCCCACGCCGAAGCGGGCGATGCCGATGCCGGGGACACCTTCGAGTGTGTCCAGCGCATCGGCGAGGCCGGAGCGTGCGCCGGTGGGCAGGTCGATCTGCGAGAGGTCGCCGGTGATGACCATGCGGGTGCCTTCGCCCATGCGGGTGAGGAACATTTTCATCTGCACGGGGGTGGTGTTCTGGGCTTCATCGAGGATGACGAAGGCGTGGGCGAGGGTCCGGCCGCGCATGAAGGCAAGGGGAGCGATTTCGATTTCGCCGGCGGCCATGCGGCGGGTCATGAGGTCGCCGGGCAGGAGGTCTTGCAGCGCATCGTACAGCGGGCGGAGGTAGGGGTCGACCTTTTCCTTCATGTCGCCGGGCAGGAAGCCGAGGCGTTCGCCGGCCTCGACGGCGGGGCGGGAAAGCACGATGCGGTCGACGCGCCCGGAGATCAGCATGGCGACGGCCTGTGCGACGGCGAGATAGGTCTTGCCGGTGCCGGCCGGGCCGATGGCGAAGACCATTTCATGCTTGGCGAGCAGTTCGATATAGCCGGTCTGGCCCGGGCTGCGCGGACCGACCGCACCCTTGCGGGTGCGGATGGCCGGCAGGTCGGACAGCGGCAAGCGGGGATCACTGGCGGGGTCGACCAGGCGGGCGGCGGCATCGACCTCGGCGGCGTCGATCGCCTCGCCGCGGATGAGACGCTGGTAGAGCGAGGAGAGCGCGATTTCGGCGGCTTCAACCTTGCTGGCTTCGCCCGAAATCGAAACGCGGTTGCCGCGGCAGGCGACGCGGACGCCGAGTCGCTGCTCGATACGGGCGAGGTTGCGGTCGTGGTCGCCTACAAGAACGGACAACAACCCATTGTTGTTGAAGGTTAAAGTGCGGGATAGCGAAGCCTGGGGCGCAAGGATCTGGCTCAAGCTGCGATTTGCTCCTGATTAAGTGTAGCCATGAGGGAGTTGGGGTTGGCGGATGTGATTGTCACGGGATGGATGCTGCCTTGGGCGAGATTGGCGTGTTCGACCACGACGGGTTGCAGATAGGGCGAGCGGCCGGCGATCTGGCCGGGGTGACGGCCGGGGCCGGTGAACAGGACATCGAATTGTTTGCCGACCTGGGCCCGGTTGAATGCGTGCTGCTGGTTGCGCAGCACGTCCTGCAATTCCATCAGGCGGGCGTGGGCGAGCGGGGCGGGAACCTGGTTGGGCGCGTCGGCCGCCGGGGTGCCGGGCCGACGGGAATAGGTGAAGCTGTAGGCGAGTGCGAACTCAATCTCGCGCACGAGTTCCATGGTGGCCGCGAAATCGGCATCGGTCTCGCCGGGGAAGCCGATGATGAAATCGGACGAGAAGGCGATATCGGGGCGCGCGGTGCGGAGTTTGTCGACGATGCGGCGGAAATCGTCGGCGGTATGGCGGCGGTTCATCGCGGCGAGAATGGCATCGGCGCCGGATTGCACGGGCAGATGCAGGAAGGGCATGAGCTTGGGGTTGGTGCGATGGGCCTCGATCAGATCGTCGCTCATGTCGCGCGGGTGGGAGGTGGTGTAGCGCAGGCGGGCGAGGTCGGGCAGGTCGGCCAGTGTTGCGAGCAGGCGGGAGAGCGGCCAGATTTTGCCATCCAGGCCTTCGCCGTGCCAGGCGTTGACGTTCTGGCCGAGCAGGGCGATTTCGCGGGCGCCCCCCGCAACCAGGCGCCGGGCTTCGGCGACTATGGCAGCGGCGGGGCGGCTGGCTTCCGCACCGCGGGTGTAGGGGACGACGCAGAAGGTGCAGAATTTGTCGCAACCTTCCTGGATCGCGAGGTTGGCGATCGCACCCTGGCTCGACTGGGCTTCCGGCAGGAAGTCGAATTTCTGCGCGGCGGGGAAATCGGTATCGATCACCGCCGCGTGTTTCGCTTCGACCGCGGCGATCAGTTCGGGGAGTTTGTGGTAGGCCTGCGAGCCGACCACGAGATCGACATAGGGGGCGCGGCGAAGGATTTCAGCACCTTCCGCCTGGGCAACGCAGCCGGCGACGGCGATCATCATCCGGCCGTTGCGGGCGTCTTTCACCGCGCGGAGGCGGCCGAGAGCGGAGAACAGCTTGTCGGCGGCGCGTTCGCGGATGTGGCAGGTGTTGAAGATCACCAGGTCGGCATCGTCGGTCGTGACTTCGCGGTATCCCAGCGGGCGCAACAGATCGGCCATCCGAAGACTATCGTAGGCGTTCATCTGGCAGCCCCAGGTGACGATATGGAGCGTGCGCAAATTCTGGTCGGTCGCGGCGGTCGGGGTGGTTTCGGTCATTCCTGATCATCCGGGCGTGTCATCCGCCCGTGGATGTGCCGAGTAACCGGTGCGGTCAAGCGCGCGGAGATGATACCAGTCCCGTTTTCATATCATTTATATCGCAGATATTGCCTAGAGTCTGTCAAGCGGTTTCCTGCGACAGGATCATGACACAAGGCGGCACCACGGCGGAGGGAGCGCCGCTGGCCTGGCTGCCTCTGTGCCTCACGACAACACTCCGCGTTTTTCGGCGGCGCGGCCGTACAGGAAGGTCCATAGCATCAGCAGGCCGATGGTTGCGTATCCGACGATTGGCCCGATGATCAGGAATCGTCCGACCGGCAGCGAGAAAACCAGCACGCTGCGCACCGCCGTTTCCGCGATGAAGCCGATGCCCCACACCAGGGTCATCACGCCCATCATGCGGCGGAAGGCGGGATCGTCCTTATAGGTCTCGAATTCGGCGCTGTCTTCGGCCGATTGCCGTTTCAGGCTGGCGCTTGCCAGCACGTACATCAGGGGCCGGCCGATGATGGCCGAGCCCACGAACACGATGCCGATCAACCCGGTGATCAGCGATTCCCGCATCAGCAGCAATTTCGGCGATCCGCCGAGCGCGAAGCCGAGCAGTGAAAGCCCGATGCCGCCCAGCACCATCACCGAAATTGCGTCCACCCGCCGCTTGCGTGCGAACTCCACCAGGCTCCACGCCATCGGCGGCGCGGCCGAGGCCATGATGGCGTGGATCTCGCCGACATGGGGTTTCGCCACCCGATACACGATCCAGGGCAGCAGGAAGTTGAAGACGAGTTCCAGCCCCAGCATCACGCGTTTGCGGGTGATCAGCGGCGATTTCGGTTCGGTCGTCATGAGAGCGTATCGGCACCTTCCAATATCTGCGCGGTGGAACGGGAGATTTCATCCGCCCCGATCGGCTCCGCCCGTCCGCCCAGATGCGCTGCGAGAAACTGCTCGGTAATCGCGTTGAACGCAATATTATTCTCCGGCCGCGCAAACCCGTGTCCTTCGTCGGGGAAGAGCACGTAGCTTACCGCGATCCCTTTTGCCTTCAGTGCCGCGACCATCTGGTCGGATTCCGCCTGTTTTACCCGCGGGTCGTTGGCACCCTGGCCGATCAGCAGCGGCCGGGCCAACCGGTCCGCGAAATGTACCGGCGAGCGTTCGCGCAGCAACGCCAAGCCATCCGCGGTGTCGGGGTTGCCGATCGATTTATGGAAAATCGCCCTGCCCGCTTCCCAATAGGGCGGGATCGTCGCCAGCAGGGTTTCCAGATTCGACGGGCCCACGATGTCGACACCGCAGGCGTATCGGGTTGGGTTGCGGGTCATCGCCGCCAGCGTCGCGTAGCCGCCATATGATCCGCCCATGATCGCGATGCGCGACGCATCGGCGATCCCGGCGCCGATCGCCCAATCAACCGCATCGAGCAGATCGTCATCCATCGCGCCGCCCCATTCATTGTTGCCCGCGTTCAGAAATGCCTTGCCGAACCCGGTCGAGGCTCGAAAATTCACCGAAAGCACCGCGTAACCGCGGTTCGCCAGCCATTGATGATAGGAATCGTAGCCGAACGTATCGCGCGACCACGGGCCGCCATGCACGAGCAGCACCATGGGTAACGCCTGCGCTGGCCGCCCCGGTGTTGCCTCGTCGCTGCCCTTCGGCAGGGTCAGGTAACATACCAGGTTCAACCCATCGCGCGCCTCGATCACCACCGGATGCATCGCCGCCAGCGGTGCCGTCGCCAGATCCGGCCGCGAATCATATAGTTTTTCGAGCGTTTTCAATTTCCGATCATATAAATAAGCCGCGCCCGGTGCGGTATCCGCATCGGCGCCGACCACCCACAACCGGTCATCGCTGGTGCGCGACTGCACGCCCCAGTCGCCAATCTTTGCCCCGTCCAGAAAATCCAGGTCCGCCTGCACCGCCGCATCGAACGCCACATAGCGATTGCGCTCGTAATTCACGCTGTACGCCAGTGGCACCTTCGAGTGCAGATCGACCAGCACCCCGCCGATATCCGCCCGTTCATCCGCAGCAATCATGCGCGCCGCACCGGTTGCGAAATCGAGCCGATACAAGGCCGCGGTATCGCGCCCCGCGCTCGATCGCATCAGCGTGCTGCCGTCGGGCGCGAAATCGTCCTCGATGCCCGATGTCATCGCATCTTCCGGTGCGAACCGCATGAATTCGGCCCATCCCGCCGCCGCGTCTGGCCGCAGCACGAGCTGGCTGCCATCCGGCTGGATCGCGACTGCATAACGCACGGTGAAATCATCATCGATCCCGAAGCCGGCAAAGCCCGGATTTTCCACCAGCATCGTGGCCGCACCGGTCGCGATATCGACCCGGTAGAGATCCGGAAACTGCGGATTGCGCGCGTTGTGGCTGATGACCACCGTGCCGGGATGACGGTGCGAAACCTTACTGAGAGACGCCCGCACGCCCTCGAACGGCGTCAAATCCCGCGCCGCACCGGTTTTGATATCGATGGCGTGGATGTGATAATTCTCATCCCCGTCGGTATCGCGCCCGACCAGCACATGGCGCGAATCCTTTGCCCATTCATAAAACGGCACACCGCGCTTTGTTTCCTGCGTCAACGGCGTTGCCTGATCGAGCGCCCCGCGCGGCGCGATGAACACATTCATCACCCCATCCAACGGTGCGAGAAACGTGATATGCGCCCCATCCGGACTGATCGCGGCACCCTTCCGGCTTGGGTTGCCGAACAGTGCGGCGCGCGAAATCAGCGGCGTCGTCGTGAAAGCGTTCATGGATATCCCCCATCGAGAGCAATGCCCGCCAAGATGCCTTCAAACGCGGTGAACGCAAGCGGGCAGGGGGCTTGGGCGCGGTAAAACCCGCCGTCAAAGGCGCATCTCACGAAAACGAGATAGCGCCGGCCTTCAACCCAGACAGAAGCGCCGCAGCAGCAGGCCGGGGATGTACCAGACATCGATCGCCGCCATCACCACCGCCGGCAGCGCGCTGAGCGGTGCGGCGATGGCGCCGATCCGCCCGCCGAGGCGGGGAATTATCAGCATCAGGAACGGCAGGAACAGCAGATAATAGCGGCCCTGTGGACCGTAGATCATCGCGCTGCCCACTTTGTCCCAACTCAGATAGACCGCGATTTCGACGGCCAGCACGCTGAGGGAAACCAGCGCCAGGATCAGTGCCGCATCGCCCCAGGACCAGCGCAACCCCGCCATCCGCGGCGAGGCCAGCACGCCGAGCGCGGCACACAGAATGGCGATCTCCCAGCCGAGATAGGCGGGGGGTGCCAGGCCGATGGTCAGCCACCCCAGCATGCCGATGCCCGATTTCAACAGAAAGCCGAAATTGGCCAGCAGAAATCCGACCGGCAGGGTCAGCAGCCGGGCGGGGTCGGCCAGAAACACCCGCGCCGCCGCCGCCGGATCGGTCGTGCTGAACATCGCGCCGGCCGGCCCCGGCCAGAGCGGGCCGGGATGATACGGGCCGAGCAGATACGGCATCAGGGAGATCCGCGTCATGATCGCGACCCAGATCAGCGGCGGGATTGCCCATAGCGCCGTCAGCGCCAGGCGCAGCCAGCGGTGCGGCAGCGCGAGCGGCGCCAGCACGGCGAACAGCAACAGCCCATAAGGCGGCTTGGAGAGAATGATCAGCGTCATCACCGGCAGAAACCACCAGCGCCACCGCCGATGCCGCACCGGATCGAGCGTGAGCAACGCACCGGCCAGCGCGCTCAGCGCGATCAACATGCCATCCTGGTTGAACGACGCACCCAGGCTCAGCGCCTCGGGGAACGACAATGTGGCGAACAGCACGGCGCGGCCGAACCGCGCGATCGCGATGGCGAGCGTGCCGACCAGCACATAGGCGAGCAGCATGCCCACCCGCCCGGTGAACAGCGCGGGCAACGGGCGCTCCCCGAGCGCGCGACCGGCCGCGATGCCGAGCGTGCCGGGCAGATACAGTGCTGGAAAATATTGCGTCGTGTTGAAATCGATATCGATGATCTTCGCCTTGGTCCAGGGCTGGCGCGCGGTACTGGCAATCGAGGCCGGCGCTGTGCAGGTGGCGTTCATCTCGCCGATCGAGGCATTCAACAATCCGAAATTGATCCGCGTCGCGGGAACGATCACCGCCGCCTTGCCGACCGGCTTGAACGGCACCCGCCGCCCGAGCCACTGGCCGTGCAACAACGCGCCCGCCCGCGCGATATGGGCCGGCTCATCGGCCACCTGGCCAATCGGCGTGAGCAACGCGAGGCGCAGGCCGGTGGCGAGGCTGAGGGCGAGAAAGATCAGGGGCAGCAAGCGCAAACTACCGAACCAGCCAGCGGGCAGGCTCACATTCATCGGGACTCACCCGATGATAAACGGGTCGGATCGTATCGCGGCGCTGGCCGCCGTGGTGTCATTTCACGTTATTTTTGGTTGGCTGCCGCGGTGTCAAGCTAAACGCCCAAGGGGCGCCGGGCCAGACATCCAGTATCTGCGACGGATTTTTACGCCATACAATCACTTCGGGCCGCCATAGTGGCCCGTGCGCAAATTGCGTCAAACCGCGCTGATAGTTGAATAAACCGGTGAAAACCAGGATCGCGGCTGCTGTCCCGAAGAAACCGCGCGAAGGTCCGCGCCTTACCGCGGCCAAACCAACGATCAGGAGTGCATTGATAACTTCAGGGACGAATGCGTAGCGCTGACCGCCAATGACGTGCATGAAACCGCTGAATGACCCTTCCCACGCCTCATAGAATGATACCAAAACGATTACCAATCCCGCAATAAACAGCTTCGCAAGAACCCAGTTTTGCCGCCGCCAGATATTGAAAGCGACGACCGCATTGAACGCGATGAAAATCAGGGGTCCAGCCCAGAGGAACCGATGCGCCGCGTGATTGGTGCCAAGATAATTTGCAAAGTCACGTGCCAAACTGAGCCCCGCGAATTGCAGCACGATTGTGTGGAGACTGATCACTGAAAGCAGTGGAGCGGGCGCAAGATGGCTGCCGCGCTCAGGTAGTGGATGCGATAGAAAGACCGTGATCTGGATGGCAAAGCCAACCAGGATTATCCCAGCCTGGATCGATGACCGCATGTCGCGCTTCTGAAGCGCCACCAGCACGAACAGCGGCATCAGAAAGCTGGTCGCAGGGCCGGATAGCACTCCAAAACCAAGAATGGCGCAATCCACATAAAAAAGAGCTGGATCACGGGGCGGCGCCGCGAAGATCAGCGCGGCACAGAGCGCGAGGTGAAACTGGCTGGTGATCGTGTTAAGCCAAACTTCACCGGTCACCGGCGGGACGGCGCATAGCAACACAGCGACCAGCGTCGCGCCCAAGGACCGGCGCCATGGAAACTCATGTGTTATCAAGATGAATGCAGGCAGACACTGCACTAACAGCGCGATCAATACGGTGATCAGCGGCGCGTACATCAGGCCACCCAAATGCAGGCCGACCCAAGGCGCGAACCCCGCCGCAAGGTTGATATAACCGGCGTCGGCGGCGACGGTGAACCACGACATGTACCAGGGATGATACCAATCGCTACTGAAATAAACCACCCCTTCTTCGGCCCAGAACCGTCCTCCGTCGAGAATGATGGACGGCATGCGGAAAAGAACCAGCGCGGCAAAGCAGCCAACGATGAAACATGAAACCGCCCTCCGCAAAGAATCACTTTTTAGGTTGTCCATGCTCAGTCAGGTACCTTTGGATCAAGGGGCCGTATGGCACTGCGTTATCACCGCCATGGTGTCAACCGACGCTGGAACCTTCCCTAATTCCGACGATGCCGCATGGCTGGCGATAGACCTGCGCGGTTATCGCCGATATGATATACAACGCGGAGACGAGGTTGGCGGGGAAAATTCTGTTGCTGCGAAGCGTGAATGCTGCCGAGGTGCAACGGGTCGCGCAGCCGCCTGAACATCTCGACCGCCATCCCCGCATGCCGATCCTGATCCTCATCCTCGCGCCGTTTCTGGGCCACGCTGCCTCCTGGCTCACCGGCCTCAGTTCCAACCCGATCTGGACGGAATCCGGTGCGGTCACCGGCATCGGGCGCAGCATCATCTACGCGCTCGACTTCAGCGATACCAATGTGGGCTGGACCAACCAGGCGCTCGGCCATCTCGCCGCGCAGGACTGGCTGCATCTCGTCATCCCATGGTGGAACCCCTATTCCGGCATCGGCCTGCCGCTGGCCGGTGAAATGCAGCCGGCCGCGCTGTTCCTGCCGTTCGTGCTGTTGCTTGCGACCCAGAACGGCATTGTCTGGCTCGAACTATCGCTCCAGATATTTGCAGGCATCGCCATGTTCTGTCTGCTGCGCCGGCTCGGCCTGGGGCGTCTTGGTTCGCTTACCGGCGGGCTTCTGTTTGCCTTCAGCGGCACTTTCGCCTGGGTGCCGGGCGAGACCATTTTGAACGTGATTCCGTTTCTGCCCCTGTTACTTCATGGTATTGAAGATGCACGTGATCCCGATCACCCGCGCCGCGCGATTGTGCTGATCGCCCTGGGCATCGGCGGATCGCTTCTCGCCGGTTTCCCGGAGACCGCCTATATCGATGGGCTGTTGGCCTTGCTCTGGGCGATCGTGCGCTCGTTTCAGGTGCGGGACGTTCGGCGATTTATCGCCAGGATCGTGATTGGCGGGATTGCCGGATTGCTGATCGCCGCGCCGCAGATTGTTGCATTCATCGACTTCACTCTAACCAGCACCGTGTTCCGATCTCATCGTTTCGGTACCGATTACATCAATTACCGCGGCTTCGCGGTTACGGTGCTGCCGTATGTGTTTGGCCCGCTGGGTATGGGAGCCGGCAGTACCCTGCTGCTTGGCGTCTCAGCCTCGACCGGTGGTTACGTCGGTTTGCTGCTGGTGCTGTTCGGCGCAGCTGGTCTGATGTCGCAGCGCGATCGCCCGATCACTGCCCTCCTCGCCGCGTGGCTGGTGATCAGCATCGGTAAAACATTCGGATTTCCGCCGGTCATGCTGCTGCTTAACGCATTGCCGCTGATGCGCGATGTCGTGTTTTCGCGCTATTCCTCGCCAAGCTGGGAATTGGCGCTCATCATTCCGGCCTGTTTTGCGCTGGAAGATCTGCGCGCCGGCACGATGAAACTCCGCGGGCCGCTGGTTGTGACGCTCGCCATCCTCGGCCTCGCGCTCTGGTTCGCATCGCCCTGGGCGCCGGTCTGGCACTGGAATGAAGGTGATCGCGCGATCATGGTGTTCTGGCTGGTGCGCGCGGTGGCGTTCGAGCTCGCCGCGTTGCTGCTGGTCCTCGCCGTCTGGCGCGGCTTGCACGGCGAAGTCCGCCGCTGGTGCTTGAGCTTCATTGTGGTGCTCAACGCGCTGGCGCTGTTCATCGTGCCGCAATTATCCGGCCACGCGCCCGGTAAGGTCGATTGGCCTGCGATCCATTACCTCAAGGCCCATCTCGGCCTGCGGCGATTCTATACGCTGGGGCCGATCGATCCGAACTACAGCGCGTATTTCGAACTGCCCGACCTCAATTACATCTATCTGCCGGTTGCGGCCAATTGGGCCGATTTCGTGCACCGGCATTTGTTCACCGATGGCGGATTCGATCAGGGCAATATTTTTTTCGCACCGTTTCCGCCAATGTCGATTACGGATGGTGCGCGTGACGTGATGCGGTTTCAGCATGATTATCGCTATCTCGGCGTTCGCTATATCCTCACGAGCCCGGGCACATCGCTCAGCCCCTCGCTCGAAATCCCCGCCTCACCCGGCATCGCTATGGCGTTCGCTTTGTATCCCGGCCAGTCGATCACGATGCACGGCATCGCGCCGCCGGGCTTCGCTACGATGCCGCCGATCGGGCGGATCGGCATCAATCAGGGCAATTACGGCAATACCGCAACCGGTCTGATGTCGATCAGCCTGTGCAGCGGCGGCATCTGCGCGCGCGGCACCGGCGACCTTGGCACCTCGCGGGACAACACGTTGTTCACCGTCGTTCTTGCGCGCACGCTGACGCTACGCCCCGGCGCACAATATCACATCACGATCGATCATCGCACCGGGAGTAGCCCTGACGCAATCTGGCTCTATCCAGCATCGGGCGGCAGCGTGACGACCGGCGATGGTCACATCATCCCCGCTCGCACCGCCGAAATCGCCTTCAGCGTCCGCCCCGACCAAGCCTTGTTCCGCAAAGTCTATACCGACAAGTTGATGACGATCTGGCGGCTGGCCGGCGCGGAGCCGTTTTACACCACCACCGGCGCCGCCTGCCGGATCGGTGCGCACAGCGTCAATGCCGCGATCATCGATTGCCCTGCCGCCGCCGCGCTGATCCGCCGCGAACTCTTCATGGCCGGCTGGCACGCGACCGATAACGGCGCGAGGGTCGCTGTTCATGTGCATCACGCCGTCGTCCAGAGCATCGCGCTGCACGCCGGGCGGAATATCGTCCGCTTCCGCTTCAGCCCGCCTTACGCGGGCTGGGCGTGGCTCGGTTTCTGGCTGGGCGCCTTGGTGCTGATGTGGCAGATGGTGGGGCGATGGATCAGCCCGAAAGGACGGCACGCGCAATGAACAACGCCTTACCGCCGGCGCCATCGCTCATTTCGATCATTGTACCGTTTCATAACGAAGCCGAAAACGTGCAAACCCTGCACACCCGCCTTGCCGAGGTGCTGGAGGCCGGGCCCGATCCGTGGGAGCTGGTCTGCGTCAACGATGGCAGCCGCGATGACACGCTCGCCCGGCTGGTCGCCCTCGCCGAGCGGGATGCCCGCGTGCGCGTGATCGACCTGTCGCGCAATTTTGGCAAGGAAGCCGCCCTGACCGCGGGGCTCGATTTTGCGCGCGGCGATGCCGTCATCCCGCTCGATGCCGATCTGCAGGACCCGCCGGAAATCATCCCCGCGCTGATCGCGAAATGGCGCGAGGGTTTTGAGGTGGTGAACGCCGTGCGCGCCTCGCGCGAGGGCGATGGCCCGGTCAAACGTGCCACCGCGCACGCGTTCTACCGGGTGATCAACCGGATGAGCCAGGTCGATATTCCGGCCGATACCGGCGACTTCCGCCTGATCTCACGGCCCGCGCTGGAGGCGCTGAAACGCCTGCCGGAACGCCGGCGCTTCATGAAAGGCCTGTTCGCCTGGGTCGGTTTTCGTACCGCGACCATCACCTACGACCGCGCCCCCCGGCACGCCGGCACCACCACCTGGAACTACTGGAAGCTGTGGAACTTCGCGATCGAGGGCATCACCAGCTTCTCCAGCGCGCCGTTGCGCCTTGCCTCCTACCTCGGCTTCGGCGTTTCAGTGCTCGCCTTCATCTACGCACTCATCACCATCTTCAACAAGCTGGTCTACGGCAACCCGGTCAAGGGCTACCCTTCGCTGCTGGTCGCCGTGCTGTTTCTCGGCGGCGTGCAATTGCTCGCACTTGGCGTGCTCGGCGAATACCTTGGCCGGCTCTACGAAGAGAGCAAACAACGCCCGATCTACCTGGTCCGCGCCGTCTGGCAGCCGCCCGACCCCGAATAAGGCGCGTCACCCTACGCCGCGAGGGCCGCGCGCACCGCGGCGAGGGCGGCATCCGCCTGAGCCGCATCCGGCCCGCCGGCCTGTGCCATAGCGGGCCGCCCGCCGCCGCCTTTGCCGCCTACCGCTTCGGCGGCCGCGCGCACCAAAGTGACGGCGTTATGTTTCGCGGTCAGATCGTCCGACACGCCGACCACGATGCTCGCCTTGCCATCGGCGGTGGATACCAGCGCCACCACGCCCTGGCCCATCGATTTCAAAATCGAATCGGCAAGGGATTTCAGATCGCGCGGCGCGACATCGCCCAGATTGCGCGCGGCGAGTTTCACGCCCGCCACGTCCTCAACGGCGGCTTCACCCGCGCCCGTTGCGATCTTGCGCTGCAGTTCGCCGATCTGGCGTTCCAGACGCTTGCGCTCCTCGAGCAGGGCTGCGATGCGCGCCGGCACTTCGGCGGGGGGTGCCTTCAGCGTGGTCGCGGCTTCGGCCAGCAGATCGGCATCGGTTTCGATCGCCGTCAGCGCCGCAGCCCCGGTTACCGCCTCGATGCGGCGAATCCCGGCGGCAACCCCGGATTCCGCCAGAATGCGGAACGCGCCGATATCGCCGGTGCGGTTGACATGTGTGCCGCCGCACAATTCGATCGAATAGGCGGATTTCGTGCCATCGCCGACGCCCATCGAAACCACGCGCACTTCGTCGCCATATTTTTCGCCGAACAGCGCCATGGCGCCCCGCTTCACCGCTTCATCCGGCGTCATCAGCCTGGTTTCCACCGGGCTGTTCTCGCGGATGCGGGCGTTCACCGCGCGCTCGACGTCGCGCAATTCGGCAAAGGTGACGGGCCGTGGCTGCGAAATATCGAACCGCAGCCGGTCCGGCGCATTGAGGCTGCCCTTCTGCGTCACATGCGGGCCGAGCGCCTGACGCAGCGCCTCATGCAGCAGATGGGTGGCGGAATGATGCGCGCGGATCGCAGTCCGCCGCGCGTGATCCACCGAGGCATGCACGGTCTGGCCGCGCGTCACGGTACCGGTCCGCACCGTGCCGTAATGCACGAACAGATCGCCTGCTTTCTTTTGCGTGTCGGTAACCGCAACGTCCAGCCCCTCGGCGCGCAGCGTGCCGGTATCGCCGACCTGGCCGCCCGATTCCGCGTAGAACGGCGTCTGATTGAGGATGATGGCCACACTCTGGCCGGCTGTGGCACGCTCGACCGGCGCGCCATCGATGATCAGGCCGGTCACGCTCGCATCGGCGTCTTCCGTGGTGTAGCCAAGGAATTCGGACGCACCCAATTTTTCCTTCAACTCGAACCAGATGGTCTCGGTGGCGGCATCGCCGCTGCCGGCCCAGGCGGCGCGGGCGCGGGCGCGCTGCTCGGCCATGGCGGCCTCGAACCCGTCGCGATCGAGGCTGCGGCCCTGCTCACGCAGCGCATCCTCGGTCAGATCGAGCGGAAAACCGAACGTGTCGTATAGTTTGAACGCGACCGATCCCGCCAGCGGCGCGCTCGCGCCAAGCCGGCTTACCTCGTCATCGAGCAGCGACAGGCCGCGCTCGAGCATGATCGCGAATTTCGCTTCCTCGAGCTTGAGCGTCTCGACGATCAGCGGTTCCGCGCGCGGCAATTCGGGATAGGCAACACCCATCTGCCGGGTCAGCGCCGGCACCAGCCGGTAGATGAACGGCTCGCGCATACCCAGCCGATGCGCGTGGCGCATCGCGCGGCGCATGATCCGGCGCAGCACATAGCCGCGCCCTTCGTTAGAGGGCAGCACACCGTCCGCGATGATAAAAGCCGTGGCGCGCAAATGATCCGCGATGACGCGGTGGCTGGTGTTATGGGCGCCGTCAGGATCTGTGTTAGAGGCTTCGGCCGAGGCCATGATAAGCGCGCGCAGCGTATCGGTATCGTAATTATCGTGCTTGCCCTGCATGATGGCGGCAAACCGTTCGAGGCCCATGCCGGTATCGATCGAGGGGCGGGGCAGGGGGGTCAGCGTTTTCGCCGCATCCTCGAAATACTGCATGAACACGAGGTTCCAGATTTCGATAAAGCGGTCGCCATCCTCCTCGGGGCTGCCCGGCGGCCCGCCTGCGATGTGCGGCCCATGATCGTAGAAGATCTCCGATGAAGGGCCGCACGGACCGACATCCGCCATGCGCCAGAAATTATCATCGGTCGCGATGCGAATGATCCGCTCATCCGAAAGACCGGCAATCTTCCGCCACAGCGATGCCGCTTCGTCATCGCTGTGATAGACCGTGACGAGCAGGCGATCTTTCGCAAGGCCGAAGTCACGCGTCAGCAAGGTCCAGGCATTGGTGATCGCCTGTTCCTTGAAATAATCGCCGAACGAAAAATTGCCCAGCATTTCGAAAAACGTGTGGTGGCGCGCGGTATAACCCACATTGTCGAGGTCGTTGTGCTTGCCGCCGGCGCGCACGCATTTCTGCGCCGAGGTCGCGCGCACATAGGGCCGCTTCTCCTGGCCGGTAAACACGTTCTTGAACGGCACCATGCCCGAATTGACGAACATCAGCGTCGGATCGTTGCGCGGCACCAGCGGCGCGCTCGGCACCACCTCGTGATCGTGGCGCTGAAAATAATCGATGAACGTGGCGCGGATATCGTTGCTGGATGTCATGGAGCGGCGAGATGTCCCTGGAAAATCGACTTGTTCCCCCGGCATACCGCCTCATGGCATCGCTGTCATCTTTCCAGGCGTTGCGCTTGGGCCCGGCCGATCCCGAACGCGAGCCCGGCCGCGCTACTCCGCCGCTTCGGCGACCTCGTTCTCGGACGGTGCCACCATCATCGATTTCTCAACGACCGCGGCCTGGTCGCGGATGCGTTTCTCGATCGCCGCCGCCATGTCCGGATGATCCCGCAGAAACTGCTTGGCGTTCTCGCGCCCCTGGCCGACGCGCACGCTGTCATAGCTGAACCACGCGCCCGATTTCTCGACGATTCCAGCCTTGACGCCCAGATCGATCAATTCGCCGACCTTCGAGATGCCCTCGCCATACATGATGTCGAATTCGACCTGGCGGAACGGCGGCGCCAGCTTGTTCTTCACCACCTTTACCCGGGTCTGGTTGCCCGTCACTTCCTCGCGGTCCTTGATCGCACCGATCCTGCGGATCTCCATGCGGATCGAGGCATAGAATTTCAGCGCATTGCCGCCGGTCGTGGTTTCCGGATTGCCGAACATGACGCCGATTTTCAACCTGATCTGATTGAGAAAGATCATCATCGTTTTCGAACGCGAGATCGACCCGGTCAGCTTGCGCAGCGCCTGGCTCATCAACCGCGCGTGCAGGCCGACATGGCTGTCACCCATTTCGCCCTCGAGTTCAGCGCGCGGCACCAGGGCCGCCACCGAGTCGATCACCAGCACATCGATCGCACCCGAGCGCACCAGCGTATCGGCGATTTCCAAACCCTGCTCGCCGGTATCGGGCTGCGAGATCAGCAGATTATCGACATCGACACCGAGTTTGCGCGCATAGATCGGATCAAGTGCGTGTTCCGCATCGATGAACGCACAGGTGCCGCCGCGCTTCTGCGCCTCGGCAATCGCGTGCAGCGCCAGCGTCGTCTTGCCCGAGGATTCCGGCCCGTAGATTTCGATCACCCGGCCGCGCGGAAACCCGCCGATGCCGAGCGCCAGATCGAGCCCGAGCGATCCCGATGGCACAACGTCGATCTCCTCATTGCCAGGCCGCGCACCCATCCGCATGATCGAGCCTTTGCCGAATGCCCGCTCGATCTGCACCAAGGCAGCGTCGAGAGCTTTGTTTTTTTCCATCGGTTAACTCCTCAAGCGTGTGTTTCAGGGGCGGTGTTGCAACTTAGGCGAGAAATAACCATAGGCTGCGCGATCCGACTCGTCGAGTATGAGTTTCGCATGGAGAGAACAGAACGGCAACGCGTCTGGTAAGGATTTATTAACTATTTGTTCCTATGATGTTCTTACGCGACCGAAAACCGCCAGATCGTGGTGGAGCGGAACGCCTGCCCGGGGTCGAGCCGGGTGGTCGGAAAATGCGGCTGGTTCGGCGCATCCGGGTAATGCTGGGTCTCGAACGCAATGCCATCCCCCGGACCGATCAATACGCCATTCTGCCCGATGATGGTGCCGGTCAGGTTGTTGCCGGTATAGAATTGCACACCGGGCTCGCTGGTCTCGATGCTCAACACCCGCCCCGACGCCGCATCATGCAGCGTCGCGGCCGGCCCGATCGCGTCCGCCGGTTTGTCGAGCACGTAGCAATGATCATACCCGCCGGCGAGTCTCAGCTGCTCATAGGCCTCGCCGATCCGCGCACCGGCCGCGTGCGGTGTGCGAAAATCCATCGGCGTGCCCTCCACCGCCAGCAAAATCCCGGTGGGGATCTGCGTGGCATCGGTCGGCAGAAAGAAACTGGCCGGAATCGTCACGATCTGGTCGAGCGCGCTGCCCGACCCCGCGAGATTGAAATAGGTATGGTTGGACAGATTAAGCACGGTCGGCCGGCCCTCCACCTGCGCCGCGTAGTCGATCCGCACCGCATTGTCCTCCTCCAGCGTGTACACCACCGTCACGGTCAGCGTGCCGGGAAATCCGTTATCGCCATCGGCACTCACCAGTTGCAGCGTGACCGAGCACGCGCTCGCGGTCACGATATCCCAGATCCGGTGCCCGAAATTCGGCGTTGCACCGGTCTTCAACCCGCCGTGCAGCGTATTGGGTCCGTTATTGACCGGCAGATGGAACGTCTCGCCATCCAGGCTGAACCGCCCGCCGGCAATCCGGTTCGCATAGCGCCCGAGCAGTGCGCCGAAATAGGGGCTCCTGGTCTCATAATCGGCCATGTTGGTGCAGCCGAGCACGACATTGCCGAATACCCCGTTCCGGTCCGGCGCCATGATGGCGGTGATCGCCCCGGCGTAGTCCAGCACAGCAACGCTCATGCCGGCACGGTTGCGCAAAGTCACCTGCCGCACCAGCGCGCCGGCGGCCGTGGTGCCGTATTCGGCGATCATCGCATCTTGCATCGGCAGGTATCCTCAGTCGGTTGGAATGATCGCGGCACGGCGCACCAGGGCTGCATGATCCAGATCGGCCGGCAGCGCGCCATACGCAAGCCCCGCACGCGCAATCCGCGCCCGGATAAAGGCTTCCGCCACGAATGCCGGCGCGTGGCGCAGCAGCAGCGCCGCCGCGATCGCCAGCGCAATCTGCTCGACCACCCGCCGCGCCTCGGCTTCCGGGCCAGCGGGTGCCGCGAGCGTGGCGGCAACCCCTGCGATCAGCGCATCCAGCCCGGCATCCACCCCGCGCGCCGGGGCCAGCATGGCGAGCAGTGCATCCGCCGCCCCCGATGTGCGGGCAAGGCCGCGCAGCACATCGAGACAGATGATATTGCCCGCGCCCTCCCACACACCGTTCAGCGGTGCCTCGCGATACAACCGCGCGATCGGGTGCTCCTCGATGAACCCGTTGCCGCCGTGGCATTCCAGCGCCTCGGCAACCAGACCAGGCGCGCGCTTGCAATTCCAGTATTTCGCAACCGGCACGATCACCCGCGCGAGCGCCGCCGCGGCCGGATCATCCGGCGCCGCATCGATCGCGGCGGCCGCCCGCATCGCGAGCCACAGCGCCGCTTCGGCATCGAGCGCCATATCCGCGAGCACCGCGCGCATCACCGGCTGATCGATCAACGCGCGCTGAAACGCGGTGCGCCGGCTTGCATGAAACACCGCCAGACTGGTCGCATGGCGCATCAGCGCCGCAGCACCGATCGCGCATTCCAGCCGGGTCAGGTGCGCCATTTCAATGATCGTCGCGATGCCCCGGCCCGGTTCACCGACCATCACGGCGTCGAGCCCGTCGAACTCGACCTCGCACGAGGCGTTCGACCGATTGCCGCATTTATCCTTCAGCCGCTGGATCCGAACCGCGTTGCGCGAACCGTCATCGCGCCAGCCCTGCGCCAGAAAACAGCTCACACCCTCATCCGTGCGCGCCAGCGTCAAAAACAGATCGCTCATCGGCACCGAAAAAAACCATTTATGACCGGTCAGCGCCCACCGCGCCCCATCCGGGCGCGCAACCGTCCGGGTCTGGCGCAGATCCGAGCCGCCCTGTTTCTCGGTCATCGCCATACCGACCGTCAGCGCCGCTTTCGCCCCCGGCGGCAGCGGGCGCGGATCATACGCCGTCGCCAGGATCCCCGTGCTGAACCGTGCCAGCAGGTCCGGCGCATGGCGCAGCGCCGCTATCGAGGCATAGGTCATCGCCTCGGGACAACACACGCCCGGCTCCCCCTGGCCCCATGCATACGCAATCGCCGCCCGCGCCACCTGCGCACCCGGCCGCGCCGCCGTCCAGGCCAGCGCATGATAGGCATCGCCGCGGATCAACCCCATCAACTCATGCCAGGCTGGATGATAGCCAATCTCATCGATCCGCTGCCCGAACCGGTCGAACGCCCGTAACTCCGGCCCGTACCGATTGGCATCCCGCGCCAACTCCCGCAGCCGCGCCGCGCCAATCCGCGCGCCGCACGCGGCCAGCCGATCCTCCGCCCACGCCCCGCCGAATGCCGCCACCGCGCCGCCGAGCGCGGGATCGAAGGAATAGACATTGTAATCAGGCGGCTCGCCGGCCTGATTGATGCCGTCATCGGTCGCGATCATGCAACCGCTATAGCGCGATCGGCGCCGTCTGTCGCGGCGCTCACCCCAGCCATGAAGCGCTGGCACACCCCGCCGGCCATCCCCAGATGTCGCCCTGCACAACAACGGAGCGGATCATGGCAGACACGGCATTGGTGGTGGGATCGAGCGGCATCGTCGGCAGCGCGTCGTGCGCGCATCTGCTCGATCAGGGCTGGCAGGTCCACGGCCTCGCCCGCCACCCGCAGGCGCAATCCGGCGTCACCCCGATCGCCGCCGATCTGCGCGACGCGGCAGCCCTGGCCGAGGCGCTCAAATCAATCAAACCCGACCTCGTCATCCTCGCCACCTGGATTCGCGGCGCCACCGAGGCCGAGAACATCCGCGTCAACGGCGCCATGGTCCGCAATCTGCTCGATGCCGTGCGCCCCGCCGGCTCGGTCACCCACGTCGCCCTGGTCACCGGCCTGAAGCACTACCTCGGCCCGTTTGAATCTTACGGCAAAGGCACCCTGCCGCAGACCCCGTTCCGCGAAACCCAGGGCCGGCTCGATGTCGAGAATTTCTACTACGCCCAGGAAGACGAACTCTTCGCCGCCGCCGCGCGCGACGGATTCGGCTGGAGCGTGCACCGCCCGCACACCATCATCGGCAAGGCGGTCGGCAACGCGATGAACATGGGCACAACGCTCGCCACCTGCGCGGTCATCTGCCGCGAACAGGGCAGGGCATTCACCTTTCCCGGCTCGCCGATGCAATGGCACGGCCTGACCGACATGACCGACGCCCGCCTGCTCGCGCAACACATCCTCTGGGCCGCAACCACCCCTGCCGCGCGCAACCAGGCGTTCAACGTGGTGAACGGCGACATCTTCCGCTGGAGCTGGATGTGGGAGCGCATCGCCGCATGGTTCGGCATCGACCCCGCACCGTTCGATGGCATCATCCGCCCCCTGGAACAGCAGATGGCGCAGGACGCACCGCTTTGGCGCAGCATCGCCGCAAACCACGGCCTCGCCGAACCCGACCTCGCGCGCCTCGCCTCGCCCTGGCACACCGATGCCGATCTCGGCCGCCCGATCGAGGTTGTCACCGACATGTCGAAAAGCCGCCGCCTCGGCTTCGCGGCCTACCAGCCCACCGACGATGCGTTCTACGACCTGTTCACACAGCTCCGCGCCGACCGGCTCATTCCATAAGCATTGCTGCCGGCAGTCCAGCCGATTATAGAAGCCATACGGAGCGGGTGTAGCTCAACGGTAGAGTCCCAGCCTTCCAAGCTGGTTGTGCGGGTTCGATTCCCGTCACCCGCTCCAGCGTCCGGCAGGCATTTCTGCGCCGGCCCTTGACATCGGGGCCCGCACGTTGTGCAAGCCAGCGGACGCGTGTTGTCCGCAAGCGACCTGTCACTGCAGGGGTGTAGCTCAATTGGCTAGAGCGCCGGTCTCCAAAACCGGAGGCTGTGGGTTCGAGACCCTCCACCCCTGCCAACCGGTCTTTCTGGGCCGGCACGCAACACGACATTTTTAGGCAATCTGGAGCATGACTGCATTGGCGTTCAACCCGGCGAAGTTCCTGCGCGACGTGCGCATCGAGGCCTCGAAGACCACCTGGCCGTCGCGGCGGGAAACCCTGGTGACCACAGGCGTCGTGCTCGCCATGGTCGCGCTGACGATCGTGTTCTTTCTGGTGGTGGATCAGGTGATCGGGCTGGGCATGCGGTTCCTGTTCGGCGTAGGGGGTTAAAGCCGTGGCAAAACGCTGGTATGTTCTGCATGTCTATTCCGGGTTCGAAAAGAAAATCGCGAACCAGATCACCGAAACCGCGGCCCAGAAAGGCCTGTCCGACGAAATCGAACAAGTCCTGGTCCCGACCGAGGAAGTGGTCGAGATCCGCCGCGCCCAGAAGGTCAACGCCGAGCGCAAATTCTTCCCCGGCTACGTGTTGATCAAAATGGAAATGAGCGACGATGCCTGGCATCTGGTGCGCGACATCCCCAAAGTGACCGGCTTCCTCGGCACCAAAATCCGCCCCACCCCCATCTCGGACGCCGAGGCCGAACGCATGATGCGCCAGGTCGAGGAAGGCGCTGAAACCCGCCGCCCCGCCGTCGTGTTCGAAATCGGCGAACAAGTCCGCGTCGCAGACGGCCCCTTCACCAGCTTCAACGGCGTCGTCGAAGACGTCGATGAAGAAAAAGGCCGCGTCAAAGTCTCCGTCTCGATCTTCGGCCGCTCAACCCCCGTCGAACTCGAATACGCCCAAGTCGAAAAAGTCTGACCGCCCGGCGGCGTTATTTTGGGCGGTGGTGGGGTGGGCCATGGGCCAGCAAGGCCAGGGGCTCTGCCCCTGGACCCCGTTAAAGGCGGAGCCTTTAAAATCCATTAGTTTTAGGCAAGGGGAGGGCTGTCCAGGCCAGACACGCGACAAGTGCGAGGCAGCGCCCTCCCCTTGCCTAAAACTAGCGGGTTCTAAGGGCTAAGCCCTTAGTGGGGGTCGAGGGGGCAAAGCCCCCCGCCTTCCTTACCCATGGCCCACCCCACCAAAGCCCGAAATTACGCTGCCAGTCGTTCGATGGTGGCGCCGCAGGCGGCGAGTTTGCGTTCGACGGCTTCGTAGCCGCGGTCGAGGTGGTAGACGCGGTTGACGATGGTTTCGCCGCGTGCTGCGAGTCCTGCCAGCACCAGCGAGAACGAGGCGCGCAGGTCGGTTGCCATCACTGGCGCGCCGGACAAGGCGGCAACGCCGCGCACGATGGCCGACGAACCATGGACATTGATGCGTGCGCCCATCCGGTTGAGTTCGGGCACGTGCATGAAGCGGTTTTCGAAAATCGATTCGGTGATCATCGAAGCGCCTTCCGCCACGGCCATCAGCGTCATGAACTGCGCCTGCATGTCGGTTGCGAATCCGGGGAAGGGTTCGGTCATCGCATCGGTGCCGTGCAGCCCGTTGCGCCGGCTGACTTTGAGCCCATCCGGTGTGGTGCTGATATCGACGCCGGCCTGCCCCAGGGTTGCGAGCACCGCGCCCAGATCATCCGGTCGGGCGCCGCGCAGCAGCACCGAACCGCCGGTGATGGCGGCGGCGCAGGCGTAGGTGCCGGTCTCGATCCGGTCGGGGATGATGCCGTGTTCGGCGCCGTGCAGCGTCTTGACGCCGGTGATGGTCAGCCGGTCGGTGCCGATGCCGCTGATCTCAGCGCCCATCGCGGTCAGGCAGGCGGCGAGGTCGCCGATTTCGGGCTCCCGCGCGGCGTTGATCAGCACGGTCTCGCCCTCAGCGAGGCTTGCCGCGAGCATCAGGTTTTCGGTGGCGCCGACCGAGACGAACGGGAAGGTAATGGTGGCGCCGTGCAGCCCGTGGGGCGCGGTGGCGTCGATATAGCCGCCCTCCAGCCGGATTTCAGCACCCATGGCTTCCAACCCTTTAAGATGCAGATCGACCGGCCGCGTGCCAATGGCGCACCCGCCCGGCAGCGAAACGCGGGCTTCGCGGGTGCGGGTCAGCAGCGGTCCGAGCACCAGGATCGAGGCGCGCATCTTGCGAACGATATCGTAGGGCGCTTCGGTATTGGTGATCGCGCCGCCGAGTGCCAGTGTGCGCGGCGCAATCGGGTCGACCGCGATGCCGTGCTGGGCGAGCAACTGGCTCATGGTCGCGACATCCGCAAGCTCGGGCACGTTGGTCAGCACGAGGCGCTCATCGGTGAGCAGGCCGGCGGTCATCAGAATAAGGGCCGCGTTCTTCGCGCCGGAGATCTCAATAATGCCTTCAAGCGGCCGGCCGCCCACGATTCGAATTTTATCCACAAGCCCTCACAATTTTGGTAATGATACGCCGGTCTGGCGCATGTATTTGCCCGCCTTGTCGGCGTAGCTGACTTCGCACGGCCCGGCTCCCTGCAGGAACAGGAACTGGCAGATGCCTTCATTGGCATAGATCCGTGCGGGCAGGGGGGTAGTGTTGGAAATTTCGATCGTCACCTGGCCCTCCCATTCGGGTTCCAGCGGTGTCACATTCACGATGATGCCGCAACGCGCATAGGTCGATTTACCCAGGCAGATGACCAGAATATCACGTGGAATTCGGAAATACTCCACCGTATGGGCCAGCGCGAAGGAGTTGGGCGGAATGATGCAGACCGGCCCCTTGCGATCGACGAAGCTGCTCGGCGCGAAATCCTTGGGATCGACCACGGCGGAATCGACATTGGTGAAAATCTTGAAATCATCCGCCACCCGCGCGTCGTACCCGTAGGACGACAGGCCGTAGGAAATCACGCCATCGCGTTTCTGGGTTTCAACGAAGGGTTCGATCATGGCGCGGGTCCGCGCCTGTTCGCGAATCCAACGATCGGGCATTACCGGCATGCTGTCTCTTTCTGTGTCGGGTCATTGGGCGGTGCCGGATCATTGGGTGGTGGCAGGTCATCGGATTCGGACCGTTCGCGGCGCTGCGCCTTGCGGCGGGCAAGGTTGGCGCGCAACGCCGCCGCCTCCCGCCGCCGCCGGGCCTCGGCCACGACCTCGGCGTGGGTGCGAGGGGTGTTGCTATCGGGTTGGTCGTTCATGGCGGGACAAAGCGTCTTTGGGCTCATCGCGTCAAGAGTGGGCCCCGCCCCTCCAGTTGCCTCCCCCGAAACCTTTCCCTATAAGCCGCCCCGAGACGGAGAGGTGCCGGAGTGGTCGATCGGGACGGTCTCGAAAACCGTTGTGCCTTCACGGGTACCGTGGGTTCGAATCCCACCCTCTCCGCCATCCATCTTCAAAAGTTGCAGTATCTAAGCCATAAGTTCGATTATTCGCATATATTGTGGGTACGTCTATCAGGATACAATGCGGTGTCGCACGTTCATGGATAATGATGGACTCCACTCCCGATTATTACGGACGCGTGTTCTTCATATCATTTCGATATGATGCCGGATAGTTCGTAGGCTGTATCTGCATCGTGAGCAGTTTTTATATGAAGATGATGATATATACTATAATAATGATAATAAGTCATTAATACTGTCATATATCCATTTTGTTTTTCCGATATGCAGGCCGACGATCTCGCGCTTGCCATCGGTATTGGCGGCCACAGCGATTATTGCCGCGACCGAGACGATGCGACCCCCTTCGCGTTGCTTGAGATAGGTGGCATCGAGCCAGAGATACGGCCAGTCGCCGATAAGGGGGCGGTCGAGGAAGGCGTTGACGCGGTCGTCGATATCTTTGCAGAGCTTGCTGACGGTGCTCTTGCTGATGCCTGAGAGCCCCATGGCCTGCACCAGGTCATCAACGCGCCGAGTGGATACACCGCTCACCCCGTTGATCCGCTTCGCGGCTCAATCCTGGATCACCGCGACGAGCGCCTTCTCGGAGGTTTTGCGGGGTTCGAGGAAAGGCGGGAAGTCGCTGCCTTGCCGAAGCTTTCGGATGCGGATTGCAGGCTGCCGAGGCGGGTATCGAGGGTACGATCGCGATAGCCGATGCAATAGGTGGTGCGCTCACCGGAGCGTTCATGCCGCCCGGCGCCGATCACACCTTCCACATCGGTCTCCATCAATAGTTGCACCACCGCCTCGGCCACGCTGCGCAGGAAATCGCCATCGCCGGCTTTGGAAAGAAGCTCGGCCAGGGGTAGTCTGTCGTCGGTCATCGGGTCCTCATTCGGTTCGGGTTGAAGCTTTGCAACTCCACCTTAGCCGAACGATCCGATGGCCACCTCAACCCGGTCTGCGGGTGGGGTTGGCCCTTCCGGCCGGCTACGCCGACCTCCAGGGCCAACCCCACCCGCATCGTTCAAACAATTTCCACCACGAGCGCAGACACTAGCGGACAGGCGCTGCGTCGGCTGCCGTAAGTTCATGAATTGTCCCGCGTATTCCGAACCCCCCCTACGATCTGGTCACGTCGTTCCGCGGCGGCACGGCCCCGACCGGTGCCACCGGCGACGTGACCGGCTCAACCGGCGCCCCACCCTGTTGCAACCGCATCAGCGCGGCGACATATTGGGAGCCGCCTAAAGCATTGACCAGGTAACTGAAGAAATCCGGATTGGCCGCAACACTCTCGGCCGCCGCTTCGATCTGATTGACCAGCGAACTCGGCACTGGCGGCTCCATCCCAACCCCAGCCCCCGTCCCAACGCCGGTTCCAACCCCAAACCCAGGCCCCGCCCCAACACCTGCTGCCCCACCACCGGCCGTCACCGTCTCCACCGCCGCAGCGCCCGAAGCCAGCGTCAGGCTATCCTGTAACAGTCCGTCCAACGCCTGCTGCGACAATAAAACCACATCCGCCTGCACCAGCGACGATGACGCCCCACCCACCGTCGCAGCGGAAGACTGCACCTGGGGCCCGCCCATACCCGGCCCGCTCTGCACAATCTCATGAACCGCATTAACCGGATTGATCATGGCAAGACTCCTCACGGGGAATCGCCTTTTGCGCTACTCCTTCTGCCTATTGCGTTGTAAAGCAGTTCAACACAAACATCTAAACACATGGTTAACCAATCTAAAATATCTTATTGCCAAACCCGCACCTCACGCTCCGGCTGACACTCATCCGTTGGCGCTGGCAGGCCCGCGCCAACCGCCTCCGCGCCCTCGCGCAGCGCGGCTGGCGCCTTCTGCCAATCGGCGTCGCCGCGATGATCATGCTGATCTACGCCACCCTCTGGCTGCAATCGCTGATCCACCAACTCATAGCCACAAGGACCGAACCATCCCAGCGAACTCTCATCACCAACCTCGCCTGCCTCGCCATCGGTCTGATCGCCGGGTCCATCGCAACCGCCCAGGACCGCGCCGCCCTGACCACATCGTTCCTCGCCATCCAGCCCTGGCCCGGCCACGCCAGACGCGACGCCGTCCTGCTCTCGCTGCTCTCACGCCTTGCCACCGGCACAGCCCTCATCGCCATCACCCTCCGCCTCGGCGCACCCAGCGCAGGCATCGCCGAACGATGCCTGCCCCTAGCCATCGCCCTCTTCGCCGCGGGCTTCATCACCGGCTGCGCGCTGAATGCCGTCGCGCCATCCCGCCCCAGACCCGCCAGGCAATCGGCAGCACCAACCAAAACCACTATCTGGCTCGCCCGGCTCGATCACGCCGCCCCGCGCTGGGCCGGCTGCTGGGCGCTCGGATCCCGCCGCAGGCGGATCGCCGTGCTCACCACCGGTTCCCTGGCCGCCAGCCTCTCGATTGCCGAAGCCGCAGCCCACGGCCCCCGCCCCGTCATGCTCGGTGCGACCCTCGCGATCATCGGCCCGCTGCTCACGCTGATCGGCGCGATCCGCTGCACACCGCTGGTCTCACCGGTCCTGCGCACAAGCGCGATCCCCTATCACCGTGCCGCAATCGCCATGCTCCGCCTGCCGGCGAGCCTTGCCGTCGCCTGGTTCGCCCTCTTCGCGATGGCCGGCCTCTCGCTCGACCTGACCCGTCCGCGCCCGCTCGCCGCCGACCAGTACGCCGCCCTGCAAAACCTGGCCTTCGTCATCCTGTACGCCCTGTTGATCATCCTGGTAATGCGCGCCCGCGCGGCCTTCCGTGCCGGACGCTGACCCGCCGTTGCTCGCCCTCTCCGGCGTTGCCGCCGGCTATGGCCGCACCAAAATCATCACCGGCATCGATCTCACCGTCCACCCCGGCAGCTTCACCGCGATCCTGGGCGCCAACGGGTCGGGCAAATCCACCCTGTTGCGCGCCGTCAGCGGCCAGATCCCCGTTCTGGAAGGCACCATCCTGATCGCCGGCGTCGATCTCGCAGCCGCCCCCGAGCACGCCAAACGCCAGTTCGGCTACGCCGTCGACCCGGCCGATCTCCCGCCCGACCTCACCGGCCAGCAATATCTCGAACTGATCGGCTCGATCCGCGGCTGCCATCCCCACGCCTGGCCGCGCGAGGACCTGATCACGACCCTGCAATTCGGCCCCTGGCTGCGCACCGCCGTCGGCGCCTATTCCCTCGGCACGCGCATGAAACTCTCGCTGATGGGCGCGCTGCTCGGCTCGCCGCCCCTGCTGCTGCTCGATGAGGCGCTGAACGGCCTCGACCCGCTGATCCTCGCCCGCATCCGCCGCCTCCTGGCCGAACTTTGCGCCGCCGGCCACGGCCTCGTCATGTCCACCCACATGCTCGCCACCATCGGCACCGGCTGCACGGAAATGATCATGATCGAATCAGGCCGCGTCGCTCACCGCTGGACCGCCCCGATGATCGCCGCCGCCGGTCCCACGGGTCTGGAAACCATGGTCGTCGCGACGCTGGAGGGCGCAGTAAAGCCAAGTGTTCTTTTTTGAAAAAAAGAACCAAAAAACTTCTATCCGTTTTGGCCCGTGCCGTTGCCGCGCCCATAGCCCAAATTAAAAAAGTTTTTTTGCTTCTTTTTGTTCACAAAAAGAAATCTTCTCCCATCTAACCAAACACCGCCCGCACATCATCTTCCTCTAATACGGCACCTTGTTCATCATGGCGGAACTCCGCCGCGCCGCGACGTTGGAACCGCATCGCACCCCAGTCCCCCGGCGGCCTGGAAACCATGGCCGTCAACGCCCTCGAATCAGCCGCTGCATAATCCCATCCAATCACTAGGCACGATCAATGATCAATCCGCGTACCTGCTGCTAATCCAGGTCTCGGTTGGTCGGCGATCAGAACCGATCTCTCCTATGATCCAGTTCGATCTCAGGCACTGCCCTCATGCAATTCACGAATTGATATTGCTCGGCTTATGATTCGATTGAGTAGCCCGCTCTCATACGCCGCCAATAATTCTCCCTCGACAAACCGATCTTTGCGGACGATGACCGTCAGTAGTTTGGCTATTTGATCAGTATTGGCTTCAGCCAGAAAATCGGGTTCATCGCGTAGCCGCACGGCTTCTGTCGTGGTCTCCCAATCCGTCCAGGAAAACTGGCTTATCCACTCTTTATCATACAACATTTGGATAAACTCTTGCGCCGGGTCCGAGAGGCAGACATAGCCAATCTCACCGTCTTTCCGCACCCATTCACCAAATTTGAAATCAGCCCGTGTAAAAATAGGCAAAAACTTTGCGATCGCCTTTATCTTATCTAAAGATTCATCTGTAATACGATTATTCGTTTCCGTGCCGGTCGACACAGACTGCGGTTTCGTAAGAAAAATCGTCGCGTATTTGGATAGTCTTTCCGCAATTTTAAATGCTGCTTCGACAGCGGGAATTTGTTCGGCGAATTTGGCCCGTATATCGATTTGGGGAGTAAGCAGGGCCATAACAGCCTCGTTCCCCTTTTGCCGAATGAATATGTCTTCCGGCCACGCGCTTCGAAAATTAATTAGCTTGGTTATATCCGTTCTTGAGAATGCAAGTTCCATTATATTTTTGCTGATCTTATGGTTGAGATGAACACCTTTCGGGAAACCATGACCTTTCAAAATGATCCAGGTAGAATTTGGGCCGCGGTCACCCGGTTTTGCCATCAAAAGCTGGGGATGAAATGTCTGAAGATACCGCCAGTATTCAGCTTGGAATTCGGTTATGGTCCGATCGACGATCATTTTGTAACCATTCGCCGACTGGCCAACTGCCCCACGGAGAACGTGAGCGCGCCACGCATAACGACGAGACCGCTGGGCGTCAAACCATTCAGCGATTTGCTCATAGGAAATAGATCGATCGTAGGCGCCTACCTTAATATTGCCCAAGTAAGCCGCCGGCGCACAAATCACTGTTTGATAGCGCGATATCTTGCCCTGATTCACCAATTTCGTGCCGCGAATATGATATCTTTCTGCCTGAGTCGGTTGCTCAGCGGCAGCGACCTTGTTTTCGATTAAAATTCCCACCTTGTCGGCACCTTGATAAACGCAAACAAGTAGGTCGGTTTCGCCATTTTCATCGAACACACTATGCCAAGCGCCCGCCGGTTTCACATCAGGCAGATCGATCATCTCGCAGAACCATTTAACAAAATCCTCACTGACTAGAAGTTCTTCTAAAAGTAAAAAATCGATATCGCGCTCGGCCAAAGCGGAAAAATATCGACCAAAATCCACGTTGGTTTGATCAAAAATGAAATCCATAAGTTAACCTGTCCTCCAGTATAAAAATAATATATACTACAAAAAAATTTTTCTAAACAGAAATTGTCGCAGCAAAAATGTCCGATAATCCAAATTAAAAAAGTTTTTTTGCTTCTTTTTGTTCACAAAAAGAAGTCTACCCCTACCTACCCCAACACCGCCCGCCCATCGCTCCGCCCCAACCGCGCGAGCAAATACTCAATCTCCCCCCGCGCCGTCGCACTCAACGTCGAACCCGGCACCCGCTGCGTCTCATGCGCAATCGCCCCGCGCCGCCGCAGCACGTATTTCCGCACCGCGAGCCCGATCCCCTGCTGCTGCTCGTAGCGGATCAACGGCAGATGCGCATCGAACAGATCATGCGCCGCCTCCCGCTCGCCGGCGCGCGCCCGCGCCACCAGTTCCACCAGCATGTCCGGAAAGGCGTAGCCGGTCATCGCCCCATCCGCGCCGCGCTCCATCTCGAAATCCAGGAACAACCCGCCGTTACCGGTCAAAATCGAAAGCGGCCGCAGCGACCCTTCGCGCTGAAACCCCCGCAGCGCCGAGATCTTTTCCAGCCCCGGCCAATCCTCATGCTTCAGCATCACGCAGGACGGATGCTCCATCACGATCGTGCGGATCACCTTGGGCGTCATCACCACGCTCAGCGTCAGCGGATAATCCTGGATCACGAACGGCACGTCCGGCCCGATCGCCGCAACCGCCTGGCGATAATACCCGATGATCTGATCATCGGTCCGCAGCGCGGGCGGCGGCGCGATCATCACCCCGGCCGCGCCGCTCGCCATCGCGCCATGCGCCAAGGCCCGCATCGCGGCAAACCCGGGTGCCGAAACCCCCACGATCACCGGCACGCCGGCCCTGCGGATCATCCGGTCCGACAATGCCAGCGCCTCCGCATGATCGAGCTTCGGTGCCTCACCCATGATCCCCAGAATTGTGAGCCCCGCAACACCGCAGCCCAGATAAAAATCGGTCAGACGATCGACCGAACCGGTATCGATCGCGCCATCCGGCAAAAACGGCGTCGCCGCAATCGCATAGACACCGCTGGCCGTCTCATCGCATTTCATGCTGTCATCCCGGGCATTGCCGGCGAAAGGCTAATTCAGCGGAACGCCCAGCGCAACGTCTGCGCCACCCCGAAAGTCCCCGCCCGCACCAGCGGCCGTGCGATCACCGGATGATCCAGCCCGTGCAGCCGCCGCGCCCAGCCGGGTAGCAGATCCACCGCCGCCTGCATCGTCAACGCCTGAAACGAACCGGAGATGAACGATGTCGTCGGTTGATTCCGCAAAATCCCCATCACCGCGCGGGTCCGCTCATCATGGCGCAACCCCGGCCGCATCGCCCGCACCAGATCGCGCGCCTCACCCCGCGTGCGCGGCACCGGATCGGCACCGAGCGCAGACGCCACCACCGCCATTTCCGCGAAATACCGGTCCTGATCCACCCCCGACATGCCCGGCTCCGCATAGCGCACCCATGCATCCAGAAAACACATCGTCTCGGTCACATGCACCCAGGCGAGTAACGCCGGATCATCCGCCGCATAGGACGTCCCATCGGGCAACACGCCGCGCACCTGGCCATGAATCCGCCGCACCCGCGCAATCACCGCTTCCGCCTCGCCCCGATCGCCATAGGTGGTCAGGGCAATGAACCGCGCCGTCCGCCGCAACCGTCCCGCCATATCGGTGCGAAACTTCGAATGATCCCACACCCCGCCCAGTACCGCTGGATGCAGCATCTGCATCATCAACCCGGCCACCCCGCCCACCATCATCGAGGTGACATCGCCATTCACCCGCCACGCCACCGCGCGCGGCCCGAACAACCCATCCGCCCGCCGCACCACCGGCGCCTCGCCGCGCGCCCGATCGTTGAACACGGCCACCACCTTGCCGGTGATCGCCTGCTTCAAAGGCCTGGCCAGGGCCTCGACGGCGGCGGGGCCGCGCGCGCTCATCGGCGATCGGCCAACCGGCAGGACATCGTGCGAAACATCATCACGACCATGTGCGTCCCGCACGCCGGAATGCAAGCGGTGCGGCCCGCGGCCAGAACCCTGCCGTTCACGCAAGCTTTATCACCGACCCGCGCCGCCCCGCTTGCAGCCACGGCCGCATTTGCGCATTCCGGCGCGCGTGTAAGACAGGAGCATTGCCACGGTGGGATCGCTGCGAACGTTCATGCGTCTGGACGAGGCCAGATACACCGGTGCGAAAGTACCCGACATCACGCCATCCTTCTGGGTCGCGAAAATCCTCTCGACCGCGATGGGTGAGGCGACCTCCGATTTCCTGGTCTTCCACACCAATCCCTACCTCGCCGTGGCGGCCGGCGGCATCGGCTTCCTGGCCGCACTCGCCCTGCAGTTCAGCCTCCGCCGCCATGTGCCCGCCGTTTATTGGCTTGTCGTCGTCATGGTCAGCATATTCGGCACCATGATCGCCGATGTCATCCATGTCGTCCTCGGCGTGCCCTATACGGTATCGACCACCTTGTTCGCCGTCAGCCTCGTCGTCATTCTCTGGCTCTGGAACACGACCGAGCGGTCCCTGTCGATCCACACCATCATCACCCCCCGCCGCGAGGCGTTCTACTGGGCAACCGTCATCGCGACCTTCGCGCTCGGCACCGCCGCGGGCGATCTCACCGCCTCGACCTTCGGCATGGGTTACCTGAACGCGGCCGTGCTGTTCTCGGCCCTGTTCGTGCTGCCCGGCATTGCCTATGTCGCGCGCGGTCTGAGCGAAGTGCCCGCGTTCTGGACCGCCTACATCCTGACCCGCCCGATGGGTGCCTCCTTCGCCGACTGGTTCGATAAACCCGTCGCCACGTCCGGCCTCGGCTGGGGCACGCCGTCGGTATCCGCCGCGCTCACCATCGCCGTCGCGCTCGCTGTCCTCTACATCTGCGTCAATCACCAGCCCCGGGCACCCGACACGAATGCGTGATCGGCATCATCTGGAACGCCACCCCGGACTGCGGTAATCTTCCCGCCAGACGGAATCAGACCGTCCGCGCTCGAACACCAGAAGGGCTGCCGAATGCCTGAACCAACGCAAGCCGCGCCGCTCGATCTCTCGATGTTCGACAATCTCGATCCACCGCCCGCACCGGTCCAGGCGGTAGCAACGCTGCCCGCCGGCCCCGCCACGGCCGATGAACGGCTGCAGCCGCAGCCCCGCCTGGAACGCCTGGTCGAAATCGCCAATCTGAACCCCGATGATCTGTCCGCCGCGCAGGCTTCGGCGGCGAAAATCGATTTTCGCAACACCACCAGCCTGATGAACCATGGCGACGGCGTGCTGGCCGGCATCGCCGGTGCTTCGCGCCAGCTGCTCAGCGGCGTGCGCCTCGGTGAGGCGGGCGAGGTCGGCCGGATCGCCGCCGCGGTGATCGACGGCGTCAAAATCCTGCGCATCGCCGATCTGCAGGCCGAGGCCAGCAACGGCCAGCCCGCCCCGCGCAAGGGTATTTTCGGCAAACTGATGGGCGCCGCCGCCGATGCGCACACCGCCTTCAAGGGCTTCGCTGAAAACCGCAAGCAGTTCCTCGATCTGATGGACGCCGAACAGGCCAAGGCGCGCAAGACCAAGGCCGATCTGGCAGTGACCATCGAATTGCTCGATCAGCAGGCGCTGGCGATCCGCCAGAGCCTGCATGCGCTGAAAGTCGAGATCGCGGCCGGGCAGATCGCGATCGATCGCGGCCAGGACGAGCTCGAGGCGCTGCGGCTGCACGCGGTCGAAACCGGCGATCCGGCGGACGCGGCCGATGTCATGGAGTTCCGCGGCGCGATCGCCAATTTCCGTGGCAAGATCGCGGACATGCGCGAAGCCCTGGTCGGCTCGGCGCTGCTGATCCCGATCATCGGGCAGAACAAGCAGGCGGCCGAGACGCGCATGATGAAAATCTCCAACGGCATGCTGGTGGTCATCCCGCGCCTGATGGCGGTCGCCTCGCAGGCGGTCGTGCAGGTCGAAATCCGCCACGCGGCCGATGAGGCGGCGAAACTCGACGAGGCGAACCGCCAGATCACCCTGCTCGCCGCCAAAGGCGCGCACGAGGCGGCAACCACGGCGGCGCGCAGCCTCGGCGGCGATCAGCGGAACATCGACGTACTCGCCCAGGTCGCCGATGAATCGATCCGCACCATGAACGAGGTGATCGACATCGAACGCGAAATCGCCGCCGGCGATCGCGAGCGCGAGGCCAAGCTCGCCGATGCCCGCAACCGGCTGGTCAAGGGCATGCAGAGCGTCAACCAGCGCGCGGTCGCGCAACCATGAGCGCCAGCCCCGATTTCGATACCCAGGCGGCATGGCTGCGGCGCTTCACCGCCGATGCCGAGAGCAATCTGAACGCCTTCGCCCAGCGGCTGCGCGAAGCGATGCCGGACCGCGTGACCCTATTGGAATCCAAGGGATTATTCGCCCGCAAGGCCACGCTGACCGGCCTCGCGGTGCGGATGGATGAACATGTCTACACCCTGAAAATCGACCATGGCCGCCTGAAGGCGAGCATCGCGATGGAAGTCCGCGGCATCACGCTGAACACCCGCGAGGTCGATCCCGGCACCTGGTTCGCGCAACTGGCGCAGGAGACCGAAAAAGCCTCCGCCCATGCCCGCAGCCTCAGCCAGTCGATCAGCGCCTTCATGGCCTCATGACAAGGAAAGCAGCCTGATCATGGGCCTGTTCGATCGCTTCAGAAAATCGCCGGATGCCGCCGCCCGGGAAGCCGCGACGGCGCATCGCCAGGCCGATATCATGATGAATCTGCGGGCAGGGCGGGTGCCGACCAGCACGCTCGAACGCCTGCAGGGCGCCAGCCGCGGTACCGTGCCCTGGACCGCGACGATGTCGCCCGCCGAACTGCTGATCACCCGCTCGCACGGCATCCGCCCGATCGCCTCGGTCTCGGCCACCTGCTGGCTGCATTACGGCTGGTCCTGGACGCTCGGCCACGCCGAGGGCTGGAACAAGGCGCTGGCCCGCCTGCGCGAGGAAGCGCGCATCGCCGGCGCCAACGCCGTGCTCGATGTCAAGATGCGCACGATCCCGATGGATATCGAAGCCAGCATGGATTTCACCCTGGTCGGCACCGCGGTGAAAATCGACGGTCTGCCCCCCAGCGCCGAGCCGGTGATCGCCACGGTCCCCGCGCTCGAATTCGTCAAGCTGCTCGAAGCCGACGTGGTCGCAACCGGCATCGCGATCGGCGCGCATTACGAATGGATGAGCGACTGGCGCGGCGCCACCAACCAGCGCTGGATGGGCAATACCGAGTCCACCGCCCTGTCGAATTTATGGGAAGACGTGCGCCGCCGCGCCCACGCCGACCTGCGCCAGAGCGCGCGCGGCCAGGGCAACGGCGTGCTCGCCCACATCAATTTCAGCGAGATGTTCGAGCAGGAAGGCGGCGAGAACCAGCCCAAGCAATATCTCGCCCGCCACATCGTGATCGCCACCACGGTCGATGCAAGGCGCGGCACGCCGATCCCGCACGAGATCAAAATGGTGGTCGACATGCACCAGGGCGCCACGCCGCTGACCGGCACGGCGCGCCATCACCAATCCTATGCCACCAACGATCAGGACGGAGCGATCTGACATGCCCGACGACACCAACGGCGCCATACCGGTCCACGCCAGGGAACGCCTGAAAGGGCTGCGCTCCTCGCTGCACTCGTCGGGGGTGTTCACCTCCGATTTCAGCGTCAATGAATTCCTGCTGGTGCGCAAGGCGGGGTTCGAGCCGATCGGCCTGTGCGTTGGCACCTGCGTCTATCATGTCGGCGTGCAGTACGGCAGCTGGTCGAAGAACCAGGAAATGGATGTGCTCTCCAAGGCGATGTATCACGCCCGCGAGCTTGCAATGTCGCGGATGCGCGCCGAAGCCGGCGCCATGGGGGCGGATGGCATCGTCGGCGTCAAACTCACGATCAAGCGGCTGGAGTGGGACGAGCATCTGCTCGAATTCATCGCCATCGGCACCGGCGTCGTCCATGGCGAGGGCCACAAGGGGTTCCGCGCGCATGACGGCGGGCCGTTCACCTCCGATCTGTCGGGGCAGGATTTCTGGTCGCTGCTGCACGCCGGCTACCGGCCGGTCGAAATGGTGATGGGCTCATGCGTCTATCACGTCGCCCATCGCGGCGCGCTCGCCTCGCTCGCCCGCGCGGGCCAGAACGTCGAGCTCGAAAACTTCACCTCCGCCATGTACGAGGCGCGGGAAATCGCGGTCGAGCGGATGCAGTTCGAAGCCGCGGCGGCGAAGGCGGAAGGCGTCGTCGGCGTCGATATCCACGAGGGCAGCCACGGCTGGCAGAGCCACGTCATCGAGTTCTTCGCGATCGGCACCGCCGTGCTGCCGCTCGATCAGGAAATCGCGCCCGAGAAAATCGCCGACCCGATCATGGTGCTGTCGATCAACGATTGACGATCAGTGATTGACCATCAGCGATCGACGCGCAGCCGCATCGACCATCAGCGATCGGCGCGCGTCCGCATTGACCATCAGCGATCGGCGCGCATCCGCGCGGGCACGCGTCACAATCCCGCCAGCTCCCGGAACGCGGCCTCGGTCAGAATGGTTACGCCGAGCGCCGCCGCCTTGGCCGCCTTCGACCCGGCATCCGCACCGACCACGACATAATCGGTCTTCCTGGAAACCGATTCCGTCACCTTGGCCCCCAGAGCCTCGGCGCGCGCCTTCGCCTCGGGCCGCGCCAGTTCCTGCAACGTGCCGGTGAACACGATGGTCTTGCCCGCCAGCGCGCCGGATGCGGCGGTGGCCGCCTCATCGAGAATGGTCAGCGGTGCGACCAGATCATCGAGCAGCGCCCGGTTGTGTGGTTCGGCGAAGAACCCCGCAAGCTCCTCGGCGATCGACGGGCCGATGCCCGAGATCGAGCCGAGCTCGAGCCGCGCGTCCGAGCCGATCTCGCCTGCTGCCTCCATCTGCGCGCGCCAGTTGGCATAGCTCGTATAGTGGCGCGCCAGGAGCCGCGCGTTGGCCTCACCGATCCGGCGAATCCCGAGCGCGAAAATGAAGCGGGGGAGGGGGATGGTCCGGCGCGCCTCGATCGCGGCGGCGAGTTTCGCGGCCGAGGTCTCGCCCCAGCCTTCGAGTGCGGCAATCGCGTCCACCCGCGCGGGCAGGCGGAAAATATCCGGCGCACCGGCAAGCCAGCCGCGCGCGTGGAACTCCCGCACGGTCTTCTCGCCCATCCCTTCGATGTCGAACGCCCCGCGCGCACAGAAATGGATCAGCCGTTCCACCACCTGCGCCGCACAGGTCAGCCCGCCGGTGCAGCGGCGAATCACCTCGCCCGCCGGGCGGATCGCCAGCGCGTGGCACACCGGGCAATGATCGGGAAACGCATAGGGCACCGCATCGTCCGGCCGATGTTCGGGCAGCACGCGGATCACCTGCGGGATCACATCCCCCGCGCGCTGCACCTCGACCGTGTCGCCCACCCGGAAATCCTTGCGGATGATCTCGTCCTCGTTGTGCAGCGTAGCGTGCTGCACCAGCACGCCGCCGACATTGACCGGATCGAGCGTGGCGCGCGGCGTCAGCGCCCCGGTCCGCCCGACCTGGATGGTGATGGCGCGCAGCACGCTGATGGCGCGCTCGGCCGGAAATTTCCACGCCACCGCCCAGCGCGGCGCGCGGCCGACGAAACCGAGCCGGTCCTGCAACGCCAGATCGTCGATCTTGTAGACCACGCCGTCGATATCGTAATCGAGCGCCGCCCGCTGCTCACCGATCGATTGCTGAAATTGCGCCGCCTCCGCCTCGCTCACCGGCCGCGCCAGCGGATTGACCGCAAACCCCCAGCGCCGGAGCGTGGCGAGATATTCGGCATGGGTCGCGGCCACCGGCGCGCTGGCCGCCCCGCGCGCATAGGCGAACAGCGAGAGTTTGCGCGAGGCGGTGATCGCGACGTCCAACTGCCGCAGGCTGCCGGCGGCGGCGTTGCGCGGGTTGGCGAACTGCCGCGCCTGGCCCTGGTTGAGCGCCAGAAAATCGGCCTTGGTCATATAGACCTCGCCGCGGATCTCGATCATCGCCGGCGCGTCATCCGGCAGATCGAGCGGCAGCGCCGCCAGCGTGCGCAGATTGTCGGTGACATCCTCGCCCTCGCTGCCATCGCCCCGCGTCGCGCCACGCACGAACCGGCGGTTCTCATAGGTCAGCGAGATCGACAGCCCATCGATCTTCGGCTCCGCAACGAAGGCCAGCGGCGCCGGGCCAAGGTTGAGAAAGCGCCTGATTTTCGCACAGAACGCCGCGAATTCGACCTCGTCGAACACGTTATCGAGCGAGAGCATCGGCTGGCGATGGCGGATTTTGGCAAACGCGCCGGACGGCGGCGCCCCGACCTGATCGAGCGAGGCGGCGAGAGCCGGGTCGGCCGCGCGCAGCGCATCGGCCTCGCGTTTCAGCGCGTCGTAGGTCGCATCGTCCATGATCGGCTGATCGTCGCGATGATACGCAAGATCGGCCTCGGCGATGCGCGCGAGCAGCGCCGCCAGGGTTTCGCGCGCGCCGCTCATGGGCCGGCCAGCAGGCTGGCGGCGGCCTCGCGCGCCGCATCCGTGATGGTCTCACCCGCCAGCATCCGCGCAATCTCCTCGCGCCGCGCCGCGGGCGGCAACATCGTCACCAGCGTCTGCGCGCGGCTGCGCCCGCTCGCCTTGGCCACCTGGAAATGCGTGCCGGCGCGGGCGGCAACCTGGGGCGAATGGGTCACCACCAGCACCTGCGTCGCCTGCGCGATGCGCGCCAGCCGCTCGCCAACCGCGGCCGCGGTGGCGCCGCCGATGCCGCTGTCCACCTCGTCGAAAATCAGCGTGCCGACCGGCGATTCCCCCGCCAGCACCACGTTCAGCGCCAGCAGCAGGCGCGACAATTCACCGCCTGAGGCGACCTTGTCGAGCGCGCCCGGCGCATCGCCCGGGTTGGTCGCGATCAAAAACCGCACCGCATCCGCACCGCGCGGCCCCCATTGCGCCTCGGGCAGCCCGCTGCGCTCCACCACGAAGCGGGCGCGATCGAGTTTGAGCGGCGGCAGTTCCCGCCCGACCGCGCGTGACAGGCGGATCGCCGCCTGCTCCCGCGCAGCGGTGAGGGCGGCGGCGGCGGTGACGTATTCGGCCCGCGCCGCCTGTGCCGCGGCCTCGCATTGCTGCAACGAGGCGGTCCCGGCATCGAGGGTTGCGAGCCGTGCCGCGAAATGATCGAGCAGGCCGGGCAGTTCCGGCGGGGTGACGCCATGCTTGCGGGCCATCGCGCGCAGCGCGAACAACCGCTCCTCGATCGATTCCAGTCCGCGCGGATCGGCCTCGGCCTCGCCGGCGGCGCGCGAGAGCAGGGTTTCGGCTTCCGCCAGAGCCTCCTCGGCGCGTTCGATCGCGGCCAGCGCCTGGCCGATCACCGGCCCCTGTTCCGCCTCGGCGATGCGGGCGAGCGCGCGCGCCGCGCTGCGCAGCGTCGCCGCCGGCCCGGCGGAGCGGCGCTCGCGCGGCGCGAGTTCACCCAGCGCATTGCCGATCGCCTCGGCGCGGCGCTCAGCCCCCTGCAAATGCTGGCGCGACGCCGCCAGCTCGTCTTCCTCGCCGTTGCGCGGCGCCAGTGTGGCCAGTTCATCGACCGCGTGGCGCAGGAAATCCTCGTCGCGCTGCGCCTCAGCCAGGGCGGCGGCGGCATCGTGCCGCGCCGCCTCCGCCGCCTGCCATGAGGCATGGAACGAAGCGACGGTGTCGCGCAGCGCGCGATCGACACCATACTCATCGAGCATGCTGCGCTGGGTTGCCGCGTCGCTCAGCCCGATCTGTGCGTGCTGGCCCTGGATTTCGATCAGCAGATCGGCGACCCGCCGCAGCAGCGCAGCACCCACCGGCTGATCATTGATCAGCGCGCGCGATTTCCCATCGCGCGCCACGATTCGCCGCAGCAGGATATCCTCGCCGCCCGCAATCCCGTGATGATCGAGCAGCGCATAGGCGGGATGGGCCGCGCCGACCACGAAGGACGCCGTGACCACCGCCTGCGCCGCCTCGGCGCGGATCAGCCCGGCATCGGCCCGCGCGCCCAGCGCCAGCCCTAGCGCGTCGAGCAAAATCGACTTGCCCGCCCCGGTTTCACCAGTGAACACCGAAAGCCCCGCATCGAAACTCAGATCGAGCCGATCGATCAGCACCACGTCGCGGATCGACAGCGCGGTGAGCATGGCGTGGCTGCGCCCCGGTCAGAGCAGCCCGAACAGGAACCCGCCGGAGCGTTTCGGCTTGGCGACCCCGTTCAGCAGATCATGCGCGCCGAGCTTGTTGTAGGCATCCTGATACCAGCGCGACCCCGGATAATTATAGCCGAGCACCGCGGCGGTGCGCAGCGCCTCCTTGGTCAAGCCGAGATCGAGATAGCACTCGGTCAGCCGTTCCAGCGCTTCGGGGACGAAAGTCGTCGTCTGATACTGCTGGACCACTTCCTGATATTTGGTCACCGCGGCGGCATACAGGTTCTGCCGCTCATAGAACCGGCCGATCGACATTTCATGCCCCGCCAGGCGGTTCTGCGCCAGCCGGAGCTTCACCCGCGCATCGCGCGCATAGGCGCTGTTGGGAAACCGCGTCACGACATCCTGCAACGCCTGCACCGCTTCGAGCGTGAAGGTCTGGTCGTGCTGCACGCCCTCGATCTGCTCGTAATAGCACAGCGCGCGCAGGTAATAGGCATAGGCCGCATCGGGGCTGGCCGGGTGCAACTGAATGAAGCGGTTGAGCGCGCCCACCGCGCTGTCGAAATTCTGCCGGCGGAATTCGGCATACCCGTGCAGCAACTCGGCATGGGTGGCCCAGGTCGAATACGGGTAATTGACCTCGACCTCGTTGAACGCATCGGAGGCTTTTTTATTCTCGCCCTTCTGCAGATAGGCGATGCCGTTGGCATAGAGCGTGCCGGCCGGCGGTAATGCCGCCGATTTCTCTGGCTTGCCCTGGTCACCGGTATGGGCATGGCCGCCGCCGAAAATCCCGCAGCCGCCGAGCGTGAGCGGGGCGAGCAGCCAAAGCAACGCCAGCCGTGGGCGGTGTTTGCGGGCCGGCGAGGGCACCTGCATGGCGGGGTGCGGGGCGGGCGGAACGGTCTTTGGGTGCGCGTGCGTCATCGGGCCGGGCTTATAGCATGTGATTCGCTTGCGCGAAGCCTCCGGCGCGACACTTGTGCCGATCGGCCCGGCCGCGCCGCCCATCCTGCGCCGCATTTGCGGACCAAACCCCGCCAAACCACACGGAGGGATTTGATCCGAACCCCCAATCTGGCTACGACACCGGCGGGAAGGAGCGTCGATGCCGCCAGGAACAACCATCACCCGTCGCGCCGCCATCGGCCTTGCGCTCGCGCTCGCGGGACCAATCGGGGCCCGCGCCGCCGCGCCGATCCGCGCGCTCGGCCTCGAAAACCAGTATGCGGATGTCATCCGCCAGATCGGCGGCCCCTATGTCAGCGTCGGCGCGGTCGAATCCAACCCCAATATCGACCCGCATGAATTCGAAGTCAGCCCGCTGGTTGCGCGCCAGATCGCCCGGGCGGCGCTGGTGGTCGAAAACGGGCTCGGCTACGATAATTGGGCCAACAAGATCATGGCCGCCGTACCCAACCCGCGGCGCCGCGTGATCGACGTGCAGCATCTGCTCGGGCTGCCGGACAGCACGCCCAACCCGCATCTGTGGTACGCCCCCGCGACCATGCCGAAACTCGCCCAGGCGATCGCCGCCGCGCTCGCCGCCATCGATCCGGCGCACGCCGCCGCTTTCCACGCCAACGCCCAACGCTTCATCGCCGCACTCGCCCCCTGGAACGCCGCGATCGCCGCGTTCAAGGCGCGCTACCCCGCCACACCGGTCGCGGTGACCGAACCGGTGGCCGATGCCCTGCTGCAGGCGATGGGCATGCGGATCGAAACCCCGTTCACCCTCCAGGCCGCGATCATGAACGGCACCGATCCGTCACCGCAGGACGTCGCGACCCAGAACGCCCTGTTCACCGGCCACAAGGTCAAACTGTTCGTCTACAACCACCAGGTCACCGACCCGCTGACCGCCTCGTTCCTCGATCTCGCCCGCCGGAACCACATCCCCGTCGTCGGGGTCTATGAGACGATGCCGACGCCGGGCTATACCTACCAGTCATGGATGCTGGCGGAAGTTCGGGCGATGCAGCGGGCGGTTTCGGGGCGCGCGATGGTCACGAAGTAGGGAAGGGTTCTTTTTTGAAAAAAAGAACCAAAAAACTTTCATTCGCCAAGTCCGGAGGCACGACAACGCCAAAGCCCCAGGCCCAGACTCCCAGAAGTTTTTTGCTACTTTTTTTCAAAAAAGTAGTCTTTCTTTAATATGCTCACCCTATCCTCCATCTCAGTCGCCTTCGCCGGCCGCACCATCCTGCACAACGTCGATTTCACCCTGGCGCAAGGCTCCTTCTGCGGCTTGATCGGCTCGAACGGATCGGGCAAGACCACACTGCTGCGCACCATTCTCGGCCTCGTGAAGCCGGATCGCGGCACGGTGGACACCGGCGGTCATGAAATCGGCTACGTGCCGCAAAAAATCCAGCTCGACCCGTTCATGCCGCTGCGCGCGCGCGATGTGGTGGCTCTGGGGCTCGATGGCAATCGCTTCGGCCTGCCGCTGCCCTCCGCCGCGCGCCGCCGCACGGTCGATGCCATGCTGACCGCGGTCGATGCCACCGGCTTTGCCGACCGCCGGGTGGGCGACCTGTCGGGCGGCCAGCAGCAGCGCATCATGATCGCGCACGCGCTGGTCCGCCGCCCGAAACTCCTCCTGCTCGATGAACCGCTCGCCAATCTCGACCTGCGCAGCGTGGCCGAGGTGGTATCCCTGCTGCACACCCTGTCGTTCGAACAGCGGATCACCGTGCTGCTCTCGGCGCACGACATGAACCCGCTGCTGCCGGTGATGGACCGCATCGTCTACCTCGCCAACGGCAGCTCGGTCAGCGGCACGGTGGGGGAGGTGGTGCGCGGCGCGGTGCTCAGCCGGCTCTACGGCTACCACATCGACGTCATCCGCGTGCACGGCCGCGTCCTGGTGGTCGCAGCCGGCGGCGAGGACGCGCTGGACGCCGATGCCGCCTGCGAGCCCGTGCATGTCACCCAGATCCGCTGACACGGCATGATCGGGGCCGCCTTCTTCACCAACGGCCCGGTGCAGGTCGCCCTGATCATCGGCGGCGGCGCCGCACTGGTCTCCGCCGTGGTCGGCGTGTTCACCGTGCTGCGCGGCCAGTCCTTCGCGGGTCACGCCCTGGCCGATATCAGCAGCGCCGGCGGCTCGGCCGCCCTGCTGTTCGGCATTCGCCCGCTGGCCGGCTTTCTCGCGATGGCCGCCCTCGGCGCCGGCGGCATGGAAGCGATCGGCGCGCGCCAGATCCGCGAGCGCGATCTGGTCACCGGCATCGTGCTCGGCGCGGGGCTCGGCGTCACCGCCCTGCTGCTCTATCTCGACATGACCACCACCAGCGCCTCCGGTGCCGCCAATACCGTCATGTTCGGCTCGATGTTCGCCATCGCACCCGCCACCATCCCGCTCGCCCTCGGCGTCGGCCTCCTCGCCCTGGCAATGACCGCCGCCCTTTACCGCCCGCTGCTGCTGATCGCGATCGACCCCGACCTCGCCGCCATCCGTGGCATCGATCCCCGCCTGATCGGCCTCGCTCACCTGCTCGTCCTCGCGATCGCGGTGGCCCTCTCGGCGATGACGATCGGCGCCATCCTCTCGACCGCCCTGCTGATCGGCCCGGCGGCGGCTTCCCTGCGCCTCGCAACCCGGCCCGGCACCGCGATCCTGATCGCCGTGGCGATCGGCCTCAGCGCCACCTGGGGCGGCATCGCGCTCGCCTACGACAGTTTCTACTGGACCCCCGGCCACGGCTGGCCGGTCAGCGTCTTCGTGGTGATGATCGTGCTCGCCGCCTACCTCGCCGCCGGCCCGCTCGGCAGCGCGCTCGCGCGGCGGCGGATGGCAAGGTCCTGAGCATGTTTTCCGGCTTCATGATCAACACCTGGATCGCCGCCTCCATCGTCGCGGCCACCGCCGGGCTGGTCGGGTTTTTCGTGGTGGTGCGCGGCGCCTCCTTCGCCGCCCACGCCCTGCCGCTCAGCACCTTCCCCGGTGCCGCCGCCGCCGCCTGGCTCGGCATCAACGAAATTGCCGGTCTGGTCGCCTTCGCGGGTCTCGGCGTCATCGGCATCGATGCGCTGAGCCGCCGCGGCCGGCCGGAAGTGGCCACCGCGCTCACCCTGGTGATGCTGCTCGGGCTCGGCACGCTGTTTCTCAGCCGCACCACCACCTACGCGCAGGAGGTCTATGGGCTGCTGTTCGGCCAGGTGCTCGGCATCGGTGCGGCGGATATCGCCCCGATCGCGCTGGTCAGCGCGGCGGCGGCCGGTTCGGTTCTGCTGCTGTTCCGCCCGCTGCTGCTCAGTGCGGTCTCGCGTGACCTCGCCCAGGCGCGCGGTGCCGCTCCCGCGCGGACCGATCTCGCCTTCCTGGTCATCCTCGCCATGGCCTCGGCGGTGGCGCTGCCGGTGGTCGGCGCGCTGCTCGTGTTCAGCCTGATGGTCGGCCCGGCCGCCGCCGCGCGCAACCTGACCGATCGCGCCGGCCTTGCCATCGCCCTCTCGGTGGCGTTGTCGCTGCTCACGGTCTGGGCGGCGATCGCGCTGTCCTACCTCACCAACTGGCCCGTCGGATTTTTCGTGGGTGTCTTCGGCGCGCTGGCCTACGGCCTCGGCCGCGCCGCCCTGCACCTGCGCCGCCCCCGGCGGGCGATGGCGTAGCGAGCGGCCCCGCCACCGCCAACCTAATCCAGCCCCGCGCCTGAGCCAGATCCCATCGCCCCAACGAAAAACGCCGCCCCGAAGGACGGCGTTTCCCCAACCAAACTAAATCGAAACTCAGGTCTCGCTCTGCGCCTGCTGGTTGCGGCGACGGATCGCGGCACCCAGAATATCGCCCAGCGAGGCGCCCGAATCCGACGAGCCGAAATCGGCCATCGCCTGCTTGTCCTCGTCGATCTCCTTGCCCTTCACCGTCAGCTGCAACTTGCGTGCTGCGCGGTCCACGGCGGTGATCTTCGCATCGATCTTTTCGCCGACGGCGAATTTGTCGGGGCGCTGATCGCCCTTGTCGCGGGCCAGTTCGGCGCGGCGGATGAAGCCGGTCAGCACGTCATCGACCTTCACCTCAAGCCCGTTGGTCTGCACCGCGGTGATCACGCAGGTCACGATCATGCCCTTGTGCACACGGTCGAGCACGCCGGCGGCAGGATCTTCCTCGAGCTGCTTCACGCCCAGGCTGATGCGCTCCTTCTCGACATCGACATCGAGTACCTTCGCCTTGACGATATCGCCCTTGTTGTATTTGGCCATCGCCAGCTCGCCCGGCTCGTCCCACGACAGGTCGGACATATGAACCATGCCGTCGATTTCCGGCGCCAGACCCACGAACAGGCCAAACTCGGTCATGTTGCGAATTTCGCCCTCGACCAGCGAGCCCACGGGGTGATCGTCCATGAACTGTTCCCACGGATTGCGCGAAACCTGCTTCAGGCCCAACGAAATCCGCCGCTTGCTGGCATCGACGTCGAGCACCATGACCTCGACTTCCTGGCTCGTCGCCACGATCTTGCCGGGGTGCGCGTTCTTCTTGGTCCACGACATTTCCGAAACATGCACCAGGCCTTCGACGCCCGGCTCCAGCTCCACGAACGCACCGTAGTCGGTAATGTTCGTGACGCGGCCGGTCACCTTGATCCCAGGCGGATATTTGACGTCGACGCCTTCCCAAGGATCGGTCTCGAGCTGCTTCATGCCCAGGCTGATGCGCTGCGTGTCCGAATTGAACCGGATCACCTGCACCCGCACCGGCTGGCCGATGGTCAGCGCCTCGGCCGGGTGGTTGATCCGCCGCCACGCGATATCGGTCACGTGCAACAGACCATCGACGCCGCCGAGATCGACGAACGCACCGTAATCGGTGATGTTCTTGACCACGCCATCGAGGATCTGGCCTTCCTTCAGGCCCTGGATCAGTTCCGAACGCTGCTCGGCGCGGGTCTCTTCGAGCACCGCCCGGCGTGACACCACGATGTTGCCGCGCGCCCGGTCCATTTTCAGGATCTGGAACGGCTGGGACATGCCCATCAACGGCGTCACATCGCGCACCGGCCGGATATCGACCTGGCTGCCCGGCAGGAACGCGGTCGCCCCCCCGAGATCGACGGTGAACCCGCCCTTGACCCGGCCGTGGATGATGCCGTTGACGCGCGTCTGCGCCTCATGCGCGCGCTCGAGCGCGGTCCACGCCTCTTCGCGGCGGGCCTTCTCGCGCGACAGCACGATCGAGCCGTCCTTGTCCTCGTAGCGCTCGATGAACAGGTCGAACACATCGCCCGGCTTGACTTCCTGGGCGCCGAATTCCTTGAGCGGAACCCGGCCTTCGCTCTTCAGCCCGACATCGACGACCACGAACTCGTCGTCGATGCGTGAAACGCGGCCTGAGACGACCGAGCCTTCGAACCCGGTATTGCTGCCCAATGTGCTGTCGAGCAGGGCTGCGAAGTCGTCAGTGCCGGTGTATTGGTCTGCGCCATGCTGGCGCGCAACAGTTGCGATTGAACCCATGAAGTCGCTTGAATCCTTGAAACAAGACCGCTTGCGCGGCCGGTTTGGTATGCGGGCGATCGAGCCTCGACTGCCCGGCGACGCCGGGCGGATTGAAAAAACATTCCCGAACAGGAATGAGCCGCGAACACAATATCCGCAGCCAGCCTAGCAATTACGCATTTTTCCGCCCCTGCGCAAGCGCCACGGGGCCGGACTTCGCAAAAAAACCTTGATGATCCGGCCTTCCAACGCACGAGACGACCACCGGCGCAGCCTCAGCCGCGTCTTCCATCCGCCGCCAGCGCCGCGCGCAAGCGAAACCCGCACCGCGCCAGATGCGCCCGCGCCGCATCCGCCCCCAGTCCGAACCGCACGGCGATGATCGCGGTGCTCACCTCATGGCCGCAATCCGCCAGCGCCCGCGCCGCCGCCGCAACCTCGCACGGTGCAATCGCCGCGACGATACGCGCCGCCCGCGCGCGCAGCTTCGCATTGGTCGGCTTCAGATCGACCATATAGGGCCCGAACACCTTGCCCAGCCGGATCATCACCGTGCTCGACAGGCAATTCAGCGCGATCTTCTGCGTCGTCCCCGCCGACAGCCGGGTCGATCCCGCGATCACCTCCGCCCCGGTCGCAATCACCACCGCAATCTCGGCCGCCGCGGCAATCGGCCCGCCGCTGTTGGTGATGCTGCCGGTCAACGCCCCGGCCCGCCTGGCCGCCGCGATCGCCGCCAGCGTGAACGGCGTCGCGCCCGAGGCCGCGATCCCAACCAGAACATCCCCCGGCCCGATCGCATGAGCCGCCAGCAGCCCCGTCACCGCTTGCGCCTCATCCTCGGCACCCTCGACCGCGCCGCTCACCGCCGCCGCGCCACCCGCGATCAAGGGAATGATCACCCCCGGCGGCAGCGAAAACGTCGGCCCGCATTCGACCGCATCCAGCACCGCCAACCGCCCCGAAGTGCCGGCCCCGGCGTAGAACAGCCGCCCGCCCGCCGCCAGCCGCGCAGCGACCGCATCGGCCAGCCGGGCGAGGGCAGGGGCGGCATGCCGCAACGCCGCCTGCGCCGCCGCCTCCTGCGCCAGCAGCACCGCAATGATCGCCGCACTCGGCCGCATATCCAGATCATCGAGGTCAGTCCGCACCGCCTCGGTCAACGGCAGCGTCGCCGCGCGCCGCACCGGTCGCGCCACGGGCCTGATCGCAACCCCCGCGATCCAGCAGTTGCGCACCTGGTACGCATCATCGAACCAGACCAGATCCGCCCGCAGCCCCGCCGCCAGCCGCCCCCGATCTGTCAGGCCCAGCGCGCGCGCCGGTGCCGCGGTCGCGGCCTCCAGCGCCGCCGCCGGCGCAATCCCCGCCGCGATCAACCGCCGCACCCCTTCATCAAGCGCGATCACCGCCCCGGTCAGCGTGCCATCCGGCCGCCGCACAGCGCCGTCGCGCACCATCGCCGGCCCGCCGCCGAACTCCGCCGCATACCCGTCCGGCATCCCGGCCAGGCTCACCGCATCCGTCACCGCAACCGCCCGCCGGCCTGCCGCGGCAAACCCCAGCCGCAGGCTCAGCCCGTCGGCATGCACCGCATCCGCAATGAAACACGGCGCGATCCGTTCATCCGCCAGCGCCACCCCGATCACCCCGGGGTCGCGATGATGAAACGGCCGCATCGCGGTGAAAACATGCGTCGCCAGCCGCGCCCCGGCATCGACCGCGCGCGTCGCACACGCGGCATCCGCATCGGTATGACCCAGCGACACGACGATCCCCGCCGCCACCAGCCGCCCGATCGCCGCCATCGCCCCGGGCAGTTCCGGTGCCAGCGTCACCACAAGCAGCACCCGGCGCATCGCCGCATCCCCCAGCAGCGCATCGAGCGCCGCGGCATCCGGCGCCATCAACCAATCCGCCCGATGCGCCCCGCGCCGCGCGGGTGCCAGAAACGGCCCCTCCAGATGCAATCCCAGCAGCGCCGCACCCGGTTCGTCACCGGCCGGCGCGCGCATCGCCGCATCGATCCGCGCCGCCGCCGCCTGCAACCGATCGATCGGCGCGGTAATCACCGTCGGCAGAAAACCCGTCACCCCGCACGCCGCCAGCCGCTGGCAAAGCACCGCGAAATCCGCAGGTGCCGCCGTCGCGCAATCGATCCCGAACGCGCCGTTGTTGTGCAGATCGATCAGCCCGGGCGCCAGCACGCCCTCGGTCAGCACCACATCCGCCTCATCCGGCGCATGATCGAGCACCAGCACGATCCGGCCATCCTCGACCACCACGCCGCCCGGCCCGATGATCGCGCCATCGATCAGCAGACGCGGTGCCGCGATGATCATCGGCTCAGCCTGCCAGCATCGGCCCCAGCGGGCGGCCCGCGAAGATATGAACATGCAGATGCGGCACTTCCTGGTGGCTGTCCGGCCCCATATTCGCGAGCAGCCGATAGCCGCTGTCCTCGAACCCGAGCAGCCGCGCCACATGCCCCACCGCGCGGATGAATCCCGCGATCTCCGCCTCCGAAGCGTTCGCCGCGAAATCGGCGAACGCGACATACCGCCCCTTCGGGATCACCAGCACATGATGCGGCGCCTGCGGGTTGATGTCGTGAAACGCCAGCGCGAACGCGTCCTCGAACACTGTGCGGCACGGGATCTCCCCGCGCAAAATCCTCGCGAACACGTTCTGATCATCATACGGCGGCTTGCCGCTCACGCCAGGCTTCAAATTCATGGAATCTTCCTCGTCTCCGCGATCGACAACATGACCGGCCGCGCCGATTTCTCGGCAATTCCGGAAATCCCCTCGCGCCGCTTCAGCTCGCTCCACACATCCTCCGGCCGCAGCCCCACCGCGACCCACATCACCAGCAGATGATAGAGCACATCGGCACTTTCCGCGATCAGCGCGTCCCGATTCCCCGCCACCGCCTCGATCAGACATTCGACCGATTCCTCGCCGAATTTCTGCGCCACCTTGTTCACCCCGCGCGAGAGCAGCCGCGCCGAATGGCTGATCAGCGGATCGGCGTTCTTGCGCGCAATAATCGTCGACCACAGCCGGTCCATCACCCGCGCATCCGGCGCCTCCGGATCGAGCGGCGGCACCGGTGCGAACCGTGCTGCCACCGGCATCTTGGCCTTCAGCGCCTTAACTTTGGCCGCCTTTGTTTTCGCCGCCTTCGTCTTGGCCACCTTGGCATTCGCGGTCTTCGCCCTCACGGCCTTGGTTTTACCGTTCTTGCCGCTCACCGCCGCGTCCGGCAGCATCGTATCGGTTTTGGAAAGTTTCTTGGGCATGCAATCCTCTGCGTTATGATCCGGTCAGCCTGACCGGCAGGCCGGCGCGGTGCAAGCTCGCCTTGACCTCTGAAATCGTAAATTGACCAAAATGAAATACGCTGGCCGCCAGCAGCCCGGTCGCGCCGACCCGCGCGCCCTGGGTGAAATGATCGAGCGTGCCAACCCCGCCCGACGCGACGATCGGAATCGTCACCGCCCCCGCCACCGCCTGCAGCAATGCAAGATCGAACCCGCTGCCGGTGCCGTCCCGGTCCATCGAGGTCAGCAGAATCTCGCCCGCGCCGCGCGCCTGCATTTCGCCGCACCACGCAACCGCGTCGATCCCGGTCGGCTGGCGCCCGCCATGGGTGAAAATCTCCCACCTTCCCGCCGCCACCGCCCGCGCATCCACCGCCACCACCACGCACTGGCTGCCGAATTTCCGTGCCGCCTCGTTGATAAAGTCAGGCCGCGCGATCGCCGCCGAGTTGATGCTGCATTTATCGGCCCCCGCCAGCAACAGGCGCCGCATATCCTCGGTGCTCCTGATCCCGCCGCCCACCGTCAGTGGCAGAAACACCCGCGCCGCGGTGCGCGACACCACATCGATGATCGTGTCCCGGTTCTCATGACTCGCCGTGATATCCAGGAACGTCAGCTCATCGGCGCCCGCCGCGTCATACACCAGCGCCTGCTCGACCGGATCGCCCGCGTCGCGCAACGACACGAAATTGACACCCTTGACGACCCGCCCGTCCTTCACATCGAGGCATGGGATCACCCGCAGTTTCAGCACGTCCCGGCCTCCGCCAAAGCCGCCGCCGGATCGAGGCTGCCATCATACAACGCCCGCCCGATGATCGTGCCCACGATATTCCCCGTCCGCCCCGCCGCCGCGCGCAGGGCAATGATGTCGCCAATTCCCGCCACCCCGCCCGACGCAATCACCGGTATCGCAACCGATCGCGCCAGCGCCTCGGTTGCCGCCAGGTTCAACCCGGCCAGCATGCCATCGCGCGCGATATCGGTGTGAATGATCGCGGCAATCCCCGCATCCTCCAGCCGCCGCGCCATGTCGGTCGCCGCCAGCGTCGAAACCTCGGCCCAGCCCTCGGTCGCCACCATCCCCTCTGCCGCATCGATCCCGACCACGATCCGCCCCGGAAACGCCGCCGCCGCCGTGCGCACCAGCGCCGGATTTTTCACCGCCGCACTGCCCAGAATCACACGCGCAACCCCCAGCGCCAACCACGCCTCGATCCCCGCCATATCCCTGATGCCGCCGCCGAGCTGCACCGGCATGCGCACCGCGGCCAGAATCGCCCGCACCGCGGCGGCATTCACCGGCTTGCCGGCAAACGCGCCATTCAGATCGACCACATGCAGCGCGGTAAACCCCTGCGCCTCGAATCGCCGCGCCTGCGCCGCCGGGTCATCGGCATACACCGTCGCCTGGTCCATCGCGCCGCGCTTGAGGCGCACGCAGGCGCCGTCTTTCAGGTCGATCGCTGGATAGAGGGTCAAGGACATCAGAAGTGTTCTTTTTTGTAAAAAAGAACCAAAAAACTTCTATTCGTTCGGCCCATACCGGTTTCAACGCCCATGCCCCAGCGAAAAAAAGTTTTTTGCTTCTTTTTTACAAAAAAGAAGCCTTCTTCTTCTCGTCTCATCACTGCGCCTGCAACAATTTATAATAAAAATGCCCCGCCACGGTTCGTCCTTCCGCCCGTGCATAGGCCGGATGCGTCCCCCAGCGCAGAAATCCCGCCCCTTCATACAGCGCGATCGCCGCCTGCTGGGTATCGCGCACATCGAGGTTCAACACCTGATACCCCAGCGCCCGCGCCCGATCCTCGACCCGCCGCAAAATCAACCGCGCCAGCCCGTGCCCGCGCGCATAGGGGGCCACGAAATTCAGCGCGATCGTCGCACCGAACGCCTGCGCCTCGTTATTGCGCGGTGGCCGTACCAACTGTGCTGCGCCATAGATCGTGCCGTCCATTCGCCCCACGAACAACTCGCGTTCCGGCACCATGACCACGCCGCGAAAATACTGCTCCAGCGCCGCTCGCCCCGGCGGCTTGATCCAGCCGAATCCCCCACCATCGATGATCGCCGCATCCGCCGCCTCGCACAGCGCCTGCATGTCGTCATCCCCGATCACCGCGAGCCGGTCGACCGCCAGCGACTCCGGCGGCGGCATGTCGCGGATCGGTGCGATCGTCATTACGGACTCCACCGCAGAAAATTACCCAGAATCGTCAACCCGACCTCCTGGCTCTTCTCGACATGAAACTGCGTCCCCGCCCGGTTGCCGCGCGCCACCATCGCGACCACCGGCCCGCCATAATCGGTCGTCGCAATCACCGGCGCCGGCGCATCGGTGCGCAGCGCATAGGAATGCACGAAATACGCATGATCGCCGGTCTTCAGCCCGTCCAGCAACGGATGCGCGCCAGGCGTGAACACCAGCTCGTTCCACCCCATATGCGGCAGCCGCAAGCCGTCTGCCTCGATGGGCGCGATATCGCCGGCAATCCAGCCGAACCCCGCCGTCGTGCCATGCTCCAACCCGCGCGCCGCCATCAACTGCATGCCGACGCAAATGCCCAGAAACGGCGCCCCGTCATCCACGCGCCGATGCATCGCCGCCGCCAGCCCCGGCCGCGCCGCCAGCCCCTGCGCGCAATCGGCGAACGCGCCCTGGCCCGGCAGCACGATCCGATCGGCCTGCCCGACCACATCGGGATCATCGCTGATCGTCACAACCGCCCCGATCCCGCACCGCGCCGCCGCGAGCTCAAGCCCCCGCGCCGCCGAAGCCAGATTGCCGCTGCCGTAGTCGATCACCGCGATCCTCAAAGCACCCCCTTGGTCGAAGGCACCGCACCCGCCGCCCGCGCATCCGGCTCAACCGCCATCCGCAGCGCCCGCGCCACCGCCTTGAACGCCGCCTCGGCGACATGATGCGCATTATGCCCGGCCCGCTGGTTCACATGCAGCGCAAACTGCCCGTTCGCCGCCACCGCCTGGAAAAACTCCTGCACCAGTTGCGTATCCATATCCCCGAGCATCGGCCGCTCGAACGCGACGTTGAACGCCAGAAACCCCCGCCCCGACAAATCGATCGCCGCCTCGCACAACGCCTCATCCATCGGCACCGCGGCAAACCCGAACCGCGTCACTCCGCGCTTGTCGCCCAGCGCCTCGCGGATCGCCTGGCCCAGCACGATACCAACATCCTCGATGGTATGATGCGCATCGATATGCAGATCCCCCTCGGCCCGCACATCAAGGTCGATCATCGCATGCCGCCCGAACGCGGTCAGCATATGGTCGAAAAACCCGATCCCGGTGGCGATTTCGGTATGCCCCGTGCCATCCAGATCAAGCATCAACTCGATCGCGGTTTCGGAAGTTTTACGACTGATGGTTGCGTTGCGGCTCATCCGCGCTGCCTAGCCCAAAAAGATCGGCCCGCCAATCTTGCGGGCCGCGTGGTTAAGGAAGTCCTTCTTTTTTGAAAAAAAGAAGCAAAAAACTTCCTTAATCTAGGCCCCAGGCCTTTTCACCAGCACCGACCCAGCAAATAAAAGTTTTTTTGCTTCTTTTTTTCCAAAAAAAGAAGTGCTTCCTTCAATGATTGATCTGCTCCAGCGCCAACCCCCGCGTCGACGGCCCCAGCGTGATCATCACGATCCCGACCAGCATGGCCGCGCCGATGAACACCGCAACCCCCGGCACTCCGTAATCGCTCAACAAGATCCCGATCGCGAGTCCCGCGAACGCCGCGGCAATCCGGCTCCACGAATACACGAACCCCACCGCCCGCGCGCGAATCCGCGTCGGGTACAATTCCGGCTGATACCCGTGATAGGCGAAGGACATGACATTCGCCGCCAGCGTGAACAACACACCGAGCGCAATCAGCAGGGCAGGGGCGTTGCTCATCGCGAACAGCGCGATCACCACGCCCATCACCGCCAGCCCGCCGATGATCTGCGTCTTGCGCTCCAGCCGATCCGCGAACAGCGTGCCGATCAACGGCCCGAACGGATTGGCGATCGCGATGATGAACGCATATTCCAGGCTCGCCGTCACATGAATGCCGCGATGGATCAGCAGCGTCGGCACCCAGGCGGCAAACCCGTAGAACCCGATCACCTGCGCCATGTTGAACACCGACAGGATGATGGTGCGCTTGAGATACTGCGGGCCGAAAATCTCGGAAAACGACCCGGCGCCGTCCTCCTCCGGCGCCGCCGGCTGCGGCGGCGGCAGCGGCCGCCCGGTCTCGGCCATCACCTTGCGCTCGATCTCGCCGACGATCGCGTCCGCCTCCGCCATCCGCCCATGCCGCGCCAGCCAGCGCGGACTCTCGGGAATGCCGCGCTGCAGCAAGAACACCACCAGCGCCCCGACCGACCCGACCAGGATCACCACGCGCCAGTAATCCAGCCCGAACGGTCTGCTGCCCTTCAGAACATAGGCCAGAAACGCGATCACCGGCACCACGGCAAAGGTGATCGTCTGATTGATCGAATACGCCCGCCCACGTTCGGCGCGCGGAATCATCTCGGAAATGAACGTATCGATCGTCACCAGCTCCACCCCGATGCCGACGCCTGCGATGAACCGCCAGATATCCAGCGCAAAACCGCTGGTCTGAAACGCCATGATCGCGGTGCACACCATGTACCAGATCAACGAACCGGTGAACACGATGCGCCGGCCGAACCGGTCGGCCACCTGGCTGAACACCAGCGCCCCGAGCCACAGCCCCGCGAATGTCGCGAATACGAACGTCCCGAACCCGGCCACCTTCAGCGCCCCGAGCGAGGCAAAAACCCCGAGCGACGCCGGCTTGAACAGTCCCGACCCGATCATCCCCGGCGCCACATACCCGGTGAAGAACAGATCATAGAACTCGAACACGCCGCCCAGCGAGATCAGCACAATGATGGTCCAGACCGTGCGCGACGGCGGCAGCCGGTCGAGCCGTGCCGCGATCGCCGCCGAATGTTGCCCCGACATGGTAAAACCCCCCGCAGCTGATGATTTATGCGCTGTTAAGCCCGCCCGCCCTGCTTTTGGCAAGCGTCATCCGGCCCCGGCACGGCGTCGCTGGACAATCGAGCCCATCCGGTCCAATGCCGCTGACCAGCCGCATCCCCGCGTCCACCCGAAGGAAACCACCATGTCCGCTCTCATCCTCTGGGGCTTCGATGCCTCCACCTACGTCCGCACCGTCAAAATGGTCCTCGCCGAAAAAGGCGTCACCGATTTCGAACAACACCAGATCAACGTCCTCGCCGGCGAACCAAGACAAGCGGAACACCGCGCGCGCCACCCGTTCGGCAAGGTCCCCGTGCTCGATCATGACGATTTGCGCATCCTCGAAACCAGCGCCATCACCCGCTACCTGAACGACATCCTCGCCGGCCCCGCGCTCATCCCCGCCACGCCGAAGGACCGCGCGCGCATGGACATGATCATCGGCCTGATCGATTCCTACGGTTACGGCGCGCTGCTTGGCGGTGTCGCCGCCTACCACCTGTTCCCCGATTTCGTCGGCGGCAAAAACGAAGCCGCCCGCGCATCCGGCATCGAAAACGGCCGCACCGTGCTCGCCCTCGCCATGCAGACCAAAGGCGCGTCGCCCTTCATCGCCGGCGATCTCAGCCTCGCCGATCTCTACCTCGCACCCATCGTCGCCTACGTCGCAATGACGCCGGATGCCGAAACCATCTTCGACATCCCCGGCTTCGCCGCCTGGTGGTCCGCCATCCAGGCCCTGCCGTCCTTCAAATCCACCCAACCCGGCTGACCCCCGATTTTCATTGCGCCGATGCACGGTTTCCGGCGATAACCAGCGGGTCTCTTACACTGTCGGCCCCGAACCGCCCGCGCAACCCGTGCAGAAGGTCACGACCATGGCACCCACCATCACCGGGCGCTGCCTGTGCGGCAGCGTCACCTTTCAATCGAGCCTGGCGCCCTTCGCCAGCCGCGCCTGCTGGTGCCGGGACTGCCAGTATCTCGCCGCCGGCAACGCCGCGATCAACGTGGTCTTCGTCAAGGACCACCTCACCATCACCGGCCCGCTCAGCACCTATCAATCCACCGCCGATAGCGGCCACGCGGTGCAACGATCGTTCTGCCCCCGCTGCGGCACGCCGCTGTTCGGCGAATCCGCCGCCGCACCGGGCCTGCTCGCGGTCCGCGCCGGTACGCTCGACGATCCATCCCTCGGCCGGCCGGACGGGTTCATCTGGACCGAACGCGCGCCCGAATGGGGCATGATCGACCACACGCTGGAAAACCTGCCCCGCCAGACGCCTCCGCCCGCGGCCTGAGCGCGCCGCTCAATCCACGCCCTGGTTGCCATCCCGCCGGTCCTGATCGCGGACCAGCCAATACACCGCCCCGAGGGACAGAAACGCCGCCGAAAGCGCAAACAGCGTCTCGGACTGCCCCTTGCCCAGATCCAGAATGATCAGCTTGCGCACGATCGCCAGCATCCCGATCAGTATAACCACCCGCACCCGCACCAATCCCTCGGCCCGCTCGCTGGTCACCAGAATCGACCGCTTGAACTCCAGCGCGATCACCACCGTGAAAATCGCCCCGAACACCGCCTGAAAAATCGCCGGATTGGTCGGATCGAAACTGGTGAAGAAAATATCGTGCAGAATATTCAGGATCAGATGCAGCAGCGCCGCCACCACCACCACCGCCATCAGCAGCGTCAGCACCTGCACCACGACGATCTCGAAATAATGATACGCCTTGGACTCGATCCCGTGTTTCATCCCACCGCCCTGTTTGTTTCATCGCTGCATACCCCGCCCGCGCCCGGCGCGCATCTGAAATTGTCGCGCTTGCCGGAACGCCCGCGCGATGCCATCTCCCTCGCATGGAAAACCCGCACGATCCGGTCGGCTGGCACGGCACGACCATCCTCTGCGTCCGCGCGAACGGCGCGGTCGCCATGGCCGGCGATGGCCAGGTCAGCCTCGGTAACACCGTCGTGAAAGGCAACGCCCGCAAGGTCCGCCGCATCGGCAACGGCGCCGTCCTCGCCGGTTTCGCCGGCGCCACCGCCGATGCCTTCACCCTGCTCGAACGCCTCGAGGCCAAGCTCGAACGCTTCCCCAACCAGCTCGAACGCGCCTGCGTCGAACTGGCGAAAGACTGGCGGACCGACCGCTACCTCCGCCGCCTCGAAGCCATGATGGCGGTGGCCGATGGCATCCATTCCTACACCCTCACCGGCAATGGCGACGTGCTCGAACCCGAAGACGGCATCATCGCCATCGGCTCGGGCGGCAATTTCGCCCTTGCCGCCGCCCGCGCCCTGCTCACCGTCGAGGGTCTCACCGCCGAGGACATCGCCCGCCGCGCCATGAAAATCGCCGGCGACATCTGCATCTACACCAACCACAACCTGATTGTAGAAACCCTGTGATCGACAGCCCGACCTACACCCCCCGCGAAATCGTCTCCGAGCTCGACCGTTTCATCGTCGGCCAGAACGACGCCAAACGCGCCGTCGCCATCGCGCTGCGCAACCGCTGGCGCCGCCAGCAACTCCCCGAAGCCATGCGCGAGGAAGTCGTCCCGAAAAACATCCTGATGATCGGCCCGACCGGCTGCGGCAAAACCGAAATCGCCCGCCGCCTCGCCAAACTCGCCCAGGCCCCCTTCATCAAGGTCGAGGCCACCAAATTCACCGAAGTCGGCTATGTCGGCCGTGATGTCGAAAGCATCATCCGCGATCTGGTCGAAATCTCCATCACCATGCTGCGCGATGCCAATCGCAAGGGTGTCGCCGCGCGCGCCGAACTCGCCGCCGAGGACCGTCTGCTCACCGCCCTGGTCGGCGAAGGCGCCGGTGCCGACACCAAATCCCGCTTCCGCACCATGCTGCGCGACGGCCAGCTGGAAGACAAGGAAATCGACATCGAGGTCGCCGAAAACCCCGCCGCCATGATCGGCCAGCTCGATATGCCGGGCATGCCCCCCGGCGGTGCCGCCAATATCGGCGAAATGATGAAATCCATGTTCGGCCGCCAGCAGGGCCGCAAACGCATGACCGTCGCCGCCGCCCGCACCGCGCTCAACCGCGAGGAAGCCGACCGCCTGCTCGACACCGACCAGCTCACCGCCGACGCGCGCAGCCATGCGGAAAACCACGGCATCGTCTTCCTCGACGAAATCGACAAAATCTGCGCCAAGACCGAAGGCGGCTTCCGCGGCGGCGATGTCTCGCGCGAAGGCGTGCAGCGCGACCTGCTCCCCCTCATCGAAGGCACCACCGTCTCGACCAAATACGGCCCGGTCAAGACCGACCACATCCTCTTCATCGCCTCCGGTGCCTTCCACATCGCCAAACCCTCCGATCTGCTGCCCGAACTCCAGGGCCGCCTGCCCATCCGGGTCGAACTCGCCCCGCTCTCGCGCGACGATCTCCGCCGCATCCTCACCGAACCCGAACACTCCCTCCTCAAGCAATACGTCGCCCTGATGGCCACCGAAAACGTCCATCTCGACTTCACCGACGCCGCGATCGACGCGATCGCGAGCCTCGCCGCCGATATCAACGACCGCGTCGAAAACATCGGCGCCCGCCGCCTCGCCACCGTCCTCGAACGCATGCTCGAGGAAATCAGCTTCGGCGCGACCGACCGCACCGGCGAATCCATCAGCGTCGATGCCAACCTCGTCCACGAAAAAGTCGCCCCCCTGGCCGCCAAGGGCGACCTCAGCCGCTTCATCCTCTGATCCCGAACCCGTCAGTGCGCGCGGCACCCGCCGCGCCCATTTACGGGGACATTCGTTAACAAACGCTTTCGCTTCCAAAAAAACCGGCCGAATTTTCCAACGGCGCAACACCCGCGCCATCCCGAAATCCACCGACCCCCGCATTTTCCGCTTTCTCACCCCCCGGGGTCGCGTCCTATGGTGCAGACGTGCCCTGGACCCCGAGCTTCCTCCCCACCTCCCTGCAAGACCGCTTCGCCTACAGCGTCCGCCTGCTGCGCGAAACCATCGCCGAGCAGGGCAAACGCCTCGCCGTGTCCGCACCCCTCCTCTGGATGATCAACGCCCGCATCGCGCAGCTGTTCCGCCGCTTCACCGTCCTTGCCACCACCGCGCCGCGCCCCGTCCGCCTGCGCAAACCAAACCCCAACGCCAAACCCGCCGCCGCCAGACCCGCCGCCGCCAGACCCGCCAAACCACCCCCCAACTGGCCCGCGGCCTATTTCCCCGGCCCGCCGCCCATCCTGCCGCGCAGCTTCGGCTGGGTCCGGCGCGTCGTGCCGCATTGCAACACCAACAGCTACATCAACCAGATCGAGCACCTCCTCAGCCTCGCCGAAACCACCGAACTCGTCGCCGCCCACCCCGGCACCGCCCGCGCCCTGCGCCCGCTCTGCCACATGCTCGGCATCCGCCTGCCCGACCATCTGAAACGGCCGCAACCCGCCAAACCGCGCCCCAAGCGCATCCGTAAACCCAGGCACCGGCCAGACCGCACGGGCAAATACAAATTCAACGCCGACGGCAGCATCGACCTCACACCCGAACAATTCTACGACCAGTTCGGCGCACCCCCACCGCCCGTGCCGCCCTGGCACCAACCCTTCATCCCGTCGTTCGACGTCAAAAAAATGTGGCGGAAGGGGCCATGATTTTTCGCGCCCTATTTGTTACGATAACGCAACGAAAAGCACGAAAATAAGGGAAGCACTTCTTTTTTGTGAACAAAAAAGAAGCAAAAAAAACTTTGTTAATTTGGGTCCGTGCCGGTGAAAACGCCCGTGACCAGATTAAAGAAAATTTTTTGCTTCTTTTTTACAAAAAAGAAGCCTTCCTTCCTTCTGGCCCTACCCAATCAGATCAATCGCCTGCGCCAGTTTGATATCCCGCTCCGACAACCCGCCCGCTTCATGGGTCGACAGCCGGATCGACACCCGATTATACACATTCGACCAATCGGGATGATGGTCCTGCGCTTCCGCCAGCAGCGCCACCCGCGTCATGAACGCAAACGCCGCCGCGAAATCCTTGAACACGAATTTCCGTTCGATCGCATCGAGCCCGCCCTCGGCCTGCTGCGCGAAACTCCAGGCCGGCAGCAGATCCACCAGCGCCGCCCGCTCCGCATCCGTCAGTTTCTCGACCATGCTGCCTCGCCTCAATTCTTCACGATCGGCCGGCGCACCTGCTCATACGCCTTGGCGTCATCGGGTTCGACATGCAGATACAAAATCACCTTGCCCGCATCGAGAAAATCGACGCTGCACGGGATCATCGCATGCGCATAGAACCGAAACCGGTTCTGCTGCAGCATCAGATGGGTCCGATCCGGCGCGAGCGTCACCGTCTCCCCCGGTTTGATCACCAACCCGCCCACAGCCTGCCCCGACCGGTCGAGCAGCAGCGTATGATGCGCGATCGGGCAACTGGTCGAAACCAGCGTGTCCGGCGTCGTCCCGGCGTTATGGATCGTGAAATAGGCCGGCGTGGTCTGGCCTCGCGCCTTCGTCTGCCGGGTCCACCCGTGCCCGACCGTCATGCCCAGCGGCACCGTCTCGTCGCTCTTGGCCAGCGCCGGCATCGCCGCCGCCCCGCACAACACCAGCCCCGCGGTCATCGCGGCAAGAAATTTCATGTCATGGCCTCATATTTGTCGATCATCCAGGATTCCGGCTCCGCAGCCGCGCCCTCATACCACGCCGCCACCAGCGGATGCAGCCGCACCGCCGCCATATACGCGCGCGCCGCCGCGGGCAGCGCCGGCTCATAGGTCAAAAACCGCGCAACCACCGGCGCGAACATGATATCCGCCCCCGTCAGCGTCGCACCGAACAAATACGGCCCCGCCCCACCAAACCGCCCCCGCGCCTCGAGCCAGATCGCGACGATCCGCTCGATGTCCGCCGCACTCCCCGGCGTGATACCCCGCCCGGGAAAGCTGCGGCAGCAATTCATCGGCATCGCGATCCGCAAATCCCGAAACCCGCTGTGCATCTCCGCACTGATCGCCCGCGCATACGCCCGTGCCACCCGCTCACCCGGCCACAGCCCGGGCGCAATCTCCGCGCAATATTCCAGAATTGCCAGACTGTCCCACACCTGCGCGCCATCATGCTCCAGATACGGCACGAACCCGGACGGCGAAACCGCCCGCACTGCCGCGGTATGCCCGCCGGACAGCGGGATCACCCGTTCCTCCGCCGAAATCCCCGCACAGCGCACCGCAAGCCACCCCCGCAGCGACCACGACGAATACCGCCGGCTCCCCATATATAAAACAGCGTGTGCCTGATCCATGAACCAGGATTAGCCCGGATTCGCCCGCCCGGCCATATCGCGCGGCCGCGCCGCCGCCGCCGCCAGCCGCGCCTGCACCGTCTGCGTTACGAACGCGCGGATATCCGCAAGCACCGGCGTCGCCAGGTTGAGCGGCGGCACGGTCGATAGCAGCAACCGGATATGCCCGATGCCCGGATAAACCCTGGTATCCACGCTCGCACCCGCCGCCCGCAGCGCGGCCGCCAGCGAAGCCGTGTTGGCCGGCGCGACCAGCCGGTCCTGCGCGCCGGTCAATAAAAGGCACGGCGGTGCCTCGGCATCGACATGCGCGATCGGCTGGGTATCGACCAGATCGGCCGCCTGCCCGAAAATCTTGCGATACACCGGCCCGGTGATCGGCAGAAAATCATACGGCCCCGCCAGCCCGATCGCGCCCGCCAGCAACCGCCGGTCAGATTTCGCCCCCGCCAGATACACCGGCGCCAGCGCGAGCATCATCGCCAGATAAGCGCCCGCCGAATGCCCGGCGACGAACACCGCCTCGGGATTGCCGCCATAAGCCGCGATCTCGCCCAGCACCCACGCCGTCGCCTGCGCGGCATCATGAATGAAGTCGGGATACCGCACGTCCGGATACAGCCGATAATCCGGCACCACCACGATCAACCCCCGCCGCGCCAAGGCCGCGCCGACGAACCGATACTCCGCCCGCGCGCCGCTCTGCCACGACCCGCCGTAAAAAAACACCACCACCGGCAGCGGGCCGCGCTGGCGTGCCGGCCGATAGATGTCGAGCCGATGATACGGGTTCGGCCCGTACACCACGTCGCGCGTCAGCGCCGTCCCGTAGCGCGGCGCATAGGCATTCAAGAGATCGATCTGACTGGGCAGTTTCATGCGGCTGATTCAATGGCTAGGCAGTTGCTGCCCGGCACATCATGCCGGGTGGGTCGTTTTGGCCGAGCGCCGACCGGGAAACACCAGGCACAGCATCGCATCTCATCTGGCACGTTATCTGCAAAGCGCATCCCTGCCTACCAAAATATCATCCACCGTCAGGAGAGCCCGCCATGATACTTCCCATCACGTCCGCCGCCGCCCAGCCGATCGCCTATGCCGGCGGTCAGGCGTCCACCGCCAAACCGGCCTTCACCGCGGCCCTGCAGGCAACCCTCGCACAGCTCCAGGCCACCAACCACGGCCTGACCGCCAATTCATCGGCCAATCATCACCACCACGGCACCGCGTTGTTCGGCACCTCCGGCACCGGCGGATCGGGCAGCGACATCACCATGCCATCCCTCTGATTGGCGCGGCGCCGAAATCCGGTTATGCCCGCCGCATGCCGGATCATCCCACCCAACCCGCAGTGCCGCACTGGGCTGGATTGCCGCTGACCACCCCGCTCGTGATGGGCATCCTCAACGTCACGCCGGATAGTTTTTCGGATGGCGGTGCCAACCCCGATCCCGCCGCCGCCATCGCCCACGGCCTCGCCCTGCGCGCGTCCGGCGCCGACATCATCGACATCGGCGGTGAATCGACCCGCCCCGGCGCCACCCCGGTGCCGCCCGACATCGAAGCCGCGCGCATCATCCCGGTCATCCGCGCGCTGGCGGATGCCGGCGCGGTCGTCTCGGTCGATACCCGCAACGCCGCCACCATGGCCGCGGCCCTCGATGCCGGCGCCGCCATCATCAACGACGTCTCGGCCCTCCGCCACGATCACCGATCCACCAGGCTCCTCGCCGACCGCGGCTGCCCGGTCATCCTGATGCACATGCGCGGCACCCCCGCGACCATGAACTGCCAGGCCCACTACGCTGATCTCCTCGCCGAGGTGATCGACGAACTCGCCGCCCGTCGTGATGCCGCGATCGCCGCCGGCATCGCACCGGCCGCCATCGCGCTCGACCCCGGCTTCGGCTTCGCCAAAATCGCCGACCAGAACATCGCCCTGCTGCGCGGGCTCGACCGGCTGTGTGCGCTCGGTCACCCCCTCGTGGTCGGAGTCTCGCGTAAACGCTTCATCGGCGACATCGCCCGTGTGCCCGAACCAGCGGCGCGCGACCCTGCCTCGCTCGCGGCCGCCCTGTTCGCCGCCCGCCACGGTGCTGCCATTCTCCGCGTGCACGACGTCGCCGGCACGGCGCAGGCGCTGCGCGTATGGCACGCACTCGAACCGGCTTGATTATTGTAACGAAAAGGACTTCGCTCCGGTCATGAACCAGATCGCCCCTCAAACCCGCCCCCGCCGCCTGTTCGGCACCGATGGCATCCGCGGCCGCGCCAACGTCGCCCCGATGACGGCGGAAATCGCCCTCAAGCTCGGCCAGGCCGCCGGTCTGCTGTTCACCCGCGGCACCTATCGCCATCAGGTCATCATCGGCAAGGACACCCGCCTGTCGGGCTATATGCTCGAACCGGCGCTGACCGCGGGCTTCATCGGCGCGGGCATGGATGTCACGCTCGCCGGCCCGCTGCCCACCCCGGCCATCGCCATGCTCACCCGCAGCCTGCGTGCCGATCTCGGCGTGGTGATCTCCGCCTCGCACAACCCGTTCGAGGACAACGGGATCAAATTGTTCGGCCCGGACGGCGCGAAACTCTCCGATGAAACCGAGTCTGAAATCGAAGAGCTGATGGCGCGGGACCTCAGCGACCGTCTGGCCCACGCCTCCTCGCTCGGCCGCGCCATCCGCCTGGTCGATGCGGGCGGCCGCTATATCGAATCCGCGAAAGCGAGCCTGCCGCGCGGCCTGCGGCTCGACGGGCTGCGCGTCGTGCTCGATTGCGCCAACGGCGCCGCCTACAAGGTCGCCCCCGCCGCGCTGTGGGAACTCGGCGCGGAGGTGATCCCCCTCGGCATCAACCCGGACGGGTTCAACATCAACAAGGATTGCGGCTCGACCGTGCCGGGCTTTCTCTCCGCCGCGGTGATCGAGCACGGTGCCCATCTCGGCGTTGCCCTCGATGGCGATGCCGATCGCGTCATCCTGGTCGATGAACGCGGCACCATCATCGATGGCGATCAGGTCCTCGCCCTGATCGCGCGCGCCTTTCAGGCCGATGGCCGGCTCGCCGGCACCGAAGTGGTCGCCACGGTCATGTCCAATCTCGGGCTCGAACGCTACCTCGCCGGTATCGGCCTCGGCCTGCACCGCACCACGGTCGGCGACCGCTACGTCGCCGAAGCCATGCGCGCCCGCGGCCTCAATCTCGGCGGCGAACAATCGGGCCATGTCATCCTGTCCGATTTCGCCACCACCGGCGATGGTCTGATCGCCGCGCTGCAGGTGCTCGCGGTGCTGGTGCGCGACGGCCGGCCGGCCAGCGCGGTCTGCCGCCTGTTCGAGCCGCTGCCGCAACGCCTGCGCAACGTGCGCTACCAGGGCGCTTCACCGCTGCACAGCGCCGCCGTGCTCGCCGCCCAGGCCGTCGCGGAAAAGCGCCTCGAAGGCACCGGCCGCCTGCTGATCCGCGCCTCGGGCACCGAACCGCTGATCCGCGTGATGGCCGAGGGCGAGGACGAAGCGCAGATCGTCGCCATCGTCGATGAACTCTGTGCCGTGATCGAGGCGGCCTCGGCCCATTCCGTGGCCTGATTGAGCCCGCCGCGCATCCTCGCGATCGGCGGCTCCGACAGCGGCGGCGGTGCCGGCATCGAGGCCGATATCAAGACCATCACCGCGTTGGGCGGCTATGCCATGACTGCGATCACCGCCGTCACCGCGCAGGATACCGTCGCGATCCAGGCGATCGCGCCGATCCCGCCCGCTCTGGTCGGCCGCGCGATCGCCATGGCGCTGGCCGATATCGGTGTCGATGCCATCAAGATCGGCATGCTCGGCAGCGCGGCGATGGTCGAAACCATCGCCGCCGCAATCGCACCGCTGCCACGATCCCTGCCGATCGTGCTCGACACGATCCTCGCCGCCACCAGCGGCACGGCCCTGCTCGACCCCGATGCGGTCGCCATAATGCTGCGGGACCTGGTGCCGCTGGCGACCCTGATCACTCCCAACCGCCACGAGGCCGCCAAACTCTCCGGCCGCACGATCGACACGCCGGACGATGGGATCGCGGCAGCCCGTACTCTGTGCGATCGCGGGGCGCGCGCGGTCCTGTTGAAAGGTGGGCATTTCGATGCCAGCGTACTGATCGACCGGCTGATCACCGCCGATGATGTCCAGTCATTTCCCCAGCTGCGCATCGAGACGAGCCACACCCATGGCACCGGCTGCACCCTGGCCAGCGCCATCGCGCTCGGCCTGGGCGAAGGGCTCGACCTGCCGGCGGCAATCACCCGCGCGCAGGCTTTCCTGCAGGCAGCCCTGCGTGCCGCGCCGGGGTTTGGCGCCGGCCACGGCCCGATGGGCCATGCCGCGGCAGCGGTTCGCCCCCTTGCATGACAGGCGGATCGTCCTGATCTGTTGCGGGCCATAAACCAAGGAGGTCATCGCAATGAAAACACTCTATCACGCCCACGGCCACGCCACCGGCGGGCGCACCGGTCATGGCGCGACCGATGATGGCAAGCTCGATCTCGATCTGAGCACGCCGAAGGAACTCGGTGGCGACAACGGCGCCGGCACCAATCCAGAGCAATTATTCGCCGTCGGCTTTTCCGCCTGTTTCCTCGGCGCGCTGAAATTCGTCGCGGGCCAGGAGAAGGTGAAGGTGCCGGCCGAAACCAAGGTGACCGCCGATATCGGCATCGGCCCGCGCGACGATGGCACCGGCTTCGGCATCACCGCCCACCTGACCGTCTCGATCCCCGGGATGGACAAGGCGCAGGCCGAAGAGCTGGTGAAAAAAGCCGAAATCGTCTGCCCCTACGCCCACGCCACACGCGGCAACATCGACAGCCGGTTTACCGTCGCCTGATCATCGTTTGTTAAGGTCTATCGGTTAAAGCCGATGCCATGGTCCTCGTTTCGCCCCTGGCATCGGCCCCGGTCTCCCAGCATCGCCCGATGGGTGCCGTATCATGATGAGCGGCCTGGTCCAGGCCTGGACGGGGCTGATCGCGATCTGCCTGCTTTACGCGGCGGCCTGCGACATCTCGGTCCGGCTGATCCCGAACCGCCTCAGTGCCGCCGTCATCGCGCTGGCCTTGCCATTCCGGCTGCTCAATCATGATCTGGTGCCAGGCATCGCCGTCACGCTCGTGATGTTCACGGTGCTGACGGGTGTCTGGCTGCTGCATCTGATCGGCGGCGGCGACGTCAAATTCTGGACCGCCTGCTCCCTGCTGATCCCCCCCAGCGCGGCGGCGCAGGGATTGTTTTCGCTCCGCGTCATCCTGTTCGGCGGCGGCGTCGCGATGGCCTATCTGATGCTGCGCCTGTTGGTCCGCGGACGGCGGCCCATTGCAGACCCGCCGCCCTCGCGCCACTGGATCGTGCGGGTCTGGCGCGCGGAGCAATGGCGGGCGCGGCGGCGCGGATCAATCCCCTACGGCGTCGCCATCGCGCTATCGGCCTGGGTCAACTTCACGCCCATGGTGCCGCGTTGATCGCTCGTCCGGGAGGGCGGAACGGATGAGCGATGCCCTCGCCCCTCGGACCGGCTTGCCGGCGAAACCGGCGCGCCGGCGCCCGGATCAACTCACCGTGCTCGGCTTCGTCACGGATGGAAACAGCGAAACCGTCTTGCGCGACGGGCTGAACGATCTGGCTCAGAACGGCATCGCCAACACCGCCGATATCCGGCGCGGCACCATCAAGACCGCGATCACCGCCATGATGCGTCTGCCCGCGCCGCAAATCCTGGTGATTGACATCGCCGGCGACGATCAACCGCTGCAATCGCTCGCCGCCCTTTGCGATGTCATCGAACCGTCGATCAGCGTGCTCGTGCTGGGCGAGATCGACGATGTCGAGTTGTACCGCGCGATCAACCGGCAGATCGGCGCGGTCGACTACATCTTCAAGCCGATCACCCGTGAGATGGTCGCGCGCTACTTTGCGTCGTTGATCACCAATGACTCCCATATCGTCGATGCGACGCGCGGCGGCCGCGTCGTTGCAATCACCGGCGCGCGCGGCGGCGTCGGTGCCAGCACGGTCGCGTGCGCGCTGGCCTGGTTCCTCGGCGTCGACTCCAACCGCCATACGTTGCTGCTCGATGCGAACCCGTTCATTGGCGTGGCGCTCGATCGGTTTGGCGTCGAACCACGGCGATCGTTCGGCGATCTGCTGACCGAAGCGGACGGGACCCCGACCGAATTGTTTCTCGATGCCGCGGTCCCGGTGCAGAACCGGCTCGCGGTGCTTGGCGGCCAGCCCCGTCTGGCGTCCGAGCTTGATGCGCCGGTTGGTGCTGCGCGGCGCATCATCGATGCGGTTCGATTCCGCTACAATTTCGTGGTGGTCGATCTGCCGGTCCTGCCGCTCCAGTCGCAGCGGGAATTGCTCGCACTCACCCACCACAGGGTCGTCGTGCTCGATCCCAGCGTGGCAGGGTTGCGCGATACGCTCCGGCTGCTGGCAATTCCGAACAACCCCGGCCAGCCGCAACGCCCGACGATCCTGCTCAATCAAGAGGGCAGGGCAGGGGGGCTGAAACGCAAACACATCGAGGAAGCCCTCAAGCGCCGGGTCGATATCGCCGTGCCCCATCAACCGAAATTATGGGGCACGACCACGCCGATCGGCAAACTGATCGCCGGCAACAAGGCACCCCTCGCGCGCATGGTCCACGACCTCTCGCGCGAAATCGGCTTCGAATCCGGCCGCAAGATCGAGAAAGCCTGAACCGAGATCGGCTCGCCGGGCGCCGACCCGTGCGCGAACAAGCCCCGAAGATCCCTTCGGGACTTATGCGCGGCCCATCGGTTTCAAACGCTCGGGCGCGATTTCAGCAGGTCGCGGATTTCGGTGAGCAGGAGTTCGGACGTGGTGGGGGGCGGTTCCACGGCGGGGGGCGGGGGTGGTTTGCGGTAGAGTTTCTGGATCAGCCGGACCATCCAGAAGATCGCGAAGGCAACGATGACGAAATTGATGACGGCGTTGATGAACAGACCGTAGTTGAGCGTGACGGCGCCGGCTTTCTTGGCGGCGGCGAGCGTCGGGGCGACGGCGCCTTTGAGGGTGATGAAGTGATTCGAGAAATCGACCCCACCGGTCAGCAGGCCGATCAGGGGGTTGATGATGTTGGCGACGAGGCTGGAGACGATACCGGTGAAGGCGGCGCCGATGACGACGGCGACGGCGAGGTCCACGACATTGCCGCGCAACAGGAAAGTTTTGAACTCATCCACCCAGCCGGGGGTTTTCGGTCGGAACGATTGTGACACCGGTTCATCCTTTTGTGATTGGAGTCGGGATAGATGATTCGGCGCGCTGATTCCAGCTTCAAATTAGAGATTTTGCAGACGGTCGAGCGCCCAGGCGCCGGCTTCGGCGACCGTGGGGTCGGGGTCGGCCGCGAGCGTAGCGGCGCTGGGCGCGAGGCTGGGGTTGCCGGCGTTGCCGAGCGCGATGGCGACGTTGCGGGCGAAGCGGCGGCGGCCGATGCGTTTGATCGGGCCGCCGGCAAAATGGGCGCGAAAGCCGGCATCATCGAGCGCGGCGAGAGCAGCGAGCGGCGGGGCGATGCGGTCGGCGCGGGCGGTGAGTTTGGCTTCGCGGCCCATGCTCGCGAATTTGTTCCACGGGCAGACGGCGAGGCAATCATCGCAGCCGTAGATCCGGTTGCCGATGGCGGGACGCAGCGCGTGCGGGATCGGGCCTTCGTGTTCGATCGTGAGGTAGGAGATGCAGCGCCGTGCGTCGAGCCGATAGGGCGCGGGAAAGGCATCCGTGGGGCAGGCGGTCTGGCATTTTGTGCAGGAGCCGCAGCGATCGGCGTGGGGGGGATCGGCCGGCAGGGCGAGCGTGGTCATGATTTCGCCGAGCAGCAGCCACGAGCCATGGGCGCGCGAGACGAGGTTGGTGTGCTTGCCCTGCCAGCCGAGGCCGGCGGCGGCGGCGAGCGGTTTTTCCATCACCGGCGCCGTATCGACAAACACCTTGATGCCGGTGGTGGCGCGCGCGGTGATGAACTGGGCGAGGTGCTTGAGTTTGCCCTTGATGATGTCGTGATAGTCGCGGTTGCGGGCATAGACCGAAATATTGCCGCGATCGGGTTGGGCGAGCGTGGCGAGCGGGTCGCCGCCCGGGGCGTAGGACAGGCCGAGCGCGATGACGCTGACGGCTTCGGGCCAGAGCGTGGCGGGGTCGGCGCGCTGTGCGGTGCGTTCGGCGAGCCATGCCATGCTGCCATGGTGGCCGGCGGCGAGATAGGCATCGAGGTTGGCGCGGTGCTCTGCGGTCAGGGTGGCGCGGGTGAAGCCGATCGCATCGAAGCCGAGTGCGGCGGCGTGGGTCGTGATCGCGGCCTTGAGCGATTGCGCCTCAGCCACGGCCGCGATAGGGGGCGACGCCCTGATCGGGCAGGAAGACGCCTTCGGGCGGGGCGCCGGTCTGCCAGAACACATCGATCGGGATGCCGCCGCGCGGATACCAATAGGCGCCGATGCGCAGCCAGCGCGGGGCAAGCAGCGCAATCAGCCGTTCGGCGATCATCATGGTGCAGGCTTCGTGGAACGCGCCGTGATTGCGAAAGGAGGCGAGGAACAGCTTGAGCGATTTGCTTTCGACGATCCAGGCATCAGGGATGTAGTCGAGCACGATATGCGCGAAATCGGGCTGGCCGGTCATCGGGCAGAGCGAGGTGAATTCCGGGCAGGTGAAGCGGATGACATAGGCACGGCCCTGCGCGGGGGCCGCGACGCGTTCGAGTTCGGCCTGTTCGGGGGTTTCCGGGGCTTTGGTGTACTGGCCGAGCTGGTGGAGGCCGGCATAGCGTTCGTCAGTCATTGGTCTGTCTCCATCCGTCCCGCGCGGCGGCGGCATAGTCGGCAAAGCGGCGTTGCTCGATCGCCTTGCGCGCGCCGTGCATCAGCGCCTGGTAATAGGTGAGGTTATGCCCGGTCAGCAGCATCGGGCCCAGCATTTCCTCGCAGCGAAACAGATGATGCAGATAGGCGGCGGAGTGGCGGGTGCAGAGCGTGCAGGTGCAGGCGGGGTCGAGCGGGGTGGCATCGTCGGCGAAGCGGGCGTTGCGCAGGTTGAACACGCCGCGCGAGGTATAGGCGCGGCCGGTGCGGCCGGCGCGGGTCGGCATCACGCAATCGAACATGTCGATGCCGCGTTCGATTGCCCCCAGCAGGTCGTCCGGCGTGCCGACGCCCATCAGGTAGCGCGGTGATGTGGCAGGCAGCAGCGGGGTGGTGAAGTCGAGGGTTTCGAACATGGCCGCCTGGCCTTCACCGACCGCGAGCCCGCCGATTGCATAGCCTTCGAAGCCCAGCGCGGTGAGCGCGGCGGCGGATTCCGCCCGCAGATCGGGGTAGGTGCCGCCCTGGACGATGCCGAACTGGCCGTAGCCGGGGCGGGGTGTGAAGGCTGCGCGCGAGCGGGCGGCCCAGCGCATCGACAGGCGCATCGAGGCGGCGGCTTCAGCCGGCGTGGCGGGGAAGGGGGTGCATTCGTCGAACGCCATGGTGATGGTGGCGTCGAGCTTGTGCTGGATGGCGGTGGAGGATTCCGGGGTCAGATGATGGGCGGACCCATCGATATGCGAGCGGAAGGTAACGCCGATTTCATCGAGTTTGCGGAGTTTGGCGAGCGACATCACCTGAAACCCGCCGGAATCGGTGAGAATGATGCCGGGCCAGTCCATCATGCGGTGCAGCCCGCCGAGTGCAGCGACGCGGTCGGCCCCCGGGCGCAGCATCAAATGGTAGGTGTTGCCCAGCACGATCTCCGAGCCGGTGGCGCGGACCTGATCGGCGGTCATCGCCTTGACCGTACCCGCGGTGCCGACCGCCATGAACGCCGGGGTCTGCGCGGTGCCGTGCGCGGTGGTGATGCAGCCGCGCCGGGCGGCGCCATCCTGGCCGAGCAGGGTGAAGGTGAATTCGCTCACGCCGGCTCCAGCAGGCAGGCATCGCCGTAGGAATAGAAGCGGTAGTGCTGCGCGATGGCGTGCTGATAGGCGGTCCTGATGCGCTCGTGCCCGGCGAAGGCGGCGACCAGCATCAGCAAGGTCGAGCGGGGCAGGTGGAAATTGGTCAGCAGGCGATCGACCGCGCGGAACCGGTAGCCGGGCAGGATGAACAGGTCGGTCTCACCGGACCAGGGCAGGATCGTGCCATCCGCCGCGGCGGCGGTTTCCAGCACGCGCAGGCTGGTGGTGCCGACCGCGACGATGCGCCCGCCGTTGGCGCGGGCGGTGTTGATGAGGGCCGCGGTGGCGGCGGTGACGATGCCGCGTTCGGCGTGCATCCGGTGCTCTTCGAGGCTTTCGGTGCGCACCGGCAGGAAGGTGCCGGCGCCGACATGCAGGGTGACGCGGGCGGTGGCGATGCCTTTCGCGGCCAGCGAGCAGAGCAGGGCCGGGGTGAAGTGCAGCCCGGCGGTAGGCGCGGCGACGGCACCTTCATGGGCGGCGAACATCGTCTGGTAATCGGCCTGATCCTGCGGGGTCGCGCTGGCCTCGCGTGGGATGTAGGGCGGCAGCGCGAGGGCGCCGGCGGCATCGAGCGCCGTGCGGAACGCATCGCCCTCGGCGTTGAAGCGGAGCCGCGCCGCGCCGTCATCGGCGCGCGAGATCACGGTGGCGGTAAGCCCCTCGCCACGCTCGATCGTGATGGTCTCGCCGGGTCGTGCCCGCCGTGCGTTGCGCAGCAGCACACGCCAGGTGCCATCGTCCATCGGCCGGTCGAGCGTGATGCCGATGATGGCATCGCCGCGCCTGCCGGTCAGCTGGGCGGGGATCACCCTGGTGTCGTTGACGACGAGGCAATCGCCCCGGCGCAGCAGTTCGGGCAGGTCGGTGATGCGGCGATCGTGCAGCGCGGCCTGGGTGACGTGCAGCAGCCGGGCGGCGTCACGCGGCCGCGCCGGTTCCGCCGCGATACGCTCCGGCGGCAGCGCATAGTCGAAATCCGCCAGGTTCATCCTTCGAGATAGCTGGAAATCTCGATCAGATTGCCATCCGGATCGCGGCAATACACCGAGCGCATGGCACCCAGCGCGCCGGTTTTCGGTGCCGGGCCTTCGACCACCGCGACACCCTGTTCACCGAGGTGCTTGACGATATCCTCGGTGCCGAGCGCCGTGATGAAACAGATATCGAGCGCGCTCGCCTGTGGCTTGGCGGCGTGCGGGCTGAATTCACTGCCGGTCTGGTGCAGATTGATTTTCTGCGCGCCGAAGCGGAGTGCGATGCGTTTGTCCGGCCCGAATTCCTCGCGCTCCATGCCGAGCACGCGTTCGTACCAATCGGCGGTGACACCGAGGTCGCTGCAGGTGAGGACGACGTGGTCGATCCGGTCGATTGTGAATTTCATACTAATTCCGCGAAGAAGTCGTTGCCCTTATCATCAATGACGATGAAGGCCGGGAAATCCTCCACCTCGATTTTCCACACCGCCTCCATGCCGAGTTCGGGATATTCCAGCACTTCGACGTGGCGGATATTGTCGCGCGCCAGCACGGCGGCGGGGCCGCCGATCGAGCCGAGGTAAAAGCCGCCATGCGCCTTGCAGGCATCGCGCACGGCGCGCGAGCGATTGCCTTTGGCCAGCATGATCAGCGAGCCGCCCGCCGCCTGGAATTCGGCGACGTAGCTGTCCATTCGCCCGGCCGTGGTCGGGCCGAAACTGCCGGTCGCCAGGCCCTCCGGCGTCTTGGCGGGGCCGGCGTAATAGACCGGGTGGTTCTTGATGTAGTCGGGCAGGCCCTCGCCACGGTCGAGCCGTTCCTTGAGTTTGGCATGGGCGATGTCGCGCGCGACCACGATGGTGCCGGTGAGGGCGACTCGGGTCTTGACCGGGTATTTCGACAATTCGGCGAGAATTTCGGGCATCGGGCGGGTCAGATCGATCCGCACGACATCGCCGCCGAGATGCGTGTCGGTCACCTCCGGCAGATATTTCGCGGGTTCGGTTTCGAGCTGTTCGAGAAAGACGCCGTCCTTGGTGATTTTCGCCTTGATCTGGCGATCCGCCGAGCACGACACGCCGATGCCGACCGGCAGCGAGGCGCCGTGGCGCGGCAGGCGGACGACGCGGACATCGTGGCAGAAATATTTGCCGCCGAACTGCGCGCCGATACCGATCCGGCGGGTGAGGTCGAGAATATCCTGCTCGAGCGCCAGATCGCGGAAGGCGTGGCCGGTGGCATCACCCGTGGTGGGCAGCGCATCGAGAAATTTGGTCGAGGCGAGCTTGACGGTCTTCATCGTCGTCTCGGCGGAGGTGCCGCCGATCACGATGGCGAGATGATAGGGCGGGCAGGCGGAAGTGCCCAGGGTTTTTATTTTCGTTTCAATGAATTCGAGCAGCTTCTTCGGGTTCAGGATCGCCCTGGTTTCCTGGTAGAGAAAGCTCTTGTTGGCCGATCCGCCGCCCTTGGCGACGAACATGAGGTCGAATTCCTCGGCGTGGGACTCGCCGGCGGCCGCCAGAATGTCGCATTGCACCGGCAGGTTGGTGCCGGTGTTGACCTCGTCATACATGCTCAGCGGCGCCATTTGCGAGTAGCGCAGATTGGTCTCGGTGAAGGTGCGGTACACGCCATGCGAGAAGGCTTCTTCCTCGTCACCGTCGACCCAGATGCGCTGGCCTTTTTTGCCGAACACGATGGCGGTGCCGGTGTCCTGGCACATCGGCAGCACGCCGCCGGCCGCGATATTGGCGTTCTTGAGGAATTCCATCGCGACGTAGCGATCGTTCTGCGACGCCTCGGGGTCATCGAGGATGGCGCGCAACTGGCGCAGATGGGCAGGGCGCAGCAGATGCGAAACCTCGTGAAACGCCTCGAACGTCAGGGCGGACAGGGTTTCGGGCGCGATCCGCACGATGGTCTTGCCGCCCGCCTCGATCGTGGTGACGCCGGCAAGGTCGAGCTTGCGCCAAACCGTATCGTCATGCCCCAGCGGAAACATGGTGGAGAAGGCGAAACCGGCGGTCTTTTTCACAATGGCGTTCATGGCGATCCCCAATGCTGCATCCTCTGTCGTTCAGTCCTTGGCGGGCGGGCGGCGGCGAAACGCATCGAGGCTGACAACCTCGGCGGGGCCGGTCTCGACGGGCGGCGCCGGCTCGGCGGCCGGTTCGGGCTCGGGCGCCTGGTTCGCGATATCGGGCTCGCCGCGCAATGCGAATTGCAGGCCGAACCGCACCTCGGGATCGGCGAAGGCCGTCACCGCCGCGAAGGGGATCTGCAGGGTCGATGGCACACCGCCGAACGAGAGTTTCACCGAAAACCAGCGCTCCGCCTCATCGACGGCCAGATCGCGATACTGATGCTGGAGCACGATGGTCATTTCTTCGGGATATTGCGCACGCAGACGATCGGGCATCACGACGCCCTGATGCCTGGTATCGAACGTGACGTAGAAATGATGGCCGCCGGGCAGGCCCTCGCGGGCGGCGTGCTGCAGCGCGCGCACCGCGACCAGGCGCAACGCCTCCTCGGTCCATACATCGTAGGGCAACAGGCTGTCGGGAATCGGCGTATCGTCTTCGGCCATAGGTCCAATCTGCTCTTCGCTGTCGGTGCGCACGCATAGCGCGCAGCGCGCCGGAGGCCAACCGTCAGCCCGGCAATTCAGCGTCCATCATGCTCATCTTGCATAGTGACGGTAGTATTTTTCGGTCACGAGGTCGGTCTTGACCAGCACGGCGATGTCGGTGGTGTTGAACTGCCAGTCGATCACCGCGCCGTCGCCGACGAACCCGCCGAGCCGCAGGTAGCCCTTGATCAGCGGCGGCAGGCCGGCCAACACCTGGCGCGGCTCGATCGCCGCGGGGTCGAGCCGGCACATGTCGACATAACGATCCGCTACCGCGCGCAACCGGATCGGTTCGGGGGCGAGGTGATGGGTGTGCAGATAGGTCAGGTCGGCCGCGAGCCCATCGAGATCGGTGCCCTGCAGGCTGGCGCAGCCGAACATCAGCTCGATGCCGTGCTGAAACACATAGGCGGCGATGCCGCGCCATAACAGCTGCATCACCGCGCGCGAGCGGTGCGTCTGATCGACGCAGGACCGGCCGAGTTCGAGCAACCGGCCGGGAAACCGCTCCAGCAGGGTCAGATCGTATTCATCGGCCGAGTAGAAGCGGCCGATCTTGTCGGCGGCCTCCTGGCGGATCAGGCGGTAGGTGCCAACCACGCCACGGGCATCGTCGGCGATATCATGATCGATCACCAGCAGATGATCCGCGATCGGGTCGAACTGGTCCTGGTCGCGCCGGCTGGCGAGGGTGCGGGCATCGGGCCGGGCGCCCAGCTCCTCGTAGAACACCTTGAACCGCAGAGCCTGGGCGGCATCGATTTCATCGGCGGTGGCGGCGAGGCGAACACCGAGATTGCCGGCGCGCAATTCCTCGAACAGCGGTTCCTGGCCGAGTGCGAGGAGGGCGGTCATTCGGCGGCACTCTTGGCCGCGGTGCGGACGAGCTCGGGCGACTTCATCACGGTCGGGGTCGCACCACCGGGCCGTGCCTCGGGGCTTAGTTTCCGGCCGAACAATTCGATCTTGAGCGAGACCAGCTCAAAGCCATGCCGGGCCGCGACGCGCCGCATCAGGATTTCGGTTTCCGGTTCATCGAATTCGATGACCTTGCCGCTCTCCTGATCGACCAGATGGAAATGGTCGCGATCGCCCGACATTTCATACCGCGCCCGCCGGCTGCCGAGGTTGCGCCGCTCCAATATGCCGTGCTGTTCGAACAGGCGTACCGTCCGGTACACGGTGGCGAGGGAAATGCGCGGGTCGAGCGTGTGGGCCAGGCGGTGCAGCTCATCGACATCGGGGTGGTCGTTCGCCTCGGACAGGATACGCGCAATGGCGCGGCGCGGGCCGGTCATTTTGAGCCCGATCTCCATGCACAGACGCTCAATGCGGGTCTCCATCAGGCGCGTTGTGAACCATCTGAGCCGCCCGGTCCACCCCAAACGCATGGGTGCGCGTTGCCCCATGCGCAGCCCCGGCGGCGACCGGATTGCGCGGAATGTCCGGCAACGAGCCGCAGGATGGCGCGCGCACGGCTCACGCCGGCTGACGACCGGGGTGGAAGGCACCATACGGGATGTATCGACCATGGGTCATTCCGGCGGTTGCATGGGATCGCCGCAAGGCTTTCCCGTGTCGGATCATGGCATGCCAGCATTGTCCACGCGCTATCTCATTAAATAGAAACTGTCCTCGGTAACTGATGCATCCGGATTGCCTGTGTCGCCGTAGTGACCTACAAGATGTTCGATGGCACAGGTTTTCCTCTCTTGAGTGACAGCGCGGCCGGGATGACGGCGGATGATGGGCTCGCCGCGCTGCTGCGGAGATGCGCCGAGCGTGATCCCCTCGCATTGCGTGCTCTTTATGACGCCATGGCACCGACCATGCTCGGTATCGCCCTGCGCCTGTTGCGCAATCGCCCGCACGCCGAGGAAACCCTCCAGGACGCATTTTTGCAGATCTGGCGCAACGCCGATCGGTTCGATACCCAGCGCGGCTCGCCCAAGGCCTGGATGATCGGTATTTTGCGCTATCGCGCGCTCGATCGGTTGGAGACCGAAAAGCGTCACACCGGGACCGATGACCTGCCCGACGTAGCGGCGGAATTGCCTGTCGATATCGAGGACAGCCGCGCCCTTTCGGGTTGCATCAACGAATTGCCCGAAAATTGGCGCCGGTCGGTCATGCTGTCCTACGTCGAAGGCTATTCACACAGCGAAATCGCCGATCTCACGAAAACACCGCTGGGTACCATCAAAAGCTGGATCGTTCGCTCGCTCGACGCTCTCAAGAAATGTCTTGAACGATGAGCGATCTGGTCGCACCCCCCCCGGATCGTGCCGGCCTGTACGTGCTTGGCCTGCTGCGCGGCCAGGAACGCCGTGAGTTCGAAGCCGATCTCGCGGTCGATCCGGTCCTCGCCATGGAAGTCGCGGCCTGGGAAGTGCGGCTGCTGCCGCTCTCGCTCGCCATTGCGCCGGTCGAACCGTCTGAAGCGGTGTGGCTCGAAATCCAGCGGATCCTTGCGCCGCGCGAGAGCGCCGGCTCCGTGCCGGTACCCGCATCCCTGCGCCGCCGGCCAAGCTGGCGGGAAAGCTTCTGGGATAATGTCGCCGTCTGGCGCGGTATCGGCGGCATCGCCATCGCCGCCGCGCTCGCCATCGCCCTGCTCCGCCCGCAACCGGTCCCCGCCCCAGGCCTGGTCGCCGTGCTCTCCAGCAAGGCAGGCCCGGTGTTCACCGTCGCGCTGCGCAGCGATGGCGGCATGAATATCGCCCCGGTCGGGTCGATCAAACCGCCCCCCGGCAAAGTCTGGCAACTCTGGGCCGTCGCCGGCGGTGAAAAACCCGTGCCGGTCGGCTTCGTCTCCGCCAAACCCAGCATCCTGCCCGCCCACCAGATCCCGGCCGATCTGCGCAAACCGAATATCCTGATGGCCGTCACCGTCGAACCCCCCGGCGGCTCACCCACCGGCCAACCCGATACCCCCATCGTCTTCGCCGGCCCCATCCTGCCCATCAACGGCGGCGCCTGATCTGTAGGGCCGGGCGGCTTGTAGGCGTGAGGCGGTAAGCAAGGCCAGGGGCTCTCCCTCACAGGTCAAGTTCGGGCTGGGCCGTCGGTCTGGGGCGGGCGGGGCTGACGGCGATATCGCCGTCGTGGAAGCGGATGGTCAGCCGGCGGAGTGTGTTGGCGGTTTTGGCGCTGGTGACGGGTTCGCCTTGCGGGTTGATCGCGAGTGCGAAGCCCCGGCTGAGGACGGCGTTGTAGGACAGGGATTCGAGCCGTCCGGCTGCGGCATCGAGGCGGAGGTGGTTTTCGCGCAGCCGGGCGAGCAGGGGCACGGCGAGGCGTTGTGCGAGCAGGGCGGTGCTGTGGCGTTTGGCTGCGATGAGTTCGCGCGGGTGCAGCAGGCGGTTGGCCAGACGATCGAGGGTGGCGCGGCGGCTGGTGAGCAGCGCGGGCATCGCGAGGTCGAGCCGTTCGCCGCGATCATCGAGCCGTTGGCGCGCGGTGCCGAGCAGGGCGGGCAGGTCGGGCAGGGCGGCGGCGGCGCGATCGAGCCGCAGGCGCACGGTTTGCCCGATCCGCAGCAGGGCCCCGGCGAGCCGGGCTTCGGACTGGGCGAGGTCGGCGGCAAGCGCGATGCGGTCCGGCACGGCGAGTTCGGCGGCGGCGGTGGGGGTGGGGGCGCGGCGATCGGCGGCGAAGTCGATCAGGGTGGTGTCGGTTTCATGGCCGACCGCGGAGATCAGCGGGATCGGGCTCATGGCGGCGGCGCGGACCACGGCTTCGTCGTTGAAGGCCATCAGGTCTTCGAGCGAGCCGCCGCCGCGCGCGATGATCAGCACATCGGGCCGGGGGATCGCGCCGCCGGGTGGCAGGGCGCCGAAACCTGCGATGGCGGCGGCGATCTGTGCGGCGGCGCCTTCGCCCTGCACCGCGACCGGCCAGAGCACGATGTGACTGGGAAAGCGGCGCGCGATGGTGGTCTTGATATCCTGAATGACCGCGCCTTGCGGCGAGCTGACCACGCCGATCACGCGGGGCAGCATGGGCAGTGCGCGTTTGCGCGCCGGATCGAACAGGCCTTCGGCGAGCAGGCGGAGCCGCAGTGCCTCGATCCGCGCGAGCAGGGCGCCTTCGCCGGCGTATTCCAGCCGTTCGATGATGAGTTGGTATTCCGAGCGTTCAGGGTAGGAGGTGATCCGGCCGGTTGCGATGACTTCGATGCCGTTTTCCGGTTTCAGCCCGATTCGCGCGGCGTTGCCTTTCCAGATGATCGCGCGGATTTTCGCCCCTTCGTCCTTCAGCGCCATGTAGGTATGGCCCGAGGCGTAGAGCTTCATTTCGGTGATTTCGCCGCGCACCCGCACGCGGCCGAACGCGGTTTCCAGCGTGCGTTTTACCGCGCCGGCGATTTCGGACACGGTGAGTTCCGGCAGGTTGCCGGCGGGTGGGGCCAGGGTTTCGCTCATGGGGCGGGACTATGCTAAGCGCCCGCGGGCAAGGCAAGCGGGAGGCCAGGGATGCGGGTTCTGATCATCGGCAGTGGCGGGCGCGAACATGCGCTGGCGTGGAAGATTGCGCAGAGCCGGCTGTTGACCCGCCTGTTCATCGCGCCCGGCAATCCGGGTGCGGCGCAGCATGGCGAGACCGTGCCGATCGCGGTGGATGACATTGCCGGGCTGGTCGGGTTCGCGGCCGCGAACGCGATCGATCTGGTGATCCCGGGGCCGGAGCTGCCGCTGGCGCTGGGCATTGCGGATGCGCTGGCGGCATCGGGCATCGCCTGTTTCGGGCCGAGCCGGGCGGCGGCGCGGCTTGAGGCGTCGAAGCAGTTCACCAAGGAATTATGCGACGAGGCGGCGATCCCGACCGCGGAATGGGCGAGTTTTACCGATGCGGCGGCGGCGCGCGCCTATCTCGCCACGCATCCGGCGCCGATCGTGATCAAGGCGGATGGACTGGCCGGCGGCAAGGGCGTGGTGGTGGCGGCGAGCGATGCCGAGGCAGAGGCGGCGATTGCGGCGATGCTGGAGGATGGGGTGCATGGTGCCTCGGGTTCGAGCATCGTGATCGAGGAATGCATGACCGGGACCGAGATGTCGCTGTTCGCACTGTGCGATGGCGAGACGGCGTTGTTCTGCGGCACCGCGATGGATCACAAACGCGCGTTCGACCACGATACGGGTCCGAATACCGGCGGCATGGGCGCGATTGCACCGCACCCGGCGGCGACGGCGGCGCTGATCGAGACCATCATGGCCGGCATCATCCGCCCAACGCTCGCCACCATGGCGGCGCGCGGCACCCCATTCCGCGGGTTTCTGTTCGCCGGGCTGATGCTGACCGCGACCGGGCCCCGGCTGATCGAGTTCAATGCGCGGTTCGGCGACCCGGAATGCGAGGCGCTGATGCCGCTGATGGCGAGCGATTTGCTGCCGCTGCTGACCGCCGGCGCGCATGGCACGCTCGATGCGGCGATGACGCCGGTCTGGCGCGATGCGGCGGCGGCGACCGTGATCGTGGCGGCGCAGGGCTATCCGGGTGCGTATGCCAAGGGCAGCGCGATCGATCTGGGTGAGGCGGTGGCGTTGCCGGATACGGTGGTGTTCCATGCCGGCACCGCGCTGGCGGCGGGCGGGCTGACCAGCGCGGGCGGGCGCGTGCTGGCGGTGACCGCGACCGGCAGCGGAGTGGCCGAGGCGGTCGGGCGCGCCTATCGGGCGGTGGATGCGATCAGATTTCCCGAGGGGTTCTGCCGGCGGGATATCGGGGCCGGCGCCATGGCCTTCTGACCGGCAACCGCCTTACGCCAAGACGGTCACCCGCTCGCGGCGCATCGCGGCGGCGAGGGCAGCGACATCGTCGAGCACGGTGGCGATCAGCGCGGCGGAGGCTTTGCCCTGATCGTCGAGCCCGGCGGCCATGCGGTCGATCAGGGCGGAGGCGACCACCGCGCCATCGGCGTGGCGGGCCACGATCGCGGCTTGTTCGGGGGTGCGCACGCCGAAGCCGACCGCGATGGGCAGGGTGGTCGCCGCGCGCAGGCGCGGGATGTCGCGCGCGAGGTCGGCGGCGGAGGCGGTGCGCGTGCCGGTGATGCCGGTGATCGACACGTAATACACGAAGCCCGAGGAGTCGTTCAGCACCACCGGCAGGCGCGCATCCGAGGTCGTTGGGGCGACCAGGCGGATCAGGTCGAGCCCGTTCGCCCGCACGTCCGCCAGCATCAGGTCGGTCTCCTCGGTCGGCAGATCGACCACGATCAACCCATCCACGCCCGCACCGGCGGCATCGGCGGTGAAGCGTGCGACGCCGTAGGACAGGATCGGGTTGAGGTAGCCCATCAGCACGAGCGGCACGGTGTCGTTCGTGGTGCGGAACTCGCGCACCAGGCCGAGCGTGCCGGCGACGGTGGCGCCCCCTGACAAGGCGCGGCGGCCGGCCTGCTGAATGGTCGGGCCATCGGCCATCGGGTCGGTGAAGGGCATGCCGATTTCAATGATGTCCGCGCCGCGCGCCGCCATGCCGGCGAGCAGGGCGGCCGATGTCGCGCGATCGGGGTCGAACGCTTCGACGAAGGTGATGAGCGCGGCACGATCTTCGGATTTCAGCCGCGCGAAGGTGGCGGCGATCCGGTTCACAATTGTGCTCCAAGATGCTTTGCGACCGTGAAAATATCCTTGTCGCCCCGCCCGCACAGATTCATCAGGATGATCTGCGACGGGTCCATCGCCGGCGCGATTTTCGCGACATGCGCGAGCGCGTGGGCCGGTTCCAGCGCGGGGATAATGCCCTCGGTCGCGCAGCAGAGCTGGAACGCCTCCAACGCCTCGTCATCGGTGACGGCGACATATTCCACCCGGCCGATGTCGTGCAGATGCGAATGCTCGGGCCCGATGCCGGGATAGTCGAGCCCGGCGGAGATCGAATGGGCTTCGAGGATCTGGCCATCGGCGTCCTGCAACAGATAGGTGCGGTTGCCGTGCAGCACGCCGGGCCGGCCGCGCGAGAGCGAGGCGGCGTGTTCGCCGGAATCGAGGCCGCGCCCGGCGGCTTCGACGCCAATGAGTTTCACCGCGTCATCGAGCATCGGGTGGAACAGGCCGATCGCGTTGGAACCCCCGCCGATCGCCGCGATCGCGACATCCGGCAGGCGGCCCTCGGCCTCGATCATCTGGGCGCGCGCCTCGGTGCCGATCACGGACTGGAAATCGCGCACCATGGCGGGGTAGGGGTGCGGACCGGCGGCGGTGCCGATGATGTAGAATGTATCGCGCACGTTCGCGACCCAGTCGCGCATCGCATCGTTCATCGCATCCTTGAGCGTGGCGGCACCGGAGGTGACGGGCACCACCTCGGCGCCGAGCAGCTTCATGCGGAACACGTTGGGCTGCTGGCGCTCGACATCGACGGCGCCCATGTAGATCACGCAGGGCAGGCCGAACAGAGCGGCCACGGTCGCGGTCGCCACACCATGCTGCCCGGCGCCGGTTTCCGCGATGATCCGCGTCTTGCCCATGCGCCTGGCCAGCAGGATCTGGCCGATGCAATTGTTGATCTTGTGCGCGCCGGTGTGGTTCAGCTCATCGCGCTTGAAATAGATTTTGGCCCCGCCGAGTTTGCGGGTCAGCCGCTCGGCGAACCACAGCGGGCTCGGCCGGCCGACGTAATGCTTCATGTAGTAGTCGAATTCGGTCTGAAACGCCGGATCGCGCTTGGCTTCCTCGTAAGCCGATTCCAGCTCCAGGATCAGCGGCATCAGCGTCTCGGCGACGAACCGTCCGCCGAACGCGCCGAAGCGGCCGCGTTCATCAGGCAGGTTGCGCAGGGAATTCGGGATCGGTTTGTTCATGGCGGCTCTCCAATGAAGCGGAGATAGCCGATATGACGATCCGGTGAAACCGGGCGGGGCGCTATTTATCGCCTGCGGCGGCGATCAAGGCATCGTCCAGTGCTGCGGCGCGCTGGGCGGCGGGCCGTGCAGCCAGACGCTGGGCATAGGCCTCGAACGCCGGGCGTTTTTCGATCGTGCCGAACATCAGGCCGAAGGCGATCTGCGAGCCGACATAGACATCCGCCGCCGAAAACTGATCGCCCAGAATGAAGTCACCCTGCCCGACCGCCTGCTCCAGCGCGTCCATCACGGTGGCGTAACTGCCATAGCCGATCGACATTTCGCGCCCGGCCGGCACTTCGAAGCCGAATGCCTTGTTGGTCACCGCCGCCTCATAGGGGCCGGCCGCGAAAAACATCCAGCGGAAATAAGGGCCGCGCCGAGGGTCGCGGAGCGGCGGTGCCAATCCGGCCTCGGGAAACGCATCCGCGAGGTAGGCACAGATCGCCGCGGTTTCTGTGACGATCGTATCGCCGTGCTGCACCGCGGGGACTTTGCCCATCGGGTTGATCGCAAGGTAGTGCGACGATTTCATCGCACCTTTGTAGTCGAGCAGTTCGGCCCGGTAGGGCTGACCGACCTCCTCGAGCATCCAGCGGGCGATGCGCCCGCGCGACATGGGGTTAGTGTAGAGGATCAGATCGCTCATGTTTCCAACTCGCTGTCCCAATACAGGAAATCGCGCCAACTTTCGTGCAGGAAATTCGGTGGAAACGCCCGGCCGCGATCCTGCAATTCCCAGCTGTTCGGCCGGCGCGGCGTTTCATACGGGAACATCTTGCACTCGCGTGGCAGTTTCGAGCCCTTGCGCAGATTGCAAGCCCCGCAGGCAGTGACCACGTTTTCCCACGTCGTGCGGCCGCCGCGCGCGCGCGGGATCACGTGGTCGAACGTCAGATCCGGCGCGGGCAGCCGATCGTTGCAATACTGGCAGGTAAACCCGTCGCGCAGGAACACGTTGAACCGGGTGAACGCCGGCTGGCGCATCGAGGGCACGAAATCCTTCAGCGCGATCACCGAGGGCAGCTTCATCGATAGCGAGACGGAATGCACCTCGTGCTCGTATTCGGAGAGGACCGAAACACGATCGAGGAATACCGCTTTCACGGCGTCCTGCCAGGCCCAGAGCGATAATGGAAAATAGGAGAGCGGACGAAAATCCGCATTCAACACAAGAGCGGGAAAATTCTGCCCGCCGTCAGGCATCAGGCGCACCACACGGCACGGCGGCCGGACTGAACAGGTCCCAGAACGGGGACCAACGCTTGAGGGCGTTCCGGAAATCGAATCGCCAGATGTCGTGGCAGGCCGAATTCATCCGCGCTTTATGACAAAGACCGGCCAGACCCGCAAGCCGAAGCCGATGGCACAAAACCCTTGTCATCAAACTTAAACACCGGTGGCGAAGCCTTTCTGCAACGCCAGCGCGCCGGCCGAGAGTCCGGAATCCTCGATACCGTGCGCCAGCCTCGGCACATAGAGCGCCTGCACCGGCACGTCGTTCGCGCGCAGCACCGCCTCGGCGTCACGCGAGCGTGATACCGGCACGACCTGATCCTCGATGCCATGGACCAGCAGGACCGGCGGGCGGCCGGTGAGGTCGTGCGCGAGCGAGTCCGGGTCGATCAGCGCGCCGGAAAACGCGAGAATCGCGCGCGGCGGCACGGCGCGGCGCAGACCGGTGAACAGCACGGTCATCGCCCCCTGGCTGAAACCCATCAGCGCATAGGCATCGGGCGGCAGGCCCAGGCGTGACAGTTCGGCATCAAGAAACGCATCGACCGCCACCCGCGCGCGCCTGACGCCGGCCGCAAGCCTGGCGGGATCGCGGTCGCCGATGTCGAACCACTGCCTTCCGTGCGGCGCCATGGCGAAGGGTTCGGGCGCGTGTGGCGAAACGAAGGCCGCCTCCGGCGCGGCCTTCGCCCAATAGGGCGCCAGATCGATCAGATCGTTGCCGTCGGCACCGACGCCGTGGCACAGCACGATGAGTTGCTTCGCGGCGCCCGCGGCCGGTCCCCACCGCGGTCCATCCAATACGGCCATCCTGATCCCTCTTTGACTTTCATCCCGAGCGTATCATCCTGCCCGGCGATGTCCATGACCACGCGCTTCGCCCCCAGCCCGACCGGGTATCTGCACCTCGGCCATGCCGCGGCCGCCTTGATCGGCTACGGGCATGCGCGGGCCACCGGCGGGCGGTTTCTGCTGCGAATCGAGGACATCGATACCGCGCGCTGCCGGGCTTGCTATACCGAAGCGATCCTCGCGGATCTCGCCTGGCTCGGTCTCGAGTGGGATGGCGCACCGCGCATCCAGTCCGCGCATTTCGCTGCCTATCGCGCCGCACTCGATCAACTCGCGGCGATGGGCCTGCTGTATCCGTGTTTCTGCTCGCGCGCCGAGATTGCCGCCGCCCTTGGAGCGCCGCACGGCGCGGGCGCGGTCTATCCCGGCACCTGCCGTCACCTCGATCCCGCATTTGCCGCCGACCGCATGGCGCGCGGCGATGCCTATGCGCTGCGCCTGCGCACCGATGCCGCGCTCAGCCAAACCGGTCCCGTGCGCTATCACGAGGCGGGCGAGGGCTGGATCAGCGGCGATGCGGCGGCGTGCGGTGATATCGTGCTCGCCCGCAAGGATGCGCCGTGCAGCTATCATTTGTGCGTCACGCATGACGATGCGCTGCAGGGCGTAACTCTGGTGACGCGCGGCGCCGATCTGCGGGACACCACGCCGATCCAGGTGGTGCTGCAACGCCTGTTCGGCTGGCCAACGCCGGGCTACGCCCATCACGCGCTGCTGACCGATGCCGCCGGCCGGCGCCTGGCCAAGCGCGATCGTGCCGCCACGCTGCGCGACCTGCGGGATGGCGGTGTAACCCCCGAACAGGTCCGAAAAATCATCTCTTGCCGGATCGGGAATATCGCCTCACTCTCATGACATGACATCGCGCAAAACCCTGCCCCTGCTGACGCTCGTCTCTCTCGGCCTCGCCTGCGCTGCACCCGCTTATGCCGCACCGGCGCCGCCGGCGATCGCGAAACTCGCGCGGGCGGCCCTGCCCGCGGTGGTCGATGTCGAAAGCATCGACCCGATGAAAGCCAAGCCCGGCAGCGGCGCGGCCAGCAAGCCGGGCGATGGCGGGTTTCACAAGACCGCGACCGACAAGGCCGACAGCCACAGCCTGATCGTGCCGCCGCGCGCCGAACAGGCGCTCGGCACCGGGTTTTTCATCAGCCCGGATGGGTATATCGTCACCAATCATCACGTCATCGCCGGTGCCAGCGAAATCAAGGTGACGCTGCATGACGGCCGGATTTTCACCGCCAAGCTCGTCGGCGCCGACAAAAAGGCCGATCTCGCCGTGTTGAAAATCGACACCGGCAAGCCCGACCCCTATCTGACCTTCGGCGACAGCGGCAAGCTCGATCTGGGCGACTGGGTGGTTGCGATCGGCAATCCGTTCGGCCTCGGGTTTTCGGTCTCGGCCGGCGTGGTCAGCGCGCTGCATCGCGATATCGGCTCCGGCCCCTATGACAATTTCATCCAGACCGATGCCGCGATCAACCGCGGCAATTCGGGCGGCCCGATGCTTGATGCCGCAGGCCATGTCGTCGGCGTCGATTCGGCGATCTATTCACCGTCCGGCGGCTCGGTCGGCATCGGCTTCGCCATCCCCTCCAGCATGGTCAAGCCGGTCGCCCTCTCGCTGATCGCGCATGGCTCGATGACACGCGGCTGGGCCGGGCTGCGGGTGGAGCATGTCTCGGCCGACATGCAACGCGCGTGGCATCTTAAAACGGGCGATGGCGTCGTGGTCGGCGGCGTGGTCGCCCACGGGCCCGCGGCCGGCAAACTCGCACCGGCCGACGTGATCACCCGCGTCAACGGCAACCCGATCGATACGGTCCACGCCTTCAAGGTCGCTCTGGCCGAAATCCCGGCCGGCCAGACCGCGCGGCTGCGGTACCGGAACGATGGTCATGTGCACGACGCGACCATCACCATCGCCGTGCCGCCGAAACAGGCCACACCCAGCGCCAAGCCGAAACCCGTACCCGCGGCCACGGCGCCGAAACCCGATATGATCACCGCCCTCGGCATCGGCGTCATGACCCATCCCGGTGCCCAGGGCGTCATCGTCGTCTCGGTCGATAAAAACGGCGCCGCCGCCCATGCCGGATTGCAGGCCGATACGCTGATCGAAGCGGTCGGCCCGGATTTCGTCACCTCACCCAAGGCGCTGAACGATCGGCTGGCGCATAAACACGCGGTGGCCCTGCTGGTCGATGGGCCGGATGGATCGTCTTGGATTTCGGTGGCGCTGGATCATGCGGCCAAGGCACACTGAAACTTCGGGTTGGATAGGAAGGTCAGGCAAGGGCTTCTTTTTTGTAAAAAAGAAGCAAAAAACTTTTTGACTCGGAGACGCTGTGGATGGGTCACGGTTGTGAACGGGTCGCCTTGCGCTTGACGGTCTTCAGCGAAGCACCCGTGCGTCCAATCCTGGCCCCTGTTTCATGTCTGCGAAGCCCGACCGAGCCCATACCCCAATTCAAAAAAGAAGGACTTCCCTGACTTTCTGACCGATCCTCACCCCGCCTTGGCCGTCAACCCGGCCGCCTCGATCCCGGCAATCGCGCAGGCCTCGTCGTTATCGGAGGTATCGCCCGAAATCCCGACCGCGCCGATGATGTCGCCCCCGGCATCGATCACCAGCACGCCGCCCGGCACGGGCACCATGCGGCCCTGGGTGGCGGCGGCGAGGCCGGTGACGAAGCCGGCGCCGCCGGCGGTCCAGCGGTCGAACAGCACGCGCGAACCGGCCCCGATGGCGAGACCGCCCCAGGCCTTGCCGGTGGCGATTTCGACCCGGCCGATGCCCGAGCGATCCTCCCGCGCGAGCGCAACCATATGGCCGCCGGCGTCGAGCACCACCACGGTCAGCGGTGCGAGGTTGAGCGCGCGCCCTTTGGCGCGGGCGGCGGCGAGGATGGTTTCGGCGGTGGCGAGGGTGAGCTTGGTCATCGATCGAGTCCTGTCAGTGATAGCGATGTCATGAATGCCGGGGGTTAAACGCACGAAACCCGGCTCAGTTCAACGGGGGCAGGTCGATCCAGGAGAGATGCCCGCCCTTGCCGGCGCCGGTGTCCATGAACATCGCCTCGCCGCCGAGCGCACCGGTCAGGCGCAGCGGGCGGCCATCCGTGCTGCGTTGGTCGTGGCCGCAATATACCGTGATGCCCGGCGGAATCCGGTCGACCCAGGTGAGCAGGCGTTCGGGCTTGCCGGCGCCGGTGACGCGGCCGGTGGTCTGGCCGAACAGGGCGCGGGCGAGCAGGCGGCCGGCGCGGCCCGGCGGCAGCGGCGGGGCCGGTTCGGTGAGCATCGCGGGGTGAAACCCGCCGTGGACGCAGAGGCCGTTGTGCAGGGTCAGCCACGCCGGTGCGCGGCTGATTTCGGCCAGGGTGCGCGCGGCGGTCGCCGCATCGAGCGCGGCCAACGTGGCGGCAAGGCCGGGGCCGCGCTGCACCGCATCGCCCCGCAGCGCGCGGGCCAGTTTGAAATCATGATTGCCGAGCAGGAACAGGCCACGCCCCGCATCGATCAGCTCGAACATCAGATGCAGGGCACCCGGCGTGTCCGGCCCGTCATCGACCAGATCGCCGAGCTGGATGATAAACCGGTCGGTCGCCGCCGCCGCCGCGAAGCCTTTGGCATCACCATGGACATCACCGACGATGCGCAGGCCGATGCCCCGGGGAATACGGCCGGGCGGCGTCATGCCCGTGCCGCGATGGCGGCGCGCAGATCCTGCTGGGCGGCACGGTCGATCGGAAAGCGGCGCATGATCAGCGCGGCGACGATTTTCAGCGCGGATGGGATGCCGCAGTAGAGCACCATCAGGGCGGCGTCCTGCATCGCATCGTTGCCGCCATGGGTCGAGAACCCGACCAGCCCGAGCAGCGGAAACGCGAGACCCGGTGCGAGCGCGTTGCCCGCCTTCTGCGCCATGGTGGCGGCCGCGAAATAGATGCCGGCGCGCTGCTCGCCGCTCGCCGCTTCATCGACATCGACGACATCGGCCTGGATCGCGGGCGGAATGGTGAAATCCGCTCCCAGCCCGGCGCCGGTGAACACGCTGATGATGCCGAACAGGATCAGCACATGCGGCACGTGCAGGATCGCCGGGACGAAGGCGAAGGCGATGCCGGACATCGCCATCGCCGCCGCCCAGGTCTGATGCTTGCCGATCCGCGCCGCGCATTTCAGCCAGACCGGCACCGAGATCACGCCCGCCGCGAAATAGACCAGCAGCAGCGGCCCCGATGCCGCGGGCGCGTGCAGGATCTGGTCGAACACGATCAGGATCAGCGCGGCCGGCAGCCCGTTCGCCAGACCGTTCACCGCCCAGGCCAAAATCAAACGGCGGAACGGGAGGTTCGAGGCGACCAGTTTCAGGGTTGGCCCGAGCCCGGCGGGCGTGCTGCGCCGCGTCGGCAGCTTGTCGGGCACCAGCAGCAGCGCGAACAGCACGAAGGGTGTCGCGAGCCCGATGGTCAGCAGCGACAGCAGATGCGCCTGGCCGACATGCGTGGTGATGCCGAGGGCGACCGGCGCGATCGCGGACAGCAGGATGCCGACGATGGTGCCGCCCTCCCGCAGCGAGGTGATGCGCTGGCGCTCGGTATAGTCGTCCGACAATTCAGCCCCCCACGCCCAATAGGGCAGGGATAGCGCGGTCCAGCCCCAGGTGACCAGGGCGTAGAACACGAACAGCCAGAGCGCGCCGGCGCCGTGCGGCGGAAAGAACAGGCCGACCGCGCCGATCGCCGCCACCGGCATCGCCACCGCCATGAACGGTTTGCGCCGGCCGAACCGGCTGTGCGACAGATCGGAACACCGGCCGATCGCGGGATCGACGACGACATCGAAAATCCGCACCAGCGTGAGAACGAACCCCACGGTCGCGAGGTTCATGTGCATCGATCCGGCCCAGAAATCCGGCAGGATCACCAGCAGCGGCAGGCCGAGCATCGCCAGCGGCAGCGCCGGGGCCGCGTAGATCAGCCTGGTGCGGAGGCTGAGGCGAGAATTCGGCAATCAGCCTCGCGCGATCACGAACTGCCCCACATCGGTCCAGCCGGCGCGGAACCCGGCCTCGCAATAGGCCAGATAATATTCCCACAGCCGCTTGAACCGCATGTCGTACTGGCGCGACATCGCGCCGATCTGCGGCCACGCGGCCTGGAATGCCTGCTGCCAGCGCGCCAGGGTTTCGGCATAGTCCTGACCGAACCAGAAACTCTCGCGCAGCTTTAAACCGGCGCGGGCGATTTCCTGACCGAACCTTGTGGGCGAGGGCAGCATGCCGCCGGGGAAGACGTAGCGCTGGATGAAATCCGCACTCGAGCGATAATCGTCGAAATACCGATCCGCGATGGTGATCACCTGCAGCCCGGCAAGCCCGCCCTGGTTCAGGCGTTCGCGCACGCAGTCGAAATAGGTCGGCCAGTATTGTTCGCCGACCGCCTCGAACATCTCGATCGAGGCGATCCGGTCGAAGGTTTCCGTCACGTCGCGATAATCCTGCAGCCGCAGCGTGACGCGGTTGACGAGCCCGGCGCGGGCGATGCGCGCCTCGCCATATTCGAGCTGCTCGCGCGACAGGGTGATGCCGGTGACATTGGCGCCATAGTCGCGCGCCGCGATCTCGGCGAAACCGCCCCAGCCGCAGCCGATTTCGAGCACGTTCATCCCCTCGCTCAGGCCGAGCGCACGGCAGAGGCGGTGGATTTTCCGCTCCTGTGCCGCGGCCAGGCCGGAATCGCCGGTTTCGAACACGGCAGCTGAATAGGTCATGGTTTCATCAAGCCATGATGCATAGAAATCGTTGCCAAGGTCATAATGCTCGGCGATATTCCGCCGCGCGCCCTTGCGGGTGTTCGGCCGCAATTTATGCGCGACATAGCTGACCGCGCGCGCCCACAGCTTGCCGCGCAGCATGTCTTCCCACGCCGCCTCGTTCACCGTGCCCGAGCGCAGCACGTCGATCAGGTTCGGGCTGTCCCACCAGCCTTCCAGATACGCCTCGGCGAGACCGAGGCTGCCGCCGAGCAGCAGTTTCGCGATCATCCGTGCATCGCGCACCACCATCGTCGCGTTCGGCCCCGGTTCGGTGCCGGCGAAATGATGCACCGAGCCATCCGGCAGGATGACCTCGATCGTACCGGCCTTGATCATCCGGGCGATCCCGAGCCCCAGCCGCAGCCGGCGATCGCGCGGCAGGGCGGGGTTGGAGAGGGTGGTGGCGTCGTTCATACGGCGTCTCCTCGGACGATTGTCGGGTGAGAGTCTTTCGGTTCGCGATGAAACCGCGCGCCGCGCGCCAGGGTCTTGATCGCCTCCCAATGGATCGCCGCGATCACCTTGACCGTCATCAGCGGCATCCGCGCCAGCTGGCCGAGCAGGGCACGATCGGTCGCCGGCATCGCATCGAGCGCCATGACCGCAGTCATGCGCCGGCTTTCCGCACCGTAGCGGATGCTCATGCGAAACCGCCGTTCGAGCCGGGTGAAGGTGAAATCATACTGGCCCCGCATGTCGAACAGCGGCGATACATGCATCGCCTTGGCGACCCGCTGGCGGATCGGCCCCGATGCGGTCGTGACGGGAATGAGGTAGCCGACCTGATCGCCGAACGTGTTCTTCACCTGGTGCAGCACGGCACCCAGCCTGCCATCCGCATCGGCGCAGAAATAAAAGGAAATCGGGTTGAATGCATAACCGAGTATACGGGGAATCGTCATGAAACGGATGCGCGCGCCGAACGCCGCCAGCCCGTTTTCCGCCAGCGCCGCCTCGACCCAGGGGCGCAGGGGGCTGCCGTCGCGCGGGCCGTGGTCGCGGTCGTTGATGCCGATCAACCCCGGCCGGTTGTGCCGGAAAACAGCGCTCCGCCGCGCCAGACCATCGAGATCATCCAGATCGAGCGCGAGCATCCACAGCCGGTAGGCGAATTTACGGTGCGGCGTGGTGTAGCGCACATGGCCGACCGATCCGGCATAGAGGGTCGCACCGCTCATGCCGCGCGCTGCTCGGCGGCCGGATGCCAGGGAATGCCGAGCCCGAGCGCCCGGGCGATCCGCACCGCCGAGGCGATGCCATCCTCATGAAACCCCCAGCCGGTCCAGGCCCCCGCGAACCACAGCCGATCGACGCCCTGGATCTGCGGCAGCGCCGCCTGCGCCGCCATCGCCGCCGTGTCGAACACCGGATGCATGTAGTCGCGCCGCACCAGCACCTCGGCCGGATCGGGCGGGATCAGCGGGTTCAGGCTGACCAGCAGGGGTTTCGACGTCTTCATGCCCTGCAACGCGTTCATCCAATACGTCACGCTGATCGCCTGGCCATGATCGGCCGCATCGCGCGAGAGGTAATTCCACGCCGACCACACGGCCTTGCGCCGCGGCATCAGCGCAGCATCGGTATGCAGGACGGCGGTATTCGCCTGAAACCGCACGGCGCCGAGCAGGGCGCGTTCATCGGCCGTGGGTCGTTCGATCATCGCGAGCGCCTGATCCGCGTGGCAGGCGAGCACCACCTGATCGAACCATGCCGTATCATGATCGGTGCTGACGCTGACCCGATCGGCCAGACGGCTGACGCGGCGCACCGGTGCTGCCGCGCGCACCCTGGCACCGAGTGCCGCGCGCAGCTTCGTGACATAGTGGCGCGATCCGCCGGTCACGGTGCGCCATTGCGGCCGGTCGTTGATGGTCAGCAGCCCGTGATTATGAAAGAACCGCACGAAATGCCGCGCCGGAAACGCCCGCATGCCGGCGACCGACGCCGACCAGATCGCCGCCCCCATCGGCAGGATATGATCCTCGGTGAAACCGGCGCTGTAGCGGTTCCGATCGAGGTAATCGCCGAGCGTTTCGGTGGTCTCGCTGGTCAGCAGCGCGGGCGCCTCGCGGTTGAAGCGCAGAATGTCCTGGATCATCCGCCAGAAGCGCGGCCGCAGCAGATTGGCCTTCTGGGCGAACAACTGGCCGAGGTTCGAACCGCCGTATTCCAGCGCGCCATCGCCGATCGAGACACCGAACGACATGTCGGTGTCATGCGTCGCAACACCGAGTTGCCTGAAAAATCCTTCGAGATTGGGATAGTTCCGATCGTTCAGCACGATGAACCCGGTATCGACCGCAACCTCCGCGCCATCGAGCGTGACCACTTGGGTATCGGCATGCCCGCCCAGCCGCGCCTCGGCCTCGTAGAGCACCACGTCGAACGCATCGCGCGCGAGCCATGCCATCGCCATCCCGGCGATGCCGGCGCCGATCACCGCGAGTTTTGGTTTTTCACTGCTCATGCCGCCGATTTTCCAATCGTCTTGAACGCCGCGAGCGCCCGCTCGCGCCCCGCCTTGAGGTCGATGATCGGGCGCGGATATGTTTTGCCGAGCATGACGCCGGCGCCGCGCAGCACGGGCTCCGGAGCCTCCCACGGCGCGTGCAGCGCGCGATCGGGCAGGCGTGCGAGTTCGGGCACGAAGCGGCGGACATAGGCACCGTCCGGGTCGAATTTCTCACCTTGCAGCACCGGGTTGAAGATCCTGAAATAGGGTGCCGCATCCGCACCGCACCCGGCCACCCATTGCCATGAGGCGGCGTTGGACGCGGCATCGGCATCGACCAGACAATCCCAGAACCACGCCTCGCCCGCCTGCCAGGGGACCAGCAGATGCTTGACCAGGAAGGAGGCGGTGATCATCCGCACCCGGTTGTGCATCCAGCCGGTCTGCCAGAGTTGGCGCATCCCGGCATCGACGATCGGAATACCGGTCACGCCGCGCTGCCAGGCGCGCAGATCATCCGGGGCGTCGCGCCAGGGCATCGCCGCGAACTGGTCTTTCATCGGCACCGCATCGAGCGTCTCGTTGTGCCAGAGCAGATAGGCGGCGAACTCGCGCCAGATCAGCTCCTTGAGAAATATGTGCTTGCCGTCAGCGCGTCTGGCCGCCACCGTATCGGCCGCGCGCCAGACCGCATCGATCGCGATCTCGCCCCAATGCAGGTGCGGCGAGAGCATCGAGGTGCCGGTCTCGCCCGGCAGGTTGCGCCGGCGATCGTAGTCCTCGAGCCCCTCGTGCAGAAAATGCGCGAGCCGCTGCTGTGCGCCGGCCTCGCCCGGTTGCCAGGTGTCGCGCAACCCGCCCGCCCAATCAGGCGCGCGGGGCAATAATTGCCAGTCCTCTAGCGCATCGCTGGCGATAGCGCCAACGCTCGCAATCCGCGCGGGCGGCGCAATCGGCCCGCGCGGCGCGAACGCTTCGAAACACGCGCGCGAGAATGGGGTATAGACGCCGTAGACGCCATCCGATTTCGTCCGGATCTGTTCGGGGCCGAACATCAGCGCCGAACGATGCCGCTGAAAGCCGATGCCGCGCGCCTTCAACGCGGCCGCCACATCGCGATCGACCCGGCGCAGCCAGGGCTCATGCGCCCGCCCGGCATGCACCGTCGCCGCACCGATCGATCCGGCGAGCTCCTCGATGACCGCCACCGAATCGCCCCGCCGCAGCACCAGTTCCGCGCCACGCGCCGCACAATCGCGCGCCAGCGCCGCGAGCGAGTGATGCAGCCACCAGAGCGACGCCCCGCCCCAGCCGGCGGCGGGATCGAGCACGAACACCAGCACGACTTCGCCCGCATCGAGCCCCGCTGCTAACGCGGGGTTATCGGCCAGCCGTAAATCGTTGCGCAGCCAGACAATGCTCTTCGCCATCATGCCGCCTTGGCCGCATGCGCGAGCGGAAACGCGAACACCCGCTCCCGGCTCAGCAGAAACACCTGCCCGCCGCGCGGGAACAGCGCGCGGATCGGCGCGGCCGTGACCTCCAACCCGCCGGTATAGGCGCCGAACGAGGGCAGCAGCACGCGGTGCTGATCGGTGACGAAACAGGGCCGCGCGATCGCGCCCGCCCGTGTCGCGATTCGCGCCTTGGGATGAAAATGCCCGGAAAACTCGATTTGCCCGGCCTCCAGCGCTGCGGCCTGATGGCGAAACACGCAGGCCTCGTCACGCAGCATTGTGGCACCACCCATCGCCTGATCGTGATTGCCCGCGATCCACACGAACCGGTGCGCCGCCTCGAACCGTGCCAGCCGCGCCGCATCCTCGGCCGCCAGACGCGCCTCGCCCTGATCGTCGTGAAACGAATCGCCGAGCGCAATCACCACATCTGGCGCGTAGCGGCGCAGCAGCAGGGCCAGCCGGTCCAGCGTCGCGCGCGTGTCATACGGCGGCACCAGCGCACCGCGCGCGGCGCTGAACGAGGCTTTTTCCAGATGCAGATCGGCAAGGATCAACGCCCGGCGCGCGGGCCAGAACACCGCCCCGGCGGGGTCGAGCATGAAACGATGGCCGGCACGGTGAATCGGGGCAGCATTCATGACTGCCTCCATTCCATATTGTGCCGTGTCACGCCAGATGGACACTCGATGCGATATCACCCGCGAACCCGGCTTCGGCGAGCAGGGCTTCGGCTTCGGCTTCGGCCAGCAACGCATCCTCCGCCTCGCCGCCGCGGATCTGCTCGCGGCCGATCTCCAGGAGCACCGGCACGGCGAGCGGCGAGACACGCTTGAGCCGCCGGTGCGTGATCCGCCCGCGCGCGCGGGCCAGCATGCCGGCGATCCGCGCCAGATCGACCAGCCCATGGGCGGCATCGGCCCTTGTCGCGCGGAGCAGGATATGGGTGGGATCGTGTTTGCGGAGCACATCGTAAATCAGATCGGTATTGATACTGACTTGTCTACGGCTGCGCTCGCCGCCCGGATGCGTCCGCTCGATCAATCCCGCAATGACCGCGACGTTGCGGAAGCTGCGTTTGAGCATCGTGCTTTCCGCCATCCAGGCTTCGAGATCATCGCCCAGCATGTCTTCCTCGAACAGCCGGGCGATGTCGTGCGGTTCGCGGGCGCACCACACGCCGAGCACGTAATCGGTCGCAACGAAGCCGAGCGGCTGGTCACCGAACCGCTCCAACCGCCGGGTGATCAGCATGCCGAGCGCCTGATGCGCCTGGCGCCCCTCGAAACAATAGGCGACGATGTACCAGCGGCCGCCGCGCGGAAACGTCTCGACCAGCAGATCGTCCGGCGCCGGCAGGGATGATCGCCACGCCTGCAGTTCCAGCCATTCGCGCACCTGATCCGGAAAATGCCGCCATTGCGCCGGCTCGTGCAGCATGGCCCGCACCCGGTTGGCGAGGTTGGTGCTGAGCGGCATCCGCCCGCCGACATAGGTGGGTATTTTCGGCTCGCCGGTGCCGCCATCCGCCGCCATCACGGTGGTTTCGCGAATGCCCTGAAACACCAGCCGCCGGCCCGCGAATAAAAACGTATCGCCCGGGCTCATCATTGTGACGAAATATTCCTCGATCTCACCGAGCGTGATGCCGCCGCCGCGCCCGCCGCCCAACCGCACCTTCAGCACCGGCGCCTCGACGATGGTGCCGATGTTCATGCGGAACTGCCGCATGATGCGCGCGTGGCGCACATGCAGGAACCCTTCGGAATCACGGAACAATTTTCGGTAGCGCTCATAGACCGCGAGCGCGTAGCCGCCATCTTCGACATAGCGAACCACATCGTCGAAATCGCGCCGCGCGAGCAGGGCATAGGGTGCGGCGCGGCAGACCTCGGCATATAATTGATCGGGGTGGAACGGGGCCGCACAAGCGCAACCCAGCACATGCTGGGCCAGCACATCGAGCGCGCCCGGCCGCGGCGGATCGCCGTCGAGATCAAGCGCCGCCACCCCTTCGATCGCGGCGGCGCATTCCAGCACTTCGAACCGGTTGGCCGGCACCAGCAGCGCGCGCGAAGCCTCATCGAGCCGGTGATTGGCCCGGCCCAGCCGCTGCATCAGCCGCGACACGCCCTTGGGGGCGGCAACCTGGATCACCTGATCGACCGCCGCCCAATCGATCCCGAGATCGAGCGAGGAAGTCGCCACCACCGCGCGCAGCCGTCCCGCTGCCATCGCCGCCTCCACCTTGCGGCGCTGGTTCACATCGAGACTGCCGTGATGCAGCGCGATCGGCAGGGTTTCGTCATTGTGCCGCCACAGCGCCTCGAACATCAATTCCGCCTGCGCGCGGGTGTTGACGAACACGATGGTCATGCGCGCACCGCGAATTTGCTGCAAAATCGCCTCGGCCGCCATCAACCCCATGTGACCGGACCACGGCATCCGCCCCGGCGCGATCAACAGGCCGATCTCGGGTGGTGCGCCGGCCTCGCCCAGCACCAATTGCGTCGCACCGCCGACACCGTCGGGCGAAAGCCAGTCCCGCATCGCGCCCGGATGCGCGACGGTGGCGGACAGGCCGATCCGCAGCGCCGCCGGCGCCAGCGCGTGCAGCCGCGCGAGGCCGAGCGCCAGTTGATCGCCGCGCTTGGTGCCGGCGAGCGCGTGGATCTCATCGATCACGATCACCGCGAGATCGGCGAAATAATCCGCCGCCTCGGGCTGGTACAACAGCAAGGCGAGGCTTTCCGGGGTGGTCAGCAGAATATGCGGCGGATCGCTGCGCTGGCGGGTCCGCCGGTTCGCCGGCGTGTCGCCGGTGCGGGTCTCGACGCGGATCGGCAGCGCCATCTCGGCGATCGGCGCTTCGAGGTTGCGCGCGATGTCGGTGGCCAGCGCCTTCAGCGGGCTGATGTAGATCGTGTGCAAGCGCGGCCGGGGATCATCGGCCAGGGCGATCAAACTGGGCAGGAATCCGGCCAGCGTCTTGCCGCCGCCGGTCGGCGCGATCAACAACGCATTCTCACCCGCGGCCACCGCCCCGAGCACCGCAAGCTGATGCGGCCGCACCTGCCAACCCCGCGCTGCAAACCAGTCACCGAACTGCGCCGGCAGCGATGTTTTGCTTTTGTTCACGATTTGCAGTCTAATCACCCTGGTTATTTTCGCAATCACCGTCCATCTGCACGCTGTGGCACCGCACCCCGAAACCTGGCTCCAACCGCGCCCCGAAGGCCTGTTCTGCCTCCCCGGCGGCTTTTTCATCGATGCGACGCGCGCGGTCGATCGCGCGATCATCACCCATGGCCATGCCGATCACGCCCGCCCCGGTCACCACCACGTGCTGGCGAGCGCCGAGACACTCGCGATCATGCGGGCGCGGATGGGCGAGGGCAGGGCGGGCATCACCCAGCAGGCGCTGGCGAGCGGCGAGGTGTTGCGGATCGGCGATGTCGATGTCGGCCTGGTGCCGGCCGGCCATGTGCTCGGCTCGTGCCAGGTGGTGATGACCTATCAGGGCAGCCGCGCCGTGGTGTCCGGCGATTACAAGCGCCGCGCCGACCCCACCTGCGCGGGTTTCGTGCCGGTCGCGTGCGACGTGTTCGTCACCGAGGCGACGTTCGGCCTGCCGGTGTTCCGCCATCCCGACACCGACAAGGAAATCGCCAAGCTGCTACACTCGATGAGCGTATTTCCCGAACGGCCGCATCTGATCGGCGCCTACGGTCTCGGCAAATCGCAGCGCATGGTCGCCCTGCTGCGCGCCGCCGGCTACGACGCGCCCATCTACCTGCACGGGGCATTGGCGAAACTATGCGATTTGTACGGCGAACTCGGCATTGATCTGGGCGATCTCCGCCCGGCCACGGTGGCCGACAAAGCCGCACTGCGCGGTGCCGTGGTGATCGCGCCGCCCTCCGCCGTCGCGGATCGCTGGGCCCGCCGGCTGGACGATCCGGTGGTCGCGGTCGCTTCGGGCTGGATGCGCGTGCGCCAGCGCGCCAAGGCGAGCGGGGTGGAACTGCCCCTGATCATCTCCGATCACGCCGATTGGGACGAGTTGCTGGCCACCGTGATCGACGTGCAGGCCCCGGAAATCTGGGTCACGCACGGCAACGAGGCCGCGCTGATCTACCAGCTCGGTCTGATGGGACGGCGCGGGCGGGCGCTGAGTTTGATCGGGTATGGCGATGAGGGGGATGATGCGTGAACGATAGGAAGGGGAGGAAGGACTTCTTTTTTGTAAAAAAGAAGCAAAAAACTTTTGTTAATTTGGGGCACGGGTGGTTTCACCGGCATGGGCTCTATGAATCAAAGTTTTTTTGCTTCTTTTTGTTCACAGAAAGAAGTCTTCCCCTTTCCTTGCCTTCGCCCTGATGAAGCCCTTCGCCGACCTCCTGGAGCGCCTGCTCTACACCCAGGGCCGCAACGCCAAAATCGCGCTATTGGCCGATTACTTCGGCACGCGCCCCGACCCCGAACGCGGCTACGCCCTGGCCGCAATCGCCGGCAAACTCGATTTTCCGGGTGCCAAACCAGCGGTGCTACGCGCCTTGGTCGCAACCCGCGTCGATCCGGAATTATTTGCGCTCTCCTACGATTATGTCGGCGATCTGGCCGAGGCGATCGCGCTGATCTGGCCAAAAGCGGCGATCGAGGCGCCGCCGGAACTACCCGCGGTGGTCGACCAGCTTCGCCAGACCCCGCGCGAGGCGATCCCGGCGCTCATCGCCACCTGGCTGGATGCCAGCGATGTTTCGACCCGCATCGCGCTGATCAAGCTGATCACAGGGGGTCTCAGGGTCGGCGCGTCGCTGCGGCTGGCCAAGCTCGCGCTCGCACAACGCTTTGAGGTCGAGGTCGATCAGATCGAGGAGATCTGGCATGGGCTGCTGGCACCCTATCCCACGCTGTTCGACTGGCTTGAACGCCGCACCGCCCGGCCCGATCCCGGCACCACGCCGGTGTTCCGCCCGCCGATGCTCGCCCACCCGATCGAGGAGGCCGACCGCGCGAGCCTCGACTGGTCTTCCTATCGGGCGGAATGGAAATGGGACGGTATCCGCGTTCAACTGGTCGCAACCCCGGGCGGCAAGCGGCTGTATTCGCGCGGGGCGGACGATATCTCAGCGAGTTTTCCGGAAATCCTCGCCGCGATGGACTTCACCGCGGTGCTCGATGGGGAATTGCTGGTGATCCGCGATGGCGTTGTCGCGCCGTTTGCCGATCTGCAGCAACGGCTCAACCGCAAGATGGTCAGCGCCAGGGCGCGGGCGGAATATCCGGTCGCCGTGCGGCTCTATGACATGCTGTTCGACGGTGCCACCGATCTGCGCGGACTGCCGTTCGATCAGCGCCGTGGCCGGCTTGAAGCCTGGTTTACCGCGACCAGACCGGCGCGGATGGATCTTTCGGAGCAGATCAATTTTGAAACCGAGGCCGACCTCGCGGCCCTGCGCGCCACCGCGCGTGACGACGGCATCGAGGGGCTGATGCTCAAGGCCGCCGCGAGCCCTTATCTGGCCGGGCGGCCGAAAGGCCATTGGTGGAAATGGAAACGCGACCCGCTCAGCCTCGACTGTGTGCTGATGTATGCCCAGCGCGGCCACGGCAGGCGAAGCTCGTTCTATTCCGATTACACGTTCGGCGTCTGGACCGAGGATGGCCGGCTGGTGCCGATCGGCAAGGCGTATTCCGGCTACACCGATGCAGAATTGCTGGTGCTGGATAAATGGATCCGCGCCCACACCGTTGCCACCTACGGGCCGGTGCGCGAGGTGGAACCTGGCATCGTGCTCGAAATCGGCTTCGATGCCGCCCAGCGTTCAAGCCGGCATAAATCGGGCATCGCGCTGCGGTTTCCCCGCATTTTGCGGTTGCGCCTCGACAAGCCCGTTGCCGAGGCGGACCGGCTGGAAACCGCGACGCGGTTGATCGGCGCCGCCGCGGTCTGAGCCGGTCAGGGTTCGTCTGGGGCCAGGATGCCCAGGGCGGCGGCGATGCCGAACGCACCCGGCAGCGCGCCGTGCGGGAACAGCGTGTTGACATGGCCGAGTTTGCGGCCTTCGCGGGCGGCGGTTTTGCCGTAATGATGCGGGATGAGGCCCTGGGTTGCGACGATCTGTGGCCAGAGCGCGATATCGGCCGGGCCGACCAGGTTTTTCATCACCGCATCGGAATGGCGCACCGCCTGGGGCAGGGCGAGGCCGGCGACGGCGCGGATGTGGAGTTCGAACTGGCTGGCGGGGCAGGCATCGATCGTCCAGTGGCCTGAGTTATGCGGGCGGGGGGCGATTTCGTTGGCGAGGATGCGGCCATCGCGGTCGATGAAGAATTCCACCGCCATCAGCCCGACGAGGGCGAGGTGATCAGCCACGCGCAGCGCCATCGCCTGCGCTTCCTGCCGCAGATCGGGGTCGAACGGGGCGGGGGCCAGGGTGAGATCGAGGATGTGGTCGCGGTGGCGGTTTTCCACAGTGTCGAACGCGGTGTCGGCACCATCGGCGCCGCGCGCCACGATGACGGAGCATTCACAGGCGAAATCGACGAAGCCTTCCAGGATCAGCGGTTTCGGGTTGAGCAGGGCGAAGGCCATTTCGGCTTCACCGGCGGTGCGGATCAGCGCCTGGCCCTTGCCGTCGTAGCCGAGGCGGGTGGTCTTGAGCACGGCGGGCAGGCCGATGGTGGCGATGGCCGCCTGGAGTTGCGCGATCGATTCGACCGGCGCCCAGGGTGCGGTGCGGACGCCGGCGGCGTTGAGGAAGGTTTTTTCGGCGATTCGGTCCTGGCTGATGCGCAGGATATCCGGCCCGGGGCGCACCGGGCGGCGTTCGGCCAGCAGGTCGAGCCCTTCGGCCGAGACGTTTTCGAACTCGAAGGTGATGACATCGACCGATTCGGCAAAGCGGATCAGGGCGGCGTGGTCGTCGTAATCGGCCAGGGTCGTCAGGCTTGCGACCTGTGAGGCCGGGGCATCGGGTTCGGGGGTGAAGATATGGCAGCGATAGCCCAGCCTTGCCGCGGCCATTGCGGACATGCGGCCGAGCTGGCCGCCGCCGACGATGCCGATGGTTGCGTTGGGCGGCAGGGGGAAAGTCATGGTCAGTCTTCCGGCATGTCGGGGACGCGCGCGGTCTGGGCGGCGCGCCAGCCAGCGAGGCGGGCGGCCAGCGCCGGATCGGCCAGGGCGAGGATGGAGGCGGCGAACAAGCCGGCGTTGGTGGCGCCGGGCTTGCCGATCGCGAACGTCGCGACCGGTACGCCGCCGGGCATCTGCACGATCGAATACAGGCTGTCCTGACCGCGCAAGGCATGGGATTCCACCGGTACGCCGAGCACCGGCAGAGTGGTGAGCGCGGCGACCATGCCGGGCAGATGGGCGGCACCGCCGGCGCCGGCGATGATGATGTGCAGGCCGCGCGCCTGGGCCGATTTGGCGTAGGCCACCATGCGTTCGGGCGTGCGATGGGCGGAAATCACGCGGGCTTCGTAGGGAATGGCGAGGTCATCGAGCATGGCGGTGGCGGCTTGCAGGGTCGGCCAGTCCGACCGGCTGCCCATGATGACGCCGACGAGCGGTGGGTTCATGCGATGTTGTCGGGGATCAGGCGGCTTTCGAGCCGCAGGATCTGGTCGCGCAGGAGCAGTTTGCGCTTCTTGAGGCGCTGCACCTGCAACTGATCGATCGCGGCGTGGTCGCCGAGGCGTGCGATGACCGTATCGAGGTCGCGGTGCTCGCTGCGCAACCCATGCAGATGACGGAGCAGATTATCCTTGTCTGTCAGCATGCTCGGTTCCTTAGCACAGGGTCGTATTCAACGCCTATCGCGGTTTTCGGTGCCAAGCCAAGGGGGGTATCGGCGGCGCCTTGCATAAAAGTTTGATGACAAGTGCGGCGCGGCGGGACTAGTCTTGAATGCGGTGTCATCGATCGGGCACCGGACCTTCCACACGTTGGATCAACTCTCGGAAAGGAGTGAATGATGAGCTTGGAAGCGAGACTGGAGTCATTGAAGCAGCGCCACGCCGGCCTCGATGCGCGGATTACCGATGAAGATCGCCGGCCCCGACCAGATGACGACAGTCTCTCACGGCTCAAACTGGAAAAACTCCGTTTGAAGGAAGAAATGGAGCGTCTGCGGACGCGACAGTAAACCGACCGACATCGACCCATCGGCGCGGCCGGGGCGGCTCAACCGCCCCGGCCGTTGCGATGTCAGGCGGCTTCGTCTTCCGCGTGGGCCGGCAGGGGGGCGGGAATCGGCTGACCCTCGCGCATGGCGCGGGTGTTGGCGGCATTGACCGCGTCGTTCAGGTCCGATTGCTTGCACAGGCCGAGGATAACCGGGTCGCGCGGCTTGATGTTGGCGGAGTTCCAGTGGCTGCGCTCGCGCACCTTCTGGATGGTTTCCTTCGTGGTGCCGAGCAGTTTGACGATCGCGGCGTCCTGCACCAGCGGGTAGTTGCGCAGCACGAAGGCGATGGCGTCCGGCCGGTCGATCCGCTTGGCGACGGGTGTGTAGCGGGCACCCTTGCTGCGTTTGGCGCCGGGGTTGGCCGCTTCCAGCACTTTGAGCCGGGCCGTGGGGTCGGCTTCGCAGCGTTTGATCTGTTCGGCGGTGGTCTGTTTGTTCGCGACCGGATCGTAGCCGACGATGCCTTGCGCGACCTCGCCATCCGCGATGGCCTGGATTTCGAGCGGGTGCATGCCGCAGAAATCCGCGATCTGTTCGAAGGTCAGCGCGGTTTTTTCGATCAACCACACGGCGGTGGCTTTCGGCATCAGGGGTAGCGTCATGATCATACCTCAGAGAGAGCGGCAGGCGGCCAAGTTCGTGCCTCGGCGCAGCCGACATACAATAGCCTTTTTGATATGGTGCAGATATGACAGTCTGGTCAAGCCATGCCGGGGTGTTTACGGCGCAGGCCGCCCGTGCGTGGGCGTGTGGAAGGTTTTTCCCTTGCGTTTGTGTGTTCACGGGTAAAGATGACAGGTATGATCGACCCATTCGGCCGCACCATCACGTATTTGAGGATATCTGTCACCGACCGGTGCGATTTCCGCTGTGTCTATTGCATGGCGGAGGATATGAATTTTCTGCCCAAGGGCGATCTGCTGTCGCTCGAGGAGCTGGAACGGCTGGCGACCGCCTTCGTCAGGCTCGGGGTGCGGAAATTGCGGCTGACCGGCGGCGAGCCGCTGGTGCGGCGGGGCGTGATGGCGCTGGTCAACCGGCTGGGGTTGCAGATCGGCGCGAAACCAGGCGAACCGGGGCTGGATGAACTGACCTTGACCACCAACGGCAGCCAGCTGGCGCGCTATGCCGAGGATCTGGCCGCGGCCGGGGTGAGGCGGATCAATGTGAGCATCGATACGCTGGATGCCGCGAAATTCGCGGCGATCACCCGCTGGGGGCGGTTGCCGCAGGTGCTCGACGGGGTGATGGCGGCCAAGGCGGCGGGGTTGAAGGTCAAGATCAACGCGGTCGCGCTGAAGGATGTCAATGAGCATGAGTTCGACGGGATGCTCGATTGGTGCGGGGCGCACGGGTTCGATCTGTGCCTGATCGAGACGATGCCGCTCGGCGAGATCGATGGCGACCGGATGGATCAGTATCTGCCGTTGTCGCTGGTGCGCCAGCGGCTTGCCGCGCATTGGACGCTGACGCCGACCGATTACGTGACCGGCGGGCCGGCGCGGTATTTCGATGTGGCCGAGACCGGCACGCGGCTCGGCTTCATCACCCCGCTCACGCATAATTTCTGCGAAGGGTGCAACCGGGTGCGGCTGACCTGCACGGGGACTTTGTACATGTGCCTGGGCCAGGAGGACGCGGCGGACCTGCGTAGGGTGCTGCGCGGTTCGGATGACGATGCGGTGCTTGCCGATGCGATCCGCGCGGCGATTGCGCGCAAGCCGAAGGGTCATGATTTCGTGATCGACCGGGCGCACAACCGGCCGGCGCTGGCGCGGCATATGAGTGTGACCGGGGGGTAGACGGGCGCGGCTCCCCTTCACCGCGTCTCGTTCGTTTCGATATCGTAATGAAATGCGTACGGGCCGGCGGCGCTTCATGCGGCGGATTTTTCGCAAGCGTCCAGGATGGTCGCGGCGATCCGGCCGGGCGACGGCATGAGCACGGCGCACGCGCGGGGGATGGCTTCGGGCGGCGGCGCGAGGGGGCGCGGTGCGGGCCTGGCCTCGGCTGCGGGTTTGGGGATGGCGAGGATGGCGGGGCGTTCGAGGCCGAGGGCTTCGAACAGGGGGCGGAGGATGCGGCCGATGGCGGGGTTGGTTTCGATCAGCTGAGCCATGGTGGGGTCGGCGAGCAGGTCGCGGAGTTGCTGGGCGGGGTAGGTGACGGCGGCGGGCATGTCCGGTGTACCGGGGAAGACGCGGGGGAGCCAGCCGAAGCCTGCCGGCAGGGATGGGCGTTCGGTGCGGCTGGGTTTGGCTGGGGTGAGGCGTGGGCGGCCTGGGGTGGGGCCGCGCAGGACGGCGCGCGCGAAGCGGGCGGCGATGCCGGTGAGGCGCTGCCAGATGGCGATGATTCTGGCCCCCGGCAGGTGCTGTGCGTGGCCCTGCCGGACGGCGATTTCGGCGAGCATCGCCATGATGAGGGCGAAGCGGTCGAGCAGCGAGAGTGTCAGCGGGGTTGGGATGGGGCGCACCAGGGGAGATAAGCATGGTCGGCGGGGGGTGAGAAAGGAGAATGTCGGGCCGGGTATCGCCGTGCGGGGAGGCGGCGGTTAGCCTGGCGGGGTTGAGCGGCCCTGGCGCAGGCGCGCCGCCTCGCACGCGATCCGGCTTTCGAGCGCGGCGGCCAGGGCTTTGCGGCCCCGGCTGGTATCGGCGGGTGTGCCGAGGACGATGCGGGCCCGCCAGTTGTGGCGGCCGAGCTGGGCGTAGTGCGAGGCGATGTCCATATCGCCATACCAGGCGATGCGCGGGCGGTTGCGCCGGCCGATCGGCAGACCGTCCATCCGGTCGTAGACGATCGTGACGGGTTGGACGATCGGGTTCGAGGGATCGTTGGCCAGAGCGAGGAAGGTGGGGTGGAACTTCATGACGCGCGCGCCGTCGGAGGTGGTGCCTTCGGGGAACAGGATCAGGCTGTCGCCCGCCTGGAGACGGCGCTGCATGTCGTTGCGTTCGCGCCCGGTGTTGCCGTGGCGGCGCGAGACGAAGATGGTGCGGCCGGCCTTGGCGACCAGGTTGATGCCCGGCCAGCGGGCGATTTCGCCCTTGGCGACGAAGCAGCCGGGCAGGACGGCGCCGAGGGCGACGATGTCGACCCAGGAGCTGTGGTTGGCGACGAACAGGACCGGGCGGGCGCCATCGGTGGCGATGGTGCCGGTGACATCGAGTTCGACCCCCAGGATGCGGGCGACGCCCGACCAGTAGAGCAGCGGGATGCGGCGCCTGGCATTGCCGGGCAGGTTGATCAGCACGAGCTGGATGGGCAGGAGCGCCAGCGTCCAGACGATGAAGGCGGCGAGGCGGGCCAGCATGCGGAGCCGGCCCATGCGATCATTGTGTTCGATCAGGGCGCGTCGCCCCGCAGCATGGTGCGCAGATCGGCGATGATCGGGGCGGGATCGACGCCGAGGGTTTCGCGCAGGACATCCGCCCAGTCGCCGACGTCTTCGACGCGGGTGGGGTTGTCGCGCAGGAGTTCGCGCTTGATGAACGGGTAGCCCGACAGCAGCAGGTGACGCCAGAGATCCGAGGTGGGGTTGAGCGGCTTGCGCCGGGCGATGGCGTCGCGCAGGCGCAGGATATGCAGCCAGCGGGTGAGATCGAGCGGGTCGTTGCGCGCGCCGGCGGCGGCATCGCCATCGAGATAGCCGGCCAGCTGCTCGCGCGTGATCTGCTTGGTCAGCATCTCGTAGGGCCAGAGCACGGCGACGCGCAGGCCCGCCTTGATCATCGCCTGGGTCATGCCGATCTCGTATTTGCCGATGACATAGGCTTTCGAGGGTGCGGGGATGACCTGCTGCCAGAATGTGCGGAAGGCGGGCGCGCGGATGGCGCGCGGGCCGAAGGCGACGAAATAGGATTGCAGGTGATAGCGGCGCTGCCAGCTTTCGGTCAAGCCCCAGACATCGGCATCGGCATAGTCGAGCCGGAGCAAGGTCGCTTCCAGCGGGCGGACCGGGCCGAACACGCTGTCGTTGACGATGATGATTTCCTCGGTGTCCGGCTGGGGCAGGTTGAGGGTTTCGATACCGTCGCGCCAGCCGCCGAAATCGTAGCCGATGTTGCGCCGGACCAGCACGCCGGCGCAGAGGGTGAGCAGGCGGGCCTCGGCGTTCGGTTCGATCTTGCCGGCGTTGGTGATGAACACCACCGAGCGGCCGGATTCCGCGAGTTGGGCGATGTAGGTGAACAGCGCCTCGCGCACGCGGCCGCCGCGGTCCCAATGCAGGAACAGCACGATTTTCGGGCCGAGCACGATGCCGGTGGCGGGTTTGCTGACGATGACCTGATGCGGGCTGCGCAGACGGCCCAGCACGCCGGCGACCGCGAGGGTGACGGCGGCGCGGGCGGCGCTGATGCCCAGCCAGACTCGACGTAGAACACTCGCCATCAGCCTGTGTTATCCTTTGAGTTCGAGAGCGAGATCGGCCGGGGCCGCGCCGTAGCGGTCGAGCATGGCGCGGCCGAGTGCGTTGGCTTCGGCGGCGCGGCCGGTCTGATGCAGGGCGATGAGTTCGCCGCGCAGCGATTCCCAGAACAGCGGCGGCGCGGCATCGCCCTGGGCCAGTTCGGCGGCGAAGCCCCGGCGGACCGAGGCGAAGGCGGCCTCGGCGCGGTGGGGCTGCGGCGGGTCCTGCAGATCGAGCACGCCGAGGGCGAAGCCGGCGCTGCGCAGGGCATCGGTCGTCGCTTTGGCGTAGTTGGTGAAATCCGGCTCGATCCGGGGGCGCAGCAGGGCGGCACCGGCGAAATCGCCCCGGTTGACCGCGGTGACGAAGCCGCGCAGGGCGAGGTTTTTGACGCGGACGGGGTCGGCGTGGTCGGCCTCCAGCGCATCGAGCAGGGCGGGGACGGCGGCGGTAGCGTGGTCCTCGATCGCGAAATGCGCCTCGGTCGCGACCAGATCGATCCGGCTGGCGGGGTCGAGCAGGGCGTAATCGATCTGCGCGATCAGGGGGCGGGCTTCATCGAGCCGGCCGAGATGGATCAGGCGGAGGGCGGCCTGGGCGCGGGCATCGGCCTGGGCTTCGGGCGATAATCCGGGCAGTTGGGCGAGCAGGGCGGGGACGGCGGCGGGGTCGCCGGCCACCAGGGTCAGGGCGATCAGGGCGATCGAGGCGTCGATCGCGTCGTCATCGAGCGTGGTGGCGGCCCAGGCGTCGATCGGGGTGGTGGCGCGCAGGGCGGTGGCGTCGTCGTAGCGGCTACGGTTGACCAGGGTGACGAAGGCGCCGAGCGTGATCTGGCGGCGGCGTTCGGCATCGATGGCGATGCCAGCGATGCGGCGGGGGGCTTCGGCGGGATCGCCGGTGACCAGATCGAGGATGGCGAGGCTGATGATCGCATCGCGGCCGGCGGCGTCGTGGGTGGTGCCGGGTTCGGGTGCGGCCAGTTGGGCGATGGCCTGGGTGGTCGCGTAGGTCTGGGCGTCCTGGTAGCGCGCGGCGTTCACCAGGCGGCAGAAGGCGCCGATCAGGATGTCGCGGCGGCGCTGTTCGTCGATTGCGAGTCCGGCGAGGCGGGCGGGCACGTCCATCGGGTCGCCGGTGGCGAGGTCGAGCAGGGCGAGGGCGAGGCGGGCGTTGCGCCCGGCGGTATCGTCGCGCGCGACGGCGCGGCTGACAATGTTTTCGGCGTCCGCCATGACGATCGCCGTCTCGTAGCGGCCGGTATCGACCAAGCGGCAGAAGGCTTCGAGCAGGATGGCGTCGCGCCGGGCGGGGTCGAGCCGGAGCGGGCGGAGCAGGGCGGGGATGGCGGCGGGGTCTGCGGCGCGTTCGATCGCGATGGCGAGGGCGTTGTTGGCATCGGTTGCGGCGGGGCTGTCACCCGCGGTGCAGGCGGCGGTGACCGCGGGGATGTGGGGCAGCGCCTCGGCGAAGCGGGCGCGGTTGACCAGGCGGACGAACCCGCCGCCCAGCAGGGTTGCGTAGGCGGGATCGGCGGGGCCGAGCGCTTCGGCCATGGCGATCGCGCCGAGCGGATCGCCATCCGGTGCCAGGGCGAGCTGGGCGATGACGATTTGGGCGTCGCGCCGGACCGCCTCCGGCAGAGCGGGCGGCGGGGTGGTGAGGTGTTCGCGCGCGAGCAGGTCGCGCGCCAGCGCAATGGCGCCGGCGTTGGTGAGTTCGATGACGCCGCGCCAGACGATGGCGGCGCGTTCCGCGGCGGCGCCCGCGATGGCGTGCAGGGCGGCGAAACGGGGCAGGGCCGCGGCGTCGCCGGTTCGCGCCGCTTCGATCGCGGCTTCGGCGATGCCGCGCCAGGAGAGTTCCTCGGCGAGACCGTCGTTGAGCGAGAGGCGCGCGAGGGCGGCGTGCAGCGTGCCGGCGGCGGCGCTGGCGAGCAGGAACAGCGGGGCGGCGCGCGCGCGTGTGGCGGGATCGGCGCGCAGGCGGCTCGCCTCCGCATAGAGGATCATGCCGAGGTTGAGCGGCATGTGGTCCTTGAGTTCGGCGAGGCTGAGGGGGGCGAAGCCGGGCGGCAGGGTGGTGATCGTGTCGAGATCGAGGCCGAACCGGGTCTGGATGGCGGGCCAGAGCCGGTCGCGCATGGATCTGGCGGCGGGCCAGTCGAGATCGACCGCGGCTTCGAACAGGGCGCGGCCGGCGAAGCCGAGGCCGAGGTCGGTCGTGGCGGGGATCTGTTCGGCGCGGGTGGCGAGATAGGCGCGGAAGCGGCGGCGGCGGGCCGGTTCGTCGTCGATCAGCGCGGCATCGACGGCGGCGCCGGCATAGGCGACCAGGGTGAGGCCGTCGTGGCCCATCACGGCATCGGGGAAGCCGGCGCGGTCGAGCAGGCGGCGCAGGCTGGTCGCGGTCTGGAACACCATGTGGATGCCGGGTGCCAGGAGTTGGACCAGGGCGGCTTCCGGGGTTTCGCGGGTGATCGCGGCGCCATCCGGCGTGGTGAGCAGGAGCAGACCGCCGGGGTTGAGCCGGGCGCGGATGGCGGCGAGCAGATCGGCCGGGGTTTCGACGTGTTCGATGACCTCGGTCGCGGCAATGACGTCCCATAACGCGGGCGCGGGGTCGGCCTGGGGGAAATACCCGTCGTTGATGGTGATGCCGAGATCGGCCGCACCGAGGCGCGCCATCGGCGAGGGATCGATGCCGAGACCCTGCCAGCCGAGCGCGTGGATTGCGAAATCGAGGCCGAAGCCGTAGCCGCAGCCGATTTCGAGGAAGCGGGTGCCGGCGGGGCGGGCGATGCGGCCGATGGTTTCGGTGATCGGCACCAGGCCGGCACCCTGCTGGATGTGGAACTGGTGCCAGCCCCAGTCCATCACATCGGGATCGTGGTAATTCGGCACGTCGAGCGGCGGGTAGAAGCGGGCGGTGCAGGCGGGGCAGGCGAACACCGGCTTGCGGTCGCCGCCTTTCAGTTTCGGCGCGGTCCAGGCGACATCGAGCAGATGCGGCTTTGCGCCCGATGCGCCGCAATTCGGGCAGGGGCGCTCGTAGGGTGGTTGTTCGGTGTCCGGCCAGATGACCCGGATGGCGGGCGGCGGCGGGTCCGGCAGATCCATGGCGCCTTCGCTTCCAGCCGCTGGGTTCAAGCGAACAGGGCCGGCATGCGGGCGCGCAGGGCTTCGGTCAGCTCGTCGCGGCGGGCCCAGAGGGCGTGGTACCAGTCGGTACGGGCACGGATCTGGTAGGCGAGCATGCGGTTGTCGCTGATGTCGGCGCGGGCGGCATCGGCGAGACGCCTGGCAGCCTCGGGGTAGGCGAGCAGGCGGAGCAGCTGCATGCGCAGATGATCGGGGCTGCGGAACAGCAGGCCGTTCTCGCCCTCGCGGATGCTGGCATCGTAGACGGTGGGGCTGGCGAGGGAGACGACGCGCGCGGCACTCGCCTCGATGAATTTCAGATCGGATTTCGCGCGGTTGAACGGGGTGTCGGCGAGCGGCATGAAGCCGATTTCCACGCTGGCCAGGGCATCGCGGTAGGTTGCGTAGTCGCTGGTCGGGATGAAGGTTTTGTTGGTGGTGTCGAGCGCATCGAAGAAGCCGCGATCGTGCAGCACGGTGACGGCGAGGCGGGGGCCGACCGCGCGGAGCACCTCGTTCAGGACCGGCATGTAGGGCGCCCAGTCTTCCTCGCGGTTCAGCGCGCCGAAAAACAGGGTCATGCGCTCGGGGTTGGTGAAGTTGCGCGGGGCGGCGAGCTCGGAGATGGCGTTGGGGAAGACCGCGATTTCGGGGTTGTATTCGGTGAGCACGGCGGCGAGCGCCTCGGTGCTGGTCTGCACCGCGTGGACGGCGGTGAAGGTGAGCAGGTCGGCGGCGGCGACGCCGCGCTGTTCGAGGAAGCCGGGGTGATCGTCGAACTCGGTGACGACGAGGTAGCCGCGCTCGATCAGGCTGCGCACGCGGGCGAGGCCTGGTTCGCCGATCAGCAGCGGGCGGTGCAGCACGGCGATGTGGGGCGCGCCTTCGAGCACGCGGCTGAGCTCGCTTTCGGGCTTGATCGCGGTGATCAGGGAGGGGTCGGTCGCGAGGCCGCGGATCGGGTCGATCACGCGCACATCGGACACGCCGCCGACCGGTGGCAGCATGGTCGCCCCCAGCACGAGGCGGGGACGGGGCTGTTTTTTGGCGCGCCAGATGAACTGGATGGGGGTGGCGCGGTTGCGGTAGTCGTTGGGATCGACGCCGATACTGGCGAGGGCGGGGGCCAGCGCCTCGGTGAAGCGGGCGGCGCCATCGGGATCGGCGGCGCGGGGGCGGACATCGCACAAAGCGAGGCCGGCGCGTTCGAGGGCGGTGCCCATGGTGCGCGGCGTGAACCAGCGCAGGTGGGTGCGGTCGAGCAGGCCGATGTCGTCATAGTCGAACTCGCCCTTGAGCAGGCGATAGGCGATGCTCCAATGCTCGACATTGGGAAAGCAGACCAGCACCGTGCCATCCGGGTTGAGCAGCTCGGCATGGCGGGCGAGGACCGCCCAGGGATCGGCCAGATGTTCGAGGACATCGCCATAGACCAGGCAATCGACACCGCCGGACAGATCGAACGGGAAGGGTTCGGTCTGAACGTCGCAATAGGCGGCTTCGGTGAGGCGGGTTTGCGCCATGGCGATGGAGTCGCGGTCGATATCGACGCCGAGCATGCGCGCTCGGGGATTGCGGCGAAGATAGGCCGCGCCGATCGCGCCGCCGCCGCAGCCGATGTCGATCACGGTGCGGGCGGACAGCGGGATCGCCATGACCAGATCGGGGTTGGCATAGTCGGGATAGGCGCCGACCATCGGCAGACCGTGGGGATCGAGGCGCTCCGGGGTTGTGGTTAGGTCATCCATGGTCATTGATCCTCATCCGTCTCGGGGTCCGCGGTGATGTCGCCGGTGGGCCGGCTGCCGCGACCGACGCCATGATACACGAAACCGGCGGCGCGCATTGCGGCGGGGTCGAAAATATTCCGCAGATCGACGATGACGCGGCCCGGCATCGCCTGGGCGAGGCGGGCTGGGGCGAGGGCGCGGAATTCGTTCCATTCGGTCATCACCACCAGCAGATCGGCACCCGCGATCGCCTGCGCTGCGGTTTCGGCGAACTGGATCGCGGCGGGGAGCAGGGGTTTGGCGGCGGCCATTGCGGCGGGGTCGTAGGCGATGATGGTCGCACCGGTTTCGGCCAGCGCCTCGATGGCGGGAATCGCGGGGGAATCGCGCATGTCATCGGTTTCGGGCTTGAAGGCGAGGCCGAGGATGGCGATGCGCTTGCCGCGCAGCTCGATCGCCGCGGCATCGATGATGCGGCGCCCAAGCCCGGCCTTGCGGGCTTCGTTGACGGCGACGACGGTTTCGGTCAGGCGGCTGGGCGCGCGGGCGTCCTGCGCGATGCGGGCGAGGGCGAGCGTGTCCTTGGGGAAGCAGGAGCCGCCGAAACCGGGACCGGGGTGGAGGAATTTGCGGCCGATCCGCCCGTCGAGCCCCATGCCGCGGGCGACGTCGTGCACGTCGGCGCCGACCGATTCGCAGAGATCGGCCATTTCGTTGATGAACGTCACCTTCATGGCGAGGAAGGCGTTGGCTGCGTATTTGATCAGCTCGGCGGTTTCGAGGCCGGTCATCAGGATGGGGGTCTCGATCAGGTTGAGCGGGCGGTAGAGGGCGCGCAGGACGGTGCGGGCGTGCTCGGTCTCGGCGCCGACCACGACACGGTCGGGGCGCATGAAATCGCCGATCGCGCTGCCTTCGCGCAGGAATTCGGGGTTCGAGGCGACCTCGATCGCGAGATCGGGGCGGAGTTGGGCGGCGAGGGCGGCGAGCTTGCGGCCGGTGCCGACCGGGACGGTGGATTTGGTGACCAGGACGGCCGGATGGTCGAGTGCGCGCAGCACCTGTTCGGCGGCGGCGAAGACATAGGTGAGGTCCGCATGGCCGCCGCCACGGCGCGAGGGCGTGCCGACCGCGATGAAGACGGCTTCGGCACCGGCGATCGCTTCGGGCAGGGCGCCGGTGAAGCCGAGGCGGCCGGCGGCGCGGTTGCTGGCGACCAGGGCATCCAGGCCTGGTTCGTAGATCGGCATCTCGCCGGCCAGCAGGCGGGTCAGGCGGGAAGGGTCGGTTTCCGCCACCGCAACCTCGACACCGAACTCGGCGAAACAGGCGGCTGAGACCAGACCGACATAGCCGCCACCAATGATCGCGATTTTCAAGCCGGGGTTACTCCTTGGGTACGAGGGACGGGGTGGGGCGAGCGGGCGGGGTTGTTTGGACGTGTCGGAAAAGCGGAGGATCGAAGCGTGTTCTGGCAACCTCCATCCCCGGTTGCAAGAGGCCCGATTTCGATCGGCTTGGGTACTGGTTTGAGACGTGTTGCCGCTGTGCGGTGATGCTCAATTTTCGATGTTTTCACGAGATCGTGATTATAAAATGAGCATCGCACTGTAACAATGTGTCAAAATTCATCGGTTGAAACCGGCGGGCGGGTCATTTAGGGCAGGAACGATGAGAGAACCCGGCGCCCCGCACAGGCGTGCCGCAGACATGCGGCAGACGGCCATGAGCGTGATCGCGCTGACGAGCGCGCCCCTGGTGCTGCGCCTTTCGCTCGGGCGATGGCCCAGCGACAGCGAGCGGCAAGCGTTCCGGCGCGGCTTCACGGATCGCGCCGCACGATTGCCCGCACTGGTGCGGGCGCTCAGTTCAGTCGGCGATGTGTGCAATCTGATGGGCTACGCCATGCGGGCCCGACGCGGCACCGCGCTGCCACCGCTGTCGCCCCTGCAAGGTGACATCCTGACCGTCTGGACCGGACCCAAACTCGGGTTTCTGCACCTTGAGAAATGCGGCGGACTCGCCGTGATGCGCTGGCTCGCGCCGCAGTTTCACCCCGAACAGATCGACCCCGACCCGCTGCGCGCGGTGCCGCCGCAGAATTTCTATCGCGCACCCGCCGGCATCGGCCGTGAAAAAGCACGATACGCCTTGCTCTGGGGCCATTTCGATCTGCCGGCCCTCGAACGGATCGACCGCGACCGGTTCCTGTTCACCTTCCTGCGCGAACCCCGGGCACGGCTCGTCTCGATCTATCATTTCTGGCGGAGCGTGCGGCCGGATGTGATCGGCGATGTCGAAAACGACCCGTTGATGGGCGCGGCGCACCGGCACGACCTGCTCGGGTTCCTGCGCGATCCGGAACCCTCGCTCCGCGATTACCTCGATAATTTCTACACCAGACGATTGACCGGTCGCTACACGACCGGCGCCACAATCGATCCACTCACGACCAATCCCGCAGACTCGCTCGCCGCCGCACAAAACGCACTCGCGCGGCTCGACTTCGTCGGCATCACCGAAACAATGGACGGCTCCGTGCACCAACTCGCCAGGCTGATCGGCGCCCGACCGCCCGACCGTCCCGTGCGCGGCAACATCACCGCCGAAAATCACATCGAATCGGTCGATGTTTTCCGCAAGGCCGAACAAACCCCCATAACCCCCGAAATCCAGGCCGAACTCGACCGCCTCACCACACTCGATCGCACCCTCTACGCCAGAACCCTCGCACGACACCGCACCCCACAGGCACTGGCCGCAGAGTGACCACCGGGGGTTGCGCGGGTGGGAGTGCTTCTAGCAAGCAAGGCGGGGGGCTTTGCCCCCTCGACCCCCACTAAGGGCTTAGCCCTTAGAACCCGCTAGTTTTAGGCAAGGGGAGGGCGCTGCCTCGGATTTTCCGTCGATCTGGCCTGTGTCGCCCTCCCCTTGCCTAAAACTAATGGATTTTAAAGGCTCCGCCTTTAACGGGGTCCAGGGGCAGAGCCCCTGGCCCTGCTTGCTAAAAAGTGCCCCCTACACGCGAAACCCGCCAGTGATCGCTTTGTGACCGTGCTTGCGGGGGTGGGTGATCTGGGCGACGATGGGGGATGGTTGCGCGGGCGCTGGTTCTTGATCCTGACATGGTTTTGCGGGCTTATCGGCTGGGGATGTTTCCGATGGCGGAGACGCGGCAGTCGCGGAGTTTGCATTTTCTGGACCCGGAGCGTCGTGGGGTATTGCCGTTGGGTGGGTTTCATGTGCCGCGGCGGCTGTTTCGGACGATCAGGACGACGCGGCTGGAGGTGGTGGCGAACCGGGATTTTCGTGGGTTGATCGCATTGTGTGCGGCGGCGCGGGCGGTGCGGCCGGAGACGTGGATCAACCGCGAGATCGAGCGGTTGTTCGTGGCGTTGCATGATCTGGGCCATGCGCACAGTGTTGAGGTGTGGGATGGGGCGACGCTGGTGGGTGGGCTGTATGGGCTGGCGATCGGCGGGGCGTTTTTTGGCGAGAGCATGGTCTCGCTGGTGCGTGATGCGTCGAAGATTGCTTTGGCGCATCTGGTGGCGCGGTTGCGGCTATGTGGGTTCAGTTTGCTGGATACGCAGTTTCTGACGGAGCATCTGGCGCGGTTCGGGGCGCGTGAGGTGTCGCGGGCGGCGTATCATGGGATGTTGGCGGAGGCGGTGGCGCGGCCGGTGGCTTGGGTGACCGACCTGGATGCTGCCACAATTCTTGCGGATATCGGTGCCATGCTGGCACGTGATCATGATCGGGAAGATGGCGTTTGATGAAGAGAATGCGGCGTTTTGCGTCCGGGTTGGCGGTGATGGGGCTGGTTGTGGCCGCAGGCTGCGGTTTGGCGCGGGCGGCGGTGCCGCGGCTGTTGCCGGACCATGATGTGATGGGGGTGTACCGGGTCAGCCAGCCGGGGCGGGCGGACCAGACGTGGCGGGTGCGGTATCGGGCGGCGGATCGGATGTTGCGGGCGGTGAGTGTGGCGGGCCAGGCGAGCGGGGTGACGGTGTTGCTCGATCTGGCATCCGGTTCGGCGCATGTGGTGGTGCCGCAGATGCATGCGGTGGTGGCGGTGCCGGGGTTATCGGGGCTCATTCACAAGGTGCTCGATGAGAACGGCGCGCATTTCACGCCGTTGGGCCAGGCGCGGATCGCGGGGGAGGCGTGTACGCGGTATCTGGTGCTGAAGCGCAAGGGCGATGGGTCGGCGTGCATTACCGAGGGGGGTGTGGTGCTGGCGGCGACCGGCAAGGACGCCCGTGGATCGATGAGCGTGACGGCGCTGCAGGTTGCCGATGCGCCGCAACCGCCGGGTGATTTCGTGGTGCCCGAGGGGTATTCGAGCATTTCGCTGCCACCGCAGATGCTGGCGCAGTTGCTGGGCGGTTGAAAGCCGGGCTGGTTGTGCCTGGGTGAGGGTTACCCTTGCGCCGATCTGGAAGTTGCGTCATGAGATAATCCTATCAATGGGTTCGGCGCGAGACTTGAGCCAAGTCGGTGTTGCTCCCTGATCCTCCCCTTCTATCCAGGCGGTATTGGCAGCGGGATAGTTTTAACCACCCAGGGTTGCGTTGATGTTTCCGGCGCCGCCCCACGAGATAAGGACCGATGCACGCGCTTTTTGTCGCTTTTTCTCAAACGACGCCCTGTTCACGGGTGTTTGTTGCGACCAGCGCCCCGGCCCTTCGCCATGATTGACGTTTTTATTCTTTACTTCACACCCAATCACCCGCGCCTGCACGCTGGCGACCGTATGGTCCCGCCGCTGGCGCGCAGGAGTTCATGTTTCGATGACCAAAACGATGCTGATCGATGCCAGCCACGCGGAAGAAACCCGCGTGGTGGTGCTGGATAACAATCGACTCGATGATTTCGATATCGAGACTGCCGACAAGAAGCAGATCAAGGGCAATATCTATCTTGCCAAGGTGATCCGGGTCGAGCCGAGCCTGCAGGCCGCTTTTGTCGAATATGGCGGCAATCGCCACGGGTTTCTGGCCTTTGCCGAGATCCATCCCGATTATTATCAGATCCCGGTCGCCGACCGGCAGAAGCTGCTGGCGATGGAGGCCGAGGAGGCGCGCCGGCGCAGCGAGGCTGAGGATGCCGAGGATGCGCGGGCCGGTGCGCCGCGCGCGCAGGCGCTGGAGGCCGGGCGGGCCGGGGTGATTGCGGAGATCCCGATCGGGGATGCGCCGCCGGCGATGATCGATGCGGCGACGGCGGATGACGCGCCGGACCCGGGTGAGGGCGAGGGTGACCGGATCGAGGATCATGCCGAGCCGGCGCATGTTTCAGGGGCGGCCGCCGCGATCGAGGCGGAGCTTGCGAGCAACGGGCCGCCGCCGGAGGATGGCGAGGTGACGCCGGCCGCGCCGCCCGAGCAGGTTGGCGGCGGTGACGACGGTGCCGATGAGGCGCGCGAGCGGCGCCGGATGCGGGCGTTGCGGTCTTACAAGATCCAGGAGGTGATCCATCGCCGCCAGATCATTCTGGTCCAGGTGGTGAAGGAGGAGCGCGGCTCGAAGGGTGCGGCGCTGACCACGTATATTTCGCTGGCCGGGCGGTTTTCGGTGCTGATGCCCAATTCGCCGAACGGGGGCGGGGTTTCACGCAAGATTACCTCGGTCGCGGATCGTCGCCGCCTGAAGGAGGTGATGGCCGAGCTCGATATTCCCGACGGCATGGGCATGATCGTGCGCACCGCCGGGGCGGCGCGGCCGAAACCGGAGATCAAGCGCGATTGCGAATATCTGCTGCGGTTATGGGACGATATCCGGGAAAAGACGCTTGCCTCGATCGCGCCGGCGCTGGTGTATGAGGAAGCGACGCTGATCAAGCGGACGATCCGCGATGTGTATACCCGCGATGTCGATACGCTGCTGATCGAGGGTGAGGAGGGGTATCGGACGGCGCGGGAGTTCATGCGCATGCTGATGCCGACGGCGGTGAAGAAGGTGGTGCAGTGGAACGACCGCCAGCCGCTGTATGCGAAATATCAGGTGGAGCAGATGCTCGACCAGATGTTTCAGCCCACCGTGCAGCTGCGCTCGGGCGGGTATCTGGTGATCAACCAGACCGAAGCGCTGGTGGCGATCGATGTGAATTCGGGGCGGGCGACGCGCGAGCGGAATATCGAGGATACCGCGCTGCGCACGAATATGGAGGCCGCCGAGGAGGTGGCGCGGCAGTTGCGGCTGCGGGATCTGGCCGGGCTGATCGTGATCGATTTCATCGACATGGAAGTGCGGCGCAACAATGCGATGGTCGAGCGCAAGCTCAAGGATGCGCTGAAGAACGACCGGGCGCGGATTCAGGTGGGCTCGATCAGCCATTTCGGGCTGATGGAGATGAGCCGACAGCGGCTGCGGCCTTCGATTTCCGAGACCATGCTGATCCCGTGCCCGCATTGTGCGGGCGTTGGCCACATCAGAAGTACGGCGAGCACGGCGCTCGCCGTGTTGCGCGCGATCGAGGACGAGGCGGCGCGGCAGGCGGCGGAGATTGTGGTGCATCTGGCGCCGGAAGTGGCGCTGTATATTTTCAACCATAAGCGCGCGCAGCTCGCGGCGACCGAAACCCGGTTCGACATGGTGGTGCGGTTTGCCGCCGACGGGCTGGTGCCGGCGGAGTTCAAGGTCGAGACGTTGCGCACCCAGGCGGTGCGGCCGGTCGAGGCGCCGGTGATGCGCCCGGCTGATCCGGTGGTGAGCGCGCGTGACGATGAGGAAGACGCGGCGGACGAGGGCGACGAGGAGACCATGCGCGAGCCGGTTGCGGGGCATGGCGGCCCGGCGGGCGATGCCAAAACGGCGGACGAGGCGGAGCGGGGCCGGCGGCGGCGGCGGCGGCGGCGGCGGGGTGGTCGGCGGGACGAGGCGGCGCCGGCACCCGGTGCCGAGCAGCCGGACGTGCCGGAGTTGCCCGACGAGTTCGCGGCGAGGCTGGGTCAGCCGGTCGCACCGCGGGCCGAGCCGGTTGGCGAGGCTGATGGTGTTGCGGTGACCGGCGACGAGGATCGGGCGGTTGCGGCTTCGGTGCCTGAGGCGGTGGTGCCGGAGACGGGGATTGCAGCGGCGGGCGCGATGGTGGCTGAGGGTTCGGCCGATGCGCCGGCCGGTCCGGAACCGGTGCTGGCGGATGCGGCGCCGGTGGCTGAGAAGCCGAAGCGCCGGCCGCCGCGCCGGCGCCGGGCTTCGGGCGAGGGCGAGGCTGCTGCGGCGCCGGCACCGGTGTTGCCGGTGTTTACCGATATCGCCGATATTTTCGAGGCGGCGGAGCAGGCCGAGGCGCGGGTGGTCAAGCCCCGGCGGGCACCGCGGGCCGCGGCAAAGACGGTCGTGCAGGAATCGCTGATCGCGGCGGCACCGGAGGCGCGTTCGGATCAGGGGTCCGACCCTGGTCCGGAACCGACCCCGGCGCCGGCGCCGGCACCGGTGCGTGAGCCGGAACCGGTGCCGATGCCGGCGCCTGAACCCGTGCATGAGCCGGAACCGGCACCTGAACCGGTCAAGGCGGCTGTGGTGAAACCGGTGCTGGTCGATGCGGTCGAGCCGCAGGCGGCGCCGAAGCGGGGCTGGTGGAAGCGCGGCTGAGCCGCCTTGTGCTGACGCGACGATGATGAAACCCCGGCCGCGCCCTGCGGCCGGGGTTTTTCATGCGTGGGCTGCCTGAAAGCGCCGGTGGTGGTGTCGATCCGCTTGAACAACTTCAAGTTGAACATTACGATTGATTCCCAGAGGCGTCAGGAGTCACCATGAGTTCGACCTTGCAGATCATTGGGCCGGCTGCGATCGATCTGATCGAGGGGACGACGCTTTCCAGTCTCGATCTGCTGCCGCCGGGCGGGCTTGCGGTGAGCGATAGCAATGCCGCCGCCTCGATCAGCGTGACGTTGAGCAGCGGCCTTGGTCTTTCGGCGAGTAGCGCGGGCGGGGCGACCGTGATCGATGCCGGTGGGGCGCTGACGCTGAGCGGCGGGCTGGCGGCGGTCAATGCGGCGCTGGCGAGCCTGATTTTGGCCGGCACGGCGGCGGGGGCGGCGACGCTCGCGATGACCGCGAGCGACGGCACGGTGAGCGCGAGCACGGTGATTGCCGTGGAGACGCTGCCGGACAGCGCACCGGCGTTTGTTTCACCCGCCGCGAGTCTCGCGCTGGTGGCGGGGGTTGGCGCGTCGCTCGGGCTGACATTGGCGGATGATCCGGCCGTGGCGCTGGGTTTGCTGGGCGCGGCGCCCGAGGAGTTGAGCGTGACGCTGCTGGCCTCGTCCGGCGTGTTGCTGCTCGACCCCGGCGTGGCGCCGGGGATCGGGATTGCCGGCGATGCGACCGGGGCTTTGACGCTGTCGGCCACGAGCACCGAGTTCGCCAGCCTGGATGCGGCGCTGGCGGCGGTCAGGCTCGATGCCGGGTCGGGCGGATCGTTGCTGTATATCGCGAGCCAGACCAGCGGGCCGCTGGCGCTGACCGATACTTCCGGCAGTCTGACCTATACGACGACCGGCACGATCGGGGCGAGCGCCGAGAGTTGGGCGGGGCAATCGATCGGGTGGCAGACGGCGGCGGCGTGGTCGGGCGATGCGACGCCGGGGCTGGGGACGAATGTGACGATCGGCGGCACCGCGACGGTGTTGGGGTTTGGCGTGGCCGCCAGCCTGAGCATCGCACAGGGCGCGGTGGTGGATATCGAGGCGCAGATTGGCGTTGCGGCGGCGACGCTGGGCAGCGCGAGCACGCTGACGCTGGGCAGTGCCGCGGTTTCGGTTGCGGGCAGTCTGGTGCTCGATGCTGCGACGGTTGCGATCGGCGCGGCGGGAAGCCTGGCGGCGGGTGCCGTTTCGATCGGGTCGGCGGGGGCGCTGATCGATTTCGGCACGGCGGTGTTGGGCGGCATGGCGGTGGATGGGGCGGCGTTGCTGCCGGGCGGCGCGCTGCTGGAGGGGCCGATCGCCCTGGGGTCGGGCGGGTTGATCGATTTCGCGGGCAGTTTGCAGGCGGATGACGCGGCGCCATCGGTCGGGTTGACGGCGATTACGCTGGCGGCCGGGGCGACGATTGCCGGAGCGGGGACGCTGATTGCCGGCAATTTCAGTTTTTCGGACAATATCGCCGGGCCGGGGACGATCGTTGCGAGTGGTCCGGCGGCGTTCGAGGTGCTGGCCGGCAGTATCGGCGGCGGCGTGAATTTCGTGATCGATCCGGGGGCGTCGCTCGAATTCGGGGCGGTGGCGCCGTTGTATGGCGTGTTCAACGCGACGCCGGAGACGGTGGGCGGCGATGCGACGATCAGCTTCGCGCCCGGGGCCTCGGCCGGGCAGGATGCGACCGGGTATGCGAGCACGCTGGGCGAGCAGGGCGGCGTGCTGGTGATCGATAATCCCGAGAGTTTTGCAGGCACCATTCTGGGATTTCTGCCGGGCGAGCGGATCGTGCTCTCGACCTTGTCGCCCGCCTCGGTGTTCAACGTCACTGCCAATTCCTTCGAGGTCGAGGGGTCGGTGATCGGCAATGCGACGCAGAGCATGATCGTGACGATACACGCCAGCCTGGCCGCCGGGCTGACGCCGGTGATCGAGACCGATGCGGCGGGGAATGCGGTGATCGGGCTGCGTGCGGCCAGTGCGGTGCTGGATTTGAACGATACCGCCGCGAGTCTTGCCGTGATCGATGCGGTCAATGGGGCGAGTACGCCGATCGAGGGGTTGGGCGTGCTGGTGCCGAGCAATGGCTCGGCCGGGTTGGTGCTGACGATTTCGGCGAGCCACGGATTGATCGGCGATGGCGGCACGACGGGGAGCGCGTTGACGCTGAGTGCGGCGAGCGCGCTGGCGCTGAACACCGACATGGCGGCGCTGCGCTATACCGCGCCGGCGAGCGGCACCGGCGATGTGTTGAATTTTACCGGATCCGCCGGGCTGGTCGGGCTTTCGGCGGCGATCGCCATCGATATCGGTGCCGCGGCGACGCTGGGGTTTACCGGCGCGAGCGGTGCGTTGTTCGATGCGGGCAGCGCCTGGAACGGCGGGGTTGCGCCGGCGGTGGGGGATGTGGCGGCGTTTTCCAGCCATCAGGGCGCGCCGCTGCTGGTCGGTGGGGTTGGGGCGGCGAGCGAACTGTCGGTGCGCGGGGCGTATGATTTTGCCGGCGCGCTCGATCTTGCGGGCTCGGCGGGCAGTGCGCTCGCGATCGGCGGTGGTGGGTTTGCGTTGTTCGATGCCAATGCGGTGGTGACGCTGGGCGCTTCGGCGGTGATCGGCGATGCGGGTGGCGCGGGCACGCTGGGGATTGCCGGGACGGTGTATGCGGCGGCGGACACGTTCGTGGTGGGCGGCGTGGCGGGCGCGGCGGGCAGCGTGGTGGATATCACCGGCAATCTGCTACTGGCGCAGGCGCTGGATCTGGGGGGCGGTGCGGCCGCGACGCTCGATGTGACCGGCAATGCCGGGTTTGCCGCCACCACGCTGGGTGGCACCGGCGCGCTGGACAGCGGGGTGATCCGCGCGGGCGGTGCGGCGACGCTGGCGCTCGGGGCGCTGGATATCGTGGCGGGGACGCTGGCGCTCGATGGCGGTGCGACGGTCAGTGCGGCGGCGGTGACGCTGGGCAGCGGGTTGGTCAGCCTGGGCGGGCAGAGCGAGCTGGTTGCGAATTTCGGGCTCGATATCACTGGGGGGTCATTGGCGATCGGCGCGGCGGCGGTTGCGAGTCTGTCGCCGGGGACGCTGGTCATCGGCGCGTCCGGCGTGGTCGATCTGGCCGGGAGCCTGAGCGTGGGTGCGATCGGGCAGGCGGGGGCGGGGACGATTGCGGGCGGCAGGGCGGCGGTGAGCGGTGCGTTCAGCCTGGCTGGCGGTGCGGTGCTCGATTTGGCGGCGGCGACGCTGGCGGTGGGCAGCCTGACGGTTGCGAGCGGGGCGACGCTGAGCGGGAGCGGGGCGATCGGCGCGGCGGTTGCCGGGGTCGATCTGATCACGATCGATGCGGGCGGGGTGATCGAGGCGGTTGGGGGCAGTCTGACGCTGGGTGGCGCGCTGGTGGGCGGGGCAACCATCGCGGCGGGGGCGGCGCTCGATCTGGCGGGTGGCGCGAGCGGCGGCACGCTGAGTTTTGCGGGCGGCAGCCTGGCGGGAAGCGACGCGATGCTGGTGGTGAACAATGTCACCACGATGCAGGATGCGGTGGCGAATTTCGCGAGCGGCGATGTGATCGATCTGGTCGGGGTCGCGCCGTCGCTGGTGAGTGTTACGAGCGGGTTGGTGCATGTCGGGACGCAGACCGAGTTCGCGCTGACGGCGGCGAGCGGTGCGCCGGCGGCGGCGGTGGCGGCGGACTCGCATGGCGGCACCTACGTCAGCGCTGGCGGGCCGATGCCGTGTTTTGTGCGCGGCGCCCGGATCTTGACCGGGACGGGGTATCGCCCGGTGGAGACGCTGCGCCCGGGCGACCGGGTGGTGACGCGGGACGGCGGGGCGCGGGCGATCGGGTGGATCGGGTGGCGGACGATCGATCTGGCCCGCGATCCTGCGGCGGCGGCGCTGCGCCCGGTGGTGATCGCGCCGGGGGCGTTTGGGCCGGGGCGGCCGGGACGGGCGCTGGCGATCTCGCCGCTGCACGCGATTTTCGTGCATGGTGTGCTGGTGCCGGCGGTTCTGCTGGTCAATGGCGCGACCATCACCCGCGATGAGCGGGCATTTGCGGTGACGTATTATCACGTCGAGCTCGATCGGCATGCGGTCGTGCTGGCCGAGGGGTTGGAGGCCGAGACCTATCGGGACAACGGGAATCGGGACCGGTTTCTGGCGCAATGCGGTACGCCGGGCTCACCTGTGGATGCGTGCGCGCCGCTCGTGGTGGGTGGGGCGTCGCTGCGGGAGGTGCGGGCGGATCTGCATCGCCGGGCGGGCGCGCTGGGGTATCGGGTGGTGCATGGCGCGGTTGCGGCGGTGCGGATCGAAGGGGTGGCGGCGCCGGTGCGGGCGCGGCGGCATGGTGGGCGGCTGATGTTCGATCTGCCGGTCAGGGCACGGCATGTGGCGCTGGATTGCCGGAGCGGGATGGCGGCGGAGACCGATCCGGCTTCGGAGGATCGGCGGCGGCTGGGGATCTGCGCCGGGACGCTGCGGGCGGATGGGCGGCGGGTTGCGGTGTGGCACGGCGGCGGATGGCATCCGCTCGCGCCGGGGGATCGGGGGTTGTGGAGCACGGGGCGGGCGATGGTGCATCTACCGCGGCCGGCACAGCGGATCAGCATCGATCTGCTCGGCAGTGTGCCGCGGTGGGAGCGCGATCCGGCGTTTCTGGAGGGCGGGTTCCCGGGGAAGGAAAGGGCTTCTTTTTTGTAAAAGAGAAGCAAAAAACTTTCTGACTCTGGGGCACGGGCGTTTTCACCGGCACGGGCCCAAATCAACAAAGTTTTTTTTGCTTCTTTTTTTTCAAAAAAAAAGAAGACCTTGCTTCAACTTGTCTGTGCCTTATGGCGAGGAAGCCCCGCGCTTGTTTCGCGCCGGCGAGCGTGTATCTGGAAGCGATGACATCAAAGCTGACGCGCCGGAATTTGCAGATTGCCATTGCCGTTGCGGGGATCGTACCGGTGGGGGCGGGGTTGGGCGGGATTTTGCTGGGCACGAATTTTGCGGGTGATCCGCAATCGCTACCGGATCTGACCAGCATGTATGTGTATCTTTCGGGCTTGCTGCTCGCGATCGGGCTGATTTTCTATGCCAGTATTCCACATATCGAGCGCCACACCGCGCGGGTGCGGTTGTTGACGCTGATTGTGGTGATCGGCGGGCTGGCGCGGTTGGCCGGGATTTTTCTGCATGGGATTCCGGGGGCTTCGATGTTTTTCGGCCTGTTCATGGAATTGATCGTGACGCCGTTTCTGTGCTGGTGGCAGTCGCGGATTGCGGTTTCGGGGTTGCGTTCGCCCGCGTGATTTCAGGGACTGGCGCGGGTGGAGCGGGTGATATTTGACATTAGGGCGCGGTTTGCCTAACCACCGGCGCATTGCTGGGAACGTGGACGCATCCCCCATTTCGGTGGCGGTCGGTGTGCGCCCGTTTTGTCGCGCTTGCGGGCGGGGCGGAACCTACCGGTGCAACATGAGGCGACATTTCGCCCGATAACGAAGGAGTACGGCGCGCATGACCAAGCGTACCGAAAGCAAATACAAGATCAATCGCCGGCTCGGGGTGAACCTGTGGGGCCGAGCGAAATCGCCGATCAACAAGCGCGACTACGGTCCCGGCCAGCATGGCCAGCGGCGCAAGAAGCCGTCGGATTTCGGCGTGCAGCTGATGGCCAAGCAGAAACTGCGTGGCTATTACGGCAATATCGGCGAGAAGCAGTTCTATAAATATTACGAGGAGGCGGTGCGCCGCCGGGGCGACACCTCGGAGAATCTGATCGAATTGCTGGAGCGCCGCCTCGATGCGGTGATCTATCGTATGAAATTCGCGATCACGCCGTTCGCGGCACGCCAGTTCGTGAGCCATGGCCATGTGCTGGTCAACGGCAAGCGGGTGAACATCGCTTCGTACCAGGTGCGCGACGACGACACGATCGAGGTGCGCGAGAAATCGAAGCAGCTCGCCGTGGTACTCGATGCGACGCAGAGTGCCGAGCGCGATGTGCCGGAATACATGGAAGTCGATCATCGCGCGATGAAGGGGCGGTTTACCCGCGCGCCGAAGCTGGCCGATGTGCCCTATCCGGTGCAGATGGAGCCGAATCTGGTGGTCGAATTCTACTCGCGTTGATCTGAGATCATCGGTTGGGGAAAACCGGCTTTACGCTTTTGCGTAAAGCCGGTTTTTTATTGGCTGGGCCGTGGGGCCCGGGGTTAAATTCGGCTCATGGTGCCGATTGGGCATTGTCTGGTGCGGATGATCCGGCACAATGCGGCGATCGACATTGATTTTGGTGCAGGGAGATCAGGCATGACCCGTTCGACGATCGCAAGGCCGCTGCGCGCCATGATGGTGCTGGCCGCGGGGCTCGTTATGGCCAGCGCGCTTTCGGGGTGCATTGTGCTTGGCGGCGGTTCGCCGCCTTCGAAGACCTATATCGTGGTGCCGCCGGGGTCATCCGCGCCGAATGCACCGCCGGCGAGCCAGTAAGGTTCAGCCGGGCGGGGGAAACGCCTGCGTGCGGACGTCCTCCGCGTAGCGGCCGATGGCGTCACGCATCAGGCTCGCACCATCGAGGTAGGTGCGGGCGAAGCCGGGCACGTAGCCGCCGGACAGGCCCAGCACGTCGTGCAGGACCAGGATCTGGGCATCGGTGCCAGGGCCGGCGCCGATGCCGATGGTGGGCACCGTGAGGGTTCTGGTGATTTCGGTGGCGAGCGGGGCGGGAATCGCTTCCATGAGCACCATGCGGGCGCCGGCTTCGGCCAGCGCCTGGGCATCGGCCAGCAGGAGCGCCGCGGCGTCGGCGGTTTTGCCCTGTTTTTTAAAGCCGCCGAGTTGGCGGACATGCTGGGGCGTGAGGCCGATATGGGCGCAGACCGGGATGGCGCGGGCCGAGAGGAAGGCGACGGTTTCGACCATCGGCGCGCCGCCTTCGAGCTTGATGATGTCCGCCCCGGCCTTGACCAGCAGGGCGGCGCTGGCGAAGGCCTGGGCGGGGCTGGCTTCGAAGCTGCCGAACGGCAGATCGGCCATAATCAGGCAGGCGGGGGCGGCACGGGCGACCATTTCGGTGTGGTAGAGCATGTGCTCGAGGCTGACGCGCAGCGTATCGCGCCCGCCCTGGACGGTCATGCCGAGCGAATCGCCGATCAGGATACCATCGATGCCGGCCTGTTCCGCGAGCCGGGCGAAGGGGTGATCGTAGGCGGTGATCAGGACGCGTTTGGTCTGGCTGCGCTTGGCGCGATCCCAGCTGGTGAGCGATTTGCGGTCCGGCGCTGGTTCGGCGCGGGGCGGGATACTGTCCATGGGTTTGGCTTCCTCGTCTCGGCTCCGGTCTGAGCTTAGCCCACCGGCGCGGGTTCCGCGATGAGCGTTTCGGCATCGGCCGTGATCTGGCGGAGCGTGCCGTTGCCGACGTCGAAATAGAACCCCAGCAGTTTGAGGGTGCCGGCGTCGGAGGCGGCGGCGATCCATGGAAAGCTCATGAGGTTTTCGAGCGAGACGCGCACGCTTTCGATCTCGGCGCGGTGCTGTGCCTGGATCGGGTCGTCGGCGAGCAGCATGGCGCGCTGGCGGGCGGGCTGGGCGATGCGGACCCAGTTGGCGACGAAATCGCGCGCTTCGGGCGGCGGATCGTTCATCAGGGCGTGGATGCCGCCGCAGGCGCTGTGGCCGACCACGGCGATGCGCCGGACTTTCAGGACGCGGACCGCGAACTCGAGGGCTGCGGACGTGCCATGGTTCGCCATGTCCGGCGCGTAGGGCGGCACCAGATTGGCGATGTTGCGGACGACGAACATGTCGCCGGGCCGGGAATTGAAGATCATTTCGAGCGGCACGCGGGAATCGCAGCAGCCGATGGCCATTGTGTGCGGCTGCTGGCCGTTGCGCGCCAGGGCTTCGAGCGCTTCGCGCTGCTGCGGCCATTGCGCGGCGCGGAACCGCTGGTAGCCGGCGATCAGTTCATCCATGGGTTTTCCTCCGGGTCGATCAGGGCATGGTAGCAATGCTGTTGCACTGCGGCAAACTAGGCGTGGGCGTGGGAAAGGGAGGCAAGGAGAGTCTTCTTTTTTGTGAACAAAAAAGAAGCAAAAAAACTTTGTTAATCAGGGCTCCAGCCGGTTTTAGCGCCCGTGCTCCAGGGGCGGAAAGTTTTTTGCTTCTTTTTTACAAAAAAGAAGCGCTGCGCTTTGCTTTCGCTGCCCATTTCCATGGCATAATCCGCCCTTGCGGTTGGGCCGATGCGGCGCTTATCATCGGCGCTTAACGATAGGTGTGTGAATGCCCGACTCAATTGTTGATACGCTGACCGCGAAAATGACCGCCTGGCGGCACCATTTGCATCAGAATCCGGAATTGTCGCTCCACGAGGCAAAGACGGCGGCTTTTGTGTGTGAGACGCTGACCGCGCTTGGCATCGGGTTCGAATCCGGCATCGGCGGGCATGGCGTGGTCGCGACGATCCGGCGGGGTGGTAACCGCAGCGTGGGGTTGCGGGCGGATATGGATGCGCTGCCGATCGTCGAGGCGACCGGATTGCCCTATGCCTCGCACACGCCCGGGGTGATGCACGCCTGCGGGCATGATGGTCATACCGCGTCATTGCTGGGTGCGGCGATGATGTTGCGCGATGACCCTGACTGGTCCGGCACGGTGCACTTCGTGTTTCAGCCGGCCGAGGAAGGATTTGGCGGCGCGCGGGCGATGCTCGCGGATGGTATGCTGCGCCGGTTTCCGATGGAACGGATCTTCGGGTATCACAATTGGCCGGGTCTGGAGGCCGGGACCGTGATGATCCCCGATGGGCCGATGATGGCACAGGGCGAGCGGCTGGGAATTACGATCCATGGCCATGCCGGGCACGCGGCCATGCCGCATCTGACCGCGGACCCGGTGCTGGCGGCGGGGCATGTGATCGTGGCGCTGCAATCGGTCGTGTCGCGCAACGTCAATCCGCTGGAAGCGGCGGTGGTTTCGATCTGCGTGATGCAGGGGGCGGAGGCGGAGAATCAGATTCCCGATGTGGTGACGCTGCGCGGGACGTTTCGGGCGTTGATCCCGGACGTTTTCGACCTCGTGGCCGGGCGGATCCGGGACGTGGCGACCCATACCGCGGCGGCGCTGGGGTGCCGGGCCGAGGTGGTGTTCGAGCGGACCGTGGCGGCGACCATCAATCACCGCGACGAGGCCGAACTGGCGCGGGCGGCGGCGGGCGGCATCGGGCTGCCGGTGCGCCAGGATCTGCCGCCGACCATGGCGAGCGAGGATTTCGGCTGGTTTTTGCGGGAAATTCCCGGTGCCTACGCGTGGATCGGCAATGGGCCGGCGGCGGAGGGCGCGTTTCTGCATAACCAGTTCTATAATTTCAATGACGCGATCCTGCCGGTGGCCGCGCGCTATCTGGTGGCGACAGCCAAGGCGGCGCTGGGCGGATGAGTGCGGCGGCGTGGTCGGCGCCGATCGCCACGGCTGAGCGGCAGGCGATGGCGCGGGCGATGGCTTGTCTCGTGGCGCCCGGGGAGCCGGCGGCGAGCGATCCGGCCGCTTTGGTTGAGGTGGCATGCCGCGATCGGGTGGGGCTGGTGAGCGTCACCTGGCCGGGGGTTGCGGCCCCGCTATGGGTGCGGGCCGGGACGGCCGATGCGGGCGAGCTGATTGGCGCGATGCGGGATACCGCGGCGTCGCTGGCGTTGCCGTTCGCGCCGCGCCGGATCATCGAGATCGGCGCGGGGGCAGGGTATCGGACGGTGGCGCTGGCCGTGGCGTTTACCGGGGCGACGATTGCGAGCGTCGAGCCGGTTCCGGCCGAGGCACGGCTGCATGCGTTGAATACGCTGGCATGGCGGCAGATTATCGGGATGCGGGCGGCGATTGCGGAGTCTGTGACGCGCTTCGGGTTGGGCCGCGTGGCGGAAACGGGGCGGACGGTGCTGTTGCCCTCGGCGGATGGGCCGATCGGGGGGATGCCGCTGGCGGCGGTGATGCAGCAGCTGGGCTGGGAGGGGGTCGATCTGCTCGTCGTCGATCCCGGAGCGTACCCCGATCTGGCACGGGCGGGCACGGCGGTGGCGCGGGCGCGGGTGGTGGCGGTGCGGCGGCCCGGGCCCGATCTGAGTGAGGCGTTGGCCGCGACCCATGCGCGGGAGACATCGGGCGATTGGGATTTGTACGCGAGGCGCGCGGGCGCGGTGGCGGGCGCGCCGATGCGGCGGGATTTCGTGTTCGATGTCGCCGGTGCGGCGGCGGTGTGCCGTCGGGTGGATGTGATGGACGCGCCCTGGGCGTATTTCCCGATCGGCGATACCGGGTTCCGGTTGCATCCGAACCCCGCAGGGACGCCGGCTGCACGATTGATTGTGCAGCATTTTATGGCGGGACGGCCGGCGTTCGAGGTGCGGGTGCGGCTCAATCACGCGGCGGCGAACCGGGTGCGGTTTGGCGTGGTGATCCGCGCGGCGGAGACCGGGCGGGTGGTGCATCGGGCGGAGCTTGTGCTGGGTGCGGCGGAAGCGCGGTTGTGGCGGTTCGATGTGCCGCTGTTTTTCGGCGAGGCTGCCATCGAGTTTGCGACCGAAATGGCTGACGGTGGCAGCAACGGCCATGCCTGGGCCGAATTCCTCGACCCGGTCTTTTCCGAATGAAGGTTTTTTTGGTTCTTTTTTACCGAAAAGAACTCTTCCTTAACCGTTAGACTGTATCCGCGATGGAATGGTCAGACCCCGCAATCATCCTGAGCCTGGCGCCGTATGGGGAGGGTGATCAACGCGCGATCGTGCTGACCGAGGCGAACGGCGCATGGCATGGGCTGGCGCGGGGCGGTGCTTCGCGCAGGGGGGCGCCGGTCTGGCAGGAGGGCAATCTGATCGCGGCGCGGTGGGTGGCGCGGCTGCCGGAGCAGCTGGGCACGCTGAGCGCGGAGCTGGTGCATCCCGCGGCGGCGTTGGCAATGAACGACGCGATGGCTCTGGCGGTGCTGCGCGCGGCCTGCGCCGTGGCGGCGGGGGCATTGCCGGAGCGTGCGGCGCATCCGGCCGCGTTTCTCGGGCTCGCGCGGTTGATGGGCGGCATCGGCATTGCCGGGGCGGCGCTGCCGGCTTTGGTGCGATTCGAGGTGGAACTGCTCCGGGAGCTCGGCTATGGGCTTGATTTTACGGCATGTGCGGTGAGCGGGGCGCACGAGGATCTGGCCTATGTTTCACCGCGGACCGGACGCGCCGTCTCGCGGGCGGCCGCCGGGGTGTGGGCGGAGCGGTTGTTGCGTCTGCCGGGGTTTCTGGTTGGCGATGAGGTGGCAGATCTGCCGGCGTGCCGCGATGGATTGGCGCTGACCGGGCATTTTCTGGCGCGCGATGCGTTTGGCGCGCGGCATGCGCCGCTTCCCTCCGCGCGGGTCGCCCTCTATGACCTCGTGACACGACGGATGAACGGAGAGACACATGCCGGATGATTTGACCGGAACCATTCAGGACACGCCGCTGGCGACGGCGCTGTCGGAACGGTATCTGGCCTATGCGCTCTCGACCATTATGTCACGCTCGCTGCCGGATGTGCGCGACGGGCTGAAGCCGGTGCATCGGCGGCTGATTTTCGCGATGCGGCAACTGAAGTTGGACCCGGGATCGGGCTTCAAGAAATGTGCCCGTGTGGTGGGCGATGTGATGGGCAAGTTCCATCCGCATGGCGATATGTCGATCTATGAGGCGCTGGTGCGGTTGGCTCAGGATTTCTCTTCGCGCTATCCGCTGATCGAGGGGCAGGGCAATTTCGGCAATATCGACGGCGATAACGCGGCGGCGATGCGCTACACCGAAAGCCGGATGACCGAGATCGCCGCCGCGCTGCTCGACGGCATCGATGAGGACACGGTCGACTTCCGGCCGACCTACGACAATGAGGATTCCGAGCCGATCGTGCTGCCCGGCGCGTTTCCGAACCTGCTCGCCAATGGCGCGGCGGGGATTGCGGTGGGGATGGCGACGTCGATTCCGCCGCATAATGCCGGGGAGTTGTGCGAGGCGGCGATCTATCTGATCCGCAATCCGGGGAGTGAGACGGCGAAACTGCTCGATTTCGTGCGCGGGCCGGATTTTCCGACCGGGGGGGAACTGGTCGAGGACCGGGAGACGCTGCGGCTGGCGTATGAGACCGGGCGCGGCTCGCTGCGGGTGCGGGCGCGGTGGAGCCGATCCGACCTCAAAGGTGGGATGTGGCAGATCGTGGTCACTGAAATTCCGTATCAGGTGCAGAAATCGCGCCTGATCGAGCAGGTGGCGGAATTGCTGGCCGAGAAGAAACTGCCGCTGCTGGGCGATATTCGCGACGAAAGCACCGAGCATGTGCGGATCGTGCTGGAGCCGAAATCGCGCACCGTCGATCCTGATATGCTGATGGCGAGCGTGTTTCGCGCAACTGCGCTCGAGACGCGGTTTTCGATGAACATGAACGTGCTGGATGCCGACCGCACGCCGCGGGTGATGAACCTCGCCGAGATGCTGCAGGCATGGCTCGATCATCGCCATGTCGTGCTGCAGCGGCGCTCGCGCCACCGGCTGGCGGCGATTGCGCGGCGGCTTGAGATTCTGGACGGTTATATCACCGCGTTTCTCAATCTGGACGAGGTGATCCGGATCATCCGCACCGAGGATGAGCCCAAACCCGCGCTGATCGCGGCGTTTGCGCTGACCGATGTGCAGGCGGAGGCGGTTTTGAACATGCGGCTGCGCAGCCTGCGCAAGCTCGAGGAGATGGAGTTGCGCCGCGAGCACAAGGCGCTGAGTGCCGAGCAGAAGGCGCTGAATGCGATGCTCGACGATCCTGCGAAACGCTGGGCGCGGATCGAGGCGGAGATCGACGCGACGCGGCAGAAATTCGGTGCCGGACCGCTCGGGGCGCGGCGAACCAGCATTGGCGGAGCTCCGAACGTGATCGAGGTTTCGGCGGAGGCGTTCATCGAGCGCGAGCCGCTGACCGTGATTTTGTCGGACAAGGGCTGGGTGCGGGCGCTGAAGGGCCATGCGGTGGCCGATGCGGATTTGAAATTCAAGGAAGGGGATCGGCTCAAGACGCTGCTACGCTGTTCCAGCGTGGACCGGATTGCGGTGTTTGCGACCAATGGCAGGGTCTATACCGTGCGGGCGGCGGATCTGCCGCGCGGGCGGGGCGACGGCCAGGCAATTCGCCTGTTGATTGAACTCGGCAATGAGGACGATGTGGCGAGCCTGTTCGTGGCGGATGGCGCGGCGCGTTACCTGGTTGCGAACAACCAGGGGCGCGGATTTATCGTCCCCGGCAGCGAACTGGTCGCCGAGAAGCGCACCGGCAAGCAGATTTTGACGGTCAAGCCAGGCGAGGCGGCGAAATTCTGTCTGCCGGTTGGCGGGGATCATCTGGCGGTGATCGGTGAGAACCGGAAACTGCTGGTGTTTCCGCTGGACCAAATTCCCGAAATGGCGCGCGGCGCCGGGGTGATTCTGCAGAAATACAAGGATGGCGGGCTGGCGGATGCCAAGAGTTTCACGCTGGCCGAGGGGCTGACCTGGCGGCTGGGTGACAAGACCCGCACGGAGACCCGGCTGGCCGAGTGGCTGGGCGCGCGCGGCCAGACCGGGCGGTTGCCGCCAAGCGGCTTTCCGCGCACGGGCGTGTTTGGCGCGAGCGTGCCGGGCGATGGGGCAGGGTAGCGCCGCGATTGCGGCGGCCGACCGGGCGGGTCTGCCGGCTCTAGGTGGGCTTTCGCTGAATTTTCGGGCGGTTTCGTTGCTCGAAGGGGTGCGCGCGGCGATCGCGGTGGCGGGTACCATGGCGGTTGGCTCGCTGCTCGGGCTGCCGCAACTGGGGTTGGCGGCGCTGGGCGCGTTGCTCGCCTGTTTTGCCGACCCCGGCGGGCCAGTGCGCGCGCGCCTGCCGCCGATGCTGGTGTTCGGCGTACTGGGGGCGCTGTGTTTTTCGATATTCGGGCTGATCCTGGCGCGCAGCCCGGCGTTTGCGATCCTGGCGGCCGGGGTGACGATTTTTGCGTGCAGTTTCGCCCGGATTTATGGCCAGAGCGGGCTGCAGACCGGCAATCTGGTATCGGTCGCGACTGTGTTGTCGCTCGATGCGCCGATCCGATCGGTCATGGCGGCGATCCCGCCAGGTCTGGCGTTCTGGGCCGGTGCGGCGGGTGCGGCGCTGCTGACGCTGGCGTTATGGCGGATCCGCCCGTTTCATCCGGTGCGGATGGCGCTGGCGGATCTGGCCCTCGCGCTTTCGGCGCTGGCGCGGGATCTGGTGGATCTCGCCAATGAACCCAGGCCGGATGAGGATGGGTTCGATCTGCACGCGCGCGGTCATCGACGGGCGGTGCGCGAGGCGATCGAACGGGCGCGGGAGGTGATGCTCGCGACGATCAGGCGGCGCGGGGCGGCGAGCCGGCGCGCGAATGCGATCGCGCTGCGGCTGGCGACATTCGATCAGATGTTCGGTGCGATGATCGCGGTGGGCGAGGCAATGGCGGCCGACCCCGCGGGCGCGCCGGCATCGCGCCAGGCACTGCGTGATCTGGCACCGTTGCTGGCGGCGCTGGCACCGGCGATCGAGGCGGATCGTTCGCTCGATACCGCGCCGATCCGGGAGGCTTTGCGGCGGTTGCGCGATGATATCGGCGCGATCAGTGAGGAGGCGCCGATCCGCCGGTTGCTTGATGCCGTGGCGGATCGGCTTTCGGTGGTCGTGACGGTATCGAACGCGCCGGGACCCTCGCCGGTGGCGGATGGCACGGCGATCGACTGGCGGGGGATGATCTTTGGACCGATCCGCGCCAACTGGACGCTGGAATCGGTGCCGCTACGCCACGCGCTGCGGACTGCGATCGTGACCACGCCGGTGCTGGGGTTCGTGCAATGGCTGGGCAACCCGTTCGGGCACTGGCTGGCGATTACCGTGATCTTCGTGCTGCAGCCGCATTTTTCGGCGACCTGGGTGCGCGCGCTGGAACGCGTGGGCGGTACCGCGGCGGGCGGGGTGCTGGCGGCGTTGATCGGGCTCGTCTGTCATACCAGGCTGGAACTGGCTTTGGCGATGATCCCGCTCGCTCTGGTGGCGTTTGCGATCCGGGGGGTGAATTTCAGCGCCTACACCGCGGTGCTGACGCCGATGATCGTGCTGCTGATCGAACAGATCTCGCCGGGGGTGAACCAATGGACCGTTGCCCTGTCGCGGGTGGGCTTTACCCTCGGCGGCGGTGTGCTGGCGGTGGCGGCGAACCTCGTCTTATGGCCGAGTTTCGAAGGAAACCGGCTTGGCGCGGCGCGGGATGCGGCGATTGCGGCGCATCGGGATTATCTGGCCGCGAGTTTTGCCTATCTGCTCGATGGCGGGCCGCTGCCAGAGGCGGCGCGCCGGCAGGCGGGGCTGGCCAGCAATAATCTGGAAGCCTCGGTTTCGCGCGCGCTGATGGAACCGCACCGGGGGCATGACCCGCTGCTGCGCTCGGCGCTGGTGGTCGATGCGGCGCTGCGGCGGACCGCGGGGCGGCTCGCGGTGCTCAACCTCGATCCGCTGCCGGATGCCGACGAGGTGGCGGCGTGGCGACGCTGGCGTGACTGGTTGGATGCCGCCTTGGACCCGGCGCGCGGGCCGGCACCACCGACGCCGCGCGCCGTGCGGCGGCCGGCATCGGCCGAGAGTTTGCGCCGGCTGGCGCGGCAGGCGGAACTGGTGTTCCAGGCGATCAAACCGGAGGCGTCGGATGAGCGGGCATGAGGCGAAACCGTCACGTATGGTATCGATCATCGAGGCGCTGCTGTTCGGCGGGCGGTGGCTGCTGGCACCGCTGTATCTGGCGATGGTCGTGCTGCTCGGATTGCTGGTGGTGCGGTTCATCATCGAGATTGTACACGCCGCGCCGAAACTGCCGACCATGGATGAAACCCATGTCATCATGACGACGCTGTCGCTGATCGATCTGTCGCTGACGGCCAATCTGGTCGTGCTGGTCATTCTGACCGGCTATGAGAATTTCGTGGCGCGGATCACGCTGGCCGAGGGTGACCGGCGGCCGGAATGGATGGGCAACATCGATTTTTCCGGCCTGAAACTCAAATTGATGGGATCGATCACCGCCATCGCCGCCGTGCATGTGCTGCGAGTGTTTCTGGAAGTGCGGACCGAGCCGGATCGGGTGGTGATGTATCAGGGCGGGCTGATGATTGCTTTCGTGATCACCGGGCTGCTGTTGGCGCTGACCGATCGCATCGCCGGTCATGGATAGGCGACCAGGCGCTCCACGAAACGGGTGAACAGATCGGGGTCGGCGTGGAAGACCTTCGGCTCGACCTCCGTGATGCCCTCTGTCAGGTAGGCGATGCCCTGGCCGCGCAGCGCGGCTATGGCGGATTGGTCCGGCGCGGGAAAGCGGATCATGCCGGAGACGGCACCGCGGGGAGCGAACAGGGCGTTGTGCATGCCCGAACCGGCCTGACCGAGAATGATTTTCGCCTGCGCGAAGAGCCCGACCTGCTCGGCAAACGATAGGCGCTCGGGCTGGATGATGCGAAAGCCGAACCGCGCCGCGGCGATGTCGGCCAGTGCTGCCTCGTTCGCGAGACGCCGGCGCGGTGCCGCCGGATTGGCGAAATCGCCGCGGGCGACGAACAAACGCGGCACGGGTTCCCCCGGCTGCTGGCCGACGCGGGCGGCGAACGCATCGATCAGCGGCGATACCAGCGGATGATACCCCTCCGCCCGCGTCAGCAAGGGCAGGAGCAGCGCCTGATCGAGGTCGAGCCGCTCGTGCGCGGAATCGAACCAGATGGCGCGGGCCGGATCGATGCCGCAATGACGCTCAAGAATGTCGATCAGCCAGCTGGACATCTGACGGTCCAGCACCGGCAGGGCCATGCCGAACAAGGCGGGAAATCGCTCGGCCAGCAACAGCTTCGGCAGCATCTCGATCAGGAAATGGCCGTAGACCCGCACACCCCAGCCATGAAACACCAGCCCGAGCCGCCGTTCACGCCGCGCCGGCAACGCCAGCGCCGCCGGCAGCATCGTGGACCCCGGACGCTCCACTTCGGGGCGCACATAAATCGGCATCATCGTGTTGTCATCGAGCAGCCGATCACCCGACCACATCAGGCCCGATGCGCCCAAGGTCGCCGGTATCGGCCCCAGCATCGCCAGATCGAACGGCGCCGGCACCGGACTCTCGATATGGTAGCGCCGGTAATAATCCGCGATGAAGGTAGCGTCCCCGATCGCCACGGCCGGCAAAGCTGCCGGCGCACGCGCCGCCGCCAGGCGCACCCGACCGACGCCGGACGCTAGGAGCATGTGACGCCGGAGGACGGGGGCCTGCGCCTGGTAGAAGAAGGCCAAGGGGCTCTGCCCCCTGGACCCCTGCTAAGGGCGGAGCCCTTAGAACCCGCTAGCTTTAGGAATGGGGAGGGCGGTCGCGGGATTGGGCGCGGCGATTGCCGGGACGCCCTCCCCATTCCTAAAACTAATGGATTCCAAAGGTTTAGCCTTTGGCGGGGTCCAGGGGCAGAGCCCCTGGCCTTCCTTCTGCCAGGACTCACCCCCCGTCCTTTGCGATTACTGTTCGTAGTGGGCGGCAACGAGGCGATCGAGCAGGCGGACGCCGTAGCCGGTGGCGCCTTTGGGTGCGACGGCGCCGTCTTTGCTGGCCCAGGCCATGCCGGCGATATCGAGATGAGCCCAGGGGGTTTTATTGACGAAGCGTTGCAGGAACTGGGCGGCGGTGACGGCGCCGCCGGCACGGCCGTTGCCGAGGTTTTTCATGTCCGCGATGTCGCAGTTGATCTGCTTGTCGTAGGCTTCGCCGAGCGGCATGCGCCATACGGTTTCGCCGGTGTAGGTGCCGGCTTCGATCAGGCGGTTTGCAAGATCGTCGTTATTGGCGAACAGTCCGGCGTTTTCGTGACCGAGGGCGACGATGATGGCGCCGGTGAGGGTGGCGAGGTCGACCATGAAGCGCGGTTTGAAGCGATTTTGGGCGTACCAGAGCACATCGGCCAGGACGAGGCGGCCTTCGGCGTCGGTGTTGAGGACTTCGATGGTCTGGCCGGAGGCGGATTTGACGATATCGCCCGGGCGTTGGGCAGTGCCTGAGGGCATGTTTTCGACCAGCCCGACCAGGCCGACGGCATCGACGCGGGCTTTACGGCCGGCGAGGGCGGCCATCAGGCCGATGACGGTGCCGGCGCCTGCCATGTCCCATTTCATGTCTTCCATGCCGGCGGCGGGTTTGATGGAGATGCCACCAGTATCGAAGGTGACGCCTTTGCCGACGAAGACGACCGGGTCTTTGGGGATGGGTTTGGTTTTTTTGCCGGATTTGCCGGTGGGTTCGGGTTCGGAGGCGCCGAGCCATTGCATGACGACCATGCGAGGTTCGCAGGCGCTACCCATGGCGACGCCGAGCAGGGCGCCGAAGCCGAGTTTTTCCATATCGCGCCGGTCGAAGATTTCGACCTTGACGCCAAGGGATTTGAGCGATTTGGCGCGATCGGCCATTTCCTCGGGGGTGAGTATGTTGGCGGGCTCGGAGACCAGGTCGCGCGTGAGTTCGACACCGGCGGCGAGGGCGGCGAGCGGGGCGTAGGCGGTGCGGGCGGCGGCGGAATCGTCGGACAGGATGGTGAGATCGGCCAGTTTGGGCTTTTGTTCCTCTTTCAGCGTGGTGCGGTATTTATCGAACCGGTAGGTGCGCAGACGGGCACCGAGGGCGGCGTGGGCGAGCATGGGGGCGGCGAGGCCATCGCCGGCGATGGCGGCGGTTTCGTGTTTCATGAGCGCGGCCACGGCAGTGGCGCCGGCGGTTTCGGCGTGGTGGGCGGTCAGTTCGTCGGATTTGCCGATACCGATGGCGACGACGCGGTCGAGCCCGGCGCCGGGTGCGAGCAGGACGGCGGACTGGCCGCGCTTGCCCTTGAAGTCGGCGGCGGCGAGGGCGCGGGTGAAGCCGCCGGCGAGCGCGGCATCGAGCGCAGCGGCGAGGCCGGTATGGGCTTCGTCCTCACCGAGCAGCAGTGCCAGGGCACCGGATTTCGGGAGCTCCATGCGGGCAAATGCGATATCGATCATGCTGTGCGTTTCATCCTTTTGGGGTCATTTCGGATCGGTTGCCATCATGCCCGCCTATTTGCGGTTTTCCAAGCCCGGCGATATGGACCTTGCATGAATGATGTTGATTTACTTGAGCTTGCGGCCTCGCTGGCCGAGGCCGCGGGGCGTGAAATTCTGGCGGTGCGGGCGGGTGGCTTTACCGTCGATCGCAAGGAGGACCACTCGCCGGTGACGCTTGCGGACATGCGGGCGGAGCGGGTGATCGTGGCGGGGCTGCGCGCGGCGGCGCCCGAAATTCCGGTAATTGCCGAGGAAGAAGTGGCGGCGGGGCGGCAGACCGAGCCGGGGGCGCGGTTCTGGCTGGTCGATCCGCTGGATGGCACGCGCGAGTTTGCCGCCGGGCGGGATGAGTTCGCCGTGTGTGTGGGGCTGGTGGTCGAGGGCCGGGTGGTGCTGGGTGCGGTCGGCGCACCGGCCCAGGGGGCGGTGTATGGCGGCATCGTTGGTGCTGGCGCGTGGCGGCAGGATGCGACGGGGCGGCGGCGGATTGCGGCGCGGCTGCCACCCGAGGAGGGGATTACCGTTTATGCCTCGCGTCATTATGCCGATGATCCGCTGCTGGCTGAATATCTGGCGCGGTACAAGGTTGCGACGTTGACCAATATCGGCTCGGCGTTGAAATTCTGCCGGTTGGCCGAGGGTGTGGCCGATTTTTATCCGCGGCTGGGGCGGACGATGGAGTGGGACACCGCGGCCCCGCAGGCGGTGCTGGAGGCGGCCGGCGGACGTGTGGTGACGATGGATGAGCGGCCGCTCGGGTATGGCAAGGCGGGATTCGAGAATCCGCATTTTCTGTGTTTTGGCGCGGGGTGAAGCGCAGCCTCTGGGCGCTTGGGCGTCGCCGCGATTGCGTTCAATCGGATTCGAAGTCTGACGCCTGGTTGCCGAGGAGGAAACGGGGGCCTGGTCCGGCGCGGGCGGCGCGATCGTTCGGGTTGTAGAGGGCGCAGCGATCGAGCGAGAGGCAACCGCAACCGATGCAGCCGCCGAGCAGTTCGTGGGTTTTTTGCAGCAGCGTGATCTTCTCGGCGAGGGCGGATTGGAATCTGGTGCCGATGGCTTGCCAGTCCGCGGCCGATGGTGCGTGGCCTCGTGGCAATGTGGCGAGTTCGGCTTCGATTTCGCTGATGGTGAGGCCGAGTTGTTGCGCGATCAGGGCGAAGGAGAGGCGCCGGATATCGGCGCGGGCGAAGCGGCGCTGATTACCGGCGCCGCGGGTGGCGGTAACGAGGCCGCGGGTTTCGTAGAAGCGGATTGCGGAGACGGACAGGCCGGTTCTGCGGGCGAGGTCACCGATCGATAGGGTGGCGGCCAGATTTTTCATCAATACCAGGAAAAAATACTTGATCTCAAGTTAGCTTGAGGTTCTAGACGTTGCAACCGGCGAGCGATTTCCGCCTGAACATTGAGGAGATTGAAATGTCGGCTTTACGGATTGAGCATGTGAATATCACGGTTGCGGACCCTGAGCGCACGGCGCGGCTGATGGCGGCGCTGTTTGACTGGCGGGTTCGGTGGAGCGGTGCCGCACGGAACGGGGGCCATTCGATCCATGTCGGGACGTCGGATCATTATGTGGCGCTCTACAATGGTGGCCAAGCTGCCGAGGTGTTCGCCAAGGGGCGGCCACTGAACCATATTGGCGTGGAGGTTGATGATCTGGCTGATACCGAAGCGCGGGTGATTGCGGTGGGGTTAACGCCGTTCAGCCATGATGATTATGAGCCAGGGCGGCGGTTCTATTTTTTCGACCCGGACGGAATAGAATATGAGGTGGTGAGTTACGCGGCGCCCTGAGGGCGCCGCTGGCCTCGTTTGAAGAGTTTTTTGCTTCGTTTTTTCAAAAAAGAAGCTCTTCCTTACCTTTCTGCGTCAGTTTATGCGGCGGCGAGATAGTCGATCGCCGCGTTGACGCCGCCGTTGGCGTGGGGGACGCCGGCGAGGCGGAGGGAGAGTTCCACGGTGGACAGGGTGCCGAGGATCATCGGTTCGTTGAGGTCGCCCATGTGGCCGATGCGGAAGACCTGGCCGCCGAGCGGGTCGAGGCCGCCGCCGAGGGAGACGTTGAAACGGTCGTAGGCAATTTTGCGCACGGCTTCAGCGTCGTGGCCTTCGGGCATTTTGATGGTCGTGACCGAGTCTGAGCGGCGTTTGGGGTCGGTGCAGAAGAAGGCGACGCCCTGGTTGCCGCTCCAGATCGAGACGGCGCGGCGGGTTGCCTCGGCGAGGCGGTGATGCCGGCGCCAGACGTTTTCGATGCCTTCGGATTCGAGCAGGCGGACGGATTCGACCAGGCCGTAGAAGGGTGGCACGGGAACGGTGCCGACGAAGCTACGGTGGCGACGGGCCATCATTTTGGTCCAGTCGAAATAAAACCTTGTGAGGGTTGCGGATTTATGGGCGTCGAGCGCTTTTTCACTGACCGCGGTGAACGCGAGACCTGCGGGCAGCATGAGGCCTTTCTGGCTGCCGCCGACCACCGCATCGATCCCCCAATCGCTCATGCGGAACTCGAACGAGGCGAAGGAGGAGATGGTATCGACCAGGAACAGGGCAGGGTGATTGGCGGCATCGATGGCGGCGCGGATGGCAGGCAGGTCGAGTGCCACGCCGGTCGAGGTTTCGTTATGAACGATGCAGACCGCTTTGATCTGGTGGGATTTATCAGCGAGGAGTCGTTCGGTGATCATCGCGGGGTCGACGCCGCGGCGCCAGTCGGTTTCGGGCATTTCGGTGTTCAGGCCGAAGCGTTTGGCCATGGCACCCCAGGTGCGCGAGAAATAGCCGCATTCTGGCATCAGGATGGTATCGCCGGGTGAGAACAGGTTCTGGATCGTGGCTTCCCAGGCGCCGTGACCGCTGGCGGTGTAGATGAAGACCTCGCCGGTGGTGAACAGCAGGCGTTTCAGGCCGGCAACGCCCTGATCGTATATGTCGATGAAGTCGTCCGACATGAAATCGATGGTCGGGACGTCCATGGCGCGGAGGATGCTGTCGGGGATGTTGGTCGGGCCAGGGTTGGCGAAGAACAGGCGGCCTGGCTTGCGGGGCTTGGTTGACATGGTGTTTGATGATCCTGGCGATGCGTGGCGTTGTTGACCGCAGTCTGACGTTGAGTTGGCTGGACGGCAAGACCCGACATGGCCTTCGTGTTGAATGCGGCGAGGGCGATGCCGGACGAGCGTGGTGGAGATACCGCCGCGGTAGCGATGGATATTTGCAATCGTCGGGCGGATCGGGCCCGATTGCCAAACGCGGTGCGTCGTCCGATACCGGTCGGGTTATGAATGCACAACCGATCCGAATGGGCATTGCCGGCATCACCGGCCGTATGGGCAGGCTGCTCGCCAACTCCGTGCCGGCCGCCGGTGCGCTCCTGGCTGGTGGTATCGGCCATACCGGCGGTCTGACCGATCTTGCCGCAAACGCTGATGTCATCATCGATTTTACCACCCAGGCCACGGTCCGCGGGCATGCGGGCATTCTGGCTGAGCGCGGCATTCCCTGGGTGCTTGGCACCACCGGCCTGACCGCGGAGGATGACGCTGCGGTCCGCGCCGCTTCGGCGCACATTCCGGTGTTCCAGGCCGCGAATTTCGCGCCGGGCGTCAATCTGGTGTTCGCCCTGGCCGAGCGCCTTGGTGCCGCCCTTGCCGCCAGCACGCACGATGCCGAGATCCTGGAAATGCACCACCGCCAGAAGATCGACGCGCCGTCCGGCACCGCCATCAGCCTTGGCCAGGCGATCGCGCGGGGCAGGGGGGTCGAGCTTGCGTCGGTCATGCAATCGGGGCGCGATGGCCATACCGGCCCGCGCGCGGCGGGTGCCATCGGCTTTGCCGCCTTGCGCGGTGGCCAGATCGTCGGCAGCCACAGTGCGATGTTCACCAGTGCGACCGAACAGATCACCCTGACCCATCACGCGCTCGACCGGCGCATTTTTGCCGATGGCGCGGTGCAGGCGGCGCTGTTCCTGGTTTCGAGACCCGCCGGACTGTACGGCATGCGCGACCTGCTCGGCCTATGATCGCGCAGATCACGCTGCGGGACGGCACGCCGGTGCCCGCCATCGGCCAGGGGACGTGGAACGTGGGCGATGCCCGATCGAGCGCCGCCGGCGAACGGGCCGCACTGCGCGCCGGCATCGATCGGGGCCTTACGCTGATCGATACCGCGGAAATGTATGGCGAGGGCAAGTCCGAACGGTTGATCGCCGACGTCATCGCCGGCCAGCGCGAGCGGGTGTTTCTGGTCAGCAAAATCTATCCTCACAACGCTTCGGCGGCCGGTGTCGCGCGGGCCTGTGCCGCCAGCTTGCGGCGGCTCGGCACCGATTATCTCGATTTGTATCTGCTGCATTGGCGCGGCAGCCACCCGCTGGCGGAAACCATCGCCGCGTTCGAACGCCTGCGCGCGGCCGGCGATATCCGGCGGTGGGGGGTGTCGAATTTCGATACGGATGACATGACCGAACTGCTGGCGCTGCCGGAGGGGGGCCAGTGCGCCACCAACCAGGTGCTCTATCACCCCGATGCGCGCGGCATCGAATTCGATCTGCTGCCGTGGTGCCGCCGCCACTCCATGCCGATCATGGCCTATTCGCCGCTCGGTCAGGCCGGGGACCTGCTGCGCTCGCCGGCGCTGGCGGCTGTTGCGCAGCGCCATGGCGCGACACCGGCGCAGATCGCGCTGGCCTGGTGCCTGCGGCAGGGTGACGTGATCGCGATCCCCAAGGCTGCCACGCTCGATCATGTCAATGAGAACGCCGCGGCCGCCGCCATCGTGCTGACCGAGCGGGATCTGGCGACGATCGATGCGGCTCATCCGCCGCCGCGGCGCAAGCAACCCCTGGCCATGCTGTAGGGGGGCCGGTGCTCTCGCGGCGATCGCTGCTCGCGCTGATCGGACTTGGCGCCACGGCACCGGCGGCGCGCGGCGGGCCGGAGCAGCACGTCTGGCCGGAGTGGCAGGCGATTATTTATCAGCACCAGAATGATGCCCAACTCGATACGCTGCAGCGTATCGGCGTTACCAACGGCAAGATCTTCACCAGCCGTGATGATGCCGCGGGCGATCCGGCCAATCCGCAGGCCGCCGCGTTCGCGCGGCGCGGCATGCGGTTTTACGTGGAGAACATCGCGACCGATTTCTATTCGGCCTATCACCGCTGGTTTCCTGACCGGCCGGTGGATGCGGCGTTCCTGGCGGTGCAGGCGTGGCATCGCAGGCATCCGAACGACCCTGCTGCGTTCATCCGCAATCCCGGCCTGTCCGACCCGGTGTGGCTTGCGCGCATCACGGGCCGGCTTGGCCGGGTGGTGCGCGATTATGCACGCTATCGTCCCCTTTACTACAGCCTGGCCGATGAGCCCGGAATTGCCGATCTTGCCGCCAACTGGGATTTCGATCTGGCGCCAAGCTCGCTCGCCGGGATGCGTGCCTGGCTGAAGACCCAGTATCCCAGCCTCGCCGCGCTCAATCATCAGTGGGAGACCGATTTCGCCAGCTGGGATGCCGTCACGCCGGTGCTCACCGATGTGGCGGTACGCCAGTTCAGCCACAATTTTTCTGGCTGGGCCGATTTCAAGCGTTGGATGGATGTCGCCTTCGCACGCGCGGTCCGGGCGGGTACCGAAGCGGTTCATGCCGCCGACCCCGGGGCGCTCGCCGCGATCGAAGGGGCGCAGATCCCCGGTTGGGGCGGCTATAATTACACGCATCTCGCCCGCGCGGTCGATGTGATGGAAATCTACGACGGGGACGAGAATATCGAAATCGCCCGCTCGCTCAATCCGTCGCTGATCATGCTGCTCACGATTGCGGGCGCCGATCCGGCGCAGCGCCATCAACTCTGGCGCAGCGTGCTGCGCGGCATGCGCGGTGCCATATTGTGGGATCCCTCCAGCGCCATGGTGCTGGCGGATGGCACGCCCGGCCCCTGGGCGGTGCAGGCGGCGCCGGTGTTCGCGGCATTGCGCGGGCCCCTCGGCCGCACCCTGCTCGCGGCCGAGCGAATCGATGATGGCATCGCGACACTCTACTCGCCCGCCAGCCTGCGGACCCAATGGCTGCTCGATCGGCGCGGTGATTGGAGCCGGTGGGAGAACCGCGGTCCTTCGGTCGAGATCGCATCGGATGACCCGGTGCGCGCCGCCATGCGCGGCTTTGCCACGCTGATCGATCGCGCGGGTTTTCAGGGGCATTACACCGCGCCTGGTCTGATCGAGCAGGGTGTGCTCGCATCCGGGCGCATCCGGCTGTTGTTCATGCCCCACGTGATTGCGCTGTCGGATCTTGCGGCGGTTTCGATCCGCCGGTTCGTATCCGGCGGCGGTATCGTTGTTGCGGATGTCGTACCCGGCGCGTTCGACGAACACAGCCGCGTGCGGGAGCGCCCGGTGCTGGCGGATTTGTTTGAGGCCGGCGGTCGCGCGATCATTCAGTCACCATCGGGTGATCGTGCGGCCGCCGTGTTTGCCCGCGCCGGCCTGGACGCGCCGTTCCGGGTCGAGCGGACGGACGGGCAGGCCGGTGACGACGTACGGTTGTTCCGCTTCCGTCATCGGGGCGCGACCCTGCTTGCCATGCATCGCAGTTTTGCGGCGGGCGGCATTGTCGAGCCGTTCACGCTTCATCTGGCGTCGGCGGCCGCGACGACGGATTTGCGGAGCGGGGCCAAGACGGGGCCGGTTCGCCGGCTGGACCTGACGCTCGATCCGGTGACGCCGACTGTGCTCAGGGTTGGCTGATCGCTGTGGTTTCGGGCGTTCAAGGAAGGAGAGTCTTCCTTTTTGTGAACAAAAAAGAAGCAAAAAAACTTCGTTGATTGGGGGCCGTGCCGTTTCAAACGCCCATACCGCCGGGATAGAAAGTTTTTTGGTTCTTTTTTTCAAAGAAGAACGGCTTGTTTCCTCTTCCCCTTCGTTCGCATCGAGCAAGTCTCAATCTTGACCCAAACCGCTGTTTCCGCCAATGCCGAAGCGCTCCGGCATGTGGCCAGGGCGCTCCCCGGCTCCGGGCATTTCGCGACAAGAGGAGAAATCCATGCGCGACCAAGGCGAATTTCTGTTCACTTCGGAATCGGTTTCCGAAGGTCATCCGGATAAGGTGGCCGACCGTATTTCCGACACCGTGCTCGATGCCTATCTGGCAGCCGACCCCTATGCGCGGGTGGCCTGCGAAACGCTGGTGACGACCAACCAGATCGTGCTGGCGGGCGAAACCCGTGGGCCGGCCTCGATCACCAACGAATATCTTGCCCATCTCGCGCGCATGGCGGTGCAGGATATCGGCTATGATCAGGAGGGTTTTTCCTGGCGTGACGCCAATATCGATGTGCTGCTGCACGCGCAGTCGGCCGATATCGCGGTCGGCGTCGATGCGTCGGGCAACAAGGACGAAGGAGCCGGCGATCAGGGCATCATGTTCGGGTATGCCTGCACGGAAACCGAGGCGCTGATGCCCGCACCGATCCATTACGCGCATCTGATTCTGCGCCGCATGGCGGAGCTGCGCAAAATCGGTGACACCCGCGCCGCCGGCCTGCAGCCGGACGCGAAGAGCCAGGTCACGCTGAAATATGTCGACGGCAAGCCGGTCGGCGCGACCTCGATCGTGGTTTCGACCCAGCATGATGAGGGCATTTCGCAGCGGGCGATCAAGGCGATGCTACGGCCCCTGATCACTGAACTGCTGCCGGAAGGCTGGATGTGCGACGATGATCATTTCTATGTCAATCCGACCGGGAATTTCGTCATTGGCGGGCCGGACGGCGATTGTGGCCTGACCGGGCGGAAAATCATCGTGGACACCTACGGCGGCGCGGCACCGCACGGGGGTGGCGCGTTCTCCGGCAAGGACCCGACCAAGGTCGATCGCTCGGCCGCCTATATGTGCCGCTATCTTGCGAAAAACGTCGTCGCCGCCGGGCTCGCCAGCCGTTGCACCATTCAGGTCAGCTACGCCATCGGCGTGTCGCATCCACTGTCGGTTTACGTCGATCTGCATGGCACCGGCAACGATGTCGAGCAGGTCAAGATTGAGCGCGTGCTGCGCGAGGCGGTCAATCTGACGCCGCGCGGCATTCGCGAGCATCTGCATCTCAACCGGCCGATCTATGTGCCAACTTCCGCCTACGGTCATTTCGGACGCGAACCCGATGCCGAACTCGGCACGTTCACCTGGGAAAAGACCGATCTGGTCCCGACCTTGAAGTCGGCGTTTGGACGCTAACCCGGGCATGGGCGTCAAGCCGCCGCCCGACCGGCTCTACGGTCGGGCGGTCGGCCATGCCCTGCGGGCGCGCCAGGCGGAACTGATCGACACGCTGCTGCCGCGCCTGCGCTGGCCGGATGCTGGCTTCGGCATGGCGCCGCGCGAAACCTGGATCGAGGTCGGCGCCGGCGGGTTCGAACATGCCGAGGCGATTGCCACGCAGCATCGGGATGTCGGCCTGATCGCCTGCGAGGTTTTTGCCAATTCGATCGCCTCGCTGTTATCGCGCCTGGCCCCGCTGGGTGAAACGGCGGTAATCCCCGCCAATCTGCGGGTTTACGACGATGATGCACGGCCGCTGATCCGTCGCATGGAACCGGCATCGATCGGGCGGGTCTATCTGATGTTCCCCGATCCCTGGCCGAAGGCGCGCCATGCCAAGCGCCGCTTTGTTCACCCGGCAACGCTGGCCGATGTCGCCCGCATCCTCGCGCCGGGCGGTGAATGGAGGATCGCCAGCGACGATCCGACCTATCAGGCCTGGGTCGATCAGGTGTTCGGGGAGACGGCGCTGTTCGACCGGATCGAAACCACCACCACCCGGCCGGATGACTGGTGCGCGACACGCTATGAAGCCAAGGCCATCCGCGCCGGCCGGACGCCGCGCTACTGGCGTTTCGTGCGCGCGCGATCCTGACCGATGGACACGACGGCACGCACCGCGAGCGCGCGCGAGGCCGCGAAAGTCATGGCGGCGGGCGTCGCCAGCATGGTGCTCACGGTCGGGCTGGCGCGGTTTTTATACACGCCGCTGCTGCCCTTGATGCAGGCGCACGCGCATCTTTCAGTGACCGGCGGCGGCTGGCTCGCGACGATCAATTACGCGGGCTACATGGCTGGCACGCTGCTTGCGGCATCGGTGGGCGATCTCGCCGCGAAATTCCGGCTCTATCGCGTCCTGTTGCTGGTGGCATTGGTCGGCACCGCCGGGATGGGGCTGACGACCAATTTTGTGATGTGGGCGGTATTGCGGTTCGCGGCCGGCGTTTCCGCGGTTGCGGGGCTGCTGTTGAGCTCCGGCCTTGTGTTGAACTGGCTGCGCCAGCATGGCCGCCGGCTGGAGCTTGGCATTCATTTCGGCGGCGTCGGGCTGGGGATCGCGGTGTCCGGCCTGCTGGCCGTGTTGATGGCCGGTTCGCTTAACTGGGCCGACCAATGGCTCGTCGCCGGGGCCGCCGGGCTGCTTCTGCTGATCCCGGCCTTGGGGTGGATGCCAGCACCCGTGCCGGTCAGCGGGCATCATGGCGTGCCCACCGACCATCCGCCGTCGCGGGCGTGGCTGGTTCTGTTCACGCTGGCCTATTTCTGCGCCGGCGTCGGCTACGTGGTCAGCGCTACGTTCATCGTCGCCATCGCAGCGCATGGCCCGGCGCTGCACGGCTATGGCAATCTGGTGTGGGTGGTGGTTGGTCTCGGGGCCATGCCCTCCTGCCCGTTGTGGGACCGCGTGGCACGGCGCTTTGGTGACAAGCGGGCGCTGCTTGCCGCGTTCGGCCTGCTGTTTGCCAGCATCATGCTGTCCGCCCTCAGCGCCGGGTTGGCGTTCCTCTTGCTCGGCGCGCTGATTTACGGCGCATCGTTCAACGGTATCACCAGCATGATCCTGAGCATCATCGGCCGGCTGTTTCCCAGCAATCCGGCCAAGGCGATGGCGCGCCTGACCATCAGTTTCGGTGCCGCGCAGATCATTGCGCCCGCGGCGTCCGGCATGATTGCGGCGCTGACCGGCAGCTATCGCGGCGCGCTGTTCATGGCCGCGGCAACGATGCTGGTGGGCATGGCGTTGCTGGCGGCGATGCCGCGCAATCCGGGCGAGGCTTAGCGCGACCGGGGTTATTTTGCGGTGCAACAGCCCCATCTGCAAAGCGATAGCCGCACCGGCACCCTGTTTTGAGATGGATTTGATGATGTTGCAAAAAACCGATTCGCCCTTGTTCCAGCCGATCACGATCGGCGATCTCGCTCTGAAAAACCGTGTCGTGATGGCACCGCTGACGCGCAGCCGCTCGTCGGATGCCGGAGTACCGCCTGATTTTGCGGCCGATTATTACGCCCAGCGCGCAAGTGCCGGGCTGATTATTTCCGAAGCCACCAACATATCGGCTCAAGCACGCGGCTATGCGCTGACACCGGGCATCTGGACCGAGGCCCAGGTCGCCGCATGGCAGCGCGTGACCAAGGCGGTGCATGCCAATGACGGCAAAATGTTCCTGCAACTCTGGCACACCGGGCGGATTTCCCACCCTGATCTGCATGGCGGCAATCTGCCGGTGGCACCTTCGGCGATCGCCCCGAAAGGCCAGGCGTTTACCAACGAGGGGCTGAAGGATCATGTGACACCGCGCGCCCTGGAAACCGATGAAATCCCCGCGATCGTGGCGGATTACGCCCATGCCGCACAGTGCGCCAAGGATGCCGGGTTCGATGGGGTCGAGGTGCATTCGGCAAACAATTATCTGCTGGAGCAGTTCATTCGTGACAGTTCCAACCGGCGCACGGATCGGTATGGCGGATCGGTCGAGAACCGGCTGCGCTTTCCGCTCGAAGTCGTTGCCGCGGTCACCAAGGTATGGGGCGGGGGCCAGCGAGTCGGTCTGCGCATGTCCCCTGGCACCACGATGCCGGGCGAAACGCCGCTCGACAGTGATCCGATGGCGACCTATGGCGCCTATATCAAGGAACTCAACAAGTTCGGCCTGCTATATATCCACGATATCGAGGGCGTGACCCAACTGAGCCGTGCCGCCGATGGCATCGATTACATGGCGTTCCGCAAGGCTTTCACGGGCGCCTATATCGCCAACAACAACTACACACGTGAACTCGCTGAAACGACGGTCAGCGAGGGTAAAGCCGACCTGATCAGCTTCGGCCGCCCGTTCATCGCCAATCCCGATCTGGTCGAGCGCCTGCACAACGGTTCGCCGTTGGCTGAGGCGCCGAAAGCCTACTGGTATGGCGGTGGCGCCACCGGCTACTCTGACTGGCCTGGAATGGATGGCCAGATCCGGCTCAAATCCTGAGCCGGTTTCGATGATGTTTGGCGATAAGGTTCGATGACTCCAAACAACGGCTCTTTATTTCCCCGTGAAATGAGGAGCCGTTATCCGGCCTCTGTGCGGCTGGCAAACCGTTGAATTCGTTCGGCCATGGCGGCGACGCCATTGCCGCGGTTGCCGGACAATGCCCCGATCAGGCCCCAGTCTTTCAGGAAATTTGCGGGCGTTGCGCGGATTTCATCGGGTGTGCGGCCGGAATAGACGTGCAGGAGCAGGGCGACCAGGCCGCCGACGATCGCGGCATCTGAGGCGCCGGCGAAGTATAATTTGTCGCCATCCTGGATCGGTTCGAGCCATACCCGGCTTTGGCAACCGGGGACCAGGCGGTCGTCGGTTTTCAAGGCATCCGGGTAGGCGGGCAGGGATTGACCGAGTTCGATGATGAACTGGTACCGGTCCATCCAGTCATCGAACAGGAACAACTCTTCGCGCAATTGCGCGATGGCTTCCGCCGCACTGGGCTGATCGGGGGTGACGAACGGGGCGCCGATCATCCGGCGCGGACCAGGCGGTGCTGTTTTTTGCCAGCCGAGAGTTTCGCCACGCCGTCGATCAGATCGGCGAGCGAGATGGTCTGGGCTTCATCGGTGATTTGCGTGTCGTTCAGGCGCGCACCGCCGCCACGGATCAGGCGGCGGGCTTCGCCGTTGCTGGTGGCGAGACCGGTGCGGACCAGCAGGTTGATGGCGGGCACGCCGGCGCCGAGCTCGGCACGGGGGATGTCGATGCCGGGCAGATCATCGGCGGCCTCGCCCGCTTCGAAGGTACGGCGGGCGGTTTCGGCGGCGGCAGCCGCGGCCTCGGCACCGTGGCAGAGTGTGGTGGCCGCGGTTGCGAGGATTTTTTTCGCCTCGTTGATTTCTGCACCGCCTAGGGATTCCAGACGTGCGATTTCATCGAGCGGCAGATCGGTGAAGAGGCGTAGGAAGCGCCCGACATCGGCATCCTCGGTGTTGCGCCAGAATTGCCAATAGTCGAACGGCGAGCGCTTTGCGGCGGACAGCCAGACGGCGCCGGCGGCGGTTTTACCCATTTTGACGCCTGAGGCAGTTGATAGGAGCGGGGCGGTCAGGCCGAAGACCGCTTTGCCATCGGTTCGGCGCACGAGATCGATGCCTTGCACGATATTGCCCCATTGGTCCGAACCGCCCATTTGCAGGGTGACGCCGTAGCGGCGGTTGAGTTCGCGAAAATCGAAGGCCTGCAGGATCGAGTAGTTGAATTCGAGGAAAGTCAGCCCTTGTTCGCGCTCGAGGCGGCTGCGGACGGAGTCGAACGACAGCATGCGGTTGATGCTGAAATGCACGCCGACGTCTCGGAGCAGATCGATGTAGCTGAGCTTGTCGAGCCATTCGGCATTGTTGACCAGGATGGCGTCGTTGGCGCCGCCACCGAACGTCAGGAAGGTCTCGATATTCCGGCGAATGGCTGACAGGTTGATCGCAATCTGTTCATCGGTCAGCAACTGGCGTGCTTCTTCGCGAAAGGAGGGATCGCCGATGCGCGTGGTGCCACCGCCAAGGATCGCGACGGGCCTGTGACCATATTTTTGCAGTAGCCTGAGCATCATGATTTGCGTCATGTGGCCGACGTGCAGACTGTCTGCCGTGCAATCGAACCCGATATAGCCGGCTACCGGGGCCGCGCGCATGGCATCGCGCAGACCATCCATATCGGTGCACTGGAAAATAAAGCCGCGCGCCTCGGCTTCGCGCAGAAAATCGCTGCCGTCGTTCATGATGAAAATCCGCTCGTTTCAGAGCGGGACCGGGTAGCACGCGGGGGCGGTTGTGCCAATTCCGTCCAATCGCTTCCAGGCGCGAATCGCGCCGAGCAGGAGGATCAGGGGGGTGAGTTCAATATGTGCAAGCATGGCAATAATCGGGCATAACTCGGGCCACATCCACATCAGGACATCGGCAAGCTCGAGCCGTCGCCGATTCCAGGCGAGCCAGCCGACCATTAAGGTGAAACCCCACATATCGTCAGTATAGCCGTAGGGCGTGACAAGAAGGGTGAGCGCGCTGGTCAAGGCGATGAGCGCAAGATGATCACCCTTTGGCCTTCGCCATGCGACCCAGCACCATGCACTGCTCAATACCGCACTGGTACCTTGGAGCACCCAGGCTAACTCGACTGTCGCGCCCAGGCTACGCATCATCCAGAATACTGACGCGCCGCTGTTTTCGTAGGTTGTTGGAAATGGCGCGTCCAGGATGCGATGCGCTTGGGGTAGTGCAAGCGCCACAAAACTTGGCCAGATCGATACGCCGAAAATGAGCGTAACCGCAAGGCTGAGGCTGAGAACGACCAGAATTGCTATTCCAAGACTGCGATATTGGCGTCGCGCCAGCAACGCTATGGGACCAAGTAGACCCGCCTGGGGCTTGATGATCAGCATACCAAGCAAAACGCCAGCCCGGACCGGGTTGCGACCAATATACAAAAGGCCGCAAATGAAAGTCGCACCTGTGATTATGCCAAATTGCCCGATCCATACGCAATATACACCGGCCGAGCTCAGCAGTCCTGTGATTATGACCCGTCTTGGAACTCCGGCCCAATGAAGTAGTGCGGTGCCAGGCAACACAACAATGCTCGCCGTCCAGACCAGAAAACCGCTAAAATACCCGCATAGTGCGAGAGGTAGGAGTATCAGCAAAGCCGGAGGCGGATACGGATATTGCAGATACGACGAAACACCAACTGCGAGATGGGCCGCGCGCCAGGCTGAAAACCATGCTGGATCATATATTTTCGCTGCCGGGTGCGTCATCATGATGTGACTCGCAGGCCAGAACACGATCAAATCGTTCTGCACGGCCCTCAGCGTAACCGATCCGGGCGCGATGAGAGCTCGAATGACAGCGGTCAGAATGCAGATTGTTTTGTAGACGTAGAATAACCAGACCGGCGAGAGGAGGAATAGCAGCATCCAAGGAAGTGCGACTGTTAAGGGAACGTCCCTCTGCAGGATACGCTGCATCATATTTCTGATGCCTTCTCGCCAGGGACCGTTATCGTGGCTAATATCGTCTGAGGAAGCTCTTCCCATACCGAAAGTCTTTTAAACAAAAATGCTTGCAATCGGGTTAATGAGCGGGACGTCGCTCGATGGTGTCGATGCCGCCGTCATCGAGACCGACGGTGAAACGGTGGTGCGGACCGGCAAGACGGCTTGTTTGTTTTATGAAGAACCATTGCGGTTGCGGTTGCGCGCGTTGCTCGACGCGGCGCCGGGGTTGGCGCTTGATGATCCTGAGGTTGTCACCTTGTCGCGCATGATCGCGGACCGGCATGCCGAGGCGGTCGCGATGCTGGCGTGCCGGGCGGAGATCGCCGGGTTTCATGGGCAGACCATTTTGCACGACCCGCCGTCACGGCGAACCTGGCAGATCGGCGATGCGGCGCGGTTGGCGCACAAAATTCGCCTGCCGGTCGCCTATGATTTTCGCTCGGCTGATGTCGCAGCGGGCGGCGAAGGGGCACCGCTGGTGCCATTGTTTCATGCGGCGATGGCGGCGACGCTCGAAAAGCCGTTGTTGATCGTCAACATCGGCGGCGTTGCGAATGTCACGTTTCTGGGCGGCAATGGCGCAATTTTCGCCTGCGATACCGGGCCGGGCAATGGGCCGCTCGATGACTGGGTACGCCGCCATACCAGCGCGGCGTTCGACCGCGATGGTGCGCTGGCGGCATCCGGCCGGGTCGACACAGTGCGGTTGGCGCGGCTGCTGGACGATGGGTATTTCGCGCGCCCGGCGCCGAAGTCATTGGACCGGCTGCATTTTTCCGCGCTGATCACCGAGGCGACCGAAAGTCTCGATGCGGCGGACGGCGCCGCGACGCTGGCGGCTTTCACCGCGGCGGCGATTGCGGCGGTACCGATGCCAGAACCGCCCAAAGCGGTTCTGGTGGCCGGCGGGGGGCGACATAATCGGGCGATCATGGCAGCGCTCCGGGCGCGATTCGCGACGCCGGTTCAACCGGTCGAGACGGTTGGATGGGATGGCGATGCGCTGGAGGCGCAGTGTTTTGGGTTTCTCGCGGTGCGGGTGCTCCGTGGTCTGCCGTTGTCGATGCCGGGAACCACGGGTGTTGCGGCGCCGATGCGGGGTGGAGTAATCGTGCGACCGGAGTAGGGAAGGAAGCGCTTCTTTTTTGAAAAAAAGAAGCAAAAAACTTTTATTCGGCTGTGCTACGGGCGGCTTCACACACACGGGCACAAATTGACAAAGTTTTTTTTGCTTCTTTTTTGTTCACAAAAAAGAAGACCCTTCTTCTTTTGGCTTTCGCGACTCACCCGGCGGTTCGGGTTGCAAAACGCGGGCGGAAGCGGCATTATCGGGCTAGGATTGGTCGAAAGCCGGTCGTGGTCGGGTGGATCGCCGTTTCGCATCGGTGGTCGCGCCCGCTTCTTGTTGTAAAAGACTTTTCGTTGAAATCGCTGTCACATACCTTGATCAGCTAAAATTTGGAGACTCTCATGGCCGGCAACCCGCTCGACCTGATCCGGAATATCGGCATTACCGCGCATATCGACGCCGGCAAGACCACCACGACCGAACGCATCCTGCATTATACCGGTGTGTCGCATAAGATCGGCGAAGTGCACGACGGCAACACCACGACCGATTACATGGATCAGGAGCGTGAGCGCGGCATTACCATCACCTCCGCCGCCGTGACCTGCGAGTGGAAAGACCACCGCATCAATATCATCGACACCCCCGGCCATATCGATTTCAATATCGAGGTGAACCGTAGCCTGCGCGTGCTCGATGGTGCTATTTTCATCATCGAGGGCGTCGCCGGCGTGCAGCCGCAATCCGAGACCAACTGGCGCCTGGCGGATCGCTACAATGTGCCGCGCATCATTTTCATCAACAAGCTCGACCGTACCGGCGCCGATTTCTACCGCGCCTTTGCGACGTTGAAGGAAAAGCTCGATATCATCGCCCTGCCGCTGCAGCTGCCGATCGGCATCGAGGACAGTTTTATCGGGGTGGTCGACCTGGTCGAGATGAAGGCGATCATCTGGGAGGGCGGCGATCTGGGTGCTAAATTCCACGATGAGCCGATTCCCGAAGCGATGATGGAGCAGGCCAAGGAACATCGCCAGATCCTGCTCGATACCGCCCTGTCGGTCGATGACGCGGGCATGGAAGAATATTTCGAAAAGGGCGACGTCTCGGTTGAGACGCTCAAGCGCGCGATCAAGACGGGCACCATTACCGGCGCGTTCCGGCCGGTGCTGTGCGGCACTGCGTTCAAAAACAAGGGCGTGCAGCCTTTGCTTGATGCCGTGCTCGATTATCTGCCAAGCCCGGTCGATGTTCCGGGCATCAAGGTTGCGGTCGAAGAGGGCGAGGAGGAAGGCGATCACCAGCGCCGCATCAAGGCCGATGTGAACGCTCCGTTCTCCGGCCTTGCGTTCAAGATCATCAACGACAAGTACGGCACGTTGACGTTCGTGCGCGTCTATTCCGGTACGTTGAAATCCGGCGATTCGGTGATGAACACCACCAAGGATCACAAGGAGCGGATCGGCCGCATGTTCCAGATGCATGCCGACAAGCGCGCGGAAATCAAGGAAGTCCATGCGGGCGATATTGCGGCATTCGTCGGTCTGAAAGACACCAGCACCGGTGATACCCTGGCATCACCGGAAGATCCGGTCGTGCTCGAACGCATGGCGTTTCCTGTGCCTGTGATCGATATTTCGGTCGAGCCGAAGACCAAGGAAGCGGTCGAGAAAATGACCCTCGCCCTGCAGAAACTGGCTGGTGAGGACCCCTCGTTGCGCCTGAAGACCGATCAGGAAACCGGCCAGACGATCCTGTCCGGGATGGGCGAATTGCATCTGGAAATCATCATCGACCGACTGCGCCGTGAATATGGCGTCGATGCGAATATCGGCGCGCCGCAGGTGGCGTATCGTGAAACGATATCGCGGGCACACACGGAGACCTACACCCACAAGAAGCAGTCTGGCGGGTCTGGCCAGTATGCTGAAGTCAAGATCGTGTTCGAACCGCTGGAACGCAACAGCGGTGTTCTGTTCGAAAACAAGGTGGTCGGGGGCGCCGTGCCCAAGGAATATATCCCGGCCGTCGAGAAAGGGATCAAAGTGCAGGCGGATACCGGCGTGCTCGCTGGGTTTCCGACCGTGGACTTCAAATATACGCTGGTCGACGGCAAGTATCATGATGTCGATTCGAGCGCCCTCGCGTTCGAAATCGCGGCCAAGGCCTGCTTCCGCGAAGGCATGAAGAAGGCCAGCCCGATCATTCTGGAACCAATCATGGACGTGGAAGTCACCACGCCGCAGGATCACGTGGGCGACGTCGTCGGCGATTTGAACCGCCGCCGTGGCATGATCCAGAATCAGGAAAGCTCGGGGTCGACCATCATCGTGCGCGCCCAGGTGCCACTCAAGGAAATGTTTGGCTACATCTCGAACCTGCGCAGCCAGACCAAGGGCCGCGCCTCGTTCACCATGCAGTTCCACCACTACGATCCGGTGCCGCGCAACATCGCCGACGAAATCATGGCGAAGAGTGCATGATGATCCGCCCGCAAGGTCAGGTCTGACGGAATGCGGCTTCGCTGGGTGCGCGGCCGCGATAGCATCATGACGAAAGCGGGCGAACACGCCCGCGAATGGCTTGGACTCGATGACGCGGGCAATCCCATTGCCCGCGTCATTCATTTGGACGGCCCGATGGAAACCGAGCGCGGCACATTCCGCGCCGTCGCGCTTGATCGCGATGCCAAACTGATCCGGCTGCTCCCCTTGCCACCCGCCGATGGCGATTGGCTCGCCGTCATCGGCGGCCGCGTCGTCGGCCGCGCCGCAGCGCCGCTCGCCGCAGTACGGCGCGCCGAAGCGGCCTTGTGAAGGTCGAAGGGCAAAGCACCAGCCTTTTTTGCCCACCCCGGCCACCCCCATCGCCCATCCTCAAATTGCAGCCTCTGCGCGCATATATGTCATGCGCCGGGGGCAGGGCGCCGGGTCGTGGTTGGTCATGTAGTCTGTCGTATCGAATGTCGTGGAGGTTGTGATGGCGCAGGTTGTGAAGATCAATGTGAACGGAACTGACCATGAGGTCCGGGCGGAACCGGACAGCATGTTGTTGTATGCGTTGCGCGACAATCTGGGTCTGCACGGGCCGAAGTTCGGTTGTGGCCTTTCCGAGTGCGGCGCGTGCACGGTGATTCTGGATGGGGTGGCGGTGCATTCATGCGTGACGCCACTGGGCGCGGCGCATGGTCAGAAAATCGTCACGCTCGAGGGGCTCAGCGTGGACGGTAAGCCGAATGCGCTGCAGGCGGCGTTCATCGAAGAGCAGGCGGCGCAATGCGGCTATTGCATCAATGGCATGATCATGACGGCGCAGGCGTTTCTCGATCGGCATCCAAAACCGAGTCGCGATGAGATCAAACAGGCATTGAACAATAATTTGTGCCGGTGTGGCACGCATATGCGGATCGTGCGGGCGGTGGAGCGTGCAGCGGGCATGGCGCCGGCGGGTGAGGGAGCAAAACAATGAACGAGATGACACCGGTGGCCGGGCGCGGGATCGATCGGCGCGGATTGTTCAAGCTCTCGGGCGGCCTCGTGGTGGCGTTCAGCCTGTTCGGCGGGGCAGAGGCGCGCGCGGACGCGCTGCCGGCAACCAGGTTGGGCGGCGTGCCGGACGCGGCGAAGCTGTCCGCCTGGCTCGCGGTGCATCCTGACAATACGGCGACGCTGTTTACCGGCAAGGTCGAGGTCGGGACCGGGGTACAAACCGCGCTGGCGCAGATTGCCGCGGAGGAGTTGGATTTTCCGGTCGAACGGCTGAGCGTGGTGATGGGCAATACGTGGGAGACGGTCGATCAGGGGCCGACCTATGGCAGCCGGACGATACGCTATGCTGGACCGCAGATACGTCATGCCGCGGCGGCAGGGCGGCAGGTGCTGCTCGATCTGGCGGCGGCGCATTTCAAGGTGCCGGCCGAGCGGCTCCGGGTGAACGACGGCGTGATTGCGGTGAGCAATGCCCCGCAACGCAGCGTGACGTATGGCAAGCTGGTTGCGGGCAAGCGGCTCGACATGACGATTGGTGCGACGGGCACCAGTTTTGCGATGAAGGTAGCGCCCCGGGCGAAGCTGAAGAATCCGAAGGACTATACCGTGGTCGGTACCTCGGTGGCTCGCAAGGACATTCCGGGCAAGATTACCGGTACGTTCACCTACATCCAGGACGTGAAAGTGCCGGGCATGCTGCATGGGCGCGTGGTGCGGCCGTTCGGGGTGCAGGCGAAGCTGCTCAGCGTGGATGAGACGGGGTTGAAAGAGATTCCCGGCTTTGTGCAGGTGGTGCGACGGGAGAATTTTCTGGGCGTCGTCGCAACGACCGAATGGGGCGCGATCCAGGCGGCGGCCAAGCTCGGCTCGGTGCTCAAGCCGAAGGGGCCAACCGCCTATGGCGCCAAATGGTCCGACTGGCATGGGCTGTCGGCGCAGGATCATATCTGGCAGACGGTGCGCGATACGTCCGGCAAGAATACCACGGTCAGTGAGACCGGATCGGTCGATGTGGCGCTGCATGGGGCGGCCAAGGTTGTGAGGGCGACCTATCGGACGCCGTTTCAGATGCATGGCTCGATCGGGCCATCCTGTGCGATCGCGGATGTCCGTAGGGATCGGGCCACGTTCTGGTCCGGCACGCAGATGCCGCATACCGACCGGCAGGTGATGGCGACGCTGCTCGGTGTGCCGGTGGACCGGGTGGATGTCCATTGGTTCGAGGCGTCTGGCGCATACGGGCGCAATGGGCTGGATCAGGTGGTCGCGGATGCGGCGCTGATGTCGCAGGCGGTGGGCAAGCCGGTCCGGGTGCAGTGGATGCGCTGGGACGAGCATGGCTGGGAGCCGAAGGGACCGCCGATTGCGCAGGATCTGGCCGGCGCGATCGATGAGCGCGGCAACGTCACCGCGTGGCGGCACCATATGTGGATCCCGACCTTTCTGGATACCACGCTGGTGGCGGCGCAGTTGATCAACCAGCCGAATGTCGGCGGGTCGATCGGGCTCGGCTTGCCGGCGATCACCTATGCCTATCAGTTTCCCAATGCGGATGTGACCAGCCACGGCGAGGGGCGGGTGGCGTTGCGGACCTCGTGGTTGCGCTCGCCGGCGCAGTTCGAGACGACCTATGCGATGGAGGCGTTCATTGATGAGCTGGCGGCATCGGCCGGGCAGGACCCGCTGGCGCTGCGGCTCAAATATCTCAAGGACGAACGGGCGATCGGCGTGCTGAAGGCGGCGGCGAAGGCCTATGGCTGGAAGGCGCGCCCGTCGCGCGCGGGCAAGGGGACCGGCCAGGGCAAGCTCGCGCACGGCCGGGGCATCGCCTGGGCCAACCGCGACGATACGCGGGTGGCGACGATTGCGGATGTGACGGTGGATCGGACCACCGGCGATATTCGTGTGACGCGGGTGGTGGTGGCGCATGATTGCGGGTTGGTGATCAATCCGGACGGGTTGCGCAACCAGATCGAGGGAAACGTGATCCAGTCGATCAGCCGCAGCCTGCATGAGGAGGTGACATTCGATACCGCGCGGGTGACGAGCCTGGATTGGGTCGGCTATCCGATCTTGCGGTTCGAGGAGATTCCCGACCGGATCGATATCGTGCTGGTCAATCCGGGTGACAAATATCCCGCCTATGGTGGCGGCGAGCCGTCGACCTGCCCGACCGCGGCGGTGATCAGCAACGCGGTGTTCGATGCGACCGGCGTGCGGCTGCGTGAAATTCCGTTCCGGTCGGATCGGGTCAAGGCGCTGCTGACGGCGGCGTGAGGCGTGGTGGGCCAGGGGTTGGCGCCCCTGGCCTCGCTGGGTTGGGGATCGGCCGTTACCTGTCGCTTCAGCGGCGGCGGGGACGGATGATCTGGTCCTGTTCTAGCGCTGCGATATCCGCTGCGGTGAAGCCGTGCTCGGCGAGGATTTCGGACTGGTGCTGGGCAAAGGCAGGCGGTGCCGTGCGCGGGCCGCCGGGCGTGCGGGAAAGTTTGATGGGGGTGCCCAGGGTCTTGATGCCGTCAAGGTCGGCGGTCATCGCACGGTGACGCGCGTGAGCCGAGTTCAGCGCGACATCGACCGGTTGGACGGCACCGGCAGGAACGCCCGCCTCGATCAGGGTGATGGCGATAGCCGCACCATCGTGGCCGGCGAGGGCCGCGGTGAGGGTGGCTTTCAATGCGGGGCGGTTGGCCAGGCGATCGGCATTGGTGGCGAACGCGGGATTGGCGGCGATGTCCGGCCGGGCGAGGATTGCGCAGAGTTTGCGGAACTGGCCGTCATTGCCGCCGGCGATGAAAATGTCGCAGGTGGCGGTGGGGAAGGTTTCGTAGGGCGCGATATTGGGATGGGCATTGCCGGTGGCGGCCGGGCGCTTGCCGGCGAGCAGATAATTGGCGCCGGCCGGGTGGAGCAAAGCAAGGGCGGTATCGTGCAGGGTCATGTCGATGAACTGGCCGCGGCCGGATGTGCCGCGTTCGTGAATCGCCATCATGATGCCGAGCGCGGCGTAGAGGCCGGTGCCGAGATCGACGATGGGTGTGCCCATGCGGACCGGTCCGTGCGCCGGATCGCCGTTGATGGTCATCAACCCGGTCATGGCCTGGACCACGGCATCGTAGCCGGGCAGGCCACCGAGCGGGCCATCGGCGCCGAAGCCGGAGATGCGGCAATGGATCAGGCGGGGGAATCGCGCGCTCAGCATGTCGTAGCCGATGCCCCATTTTTCGAGGCTGCCGGGTTTGAAATTCTCCACCAGCGCGTCGGCGGTTTCGAGCAGGCGGAGCAGGACCGCGCGGCCTTCAGGGCGCGCGAGGTCGAGGCTCATGGCGCGCTTGTTGCGGTTGGCGCCGAGGTAGTAGCTGGCGTCGCGCGTGCCATCGTCACGCGTCAGGAACGGAGGCCCCCAGTCGCGCACCTCATCGCCCTGGGGTGGTTCGATCTTGATGACATCGGCGCCGTGGTCGGCGAGGATCATGGTGCAGTAGGGGCCGCCGAGGACGCGGGTGAGGTCGATGATTTTCAGGCCGTCGAGCGCGCGTGTGGACATCGGATTTCCTTGCCGCGCATGGACGGGCGGCCTGCGATCCGCTCTACTGGCTCGGTGAAGCGCGGACAAGGAGGCGAGGGGCGATGGATTTAGGGTTGCGCGGCAAGCGGGCGATCGTATGCGCGGCGAGCAAGGGGCTGGGCCGGGCGACCGCGCTGGCGCTGGCGCGCGAGGGGGTCGATCTGGTGATCACGGCGCGCGGCGAGACCGCTCTGGCCGACACCGCGGCGATGATCGCGGCGACCACCGGCGTGAAGGTTGCGATGGCGGTGGGCGATATCACGACCGAGGCGGGCCGGGCGGTGGCGCTCGGGTTGTGCCCGGAGCCGGATATTCTGATCACCAACGCTGGCGGCCCGCCCGCCGGCGATTTTCGCAATTTCAGCGATGCCGATTGGCAGGCGGCGTTGCAGGCGAACATGCTGACGCCGATTGCGCTGATCCGCGCGACGATCGATGGCATGATTGCGCGCAAATTCGGCCGGGTGGTGAATATTACTTCGGCAGCCGTCAAGACGCCGATTCCGATGCTCGGCTTATCGAACGGTGCACGGGCGGGGCTGACCGGGTTTGTCGCGGGGCTGGCGCGGCAGGTGGCGCGGCATAATGTGACGATCAACAATATTCTGCCGGGGCCGTTTCTGACCGATCGGCTGCGCGACAATGCGGCGACGGCGGCGAAGGCGGCCGGTCGGAGTGCCGAGGAGGAGATTGCGCTGCGGGCCAAGGCGAATCCGGCCGGGCGGGTGGGCACGCCGGAGGAGTTTGGCGACGCCTGCGCGTTTTTATGTGCCGCGCAATCGGGCTTCATCGTCGGGCAGAATCTGCTGCTCGACGGCGGTGCCTCCAACGCGGCGTTCGGGTGAGCCTTGGCATATCCGGTTTCCGACCATTTTGACGGTCGCGTGTTTTTCAACCCCGAGGGTGTGGTGCGGCGGTCGCCCGACGAGGCGATCGACCGGCCCAGCGGGCGATTTCCGCTCCTGCGCTGGGTAACGCGGCGCGAGGAGCGCGCGACATGGCCCGCGCATGTGCCGAATACGCCGTATCCGCCGCCGGGCGGGGCGGTCGCGCCTGGCACACTTGAGCTGACGTTCATCGGTCATTCCAGCTTCATGCTGCGGCTCGATGGTGTGACGCTGCTGAGCGATCCGGTGTTTTCGCAGCGCTGCTCGCCTGTTTCGTTTGCAGGACCGCGCCGCGTCCGCGCACCGGGGCAGGCGATGGCGGCGCTGCCCAGGCCGGATGGTATTTTGTTGTCGCATAATCATTATGACCATTGCGATATCCCGGCGCTGCGCGCGTTGCGGCGGCGATTTGGTGCGACACCGATTTTCGCGCCACTCGGCAACAAAGCGTGGCTGGAAGCGAAAGGGCTCGGCCCTGTCACCGAATTGGACTGGTGGCAGAGCGCGACGCTGCGGGACACGCTGATCACGCTGACGCCGGCGCGGCATTTCGCGGCGCGCACGCTGCGCGATCGGAACATGACGTTATGGGGCGGGTTTTTTCTGGATCATCGCGGGGCGAAGCTCTATGTCGCCGGGGATACGGGCTATACGCGTTATTTCAGTCAGATCCGCGAACAGCTCGGGGCGCCGGATTTGGCCCTGTTGCCGATCGGTGCCTATGAGCCGCGCTGGTTCATGGGCAATGTTCACATGAATCCCGCCGATGCGGTGACGGCGTTTCACGATCTGCAGGCCCGCCAGGCGGTGGGCATGCATTTTGGCACATTTCAACTGACCGACGAGGCGATCGACGCGCCGCTGATCGATCTGGCTGCCGCGCGGGCGGCGGCGGGGTTGGCGGATGAGCGGTTCACCACGCTCGATTTCGGAGAGACGCGCCGGTTCAGCCTCAAACCTGAATAAGGGCGGACGTCACATCGCCCTCAGGCGAGATTGAGATCGGCCGCCAGTTCGAGCAGGGCGAGATCGCGGCCGGGACCGGCGATGAACGACAGGCCGACCGGTGCGCCGTCGACGCGGGCGACCGGAATGGTCAGTTCCGGCAGGCCGGGGAAGGCGGCGATGATGCCGACCCGGATGGTGCGGTCGCGGACGATCTCGAGGCTGGGCTGATCGGCATCGCGCCGCGGCGCCGGGCAGGGCGAGGTGGGCAGCACCAGGATCGCGCCGCCTTCAAGCAGGGCGTTCATGCGGGCGGTGAAGCTGCGGCGAACCAGCAGCCCGGCTTCAGCGGCGGCGGCGGTCGCGGCCTTGGTGGCGGCGAAGCGGCCGGCAATCACGGGGTCGAGCGTGGGATTGGTTTCGATGAAGCCCCCCAGCGTTGCCCAGGTTTCACGGTCGCGCACGGCGCGCTGTGCCGCGAGGATGACGTCGAGCCCTTCGGGCGCGGGGTCGATCGCCGGCATCGGACCCAGCTGTTCGATGATTGCTTCGAGCGCCGCGCTGACCGCGGGGTCGGCGTTGGCGAAGGCGGGCCCGACTTTCAGGAATACGGTGGAAAGCGGTTTTGCCGGGGGGAGCAGCGCCTCGCCGATTCTGAGCATGGTTGCGGCATCGCGCGCGAACCAGCCCGGCGTGTCGAAACTCGGCGCGAGGGCAGCGGCGCCGGCGAGGCTGATGATGCCATGGGTGGGGCGCAGTCCGTACAGGCCGCAGTAGCTGGCAGGGATTCGAACCGAGCCGCCGGTATCCGAACCGATGCCGACCATGGCGCGGTGGCCCGCGACCATCGCGACCGAACCGCAGGAGGAGCCACCGGGGAGACGATCGGGCGCGGCCGGGTTGATCGGCGTGCCATAGTGGATGTTGCGGCCTTCCATGCCGAAGGCGAGTTCGACGGTTGTCGTCTTGCCGGTGATACGGGCCCCGGCATCGAGCAGGCGCTGGACGATCCAGGCATGAGCAAGCGCCTTGCCGTGGCGCTGGCCCCATTCCGGATTGCCGAACGCGGTGACTTCGCCGGCGATATCGAACAGATCCTTGACGACCACATCAATTCCGGCCAGCGGACCATCGGGATTGCCGGGAATATCGAGGGATTTGATCAGACCATGGTCGGCATGTTCGGCGAGGGTGCTCATGAAGTGGGTGTAGCATGGGTTGCTGGAATTGGGGGAAGGGAGCCAGATAGAGGAAAGACTTCTTTTTTGAAAATAAGAAGCAAAAAACTTTTTGACTCTGGGCACGGGCGTTGGAACCGGCGCGGGCCCAAACGAGTGGAGTTTTTTTGCTTCTTTTTTGTTCACAAAAAAGAAGACCGTCCTCCCCTGCCGTTCGCCCGATGTCCGGCTTGAACATCCGGCACATCAGCCTAGACTCATGCTCAGACCAAACGATCGACCAACAAGGACAACCATCCGATGAGTGTCACGACTCCTGATCTTTCGATGCCCGATCTATCGCGGATCGATCCCCGCACGGTCGATGCCGCCGACCAGACCGCGCGGTATTGGACCAGCAAGGAGCGCGGCCCGATCAAACCGGGGTCGGAAGCGCACAAGCGCGCCATGTGCACGATGTTTCACGAGACGTTCAATCCGTACAAGCCTTCGGTGCTCGCATGGCCGAAGCTGGATCAGGAGACGCAGGACAAAATTACCTCGCTGCCGATCTGGGATATCGCCGTGCAGACCGAGGGCAAGGCACGGCTGCGGATGGCGGCCTATGCCCGGCAGTTGATGGCGATCGACCCCGATATGGGCAAGACGATCGAGCTGAACGGCTGGGAGGAGAACCGCCACAAGGAGGTGCTGTCCAGACTGGTCGAGGTCTACGGGATTCCGCTGGAGCCTGAGCCGCCCTACGTCGAGCCGCGCGATCCGGAATGGGCTTATATGGTGACCGGATATTCCGAGTGCATCGATAGTTTCTTCGCGTTCGGTCTGTTCGAACTTGCCAAGCGTTCGGGATTTTTCCCGGCGGAACTGGTCGAGACCTTCGAGCCGGTGATCCAGGAGGAATGCCGGCATATATTGTTGTTCGCCAATTGGGTGGCGTGGCACCGGGCCAATCTGCCGATCCATAAGCGGATCTGGTTCGAGATGCGGGTGGCGGCAGTGTATGCGTTTCTGGGCTGGGAGCGGATCGGCATTGCGCGTGGCATCGATGACGGCCCCGAAGGCAAGAAAGCGGGCAAGCCGCAGGATAATAATTTCACGGTCAATGGGTCGAAGGCGGTCAGCAACGAGGACATCAAGGTGTTCGACCTGATGCGCATTTGCCTGGAGGAGAACGACCGGCGGTTTTCGGGCTACGATTCGCGCCTATTGCGGCCAACGACGCTGCCGACACTGGTGCGCATTGCCCTGCGATTCGTGCCGAAACGCAAAGATGCCACCCCAGCCGTGCAAGCGGCGTGACCGATAACGCACGCCAGATCGCCTACTGGAATGAGGTCGCGGGTCCAAAATGGGTCCGCATCCAGGGGGCGATGGAGGCGCGGTTGACCGGTATCGAGGATATGCTGCTGGCGCGCGCGCGACCGCGCCCGGGTGAGCGCGTGCTCGAGATCGGCTGCGGTACCGGCACGACCACAGCGCGGCTGGCCGATGCGGTGGGTTCTTCGGGTCATGTTACCGCGGTCGACGTGTCGCGCCCGATGCTGGATGTCGCGCGGATGACGCTCGCGGCGCAGCGCAACGTGACATTGACCGAAGCGGATGCAGCGACTGCGCCGTTCGAACGCGTTTTCGACCTGCTGACGTCGCGGTTCGGAATCATGTTTTTCGAGGACCCGCTGGGAGCATTCCGTAATCTGTATCGGGCGGTCAAGCCGGGAGGCCGTCTGGTCTGCGTGGCCTGGGCGCCGATTGCGGATAATCTGCATTGGGCGGTGCCGCTGCGCCTCGCGATCGAGCGCCTCGGCCCGCCGAAACCGCGCGCACCCCATGCGCCGGGGCCTTTGGCGTTCGACGATCCGGCCTATGTAACGGAGATCCTGAGCGGTGCCGGCTTTACCGACATTGCGGTGCGGCCCGAACCGGTGACGCTGATCGGCAAATCGCTCGATGATGAGGCGCAAGTCGCGGCGACGATGGGACCGGCAGGTGCGCTGATCGATGAAAAACAGGCGGATGCCGCAACACGCGCTGAACTGGTGGCGGCGTTTCGTGCGGCATTGCCCGACTACGCGGACCGCAACGCGCGGCTGCGGGCGACCGTGCATTTGATAACGGCGCGGCGCAGCTGATCGATAGCCGAGGGCGCGATTGATCCATCTTCCATCGATGATCGGACCCGACCGGAGTACGAAGACTTGCCGTTGTTTGTTGACGTGGCGGCACCCACAGCGGTTACGCCCGTGCGAGCGCATGCTGGCGGATCGAGTGGCCCGGCGATCTGGCCTTTTGCGGCGTCCGCGGGGATTGTGCCGAGGTTTCGCCGGTGTTTGATTGACAGTTGGGCACTTGCGACTATAAACCCGCTCAACGCCGCGATTCCGAAAGGTTTCGCGCGCCTTTCTTTTTGATCGCCTGATATCCTGTTTCCTTGTCTGCCCTCGTGGCTTGTAGCTAGAATTGGACCTTATCGATGTTCGCAGTGATCCGCACCGGCGGAAAACAATATCGCGTCGTACCGGACGCCGTGTTGAAGGTTGAGAAGCTCGAAGCCGAGGCCGGCAGCACGGTGACGTTCACCGATGTGCTCGCCCTGGGCGGCGAAGCGGGCGTGACGCTGGGCAAGCCGATCGTCGAGGGTGCGACCGTGACCGCGACCGTGATCGCGCAGGATCGGTTGGACAAGGTGATCATTTTCAAGAAGCGTCGCCGGCAGAACAGCCGCCGCAAGAACGGCCATCGCCAGCATGTCACCGTGCTGCGCGTGTCCGGCATCAACGCAGCCTGATCAGAGGAGTTTTCGATGGCACATAAAAAAGCCGGCGGTTCGTCACGCAATGGCCGCGACTCGGCCGGGCGTCGTCTGGGCGTGAAAAAATTTGGCGATGAGCAGGTGGTTGCCGGCAATATCATCATCCGTCAGCGCGGCACCAAGGTGAAGCCGGGCACCAATGTCGGGCTCGGGCGTGACCATACGATTTTCGCGCTGGTCGATGGCCGCGTGAAATTCGCGCGCCGCGCCGAAGGCCGGGTTTCGGTTTCGGTGGAACCGCTGGCGATCGCGGCCGAATAAGCCGACCTCCTTTTGGGTTCGGGGAAGGTCGGCTCGCGCCGGCCTTTTTCGTGTGTGAATTGTTATGAAGTTTCTGGATCAAGCCAAGATTTATCTGCGCTCGGGTGATGGCGGCAACGGCGTCGTCGCGTTCCGGCGGGAGAAATACATCGAATTCGGCGGACCGGATGGCGGCAACGGCGGGCGCGGCGGCGATATTGTGTTCGAGGCGGTCGAGAATCTGAACACGCTGCTCGATTTTCGCTACACGCAGCATTTCCGCGCGCGCAAGGGCGGCAACGGCGCCGGCCGCGACTGCACCGGGGCGGCCGCACCGACCATGCTGATCAAGGTACCGATCGGCACACAGATTTTCGACGATGACCGCGAAACCCTGCTGGCCGATCTCGACAAGCCCGGCATGCGCATCGTGCTTCTGCGCGGTGGCGATGGGGGGCATGGCAATGCGATGTTCAAGACATCGACCAACCGGGCGCCACGCCGGGCCGATCCGGGCTGGCCGGGCGAGGAGCGCTGGGTCTGGTTGCGGCTGAAACTGATCGCCGATGCCGGGCTGGTCGGATTGCCCAATGCCGGGAAATCGACGTTTCTGGCGGCGGCTTCGGCGGCACGGCCAAAGATCGCGGACTATCCGTTCACCACGCTGCACCCGCAACTCGGGGTCGTGCGGCTGTCCATGACCGAGGAATTCGTCCTCGCGGACATCCCCGGCTTGATCGAGGGCGCACATGATGGCGCGGGGCTGGGAGACCGGTTTTTAGGCCACGTCGAGCGCTGTGCGGCGCTGATTCATCTGATCGATGGGGCGGCGGGGCATGTGGTGGATGCCTGGCGGACCATTCGCGGTGAGTTGGATGCGTATGGCGGGGGATTGAGCACCAAACCGGAGTTGATCGTGCTGAACAAGATGGACGCCATGAGCCCGCGCGAGATTTCATCGCGCAAGGCGGCCTTGGCCAAAGCCTCCGGCGCGCCGGTGATGGTGATGTCGGCGGCCGCGCGGATGGGCGTCGATGAGGTATTGCGCGCGGTGTTCACCATGGTGACCGGGAACCGCAAATGAGCCGGCCGGCGCCGAGCCTGACCGAGGCGAAGCTGCTGGTGGTCAAGATCGGCTCGGCGTTGATCGTCGATCCGGTCGCGGCTCTGCCACGGACGGATTGGTTGCATGGCATGGCCGAAGATATCGCCGCCTTGCGGGCACGCGGTGTGGGCGTGATCGTGGTTTCATCCGGCGCGATCGCGCTGGCGCGGCGGCAGTTGGGGTTGATGCAGCCGCGTTTGCGGCTGGAAGAGAAGCAGGCGGCGGCGGCGGTCGGGCAGATCCGCCTGGCGCAAGCGTGGAGCGAGGCGCTCTCGGCGCATGGGCTGGTCGCGGCGCAGTTGCTGCTGACGATGGACGATACCGAGGATCGGCGGCGATATCTGAACGCGCGGGCAACCCTGCGGACGCTGCTGGAACTGGGTGCGGTACCGGTGATCAACGAGAATGATTCGGTGGCGACCGGCGAGATCCGGTTCGGCGATAACGACCGGCTGGCCGGGCGGGTCGCCGAAATGGTCGAGGCGGATCAACTGGTGCTGCTGTCCGACATCGACGGGCTCTATACCGCCGATCCGAAGCGCGATCCGGCGGCGCGGCATCTGCCGGTGATCGAGGCGCTGACCCCCGAAATCGAGGCCATGGGCGGCGCACCGCCGCCGGGTTTCTCCTCGGGCGGCATGCGCACGAAACTCGTGGCGGCGCGGATCGCAACTCAGGCCGGCTGCGCGATGGCGGTGGCGCTGGGGCATGTGGCGCATCCGTTGGCGGCGCTGCAGGCGGGGGCGCGGTGTACCTGGTTTCTGGCGCAGCCGGGCGGTCGTTCGGCGCGCAAACGCTGGATCGCGGGATCGCTGGCGCCGATGGGCCGGCTGCATGTGGATGCCGGGGCGGCGCGGGCGATCACGCGGGGGTCATCGTTGCTGCCGGCCGGGGTGGTGACGGTTGCGGGTGAATTCGAGCGCGGCGATGCGGTGGAGATTCTCGCACCCGACAATGTTGCCCTGGCGCGCGGCCTGGCCGCGTATTCGGCGGCGGAGGCACGGCTGATCGCGCGGCATCAGACCGATGAAATCGAGGCGCTGTTGGGCTGGCGCGGTCGCGACGAGATTGTCCACCGGGATGACCTTGTGTTGATGAGCGTGGATGCGCGATAGCCGCGCGGCGGCGCTCATGGCCCGATGACCGGTTGGTGCCGAGGCTGAACGGGGGCTCGAAATCCGTTTCAGCTTCTGGCCGAGAAATCGATCACGGCGAGGAAGCCGGTTTCCGTACCGAAACCAAGCCGGGCACCGTCCGGGCTCCAGGCGAGGGCGGAAATCGGGCCGTGGCCGGGTGCTGCAACCGGAAGAACACGTTCGCGCGCGATATCAGCGACCACAACGGTGCCATCCGCATAGCCGCCGGCGACGACTTCGGTCTGCGGGTGGCAGGCGATGCGTTTGACGATACTGTCCGAGGCGGCAAGTTCGAGCGGGGCTTTGCCCATCGGGCCGCCGCCGAAGAACGGCCAGAGAATGATCGCTTCGGCACCGGCACTGGCGAGCCATTTGCCTGATCTGGTGAAGCCCAGGGATTCCGGTTTGCTGGGATACCCGCTCATGCGCATGTGCTGGCCGTCCGGCAATTTCCAGCCGTGCAGGGCGTTTTCCTGCATCGCGGTGGTGATGGCGCTGAGGTCAGGATGGAGGGCGACGCCGATGTGGCTGCCTTTCCATTCCAGCACATGCGGCTTGGCGTTTTCCGAGCGGACGAACCAGAGCGAGGCGCCGTTGTAGTGCGAGGCGGCGATGCGGCGGAACTTGGCATCGATGGCGATGCCGGAGACGGTCGATGGATGGGCGAGGCTGCGCAGCAACGCGCCCTGGGCATCGAGCAGCATGATGTTGCGCCCGACCGCCGCCGCGCGCATCGGGGCTTTGCGGTCGGGGATGGATACGACGTGTTCGACCCATTTCATGCCGTAGGCGGCGATCGGCGTGACGCTATCGGCGTCGATCCGGCGAAGCTGCCCGTCATCGCCGCCGGTGAGGAAGCCGGTGGCATCGATGTCCGGCGCGATGGTGAGCACGGCGCCATCGTGCAGTTCGTGTTCGTGCCAGGTGGCGGCGGCGATGGCGTGCACCGCGACGCGCCCATCACCCAGGCTTGCCGCGAAATGCGTGCTGGCGCGGTTGAAACAGGCGGCGGTGACGAAGGCATCCGCAGCGCGGGTGGTGCCGCGCCTTTCCAGGAGGTCGTTCGGGCCGGCAATGGTGTTGCTCATAGTGGCAGGCCATTTGAAGGGAAGGGAAGGGCTTCGTTTTTGTAAAAAAGAAGCAAAAAACTTTTATTCGTTTTGGTCACGGGGGGTTTCACGGGCACGGTCCCAGGGACGGAAATTTTTTTGCTTGCGTTTTCAAAAAAAGAAGTCTTCCCTTTGCTGACTTCGCTCATGCCGCGACACAGCTCTCAAATCCCCGCCGCAACTGCGGCCGATTGAGGTCGCGGCCGATGAACACGATGCGGCTTTCACGGTCCTCGCCCGGCTTCCAGGGGCGGATGTAATCGCCATCGGCCATCATGTGCACGGCCTGGAACGCGAAACGGCGGTCTTCGCCGGCGAAATCGAGAATGCCCTTGGTGCGCAGAATGTCCTGGCCCTGGGTGGCGAGAACACCGCCGATCCAGGCGTTGAATTTTTCGGCATCGAGCGGCGTTTTGGTGGCGAGGCTGATGCTGGTCATGTGCTCGTCATGGGTGTGGGCATCGTCATCGAGAAAATCGGGGACGGATTCGAGGACGCGGTCAAGGCTGAAGGCGTTGATCCCGAGCAGCTTGTCGGCCGCGACATCCGATTTGGTGGCGTGATGGATCTCGGCATAGCGGTTGATGGTGCGGATGCGGGCTTCGACCGCAGCGCGTTCATCCGGCGTTACGAGGTCGAGCTTGTTGAGCACGATGACGTCGGCGAACGCGATCTGTTCGGTCGCCTCGGGGCTGTCGGCGAGGCGGGCGGGCAGGTTCTTCGCGTCGACCACGGTGACGATGGCATCGAGGCGGGTTTTTGCCTTGACGTCTTCATCGACAAAGAAGGTCTGCGCGACCGGTGCCGGGTTGGCGAGGCCGGTGGTCTCGACGATGATGCCGTCGAACTTGCCGCGCCGCTTCATCAGCCCGCCAATGATCCGGATGAGATCGCCGCGCACGGTGCAGCAGATGCAGCCGTTGTTCATTTCAAACACTTCCTCGTCGGTGTCGACCACGAGGTCGTTGTCGACGCCGCGTTCACCGAACTCGTTGATCACGACGGCGTAGCGCTTGCCGTGGTTTTCGGTGAGAATGCGATTGAGCAAGGTGGTCTTGCCGGCACCGAGAAAGCCGGTGAGGACGGTGACCGGGACGAGGTCAGTCATGGCTTGATCCTGTCATGGCGGGTTGACGTGGTTGGCCTGCATATAGGCGCTCCGGCTCGGCGGGGCCAGATTGCGGCAGCGCGAGGCCCAGGCCGAGCATGACGAACAGCCATCCGGCCATCGGCAGGACCGCGAAATTATCGGTCGAGGCCAGCGGCCAAGCATAGGTGAGCACACCGATGAAAGCGCCCAGTTTCATCGGTTGGCGCAGGATGCCGCGGCCGAGTTCGATCAGCCAGGCGAGGTTGAGGGCGGCAAATAGCAGCAAACCACCGATGCCGGCCTCGATGGCGGCCTGGAGGTAGAAATTATGCGGGTGGATGTTGCAGGCGCCGCGGGCGAGGTCGGTCGGGCCGATGCCGAGCGCGGGCAGGCCGGCATCGAACCGTGATTGCGGACAGAAATACAGGAACCCGTTGAAGCCATAGCCATGCCAGGGGGATCGTTCGATCATCACGGTGGCGCGGGTGTAGAGCTCACCATAGGGGCTGAGCGCGAAATGCTGCACCTGATGCGTGGTTTCGAGCACCAGCTTGTCGAAACTCGGCGGGGAGACGAGTTTCAGCGCCGGGATGGCGAGCAGAACCAGAATGCCGAGTGCGATGGCCGGCAGCCGCACCGGGCGGAAGGCGAGCGCCGTGACCGCGAGGCCGAGGCCGGCGAGCAGAAAGGGCATGCGCTGGCCGATGATGAGGGCGGTGGCGAAGCCGATGATGCCGATCCCCGCAGCGGCGCATTTCGGGGCGATGCCGCGCCGGGCGATGAGTGCTGCGATGATCGGCAGCGCGACCAGGAACAGCAGATGGGCGTAGGGCGGTCCGGCGCGGGGCGCCCAGAACGGGCCGGTCAGGGCGCCATCCGGCCAACGATGGTCGCCGAAGATGTTGACGCCGATGATCGCCTGTTGCCAGCATTGCAGCAGAATCCAGCCCTCCGCGATGGCGATTGCGAGCCAGAACCGGCTTCGCGCCGCCTGCGTGTCGAGCGCCCAGGCGAGACCGGCCGGCAGGAGCAGCAGGCGGATCAGCACGATCGCCTGCGACAGCGATTTCCAGCCGGCGGGGCCGAGCCCCAGTGCCGGGATCGGGGTGGAGGCGAGGATTTCGGCGGCCCACCAGAGCAGCGCGATGATGAACCAGGGCCGCCGTGCCCAGGCGAAATTGCGGCTGCGGACGCTGTGGGCCAGAAAGGCAAGGTCGATCGACCCGATTGTGAGTTCAGCGCCGGCGCGCGCATAGAGCAGGCAGAACGGCAGCAGCAGGGCGGCGAGGCGGGCGATACGCTTGGCGGTCATGACGCGGTCATAGCGACGTTTATTCGCCACGCAATGTCTGCAGGCGGGCAGCGATCACCGGCGTGTCGAAGCTGCGGGCGCGGGCGATGCCGGCGGCGGCGCGCGCTTCGCGGGCATGCTCATCGGTGGCGAGCGCGGTGATCGCGGCGGCGAGGCCAGCGGCATCGCCCGGCTCGATCAGAATGGCGGCATCGCCGGTAACCTCGGGCAGCCCGCCGGTGCGGGTGGCGATCAGAGCGGCGCCGCTGGCCATCGCCTCGAGGGCGGTGAGGCCGAACGGTTCCGGCCAGCGCGACGGCACGGCGACGATGGCGGCCGTGGCCATGGCCGCCAGCACGTCGGCGTGGGGACGGTAGCCGGCGAAGCCGATGCCGGCGGCTCTGGCGGCAGCGCGCATGGCGGCGACATACGGCGTTTCCATGCTGTTCGGGCCAAACCGGTCGCCGCCGATGATGGTCGCACGCCACCCTGGCAGATGGGGCAGGGCGCTGGCGCAGGCGGTGATAAAATCGGCGATCCCCTTGGGTTCGACGATGCGGCCGGCGAACAGGATGGTACGGCCGCGCGGGGCTGCCTGCGGCGGCAGTTCGGCGAGGGTCAGCGGGTTGGGCAATGCGATCGGGCGGTGCGCGGGATCGAGGCGCAGGCCGGGCGGAAGCGCCGTGCCGAAGCGCTCGGCAAGATAGGTCGAAACGCAGATCACCCGGTGCAGACGCGTCAGCATACGGGCGCGCTGTTTGGCGCGCTTCAGGCCGCGCATCGTGAGCGGGTCGTTATGAATGAACAGCATCACGCGCGAGCGGGGCATCACGCGCGCGATCGTGGCGGCGAGGCGGGGTTGCTGGTGGATTTCGATGCTGGCGGGCTGCAGGGCGAGCAGGTGGCGCAGGACGTTCATGCCATACATGAGCGGCGGCCGGCCGTGCGCCGCGCGAAAGTCAATGCCGGGAAAGACATCGGGTTCGGCGCGGCCGATAACGCAGGCGGAGGCGGCACGGGCCAGGCGCTGGACCACCAGAGCGATCGCGCCGGCACGGTCTGGCGCGAAGCCCTCGCTCGCCGGCAGCACCATGGCGATGCCGCGAGGCGCGCGTCCAGTCTTCAAGCAGCGCGGACTCTGACGTATTCGCCCGGGGCATCGGCGAGCGCGCGCAGCTTGCCGCTGCCGGGGATGCGGGCGGCAACGCGGGCTTTTTCGCGCGGCGCCAGCCAGCGCTGCCAATCCGGCCACCAGGAGCCGGCAACCTCGGTGGCACCGTCCATCCAGTCGGCGGCGGCTTCGGGCAGGGCGTCGTTGACGAAATGATTGTATTTACCGCTGCCGGGCGGATTGACGACGCCCGCGATATGGCCCGAAGCGGCGAGCACGAAGCGCTTGGGCCCCGCCATCACCTGGGTGGCCTTGTAGGTGCTCGCCCAGGGTGCGATGTGATCCTCGCGGCAGGACAGGAAATAGACCGGAATTGTGATGCGCCGCAGATCGACACTGGTGTTGTCGAGGGTGATGCCGCCCGGCTCGATCAGGCGGTTCTTCTGGTACATGTTGCGCAGATAAAATGAATGCATCGCGGCCGGCATGCGGGTGGAGTCCGAATTCCAGTAGAGCAGGTCGAACGGGAACGAATCGTTGCCCAGCAGGTAGTTGTTGACGACAAAGCTCCAGATCAGATCGTTCGAGCGCAGCATGTTGAAGGTTGTCGCCATTTCGGAACCTTCGAGATAGCCGCGCCTGTTCATTTTATCCTCGAGCGCGCCAAGCTGTTCCTCGTCGATGAACACGCCGAGTTCACCGACGTCGGTGAAGTCGGTCAGGGTGACCAGGAAGGTGGCGGATTTGATGCGCTTGTCGTTGCGCGCCGCCATCACCGCAAGGGTTGCGGCCAGCAGCGTGCCGCCGAGGCAATAGCCGACCGCATTGACCGTGCGTTCGCCGGTCGCCGCTTCGATCGCGTCGAGTGCTGCGAACACACCCTCGTTCATGTAGTCGACGAAATCCTTGGCGGCGAGGCGCTCATCGGGGTTGACCCAGCTTGCCACGAACACGGTGTGGCCCTGTTCAACCGCCCAGCGGATGAAGCTGTTTTTCGGCTTGAGGTCGAGGATGTAGAATTTGTTGATCCAGGGCGGAAAGATGACCAGCGGCGTCTTGATGACGGTTTCCGTGGTCGGCGCGTACTGGATCAGCTCCATCAGATCGTTGCGGAAAATAACCTTGCCCGGACTGACCGCGATATTACCGCCGACACTGAACTGATCGGTATCGGTCATGCGGATGTGCAGTTTGCCGTGACCGGCTTCGAGGTCGCGGAGCAGGTTCTGCAGGCCGCGCATCAAATTCTCGCCGCCCGACTCGATGGTCTTGCGCAAAACCTGCGGATTGGTCAGCGCGAAGTTCGACGGGCTCATCGCGTCCATAAACTGACGGGAATAAAAATCGACCTTCTGCGCGGTCTTCGGGTCGAGTCCATCGACGCGCTTGACCACGTCCTGGACGAAACGGGCAGAGAGCAGATAACTCTGGCGGATGAAGTCGAATATCTCGCTCTGGCTCCAGCCCGCATCCGCGAAGCGCTTGTCCTTGGGGTCGGCCGGGATGACCGGTGCGGTCTGCATGCCCATCAGGCGACGCGTCGAATGCTGCCACAGCGTCATGTAGTCCTGCCAGAAGCCCATCTGCGCATCGATCAGCTTGGCGGGGTCGGCGATCAGGCGGGCGGTCATTTCCATGAAGGCGCCACCGATGTTCAAAGGATCGACCGTCATCCCGCGGTCGGACTGGCGCTGCAGCCAGTCACCGACGATGCGCTGGGATCGGGCACCGATGTCCGCCATGGTGCGGGAATAAACCGCGGGGTCAGGTAGCGGCAGCTTGCCGGGTTCGGGATTTTGCTGGTCGGCCATGGGTACTCCTTTCGGCTCCGTGAGCGAGGCGCTAGAGAGAGGTTTGCTGAGCGAGGAGCCGGAATGGTCTATACCCAAGTTTCACGGAAGCCCGAAATGGTGCAGCGCCGCATGAAAGGCGCGCGGCGCCGGCACCTGGGCGGTACGATCGCGCTGCTCGCGGTTGCAACGCTCGCCGGATGCGCGACGTATGATCCGCTCACCGCATATCATCGTTACGAAGGCGGCGTGATCGGGCATAACCCGCCGCCCGCGCCGGGGCTGGATGCCAAATTCCCCAACCTGGCATCGGTGCCGGCCAAGCCTCCGGTATTGTCGCCCACGGTGCAGCGCGCGGTCCGCCAGCAATTGCTGGCGGCCAATCATCATCAGAATGCCATGCCCGTGCCCGGCGAGACCCCGGTGGTTCCGCCACAACCGGCCCCACGGGCCGCCGTGCCGCCGCCGCCCGTTCTGGTCGGATTCGAGCCGAATCGGGCGATCCTGTCCCACCGGGATCGCGCGGCATTGCGCGCGCTCGCCGCCCGGCGCGCGGCGACGCCGGCTGCCGGCGCCGCACCGGTGGTTGCGATGGGGTTCGCGCCGGACCGCACCCAGGCCGGGTTGAAGCTCGCGTTGCTGCGGGCAACCGCCATCGGCGATGCCCTCAGCGCGGCCGGGGTGCCGGTATCGGCCATTCGCATCGAAGCGCTCACCGCAGGTCGCGGTGGTGCGGCGCAACTGCTATATGCCGGAGCAACGGAATAAGCAGTCGCAACAATAATCTTGTTTCACCTTCGCCAGGACCGACCATGACCGAGGAATTCCACCGCATCCGCCGCCTGCCACCCTATGTGTTCGCCGAGGTCAATCAGGCCAAGGCGGCGGCGCGCAACGCGCGGGAAGACATTATCGACCTCGGCATGGGCAACCCCGACAGCGCCACGCCGCCGCATATCGTGGCCAAGCTGATCGAGACCGTCGCCGATCCGCGCAGCCATCGCTATTCGACCAGCAAGGGCATTCCCGGTCTGCGCCGGGCCCTTGCCGCCTATTACGATCGCCGATTCGGCGTGAAGCTCAACCCGGATACCGAAGTCATCGCAACCCTCGGCTCGAAGGAGGGTCTGGCCAATCTGGCCAATGCGATCACCTCGCCGGGTGATACCATTCTGGTGCCGAACCCGTCCTATCCGATCCATCAGTTCGGCTTCATCATCGCGGGTGCGTCGGTGCGCTCGGTGCCGGCGACGCCGGATGAGACCATGCTGCACGCGCTGGAGCGCGCGGTGAAACATTCGGTGCCGCGGCCGACGGCATTGATTGTCAATTTTCCTTCAAATCCAACGGCTTATCTGGCAACGCTCGATTTTTACAAAGACATCGTCGCCTTTGCCCGCAAGCACGAAATCTTTATCCTGTCCGATCTGGCCTATGCGGAGATCTATTTCGAGGGTGAGCCGCCCCCTTCGGTCCTGCAGGTCAACGGCGCCAAGGAATTCACCGTCGAGTTCACCTCGATGTCGAAGACCTATTCGATGCCCGGGTGGCGGATGGGATTTGCCGCGGGGAATCCGCGGCTGATCTCGGCGCTGGCGCGAATGAAATCCTACCTCGATTACGGCGCCTTCACGCCGATCCAGGTGGCGGCGACGGCAGCACTGAACGGACCGCAGGAATGCGTCGAGCAGATGCGCGTCCTCTATAAGGAGCGGCGTGACGTGCTGATCAAGGGCCTGGCTCAGGCGGGGTGGGACGTGCCGAGCCCTGCGGGGTCGATGTTCGCCTGGGCGCCGATCCCCGCGCGCTATGCGCATCTGGGTTCCGTCGATTTTTCCAAACTCCTGCTCGAGCGTGCGAAGGTCGCGGTGGCGCCCGGTATCGGGTTCGGCGAGTACGGCGATACGCATGTGCGGATCGCGCTGGTCGAAAACACGCATCGGCTGCGTCAGGCGGTGCGGAATATCCGTGGCTTCATGGCACCCGGCAACGCACCGGCGGCGGCGGAGACCGAGGCGGTATGACGCAGGCGCTGGCGGTCGGCATTGCCGGGCTCGGCACGGTCGGGGCGGGTGTCGTGCGGTTGCTGGCCGATCACGCCGCGCTGATCGAGGCGCGCGCGGGACGGAAGATCAACGTGGTGGCGGTCTCGGCGCGCGACCGCGACCGCGCGCGGGGTGTGTCGCTCGAGGGTATGCGCTGGTACGATGATCCGGTTGCCCTGGCCGCGGATGCGCAGGTCGATGTGGTGGTCGAACTGATCGGCGGGGCGAATGGGCCGGCGCATGATCTGGTGATGGCGGCCGTGGCAGCCGGCAAGCCGGTCGTAACCGCGAACAAGGCGTTGGTCGCGATGCGCGGCGGCACGCTTGGCGCGATCGAGGGTGCCAGCATCCGGTTCGAGGCGGCGGTAGCCGGCGGCATTCCGGTCATCAAGGCGCTGCGCGAGGGGCTGGCCGGTGACCGGATTACCGGTGTCACCGGTATTTTCAACGGCACCTGCAACTACATCCTCAGCCGCATGCGCGCCGAAAAGCTCGATTTCGCGACGGTGCTGGCCGATGCGCAGGCCCAGGGGTATGCGGAGGCCGACCCGTCGTTCGATATCGATGGCATCGACACCGCGCATAAACTCGCCATTCTGGCGGCGATCGCGTTCGGCCGGGAGGTCGATTTCGGTGCCGTGCATGTGGAGGGCATCAGGGGCGTCAGCGCGCTGGATATCGCGTTCGCCGAAGAGCTCGGCTACCGCATCAAACTGCTCGGCATCGCCCGCGCGACCGATGCCGGTATCGAGACGCGCGTACACCCGGCCATGGTGCCGCTGGCCGCACCGCTCGCCGGCGTCGATGGTGTGAACAATGCCGTGGTGATCGAGGGCGATCCGGTCGGCCAGATCGTTCTACAAGGGCGTGGTGCGGGCGCGGGGCCGACCGCTTCGGCCGTGGTCGCCGATCTGATCGATCTGGCGCGCGGTCGTGCCGCCCCGATGCTGGGCGTTGCCTCGCACGCCCTGGCGCAGCGCGCGCCGGTGCCGATGGCGGCACATCGTGGCGCGTATTTTCTGCGCCTGATGGTGGTCGACCAGCCAGGCGTGATCGCCGATGTGACGGCGGTGCTGCGCGACCACGGGATTTCGCTGGAATCGATGTTGCAGCATGGTCGCAGCCCCGGCGATGCGGTGGCGGTGGTCCTGGTGACGCATGTGACACAGGAAGCCGCGATGGCAGCGGCGATCACGCGGCTGGCCGCCCTTCAATCGGTACAGGAACCGCCCGCGCTGATCCGCATTGAAACCGCCTGAATTCTAAGACAGCCCCAGGAAAGAAGCGCCATGACAACCGACAAATCGCCCAGCCAGTCTGACCGGAACCTTGCCCTCGAACTGGTCCGCGTCACCGAAGCGGCGGCCCTGGCCGCCTCGCTCTGGATTGGTCGGGGTGACAAGAACAGCGCGGATGGCGCGGCGGTGGGCGCCATGCGCCAGGCGTTCAACGCGGTGGCGATCAACGGACTCGTCGTGATCGGCGAGGGCGAGATGGACGAGGCGCCGATGCTCTATATCGGTGAGCGGGTCGGCGCCGGCGGGCCGGAAATGGATATCGCGGTCGATCCGCTCGAAGGCACCTATGTGACCGCGAAGGGCGCACCGAATGCAATCGCCGTGATCGCGCTCGCCGAGCGCGGCAATTTCCTGCACGCGCCGGACATCTATATGGACAAGATCGCGGTGGGACCCGGGCTGCCGACAGGCGTGGTGACGCTCAACGCCTCGGTGCGCGAGAATCTGCGCAACCTCGCGCGGGCGAAAAAATGCGATATTTCCGATCTGATGGTCTGCACGCTCGATCGTGAGCGGCACGCCGAAATGATCGCGCAGTGCCGTGAGGCGGGCGCGCGGATCAGCCTGATCGGCGATGGCGACGTTTCGGGCCTGATCGCGGTTTCGCAGCCGGAAACCGGCATCGACCTGTTCATCGGCTCCGGTGGGGCGCCGGAAGGCGTGCTGGCGGCTGCGGCGCTGCGCTGCATCGGCGGGCAGATGCAGGGGCGGTTGCTCTATGAGGACGATGCCCAGATCGAACGCACCCGCGGCATGGGTATCAGTGATCCGCACCGGATTTATAACCTGGATGAGATGGCGCGCGGCAATGTGATGTTTGCGGCGACCGGCGTCACCTCCGGCCCGATGCTGCGCGGCGTGCGCCGGTTCGGCACGGGCGCCATTACCCATTCCACCGTGATGCGCTCGAAGTCCGGCACCGTCCGAACGATCGAGGCGCGGCATAATTTTGAAACCAAGACATGGGTCGAAAGCAAGCCGGCGGGTGAACCCAAGGCGGGACACGCCTCCTGATCGAGCCCGAACCGGCGCTTGGCGTCGCACACAGCCTGACCGGGCGGCGCTGGGTGTGGCGGCCCGCGGAAGAGCGGACCGCGCAGGCGATCGCACAGCGCCTGGCTGCCCCCGAACTGCTGGGGCGGCTGCTGGCGGCGCGGGGGGTTGCGGCCGAGCAGGCGGCCGATTTTCTGGACCCGACCTTGCGCGCCTATCTGCCCGATCCCTCGGTTCTGATCGATATGGACACGGCGGCGGCACGCCTCGCCGATGCGGTTCAGGCGGGTGAGACGGTCGCGATTTTTGGCGATTACGACGTCGATGGCGCGTGCAGCGGCGCGCTGATGGCACTCGGGTTGGGTGCGCTCGGGCTTGCCACGATCAATTACGTGCCGGACCGGATCCGCGAGGGCTATGGGCCGAACGCAGCGGCGCTGCTGGCATTGGCGGGGCAGGGGGCGCGGCTGATCGTGTGCGTCGACTGCGGTGCCGCCGCGCATCAGGCCCTCGCGGCGCTGTACGGCATCGCCGATGCGATCGTGCTTGATCACCACAAGCTCGAAGGTCCGCCACCCACCATTGTCGCCACGGTCAATCCGAACCGGCTCGATGATCGGTCCGGGCTGAATAATGTCTGCGCGGCGACCATTGTGTTTCTCACGTTGATCGCGGTGCAGCGCACGTTGCGCCGGCGCGGTTTTTTCACCGCGCGGCGCGAGATCGATCTGATCGCGATGCTCGATCTGGTCGCGCTGGCAACCGTGTGCGACGTGATGCCGCTGACCGGCGTGAACCGCGCGCTGGTCAGCCAGGGGTTGAAAATCATGGCCCGGCGCGCCCGGCCCGGCATTGCCGCCCTGCTCGATGTCGCCGGCGTGACCGAGGCGCCCGGCGCGATGACCTGTGGTTTCGCGCTCGGCCCGCGCATCAACGCCGCCGGGCGGATCGATCAGGCCGATCTGGGACTGCGGGCGCTGCTCGCCGCCGATCCGGCGCAGGCGATGGACATCGCCAAACGGCTCGATGACATCAACCGCCAGCGCCAGGCGGTCGAGTCTGATCTGCTCGACACCGCGCTGCAGCGCGCCGAGTCGCAGTTTGCGGCCGGGGCGGCTGTGGCGCTGATCGCCGGTGATGACTGGCACCCCGGCGTGGTCGGCATCGTAGCCGGGCGGATCAAGGAGGCGTTCAACCGGCCGGCACTGGTCGCGGGGATCAGCCAGGGGCGGGCAACCGGTTCGGGCCGTTCGATCGTGGGCATCGATCTGGGCAGCGCCATCATCGCCGCACGGGAATTCGGCCTGCTGACGCGCGGCGGCGGCCACGCGATGGCGGCGGGCTTTACGCTTGATGCCGGTAAACTCGATGCCCTGCACGCGTTTCTGAACGAGCGGCTCGCCGGTGCGGCGATGCTGCCAGCGGCCGCAGATCTCAGCCTGGATGGCGCGATCGCCGTGACCGGCGCGACCGAGGCGATCGCCGGCGAAATCGCCCGGCTCGGCCCGTTCGGCGCCGGCAATGCCGAGCCGATTTTTGTGATCCCGCGCGCGCGGGTGGTCCGCGCCGACCGCATCGGCCGGACCGAAACGACCATTCGCGCCTATGTCGACGGCGAGGCGGGCGGGCGGCTGAAGACCATGCTGTTCCGCGCCAAGGACGATGCCCTGACCACGGCACTGCTCGACCGCTCCGGCACACCGCTGCATCTGGCGGGGCATATCCGCGCCGAACGCTGGAACGGCAAAACCACCACCAGCCTGATCCTGCAGGACGCGAGCCCGGCTTGACCCGATAATCCCACTCCGCTACCGAGAGCCACGCGGTCCCGTTCGTCTAGAGGCCTAGGACGCTGCCCTCTCACGGCGGTAACACCGGTTCGAATCCGGTACGGGATACCAGGCATTATCAATGGGTAACAGTCCGCACCCTCCCATCCCACGGCGGCCTACGGTTTTACCACGGCATGGGCGGTGCGGAACGTCGCAGGCTCGGCGTGTCTTATCGCAGCTTCGTGAGCGCAGGGTAATGGCGAGCGCAGAGGGCTCAGAGTATTTTTTCCAGACGTGCGGGATAGCACAGGCGTAGCGGCATTGGCGGTGTCATGCCCGAACCGAAACACATTGTCGGATGCAAGGGCGCGGAGAACCTATGGTTTCTGCGGTTCGAGACTGTTTTGATAGCGGTTCAAACCGAGAAATATAAATTTTTGAGCGTGTGACGATATGGATAAAAACCGAGCCATCGTTTGCTTTTCTTTCGTGCCCCTTTTCAGCGGGACCAATCCCACCCTGCCGCGCCCGCCCGGCCGCCCGCTGGCATCGCGTCATCTGCCAGCCCACACGACACCGCGGGCTAAACCGGCGAGCCCGGCTTGATCCATGTGCAACCTTTACAGCATCACCAAAGGGCAGGCCGCCATCCGCGGATTGACACGGGCCATGCGCGACACAACAGGCAACCTGCCGCCGTTGCCGGGCGTCTTTCCTGACTATGCGGCGCCGATCGTGCGCAATCACCAGGGCCAGCGTGAACTGATGATGGCGCGATGGGGCATGCCATCACCGCCCTTCGCGCTCAAAGGCAAAAAAACCGATCCGGGCGTCACCAATGTCCGCAACGTGGCCTCACCGCATTGGCGCCGCTGGCTGGGCATCGAGCATCGCTGTGTCGTGCCATTCACCAGTTTTTCGGAAAACGAAACGATGCCCGATGGGACCAGGCCCCCGATCTGGTTTGCGCTCGATGAAACCCGGCCGCTCGCGTGCTTCGCCGGGATATGGACCCGGTGGACTTCAGTGCGGAAATTGAAGGAAGGCGAGACCACGAACGAGCTATTCGCCTTCCTCACCACCGAGCCCAACAAGCTGGTCGGCCGGTATCACCCCAAGGCCATGCCGGTCATCCTGACTACATCCGATGAGATCGACACATGGATGAGCGCGCCCGCTCCCGAGGCGCTGGTACTGCAACGCCCGCTCGCCGATGATGCGCTGATCGTGGTGAGACATGGCGGTAAGGCTGATGAGCCGTAGAGCCGCATCTGGCAGCGCTCGATCGGCACCACAGCCGCGCATCTGGTTTCCGATCGATTGACGTTGCCGAATTGCCCCCCACTACATGATCCGCACGGTTGCACCGTCACGATCCGTTCCGCCACTTGGTTTGAGTGAGGCGACAACAGCCCGCTCGTATCGCGTCGATAACTTTTTCGTCGCCAGCGCCCACGCGCTCCCGCCCACGCGCTCCCGCCCAGGCGCCCCCGGCAGACCCGGCGCGGCCGCATCACGGGCACAGGCGACGGTGTACCGTCTGGTCACCCTCCGGCGCGACCCGTCCCCGTCGCACGCGACCGCGCGGATTGCGGCACCGGATATCGCGTCGTGGCGGCGAGCGCGATGGTGACGGGGCCATCCTTTGCAAGCGCGGCAGGAATGATGGCGCGACCGTCGGTCCAGCGGCCATCGGCTTCCACACCGTGCCAGCCTCGGGTGAGTGCGGGATGATCGAGCGGGATCATTTCGTCTCCCGCCTTGAGCGATTTGATTTTAACGCCGAGGGTTCGCCGGTCGCGCGGGTCCGGGCTCAGGTAGCCGGGGACCGCGGCGCGCGACTGGATGGTGACGCTGCCGTCCTGGCTGGTGTGGAGCGTAACGGCGGGATCGTCCGTAAGGGGTTGGCGGGCACGGCCAAGAATTCGCGCGCGGACTTGCGCCACCACGGGGCCCGATTCAACGAAGGGCGCGCAGCCCGTCTGTTCGCGCAGCGTCTGCGCGAAATCCGGGTGCAGTGTGAGTGCGCCGCCGCCATTGGCAAAAGCGTTGCGGTTGCCGGTTTCAAGATAGCTCTCGGCAGGAGTACCCTCGGCGTAGATTAATGCGGTCGCGGATCAGCCTGAAGGCCTGTTTCATTTATATATCGCCGGCAGCGAAAACTGCGCAAATTTTATATCAATAAGGCAACGATAGTCAAGCCATGTCAGGTAGAATAAGATCCTGGATACCGGATTTGGCACATTGTCCAGAAAATAGAGGCGCTTCGCAAACCACCCAAAATCAGGCGGATCGGTGCATGCGCGGCAGATCTCAGCGCGCAGGATCGCCACTTTTCCTTGCCGCACGCAACTCAATCATAATCCAGCGCATCGTCGCGGTACATTTCGTTAAGAATGCCGCGTGTCGCGAGACCCTTATGCGGCGCGCCGACGCTCCGCCCGCCCCCAAAATGGAGACAGGAAGGCGGTGGCCATCAGTCCACGCCGGTTGGTCCAGCGTCCAACCGGTTCAGCATCGTAACCGGGCGGACCCATCCCCATATGACGGGTAAGACTTAGGAAATCACCGATGACCAATGCAATCCACGGTATCGTCTCCGTCCTTCTGGCGATCGCCGGGCTCGTGATGGGCTTCGTCGCCTATGTCGATGGATTGCTGGCGCGCCTCATGACCGGCATCGGCGTCCCGCCGCCTGTGCAGACCGTGCTGCTGGTCGTCGTTGCCGCTCTCCTGATCGTGCTGGCGGTCCGCCTGTTCGGCCGGTTCCTGGCCGCGCTGATCGTCATTCTGCTTGTCCTGCTGCTGATTGGCCGGATCGATCCGGGCCTCGCCGTTCCGCAGGGTCATCAGCCAGCATCGCTGCCCCGCCTGGACCAACCGGCCAAACCAGCTTAGCCCACGCCGGTCCCGCGCGCCACCGAGACCGATCCTCCGGCACGTCTGCGGCGGGGCGGCGAAATCGTCTCAGCGGCGGGCCGCGCTCTGGCGGCCGCCCCCTGTGCGACGATGGCCTCGCACAGCAAGGCGCGAACCCGGTCCGACGCAATCGAGACGGCCGAGATATCGAGCTCCGGCTGATCTGTCAGCGTCATCAGCGCCGCATAGGCGTCACCCAACGGCGTCCGGTCGAGACCGTTGCGCCGCAAGAACATCGTCAGCGACAAGGGAGACGACCGCCGCAGATGATGCCACACGGCCGGCTCGTCAGGTGCGAACAGAAACGCGCGCACCCAGCGAATGTGCATCGCGTAGGCGCCGAGCAGACTTCGCGGCTGGTCTTCGTGCGTGGGCGCCACGTGATCCGAAAGAAACTGTGTCAGCGCTGCAAGCGGCATCGGGCGCGCAATACCGAACCCCTGCGCCAGCGGTGCGCGCAGGATGCGCAGCGCATCGAGCATGTCGAGCGTCTCGACACCCTCGATGCACAGGCTCAACCCCAGGCTCGCCGCCATCGTGATGTTGCTGGCGAGCGAAACCAGATTGTTCGGATTGCTCATCACATCGGCCAGAAACGCCCGGTCGATCTTGAGGTGATCGACCTGCAATGTCTGAACCCGCTGGATCGTCGAGAACTCGATCCCCAGGTCATCGATCGCGATGGCAACCCCGCGCCGGCGCAATCGGCCCAATCGCTCCTGAGCGACATCGGGATCGGAAAACTCATGGCTTTCCAATATTTCGACGACCAATCTTGCCGGTGCGATTCCGCTGCCGGCCAGCGCGGCCTCGATCATCGGCAGCACCGAGCCCCGGGTCAGCACTTCGGCGTCGACATTGATCGACAGATGCAACGCCGGGGCAACGAAGGCCAGCTGCTGCAACGCCGCAATCCCCTGGCGCAGGACGACATCGAACAGCATCTCACGATCCTCGGCGTTGAAATCAGGCAGGAACACCCCGGGTGCGATGACGTCCTCCCCGTCGCGCAGCCGCGCGAGCGCCTCGATCGCCGTGACCGTTCCGGTTCTGACCGTGATGATCGGTTGAAAATGAACCTCTACCGACCGGCTGTGTAACAAGGCCCGGTAGCGCGATTGCGCCGGCGCGGCGCCGATGAGCGCCTGATAGGTTTCCCAGAACCGGGTTCGCGTCGCCTTTGCCGCCTTGCTGGCATAGAGCGCGATATCGGCGTGGCGGATCAAGGTTTCCGGCGGTTCGCGATCGGCGGGATAAAATGTGAACCCCAGACTGGCCTTGAGCACGACCCATTCGCCATGATCGAGTTCGATCGGCTGCGCGATGATGGCTCCCAGCCGGTCGCAAAATCCATTGAGCCGTTCGATGGAGTTCAGATCCTCGATGATCAGGGCGAACTCATCGCCGCCGAGCCGCGCCACGAAATCGACATCACGCAACGCACCGCGCAGCCTTCGGGCGAGCGTGCACAACACCGTGTCGCCGGCAGCGTGCCCGTAACAGTCGTTGATCGGTTTGAAATTATCCAGATCGAGTATGCCCAGCCCGATCACGGTGCCATGGCGGCCGGCATGCGTCAGCACCACCGGCAGGGTTTCCTCGAAAGCGCGGCGATTGGGCAGGTTGGTCAGCTTGTCGTGCCGCGCGATCATGCTCTGGTGTTCGCGCTCGGCCCGCAGCGCCGCCTTGAGATCGACCTGGTCGAGCGCGCGGCCGATATTGTTCGCAAGCTGGCTGATCAGCCGCCGCGTGTCGCCGTCGATCACCGCATTATCCTCGGAGACCAGGAACAACACGGCAAACAGCGCGCTAGCCCGATGGATCGGCGCGGCCGCGGCCGACTGCCAGCCGCCGCGCACCGCAAACTCGCGCCACGGCCTCAGCCGGCTCAGCGACGCGTAATCGTCGGCGGTCTGCAACACCCCGGTTTTCCAGGCCAGAACACCCAGCAATTGCTGGCTGTCATCCTGATCGAGCGGTTGAGCCAGCCCCCGCACGTCCGCAGCCGCCTTGCCGTGAGCGATCGCATAACCGAACATGCCATCTCGATCGACCTGCCCGATCGCCGCGCAACTGAACAGATCGGTCTCGCTCAACCGCTTGCAGATCCCGCGCAGGACCGAGGCTTCGCTGGCCGGATCGAGCAGGGTTTCAACGCCCACCAGCAAGGTATCGAGCAGCCGGTTCGCGCGCAGTAACGCCCGATGGTGCAGCCGGGTCTCGATCGCGGTCCCGATCACGCGGCCGAATTCGCTCAGCACGCCAACCGGCCAGTTCAGCTGAAAAAACGCCGGCTCGCCGGAGTAAAGACTGAGGATGCGATGAGCTCCGTTCACCCCGGTCAAGGGTATCGATGCACTGACCCGCAACCCCAGACGCAGCCAATCCTTTCGCCAGGGGTCCAGCCCCTCCTCATGGACGACATCCTCCGACAGGACGGCCGTGCCGCTGCGCCACGCGCGGCCAGCCGGCCCGAGCGACCGGCTCCCCTCATGCAGATCGACCATCTGCGCCGGATCGCTGATCACCGCGGCATACGGGCCGCGCACCACCTCCGGCACCAGGCGCCCATCATCGTTCGGATGGCCGATCCAGGCAGCATCGATGCCGGGAATCGTCATCAGCATATCGAGCAGGCTTTCCATAAACCCGATCGGGTCCAGCGGCGCGACCAGCAGCCGGTCCAGCCCCGGCAGCGACCGCCACGGCAACTCGGATGTCCCGGCCACCACCGCGACAGGCATGGGTGCGGCCAAGCCGCCGCGTTTCCGGGCCAAGCAGACAATCCCTCCGGCTGCGGCAGACCCGATTGTCACGCCGAGACACGCCGGCGAAACCTACCGGCAAATCCTTAACAAATCCCTTATAAGACGCGATGAATTTCCACGGTAAACCCGCATACGCCGGCCCTGCCTCGCACCCTCGGCCGATCCCGGCACCCGGCTGCGGCAGCGGTCCCGGCCGATCAGGCTCGAGCCGATCCGCCACGCCAACGGCCGGAATTCGTTCGCCCTTCTCTCATGAGAAATCCGCCGCCAACCTCTCCCTCGCCTCCCCCGCATCCCGCACAATCTGCGCCTTCAGCGCGGCAAAACTCTCGAATTTCCGCTCATCGCGCATGAAATGATGCAGCGCCACCGCCAGCTCCTGCCCATACAGATCACCCTCGAAATCGAACAGATGCGCCTCGAGCCGCGCAATCGCCCCTTCCGCCACGGTCGGGCGCCGGCCGATATTGGCAACCCCGCGCACCACGCGCCCATCCGGCAGCGTCGCGGTCACCGCGTAAACCCCGCGCGCCGGTTCAAGGTGCCGTCCCAGCGCGATATTGGCGGTCGGAAACCCGATCGTGCGGCCCCGCGCATCACCATGGGTCACCACGCCGCGAATCGCGTGCGGCCGTCCCAGCAGCGCGGCCGCGCGCTCAGGGTAGCCATCCTGCAGCAGGCGGCGGATGCGCGTCGAGGAAATCGGCCCTTCCGCATCATCGAGATGCGGCACGATCGACAGCCCGATGCCGCGCGCCTCCGCCTCGGTCCGCAGCAGCGCCACATCGCCACCCCGCCGATGACCAAACGCGAAATCCGCCCCACAGGCGAGGTGGCAGGCGCCGATACCCCGGTCCAGGATGTCGGCGATGAAGTCGCTCGCCGCGATCATCGCAAACGCGCGGTCGAAACTCAGCTCATAGAGAATATCGACCCCCTGCGCCTCCAGCGCGGCGGCGCGTTCGGCTTCGAGCGTCAGGCGGAACGGCGGATCATCGGGGCGAAAAAACTCGCGCGGATGCGGCGCAAAACTCAAAACCGCGCGCGGCGCATCCGGCCGCGCCGCATGCGCCGCCTGCAGGACCCTGATATGCCCGCGATGCACGCCATCGAAATTCCCCAGCGCGACCGAGGCACCGCGCGCCTCCGCCGGCACCGCGCGCCAGTCGCGCACGATACGGATCATTCGGCGGCGCGCGGCGTTTCGGCCGCCGCGACCACGGCTTCGCCGGGCGGAATCACCACGGCCTCGCCTTCGATCACCACCTTGCCACGCACCAGGCAGCGCGTGCGCATGGTGGCGCGCTTGCGCGCATGGTCGAGTGCTGCAACTTCGACAACGGCGGTCACCGTCTCGCCGATCCGCACCGGCGCGCGAAACCGCATCGACTGGGTGAGATAGATCGTGCCAAGCCCCGGCAGCACGGTGCCAAGCACGGCCGAAATCAGGCTGCCGCATAGCATCCCATGCGCGACGCGGCCCTTGAACAAGGTTTCCGCCGCGAGCTCCTCGTTCAGATGAACCGGGTTGGTATCCATCGAAACGGCTGAGAACAGCAGAATATCGGCCTCGGTGATGGTCTTGCCGAGCGAGGCGGTCTGACCGATTTGTAACTGCTCGAAGGGTACGCAGGAAGGCATGGGCAACTCCAGTGTGCCGGAATGGGTCAGGCGTTGGCACATGGCCCCGGATCGCCCATTTGGGTCAAGTCTCGGCCGCCGGCTGCCCCGGTCATTGGCCAAGCCGGGCCGCGGCGGGTATGGTGGCGCGGCCGGTCTGGCCCCGAAAGGATGATTGATGCGCGGTGTGTTGCGGTTCCTGGTTCTGCTGATCGTCGTTCTCGCCATCGCCTATCTCGGTGCCTGGTGGTACGTCCAGGGCCGCATGGCGATGGCGTTCCGCGCCCAGGAGCACGTGCTGCGCCAGGCCGGCTGGACCGTCAGCCACGGCGCCACCGCGCGCGGCTCCTCGCCGCTGGCGGCGACCTACACCGTCACCGACCTCACCCTGAGCCCGCCCGATCGCGGCCTGCCCACACCGAAGATCACCCTGCCCAGTTTCACGATGCGCGCGAAGATCACCGCCCCCTTCACGCTCGACATCGCGCTCCCGCTCGCCTGGCACGTCGCCATGTCGCAGGGCCCGGCCTTCACGCTGCAATTCACCACCATCAGCGATCGATACCATTTCGACCCCAACGCCCTGCTCGGCCACGCGCCGGACCCGCTGCGCGCAGGCACGCTGAATTTCACCGGCATGCGGATCGACAGCGCCGATACCAATTTCACCCTGATCAGCCTCGCCTCCCTCAATACCGATTTCACGCGCAACCCCGCCGCCGGGCGCGGCGATACCGCCTTCACCATGCATGAAACCCTCACCGGCCTTGCTTTGTCACCCATTTTCGTCACCCTCGCGCATCTGCCGTTCGATGGTAAACTGGCCTCCCTGCACCTCGCTGCCGATTTTTCCGGCCCGCAACTGCCGCCCTTCACGCAATCGGTGCTGCCGCCCCAGACCGCCGGCGTGACGACCAACCCCGATGCCGCCGTCGCCGCCTGGCAGCAACTCGGCCCTGCCGTGCACGACTGGGCCCGCCACGGCGGCCACGGTGATTTCACCCTCGCGGTCGATCTCGGACCGCTCAAGGCCCATGCCCACGGCAATTTCGGCTTCGACCCCGGCGTGCAGCCCGCCGGCAAGGCGACCCTGGTGGCCGATGGCGTGGGCGCCTTCCTCGGCGACCTCGCCAACGCCTATCCCGCGGCCGTGGGCGTCATCAGCGCGCTCTCCGCGCAGACCGCCCCCTACATGAGCAAAGGGGCGTCGGATGCCCAGCGCCTGACCGTGCATTTCGCCCTGGCCGGCGGCGTGCTGACCGCCAACGGCAAAAAAGCCGCCACCGTGCCGCCGCTGGTCTGGCCGGCCCCGGCAGCCGCGCCGGCAGCCGCACCGGCCAAGTGACCGCCGGCCGCCGATGATCGATGCCGAGGACGACGACCGTTCCGCGCTGACGACGCGGCAGATGCGCATCACCGCCCTCATCGTGGCGACCGCGCTGTTCATGCAGAATCTCGACAGTACCATCGTCGCCACCGCGCTGCCGGCGATGGCGAAAAGCTTCCACGCCGACCCGCTGCACATGAGCCTCGCACTCACCTCCTATCTGCTCTCGCTCGCGGTGTTCATCCCCGCCTCGGGCTGGTTCGCCGACCGTTTCGGCAGCCGCACGGTGTTCCGCGCGGCGATCCTGATCTTCACGATCGGCTCGGTCTTCTGCGGCCTCGCCCACAGCCTCGGCGAACTCATCGCCGCCCGCATCCTCCAGGGCGTCGGCGGCTCGATGATGGTGCCGGTCGGCCGGCTGCTGCTGCTGAAATCGGTCCGCCGGCGCGACATGCTCGCCGCAACCTCCTGGCTCACCATGCCCGCCCTGATCGGCCCGATCATCGGCCCGCCGCTCGGCGGCTTCATCGTCACCTATGTCTCCTGGCGCTGGACCTTCGACATCAACGTGCCGATCGGGCTGATCGGCATCATCGCCGTCAGCCTGTTCATCCGCGAAGTGCGCGACAGCGAACACGCCGGCCGGCTCGACATCATCGGCCTGATCCTGTCCGGCCTCGCCATGGCGCTGGTGATGGCGGGCATCGAAACCATCGGGCGCGGCATCATCCCGCTGCCCTGGAGCCTCGCCTGCTTCGCGGTCGGCGGCGCATCCGGCTGGGCCTACTGGCGCCACGCGCAGCACCACGAACATCCGGTGCTCGATCTCACCCTGATGAAGATCGACACCTTCGCCAATTCCACCATCGCCGGCAGTTTCTTCCGCGTGCTGGCCGGCGCCATGCCGTTTCTGCTGCCGCTCATGCTGCAACTCGGTTTCGGCGAATCGGCCGCCAAAAGCGGCACCGTCACCTTCGCCGCCGCCATCGGCGCCCTGGCCATGAAGCCGCTCGCCCAGCCCATCCTGCGCCGCTTCGGCTTTCGGCTGTCCATGGTCGGCTTCGGCCTGCTCTCGGTCGCCTTCACCGCCGCCTGCGCCGCGTTCCGCCCGTCATGGCCGGTCCTCGCCCTCGATGCCGTCCTGCTGATCGGCGGCGTGTTCCGCTCGCTGCAATTCACCGCCTTCAACACCATCGCCTACGCCGATGTGCCGCGCAGCCGCATGAGTGCCGCGACCAGTTTCTACGCAACCTTCCAGCAGATCACGATCACCCTGGGCATCTCGATCGCGGCCGGCTCGCTCGAGGTCGCCACCGCCCTGTCCGGCCACGCGGCCCCCAGCATCGCCGATTATTCCTGGGCCTTCATCATCATCAGCGCGATCGGCCTGGTCTCGGTGCCGATCTGCGCCCGCCTCGCCGCCGAAGCGGGCGAGGATGTCAGCGGCCACCACGCCGCACCCGCGCCGCACGTTGACCTGCCGCAAGGCCCGCGCCACTAGGAGCGCCGATGATCGAACCTCTGGGAAGCATGGGATTGGCCCGCCGGCTCTGGCGCGACCATATCCGCCATTATCGCGGCCGCGTCGCCCTCATCGTGGTGGCGACGCTGATCATGTCCGGCACCACGGCGCTCTACCCGGCGCTGATCGACCGCGCCTTCACCATGTTCGCCAACCGCGATCCCCGCATCCTCTATCAGGTGCCGGTCATCGTGTTCACCGTCACGGTCATCAAGGCGCTCGCGCAATATGCGCAGACGCTGCTGACCCAGCAGGTGGTGCTCGGCACCATCCGCCGCCTGCAGGGCGCGATGTTCGCCCATCTGACCGATGCCGAACTCGCCCGCGTCGACCGCGAAACCCCTGCCGCCCTGGCCGCGCGCTTCACCACCGATGCCACGGTGATCCGCGAAGCGATGAACCGCGCGGTCAACGGCATCGCCGATGCCTTCACCCTGGTCGGGCTGATCGCCACCATGATCTGGATCGACTGGTCCCTCAGCCTGATCGCCGCCGTGCTCTATCCGCTGGCCGGCCTGCCGATCCAGCGCATCGGCCGGCGCATCCGCCGCGCCTCCGGCGGCATGCAGGAGCGCATGGGCGAAGCCGCCTCGATGCTGAACGAAAGCTTCGCCCAGGCCCGCACCGTGCGCGCCTACGGGCTGGAAGCGCAGGAGCGCCGCCGCGCCGAGCGCGCGTTCGACCAGTTGTACCGCGCCCTGATGCGCATGATCCGCGGCCGCGCCGCACTCGACCCCATGCTGGAAGTGCTGGGCGGCCTCGCCATCGCGCTGGTGATCGGCTTTGCCGGCTGGCGTCACGCCGCCGGCGCCTCGGGCATCGGCAATTTCACCGGTTTCGTCGCCGCCTTGCTCATCGCATCCCGCCCGCTGCGCGCGCTCGGCACCATGAACGCGGCGGTGCAGGAGGGCATGGCCGGGCTGGAGCGCGTCTACCGCGTGATCGACGAACCGGATGCCGCGCACGAACCCCCCGGTGCGCCACCCCTGCCGCCCGGCCCCGGCAGGCTCGAGTTCCGCCACGTCGGCTTCGCCTATCCGGATGGCCGGCCCGGCCTGCGCGATCTGTCGTTCATCGCCGAACCGGGCCGAACCCTCGCCCTGGTCGGCGCTTCGGGCGCCGGCAAATCGACCGCGCTGGCCCTGATCCCGCGCCTCTACGACCTCGATCGCGGCAGCATCCTGATCGACGGGGCGGATATCGGCCAGGTCTCGCTCGCCAGCCTGCGCCGCGCGCTGGCCTATGTCGGCCAGGATTCGTTACTGTTCGACGATACCGTGGCCGCGAACATCGGCATGGGCCGGCCGGACGCGACGATGGCGGAAATCGAGGCGGCGGCCAACGCGGCGGCGGCGCAATTCATCGCGGAACTGCCGGAAGGCTTCGAAACCCGCGTCGGCGTCAACGGCCAGCGCCTGTCGGGGGGCCAGCGCCAGCGGGTCGCGCTCGCGCGGGCGCTGCTGCGCGACCCGCGCATCCTGCTGCTCGATGAAGCGACCAGCGCGCTCGATGCCGAAAGCGAAGCCGCCGTGCAGCAGGCCCTCGCGCGGCTCCGCCGGGGCCGCACCACCATCGTGGTCGCGCATCGCCTGGCCACGGTGCGCGATGCCGACCTGATCGTGGTGATGGCGGATGGCGGCGTGCTGGAATGCGGCACGCATGAAGACCTCCTCGCCGAAGACGGCGCCTTCGCCCGGCTGGTGCGCGCCCAGGCGCTCGCCTGATCGCGACCTAACCGCGCGCCTCACCCCGCCGCTGCGCCCGCTTGCCGTAAACGAAACTCCAGACCCCCAGCGCCGCCATCGTGCCGTACCCGATGAACGGGCTGACCAGCAGATAATTCCGGATCGACATGGCAAACACCAGCACGCAGGAAACCACAGTCGAGGCCAGCAGCCCGAACCCCCACACCAGCGTCATGACCAGCATCACCCGCCTGAACCCCGGATTATCCCGCATCGCCTCGAGTTTCGCACCCTCGGCGGCCGATTTCCGCGCCGCGCCGGCCCGCGCGAACTGATAGATCAACGGCTTGCCGATCGCGGCCGAGCCCAGAAACACCAGCGCCACCAGCCCGCCGACCAGATTCTCCCGCAGCTGCAAAAACCGCACCGACCCGCCGCCGATGAACGCCAGCAGCGACAGCACGATGCCGGCGATCACAATCAGCGAAATCGCATCCACCCGCCGCTTGCGCGCAAACTCGACCAGGCTCCACGCAATCGGCGGCAGCGAAGACGCCATCAGCGCATGAACATCACCCAGCCCGGGCTTGGCATAGACATAGATTGCATAAGGCAGGATGAAATTGACCAAAACTTCCATCACCAGCCCCGCCCCCTGCTTTCGGGCCAGTTGTGCCGCCTGTATCCGATCCACCATCGAAACCTCCTGTCACGAGACCACCACCGCCATCACGTCATCGCCAACCGCGGCGGGGCATGGCAAGGCGCCGTTGCGCCGAAGCCATCCACCCCCAAAAAAATTCCATCACCGGTCCCATCACCGGCCTCTAACAAAAATACTGACAAAACGCTTTCCCACCCCACCCCGTTTGACCTAGCATGCCCGGGTGTCAGAAACCCGGACAAAACACATCTTCACGATCGAATGCTTCGCCGTCCTAATGGACGCGCTCTGCACGGTCGTTGTCGAAAAAGGCCGCGCCGCCTTCATCCCCGCGCCCATGGTCCATTTGATCTGGACCCGCCTGCGCAACCTCACCGCCCGCTTCCTCGCCGCCGTGGCCCGCGGCCCCATCCCACCCCGCAAACCCGGCGCCATCGCCAAACCCGCAGCCGCGCCCGCAGCCGCACCGGACGCCGCGCCACCACCCAAACCGCGCCGCAAACGCCTCACCCTGCCATGCCGCGAAGCCTGGCTCTACCGCATGCTGCCCGAAACCGGCTTCGCCCGCTTCGGCCTGCAACATTTGCTGGGCGACCCCGAATTCACCGGCTTCCTCGCCGCCAACCCCCGCCTCATCCGCATCCTCGCCCCGCTCTACAACGCCATGGGCATCGAGCTGCCAGACGAACCGCCGTTCTTCCCCGATCAACCCCCCATCACAGAGTCCCGCCGCCACATCCTGTTCGGCACGCCGGACCCAGACCGGCAGGACGCGCCCATGCCACTCCGAAATTGCAAATTTCGACCCGCCTGACCCTGCATGTTCGCACGCGATATTTGTTACGATATCGCAACAAAAAGAATGTGCGAATGGCTTCCGGATGCGCTAAACCAGCCGATCCACCCGCAACCGCTCCCGCCCGTCGGTCAACCGCGCCGTCGCAAAATACGCAGCCCCCACCGCCGCAATCCCCGTCGCCCCCGCCAGCAGAAACATCAACAGGATCTGATATTTCACCGCCTCGATCGGCGACAACCCCGCCAGGATCTGTCCCGTCATGATCCCCGGCAGCGTCACAATCCCCGCCGCCGACATCACATTGATGATCGGCAGAATCCCCCGCCGCACCGCCGCCCGGATCAACGGTTTCGTGGCCTCGCCAAACCGCACCCCCAGCGCCAGTTGCGCCTCGATCGCGGATCGCTCGCGCATCACCCCCGAAAGCAGCGCATCCAGCGATAACGAAGCCGCATTCAACGCATTGCCCAGCATGATCCCGGCCAGCGGAATCGCATACCGCGCCGCATACCACGGGTGCGGCCGCAGCGCCGTCGCCAGCGCAAAAGTCGCCGTCACAAACGTCGCCAGCGCCACCGCCGAAAGCCCGGCGATCTGATTGCCATACCGCACCAACCGCCGCTCCGGCCGCGCCGCCACCTCCCGCCCGGCAATCGCCACCATCAACAGAATCAAGCCCAGGGTGAGGGCAGGGGTGTCGATCGCGAACACATAGCGCAACACATATCCCACCAGCACCAGCTGCACCGCGCACCGCACCGCCGCCACCAGCACCTGCTTGTGCAGCCGCAACCCCAGCCAGACCGAAACCACCGCATCCAGCACCACCAGCGACGATGCCACCAGCAGATCGACCGGCGTCAGCAAAATCGGACTCATGCCGGACTCAAAACCCCCGCCGCCAAATGATACCGCCGCGCCCCCAGCCGCCCCGCCTGCGCCATGTCATGCGTCACGATCATCACCGAAACCCCCGCCCGCAACCGGTCCAGCAAAATCCCCTCCACCAGTTCCGTCGCGTGCGGATCGAGCGCGCCGGTCGGTTCATCGAGCAGCAGAACCGCAGGCTCGTTCAACAGAATCCGGATCAACGCCAGCCGCATCCGCTCGCCGGTCGAAAGCCGGTGCACCGGCTGGTCGAGCAATTTCACCTCCAGTGCCAGATCCGGCATCAACGCCTCGGCCCGCGCCCGCTCGGGAAAATGCGCCGCCGTCTCGTCATGCCACCACCCCGGCTCCGCCGCGAGATACGCCACGCGCCGCCGCCAGGCCGGTGCCGCCATCCGCGCCCGCGCCACCCCGTCGAGCGAAACGTCGCCCTCATGCGGGTCCAGATCCGCAATCATCCGCAACAATATCGATTTCCCCGCACCCGACGGGCCGGTAATCGCCATCGCCTCGCCGGCGCCTAGCGAAAAATCAAATGGGCCGCCGGCTGAGCCGGTCAGGCCTTCGGCTGTTAGTCTCATGGCGAGAAGGCATAGGAAGCACTTCTTTTTTTGTAAAAAAAGAAGCAAAAAAACTTTTTGACCTTTGGGACTGTGCTGGTGGGGCGCCCGTGCCCCAGATAAACAAAAGTTTTTTGCTTCTTTTTTTCAAAAAAGAAGCCTTCCTTCCCCCTCACGCCGCCATCCCAAACGCCGCCAGCATCCGCGCCTCCGCCCGCATCCCGCGATGAAAGCAATTCATCTCGAATTTCTCGTTCGGCGAATGAATGCAATCATCATCCAGCCCAAATCCCACCAGCAGCGTCTGCAACCCTAACTGCCGCTCGAACGCCTCCACCACCGGAATCGAAGCGCCGCACCCGGCCAGCACCGGCGCCTTGCCGAACTCATCCGCCAGCGCCTGCCGCGCCGCCCGCACGAACGGCGCATCGATCGGCACCATCAGCCCCGGCGATGCGCCATAGACCTGAAAATGCGCCTGCGCATCCGGCAGCAAGCGCTGCTGCACGAATTCGCGAAACCCGTCGATCACCCGCGCCGGGTCCTGCCCCGGCACCAGCCGGAACGTCAGTTTCGCCCCCGCTTCGGCCGGAATCACCGTCTTGCTGCCATCCCCCTGATAGCCGCCGAAAATCCCGTTGATCTCCGCGGTCGGCCGCGCCCAGTTCTGCTCCAGCACCGAAAACCCGTGCTCGCCGCTCGCCTGTTTCAATCCAATCCCGCCGAGCCAACCCGCCTCGTCGAATCCGGTCGCCCGCCACGATGCCAGCACATCGGCCGGAATTTCGGCAATCCCGTCATAAAACCCCGGAATCGCGATCCGACCCGTCGCATCGAACAAATCGCCCAGAATCCGCGTCAGCGCGCGGATCGGGTTGAGCGCCGGCCCGCCGAACAACCCCGAATGCAAATCGCGGTTCGGCCCGGTGATCTTCACCTCCACCGCCGCCAGCCCGCGCAAACTCGTGGTGATCGCCGGCGTATCGCGGTTCCACATGTTGGTATCGGCCACCAGCACGAAATCCGCCGCCAGCGCCGCCCGCTCGGCCTCCAGCATCGCCTCGAGCGAAGGACTGCCGCACTCCTCCTCGCCTTCGAGCAGCACGGTCAGATTGACCGGCAACCCCCCATTCACAGCCAGATGCGCGCGGATCGCCTCGAGCACCATCATCACCTGGCCCTTGTCATCCACCGCCCCGCGCGCCACCACGCGCGGCCCGCCCGGCCCATCGACCAGTTGCGGATCGAACGGATCGGCATGCCACAACCCGATCGGGTCGGCCGGCTGCACATCGTAATGCCCATAGAACAACACGCGCGGCGCATTGCCGCCGGCATGATGATGCGTCGCGATCACCCCGGGCAAACCCGCCGTCTCCGCCAGCCGCGCCTCGAATCCCATGCCGGCCAGCAGATCGCGCATATGCCCGGCGGCACGCATGCAATCGCCCTTATGCGCCGCCTGCGCGCTGATCGAAGGGATGCGCAACAAATCGAACCACCGCGCCCGCGACGCATCGATATTGGCATCGATATGCGCCAGAACCGCCTCGATCGATGAATTGTTCATTGCCCACCCCCTTGCTTATGGTCGATGAGAGATAGTCGCGGCAGGTTGAACAGGGAAGGGCAGGGGATGAGCGGATTTACGTTGCGGGCCCATGAAAAGGACGATGCCGCGGCCACCGCCGCCCTGCTGATGCGCCCGGCGGTCCGCCACGGCACCATGGTCTTCGCCCCCTACACCCCGCTCGCCTTCGCCACCGAGCACATGGCGGCACCGGTCAACGGCGCCAACATCGTCGCGGTCAGCGATGCCGATGGCGCGGTGATCGGACACATCGCGCTGTTCCGCAACACCAGGTTCCAATCCCACAGCGCCTGGTTCGGCATCGCCGTGCACGAAGACTGGTGGCGCCGCGGCGTCGGTGCCGCCTTGATGACCGCGATGCTCGACACCGCCGACAACTGGCTCGGCCTCACCCGCATCACGCTCAACGTCTTCACCGACAACGCACCCGCCATCGCGCTCTACCGGAAATTCGGCTTCGAGATCGAAGGCACCATGCGCCGGCAGATGTTTCGCGACGGCACATTCGTCGATTCCCACGCCATGGCCCGCCTGATCGACCCGCCGCACTATGTCGCCACGCCATGAACGACCTCGCCATCCGCGCCCGCGAACCATCCGATGCCGCCGCCATTGCGGCCCTGATGAACCTCCCCGGCGTCCGCCACGGCACGCTGCGCGTACCCTTCGTGACCACATCCTTCGCCGAAACCTGGGCCACCGGCCCCGCCGACACCTGTTTGCTCGCGGTGCGGCACGACACCATCATCGGCGCCACGGCGCTGATGCGGGGCCGCGACCGCACCGCCCACACCGGCTCGATCCTGCTCTTCGTCCACGATGCCCATATCAACACCGGCGTCGGCACCGCCCTGCTCACCGAAGTGCTCACCCTCGCCGATACCGTCCGCGGCCTCCGGCGCGTCAGCCTCACCGTCAACGCCGACAATCACCGTGCCATCCACCTCTACCGCAAATTCGGTTTCGAAACCGAAGGCATATTGCGCGGCGATATCCTGCGTGACGGCGTCTTCATCGACAGTATCGCCATGGCACGGCTGCGCTTCTGACGTGGCCCAAACCCAGCCTCGCCCGCTGTTCCGAACGCGTCACGCGGGTCGGCTGACCTATGCCGCACGCCCCGCCGTCAGAACAATCCCGCCCCGGTCAACCCGCCATACACGCCGAGCGCCGCGGTGATCACCGACAGAAAAATCGTCAGCCCCATGTACCAGCCCTTGAGCTTCAAATGCGCCGGCAAGGCATAAAGCCCCAGCATCACCAGAAACCCCAGCACCAGCGGCAGCAGCAGCGCGTTCATCACCTCGACCGCGATGTTCAGAATGACCAGGTTCGGCACCACCGCGACCAGCACCGCGCCGACGATCAGGCACGCCGCATAGACCCCGTAAAACCATTTCGCCTGCAACGGATGATCCTCGAGCGAGCGACGATACCCGGCAACCTCGCCCAACCCCCACGCCAGCGCGAGCGATGCCACGATCGCGGCGACCAGCCCGGCCCCCAGCACGCCGATCCCGAACACCAGCTTCCCCACGGTAACGCCCAGAAACGGCGTCAGCGCATTGGCGATGTCGCCCACCGAATTCAGGCTCGCGGTCGGATCGTGCCGGCCGATCGTCGCCGCCGTCGCCACCAGCACCGCCGCCATCACCAGCTGCGTCACCACCGCCCCGATCGCGGTATCCCAGCGCGCGTATTTGAAATCGGCCGGCGTGAGTTTCTTGTCGGCCACCGCCGACTGCTGATAGAAAATCATCCACGGCATGATCACCGCCCCGATATTCGCCGCCACCAGATACATATACCCGGCATTGCCCAGCGCGGGGCGGAACGTCTGATCCGCAACCGCGGTCAGGCTCGGATGCGAGACGAAGGCGATGCCGAAAAACACGAATTCGAACAGCCCCAGCGCAATCGCCACCCGCTCGACCCGGCGATACGATCCGGTAAACGCCACCACCAGCAGAAACACCACCGCCAGCGTCAACGTCACGCCGCGCGGCACGCCATACAGCTCGCCCACGCCGGCCACGCCGGAAAACTCCGACAGCAGCGCCCCCACCGTCGCCACCGCGAGTCCGGCCGCCGAAAGCCAGGCCCAACCCTTGCCGAACGTATCGCGGATCAACTCGCCATGGCCCTTGCCGGTGAAAATGCCGAGCCGTACCGTGAGTTCCTGCACCACGTACAAAATCGGCATCAGAATGAACTGCAGCAGCAGCAGCCGGTAGCCCCACGCCACCCCCGATTGCGACGCCGTGATGATGCTGCCGACCTCGGTATCGGCCAGCATCACCACCAGCCCCGGCCCGAATACCGCCAGAAACGGCAGGCGCCGGCGGCGTTGCTGCGGACGTATGGTGGTCTGCGACAAGGCGATCTCCTGATTTCAACAGTTGAGAATTATTCTCATTTGCTTGGGTCCCGGATATCGGACTGCTGCGGTCCTGTCAACGCGACGGCAACCGGCCGCAGCCTGCGCCCCGGCACCGATCGGTTGACATCCCCCGGGCTGCGGCGGAAATGCCAGACATGATCGAAATCCGCCTGCACAACACCAAAACACGGCGCCGCGAGCGCTTCACCCCGATCGATCCGGCGCATGTGAAACTCTACGTCTGCGGCCCCACCGTGTACGATCGTGCCCATATCGGCAACGCCCGCCCGGTCGTGGTGTTCGATGTGCTGGTGCGCCTGCTGCGCCACCTGTATCCGCGCGTCACCTATGTCCGAAACATCACGGACGTCGAAGACAAGATCAACGCCCGCGCCCGGGAAACCGGCGAGTCGATCGCGGCGCTCACCGCCCGCACCACGGAATGGTACCATCGCGACATGGCGGCCCTGGGCGCCGCACCACCCGATATCGAGCCGCTGGTCACCACCCATATCGACGACATCATCGCCCTGATCACCCGCCTGATCGGCAACGGCCATGCCTACGAGGCCGAAGGCCACGTCCTGTTCGCCGTCGCCTCCGACCCCGATTACGGTGCCTTCTCCGGCCGTAACCCCGAGGAACTGCTGGCAGGTGCCCGGGTCGATGTCGCCGCCTACAAGCGCGATCCCGGCGATTTCGTGCTGTGGAAACCATCGGGCGACGATCTCCCCGGCTGGAACAGCCCCTGGGGCCGCGGCCGGCCGGGCTGGCACATCGAATGCTCCGCGATGATCTGGAAGCATCTCGGCGAAAATTTCGACATCCACGGCGGCGGCGATGACCTGATCTTTCCGCACCACGAAAACGAAATCGCGCAATCGACCTGCGCCTTCCCCGGTTCGGGCTTCGCCAATTACTGGCTGCACAACCGCATGCTGCTGGTCGATGGCGAAAAAATGTCGAAATCGCTCGGCAATTTCATCACGCTCGAACAGGTCCTCGCCCGCGCGCCGGGCGAAGCCGTGCGGTTCCTGCTGCTGAAAACCCATTACCGCAGCACGCTCGATTTCACCTGGGCCGGGCTCGATGACGCGAAGCGCGAACTCGATCGCTTCTACCGCGCCCTGCAGAAACACCCCGACGCACCCGCGCCCACCGAACTCACGCCCGTCGTGCTGGACCGCCTGGCTGATGACCTCAACACCCCCGGCGCGATCGCGGCCCTGCACGGCCTGGCCGATGCCGCTCTGGGCGGCGATCCACTCGCCGCCTCGAAAATGCAGGCGACCGGCGCCCTGCTGGGCCTGTTCAACGTCAGCCCCGCCGCCTGGTTCCAGGCACCGGACGGGACCGACCCCGATCGGACCACCGCGACGATCGACCAGTTGATCGCCGAGCGCATCGCAGCCCGCCGCGCGAAAAATTTCGCCCGCGCCGATGAAATCCGAGCCGAACTCGCCGCCCGCCGCATCATCCTCGAAGACAGCGCCGCCGGCACCACCTGGCGCCGCGCATGACCGCGCGCGACGAAGGTGCCGACCTCCGCCCGATCGATCCGTCGCCGGTCGTCATCCTGATCCGCCCGCAACTGGCCGAAAACATCGGCTCGGTCGCCCGCGCCATGGGCAATGGCGGGCTGTTCCACCTGCGCCTGGTCGCCCCGCGCGACGGCTGGCCGCAGGATCGCGCCATGCGCACCGCTTCGGGCGCCTATCGCATTCTCGAAGCCGCCACCGTGCATGAAACCGTGGCCGATGCGGTGGCCGATCTGCACCGCGTGTTCGCCACCTGCCCACGGCCGCGCCATATCGTGAAACCCTTGCTCACCGCCCGCGGCGCCGCCGCCGAACTGCGCGCAATCGGCAATCGCGGCCTGCGCATGGGCCTGCTGTTCGGCCCCGAACGCGCCGGCCTCGACAATGACGACATCGCCCATGCCGACAGCCTGATCCGCTATCCGCTCAACCCCGCGTTCATGTCCCTCAACCTCGCCCAGGCGGTGATGGTGATGGCGCATGAATGGTGGATGGCGTGCGATGCGACGCCGGCGCGCGACATGATCACCCATAAAACCCATGTCGCGACCAAAGGCGAGCTGGAAAACTTCCTCACCCACCTGATCGCCGAATGCGACGCCTCGGGCTTTCTGCGCAACGCGCCGAAACGCCCCGGCATGGTCCGCAACATCCGTCATTTCTTCCAGCGCGGCGAAGTGACGGAGCAGGAATTGCGCACCCTGCACGGCATCATCACCGAGCTTGCCCACGGCCGTCCCGGCCCGCGCGACCACGGAGCACCCGAACATGGCTGAACCCCGCACCGAGCATTGGGATGCCGCCTACCGCCGCACCGCGCCCGACCGGCTGAGCTGGCACGAGGCTTCGCCCGCCGTCTCACTCGCGATGATCGATGCGTGCAGCCTGCCGCCGCGCGCCTCCGCGGTCGATGTCGGCGGTGGCACCGCGCAACTCGCCCCCGCGCTGGTCGAACGCGGCTTCGGCGCGGTCACCGTGGTCGATCTGTCGCGGCAGGCGCTCGATGCCGCCCAGGCCGCCCTCGGCGCGGCGGCGGCGCGGATCGACTTCGTTTGCGCCGACATCACCCACTGGATCCCCGGCGAGCGGTTCGACCTCTGGCACGACCGGGCGGTGTTCCATTTCCTGACCGATCCGCACGACCGCGACCGCTACATCGCACTTGCTACAGAATCGGTGCGCCCGGGCGGGTTTCTCATCCTCGCGACCTTCGCCCCCGAAGGGCCGGAACGATGCAGCGGCCTGGCCGTGCAGCGTTACAGTGCGGACGATCTGGCCGCCCGGTACGCCCCTGCCTTCGTCCTGCTCGACCACAAGACCCACACCCATGTGACGCCCGCGGGGGTTTCGCAGGTGTTCACCTATGTGCGATTACAGCGTCATGCGTCGGATTGACCGCGCCACGACAATCACCACAAGGGAAACGCCATGAACCGCAACGATCATGACAGTCTCGGGACCATCGAAGTTCCGGACGAGGCATATTGGGGCGCCTCCACCGCGCGCGCCCTGCGCAATTTCCCGATCTCCGATCTCACGATCGGCCAGCACCGCCATCTGATCGTCGCGCTCGCCATGGTCAAGCTCGCCGCCTCGCGCGCCAACGCGCGGCTCGGCAAGCTCGACCCCGTGATTGCCGAAGCAATCGCCACCGCCGCCAATGAAATCATCGAGGGGCGGTTTCACGATCAATTCCCGGTCGATGTCATCCAGGGCGGCGCCGGCACCTCGACCAACATGAACATGAACGAGGTGCTGGCCAACCGCGCCTCGGAATTGCTCGGCGGCGCGCGCGGCGATTATCGGGTGCATCCCAACGATCATCTCAACATGTCGCAATCGACCAACGACACCTACCCGACCGCGGTGCGCCTCGCCGTGCTGCTCGGCAAGGACGCGCTGAGCCAGCGGCTCGATCAGCTTGCGACATCGTTCGAGCGCAAATCGGGCGAATTCGCCACCATCGTCAAACTCGGCCGCACCGAAATGCAGGATGCCGTGCCGATGACTTTGGGCCAGGAATTCGGTGCCTTCGCCAGCACGATCCGCGAAGACATCCAGCGGCTCGATGAAGTCGCCAAACTGCTGACCGAAATCAACCTCGGCGGCACCGCCATCGGCACCCGCATCAACGCCGATCCCGCCTATGGTCCGTTCGCGATCGAATCGCTCTCGCGCATCAGCGGCATCGAATTCACCCAATCGTCGAATTTGCTTGAAGCCAGCTGGGACATGGGCGGCTTCATCATGTTTTCCGCCGTGCTCAAGCGCATCGCCACCAAATTGTCGAAGATCGCGCATGATCTGCGCCTGCTCTCCTCGGGCCCGCGCGGCGGCTTCGGCGAGATCAGCCTGCCCGCCCTGCAACCCGGCTCCTCGATCATGCCCGGCAAGGTCAATCCGGTCATCCCCGAAATGATCAGCATCGTCTGCTTTCAGGTGATCGGCCACGACCTCGCCATCACCATGGCGGCGGAAGCGGGGCAACTGCAATTGAACGCGTTCGAACCGCTGATCGCGCATAACACGCTCAACAGCATGAAACTCATCCGCAACGCCGTCGAAGTGTTCGCAACCCTCTGCGTCGATGGGATTCAGGCGAACGAGGCGAATTGCATGAAGCATCTCGAAGCCAGCACCGCGACGGTCACCGCCTTGGTGCCGTTCATCGGCTATGAGCGGGCCTCGGCACTGGCGAAAATCGCCCTCGCCACCGGCCGCACCGTGCGCGAGCTCGCCGGCGAGGCGATGCCCGGAGCCGATCTCGATACCATTCTGGATGCGAAATCACTGGTGGGCGAAGTGCTGCGCAGCCAGGGCGCGCTGCCGTGAAACCGCTTGCAATCGTCACGAAATTCTACAACGAGCCCGCTTATCTGCCGCTCTGGCTCGGCCATTACGGCCGGCAGGTCGGGCTCGCGAATTGCTACCTGCTCGATCACGGCACCAATGATGGCTCGGCCCACGCACTCGGTGCCGCCAACGTCATCCGGCTGATCCGCTCACCGCAGGACGATAACCACCATCTGCGTCTGATCCGAACCATGGCCACGGCCCTGCTGCGGCGCTATCGCTATGTGCTGCATGTCGATCTCGATGAATTCGTGGTCGCCGACCCGGCCACCTATGCCTCGCTTGCCGATTACGCACAACGTTGTGAAACCGAACTGATTTCGATGATCGGCCTCGAACTCCAGCACATCCCCGACCGCGAAGCCCCGCTCGACCCCGCCCGGCCGATCCTCGCCCAGCGCCGGCACGTCTGGTTCAACAGCGCGCTCTGCAAACCCAATTTCACCCGCGGCCCGCTCGACTGGTCCCCCGGCTTTCACTGCATGAAGGCGGACACCGTGTTCGACGACCTTTATTTGTTTCATCTTCGTTATGTCGATCGCGACATCGGCCTGCAGCGCCTGCGCCGCTCGCGCAACCAACCCTGGTCGCACCCCGATCAGGCCAGACACCAGCGCCTCGCCGATGAAGACTGGCTTGCGATGCTGCATGGCTTCGCCAATCCCGACCGGCTGAGCGATGTCACGGCCGAACGCCAATCGGCACCGCTGCGCGCGCATCTCGACCGCGTGATCCAAAGCCGCGCCGGCCGCGAGACGCAGGATTACCGCATCGATCTGGGCATTCACAGTGCCGCACTCTGGCGCACCGCCGACCGGTTCTCGACGATCTTCTGAAGAATGTTATCAATCAACAATGACCGATGATGACGACCCCGCCGCCGAACCGCGCCTGCCGCTCTATCTGCGGGTGAAGCGCGACATCGCGGCCCGCGTCGCCGCCGGCACCTGGGGCACCGATGGCCGGCTGCCCTCCGAACATGAACTCACCGCCGCCTTCGGCGTCTCGCGCATGACAGTGCATCGCGCGCTGCGCGAATTATCGGCCGAAGGCATCGTCTCACGCGTGCAGGGTGTCGGCACCTTCGCGATGGAACGGAGGCCGCGCCAGGAGTTTCTGCACATCCACGACATCGCGGAAGACATCACCGCGCGCGGGCATCGCCATCGCATGGCGCTGATCGCGCTCGAGGCGGTGCGCGCCCTGCCGGCCCAGGCGCTCGGGTTTCAGCTGCGCCCGGGCTCGAAAATCTTTCACTCCACCGTCCTGCATTTCGAGGACGATGTGCCGGTGCAACTCGAAGACCGCTTCGTCTCGCCGCGCTTCGCGCCGCATTATCTACAGGCCGATTTCACCGCGCAGACCACGGCGCGTTATCTGTTGAGCCTGGGCCCCGCCACCGAAGTCGAGCACACCGCCTATGCGGTGACACCGGCCGCGCCGATCCGCCGCCTGCTCGAACTCGGCCCGGGCGATGACCCGGCCTGCCTCGTGCTGCTGCGCCGGACCTGGAGCAACGGCATGCCGGCGACGCAGAGCGAATTCATCCACCCGGGCTCGCGCTACAGCCTCGGCAGCCAGTCCGGCACCGTGCCTAGCGGGTGAGAAACGGCAGATCGAGGTCATGGCTCCGCGCGCATGCGATGGCGGTTTCATACCCCGCATCGGCATGGCGCATCACGCCGCTCGCCGGGTCGTTCCACAGCACGCGCGCGATCCGCTGGGCCGCCGCCGCGGTGCCGTCCGCCACGATCACCATGCCGGCGTGCTGCGAATACCCCATGCCGACGCCACCGCCATGATGCAACGAAACCCACGTCGCACCGGAGGCGCAATTGAGCAGCGCGTTCAACAAAGGCCAGTCCGAGACGGCATCCGATCCATCGCGCATCGCCTCGGTCTCGCGGTTCGGGCTTGCGACCGAACCGGAATCCAGATGATCCCGCCCGATCACCACGGGTGCTGACAATTCCCCCGAGGCGACCATCTCGTTGAACGCCAACCCCAGCCGATGCCGGTCTCCCAGCCCCACCCAGCAGATTCGTGCAGGCAGGCCCTGGAACGCGATGCGCTCGCGCGCCAGATCGAGCCAGTGATGCAGATGCGGATTATCGGGGATCAGCTCCTTCACCTTGGCATCGGTGCGGTAGATATCCTCGGGATTGCCCGAAAGCGCCGCCCAGCGGAACGGGCCGATGCCGCGGCAGAACAGCGGGCGGATATAGGCCGGCACGAAGCCCGGAAAGTCGAACGCGTCGGCCACACCGGCATCTTTCGCCATCGCGCGGATGTTGTTGCCATAATCGAGCACCGGAATCCCGCGCCGCCAGAAGCCGAGCATGGCGCGCACCTGGTCCGCCATCGAGCGCTTCGCCGCTTCCGTCACACCGGCCGGATCGCTGACGCGCCGATCCTCCCACGCCGCGAGGCTCCAGCCGGCGGGCAGATAGCCGTTGACCGGATCATGCGCGGAGGTCTGGTCGGTCACCATGTCCGGGCGAATGCCGCGCGCGAGAATTTCCGGGAAAATTTCAGCAGCATTGCCGAGCAACCCGATCGAGACCGGCTTGCCGCGCGCGCGCGCCTGCTCGAGCATCGCCATCGCCTCATCGAGTGTGCGGGCCTGCGCATCAAGGTAGCGGGTGCGCAACCGCATATCGATCCGCGCCGCCGAGCATTCCACCGCCAGCATCGAAGCGCCCGCCATGGTCGCCGCCAACGGCTGCGCGCCGCCCATGCCGCCGAGGCCGCCTGTTAGTATCCACCGCCCGGCGAGATCGCCGTTGTAATGCTGCCGGCCGGCCTCGACGAAGGTTTCATACGTGCCCTGCACAATGCCCTGCGAGCCGATATAGATCCACGATCCGGCCGTCATCTGGCCGTACATCATCAACCCTTTGCGATCGAGCTCGTTGAAATGCTCCCAATTCGCCCAGTGCGGCACCAGGTTGGAATTGGCGATCAGCACGCGCGGCGCATCGGCATGGGTGGTGAACACGCCGACAGGTTTGCCCGATTGCACCAGCAGCGTCTGGTTGGAGTCCAGATTGCGCAGCGCGGCCAGAATCCGGTCATAGCTCTCCCAGTCGCGCGCGGCCCGGCCGATCCCGCCATAGACGATCAATTCCTCCGGCCGCTCGGCGACATCGGGGTCCAGATTGTTCATCAGCATGCGCAGCGGCGCCTCGGTCAGCCACGATTTCGCGCTCAGCGTGGTGCCGTGCGGCGCGCGAATAACACGAGCGTTATCAAGCCGGGTCTGCATGGTCGCACTCCGTTAGGATGATAGATCGTGATGAAGGCAGGCGTCGAACAACTCGCGCAACAGCGCGCGCATCGGCGCGGCACGCGCGGCGTCATAGGCGGTCGGCCAGTTGTCCTGCGTAATCGCGCCATCCGGCTCGTCGATATAGCCGCGGCATGCAAGTTCAAGCTGCACGGCATGCACCCCGCCGGCCGGATCGCCGTAATGCCGCGTGATATAGCCGCCCTTGAACCGCCCGTTGGTGATGTGGCTGAACCCGCTCGCGCCACAGCGCGCGGCCAGCACCGCCAGCAGAGCGCGCGATGCCGAGGCGCCGTCGTTCGTGCCCAGATTGCACACCGGCAGCACGCCTTCGAACAGGCGCGGGATGACCGACCGGATCGAATGGGCATCGAATAACACGACGTTGTCGTGTATCGCGCGCAACCGCGCGATCGCCTGCCGCAAGGCCGCATGATAGGGCGCGAAATAGCCGGCCAGCCGTTCGGCAATCTCATCATCGTCCGGTGGAGCGCCCGGATGGTACAGCGGCCGCCCATCGAAATCCTCGGTCGGGCACAGGCCGGTGGTCGCCATGCCGGGATAGAGCGACACACCGCCCGGATCGCGATTGACATCGATCACGCTGCGCGAGATTGCCGTACGGATGATGGTGATATCGAGATCTTCGGCGAAATCGTAAAGCTGCGGCAACCACCAATCGGCATCCGCCTGCGCCTGCCAGCGCGAGACGTAGCGATCCGCCAGTGCGGCGGGAATTTCGATGCCGGCATGCGGAATGCTGAGGATCAGGCGTGAATTGCCGGGGCGGATGGTCAGAAATGCAGGATCGCTCATGCGAAATCGCGCTCCAGAACCGGCAGTTCGTCACAAGCGACGTGGCGGACGAGTTGATTGCCCGCCACCAGTGCGCGCGCCGCGGCGATGTCGGGTGCCAGCAGCCGGTCATCGCCCAGTTCCGGCACCGCCGCGCGCAGCAAGCCATGCGCCCGTCCCAGCATGTCGTTGGTCCGCAACGGTGCCAGGCAATCGAGCGCCTGGCAGGCGACCAGATATTCGATGCCTAGCACCGAGGCCAGATTGCCCGCCATCCGCAGGCTGCGCAGCGCACCATGCGTCGCCATCGAGACATGATCCTCCTGATTGGCCGAGGTCGGAATCGAATCAACGCTGGCGGGATGCGCCAACATCCGATTTTCCGAAACCAGCGCCGCCGCCGTGACATGCGCGATCATGTAGCCCGAATTCAACCCGGGCTTGCGGGTCAAAAACGCCGGCAGGCCGGAATGCGCGGGATCGACCAGCATCGCAATCCGCCGCTCCGCGATCGAGCCGGCCTCGGCGATCGCGAGCGCTAACAAATCGGCCGCGAACGCCACCGGTTCGGCGTGGAAATTGCCGCCCGAAATCACCTCGTTCGTGTCGGCGAACACCAGCGGATTATCCGAAACGCCATTGGCCTCGATGGTCAAACTTCGCCGCACCTGCGCGAGCAGGTCGAACACGGCGCCCATCACCTGCGGCTGGCAGCGCAGGCAATACGGGTCCTGCACGCGCGGATCGCCGGTGCGGTGGGAGTCGCGGATCGGGCTCGCCGCCATCAGGCTGCGCAGCGCGCGCGCCACTGCAATCTGCCCGGCGTGGCCCCGTAAAGTATGAATCCGCTCATCGAACGGCGCGTCCGAACCGCGTGCCGCATCCGTGCTCAGCGCGCCGGTGATCAGCGCGGCACGGCACAGATCATCCGCCTCGAACAAGCCGACCAAAGCGATCGCGGTGGAGACCTGCGTGCCGTTCAGCAGCGCGAGACCTTCCTTCGGCCCGAGTGTCACCGGCGCGAGCCCCGCCTCGCTGAGCGCCTGGGAGGCCGGCTTGCGCACACCCGCCACCAGCACATCGCCGATCCCTAACAATCCGCAGGCCAGATGCGCGAGCGGCGCGAGATCGCCCGATGCGCCGACCGAACCCTGCGCCGGAATGATCGACATGATGTCATGCGCCACCAGCGCCAGCAGCGCATCGAGCGTCTCGGGTCTGATGCCAGAAGCCCCTTGCGCCAGGCTCGCGATTTTCAGAATGAGGATCAGCCGTACCAGCTTCGGCGGCAACGGATCGCCCACGCCGGCGGCATGCGAGAGCACCAGATTGCGCTGCAAAGTCGCGAGATCGGCGCGGTCGATCCGCGTCGAGGCAAGCAGGCCGAAGCCGGTGTTGATGCCGTAGACAGCGTCATCCTTGCCGACGATACCCGCAACCACCGCGGCGCTCGCAGCGACACCCGCACGGCACGCGGGATCGAGCGTGAAATCCGCCCCATCATACAGCGCGCGCCAATCGCCATAGCGCATCGCGCCGGGCTTCAGGACCATCATCGATCATTGCCTTTCAGAACGCGCCGGTACAGCGGCGCCGGGCCGATCCAGGCCAGCACCTCGGCGAGGGAGTCGACCGACCAGATCGCAAGATCGCAGGATTTGCCTTCGACGATCGAACCGGTCTCGCTGGCGATCCCCAGCGCCCTGGCCGCGTTGATGGTGATGCCGCGCCACGCCTCATCGAAGGTCAGGCCGAACAGGACGCAGGCCATATGGGCGGACAGGCGCAGCGACATGATCGGCGAGGTGCCGGGGTTGCAATCGGTTCCCACCGCGATCGCGCACCCCGCGCGGCGCATCGCGCCAACCGGCGGGGCCGTGGGTTCGCGCAGCACGTAATACGCACCCGGCAGCACCACCGCGACGGTGCCGCGCGCCGCCATCGCCGCGATGCCCGATTCCGAGGCGTATTCCAGATGATCCGCCGACATCGCGCCGTAACGCGCCGCGAGCGCCGCACCACCGCCTTCGGCGAGTTGATCCGCGTGCAGTTTCACCGCCAGCCCATGCGCCGTGGCGGCGGTGAACACCCGCTCGATCTCGGCGGGCGTGAAGGCGATGGTTTCGCAGAATCCATCGACCGCATCGGCCAAATCTTCACGCGCGATCAGCGGGATCATGTGATCGCACACCAGATCGAGATACTCCGCCCGCGCCCGATCCGGCGGTATGGCGTGCGCGCCAAGATAGGTGGCCGCCACGCGCATCCGCCCGGTTGCACCCAATGCGCGCGCGGTGCGCAGCACGGCAAGTTCGGTTTCGACATCGAGACCATAGCCGGATTTGATCTCGATCGTGGTGACACCCTCCGCCTCCCAGGCGGCAAGCCGGTGCGATGCCGCGGCATACAGCATGGCCGGGTCAGCGGCGCGGGTCGCGCGCATGCTGGCAACGATGCCGCCGCCCGCCCGCGCGATATCGGCATAGGATTCGCCCGCGAGGCGGCGGGCGAATTCATCGGAGCGGTCGCCCGCGAAGATCAGATGGGTATGGCAATCGATCAACCCCGGCGTCACCCAGCGCCCACCGCAATCGATGGTTTCCGTCGCGGTGATGGCGCCCATCGCGGCACGCGCCCCGCACCAGACGATCCGCCCGTCCTTCGCCGCGATCGCGCCGTCGTGAATGATGCCCAGTCCCGCTGCATCGGCCGGGCAGGTCGCGATATGGGCGTGAGTCCAGAGGCGGTCGCAGTGCAAATTTCTGCTCCTGACAAGATCGAACGAGTTGTATATACAACCGGTTCGGATTTCGGTTCAAGCCGGATTGTGGAGCAAAACGATGGCGCAAAGTTTGTGGTTCGCCTGGGCCTGGCTGACGGATGGCTGGCAGCCGGATGTCGCCGTCACGATCGATCATGCCGGCATCATCACCGGTATCACCACCGGGGCAGGGCAGGGCGGTTGCGACATCGTGCCCGGCATCGCGATGCCGGGCCTCGCCAACCTGCACAGCCACGGGTTCCAGCGCGCGATGGCCGGCCTAGCCGAGCGTGGCAACCGGCCGGGCGAGGATTTCTGGTCGTGGCGGCATGTGATGTATCAGGTGGTCAACGCGCTCGATGCCGACGAGATCGAGGCGGTCAACACGATGGCCTATGTCGAGATGCTGCAGGCCGGTTTCACCACGGTCGGTGAGTTTCACTACGTCCATCACGACCCCACCGGCACGCCTTACGCCAGCCGCGCCGAACTGGCGGGGCGGGTGATCGCCGCCGCCCAGGCGAGCGGCATCGGCCTGACGCTGCTGCCTTGCCTGTACAGCGCCGGCGGCATCGGCCGCGACGCCGAGCCGGGCCAGCGCCGCTTCATCAACGATCGCGATGCGTTTCTGCGCCTGCATGACGATACCGCTGCGCTGTTGCGCGCCGCGATGCCGCAGGCCGTGCTCGGCGTCGCACCCCATTCACTGCGCGCGGCAAAGCCCGCGGATGTCGCCGCGATCGGCCGGCTGTTTCCGACCGGCCCGATCCATATCCACGCCGCCGAACAGATGATCGAGGTGGATGATTGTATCGCCTCCCTCGGTGCGCCGCCGGTCGCCTGGCTGCTCGATCATGCCAGGGTCGATCAGCGCTGGTGCCTGATCCATGCGACGCATCTGACCGCCGCCGAGACCGCGCGGCTTGCCGCCAGCGGCGCGGTCGCCGGTCTCTGCCCGCTGACCGAGGCCGATCTGGGCGACGGGATTTTTGCCGGCCCCGCGTTTTTCCAAGCGGGCGGGCGGTTCGGCATCGGCAGCGACTCACTGATCCGGATCGATGCCGCCGAGGAGCTGCGCCAGCTCGACACCTCGCAGCGCCTGCGCGACCAGCGCCGGGTGGTGCTCAGCCCGCACGGTTCGGCCGGTGAGGTGCTGCTGCGCGGTGCCTGGCAGGGCGGCGCGCAGGCGATGGGTCAGCCGATCGGCGTGCTCGCGGTGGGCAACCGCGCGGATATCGTGGTGCTCGATCACGCCGGTAGCGATCTGGCGGCGCTGCCGCCGGCGCGCTGGTTCGACCAATTCGTGTTCGTCGGCGGCACGCGGCTGATCGATCGGGTCTACGCGGGCGGGCGGCTGGTGGTATCGGGCGGCCGGCATCACGCGCAGGCGCCGGTCGCGGCGCGGTTCCGCGCGGTGCTGCGCCGCCTGACCGATACACTGGCGGGTTAAGCCGCCGCATCCTCGATCAGCGCGTGCACCGCGGCCGCGCCGGTTGCGGCCAGCGCCGCCGCGGCCAGATCCGCGCAGGCGCGGCTGTCGGTGGCGCGGACCGCCCGCTTGATTTTCAGCACCGCACCGCCATGCATCGACAACTGCCGTAGCCCGAGGCCGATCAGCAGTGGCACCGCGCCGGTGCGGCTGGCCAGCTCGCCGCACAGCGAGACCGGAATCCCGGCCTGCCGCGCTGCCTCGATCGTCATGCCGATCAGCTTCAGTACGGCGGGATCGAGCGGATCGTAAAGCGCGACCGTGCCGGCGACAGCGCGATCGACCGCGAGCGTGTACATCGTCAGATCATTGGTGCCGATCGCAAAAAACGCCGCCTCGCGCGCCAGCGTGGCCGCGTTCAGCGCCGCCGCCGGTGTTTCGATCATCACGCCCAGCGGCGGCGGTTCGGCCGGCAGCCGGATCTGCGCCGCCTCCAGCCGACGCCACACCAGCCGCATCGCCTGGCGCACCGCGGTCAGCTCGGTCAGGCAGCAGACCATCGGGATCATGATCCGCACCGGGCCGAACGCGGCGGCGCGCAGCAATGCCGCAAGCTGGGTTTCGAGCAAACTCCTGTGGTGCAACAGCAGCCGCACGCCACGCAGCCCCAGGGCCGGGTTGGCCTCGCGCGCGTTGGGGATCAGCTCCGCACCCGGCCCGTCCGATTGCTTGTCCCCGCCCCAGTCGAGCAGGCGGATCGTCACCGGGTCGCCGTCCATCGCCAGCACCGTCTCGCGGTAGGTGGCGAACTGGCGGTCTTCATCGGGCAGGGTGTCCTGGTTCATGAACAGGAATTCGCTGCGCATCAGGCCGATGCCGGTGGCGCCCGATTGCGCGACCATCGGCAGCTCGAACGGCAGTTCCAGATTGGCGTGCAACTCGATCGGCACATGGTCGAGCGTTTCCGAGGCGAGCCGCCGCAGCCGCCCGAGGCTGCGCTGGCCGCGGGCGAACACCGCGCGCAGGCGCGCCGCCTCATCGAGGCTGGCCGGACTCGGGTTGACGATCAGCGTGCCGGCCTCGCCATCGAGCACGACCACGGCATCCTGGCGCACCGCGGCGAGCAGACCGGCGATGCCCAGCACCGCGGGCACGCCGATCGCGCGCAGCATGACGGCGGTATGATCCTCGGCGGAACCCTCTTCGGTGGCGATGCCGGCGAACTGCGCCGGGTTGATCAGCGCGGCATCGGCCGGGCGCAGCCGTTCGACCACCAGCACGCTGCCCTGCGGCAGATCGGCGAAGCTGCGGAACGGCAGGCGGGTCAGATTTCGCAGCAGGCGCCGGCCGATATCGCGAATTTCATCGGCCTGCCGCGCGGCGGCGCCATCATCGCCATAGCGCGGGCCATGACGCACGGCCTGGGCCTGATCCTCGGTGACGTCGATTACCGCCGTCGCGGCGGAGACCAGCCGTTCAGCGATCGCGGTGCGGATTGCACGCATCAGTCGCGAGTTACCGAGCATATGGATATGCGCATCGAGCAGCGGTGCGATTTCGGCCTGAGCGGCATCCGGCAGCCCGGCGAGGCGTTCGTTCAGCCGGCTGAGTTGCTTGCGCGACTGGGCTGCCGCCGCTTCGAACTGGTGGAGTTCTGCGGCAATGTCGGTCGCGGCGATTTTCTGGCGGATCACCGCGAGCGCCGGTTCGTCGGCGAGGGTGACCGCGCCGATGCCGATGCCCGGCACGATCGGCGTGCCGGCCAGCCTGGTCTGGCGACGGCCGCGCGGGCCGGCCGGTTTCATGGCGACTCGATGGCGTTCATTCTGTAACAATACAGACGCGCAAGGCGATTGCAAAATAAAGATGCAATCGCCGGTTTGATGGGCAGATGCGCGCGATCAGCCGGTTTCGTAGAACCCCGCATCGATCAGCCCGGCCACGGCGGCCAGGGCTTCCTTGGCATCCCAGCCGTCGGCGGCGATTTCGATCACCGAGCCCTGGCCGGCGCCCAGCATCATCAACCCCATGATCGATTGCGCCGAGACGGACTGGCCGTCGCGCGAAATCTCGACCGAGGCGCTGAATTTTTCGGCGAGCGTGACCAGTTTGGCCGCCGCGCGCGCATGCAGGCCGCGGGCGTTGCAGATTGTGGCGGTCTGCACCAGGCGTGTCGATGAAGGGCCGCCGTCTTCAGACATGACGAGGCTCAGCCGCAGGCGCGGCGCGGCGAGATCGTATGCACCACTTCCGAACCGCAGGCGATGTATTTGCGCCCGGCCGCCTCGGCGATATGGACCGCATCGGCCAGCGTGTGCGTACCGCGGATTTTCGCGAGCTTGACCAGCATCGGCAAATTCACCCCCGCGATCACCTCGACATGCGAGCGATCGAGCATCGACATCGACAGATTGCACGGCGTGCCGCCGAACATATCGGTCAGCACGACCACGCCGTCGCCGGTATCGACCTCGGCCACCTTGGCGGCGATTTCGATTCGCTGGGTTTCGATATCGGCGTCCGCTTCGACCGACACGGTTGCGACATTGCGCTGCGGCCCGACCACATGCTCCATGGCATCGCGCAGCGCGACGCCGAGGTTGCCATGGCTGACCAAAACGAGGCCGATCATTTCGACGCTCCGCTCATAAAATGTCTCCGAACTTCGCCCGATTTTCCGGGCGCCGAGGGCAGGTTTGCCGCCTTGCGCCGCACCGATGGCGCCGAACTGGCGGTCTGGTCGGCGTTGGGGCCAGTCATTGTGGTATTCAAGTCACGCCCGCTGATCTCGGACCGGATGGCGGTGTGGTCGATCTGAACCACCCAGCTCTGCGATCGCAGGATGTCCCCCAAGGCTTCGATCGAAGCGACCGAGCGGTGCCGCCCGCCGGTGCAACCGATCGCAACCATTGCGTATTTTTTGCCTTCGCGCACAAAGCGCGGCAGCAGGAATTTGACCAGACCCGCGACACGGTCGATGAATTCGGCATAATCCGGATCGGTTTCAATATAGGCACGAACCGGTCGATCCAGCCCGGTCTGCGGACGCAGGTCCGGTATGTAGTGGGGGTTGCGCAGAAACCGCGCATCGAACACCAGATCGGCCTCGCGCGGAATGCCGGCCGGAAAGGCAAACGAGGCCAGCGTGATGGCAAGCCCCGGATTATTGGTGCCGAACCGCGTCTCGATCATCTGGCGCAGGGTGGCGAGCGGCAGGTCGGACGTATCGACGACCCAATCGGCCGCGTCGCGCAGCGGCCGGGTGAGCGCCTGCTCGGTCGCGATGCCTTCCCGCACCGTGCCTTGCAGCGCGAGCGGATGCCGCCGCCTCGTCTCCGTGAAGCGGCGTTGCAGCACCTCGTCCGAAGCGATCGCGAAGATCAGCTCCGGCTGCACGACATGCGTCAGTCTCAGGCGGGCCAGAGTATCGAGGATATCGGCGGCCGAGAAATCGCGATTTCGCGCATCGAGCCCGACGGCGAGTGGCTTTGCCGCGCCGATCAATGTTTCGACCAGCCGCAACGGCGGATTGTCGACCGCCTCGTAGCCAAGGTCCTCGAGCGCCCGGAGCACCGAATTCTTGCCCGCCCCCGATAGGCCACTGACCACGATCAGTCTGGGATTGGGCGTGCTCATGCCGCGAAGGCACCGCAGTACTGGGTTTTTCGGCCGCAGATCGCATCGAGGGCCCAGGCGATCTTGATGGCCGCGCTCGGTGCGCGAGGATCGACGGTGAGGGTCGCGATGTTCAAGGCGGGGTCGGCCACGGGTGCGGGAAGCCGGACCGCCTCGATCCCCAGCGTGACGATCAGCCGCAGGTGCGCACTGGCCTGGCACGGCACCTGGAAAATGCCGACCCCCCGCACTTCCAGCAGGCCGCTCAACGGCGTGGCGGCGCGGATCCGGGTGTTTTCGATCACGAGCTGGTCATCGCCGACCAGCGAAAAGCCACGATCGAGCAGTCGCAACAACAGGTCCGATTTGCCAGATCCCGGCGAACCGAGCAGCAGTATCGCATCATCGCCAAACGCAGCGCAGGACCCGTGAACAGACATCGTCTGATGATTGTGGCAAGTTTCAGGGTGAAACAAAAGGGGGAGGTCACACAGTTAATTCCAAATCTTTATGATTCTGTAAGATATTGCCCGCAAAATTTCCGGTAACCGCGGGCCGCTGCCGGTGTTGGATGGTGCCGCGGCGCCCGCTGAAGGGCATGCCAGCGGCCTGGAACCGGTTCGAACTCTTGCCTAGACGGCACGGCATTCGCCATAGATCGCAGCCGAAGCCAAGGAGAGCAGCGTGACGCCAACCAAGCCGGTTCTGATCGTGGGCGCCGGATTTTCGGGTGCCGTGCACGCTCGGGTGCTCGCGGAGGCGGGCTATCGGGTCGATGTGATCGATATCAGGCCGCATATCGGCGGTAATGCCTATGACCATGTCGACGCCAACGGCATCCGGGTCCATGCCTATGGGCCGCACCTCTTTCATACCAAAAACAAGCCGATCGCCGATTGGTTGCGCCAATTCGGCACATTCGTGGACTATACGCATAGGGTGCGGGCGCGTTTGCCCAGCGGCGTGATGGCGCCGTTGCCCATCAATCTCGATACCGTCAATCTGGTGTTCGGCACGTCCTATACGACACCGGAGCAGGTCGCCGAGCACCTCGCTCGCGTCGCCGTTCCGATCGCGGAACCGGCGAACGCGGCGGAATATCTGTATGCCCATATCGGCCGCGATCTGACCGATCTGTTTTTTCGGCCCTATACCAAAAAAATGTGGGCGTTCGACCTTGAGGACATGGCGGCGGCGGTGGTCAAGCGGATTCCCCTGCGCAGCGACCGGACCGATACGTATTTCGCGGATGACGAGATCCAGATGATGCCGCGTGACGGGTATACCGCGGTCTTTGAACGGCTGTTCGATCACCCGCTGATCTCGGTTGCCCTCACGACCGCTTTCGATCGCGGCATGCTTGCGGGTTATGCCTTCTGTTTCAATGCGATGCCGATTGATGCCTATTTCGATTTCAGCGAAGGCGAACTGCCCTACCGCTCGATTCGCTTCCACACGCGCACGATCGCCGATGCGCCGGCGCAGGATTGGAGTGTGACGAATTATACCGACGCGGGATCGTTGACCCGCGAGACGCGGTGGGATTGCCTGCCGCACCACATCGTGCACGAAACCGGACGGCGCACGATCACCGCCGAGGAACCGTGCGACTATCGCGACAATCATCGCGAACGCTACTATCCGGTGAAGACCGCGGACAACCGCTTTCAAGCGATATACAGCAAATACAAGGCGATCGCTGATGAATCCTTGCCTCGAATGTCATTTATCGGCCGGTGCGGCACGTATCAGTATCTCGACATGGATCAGGTGATCAACCAATCACTGAGCACCGCGCGCCGCTGGATCGCTGCCCGCGCATGACCGCGATCGACCCGGGGTCCAATATGCCAAGCTCGTAACGTCGCCGCAACGCTCCCGAAACGCCCGCTGGTGGAATGTTGCATGGGCGGTGGGTCACTGTCATGTCTTGAACCGGCTTGAGAATAGGATTCGTGTATGCCGGCTCGACGCCGCGCGATCATCGCTGGTCTTGCCGTCGCGCCCTGGGCGCTGCGGTGTCGCGGCGCATCGGCGATGCCGTCGAGCTTCGCACCCCTCGTCCGCCAGGTGGCGCCCACGGTGGTCGGCGTCGCGGTAACCCAGTTCGACGGACAGCCAAGCCCCTCACCGCCGATCATTTCACAAGCGCGGCCTGGACCGCAGGGTTACGCCGGCGCGACCGCGGTGAGCAAGGCTGCGGGATCGGGGTTCATCGTAACAAGGTCCGGCATCATCGTCACGAACAACCACGTCGTCGGCGATGCGCAGCGCATCATCGTGACGCTCGATGATGGTCAGCGCCTGCAGGCGCGGGTGATCGGGACGGATCAGCTGACCGATCTGGCGATCATCAAGGTCGAGGCGGGCCGGCCGCTGCCGCAGATCACCTGGGGCAATTCGGCGCATATGCAGGTGGGTGACTGGATTCTGGCGGCGGGCAATCCGTTCGACCTCGGCACCTCGTTCACCGCCGGCATCATCTCGGCGCGCGGCCGCCAGATCGGCGATGGGCCGTTCGATCATTTCCTGCAGCTCGATGCGCCGATCAATCCCGGCAATTCGGGCGGACCCTCGTTCGACATGAAGGGGCACGTGATTGGCGTGAATACCGCCATCGTCTCGCCCTCCGGCGGGTCGGTCGGCATCGGTTTCGCCATACCATCGAATATGGCGCGCCGCATTGTCGAAGCCCTGATTGCCCATGGCACCATTCCGCGCGGCTGGCTGGGGGTCTCCGTCAGCGATCTGCCGTCCGGCCAACCCGGCGTGCGCCTGACACGGGTGGATTCGTCGGGGCCGGCCGGGGCGGCCGGATTGCAACCCGGTGACATTGTGATGGCGATTAACCATTTGCCGGTCAACGATGCGAGCGCGCTGATCCGCGCCATCGCATCGGTGCCGCCGGGAACGGTGGAACATCTGCGGATGGATCGGGACGGTCGATTGTTCGACCTTTCAGTAACGGTCGGCCGAAGGCCGGCGGAATTGGGGAGTGACTGATGCGTATACTCATTGTGGAAGACGACAAGGACGTGGCCGGTTTCGTGGTCAAGGGTCTGCGCGAAGCCGGCCATACGGTTGAACACGCCGATAACGGGCGCGATGGGCTTTTCATGGCGGCATCAGAGAATTTCGATGCGATCATTCTCGATCGGATGCTGCCCGGCGGGATCGACGGATTGCGCCTGCTCGAAACCCTGCGGGCACAGGATAATGCGACGCCGGTGATGTTTCTCTCGGCCCTCGGTCAGGTCGATGACCGGGTGAAGGGGCTCAAGGCCGGGGGCGATGACTATCTGACCAAGCCGTTCGCTTTCGCTGAACTGCTCGCGCGGGTCGAGGCGATGTCGCGCCGCGGCAAGGGCGAGGGGCCGACGACACGGCTCAACGTCGGCGATCTGGAAATGGATCTGCTCTCGCGTGGCGTGAAGCGCGCGGGGCAGAAGGTCGATCTGCAGCCGCGTGAATTCCGGCTGCTGGAATATCTGATGCGCCATGCCGGCCAGGTCGTGACCCGCACGATGCTTCTGGAAGGCGTGTGGGATTATCATTTCGACCCGCAGACCAATGTGATCGACGTGCATATTTCGCGCCTGCGACAGAAAATCGACAAGCCGTTCGAGGCCCCGCTGCTGCACACGGTTCGCAACGCTGGATACATGCTGCGCGTAGAGGAGCCCTGAGGCCGTCGTGTGAGCATCACCACGCCCATCGCATCCGAAGCGAAACCCGCCGGAGCAAGGCCGCCGAAACGCCGGCGGCTGCTTCGCTCGGCGGGGGTGCGCTTTGCCATCCTGTATGCGCTGGTGTTTGGCGTTTCCACCATCCTGCTTGCCGCGTCGCTGCGCTACTCCACGATCGGCCTGCTCGACCGGCAGACCCATGAAGCCATTCGCAGCGATGCCCGTGCCCTCGCTGCCCATTTCAAGACCGGCGGCTTGCCGGCGCTCGTGCTGACGCTCGACACGAGGATCAACGAAGACATCAACGAAAACGCGATCTATCTGCTGGTCGACCCGCTCGGCAACCGGGTTGCGGGCAACATGAGCCGCTGGCCCACCGGTATTTCCATGCCGAACGCGTGGTACCAGGTGCCCGTGGAGCGCGCCGGAAAACGGTCGCACGCGCTGATGCGCTATTACGAACTTCCAGGCGGTTTTCAGCTGCTGGTCGGGCGCGACGTCAGCACCCGCTCGCAATTGCGCCGCGTACTGCGCGACGGGCTGATCTGGGCGCTCGCCGCGATGCTGTTGCTCGGCACGCTCGGCGCGCTGGTGATCCGCGGGCTGTTCAAGCGCTCGCTTGCCGATATCTCCGCAACCTCCCGCGCGATCGCCCGCGGTGACCTGACGCAGCGGGTCCGCCGCTCCGGCCACGGCGATGAATTCGACGAGCTGGCCGAAACCATCAACGATATGCTCGACCGCATCACCCGCCTGATGGATGGGGTGCGCGAAGTTTCCAACTCGATCGCGCATGATCTGCGCACGCCGATCACCCGCGCCCGCGCGCGATTGGAAGATGCTGTCTCCCACGCGCGGACCGAGGATGAACTGCGCGGCGCGGTCGATCGTGCCACCAGCGAACTCGATGGGGTGGTCAAAGTGTTCCAGGCGTTGCTGCGCATCGCCGAGATCGAGGCCGGTGCGCGCCGCTCCGCTTTTGCCAGCATCAATCTCACCCCGGTGCTCGAAGACCTCGCCGAGTTTTTCGAAGCGGTCGCCGAAGAGCGGCACATCACGATCGATACCGCCTGGCCGCTGGAGCTGCCGATGGTGGGCGATCGTGACATGATCCAGCAGGCGATCGCGAACCTGCTCGAAAACGCGATCAAGTTCTCCCCGCCCGATCATCAGGTTTCGGTCTCGGCACGCATGGATGCCCAGCAGATCGAAATCCACATCGCCGACCAGGGCCCCGGCATCCCCGAAGCCGACCGCCCGCGGGCGACCGAACGGTTCTACCGCGGTGAACAAGCCCGCTCGACCCCTGGCACCGGCTTGGGCCTCGCCCTGGTGGCCGCCATCGCCCATCTGCATGGCGGCGTCCTCAGGCTGGACGACAACCGCCCCGGACTGCGCGCGGTCCTGGTACTGCCCCGCCGCGCCCTCAACCCAGAAGCCACACTGCGCATCAAATTATGGGCCCAGACAATGCGCAAATCCGAAATCGCACCACCCGGGCCTGAGTGAGCCGCTTGGGGTTAGGTGCCTGGGGTAAGTAAGGCCAGGGCTCTCCCCCCCGCCTTGCTTACCCGCCTTGCTTACCCGCCTTGCTTACCCGCCTTGCTTACCCGCGCCTTGCTTACCCCAGACGCCCAACCCCACGCGACTCACTCCGGCGCGTGGTGGTCAGAATGCGTGTTTGATGCTGCGCATCATGCGGGTCATCAGGCCGGCTGGTTGGTCGGCGGTGGTTGCCACGGCGGGGACGGTGGCGAGGGTTTTGCCGTCGGCGCTGATAGTGATGGTGCCGACCGTCGTGCCGGCTTTGACGCCGGTTGCGGGTGGGGTGTCGTAACTGATGGTGGTTTTCAGTGTCTTGGCCGCCTGGGTCGGGATGGTCATGACGACGTCATGGGCGGCGGCGACGGGTACGGTGGTGGTCTGGTAGCCGGGGGCCGGCATGGAGCCGATCGGGGTCCCGGCTTTGGCGATCGTGGCATCGGTATAGAATTGGTAGCCGTAGTCGAGCAGGGCTTCGATATCGTGGGTGCTGGCTGTCCAGTTCGGGCCACCGAGCACGACGGCGATCAGCCGTCTGCCATTGCGTACGGCCGTGGCATCGATGCAGTGGCCGGCTTCGTTGGTGCGGCCGGTTTTCAGTCCATCGACCGTAGGATCGTGAAACAGCACCGGGTTCCAGCTCGGCTGGGTGATCTTGTTGAAGGTGAAGTGTTTTTTGACCGAGATTTTCAAATATTGCGGGAATTGCGTGACGATGGCGCGCGAGAGGGTCGCGACATCCATGGCGGTGGTCCGGAGGGCGGGGTCGGGCAGGCCATCGACGTTGACGTAATGGGTCCCGGTCAGGTGGAGCAGCTTGGCCTGATGGTTCATCAGCCCGACGAAGGCGGCGCGGTTGCCGGCGACTGCCTGTGCCAGGGCCACAGCCGCATCGTTGCCGGAATCGATGATCAGGCCATGCAGCAATTGATCGACCGTGACGGTCATGCCCGGCGAGATGAACATGCGCGAGCCGCCGGTGTGCCAGGCGGCGTCGCTGACCGGCACGGTCTGATCCATTTTGAGCGTGCCGTGCGCGATGGCCTGATAGGTGACATAGGCGGTCATCAGCTTGGTCAGGCTGGCGGGGGGCCATTCGAGGCTGGAGGCTTTTTCGGCGAGGACGGCGCCGGTTTTGGCATCCATCAGCACATAGGCCGCCTGATCGGCGAGCACCGGCGGCGCGGCCATGCCGGGCAGGGCGAGGGGGGCGGTGGGCGGCGGGCCGGCCGGAACCGCAGGCACCGCGGCAGACTTTGGTCCGTGCGGGGCCGGTTTGCCGTGGTGATGCACCGTCGCCGCCGTTGCGGCCGTCATCAATGCGGGGAGGGCGAGGGCGGTAAAGACGATTGTGCGGAACGGCGATGCGGTGTGGCGCGTCATGTCATGGTCCAGGCGGTTAGGGTGTTACTGTCCTACAATCGTCCGGCGTGTCGGCGCAAATCACGCAGCCGTGGTGACCGCTTCCTTGACTTCCCCGGTCCCGCACGGTTGAAGCGGCGGTTGAACAGGAACTGATCGAACATGGCGCAACAGGCTCAAACTACCGGCAGCGTGGTCAAGGAATGGATCGTCACGCTGATCTATGTGGTCGTGATCGCGGTGGTGATCCGCTCCTTTCTGTTCGAGCCGTTTTTCATCCCATCCGGCAGCCTGACGCCGACGCTGCTGCCCGGCGATTTCGTGCTGGTGACGAAATACAACTACGGATATTCGCGCTGGTCGTTTCCGTTCGGCGAGCCTGATTTCAAGGGGCGGATTTTCGGCTCCCTGCCCAAGCAGGGGCAGATCGCGGTGTTTGCACTGCCGCGCGATCCCAGCATCGATTACATCAAGCGCGTCATCGGTGAGCCGGGCAGCACGGTGCAGGTAACGGACGGTCAGTTGATCCTGAACGGCAAGCAGGTGCCGCGCACGCCGGCGGGCACCTACGTGGAAACCCCGATCGATGACGGGCAGGGCGTGCCGATCACGGTGAAACTCTATCATGAGACACTGCCGGATGGCGTCACTCATTTGATCGCCAAGGCGACCGACCAGGGATTTGCCAATAATACGCCTGTCTATCACGTTCCGCCTGATCATCTGTTCATGATGGGCGACAACCGCGATTTCAGCGAGGATTCGCGGTTTCTCGATGCTGTCGGCTATATTCCGCTCGAGAATTTCGTAGGACGGGCGCGTATCATCTGGTTCTCGATCCGGCTCGATCATCCCTGGTGGGAATTCTGGTATTGGCCGGTCGATGTGCGGTGGGACCGGCTGTTCACGGTCATCAAATGAGTACCAAGGCCGAAGCGCTGCTCGGCCATGAGTTCACCCGCAAGCATTTGCTGGCCGAGGCTCTGACGCATCGTTCGGCGGTCGGGCAGGGCGGCATGGCCTCGAACGAACGGCTGGAATTCATCGGTGACCGGGTGCTGGGGCTGCTGATGGCGGAGTGGCTGATCGAGCGTTACCCGAACGAGCGGGAAGGCGGGCTCGGGCCGCGGCTGGCGCATCTGGTCTCGCGGCCTTCGCTCGCTTCGATCGCCGAGGCGATCGGGCTGGCCGATCTGCTGGCGGTCTCGCCGGGGGAATCGCGGCGCGGCGTGCGAAACCGTTCGACCGTGCTGGCCGATGCGCTCGAGGCGCTGATCGGCGCGCTGTACAGCGATGGCGGGTTGGAGCCGGCGCGTCACTTTATTCGCCGGGCGTTTGCGGCGCGAATCGACGCGCAGGATGCGGCACCGCCCAAGGACCCGAAAACCGCGTTGCAGGAATTCGCCCTGGCGCGGGGCCCGGTGCTGCCGGTTTATGATATGATCGGACGATCCGGTCCGGCGCATGCGCCGAAGTTTCATATCCGGGTGACCATCGGGACCTCATTTGCCGATGGCGAGGGCGGCACCAAGCGCGAGGCCGAACAGATTGCTGCGCGCATTTTACTGGATCGGCTGACATCATGACCACGCGCTGCGGCTATGTCGCGCTGCTCGGCCGGCCCAATGCCGGCAAATCGACCCTGCTCAACCAGGCGGTGGGGGCGAAAGTCTCGATCGTGACGCCGAAAGCCCAGACCACGCGGTTCCGGGTCTCGGGCATCGTGATGCGCGGGGAGGCGCAAATCGTGTTGATCGACACGCCGGGCCTGTTCGCGCCCAAGCGCCGGCTCGATCGGGCGATGGTGGCGGCGGCGTGGGATTCGGTCGCCGGCGCCGATCTGGCGTGCATGCTGGTCGATGCGTTTCGCGCCAAACCCGATGATCTGGCCGAACCGCTCGAGGCGCTGGCGCGCACCGGGCGGAGGCGCTGGCTGATCCTGAACAAGATCGATCTGCTGGCGCGCGAGAAATTGCTGCCGCTGGCGGACACGCTGGCGAAGGCGGGGAGTTTCGCCGAGGTGTTCATGGTCAGCGCGCTCAAGCGCGACGGGATCGACCGGCTGCTCGATGCGATGGGCGATGCGTTGCCGGAAGGGCCGCATCTGTATCCCGCGGATGAAATGACCGACCAGACCGACCGGATGCTGGCGGCCGAGTTGGTGCGCGAACAGATTTTCATGCAGCTGCGCGAGGAAATTCCGTACGGCGCCTCGGTTGAGACCGAGAGTTTCAAGGATCTGGCGGATGGTTCGGCGCGGATCGAGGTGACGGTCTATGTCGCGCGGATCGCCCACAAGAAGATCATGCTGGGCGAGGGCGGGGCGCAGATCAAATCGATCGGCAGCAAGGCCCGCAGCCAGCTCGAGCGGCTGCTCGAGCGGCGGGTGCATCTGTTTCTCAACGTCAAGGACCGGCCGGGCTGGGATGAGGAATCGGCCCGGCTGCGGGCGCTCGGGTTGGAGGGTTAGGCGGCGAGCCGCCGCAAATGGTAATCGGCGTCGCCGAACTGCAGATCGATCATGGTCAGGCGCTTGAACAGATGGCCGGCCTTGTATTCCATGGTCACGCCGATACCTCCGTGCAGCTGAACCGATTGCTGGCCGACGAATTTGGCCGCCTTGCCGACCGCGGATTTCGCCATTGCCATGGCTTCGCCACGGGTTTTCGCATCGCTGTCGGCGGCTGAAAGGGCAGCGAAAATCGCCATGCTGCGGGCCTGCTCGAGGGCGACATACATATCGACCGCGCGATGTTGCAGCGCCTGGAAGGCCGAAATCGCGACGCCGAACTGCTTGCGGGTTTTCATGTAATCGACCGTCATAGCGATCAGCGCTTCCATCGCGCCGACCGCCTCCGCGCAGATGGCGGCGATCGCTTCATCGGCCGCGCGTTCGAGCACGGCGAGATCGCCGACCTGGTGCGATGCGGGGACGCGCACATTGGCGAGCGAGATTTCCGCTCCGTGCAGCGCGTCCTGCATGGCGTAGCCACGGCGCGAGACACCTGCCGATTTCGCATCGATCAGGAACAGGCCGATGCCGTCGCGGTCGCGCGTGCCGCCTGAGATGCGGGCGCTGACGATCAGGTGGTCGGCCGAATCGCCGCCGATCACCACGGTTTTGTCGCCCTCGATCACGAAATCATCACCGTCGCGCCGCGCGGTGGTGGTGACGTCGTTAAGGTCGTAGCGCGAGTGGCGTTCGGTATGGGCAACCGCGATCATTGCTTCGCCCGCGATGAGATGCGGGATGATCGCGTCCTTCACCGCAGCGCTCGCGCCGTGGCGCAGGATGGCGCCGGCGAACACCGCATTCGGCATATAGGGCTCCAGCGCGGCGGCTTTGCCGATTTCCTCCATGATGATCATGGTTTCCACCGGGCCGCCGCCGAAGCCGCCATGCGCTTCATCGAACGGCAGGGCGAGCAGGCCGGCCTCGGCGTATTCGGCCCAGATCGCGCGGTCGAACCCTTCGGGCTGCTTGGCATAGGCCTTGCGCTTTTCGAAATCGGCGTAACGGTTGGCGAAGAGTTTGCTGACGCTGTCGCGAAGGAGGCGTTGCTCGTCGGTGAAGTCGAAGTCCATGGCGGCGGTTCCTTAGGAGCGAAGAAAAAGACTTCCTTTTTGGAAAAAAGAAGCAAAAAACTTTTTGACCCTAGGCCTCAGTCGGTGGCGCAGTTCGTGCGCCACCCGAACAAATTAGAGAGAGTTTTTTGGTTCTTTTTTGCAAAAAAGAACCCTGTTTACTTAAAATCCCAATATGGCTTTGGCGATAATATTTCGCTGGATCTCGTTAGACCCGCCATAAATCGAAATCTTGCGCCAGTTGAAATAGGTCGGTGCCGCATAGGCTGCGTCGTCCGGCCCGATCGGGGTGTTGTTGCCTTCGTCTTCGGCATCGGTCGAGCGCTGGTAGGGCATGGCGAGCGGGCCGACGACTTCCATCAGAAGCTCGGTGGTCGCCTGCTGGATTTCCGAACCCTTGATTTTCAGCACGGACGATTTCGGGTCCGGCGCGCCGTGCTTGCCGGATTTGCGGGCTTCGGCGAGCACGCGCAACTGCGTGATCTCGAGCGCCTTCAGGTCGATTTCGACATTGGCGATTTTTTCCCGAAACCAGGGCGCGTCCATCAGGCTGCCGGCGCCCGCGCGCTCCTTGGCCGCGAGTTCGCGCACCCGGCGCAGGCGCTGTTTGGAGACGCCGACGCGGGCGATGCTGGTGCGTTCGTTGCCGAGCAGGAATTTGGCGTAGTCCCAGCCTTTGTTTTCCTCACCGACCAGGTTTTCGGCGGGGACTTTCACCTCGTCGAACCAGACCTCGTTCACCTCGTGCCCACCGTCGATCAACTGGATCGGGCGCACGGTGATGCCCGGCGTTTTCATATCGACCAGGATGAAGGAGATGCCTTGCTGCTTCTTGGCGGCCTGGGTGTCGGTGCGGGCGAGCACGAAAATCCAGTCGGCGTACTGCGCGAGCGTGGTCCAGGTTTTCTGGCCGTTGATGATGTAGTGGTCACCTTCGCGCCGCGCGGTGGTTTTCAAGCCCGCGAGATCGGAGCCGGCGCCGGGTTCGGAGAAACCCTGGCACCACCAGATGTCGAGACTTGCCGTGCCTGGCAGGAATTTTTTCTTTTGCTCGTCATTGCCGAAGGTGGCGATGACCGGCCCGACCATCGAGACGTTGAAGGCCAGCGGCTGCGGCGCGGGGGCGGATTGCAGTTCGTCGATCAGGATGAATTCCTGCACCGGGCTCCAATCCTGGCCGCCCCATGCCTTGGGCCAATGTGGCGTTGCCCAGCCTTTGGCGTTGAGTTTGGCCTGCCAGTCGACGATGTCCTGTTTGCCGATCTCGCGCCCCTCGATCATGCGCTGCTGCACGTCGCGCGGCAGATTGTCGCGGATGAAGGCGCGGATTTCGTCACGAAAGGCAATTTCCTCGGCCGAAAAACTCAGTTCCATCGCTAATCTCCTAGTTGATTTCGAACAGGCCCGCGGCACCCTGGCCGCCACCGATGCACATGGTGACGACGGCGAATTTGGCACCGCGCCGCTTGCCTTCGATCAGGGCGTGGCCGGTCATGCGCGCGCCGCTCATGCCGTAGGGATGGCCGATCGAGATCGAGCCGCCATCGACGTTGAGTTTGGCGGGATCGATGCCCAGCCGGTCGCGGCAATAGAGCACCTGGCTGGCGAAGGCTTCGTTGAGTTCCCATAGATCGATGTCATCGACGGTCAGGCCGTGGCGCTTCAGCAATCGTGGTACGGCGAACACCGGGCCGATGCCCATTTCATCCGGCTCGCAGCCGGCGACGACGAATCCGCGGAAAACGCCCATCGGCGTCAGACCACGCGCCGCCGCCTCGGTATCCGACATCATGACGCAGGCCGATGCGCCATCCGACAACTGGCTGGCATTCCCGGCGGTGATGAACTGATCCTCGCCGCGCACCGGCTTGAGTTTCGCCAGACCTTCCAGCGTGGTGTCGGGGCGGTTGCCTTCGTCCTGGCGCAGGGTGACCTCTTCATGCGAGATCGCCTTGGTTTCCTTGTTCTCGACCGCCTTGGTCGTGGTGATCGGCACGATCTCGGCATCGAACCGGCCGGCTTGCTGGCCGGCGGCGGTGCGGCGCTGGCTTTCGAGCGCGTATTCGTCCTGCGCCGCGCGGCTGATGTTGTAGCGGGCGGCGACGATGTCGGCGGTTTCGATCATCGGCATATAGACCTGCGGCTTGTGTTCGAGCAGCCAGGGGTCGAGGTTGCGGCCGTTGTTCACCGGGTTGGTGGTCATGCTGATGCATTCGAGGCCGCCGGCCAGCGCGACCGGCGCGCCTTCGACGATGATCTCATGCGCGGCCAGCGCGATGGCCTGCAGGCCGGAGGAGCAGAAGCGGTTGACCGTCATGGCCGCGGCATCGGTCGAGACGCCGGCACGGACCGCCGCGAGGCGGGCGACGTTGCCGCCGGTGGTGCCTTCGGGCGTGGCGCAGCCCATCACGACGTCTTCGATCTCACGCGGGTCGAGCTTCGCGCGCTCCATGGCGTGGCGCAGCGCGTGGGCACCAAGTGCTGGGCCGGTGGTGATGTTGAAGGCGCCGCGAAACGCCTTGCCGATCGGGGTGCGGGCGGTGGAGACAATGACGGCATCGACCATTTAGCGTTCCTGACTGACGGATTGTTGTTGATGATGAACCAGGGCTTCGGCCGCAAGCTCCTTGCGGGAGAATTTGCCGACCGATGTTTTCGGCAAGGCATCGCGGATTTCGAGGGCGACCGGCATCTCGTGGCGGCCGAGCTTGTCGGCGAGGAATGCGCGCAGTTCACCGATATCGAAGGCGGGCGCGTCAGGCTTGAGGGTGACGAACGCCTTGGCAGACTGGCCGCGATAATCATCGGGGATACCGACCACGATCACCTCGGCAACGCCGGGATGCTCGTAGATCGCCTGCTCGATCTGGGTGGGGTAGACGTTGAAGCCACCCGAAAGGATCATGTCCTTCTTGCGGTCCACCAGGAACACCATGCCGTCCTGATCGATCAGGCCGATGTCGCCGGTCAGGAAATGACCATCGACGAAGGCCTTCGCGTTTTCCGCCGGGTTGTTCCAGTAGCCCTTGAACAAATTGGGCGATTTGATGCGGATCTCGCCGGTTTCGCCATAGGGCAGCACGCGCGTCGGATCATCGAGGGCAACGACGTCGAGCTTGATGCCGGGCAGCGGCATGCCGGCGGAGCCGTGCTTGAATATGCCATCGAGCAGATTGCCGGTGCCGGCCGAGGCGGTCTCGGTCATGCCCCAGCCGCCGCCCAGCCGCATGCCGGTGAGGCGCTCGAACCGCAACCCGATCTCGACCGGCAGGGGTGCACCGCCGGAACCGACCAGTTTCAGCGAGGACAGGTCGCGCTTGTCGAGATCGGCGACATTGGCAAGCGCGATCCACATGGTCGGCACGCCGGGAAAATAGCTCGCGCCGTTGAGTTCGATGTCACGCAAAGTGGTTTCGGCATCGAATTTGAGGCGCAGCATCAATGTGCTGCCGCGCGAGAGTTGCAGCAGCAACAGCACCACGAGGGCGTAGATGTGAAACAGCGGCAGGACGCAGATGGCGCGGAACCGCTCACCGGGTGGAAACCGTCCCTGGCCGTCGAAAAACGCGGCATAGATCGCAACCGATGCCCGCAAGGTGGCGTGGGTGTGCATCGCTCCCTTCGGCAGGCCGGTGGTGCCGCCGGTATATTGCAGCAAGGCAAGATCATCGGGATCGGTCAGCGGCAGTTCGGCCGTGCCGTCGCGCCCCATCGCGCGCAGGGCATCGATCGTGATAATTCGTGGATCATCCTGCGGGATCGGCGGATGCGTCATGCCGCCGACCGGGCCATAATGCGCATCGTCAGCCACGATCAGCCGATCGATATGCCCGGCATCGAGCAGTTTCAGGGCCATGGCGAGCATGGTGCCGAGGTTGGTGCAGACCACGACCCGCGCGCCGGAGTCGTGCAGCTTGTGGGCCAGTTCGCGTTCGGCATCGAGCGGCGACAGGTGCACCACTACCAGCCCCGCGCTCAGCGCACCGAAGAATGCGAACGGATGGGCGGGCGTGTTGGGCAGATATAACGCAACACGGTCGCCCCGGCGCAGGCCGAGGGTGATCAGACCCCTGGCGACATCGCCTATGGCGCTGCCAAGATCATCGAAGGTGATCCGCGCGTCGCGGTATTCGAGCGCAAGCGCCGTCCCGTATCGGGCGATCGTGTTGCCCAGCATCGCGGGGATGGTCTCGCGCGGGACAGCAATGTCCCACGGCAGGCCAACCGGATAGTTCCGCTCCCAGGGGAACGGCCGCTCGCTCACGCGCCAGCCGCTTTCGCGCCTTTGCCGAAATCGGCGAACCCCTTGGCCTCGGCGGCAAGTTGGGTGAGCAGGGCAGACGGTTGCAACCCCGCGTCGCCGGTGGCCTTCGCGTAATGCGCGAGGCGTTCGACAATGGTCGGCAAGCCGACCAGGTCGGCATGGAAGCACGGGCCGCCGCGCCAGACCGGCCAGCCATAGCCGTAGACCCAGACCACATCGATGTCAGACGGGCGGATCGCGATGCCTTCCTCGAGAATGCGCGCCGCTTCATTGATCATCGGGTAGGTCATGCGTTCCAGGATTTCCTGCTCGCTGATCGCGCGCCTCGTGATGCCGAGGCGTGCCGCTGTCGCCTCGATCAATGCGGCGACTTCGGGGTCGGGCGTCGGTGTTCGGCTGCCGTTCTCGTAGATGTAGTAGCCGCGGCCGGTTTTCTGGCCGAAGCGGCCCTGTTCGCACAGCGTGTCGGAAATCGGCGCGGTAACGCCGCGATGTTTGCGAATCCGCCAGCCGACGTCGAGTCCGGCCAGATCACCCATCGCGAACGGCCCCATCGGGAAGCCGAAGTTCAGCACCACGGCATCGACCTGCTGTGGCAAGGCGCCTTCGAGCAGCAGGCGCTCGCATTCGGTGGTGCGGCGCGCGAGCATGCGATTGCCGACAAAGCCATCGCAATTGCCGACCACGACCGGCACTTTGCCCATGGCTTTGCCGACCGCGATGGCGGTGGCGATCGATTGGTGCGAGGTCGCCTTGCCGCGCACGATTTCGAGCAGTTTCATGACGTTGGCGGGCGAGAAGAAATGCATGCCGAGGACATCGGCGGGTCGCCTGGTTGCGTGCGCAATGGCATCGACATCGAGCGTGGACGTGTTGGTTGCGATCACCGCACCGGGTTTCACGACCGCATCGAGCCGGCCGAAAACCTGCTTCTTGAGGTCCATTTCCTCGAACACCGCCTCGATCACCATGTCCGCCTCGGCGATGCGCGACCAGTCGGTGGTGCCGGCGAACAGGGCCATGCGCTGCGCGGTCGCACCCGCGGGCAGGGCGCCGCGCTTGATTGAAATATCGTAGGTGTCACGCACCCGGTCGAGCCCGCGCTGCAAGGCCGCCTCGTCGGTTTCGATCAGCGTGACCGGAATGCCGGCATTGGCGAAATTCATCGCGATGCCGCCGCCCATGGTGCCGGCGCCGATCACGGCGGCCGACTTCACCGGGGCCGGCTTCAGCCCCGGTTCCATGCCCGGGATTTTCTGGGCCTCGCGTTCGGCAAAGAAAATATGGCGCTGGGCGCGGGACTGGTCGCCCACCACCAGGCGCATGAACATGTCGCGCTCGGCGGCCAAACCTTGCTCGAACGGCAGGGTGAAGGCGTTGCGCACCGACTCCACGCAGGCGGCCGGCGCTTCGACGCCGCGCAGGCGCCGGGTGACCTCGGCGGCGGCTTGCTCGAATGCGGCGGGATTGGCCTGGGCCGGCGCGATCTTGTCCGCGCGGTCGCGGACCCGCACCGTCGCTTCCGGATCGATCGTGTGGGCAAAATCGATCGCCCCCTGCACCGGATCGGTCACGATGGCGTCGATCAGCCCATCGGCCAAGGCGGATTTGGCGCCGATCATTTTGCCGGAAACGATCGCGGCGACGGCTTTTTCCGGCCCGATCAGGCGTGGCAGGCGCTGGGTGCCGCCGGCACCGGGCAGCAGGCCGAGTTTAACCTCCGGCAGGCCCATCCGTGTGGTTTCGGTCGCCACCCGATAGTGGCAGCCCATCGCGAGTTCGAGGCCGCCGCCCAGCGTGGTGCCGAACAGCGCGGCGATGGTCGGTTTTGCGCATTGATCGAACCGCTCGATCACCTCATGCAGGCCGGGATCGCGCGGCGGCTTGCCGAATTCGGTAATGTCGGCGCCGGCGGAAAATGTGCGGCCCCGGCACGCGAGAATAATGATTTTCGTGGCCGGATCGGCCTCGGCCCTGGTCAGCGCGTCGAGCAATGCGGATCGCACCGCGTGGCCCAGCGCGTTCACCGGCGGGCTATCGATCGCGATGACGGCGATTCCATTGGTCATGTCGAGATCAACGACTGGCTGGCTCATGGTTCCTCGGATCGTGCTTATTGGGGGGCACTATTGGTTAACCCTTTATCGCTTGCGGGCAGAGGTCATGCAAGGGGGGCGGTCGGGCATCGGGTAAGGGATGCGCCGGAGCAGAACGGCAGCAGCGTTACCGCCGCGCGAGAAACCCGACGCCGATCAACAGTGCGAGTGGCACCAGCAGCCCGGCATAGGATGGTTCGCCGCTGCCGATCAGCCGATTGGCCAGCAGCACGCTGCCGGCAACCCAGGCCAGGGTGGGGGCGTCGCCGATCAGGGATCGCACCAGTTTTTTCATCGCTCCAGGCTCTGCAGGGTGCGGACCAGGACCAGGCCACCGAGCGCGTAGAATGCCATCAATGCCGGTAACGCATAGTCGCCGATCGGCCAGACATAGCCGAGCGAGGCCAGCATCCAGAACGTACCGAAACCGAGCACCGCGCAGCCGACCAGATATTTGATGGTGTTCTCCGGCACGCGGGAGAGCGGCGCCCGCAGCATCATGCCCGCGCCCATCACCGCGACCAGCGCCGCCACGGCCGATAACGCCGCGACCCTGGTCTGCCCGGTCTGGACCCCGAGGGCCACCACGATCAGCCAGACTTCCAGCCCCTCCATCAGCACGCCTTGAAACGCCACCAGCATCGCACCCTGGGTTTCCGCCAGAGCCTGACTGGCGGACAGCGCCGCGAACGCCGCATCCTCATCGCGCAGACGCCGCAACCCGGCGGCGCGCGCAATCGCCTTGGCAAGCCAGCGCATGCCGAACAACGTCAGGAACAGGCCGATCACGAACTGGATGATCCGCAAATTGCCGATCGCGCTGACCGCATGCGCGCCGAACAGCGTGAGCAGCCCCAGAATCGCCAAGGCCGCACCACCCGCTGCGATCGCGCGCGGCCACCCGATCGCCAGCGCGACCGCCAGCACGATGGTGAACGCCTCGACCCATTCGACGCCGGCGGTGAAAAAACTCGCGAGGATCACCGGTAGATCGGACATCATCGCCACGGCCTCACGTGCTGGCACCGACAATGGTTTTGGAAAACCACGCGATGATCGCCGATCGATCGCGCGCCGACTGCGCCGGATCGACCATCACCAGCGGCAGCGATGTTGCACTGGGCATCAATGACGCCGGCGCCACATCGTTCATTACCGGCCAGAACGCGCCGTCGGCGCGACCCTGGTGCATTTCGATCCGCAGCGCCGCGGGTGAATTGACGTAGGCGATGAAGCGCTCTGCTGCCGCTCGCTGCGATGCCGGCAAATGCCGCGCCATCACGATCACGCTTGCCACCACAGCCGCCGGCTGCGGCACCACCACGCGCAAGGATGGATCGATCGTGCGCGCCCAAAACGCGGCCGAGGACCGCATGATCGCGATCTGGATGGCGCCGCTGCGCAGGGCCGCCAAGGTCGTTCCCGTATCGCCGTAAATATGCAGCCCGGACCGCTTCAGGCGCAGAAAATACCCCTGCGCCGCCGGCCAGCCCCCCGCCGCGTGCACCATCGCCATGACCGGCGGAACGCCCTGGTCGGACGTCGCCGGATCGTTCATGCCGATCAGCCCGCGATAGGCCGGCGTCGTCAGAGCGGCCCAGGTCGCAGGCGGGGCGAACGGCGCCGCCTTCGGCATCACCAAGACTCCACCCAGGCCCAACCCGGTCGCGACATAAGACCCATCGGCAGGCACCGACGCCGCCCCCATCGCCGTCGGTCCGGACTGTGCGTCCAGGCCATGCGCCAGCAAACCGTGACGATCGAGCGTAACCGCAGCACTCGCCCCATAGAACCACGCCACCGACCACCGCGGATGATCACCCTCCGCCCTGATCCGCGCGAATAACCCATGGGGCGGCGGCCGCCGCACCCGTACCGCAATCCCGGTCTGGCGGCTGAACGCGACCCCCACCGCCTGCGCAAAATCGAGCCGCGAATACAACGTCAACCCCGCCGCAACCGCCCGATACGGCAGGAACAAACCCAGCGCGATCGAGGCTGTGAGGATGCATCGGGTGAGGTGGGGTGATGAGAGGAAGAAGGCCGAGGGGCTTTGCCCCCTGGACCCCCACCAAAGGCAGAGCCTTTGGAATCCATTAGTTTTAGGGGGAGGGAGGGCGGCTGCCGGACCCTGAAGCGGCGTAGTCTGGACGCCCTCTCTGCCCCTAAAACTAGCGGGTTCTAAGGGCTGAGCCCTTAGCGGGGTCCAGGGGCAGAGCCCCTGGCCTTCCTTTTTCCCATGACCCCACCCCATCCAACAAGCCCTCACAACGCGGCCGCGATGCGTTCGATCACGCCGGACCAGTCGTAGGGGCGTTGCTGGCGGTACAGGCGCAGCGAGGGGTACCAGGGCGAATCGTCGCGGTTGAGCAGCCAGCGCCAATCGGGGGCGTAGGGCAGGATGATCGCGGTGGGCACGCCGGACGCGCCGGCGAGGTGGGCGACCGAGGTATCGATGGTAACAAGGTGATCGAGGCTTTGCAGGATGGCGAGCGTATCGGTGAAATCGTTGATGCTGGGGCCGAGGTTGATGAGCGGTGCGGTGCCGAAATAATTGCCGACCTGCGCGATCTGGTCGCCTTTCTGGACGGTGACGATCGCAAGGTCGGCGCGGGTGAACAGCGGGGCGAACTGTTCGAGTTTGACCGTGCGTTTGCGGTCGTTCTTGTGGGTCGGCCGGCCGGCCCAGACCAGGCCGATGCGTTTTTTGCCGGCCGGGGTCAGCGCATCGAGCCGCTGTTTCCAGGCGGTGATTTTATGGGGATCGGGGTGCAGGTAGGGGATGGGGGTTGGGATGGTGTCGATCGTGGTGCCGGCGAGGCGCGGCAGGCCGGACAGGGGAATGTAGGCGTCGAAATCGCCTGTGGTTTCCCAGCGGGTGACGATGCGGCCGAGGCCGGGGATCTGACGCATGATCGGTACCAGATCGCCGCTGCAGGCGAGTACCGGTTTGGGCGCGCGTTCGGCGGCCCAGGGGATGTAGCGGCCGAACTGGATGCAGTCGCCGAAGCCCTGATCGGCGACGATGAGGAGTTTGCCGTCGGGCAGGGTGCCGCCGTCCCATTGCGGTTTGTCGGTCTTGGGCAGCATGCCCTCGGCCTGTTTGAGCTTGAAGCGCCACTCATAGCTGTCCCAGCCTTCGGTAAGGCGGCCGCCGAGCAGCAGGACTTCGGCGCGCTCGAAATGAGCTTCGGGGAAATCGGGGTCGAGTTCGATCGCGCGATCCGCGGCGGCGAGCGCGTCGTCGAGCTCGCGGCGTTCGTAGCGGATCAGGGCGTGGTTGAAATGCGCACTTTTGTCCTCGGGTGCGAGTTCGACGGCGCGGAGCGCCATGCGCAGCGCATCGTCGAGCCGGCCGGCGCCGCGGTAGATTTCGCACATGTTGCGGGGATAGACCGCGACGGTCGGCGAAAGTGCGAGCGATTTTTCCATCCGCTCAATCGCGAGCGGCACCTTGCCGCGCCGGTAGGCGACGATGCCGGACAGATGCAACACGTGTGGGTGTTCCGGTGCCGCGCGCAGCACGCGTTCGGCGAGCGCTTCGGCGGCTTCGAGCTTGCCCTCACGCTCATAGGCGCTGATTTCGTTCAGAACCTCGCCAAGCGTTACCTTGACCCCCGCGGCGCCGCTCATGGCGTGGTCTCCTGCGGCTGGGCGTAGCCGAGGCGGTCGATCCATGGCGTGAGGATCGGCAGCGCTTCGTCGAACACCGCGCCGAAGCGGCGATGCCGGTACAGGCTGCGCCGGTGCGGCGGCAGTTGCACGAGCCGGTGGCCGGGCGCGCGGGGTATCGCGCGTGGTGGCGTGTCCAGCAGGGCGTGCGCATCGGCGGTGACGCCGATGAAGTCGAGCACCAGGCGCAGCGTACCGGCAGGGTCGCGCACGAGGTCTTCGTAGCGGATCGGCAGGTAGCGCAGGGTGGTCTGGCCGCGCACCTGGGCGATCGCGTTCATCTGCGCGTCGTACAGCGTTGCCATGCCCGCCAGCGTGACGCCGGCGTTGCCTTCGTAAAGCTTGTCCTGCGCGAAGCCCGACAGAGCGACATCGAGCGGATGGCGGAGCACGTGGATCACCGGCGCGGTCGGAAACAGCGTGGCGGCGAAGCCGAGTAGCCAGGGCAGATCCGGGTGACGGTCGGTGACGAAGCGGCTTTCGGCGGTACTGACACCGGACGCCCGGAGGAGGGCGAGATAGCGGTTGGCGAGCATCGGCAGGATGTCGCGCTGATCGCCGGCGGTGGTGGCGATCAGGGCATCCGGAAAAGGTTCGGCGATGCCGCCGAGTCCGTTGGCAAGGGCGGGCAGCAGGTGCGCGAGATCGGGCAGCGGCGCGCGCGTATCGGCCGGATCGATGCCGGGGCATTGACTGAGCAATTGCTCGAGCAGGCTGGTGCCGGACCGCGGCGTGCCCAGCAGAAAGACCGGTGTCGCACCGCCGGCGATCGGGCCGGGGCGGGGCAGGCCGGACAGACGATCGGCCAGATAGGTTGATCGGATGGTTGCGAGTCGTGCCGCGATCGGGGCCGGGTCGAACCGGCGGTTGGCGCGATCGCGCTGAAAGGCGCGGCCCGCTTGAAACGCGTTCCATGCCTCCTCGAACCGGCCGAGCCGTTCGAGCGCCATGCCCTTGGCGGCAAATTCGGTGGCGACCAGGGATTGCGGCGCAATGGCAGCGGCGGTGGCGTCGATTTTAGCGAGTGCGGCAGCCGGATCGTCGCGGTGCAGGCGGATCAGGGCGCTCAGCACCCCGATCATGCGATCGGCCGGGGCCAGCGTGGTGGCTTCGGCGAGCAGGGCCTCGGCCTGATCGAGCCGGAAGCGGCCGGCCTCGACCTGGGCGTAGCCGGCAAGAGCGCGCGGATTGTCGCGCTTGATTTCGAGCGTTGCATCGTAGGTGGCGGCGGCCTCGTCGAGCCGCCCCTGCTGGCGGAGGTTCCAGGCGAGGTTGCCGAGCAGGGCGGCATCGCGCCGTTCGGCGTAGCCCAGCGCGAGGCGGTAATGGCGTTCGCCGGCGGCGAGGCGGTTGGTTTCGGTGAAGATGATACCGAGGATGTGGTGAATGGTGGCATCACGCGGCAACAGCGCGACGGCGCGGCGCGCTGGAATTTCGGCTTCCGCGTGGCGGTTCTGATTGATCAGGATCTGCGCGTGCTGGACATGGGCGGCCGCGACATCCGGCGGGATCGAGGCGATGCGCGCGATCAGCGCCTCGGCGGCTGTGATGCGGCCCTCCGCGCGGCGCAGTTCGAACAGCAGGCGCAGCGCTTCGCGGTGATGAGGCGCGAGATCGAGGATTTGCAGCACGTGGCGCTCGGCCTCGCGATTGCGGTTGGCGGCGCGGGCGGTTCGGGCCTGTTCGATCAGGGTATCGAACACCGCGTGGTTGACCGGGTCGGGCAGGGCGGCGGCCTCGAGCCTACAACACCGCAGCGCCCGCAGCCCTGAGCCGCAGGCGCACAGGGTCGGATCAATGTCCGGGCGGAGCGAGATTACGGATGCACTCATGCCCGGATCATGCCGTGTTTGGCGTGGGGTGCAAGGGCGGCACCGGCATTACTGACGGCCGCGGGGCATGATTGAGGGCTTACAACGTTGTCTGAACGATGCAGCTCCTGCGAGCGGTTCGCAACTGCAATTGCGAATAAATATCAAGTAAAACCAAATCCTTGACCGATCGAAACCCGCGCGCCATCTTGCAGTCATGCGCAATTTTTCGGAACTGTCGGAACGTGAAATCCTCGCCCTTGCGATCGGGGCCGAGGAGGAGGATGGGCGGATCTACGCTGATATCGCGGAGGGTCTGCACGCGGATTTTCCTGCCTCGGCCAAGGTGTTTTTCGAGATGGCGGCTGAAGAGAGCGACCATCGACGCCGGCTGATCGATCTGTATCAGGAGAAGTTCGGCGATCATATTCCGCTGATCCGCCGTCAGGACGTAAAGGGATTTCTGCATCGCAAGACCGTCTGGCAACTGCCGAAGCCGAGTATCAGGGACGTGCGCAAGCTCGCGGAGAGCATGGAATCGGAAACGGCGAATTTCTATCGCTTAGCCGCGAGCCGCACGTCGGACGTGACGATCCGGAAGCTCCTTGGTGACCTCGCCGAAGCGGAGCAAAACCATGAGCATATCGCGGATAAATTGACCGAGGCGAACGTGCCCGAACCGGTGCGCCAGACCGAGGATAAATCCGCCGAGCGGAATTTCGTGCTGCGCTACGTGCAGCCAGGGCTGGCCGGGTTGATGGATGGCTCGGTCTCGACGCTGGCCCCGGTGTTTGCCGCCGCGTTCGCGACCCATAAGCCGCATGAGGCGTTCATCGTCGGCATTGCCGCCTCGTTGGGGGCTGGAATATCGATGGCGTTTGCCGAAGCCCTCTCCGACGACGGCAGTCTGACCGGCCGCGGTTCGCCCATTTTGCGGGGCGCGATTACCGGCGGCATGACCACGGTTGGGGGTCTGGGCCATACCCTGCCATTCCTGATCCCGAATTTCTGGACCGCGATGGCGGTCGCGTTCGGGGTCGTGGTGGTGGAACTGGGCGTGATTTCCTGGATCCGGGCGCGCTATATGGAGGCGCCCCCGTTGCAGGCGGCGTTGCAGGTTGCCCTGGGCGGGGCGATCGTGTTCGGCGTCGGTGTCGCGCTGGGGACAAGTTGAGCCCTCAGGCGTAGGGTGCGCGCGACCGATTGACGCATAGGGCAACGATCGGCACAAAAGCGGCATGAATCATAAAACAGGGTCGATGGCCGCACGGCTACGCAAGAACATGGCGGTCCCGGTGATCGGCTCGCCGTTGTTCATTCTCTCCAATCCGAAACTGGTGATTGCGCAATGTTGCGCCGGCATTATCGGCTCGTTTCCCGCGCTGAACGCCCGGCCGGAGACCATGCTCGATACGTGGTTGGCCGAAATCACCGAGGCGCTGGCCGCCTGGGATGCGGCGCACCCCGAGCGCCCGGCGGCACCCTTTGCGGTCAACCAGATCGTGCACCGGTCGAACGCGCGGCTGGAACACGATCTTGAACTTTGCGTTAAATATCGGGTGCCGTTGGTGATCACCTCGCTCGGCGCACGGCCTGAGGTGAATGCGGCGGTGCATTCCTATGGCGGTGTGGTGCTGCACGATATCATCAACAACCGGTTCGCCCACAAGGCGGTCGAGAAGGGGGCGGATGGGCTGATCGCGGTGGCGGCGGGTGCGGGCGGCCATGCCGGGGTGATTTCGCCGTTCGCGCTGGTGCAGGAGATCCGCGCCTGGTTCGATGGTCCGCTGGCGCTGTCCGGAGCGATCGCGACCGGGCGTGCGGTGCTGGCCGCCGAGGCCATGGGGGCGGATTTCGGCTACATCGGGTCCGCGTTCATCGCGACCGAGGAAGCCAACGCATCGGCGGCTTATAAGCAATCAATTGTCGAGAGCGGGGCGGATGACATCGTCTATACCAACCTGTTCACCGGCGTACACGGCAATTATCTGAGACCAAGCATCATCGCGGCCGGGCTCGACCCGGATCATTTGCCGGAGAGCGATGCTTCGGCGATGAATTTCCATGAGGGCGCGAAGGCCAAGGCATGGAAGGACATCTGGGGTTCCGGCCAGGGGATCGGCGCGGTCAATGCGGTGGTGCCGGCGGCGACTCTGGTGGCCCGGCTGGTCGCGGAGTATCGCGCGGCGAAGGCGGCGCTCTGCGCTTGAAACGACGCGCAACCGCGAGCGGCGGTGGCGCCATCCTCCTGTGGTCGACACTCGCGGCATTGACCGCGGCGACGCGGGGCATTCCGCCTTTCGAGACCCTCGCGCTCAGTTTTTTCGTGGCGTTTCTGGCCGGTATCGCGGGGCTGGCGCTGCGCGGCAAGCTGCGGCGGCTGCGGCAGACGCCCCTGGCGTGGGTGATCGGCGTGGCGGGTCTGTTCGCCTATCATGCACTATATTTCAGCGCACTCGATCATGCGCCGCCGGCGCAGGCCGGGTTGATCGCTTATTTATGGCCGCTGCTGATCGTGTTGTTCGCAGCCATGCTGCCCGGTGGCGTGCTGCGGGCGCGCCATGTGCTCGGTGCCCTGATGGGACTGGCCGGGACCGTGGTGATCCTGCTCGGAGGGCAGGGCCTGAACGGTCATGGTTCCGCCCTTGGCTATGGCTGCGCCCTGGCCGCTGCTTTCGTCTGGGCGGTGTATTCGGTCGCGAATCGGCGGATCAGCGCGGTGCCGAGCGATCTGATCGCGGGGGTTTGCGGTGTGGTCGCGGCACTCGCGCTGGTCGCGCATGGCGCGACCGAACCGACCGTGATCCCCGATTCCGGGCAGGCGCTGGCCCTGCTGGCGTTAGGATTGGGGCCGGTCGGGCTGGCATTCTTCCTGTGGGATTTTGCAACCAAACACGGCGATCTGGCCCTGCTTGGCACCCTGTCCTACGCGGCGCCGCTACTGTCGACCGGTTTGCTGATCACGCTCGGTCGCGCGCCGATGAGCAGGGCAATCATCGCGGCGGCCGCCCTGATCGTCGGCGGGGCCGCGGTGTCTGCGGGACTTACGCGTACGGGTAAGGGCCACCCTGCGCCAGCGCGCGCTGGTACGCCGGGCGGGCGTGGGCCGCGGCAAGAAACGCATTGATGCGCGGGAAATTGCCGCGCAGCGCGCCGCGCGCATTGGCCGCCTCAGCCGGAAAGCTCATCATGATATCGGCACCAGTCAGTTCCGGCCCGGCAAACCAGGTGGAATTGGCCAGGCTGTCCTCCCAGAAGCGGATGTGCGTGGCGATATTGGGGTCGAGATAACTCTCGCCGACCTTGTTGCCGATCATGCGGAGCAGCGGCTTGGCGATGAACGGCGCCTGGTTCGGCATTTCGGTGAAGATCAGTTTCATCACCAGAAACGGCATCGCCGAGCCTTCGGCATAGTGGAGCCAGTAGGTGTAGCGGCGGCGATCGTCCGATCCGGCGGGCGGGATCAGCCGGCCCTCACCGTATTTGTCGATGATGTATTCGATGATCGCGCCGGTTTCCGCCACAATGGTATCGCCATCGGTGATTACCGGCGATTTGCCGAGCGGATGCACCGATTTCAGGCTGGGCGGCGCCAGCATGGTCTTCGGGTTCCGCTTGTAGAGTTTCACCTCGTATTCGAGGCCGAGTTCTTCGAGCAGCCAGAGAATCCGCTGCGAGCGCGACGCTTCGAGATGATGGACGATGATCATGCTTGGACCTTTTCGGAGGGGGCGGGCAGGGATAACCAATGCGGTATCCTGGGCGTTACCGTAAGGTCACCGATCTGCAAAGGCTGGTCCAGCGCATCGAGGCGCAGCATCGCCAGCCCTTGCTTTCCCTGCGCGATGCACAGATCGCCCACATTGCGCTCGCCGCTGGTAATGCTGCCGGATGCCGGCAGGTCGAAGCTTGCCGTGATCGGGATGAGCCGTCGTTTCACCAGGCCGCGATAGCGCGTGCGGGCGGTGAGTTCCTGGCCCATGTAGCAGCCCTTCTGCCAGTCGATGCCATGCAATTCACCGAAGCCGGCTTCCATCGGCAGGGTCTTGTCGGGTTCGAGATCGCTGTGGTCCGGCAGGCCGAGAGCGAGGCGATGCGCCCGATAGGCCGAGGGTTCGGCGGTATCCTCCCTTGGCGCCGGCGCCAAGATCCGGTGTCCCGCTTCGGCAAGCCGTGGATCTGGTGCGGTAATTCCCGCGCTTTGTGGTGGCGGTCCGTTCCATGCGGCATGGACCGCGTAATCTGCCGAGCGATCGGTCAGGACCACCTTGCTGCGCAGTTTGAAGCGCGACAGGCGGGTGATGATGTCGGCGATGGCTTCGCGCGGCGCATCGAGCAGCAAGCTCGAACCGGTGGCGAAGACGAAAAACTCGGCCCGATAACGGCCTTGCGGGGTCAGCAATGCCGCCCAGACACAGGTGCCGGGCTGCGCCTTCGACACGTCGTTTGTTACCAAACCCTGGAGAAACATAACCCGATCCGGGCCGCTGAGCTCGATCACGCCGCGGTCGGGCAGATATGCAACGATTGTCATGCAGCAGATGTGGCCCCTTGGCCGGGATGCGACAAGCCGTGCTAGAGCAGCCCGGCATGCGGATTTTGTTCATCACATCGTCGCGGCTGGGTGATGCCGTGATTTCCTCGGGTGCGATCGAGCGGATTCGCCTCGCGCATCCGGCGGCACGGCTGACAATCGCGTGCGGCGCGGCAGCGGCGGGGGTTTTCGCGCGGTTGCCCGGGCTGGAACGGTTGATCGTGTTCGAGAAACAGCGCCTCGACGGGCATTGGCTGTCGCTTTGGTCGCGAGCCGTCCGGGACCGCTGGCACATGGTGGTTGATTTCCGGGGCTCGGCACTGGCCTACGGGTTATGGGCAGGGCAGCGTGTGATCGTGCGCGGCGGCCGCCGGCCCGGCCGGCGCTACGCCCAGATCGGTAGTGCCTGCGGGTTCGAACCGCCGCCGCTGCCGGTGGTGTGGACGGCGCCGGCGGATCACGCGCGCGCGGACCGTCTCGTCCCGCCGGGCGGGCCTGTGCTGGCCCTGGGGCCGACGGCGAATTGGGCAGGCAAGATCTGGCCCGCCGAACGCTTCATCGCACTCGCAGGCAGGCTCGATTTCGCGCGGATCGCGGTGTTCGGCGGCCCGGGGCCAACCGAGCGTGCGGCGGCGGCACCGGTCCTGGCCGGATTGCCGGGCGCGATCGATCTGGTCGGTGCGGTCTCGGTGGCCGAAGCGGCGGCGTGCCTCGCACGCTGCGCGCTGTTCATCGGCAATGATTCGGGCCTGATGCATCTGGCTGCCGCAGCGCGTGTGCCGACGCTCGGGTTGTTCGGCCGGTCCCGCGCGTCGGAATACGCGCCGGCAGGGGTACGGGCCGCATTCGTTGCCGCGCCGGGCATCGAGGGGGAGGCGGCGATGGAGTTGCTGACAGTCGATGCCGTGCGCGCGGCGGTGGTCGCGCTGATGGGCGAACCGGTGCCCGCGTGAGGATCGGTCAATTGATGGCCGGCGCGGCGCAGGGAGGTGCGGAGTTGTTCTTCGAGCGCCTGACGTGCGGCCTGCAGCAGGCCGGCGAGGCGGTTTTGCCGGTGATCCGGCCGGACCCGGCAAGGGTCGCGCGCTTGCGGGCTGCAGGGCTCGAACCCGTGGGACTGCGCTACGGGGGACCGCTCGATCTGCTGACCCGGCCGCGGGCCGCCAGGGCCCTGCGTGCCTTCGGTGCCGAGGTCGCTGTGGCGTGGATGAGCCGGGCGGCGTTTCATGCGCCGCGCGGTAACTGGACGCTGGTCGGTCGTCTGGGCGGGTATTATCCGCTGAAATATTTTCGCCGCTGCGATCATCTGGTCGGCAATACGCGCGACATCGTGCGCTGGATCGCGGCGCAGGGCTGGCCGGCTGATCGCGTCGCTTATCTGCCGAATTTCGTTGAGGATTTCGCGACCATCGCACCGGCGTCGCGTGCTGCGCTGGGCGTGCCGGATGATGCGCCGCTGGTGCTGGGACTAGGCAGGCTCCACGCAGTCAAAGCGTTCGATATCCTGATCCGGGCGATCGCGACGATCCCGGCTGCGCATCTGGTAATCGCCGGTGAAGGTCCCGAACGCCCGGCGCTGGAAGCACTGATCGCATCGGCCGGCTTGGGCGCGCGTGTGCACCTTTTGGGATGGCGCACCGATGTCGGGCCGTTACTGCGCAGCGCGCAACTGTTCGTGTCATCCTCGCGCCATGAACCGCTCGGCAATATGGTGCTGGAGGCGTTTTCCGCCGGCGTGCCGGTGGTCGCGGCGGCGGCGGAAGGACCGCGCGAGCTGATCACCGATGGCATTGATGGCGTGCTGGTGCCGATCGATGATCCGGCAGCGTTAAGTGGCGCGATCACGCGCACGCTGGCGGATGGCGGTCAGGCGATGGCGGCGGCGGGTCGCGCGCGCTTTGAGGGCGAGTTCGCCGAGGCCGTGGTGGTCGCTTCCTGGCGCGACTATCTGGCGCGGGTGGCACGCTGATGTGCGGCATCGCCGGCATCGCGCTCAAGGCGGGGGCCCGGCTCGCGCCGGATCGGCTGGCCGCGCTCGCGGCGGCCTTGGCGCATCGCGGGCCGGATGGTTCGGGCCAGCATGTCAGCGCGCGCGCGGCTCTGGTGCAGACACGCCTGGCGATCATTGATCTGGCGACCGGCGATCAACCTTTGTTCGGCGCTGGCGCGGCGCTGATCGGCAATGGCGAGATCTATAACAACCCAGAACTACGCCGGGACCTCGCGGGTTGCGCGTTTCGAACCGGCAGCGATTGCGAGCCGCCGCTCTACCTTGCCCGCGCCGCGGCCGATTTCATGGGGCGACTGCGCGGCATGTACGCGATCGCCATCGATGATGCCGAGGACCGCGTGGTGAAGCTGCTGCGCGATCCGTTCGGCATCAAGCCGCTCTACATCGCAGCCGGCCCTATGGGCCTGGCGTTTGCCTCCGAACCGCAGGCGCTCATCGCGGCCGGGCTCGCGGCGCGATCGGTCGATGCCGCCAAACTGCATGAACTGCTGCAGCTTCAATTTACCGCCGGCGCCGCCACCGCGTTCACCGGCGTCGAACGCGTCACCCCCGGTGCAATGCTGACGCTGCGCGATGGCGCCGTAGTCGCGCGCGCCGACCACGACCCGATCGAACCCGGCACCGCACCGCAGGGCGAGGATTCGGCGCTTGCAGCGCTCGATCGCGTCATGGCGGAAACCGTCGAATTACATCAACGCAGCGACGTGCCTTACGGGTTGTTTCTGTCCGGCGGGATCGACAGCGCCGCCATTCTGGCGCTGATGGCGCGGCTCGACACCGGGCGGGTGCAGGCGTTCACCGCCGGGTTCGATCACCGCAGCGTCGCCGATGAGCGGGATGCCGCCGGGGCCAGCGCGGCGGCGGTTGGCGCGCGGCATGAGCGGATCGAGATTACCGAGGCGATGATGTGGCGGCATCTGCCGCAGATCGTCGGTGCGCTGGATGATCCGGTCGCGGATTATGCGATCATCCCGACCTGGTTTCTGGCGCGCCACGCGCGCGGTTCGGTCAAGGTGGTGCTGTCGGGTGAGGGCGGTGATGAAATTTTTGCGGGTTATGGCCGGTATCGCGCCGCGGCCCGCGGCTGGCCCTTCGCGCGCCGGATGCGCCGGCACGGCGCGTTCGATGGGCTCGATGTGCTGCGCGATGCCGGCACGGCGTGGCGCTGCGGCATCGATCAGGCGCATGATCGGGCCACCGGCAGCGCTCTGGCGCGCGCGCAGCGCGAGGATATTGCAGAATGGCTGCCGAATGATCTGTTGATCAAGCTCGATCGCTGCCTGATGGCGCATGGCGTCGAGGGGCGGACGCCATTTCTCGACCGCGAGGTGGCGCGCTTTGCTTTTGCCCTGCCGGATCGTTTGCGCGCGCGGCGCGGTTTTGGAAAGTTCCTGCTGCGCCGCTGGCTGGAGCGGCATTTGCCGCAAGCGCGGCCGTTCGCGCGCAAACAGGGGTTCGATGTACCGGTGGCGGGATGGATCGCGGGACAAGGGACGCGGCTTGGCGCGCTGGTGGCACGATCACCGATGGTCGGGCAATTGACGCAACCGGGCCGTGTCATCGATCTGTTCGGGCGCGCGGCCGATCCACGGGCCGGAGTCGCCTGCTGGCGGCTGCTGTTCCTCGCGTTATGGTATCGCCGGCACGGTCTCGGCCTGCCGTGCGATGGCGATGTGTTTGATGTGTTGGCGGAGCGTTGATGATGGGCGAGGCTTTTGATCTGATCATCGAAGGCGGCATTGCGATGCTGCCGTGGGGCGAGGCGGAGGCGCGGATCGGCGTGCGCGCGGGTCGCATCGTGACCCTGGCCGCGACCGGCGATGCGGCGCGGATCATTGATGCGCGCGGCCTGCATGTGCTGCCCGGGCTGATCGACCCGCATGTGCACTTTCGCGATTCCGGCGTGGCTGAATTGCCCAGCGTGGAAACGTTGGAAACCGGCACGCGCGGCGCCGTGCTCGGCGGCATCACCGCGATTTTCGATATGCCGAATACCGCGACCCCTGCAATCGACACCGCGAGCCTTGCCACCAAACGGGCCTCCGTGGCGGGCCGCGCGTGGTGCGATGTCGGGTTTTATGTCGGTGCGACCAAGGAGAATGTCGATCAGCTTGGGGCGCTGGAGGCGGAGCCGGGGGTCTGCGCCATCAAGGTGTTCGCCGGGTCTTCGACCGGTACTCTGCTGGTGGAGGACGATGCCTCGATCGAGCGCGTGATGCGGGCGGGCCGGCGGCGAATTGCGTTTCATTCCGAGGACGAGTTCCGCCTGCAGGAGCGGCGGGGCGCGTTTGCAGTGGGTGATGATTACGCCAATCATGCGGTGTGGCGCGATCCGGAATGTGCGGCGCTGGGCACCAGGCGGATCATGGCGCTGGCGCGCCGCACCGGCCGGCCCGCGCATATCCTGCATGTATCGACCGCAGAGGAATTTGCCTATCTGCGCGACTTTCGCGATGTCGCGAGCGTCGAGGTGCTGGTCAATCACCTCACGCAATCGGCGCCCGAGGCTTACGAGCGGCTGGGCGCCTACGCGGTGATGAACCCGCCGATCCGCGATCGACACCATGTCGAGGCGGCGTGGCGGGCGGTGGCGGATGGGCTGGTCGACACGATCGGCTCGGATCATGCGCCCCATCCGGCCGCGGCAAAGGCGCGGCCATGGCCCGATACCGCGGCGGGGCTGACCGGCGTGCAGACGATGGTGCCGGTGATGCTGGATCAGGTGCATCGGGGCCGGTTGTCGCTGGCGCGGCTGGTCGATCTGATGGCGGCGGCACCGGCGCGGATTTACGGGGCGGTCGGCAAGGGGCGGATCGCGGCCGGATACGATGCAGATTTCACGCTGGTCGATCTGAAGCAGAGCCGCGTGATCGAGACGGATTGGCTCGCGAGCCCCTGCGGCTGGTCGCCGTTCGCCGGCGAGCGGGTCACTGGCTGGCCGATGATGACGGTGATCGGCGGTGTGGTGGTGATGCAGGACGATCAGCTGATCGGCAACCCGAACGGTCGAATGGTGAGGTTCCGAAGCTAATGAAGCCCTGAAACAACCAAGAGTTTCTTGCTTCTTTTTTTGCAAAAAAAGACGGTCTTGCTCAACCTTTGTGCGCTATTGCCTGGTCAGCCGACGCACAGCCTCGACAATATCGGCTTCAGCCGCACAATAGGAGAACCGCACGAAATTACCCCCGCGCGCAGGATCGAAATCGTGACCCGGCGTTGTGGCGATGTGCTGATCATGCAGCAGTGACCGGCAGAAATCGCTGCTGTCCTGAAGGCTGCTGCTGATATCGGCGTAGAGGTAGAACGCACCATCCGCGGGTGAGAGGCGATCGAACCCGGCGCGCGGCAAGGCGTCGAGCAATAAGGCGCGTGAGCGTGCATAGCCGGCGTGGCGCGATTGCAGCTCGGCGTGGCAGTCAAAGGCGGCGAAGGCGGCGGTCTGTGAAATATGCGGCGCGCAGATAAAGAAGTTCTGAGCCAGGCACTCGACCGGACGGATCAGATCATCGGGCACAACCATCCAGCCGACTCGCCAACCGGTCATCGAGAAATATTTGGAAAAGGAATTGATGATGATGGCGGACGGGCTGAACGATGCCGCGGTGACGGCAGCTTTGCCATAGGTGAGGCCGTGGTAGATTTCGTCACTGATCAGGCGGATGCCGTTGGTGTGGCAGTAGCGTGCGAGGGATGCGAGATTGTCGGGTGACAGCATCGACCCGGTCGGGTTGGCGGGCGAGGCGATCAGCAGCCCGTCGGGTGGTGGATCCATCGTTTCGAGCATCGTGACGGTGGGTTGAAACCCGGTTTCGGCGGTGGCGGGCAGCAGCACGGGCTGGATGCCGAGTGCCGTCATGATGTTCAGATAGGGCGGGTAGCACGGCGTCGCGAGGGCGATGCGGTCGCCCGCTTCGAACGCGGCAAGAAACGCAAGCGGAAATCCCGCCGAGGCGCCGGAGGTGACAGCGATGCGCCCGGCAGGGAGCGTGAGATCGTACCAGTCGATGTAATGCGCCGCGATCCGAGCGCGCAGGTCTGCGCGACCCAGCGCTTCGGTATAGCCCAGCGGTTCAGTGGTCTGCATGGCCGCGGCGACCGCGGCGCGCACGCCGGCAGGCGCGCCTTCGCCGGGTTGGCCGACTTCCATGCGGATGACGCGTCGATCGGCGGCCGCCGGCGTGGTGGCGAGGGCGTTGGCCGCGGCGATCACGTCCATCACCAGAAACGGCGGCACCGAGGCGCCGGAGCCAGTTTTCAGCGCCATCGGCCGATTATTTCGACCCGACGGCGAGGCCGAAGGCGCGTGGATCGGCGGCGGCGGCACAGGTCTTCGGCGCGCCAGGCAGCAGCCCAGCGCAGGCGATCACATTGGCCCGGCCGGGCGCCGGAACGGGCTGGGGCATCGGCGCCGCGCTGCGTACAGCGTTGGCGAGCCCGGTGGCGACGGCCATTGCAGCACCCTGTTGGCCCGAACCGGTCGCGATGGCGCGGAAGTTACTACCGCGCGTGGCAAGTCCCACGGCGAGCAGCGGCGGCGTGATGTGAGCCGGTGTCGCGGCCAACAGAATCCCCGTGCCGGGCGCGACGCGGCCGGTACCGAACAGATTGTTCATGGTGGTGGCGCAGCCGACCGCGCCACCCCGATCATCGAGCGTGGCGAAGCTGGCCGAAGCCGGCAGGGTGGTCAGCGCCGCGCCGTGCCGCGCGGCTTGGGCGGCGGCGAGCGCGCGCTGCCCCGCAAGCTCGATCGCCTGCGGGTTCTGCGCCAGCGCTTCAATCCCGGCAGCCGCGCCGATACCGCCCGCATTGGGCGTAAACGCGAGACGATAGCCAAACCGGCTGATGGTGATTGGGGCCGCATAGGCGGGTTTGACGGCGCGCAGGTCTTGCATGGTCAGTCCTGCCCCTGCCTGATTGGCGGCGGCCACAAAGGCGGTTGCGAGTGCTCCCTGGGTCAGGCCAAGCGCGCCGCTCGACTGTAACTGGGTGAGCGTGGCCGCCAGATCGGGCTGGCGCATGATCATGCCCGGCTGCAGTAACTGGCCGCTGGGCGATGCAAAGATCGCGCGCGCGGCAGGGTCGGCCAGCAGAGCGTCGCCAACCACCGCCAGATCGGCGCCAAACGCGCGCGAGACGGCGACACCGCCGCCCGCCATCGCCTCGGCGGGGGCCAGATCAGTCGCGAGTGGCAAGCGACCGAATCGGGCTTGCAGGGCAATCAGCCCCCGCGCCATCTGCGGCACCGCAGCCGGGCGGCTGGCCCCACCGCTGGATTCCGGTGCGGCCTCTGGCGGAAAAAGCAGGGCAGTCGGCTTGGCGTTGCCCCCGTCCGATGTGGGCAGATCGATCAGGCAGGCCGCACCGCCGCCAAGCCCCGCGCGTGACGGCAGGGCGACTGCCAGCGCGAAACCGGCGGCGGTCGCGGCATCGGCGGCGTTGCCGCCTGCGTTAAGGATCTGGCGCGCCGCAAGTGCCGCCTGGGGCACCGGTGCGACAGCAAAACCGACGACCGGCTTTACAGGCGCGGGTTCGCCGAGCTTTGGTTGATCGCTGCCGAACACACCCTGTGTGACGCCGCAACCGGTGAGCAGCAAACCAAGGGCAAGGGGGGCTGCGCGACGCAAAGTGACCAAAGTTGCCATTCCTCAATGATGGTGTCGAACCAAGCCGCAAGGCCATAACCGCGTTCGCCTGGGTGGGCAACCTTATCTGATATTGGATGAGGTGCTGGTGCTGTCAGAGGGAATTGAACCCTCGACCTCCTCATTACCAATGAGGTGCTCTACCCCTGAGCTATGACAGCGCCGCGAGCGATGCACCGAACGTCGTGCATCGCCGCGCGGGTATATCCAAAGGGGGGGGGGGACGCAAGCAGGGCCGCTGGAATATGAGACGATGCAGAGCGATGAAGTTTCGATTGCCAAGTCTTCATTTTCGCACAGACAAATCGTCTTGCTCGATCGGTGTGATGCGACCAAATGCGCATTATGAAAGATCCCGAGGGTCCAATCATCGATATGACTCCGTCAGGGCAGTTTGCGCAGGAACCGATTACGGCTCCAGCGTTGGGGACCATCGTGCTGCGGGTGTTACTGTTCACGATCGCGCTCGGGTTTGCCGCGTTGGCGTTTTGGGTCGCTCTGTTCACTGTGCCGATCCTGATGATACTCGGGTTGGTCGGCTACGGCTGGTTTCGGTTCAATGCGGCCCGGGGCCGTTTCCGTTTCAACAAGATGACCGTGAGTCATATCGCCCGTTGGCGTTAGGACCGGTGCAACGATCGATGACTGACCTAACATCATGGCACTGCAGTCTTAACATTTGGATTTTTCCTATTTTTTATCGTCTACTGTTCGATGCTTTGGGTGTTTTGCTGATTTGCAATTTCACGGTGTAGTTGCCAGCTCAGATCTTTCGAATTTATCGCGATCTGACCATGTTCACTGTTGCGGTCGCGAATGATTTTTACTAACACTGTTTGAGCTTCAACATTTCGATAAGATCATTTTCATGTGGGTCATCCGTTGTCTCCAGGCTTGCCGAGCCGCCGCCATCGCACACCCTGCAGCGGTTGGTATCCCAGCTGCGGTCACCACCGTGGGCGCGGCCGCGGCCCTCGCCGTAATGTTTTCATCGCCGCCGCCCAAGCCGCAACTACCATGCGGATGCCACCAGGTTTGGGTTGCTCCAACGTTGCCGATGACGCCCGCGACGTATGGGAAAGTAATGAATGCGGCCGGTAACGCAGCTTTGGCTGCAATACCTCTTGCCAACGCGCCCGGCGGCGACGTGTACGCGCCTCAAGGAAACTTAACACCTGCCAACTTTCTGACGCCCAGCTCAGTGTCGCCCCCCTTGCCAACGGGGCCGATTGCCCCCACCAGCAGCCCCGTTCCAGTCCCTGAACCGGCGAGTGCCGCTTTGCTGCTCGGGGCCCTCGCCGCGATTGCATTACTGAGGAGAAAGCGTACACCCGGCCGCTAGCGGATTGGCGCAGGATCTGCACTGCTTATCAGATCTTCGGCAAAGTGGCCTGTTGAACGTCTTCCACCTGCCTGGAGGGTGGAATCGGTGCGAAATATTCGGTTGCGAGGTCGTCTGCAAGCATATCGAGACTGCTGATGCACTGTTTGAGCGTTTCCGTCAGATCGACCGCATCTCTGGCTGCGACCGCGCCGGAGAGACGGCGGAGATCAACCGTAATCCGATCGGCTGCCACCGCTCTCTCAAAAGCGCCGATGCGGCGCAGGGCGAGACCCAGCGCTTCTGTTTGAAATGCCAAGCTACGCGGGTAATCTGCCGCACCGATCAGCAGACCGATCGCGGTTTCCGGCAGGAGCGGGCCGGCATTGACGAATTCGTAAGTCAGCTGCGCATCGGCAAGTTCGATTGCCAGTGCCAGGCTGGGATCGAGCCGCGCGAGCGACCCTGCCAGCAGGACGGTCAGTGTCTCGGCCAGGGCTTCCGCACGCTCCAAGCGCCGGCCAATCTCGAGAAATACGAACCCACCGCTGCGTGATGCGTCCTCGGCAATTACGCCGTTGAATGTCGCGACAAATTGCATGCAGGCGGTGAATGTGCGGCAATCATCGCTCAGGGCTAGCGGAATTTGATCGAGCGCACCTTCGATGATCCGCCGCATCGATATGCTGAAGCGTTCGCCGCACTGGTCCAGCAGGCGGCGTATATCAGTCAGCAGCCGGGTAAGCGGTTTGGTGCGCCCGAGGCTTTCGTGCAACCGGCGCGCGGATAGGAATGGTCCGATAATCTCATCGGGTATCAGTTTGGCGCTGACCAGGCAGGCGGCCAGGCTTTCGCGCTGCGCCGCTTCATGCGGGAGGTTGCTGGCATCGACGAACCGCGGCAGGGCGATGGCAAGAAGCCGTGCTGCGCCATCGAGGCGTTCGACCATGCGGCCAAGCCAGAGCAGGTCATCGGCGAGGCGGCTCGGCAGATCCATTGCAGCCTTGCGCGTGGTCCGTGGTGCGTTGCGGTGGGCAGGGCCACGGGATGCCCGATCTGGTTCTTCGGCATCGCGGTCGCCGGAATCAATCACCCAAAGATCTTTGATCAGAACGCTGCCATCGGTGCGGGTTGCATGGCCCAATCCGCCGGGCAACACTAGCCAGAACCCGTCGATCCGTAAGGCATACAGGCGGACCGTGATGGCTGCGAACTCGAATCGCGCAGCGGCGCCGTCCTGCGTCAAACGGATCGCAATCGGTGCCTGGTCGGCATCGATGGTGCCCAGGCTCGCGCCCTCATGATCCCCCAGTTGGAGTGGGCGCCCACGTAGCCGATAAAATAAATTTGAGAAACATGATTTAAATTCAGGTAGTTGCAGAACTCCGCTGCCAGGAATGTTGAGCATCGTCAGCGCGTTATTGCGCAATGCGCGGAATAGTCCCGGAACGCCATGTGACGGTGGACCACCTTGTTCCAACGGATCGATTGACAGACTCGAGGCTTGGCGCAGCAGAAGATGTACCGGGGTGGAACCGGCCAGGGTACGCAATCGTACCGCCCCGCCCGAACACGATAAATCATCCGGGCGGAGGACGGTGCCGCCGAGTTGGCGCGCGAGCAGACGGGTGTCGGCCATGTCTGCGTCCGCTTCCGCGATCAGCCCGATCGGCCCGCCCGCCGCCATGACGTGCAGCATGTCCTGCAGCGTTTCAATCACCGGGCGCTGGCTCGCCAGGGTTACGGCGCCAAAGAGTTCGGGCATCACGTCGGCGACGAACCGGCGAATGGCGAGCGCCAGACCGAGCCCTGGCGCGCGGTCCGTATGGTCGCGCAGAACGCGGAAACCGCCGTCGGGGTAACGGATCAGATCGACGGCGTATGACGCGAGGCGGGGTGCGGTGAACCCTGGTTGACGGGCGAGTTGACGAATGAACTGCGGTGTCTCGAATAACGGATCGCCGGGTAGGCTCCCATCGGCGATCAAGGATTGGGCACCGTAAACGTCATCGAGAACGTCTGCCAGAAATTCAGCGCGCTCGACGATCGCCTCGGCCAGGGTCGCAAATTCGAAATCCATCAGCGGAATTGGGATCGGATCGAGCCGAAGAGACCGCGCGATGCCGCTCGGCGATTCGTATTGGGCGCGGCGGTCGAGTGCCGCGGCCCGCGCGGCGAACTCGTCCGGGCCAATCGCCCGCATAGCGTTGATCACCGGCCGCCATGGCGCCCGGATCTGGCCTTTTGCATCGATCAGGCCGCCGATGGCGTCTCCTCCAAGCATCGTTATGGCATATCAGACAGTCCCGTTCCGTGCGAGAGCGGCGTGGTGTCTAATCGCTTGGGACAATTTTCTTGTTGCATCGCGGCGGTGGCGTGACAAACATGAGACAGGCATAGAGGAGCGGATAATGGACGATGAACGCGCCGGGATCTTCGCAGGTTACGCTCCCGAACAATATTTTTGCGAGTTGACCCGCCAGCGCGCCGACGATGCCGGTGTGCCGGCGCTGGTCCGCGAGCGGTTGGGGCGGATCGGGGTCGATGCGCTGCGCGCCCGCGCTGATCTTGCCGAAACCGATCTGATCGACCTTGGAATCACCTTCACAGTCTATTCGGATGCAACCGCGATCGACCGGATTTTGCCGTTCGACTGTATTCCCCGCATTATCACACCATCGGAATGGCAGCAGATTGAGACCGGGGCGATCCAGCGGGTCACGGCGCTGAACGCATTTCTCAACGACATTTACCATGAGGCGAAGATCATCCGCGATGGCGTGATTCCGGCGGATCTGGTGTTCGGCAATGCGAATTATCGCCCCGAGATGCGCGATTTTGCGGTCAGTCACGGCACCTATGTGCATGTTTGCGGGATCGATATCATCCGCGACCAAAGTGGCGACTTCCGTATCCTCGAGGACAATGCCCGCACCCCGTCCGGCGTGTCTTACGTCATCGAAAACCGGCATCTGATGTTGCGCGCTTTTCCGGATTTAATGTCAGGCGTCAAACTGCGCCCGGTTGATGACTATGGCCGCCGCCTGCGCGCCGCGATGACCGAGATCGCACCGGCGGACGTCGGAGATCCGCAAGTCGTTCTCCTGTCGCCTGGCATTTATAATTCCGCCTATTTTGAACACGTGTTTCTCGCGCGCGAAATGGGCGTGCCGCTGGTTCAGGGGTCAGACCTGACCGTCGAGAACGACCGGGTCTATATGCGCACCACGTCTGGACTACGACGGGTCCACACTATTTACCGGCGCCTGAACGATGATTTCCTCGACCCTGAGGTGTTTCGCCCGGAGAGTATGCTCGGCGTGCCTGGTCTGATCCGCGCATGGCGGGCGGGGACGGTCGCGCTGGCCAACGCGGTCGGTACCGGGGTCGCCGACGACAAGGCGGTTTATGCCTATATGCCACGGATTATAAAGTATTATCTAGGCGAGGAGGCGATTATCCAGAACGTCCAGACCAATATTTGCCGAGAGCCCGAAGGGTTGGCCTATACGCTCGCGCATCTGGATGAATTGGTAATCAAACCAGTCGGTGAATCGGGCGGCTACGGTATCACGATTGGTCCGCGCGCAAGCAAGGCGGAACTCGAGGCTGCGCGTGCAGCGCTGATCGCCGATCCGGACCAGTGGATCAGCCAGCCGATGATCGCACTTTCCGTCGCACCGACGCTGGCCGAAGAGGGGATTGGGCCGCGGCATCTCGATTTGCGGCCGTTCGTGATTACCGGACGCAACAGCTGGGTCTTACCCGGTGGGTTGACGCGGGTGGCGATGAAGCGCGGCTCCCTGATCGTCAATTCGTCCCAGGGCGGCGGATCGAAAGATACCTGGGTGTTGGCGGGGGGGCAGTGACGATGCGAGTCGAACCGGTTTTGCTAGCGCGCGACGCCGAAGGCTTGTTCTGGATGGCCCGCTATCTCGAACGGGTTGAGAATCTGGCCCGGTTGATCGATGTGGTGCAGAGTTTCGAAAGCCCGGGGCGCGAGGCGGAGTCCTGGACAGCGCTCGTCGCCATCATGTCCGATCAGGATAAATTCGACAGCTACGAGGCTGCGAGCAATCCCGATGCAGTCAAACAACTCTATCTGCTCGACCGCACCAATCCCACCAGCATTCCCTTCTGCCTCGATAACGCGCGGACCAACGCGCGGACGCTCCGCCCGCTGATCAGCACCGAGATGTGGCGCCAGATCAATGTGTTCCATCGCTTCGTGATGGGGGTGAAGCCCGCCGATCTCGATGGTGACCGGCTGTCGCGCCTGTGCACGAAAATCAAGGAGTCAGTGCAGACCCATACCGGCATTACCGAAGGCACGATGTATCGCGATCAGGGTTGGCAGTTTTATCAACTGGGTCGGCTGATCGAACGCGCCGACCAGACCACCCGCCTGCTCGATATCAAATACCGCCTGCTGGTGCCACGCGACCGAGAGGCACGGCGCCTGACCGAATTGACCATGTGGAACGCGGTGCTGCGGGCCGCTGCGGGCTATCACGCGTTCAAGCGCCTCGCCCGGGCCGAATTTTCAGCGGAGGACGTGGCGGGATTTCTACTGCGCGATCCCTCGTTCCCGCGCTCGGTGTTTCTGTCAGTGCGGCGTGCGGAGTATCATCTGGATGAATTGCGCCGGGTACATCATGTACCCAACACCAGTGATGCGGTGGAGCAGGCGGAGTTTCTGCGCGAGTTCATTCTGGAGCGGCCGATGGATCAGGTGCTGGAAGGCGATCTGCACGGGTTTTTGGACATGGTGCAGATCCAATTGAGCGAACTGGCCGGCGCGATCGGGCGATCGTTCTTCCGCGACTGGCGCCCCGAAGCACTTGCAGCGCCAGCCGAGCAGGGCCAGACGCAGCTCGCCTAGATCACGCGGTCGCGAGACTGCTACGCACCGCTGCGCGGAGGACCCGCGCACGCTCTACCATGCCTTGCGGCTGAGTTTTCCGCCATCGGTCATCAGCGCATCGATTGCGCCGAGCACGCAACAGTGGAGCCTCATTGATGCCAAGGGGTCCAGGCTGAAAGGCAGTCCGAACGTCTGCCAGGCCGCGCGGCGATATTCGCGTCGTCCGACTTTCGCTGCGCCCCGCGAACCCTGGACTGTTATGGCTCCTGCCATCCGGGAAAAACCACGACAGCATTCGAGTCCGGGGATATAAAACCTAACTGAGGGTGATACAACTGAAGCAGCCGTTATCGATAAGGGGAGGCTTTGACAACGAACTAAGATCGTGTCGCGATTGCCGTCGGGGCGTTCATCTGCCATAGCGCCGGCGGCACCATCCTTATAGCGCCGACCAGGGGAGACAACGAACGTGCAAGCAATCAACGCCAGCGGACCCGTTCCAACAACAAAACAAATCACGAAGGTCGCGATCGCCAGCATCGTCGGCTCGGTGATCGAACAGTACGATTTCCTGGTCACCGGAATCATCGCTGCAACTGTATGGGGCGGCATCTTCTTCAAGCTCCACGCGCTCGCCGCCGTTGCTGCCGCAATCGGCGTCTACGGCATCGGTATCATGATCCGCCCTGTCGGCGCCTACATCTTCGGCAATATCGCCGATCGCGCCGGCCGCAAGAATGCCTTGGTCTACGCCCTCGTGCTGATGGGTGTCAGTACCCTGCTGATCGGCCTGACCCCAACCTACGCCACTATCGGGGTCGCCGCACCCATTCTGCTGATCGTGTTTCGTCTCGCCCAGGGCATCAGTTTCGGCGCCGAGTTCGGCACCGCATCCACCTGGGTGATCGAGCAGGCGGCTAATTCCAAATACCGCGCGTTCTGGGGCGCCTGGGTCGGCTTCGCGATCCCGATCGGCCTGCTGCTGGGCTTCGGGTCGGTAATTTTTGTTAAATCTCTGATGTCCGCGGCCGATTTTATCGCTTATGGCTGGCGCATCTTCTTTTTCATCGGCTTCGCTGTCGCCATCGTTGGCCTGGTTATTCGCCTGCGCACGGAGGACAGCTATCTGTTTGAAACGTTGCGCAGCGAGCGTAAAGTGCTCGATTATCCGGCCGCGCGTGTCTGGCGCGAAATGCCGCTGCGGATCCTGCGCACGTCGGTCGTCAATGCCATGTTCAGCGGCGCATTCTTTCTGTGTTTTGTCTTTGGCACCAGCTACATGAAAGTGGTTGGCTTCACCGCCGGCCAAGCCGAAGCGATCGGGCTGATCGCTGCCGCCGCAATGTTGATATTCATGATTATCGGCGCCTTCCTGGCCGATCGGCTCAGCCGCCGCACTGTCCTGCTCACGTCGGCCATCGTATTCCTGATTTTCGCGATTCCCTATTTTTATCTGATCAACACGCATCAACTCGTCCTCGCCGCGATTGCCGAAATCATTGGCTTCGGCTTCGTGTTCGGCTTCGGCTACGGTGCGATCCCGGCCTTCTACACCGAAAATTTTCCAACCCGCTACCGCGCCTCGGGTGCGAGCGCCGGCTATCAGATCTCGCAGGTCTATGGCGGCGGTCTGATCCCGATTCTGGCCGGCCTCATCCTCCACAGCGTCGGCATCAAGCACGCCTTTATCTATATCGGCCTGCTCGTGATGGCGTATGCGCTGATGGCAATCGTGGCGATCCTCTCCACCCGCGAAACGAAGGGGATCGACCTGTCTGATTGATCGCAAGACCTTGCCGCCTGCTGAACCATGACCACGTCGCCACGTAGGATGTTAGCCGCGGAAGTCGAAACCGAGACGTGGGATGTGTTGGTCGTGGGCGGGGGCAATGCGGCCCTGTGCGCGGCCATTACTGCCCGCGAAGCCGGTGCCCGCGTCGTGCTGCTCGAACACGCGCCACCGGCATTTCGCGGCGGCAATTCGCGCCACACCCGCAATCTACGCGCCATGCATGATGCACCGCACGGCGTGCTGGTCGATACCTATGGCGAAGACGAATACTGGGATGATCTGCTGCGCGTGACTGGCGGCGCCACCGACGAGCATCTCGCCCGCATGACCATCCGCGCCTCTGCCGCCGCACCCGCCTGGATGACTGCGCGCGGGGTCAATTTCCAGCCCTCCCTGACCGGCACCCTTAGCCTCGGCCGCACCAACGCGTTCTTCCTCGGCGGGGGGAAGGCGTTGGTGAACGCGTATTTCGCCACCGCCGAACGCCTTGGCGTCACCATCCTCTACGATACCGAGGTTACCAGTATCACCCTCGATGATGGTTTTGCGCGCGAGGTTACCGCAGTCAGCCGTGGCTTTCCACTCACCCTGCGCGCCCGCGCCGTGGTCGTAGCCAGCGGCGGCTTTCAGGCTAACGCCGCTTGGATGCGCGAATCCTGGGGCGAAGCGGCCGATAATTTCATCATACGCGGCACGCCCTACGCACAGGGCACCGTGCTGCGTGACCTGCTTGGGCAAGGCGTGCAACACGTGGGCGATGCCACCCAGTGTCACGCCGTCGCCATCGATGCGCGCGCCCCGAAATACGACGGCGGCATCGTCACCAGGCTCGATTGTGTCCCCTTCAGCATCGTGGTCGATCGCGACGCACAACGGTTCTATGACGAAGGTGAAGACGTCTGGCCGAAGCGCTACGCCATCTGGGGCCGCCTGGTGGCGCAACGTCCGGGCCAGATCGCGTACTCTATTATCGATGCGAAGGCAGAACCCCTGTTCATGCCCTCCGTCTTTCCCGCGATCCGCGCCGATACCATCGCCGAACTGGCACGCCAGCTCGGCCTCAATCCGGCAGCACTCGAAGCGACCGTCAAAACCTACAACGCGGCCGTGGTGCCCGGTGTGTTCGACAGCAGCAAACTTGATTTCTGCCGCACCGAAGGGCTCGATCCGCCGAAGACCCATTGGGCCCGCGCCATCGATACGCCGCCCTTCATCGGCTATCCGCTGCGCCCGGGCATCACCTTCACCTATCTCGGCGTGCAGGTGAACGACCGCGCCCAGGTCCTGATGCAGGACGGCAGACCCGCCGCGAACCTATGGGCGAGCGGTGAGATAATGGCCGGCAATATCCTGGGGCAGGGCTATCTTGCCGGCTTCGGCATGACCATAGGCACCGTGTTCGGCCGACTCGCGGGCGAGGAGGCCGCACGTTATGCCAGAAACTGACAGCGCACTGTCGACGACCATGACTGAGGCGCGCCGCGTCATGGAAATCTGCAACGCGTGCCGCTACTGCGAAGGCTTCTGTGCCGTGTTCCCGGCTATGGCGCTCCATCGCGACTTCGCCAATGCCGATCTCAATCGCCTGGCCAATCTCTGTCACAACTGCAAAGCCTGCTACTATGCGTGCCAATACGCGCCGCCGCACCCGTTCGGCGTCAACGTGCCGCAGACTTTCGCGATCCTGCGCGACGAATCGTACCGGGCCTATGCCTGGCCCCGGCCGCTCGCTGCCGCCTTCGCGCGCAACGGCACGGTCGTCGCACTTACCACCGGCCTTAGCCTCGCGTTGGTCCTAATCCTGACGGATTCGTTGACCGCACCTGGAATTCTGATACGCGCCTGGACCGGACGCGATGCGTTCTACCGGGTAATCCCCTGGGCCGCGATGTCGGGCATCGCCGCAATCACGCTGTTGTTCTCGATGCTGGCACTGACGATGGGAGGCATGGCGTTCTGGCGGGAGAGCAGACCGGACCGCCCGGTTACCGGACGCGCTGTGCTGCGCGGTCTGCACGACGCACTGACCCTGAAAAATCTCGGTGGTGGCGGCCATGGCTGCAATGATCGTGATGGCGCCTTCTCTACGCTCCGGCGCCGGTTTCACCATGCTATGGCCTATGGCTTCGCTGCCTGTTTCGCTGCAACCAGCGTCGCCGCATTTGAAGCCTACGTGCTCGGCCTACCCGCGCCATATCCCTGGTTGAGCGCCCCGGTCATTCTCGGCGTCGTCGGCGGAGCAGGGCTGCTGGTCGGCACCTCCGGCCTGATCGGTCTTAAATTCACTACCGATCCCACAGCAACCGCACCTGCCCTCCTTGGTGCTGACCTCGCCCTGCTGGCCCTGCTGTGGTTTGCCGCTGCAACCGGCATCACACTACTGCTATTTCGCGCCTCTGCGGCTATGGGCCCACTGCTCGCCCTGCACCTCGGGTTCATCCTCGCGCTGTTCATAGTGCTGCCCTACAGTAAATTCGTCCATGCAATATACCGCACCCTGGCTTTGATCGCGCGGTAAGCGCCGCACAGTCTCCGCCTTGCCGCCCGCATTCCGCCATGATTCAACTGTTGAACGATCGCATCGGTATCGCGGAACCTCATGCTATGCACCATCGCTCCCTGCTCGACCTCGCCGTTGCCGCCATCGGGCTGACCCCGGTTGGTCATCGCACCGCCATTCCGTCACAGCGGGGGGCTGTCGACCCGGTCGGCACGACGCAAGCGACAATCGACGATGACTGGCTGACCAGCCATTGGATTGCCATGCCCGAAGCCCAATTTGGCGACAGCGACGCCGTGGCCTGAGGGATCCGGGGCGCCGGGTCACTCTGCCGTCGTTCCGTTACAAGCCTATGGTGCAACCGTTGCAATGATCAGGTCGCCGTCTTCCACCAACCATGCCGCCGCCGCACACCGTCAAACCGCGGTCGGTGCCAGCCTGGCGGCCCTTGGCGTCTTTATCGCCAGCCTGATCGCGCGGCTATATCATCTGGGCGCCAAACCATTCTGGCTCGATGAGATTTTCACGGTCCAGCGCTCATCCCTCCCGCTGCCGGGCGTCATCGCTAATTCCCTCCGTCATCATCATATTCCCACTTTCTTCCTGCTCGAACACGCAATGATCGCCTCCGGCGCCGGCGCTGGTCCGGCCGCATTGCGGGCCATCCCGGCAATCGCCGGCGCCATCAACGCCGTGCTCGTCTTTGCCATCGCATGGAAAATCGGCGGCCGCGCCGCCGCCGTGCTCGCGGGCCTGTTGATGGCCTTCGCACCGTTGCAGGTCGGCTTCAGCCAGGAAGCCCGCTCCTACACCTTGATGATGACCTTGATTCTGCTCGGCCTCGATGGTCTGATTGGCCTCGCGCTGGCACCCGATGCTTTGGGGCTGCCTCTGCGCGATCGCCGCGCACCGCGCGCCGCCTGGGCAGTCTTCGGATTAGGTACGCTTGCTGCCCTCTGGACGTTGGGCGATGCGATTCCATGGCTGATCACGGCGAATATCGCAATGGTGGTGGCAATTCTGCCGCGCGTGACCGCGCGCCGGCGGTTTCTGGCCAACTGGAGCATGATCCAGTTCGTCATCATTATCGCGGCCGCTCCCGGTTACATCGCGATGCTCAAAGCGGTCCATGACCATGTCATGCGCAGCTTCAACTGGATTCCGCCGCTGTCAGCACGCGCCGGCTGGGCGGATGTCGCCAGTCTTTACGGCCTGCGCGACGCCACCATGGTGACCATGCGTCTCCTGCCGACGGCCTACGCTGCCCTGACCGCGTTGGCATTTGCCTTCGCCGCGCTCGGCACCTGGCGCCTGCGCCGCCAGCCTTCACCACTGGTCGTGCTCATCATCGCCTTCCTCGGTCTGCCGCTAAGTCTGGCGCTGATCTCATTGATCCATCCGGTCCTGCTGCCGCGCTACCTGCTGTGGAGTGCTGCACCGTTTTGCATTCTGGCGGGCTTCGGCATCGAAGTGCTGGCAAAGCGTGCGCAGAAACCGACGCTGGCGCTTGCTGTTCCGCTGTTGCTACTCAATTTGGCCCCCTATTACCATGCCGAAACCAAACCCCGCTGGGATGAGGCGGCCGCCCTGCTGGACAGCCGGATGGCCGCGGGCGATATGCTTCTGGTCAGCGACGGTGCGGCCCCGGCCATGCTCGCGTTCGAACGCAAATCGGGCGATCCGGTCGCCACACCCTGGCAAACCACCACGCATTTCAAACGGGCGATCAAAACTCTTGCTGCCGGCCACCGCGTATTTGCGGTTTACGGACCAGCAGGGCAGGGCAGGGAACCCAACGAGGCACTCTTCTTTGCCAAGGTCGAAGCGCTTGGCGGCACCGCCGCCCCGATCAGCGCCGGCAAAGAAATCACGATCGAACAGATCGATCCGGGCTCGCCCGGCGTCGTCGCCTGTTCGGATAGCGAGGCCGCGACGGCGCTTTGCCAGTAGCGCTGATCAGCCTGCAGACCGCATCGTGACGGCAGGCTTGGCATCGTTATGCCGCCCGCGCAGCAACAACACCACACCGATCAAAGTGGAGGCCACGAACAGGGCGATGCCGACCTCGATCTGGGTTGCACGCGCAATCCGGCTACCCGAGCCGAGCAAGGCGAAAATCACCGTCTGCGGCATGAACCCGGCTGCCGAGCCCAATAAAAACCCGCGGGCCGGCACCGCCGATACGCCAGCCAGAAGGTTAAGCAACAGATTATTGCCAACCGGCATCAACCGCAGCGTCAGCGCACTGATGAACGGGCTGGTCGTCAGTAACCGGTCGAGCCGCAAGGCCCGCCCGCGCAGGCGCGCCTGCACGAAATCCCGGGCAATCCACCGCGCCCAGTACAGATCGGCCGCGCACCCGATTACCTGAGCCACCAGCGCCATACTCGCGCCGATCGTCACCCCCCAGGCATAACCGGCGGCGAATGCCACGATCTGCCTTGGTATTCCAACGGCGCAGGCCAGCGCGCCGAGCCCGATGAACAGGCCGATGTCGCTGATATCGGCGTGGCTGTGCGCATGCGATTTCAGGATATCGCCAAACGGCAGCAGCCGCAGAGCGAGCGCCCCACCTGTCAACCCGACCACCAGCAGCGCCGGTTTGGCGAACGGCTTCAGACCGATCGAGCGTGCGACCATGTCGTTTGCGCCTAATGGCTGTGTTCAAGTGGCCGCGCCGCAATACGCTCATCAACGTCAGCCGGCGCATGGGACTGCGCCGTTACGCCAATCATGATGTCCGGCCGGTTCCATCGGCGCTGCAGCCAGGCCACACCGGCCAGATCGACGATACCGACTTTCAGCCTGCCCCACGTGCCATAATGCGATGCCCCGGCCTGACGCGGCCGATGTCTGACCGGATGCGATATCACCACACCGCCGGCGCGGATCACCAAGGCCGGCAGGAAGCGATGCATATGATCAAACTGGGGCAGGGACATGAATGTCTCGCGCCGGAACAGTTTCAGGCCGCAACCGGTATCAGGCGTTGCATCGCCCAACAGGCTTGCGCGCACCTTGTTGGCAATCCGCGAGCTCAGCAGCTTGATGGCGTCGTCCTGACGGCGCTGACGATGCCCGGCGACCAGCACGGGCGCACCCGGGCGCTCCTCGCGGCGCGCGGCCTCGAACATCGCGGGAATATCGGCCGGATCGTTCTGACCATCACCATCGAGCGTCGCAATCCACGTCGCGTCGGCCGCGCGCACCCCGGTAATGATGGCCGCACTCTGGCCGCAGCTGGCCCGATGCCGAATGACCCGCAAATCCGTAGTCAGGAGCGCCTGGGCTGCCAGGATTGCGGCTGACGCATCGGAGCTACCGTCATCGACATAGACGATCTCATAATCGAAGCCTTGCATTGCGGCGCGGATTTCCCGCAACAACGGCTCGATATTGGCTGCCTCGTTGTGCACCGGCACGACGATTGCAATACGATGATTGGCAGCGTGTTCCATGTCTACGATTCCTGACTAATTCGATTAACTCCAGGCATTTTGTTGGCCAATTCAGGCGGATCTGTGGCCGATCTGTGCGTGCCGCATGCCGGGGTAAAAGCGTGATCCGGCATACCAGGCCACAATCTCAATATATTTTTACTTTCCATAATATTTCTTCTACGATCTTTGTGCGCGCGCTGACCTGGCAGATCAGGCCTTGCCTGGTTGTAACTTTGTTTTGCCTTCACCTTCCCCAAGTCCCGTACATCAACCAGGAGATCATCATGACAAGCAAAGCCATTCGCCAACCCAACCGACTGATCCTCGCCCTTGCGGCCAGCGTGCTGCTCACCGGGATCGCGGTCATTGTGCCCGCACACGCCCAGAGCACCACGACTGCGATGTCGCATTCGACCAAGAAAGATGCCGGTGCGGCTGCCCGCCATCAGACTGCGATGAGCGGCCATAAGCGGACGCTCAAACACACGTCGCACACCCGCATTCACGCAACATCCTCGCACATGAAACATCATTCGCACGTCTCCAAGACGATGGGCCACAAAACGGCGCATCAGAACCAGGCGGTCGGCGCCACTTCAAAAACACCCTGAGGCTAATGGATCTCCGGCTCCGGCACCGTGCCGGGCCGCTGGAGAAAATCGAAATCACAGCCCGTGTCGGCCTGGCCGATATGGGCGGCTGCCATTGCACCATACCCCCGCAGATACCGCTGCGCCGGTGCCGCCCACACCGCCCGCCGTGCGGCAAGGTCGTCCGCGCTCAGCCGCACATCGATCGTTCGCGCGGCGACGTCCACCGCAATGATGTCGCCAGTGCGAATCAGTGCGAGCGGCCCGCCAGCGAATGCTTCGGGTGCCACGTGCAGAATACAGGCACCATAGCTGGTCCCGCTCATCCGCGCATCGGAAATCCGCAGCATATCGCGCACGCCTTGCTGGAGTAGCTTTACCGGAATCGGCAGCATCCCCCACTCCGGCATCCCGGGCCCACCCAACGGCCCGGCATTACGCAGCACCAGGACATGATCGGCCGTAACATCGAGCGCCGGGTCCGCCACGGCGCGTGCCATCGCATCGTAATCATCAAACACCAAGGCCGGTCCTTCGTGCTTGAGCAAACGCGGCTCCGCGGCCGATGGCTTCATCACGCACCCGTCCGGCGCCAGATTGCCGCGCAGGACCGCCAGCCCATCGGCCTGTGACACCGGATTTCCCACCGGGCGAATGACATCCTCGTTCCAGATCGTTGCGTTCTGAATGTTTTCTCCCAGCGTCGCCCCGTTCACCGTCGGCGTTGATAAATCAAGCCGGTCCGCCAGCCGGGTCAAAAATGCAGTCAGCCCACCCGCGTAGAAAAAATCCTCCATCAGATACGCGCCTGACGGCCTGATATTCGCGAGGACCGGCACCCCCGCAGAGAGCGCGTCGAACCGGCCAAGCTCAAGCGCAATCCCGGCGCGCCTCGCCATTGCAATCAAATGGATGATCGCATTGGTCGAACCCGCCAGCGCCGCACTCGCAATAATCGCATTCTCGAAACTGGCCAGGCTCAGAATATCGGTCAGCCTGCGCCCCTCCCACACCAGATCAACCGCGCGCCGCCCGGTCGCGGCCGCCATGCGCGCATGGCCCGCATCCGGCGCCGGGATCGATGTCGCGCCCGGCAGCGTGAGCCCCAACACCTCGGCGAGCGAGGTCATCGTCATCGCGGTGCCCATCGTCATGCACACCCCGTCAGACCGCGCAATGCCGGATTCCATCTCCGCCCATTGCGCCTCGGAAATATTGCCCGCACGCTTTTCGTCCCAGAATTTCCAGATATCCGAGCCCGAGCCAAGAATCCTGCCCCCCCAGTTACCCCGCAACATCGGCCCGGCCGGCATGAAAATCGCCGGCAAACCGGCGCTGATCGCCCCCATGATGGTCGCTGGCGTGGTCTTGTCGCATCCCCCCATCAGTACCGCCCCATCGACCGGTAGCGAGCGCAGGGTCTCTTCCACCTCCATCGCCAGCAAATTCCGATAGAGCATGGTGGTCGGCTTTACGAAATTCTCCGGCAGCGCCATCACCGGCACCTCGACCGGAAATCCCCCCGCCTGCAGCACGCCGCGCTTGATCGCCTCGACCCGTGCGGGAAAATGCCCATGGCAATGTGCCAGCCCGTTCCACGTGTTGATGATCGCGATCACCGGCCGGCCCGCCACCTCCTCAAGGTCGAAGCCAAGCTGGCGAATGCGTGACCGATGGCCAAAGCTGCGTAAATCGCTCGCTCCCAGCCACCGGTAGCTACGCAAGGATGTCGGGTCACGCTCGTCCATCAAATGTCTCCTGGTTCCTGAAGGCCGGACGGAGACTCATGCCCGCGAAAGCGGGTGCCCGCAAATCCATCTGTCGGACGACAGAACCTGAACGCGTGTTCGCCTGAGAGCCACTCGTGCGAAAACATATAGGTAAAATCCGAATCTACACGCACAGGCGCAGCACGATTAATAATAAAAAACCGCGCTATACCAATCCCAAAATCAATTCAAACAGCCTGGTACCGATCGTGTGCGGTGTACCGATCGTGTGCGGTCGTCGAGCTTAAGGGGGTCATCATGATGCTGGCGCATACCAATTTTCACGGCGTTTCATACAACGGCTACGTATCATGATGCAGCAAAACACAACGGTTCCAGCTAGTTTCAATCATGAAGGGCGGGTCACAAAACGGTCCCTGCTGGCAATCGTGCCGGTCCATACCCCAAGCCGGCAACGTGAGTACATCTGGATTGACGATATACCAATCTTGTGGCGCCTCGCATTCATAGCTGCACTTGGCGCGCGCGAGCGACCGATTTGGGCCGATCAACGTCCGGCTGCATACGCGTGGGATTGGCGGGATTGGGTTATGGATCAGAGTTGGGATGTCCCGGATCACGTGACCCTTCAGTGTACCGCTCACCATAACCCGCTACAGCGATAATCACCCCAGCGTAAACGCCCCTGCTCGCATCACAGGCTCGATTTCTCCCGCAATGGTAACGCCATCGACCTCCACCTGCCCCGATCCGATCATCCAATCGACATGGATCAAACTCTCGTTCGCCCCGCGCGCCGCATCACACCCGCCTTCCATGTTCAACGAAAGGGCCTGGCCCAGCGCGATATGGCAGGCAGCATTTTCATCGAACAGCGTGTTACGGAAAATCAGCCCCGATTGCGCGACCGGCGAAGCCTCCGGTACCAGCGCCACCTCGCCCAATCGCGCCGCCCCCTCATCGGTGCCGATCAGCGCTCGGAACACGTCCTGCCCCTTCGAAGCCTGCGCCTCGACGATGCGCCCGGCCTCGAACCTGACCCATATCCCTTCGATCAACGCACCACCATTAACCAGCGGTTTTGTTGCAGAAACAACGCCTTCCACCTTCATTTTGTGAGGCATAGTAAACACTTCCTCGGTCGGCATGTTTGGCAGACACACCGTCCCATTACGCGCCTCGACCGAGCCACCGGCCCAACGATGATCCTCCGCCAAGCCAACCCGTAAATCCGTCCCCGGCCCGCGAAACTGCAGCGCGGCAAAGCGCTTCTCGTTCAGCACGTCGCAGCGCCGCCGCAGCGTCGCCGCATGGTCCCGCCAAGCACGCACCGGATCGGATCGATCGACCCGGCTGACCGCGAAAATCGCATCCCATAATTTCGCCACCGCCGCATCGCGCGGCTCATCGGGAAACACCGAGGCCGCCCATCCGGGCGTTGCAAACGACAGGATCGACCAATTGGTGGAAAAACTGCTGATCAGATTGCGAACAGGCTTCATCGCCGCAGCCGTCGCCCGCTGCGCCCGCCCGATCCGCGCCTGGTCGCATCCCGCCAGCAACATCGGGTCCGACCCCACAATGGTCAGCACCGCCGCACCATCGCCCACCGATTTTGCCATCGCCTCGTACAACCACGCCGGTGCGAAGTCGAAACTGTCCTCGTCCGCATGGACAAATCGCGCCCGCTGGATCACATCATCCGCGAACAGTGGCACCACCAGCGTGGCACCCGCATCATAGGCATGCGCGACAATGCGCTGCACCAGCGCCCGCGCCTCGATCGGCGCGTTGACGATCAATTCCTGCCCCTTCTGCACATTGACGCCGATCTTCACGGCAATCTCGGCAAACCGGTCCAGCTTTTCGTCATGCGTCACATTATCTCTCCTTCGATCACCATGCCGTCATAGCCCGGCTCGATGCCGGCCGGCAGCCCTGCCCGCAACGCCGCGTAATCCATGTCCGGCCCCATATGCGTCAACACCGTCCGCCGCGGCCGTAGCGCGTCCACCCAAGCCAGCACCTGGTCCAGATTGGCATGGGTCGGATGTTTCGGCCCGCGCGTGAAACAATCGACGACCCAGGTATCGATCCCCGCCAACCGCGCGAACTCCGCCTCGTCGAACCGCATCACATCGGTGCAGTAGGCAAAATCGCCGATCCGCAGACCGAGCGAAGGGATAAACCCATGATCTTGTCCAATGATCCCGAGCGGCAGACCGCAAATCCGGTGCGTTTCACCGGGCGCGATCCTGTGGGCATCGATCACCGGCCGAAAAAACCCTGGCGGCTGCCACGGCTTGAACGCATAGTCGAACCGCCGGATCAACTCCGCCCAGGTCCGCTCGTCGCTGTACCCGGGAATCGGCGCGTCCAGGATCCGGTTCAGAATCCGCACTTCGTCCAATCCCGCGATATGATCGGCGTGCGCATGCGTAAACAGCACCGCATCGATCCGGCCGATCCGGTGCGCGGTCAACTGCAACCGCAGTTCCGGCGCCGTATCGACCAGCAACCGTCCCGCCGCGCTCTCGATCACGACACTGGCCCGCGTCCGGGCATTCCGCGCCTCGGCAGGGTCACAAATCCCCCAATCGCCCGCACCATCGCTGCCACCAATCTGCGGCAAGCCCGCCGAACCGCCGGTCCCGAGCAGCGTGACGCGAAACTTCATGCGGCCTTGGTGAACAGGCGGCGAAAATTCCGGCTGGTCAAATCCGCGAGTGCTGGTCCGCTCAGCCCAAGCACGTCGGCCAGCACGCGCGCCGTATGTACCGTATTGGCCGGCTCATTGCGCTTACCGCGCAACGGTACCGGCGCCAGATAGGGCGAATCGGTCTCCACCAGCACGCGATCGGCTGGCACATCCCGCGCGATCGCCCGCAGCTCGTCCGATTTCGGAAACGTCAAAATCCCCGAAAACGATACATACCCTCCGATCGCCAGAGCCCGTTCGGCCAACCCCCGGCCGGATGAAAAACAATGCAGTACAAACGCAAACGGCTGCTCAGCGTGAGCCGCCTCGAGCATCGATGCGATATCCTCATCGGCATCCCGGGCATGGATGGCAAGTGGCAGGCCAGTAAGCTGCGCCGCCCGGATATGTGCTGCAAAATTCGCCGCCTGCACGTCGCGCGGCGCCCTGTCGTAAAAATAATCCAACCCGGATTCACCGATCCCGATCACCTTGGGATGCACCGTCAAGGCTGCGATCGTCTCGGCAGCCGGCACACCGCCCTCCCCGCCCGTATTATGCGGATGCACACCCACACAGGCCCACACATTCGGGGCCGCCGCCGCCATCGCCACGGCCTGCTGCGACTGCGCAAGGCTGGTGCCGATCGTCACCATTTCGCCCACGCCTGCCGCCGCCGCTCGCGCCAGCACCGCCGGCCGCTCGGTTTCCGTGAAATAATCCAGATGGCAATGGGAATCGATCAGCATGACCGTTATATAGACCGCAGATCGCTCAACCGGAACCTGCCGCCACGCGCCCCGCCGCCGGCACCGCATCGCCGCCCGTCCAGGAGACCTTCATGAAACATCCGGTCATGCTGACCATTCTCGATGGCTTCGGCTGGCGCGAAGACCCCGCCGACAATGCTGTCGCCTTGGCGCAGACGCCCAATTTCGACCGCCTCTGGCAAGCCTCGCCCCACGCCTTCCTGCGCACCTGCGGCAACGATGTCGGTCTACCGGACGGCCAGATGGGTAATTCCGAGGTCGGACACACCAATATCGGCGCGGGCCGCGTCGTCATGCAGGAACTGCCGCGCATTGATGCCGCCATTACCGATGGCTCGCTGGCCGCGAACCCTGACCTGCAACGCTTCATCGCCGCCCTGAGACAATCCGAAGGCGCCTGTCACCTGCTCGGCCTGATCTCGCCGGGCGGCGTGCACGCCCACCAACGTCACGTCGCCGCCCTCGCCACCCTCATCGCCGATGCCGGCGTGCCGGTGTTCATCCACGCCATCACCGATGGCCGCGACACCGCCCCCGAAAGCGGTGCCGACTGTCTGCAAACCCTGATCGATGCCATTCCCTCCGGCGCCGAAATCGCCACCATCATCGGCCGTTACTATGCCATGGACCGCGACAACCGCTGGGAGCGGGTGGAACGCGCCTTCGACCTGCTGGTCGATGGCGCCGGCACCGCCGCGACCGATCCGGTCGAAGCCGTGCGTGCCAGCTACCGCGCCGACATCACCGATGAATTCATCAAGCCTGTCGTCATGACCGGCTATGCCGGCATCAGCGATGGCGATGGCCTGCTTTGCGCCAATTTCCGCGCCGATCGGGTACGCGAAATCCTCACCGCCCTGCTCGACCCCGGCTTCGATGGCTTCTCGCGCGCCCTGGTCCCAAAATTCGCCGCCGCCCTCGGCATGGTTCCCTATTCGGACCATATCGACAAACTCATGCACTGCCTGTTCCCCCCGAACCCGATGACGAACCTGCTCGGCGAAGTCGTCGCCCGCGCCGGCAAACGCCAACTCCGCGCCGCCGAGACCGAGAAATACCCGCATGTCACCTATTTTCTGAACGGCGGCCGCGAAACGCCGTTTGAAGGCGAAGACCGCATCATGGTCCCCTCGCCCAAAGTCGCCACTTACGACCTGCAACCCGAAATGTCCGCGCCCGAACTGACGGACAAAGTCGTCGCCGCCATTGAAACCGGCGAACTCGACCTGATCGTGTTGAACTTCGCCAATCCCGACATGGTCGGTCACACCGGCATCCTCGCCGCCGCCGTCAAGGCTGTTGAAACCGTCGATACCTGTCTCGGCCGCATCGCCGCCGCCATCGCCGCCCGGCACGGCAGCCTTATCGTGACCGCCGACCACGGCAATTGTGAACTGATGCGCGACCCCGCAACCGGCGGCCCCCACACCGCCCACACGCTCAACCGCGTGCCCGTCCTGCTCGCCGGCGCGGCACCAGGCAGCACCCTGCACGACGGCCGCCTCGCCGACCTCGCCCCCACCATCCTCGCCCTGCTCGGCATCGCCCAACCGGCTGAAATGACCGGAACCTCGTTGATCGGGACAGCTGCGATTGAGGGGTGACGCAGACAAGGAAGAAGGCCAGGCGATTGCCGTGCCGGCTCCCGTGCCCGCCCTCCCCGTACCAAAAACGACTGGATTCCAAAGGTTCCGCCTTTGGTTGGGGTCCACGGGGCAAAGCCCCCTGGCCTGTTTTCTTGTCTGCTTAACCCCACTCGCCGCCCTACTGCTCATCCTGTCCGGCATGGCGCACGCCGGGTCGCTGGATCGGGCGCGCGCACGGCTTGATGCGGACAATCGGGCAGCGCAGCAGCACCAGGCGGCCGCGGCGGCGGCGTTGCGTGCTACGGCGGCGGCGCGGGCGCAGCAGGCGGCGCTGGTGACGCGCGAGGTCGCGGCCGCCGCCGCCCTGCGCGTCGATGAAACCGCGACGGCAGCTCTCGTCGGGACGCTCGACCATCTGACGCGCCAGGCACACGCAGCCCGTTCGGCATTACAGGCCGATTCGGCGGCCATCGCGCCGTTGCTGCCGTTGATGGCGCGGCTCGCCCTGCACCCGGCCGCGACCTTGCTGGCCGCGGATGCCGCACCCGGCCGCGCGGCGGAGGGCGCGCTCGTGATGCAGGGGCTGACCCGCGAAATCGGCGCCCGTGCAACCGCCTTGCGCGCGGCCCGGCGTCGCTACGCCGCACTGACCGCCGACCTCAGCGCCCAGCAGGCGGCGCTGACCCAGGCCATCACGACCCAGCAGGCAAGTGATGCCGCTCTGCAGAGGGATATTGCGAAGGTTAGCGCCGAACAAGCCGCATCGATCGCCCGGCACGCCGCGGAACAGCGTGCAGCGAACATCGCGGCAGCACATGCGCATGATCTGGTCGGCGTGATCGCCCGATTGGAAAGCGATCGGCGTAGGGCGGCTAAGGCCCGCGCGCAGGCCGCCGCCGCGCGTTTGCCCGCACCGGGCGGCGTCCTGCCGCAGCCGCTCCGCGGCGCGCCGGTGGCCGGCAGGCTGATCCGTGCCTTCGGCGCGCCGACCGCGGCGGGCCCGGCAACCGGCGACACGTTTGCGGCATCGCCAGGCGGCGTGGTCAGCGCCGCCTGTACCGGCCAGGTCGTCTTTGCCAAACCGTTCGAGAGTTACGGCAAGTTGATCATTCTCGATTGCGGCGGCGGATACGATTTCGTGATGGCCGGGCTCGAGCGGTTTTCGGTCAGCGTCGGTCAATCGGTCCGGGCTGGTCAACCGGTAGGCAGCATGGCACGATACGATCTGCACGACCCAGGCAATCAGCCAAGTCTTTATGTGGAACTGCGCCGACACGGCACCGCGATCGACCCCGCCGGTCATTTCGGCGCCGGCACGTAGGTTTCGGGACGGCGCGAAATCCGGTACTGGACTTCCGGTCAGGGCGCATTATTGGTTGAGGCACAGGAGATCGGGCGTGGCAAAAGGATGGCGCGGATGAAGTTTCGGACCAGCTTGTTGATCGCCGGCACCTTTATTGCCGGTGTCGGAATCGGCATCATCGCCCCGGTGGTGCGCGGCGCGCTGGCCGATGCGCCGGCCGGCAGCGACACCTATCAGCAACTCGGCCTGTTCGAGAATATCTTCCAGCGGGTGAAGGCCGATTATGTGATGCCGGAACCGTCGAAAAAACTCATCTACGATTCCATGAACGGCATGCTGGCCGGGCTCGATCCGCACAGCGGCTACATGAACAAGCGGCAGTACCAGGACATGCAGGCCGAAACCAGCGGTCAGTTCGGCGGCCTTGGTCTCGAAGTGTCGCAGGCCGCCGGTTTTATCAAGGTGATCAGCCCGATCGATGGCACGCCCGCCGCCAAGGCCGGCATCAAACCCGGCGATCTCATCGTCGGGATCGACGGCAAGCCGATGGTCGGCCTCACGCTCGACAAGGCCGTGACCGCGATGCGCGGCCCGCCGGGCAGCAAGATCACCTTGACCATCAAGCGTGCCGGAGTCGACAAGCCCATCGTCGATACCCTCACGCGCGCAACCATCCATGTCCAGGCGGTCAAGGACAAGCTCTACGGCAAGATCGGCTATATGCGGCTCGCGAGCTTCTCCGAAAACGCCAGCCGCGACATCCGCCGCGCCGTACGCAAACTCCGCCGTGAAAGCCACGGCCATGTCGATGCCTATGTGCTCGACATGCGCAACAACCCCGGCGGTCTGCTCAACCAGGGTATCGCGGTCGCCAACGATTTCCTGCAGACCGGCGAAATCGTCTCGACCCACGGCCGCCACAGCTCCGATGACGAAGTCTGGTACGCTCATCCGGACAATACGCTGGTCAAACACACACCGCTGGTCATCCTGGTCAATTCCGGCACCGCCTCCGCAGCCGAAATCGTCAGCGCCGCCCTGCAACAAAACCGCCGCGCGGTCGTCATGGGCACGCGCACCTTCGGCAAGGGCTCGGTGCAGACCATCTTCACCATCCCGGACCACGGTGCACTGCGGCTGACCACCGCCCTCTACTACACGCCGTCCGGCAAATCACTTCAGGATTACGGCGTGCAGCCGGATGTGGTCGTGCACGAGAGCCGCAACCCGAAGGATCAATTCCCGAAAATCCGCGAAGCCAACATGCCGAACGCGTTCCACAACCCGTCCGGCATGAAGGCGCCGATCCTGCCGCCAAAGCTGGTGCTTCCCGCCATGGCCAAAACCATCGCACCGCGGCCGCCGGTCGGCTGGCCGAAGCTCGACCCTGAGAAACCCGCAACCGACTATCAGTTGCAGATGGCGCTGAAACTCGCGCGCGCCATGGCCCGGCAGGGTGCATCCAGCCAGGCGGACGCAGCACACTGATCTCCCTTCCGGCCATGCCGCGCGTACCCACCTCACTCAAACTGTTCTGGGGGTGCGTTGCGGCTGTCTTCGTGATCGGCGTTGCCGCTTTGCAATATCTGGGCCCGATCAAATCAGTCCCGGCGCTTGCCGCGCGTGGCAATGGAATACCCGCGCCGAGCCCGATGCTTCAGGCGGCCTCCAGCGTCGATCCGGCGTGGAAAATCCCGCATCCAGGTCCCTACGGCGTTACCCCGATGCATTATTACGCGGCCCGTTCCACCGCGGCGGCCGATCAGCCGCGCGTCGCGATCATGATCGCCGGCATCGGCTACGCCCTGACGCCGAGCCTTGCCGCAGTGCACGATCTGCCCGCGCAGATCTCGCTCGCCTTGTCGCCCTACGCCCCGCACGATGCAGCCATCGCCGCCACCGCCCGCGCAGCCGGCCATGAAACCATCATCGGCCTGCCGATGCAGGTCGATGGCGAACCCACCTTCACCGCCGGCGACGATGCGCTGCGCGCCGGCTCGGCGGCATCGCACAATCTGAAACGGCTCGACTGGGCTCTGTCGCGCACCGCAGGCTACGCCGGCGTCACCGATACAATCGGCCTGACCGTGCCGGAATTATTCCTGAAACATCAACATGCTGCCGCCTGGCTGGGGGACCAGCTCGCCAGGGCCGGCGTCTTCATGATCGTCACCAGCCCCAACGTTTCCCCACCACCCGGCGTTGTCACTGGCGTGGCGGACGTCGTGATCGACCCCGATACGGGCATCGCTGCCGAAACCGCCGCGCTAAACCGCCTCGGCACCATCGCGCTCGCCCACGGCCACGCGCTCGGTGTGCTCAACCGACCGACCGGCCCGGCCATCGCCGCCCTGGCAGCCTGGTGCAAGAGCCTCACCGCGGCCCATATCGCCCTCGTCCCGGTCAGCGCGCTGGCCCTGCCCGCCGGATCGCGATGATCGACCCCTCCACCCTGCCCTATCGCCCCAACGTCGGGGCCGCCCTGTTCAACCGCGCGGGGCAGGTTCTGGTCGCGCGCCGCGCCGGGTATCAGGCGAGCTTCACCCACCCTTGGCAATTACCGCAAGGCGGTATCGATGCCGGGGAAGACCCGCGCACCGCCGTTCTGCGCGAACTCGGCGAGGAAATCGGCACCACCGAAGCCGCCATCATCGGCGAAATCCCCGACTGGATCACCTACGATTTCCCGCCCGATATCGCAGCCAAGCTGGGCAATCGCCATCGCGGCCAGCGCCAGCGCTGGTTCGCCCTGCGTTTTACCGGCACCGACGCCATGATCCGGCTCGATGCCGATCCCAATCCCGAATTCATCGACTGGCGCTGGACCGATCTGGCCGCCATCCCCGCCCTCGCCGTCCCGTTCAAACGTCCCATCTATGAACGCATCGCGCGCGATTTCGCCGCATTCGCAACCCCGCAAGGAGACTGATCTTGGGTGAAATGATCGAACTGACCGCGGCCGACGGCCATAAGTTCCACGCCTATGCCGCCGGCGACGAAACATCCCAACGGGCGCTGGTGGTCGTGCAGGAAATCTTCGGCGTCAACCGGCACATGCGCGAAATCTCGGATCACCTGGCAAGCTTCGGCTATCGCGTGCTCTCCCCTGCGGTGTTCGACCGCGCCGAACGCAATGTCGAGCTCGACTACACGCCCGAAGGGATTAAAAAAGGCTTGGAACTGCGTGCCGCCATCGCCGAAGCCGATGTCATGCTCGATATCGAGGCAACCGCCGCAAAACTCAGCCCGCGCCCGACCGGGATCATCGGCTATTGCTGGGGCGGCACCATCGCTTGGTGGGGTGCAACCCGCAGCAAGAGCTTCAAGGCCGCGATCGGCTGGTACGGCGGCGGCATCGTGCAGACCAAGGAAGCGACCATCGCCTGCCCGGTGCAACTGCATTTCGGCGCGCTCGACAAAGGTATCCCGCTTACCGATGTCGAAGCGATCAAGGCCTCCCAGTCTGCGGTTCCAGTCTTCATCTACGAGGGCGCCGATCACGGTTTCGGCTGCGACGCGCGGGCGAGCTTCAACGCAGAGGCCAACAAGCTCGCCGAAGAGCGCAGCCTCGCCTTCTTCGCCGAACATCTGGTCTGACCCCCGATCGGACCTTCACCTATTGAAACACCGCGCCGGTCATGCTCATGACGCTCCATGAATGAGCTGACCGACGAACGGATTCTGATCCTCGACTTCGGCAGCCAGGTGACGCAACTGATCGCGCGCCGGCTGCGCGAGGCCGGGGTCTATTGCGAAATCTGGCCCTTCGATGCCGATCCCGCCCGTATCGCGGCATTCGGAGCGCGCGGGTTCATCCTCTCCGGCGGCCCGGCCAGCGTCAGCGATGAAAACTCGCCCCGCGCACCCCAACTCGTCTTTGACTCCGGCGTGCCCGTACTCGGCATCTGCTACGGCCAGATGACGATGTGCGCCCAGCTCGGCGGCGATGTCAGCAGCGCCCATATCCGCGAATTCGGCCGCGCCTTCGTCGACATCACCGATGATTGCACCTTGTTCGACGGTGCCTGGACCCGTGGCGGCCGCGAACAGGTCTGGATGAGTCACGGCGATCATATTACCGCCCCGCCGCCCGGCTTCCGCACGGTCGCCGCCAGCGACGGCGCACCCTTCGCCGTCATCGCCGACGATACCCGGCGTTTCTACGGCCTGATGTTCCACCCCGAAGTCATCCACACGCCGCACGGGGCTCAGCTGCTGGCGAATTTCGTGCACAATGTCTGCGGCCTCTCGAAGGGCTGGACCATGGCCAACTTCCGCGATGTCGCGCGCGGCAAAATCCGCGCCCAGGTCGGCACCGGCCGCGTCATCTGCGGCCTGTCCGGCGGCGTCGACAGTTCGGTGGCCGCGGCGCTGATCCACGAAGCGATCGGCGATCAACTGGTCTGCATCTTCGTCGACCACGGGCTGCTCCGTGCCGGCGAGGCCGACGATGTCATCCGCGTCTTCCGCGACCGTTTCAACATCACGCTGATCCACCGCGACGCGTCAGACCTGTTCTTCGCCGCCCTCGAAGGCGTCTCGGACCCCGAACAAAAACGTAAGATCATCGGCGGCCTGTTCATCGACGTGTTCGAACAGGAAGCCGTCAAACTCGGCGGCGCCGATTTCCTTGCCCAAGGCACGCTCTATCCGGACGTGATCGAAAGCGTCTCGGTCACCGGCGGCCCGAGTGCCGTCATCAAATCCCACCACAATGTCGGCGGCCTGCCCGCGCGGATGCGCATGCAACTGGTCGAACCCTTGCGCGAATTGTTCAAGGACGAGGTCCGCGCCCTGGGCCGCGAACTCGGTCTGCCGGAAACCCTGGTCGGCCGCCATCCCTTCCCCGGCCCCGGCCTCGCCATCCGCATCCCCGGCCCGGTCGATCGCGAAAAAGTCAAAATCCTCCAGCAGGCCGACGCCATCTACCTCGAGGAAATCCGCACCGCCGGCCTGTACGATGCCATCTGGCAAGCCTTCGTCGCCCTCCTGCCGGTTCGCAGCGTCGGCGTCATGGGCGACGGCCGCACCTACGACTTCGCCTGCGCGCTCCGTGCCGTCACCAGCACCGACGGCATGACAGCCGACGTCTACCCCTTCGACATGCAGTTCCTCACCCGGGTCGCCGGCCGCATCGTCGGCGAAGTCCGCGGCATCAACCGCGTCACCTACGACATCACCAGCAAACCCCCTGGGACCATCGAGTGGGAATGATCTCGCCATTCTGATGAACGAGGCAATCGAGCGCGGCTGGCGCACCGATCACCCGGCCAGCTCGATCTAGCGAAAAAAAGTGGCTGCCGAGTCGGATCGCGCCTGGTCAGTCGCTGCGATTGCGACAATGATCGGGCCACAGTCCGGGCCTGTAGCCGCCTCGTGCTGGTGGGCCTCTTAAGCGCGCAGCGGCCTGGCGATGTCCTGGCGATGACGTGGACGGACCATGATGGCGATTGGATCAGGCAGCGCCAGGTGAGTCAGCAGCAGAAAACCGGCGTCGAACTGCACATCCCAGCGCACCCCACACTGCGGCGCTCGCTCGACAGACTGCAACCTACCACGGCGTAGATTTGTATTCGTCAGTCCGATCGACGGTGGATAACGGACCATTTCAAGCATGTGTTCATCGCAACCCGGAGGCGGCTGGAGCGTCCCGAAGATCTGTATTTCCATGGGCTGCGGCACTCGGTGGCGTCATGGCTAGCCGGGAGCGGCGCCACCGTAGACGCGATCAGAGCGATCACCGGGCACAAACCGATTGCGATGGCGTCCCATTACACCCCGGGCGCAGCGCAAAAACTGCTGGCGCGTTCAGCAATGGCCGGTTGGTTATTTCCCTGAAACACGAGACCAGTGGAAACCATAAGTCCGCATCCGAGAGTTACGCCACATAACCCTTTGAAATTTTGGTGAGCCCGGAGGGAATCGAACCCTCGACCCCAAGATTAAAAGTCTCGTGCTCTACCAGCTGAGCTACAGGCTCTCACCAAAACAGGATGTACCGCGAAACGACGCCGTCGCGGTAACGCTGCAATGACCAAGTCTTGGCCGGTTCGTCAAGCCCAGCCGATCCGTGCCACGCCGCGTTCCGCCGTTTCGGTTTGCAACGGAGCCATGAAATCGGCTGGGCTTTACATTTGGCAAACAGGTTCAGGCCGCAAGCTCCATCTTGATGATCTTGGTCGGGTCGGTCACACGGCCGCTCTGTCCCTGGCCCTTTTTGATCTGATCGACGAATTCCATCCCTTCCGTCACCTGGCCGAACAGGGTGTATTTGTCGTCGAGGAAGGTTGCCGGCGCAAAGCAAATAAAGAACTGGCTGTTGCCACTGTTGGGGTCGTTGGTCCGGGCCATACCGAGCGCGCCAGTGAGGAAACTGGCTTTCGTGGTGAATTCGGCAGGCACATTGGGCAGCGGGCTGCCACCGGTGCCGGTGTTCGACGGGTCGCCGGTCTGCGCCATGAAGCCGGCGATGACGCGGAAGAACTCGCAGCCGTTATAAAACCCCTGTCCGGTCAACGTCTTGATCTGGGCGCAGGTTTTCGGCGCCAGATCGGGGCGCAGAACGATGGTAACGCGGCCGAAAGGCAGCGTCAGATAGATCGTGTTGGCGAGATCGGCGGCAGCAGCAGTCTCGGACATAAGAACTCCAGCAAAAGGTGAAACCGCCGCGGCGGCCAGGGTGGTGCGTGTCAGGGTACGTCGTGTAATCATGTGGTTCTGCCAACCCGGCGAAGGGTTCTCTCCAAGGTCAATTTTGGCACGAAGCTCGATATGTCGCCGCCCAGTTGAGCGATTTCCTTAACGAAGCGTGACGAAATGAACTGTTGCCGTTCGCTCGCCATCAGGAAGATCGTCTCGATACTCTGGTCGAGCCGGGCATTCATACCGGCCATCTGGAACTCGTAGTCGAAATCGGATACGGCGCGCAACCCGCGGACGATCACATGCGCGCCAAGCTCGTTTGCAAAGGCGATCAGCAGCGAATCGAACGCGCGTACCTCGATGATCGTACCGGTGCGCGCAGCGATCGGCTCGATTTCGGCGCGGACCAGTTCGACCCGTTCGTCACTCGGAAACAGCGGTCCTTTACCGGCATTGCGCGCAACGCCGATGACCAGGCGCGCACACAGCGAGGCGGCGCGGCTGATGATGTCGATATGTCCGTTGGTGATCGGATCGAACGTACCAGGGTACAGGCCCGTCAGGCCCGTGCGCTCGGAGCGGGGGCGATCAGACATTGTCGACATCGCTCCCCTCGGCATCCTCGCCATCGTCGATCACCGGGAACACGCTGGTGACCTGTTCGTCCTTGTCGACGCGCACCAGGGTGACACCCATCGCCTGGCGGCCAGTGATGCGGACCTGATCGATCGGGGCGCGGATCAGCTTGCCCTGATCGGTGACCAGCATGATGTCGTCGCCGGCGCGGACCGGAAAGGTTGCCGCCACGGCGCGACCATTGCGGGGTGCCAGCGTGATGTTGGTGATCCCCTGCCCGCCCCGGCCGGTCACCCGGTACTCATAGGCGGATGAGCGCTTGCCGAAGCCGCCGGTCGTGACGGTGAGCAACATATCCTCCTGCTCGGCAAGCTGGGCGGCGCGTTCGGCGGTCAATGTGATCTCATCAGCGACTTCGCCCTGATCGGTCGGTTCGGCTTCGGTCTCTTCACCGTTGCGGCGCTGGGCGGCGGCGAGTTTCAGGTAGGCGGCGCGTTCTTCGACCGTGGCATCGACATGGCGGAGGACCGAGAGCGAAATGACTTCATCCCCTGCCGCCAGCCGGATGCCGCGCACGCCATTGGAGTCGCGCCCGGCGAACACCCGCAGCGTGTCGTCGGTGATCTGAAACCGGATGCAGCGGGCAAGGCGGGTCGCGAGGAACACGTCATCGCCCTCGCGACAGGTGGCGACGCCGACCAGATGATCGCCCTCATCCAGCTTCATCGCGATCAGGCCGGAGGAGCGCACGTTGCGGAAATCGGCCAGGCGGTTGCGCCGGACGTTGCCCGAAGCGGTCGCGAAGACCAGGTGGAGATCATTCCACAGCGTTTCGTCCTGCGGCAACGGCAGCACGGTGGTGACCGCATCGCCGTTGAGTTCGGGCAGGATATTCACAATCGCGCGGCCTTTCGCCGCCGGCGCCGATTCCGGCAGACGCCAGACTTTTTCGCGGAACACCTTGCCGCCTTTGCTGAAGAACAGCACGAATTGATGGGTATGCGCATTGAAGCTGCGGGTAATCACATCGTCACCGCGCATCGAGGCCGCCGCCCTGCCCCGTCCGCCGCGGTTCTGGGCCCGAAACATATCGAGCGGTGTGCGCTTGATGAACCCATCGCGTGTCATCGTGACAACCATCTGGCCGGGTTCGATCAGGCTTTCATCGTCCTGGTCGGCCACGCTGTCTTCGATGCTGGTCATCCGCGGCGAGCCGATGCGGGCGCGCACGGCATGGAGTTCCTCGCGCATCACTTCGAGCCGGCGCGGGCGCGAGCCGATAATCGCAAGCAGTTCGCCGATTTTCTCGCCGACTTCGCGCAATTCAGCCTGGATCTTGTCGCGTTCGAGGCCCGTGAGCCGTTGGAGGCGCAATTCCAACATGCCGCGCGCCTGCGCTTCGGTCAGGCGGACGGTGCCCGCCGCGGTAACCTGGTTGCCGTGATCGTCGATCAACGCAAGCAGCGGCAGGACATCGCCGGCCGGCCAGTCACGCGCCATCAACGCGGCGCGGGCAGCGGCGGCATCGGGGGCGGCGCGGATCAGGGCGATGACATCGTCGATGTTGGCGACCGCGATGCCGAGGCCAACCAGAATATGCGCGCGGTCACGCGCCTTGTTCAGGTCAAACCGGGCGCGGCGGAGAATGACGTCTTCGCGGAAGGTGATGAAACAATCGAGCGCATCACGCAGGCCGAGCTGACGCGGCCTACCGCCATCGAGTGCCAGCATGTTGATGGCAAAGCCGGTTTGCAACTGGGTGAAACGGTAAAGCTGGTTTAGCACCACTTCGGGCGTGGCATCGCGCTTGAGTTCGACCACCATGCGCATGCCATCCCGGTCGCTCTCATCGCGCAGGTCGGAAATGCCTTCAATTTCCTTGTTGCGGACCAGTTCGGCGATGCGTTCGAGCAGATTGGCCTTGTTGACCTGATACGGCAGTTCGCTGACCACGATGGCTAGCCGGTCCTTGCGGATCTCCTCGATCGCGGCGCGGGCGCGAATGACGATGGAGCCACGGCCGGTCTCAAAGGCGCTCCGGATGCCAGACCGGCCCAGAATCATCGCGCCGGTCGGGAAATCTGGGCCGGGGACGATTTTCATCAGATCATCGAGCGTCGCTTCGGGATGTTCGAGCAGATGCAGCGTGGCGTCGATGATTTCCGTGGGGTTGTGCGGCGGGATGTTGGTCGCCATGCCGACCGCGATGCCGTTGCCGCCGTTGACCAGCAGATTGGGGTAAGAGGCCGGCAGCACGCGGGGTTCGGAATCGGATTCGTCGTAAGTCGGTTGAAAATCGACCGTATCGCGGTCGATGTCGGTGAGCAGTGCCATTGCCGCATCCGCGAGGCGGGCTTCGGTATAGCGCATCGCAGCCGGCGGATCGCCGTCGACCGAGCCGAAATTGCCTTGACCGTCGATCAGCCGCACGCGCATCGAAAAGCTCTGCGCCATGCGGACGGCGGCGTCGTAAATCGCGGAGTCGCCATGCGGATGATATTTACCCATCACCTCACCGACCATGCGAGCCGATTTGCGATAAGGCTTGTCCGGCGTGTTGCCCGATTCGGCCATGGCATACAGAATGCGGCGATGGACCGGCTTCAGCCCGTCGCGCGCATCCGGCAGCGCGCGCGAAACAATGACGGACATGGCGTAATCGAGATAGGAACGGCGCATTTCCTGCTCGATGGTCACGGGCGAGAGGCCGCGCGGGCCTTCAGTGGTATCGGATTGGTCGGTCATATCCGTGTCATATCATTTTCGGGGTGTGGGGGCGAGTGCGCCACCGTCTACGGCCAAGCCCCGATGAACAGGCCCGACAGCACGGCAAGACGGTCGCCGATGCCGCGGTCGTTGGACGGTCTGCCACGGGCCAGGCGGGACAGATCGCGCCGGGCGAGGATTGCAAGCGTCCCGATCGGTGCGGCCGCGCGCGGCAGGCGGATCGAAACCAACCCGGCCGCGGTCCGGGCCAGCGCGGTCGAATCGATGCCCCCTTGCGGTAACAGATCGCGGCCATGCCGGCTCAGCGCCTCCGCCGTGGCGAGGATGCGGGCGATGGCGTAGCCCGTGCCGACGGATTCCAGCGCCAACGCTTCGGTATCGTTGGTGATGCCCAGCAGTCCGCCGGCCAGCGCGGCAAGCCGGCCGGACGTGCCGCGCACATAGCGCATGAAGGCGGAAAGATCGGGGATCGGCTCGGCTTCAGCCTCTCTGGCATCGATCAGCGCGATCAGATCGGCCGGCGCGAACACATGACGGTTCAAAGCATCCCGCAGCAGCCGGGCGATCGGGTGCGCGCGCCCGGCACCTTCGACCACTTCGCGCCACCAATGCAGCCGGATCAGCGCGAGCGGCGCAGTACTGGCAACTTCGCGGGCGCGGGCGAGTTCGTGGTTGAACGCATAAAGCAGCAGCAGATCGCGCCTGTGCGGGGCCGGGGCGAAAATCGCGCCGAGAAACCGATCTGGGTCAGCGCGGCGAACCAGAGCGGCCAGTTCATCGTCGGTCATTGCCGAACGCGATCGAAGCTTGACGCGGCACGGCCTGAACCATAGCTACCGTGCACGCAACCGGTGCGGTTCGCGCGCCGGCACGAACACAGTATCCCAACCAGGATCGGAGGTGCCATCATGGCATTCGAACTTCCCCCATTACCTTATTCTCACGCGGCGCTCGCTGCACACGGCATGTGCCAGGAAACGCTGGAACTGCACCACGACAAGCATCACCAGGCCTATGTAACGGCGCTGAACGGCTTCGTTGAGAAGAACGCGGAATTGCAAGGCAAGACGCTCGAAGAGATCATCCACCATACCCACGGCAAGGCCGATATGGCGCCGGTGTTCAACAATGCCGGGCAGCACTGGAACCATAATCTGTTCTGGCCGGCGATGTCGCCGACCGACGGCGGCAAGATCCCCGGCAAGCTCGAGGCGAAGCTGATCGAGGATTTCGGCTCGGTTGACAAGTTCAAGGACGCGTTCAAAACCGCGGCCACCACGCAGTTCGGTTCGGGCTGGGCCTGGCTCATCCTGACACCGTCCGGCAAGCTCGCGGTGACCAAGACGCCGAATGGCTCCAACCCGCTCGCCACCAAAGAGGGCACCGCACTCCTCGGCATCGATGTGTGGGAACATTCCTATTACCTGGATTTCCGCAACCGCCGGCCCGATTACGTGACTAACTGGCTCGATAAGATTGCCCATTATGCCTATGCTGAGCATCTGATGGGTTAACGACGCTGGGTAAGCGCTTCTTTTCCGATCAGAAAAGAAGCGCTGCCTTACTTTGCCGGCTTCTTGACTTCAGCGATTTTGGCGTCCGCCTTGGTTTCGGTCAGCACCGTGCTAACCGTGCTGCGCAGCACCGTCACGCGCACGTTCGGCGCAATATCGACCTCAATTTCCTCAGCACCTTCCGCCGCCTTGGCGACCTGGCCGATGATACCCCCGCCCGTGACCACCTTGTCCCCGCGCCGGATGCCGGCCAACCGCCCCTTCAGGGCCTTGGCCTGCTGCTGCTGCGGCCGGATGAGAATGAAGTAGAACACGATAACGATGAGAACGAGCGGCGCGAAACTGAAAATGGCCGACATACCGCCAGCGGCAGGGGCGGCGTCGGCGGCATAGGCGGTAGCAATGAACATGCGTGGTATCCTGATATGAAGTCGATGGTTGTCCTGCGTCGCGCGGGACCATAGTTTGCCGACCCGCCGCGTCAAGTCAGGAACCCCGATGAACGAAACGACCATTGATCTGCTCGCCCGCATCACCGCAGCGCTGGAGCGCCTGGCCCCGCCGCCCCCTGCCCCACCCTCAGTATACGGGCATGATGCGTTTGTCTGGCATCCGGCACGCCGCGTGCTGGAACCGGTGGTGCGTGTTTCACGCGTCGATATCGGCTTGTTGCGCGGGATCGATCGGCAAAAGCAGATCCTGCTCGAAAACACAGTACGGTTTGCCCGCGGCTTTTCAGCCAACAACGCCATGCTCTGGGGCGCGCGCGGCATGGGCAAATCCTCGCTCGTGAAGGCCGCGCACGCGGCGGCGAATGCGGAATTACCCGAAAGCCTGGCCCTGATTGAAATTCACCGCGAGGATATCGCGACATTACCGGATCTGCTGGATATCATCCGGCCCCAATCACGCAGAACTCTGGTATTGTGCGATGATCTTTCGTTCGAACGTGAGGATGCCGACTATAAGGCATTGAAATCGGTGCTGGATGGCGGGATCAAGGGGCGTCCGGAGAACGTGTTGTTCTATGCGACCTCGAACCGGCGGCATTTGATGCCGCGTGACATGATCGAGAATGAGCGCAGCACCGCCATCAACCCTTCAGAGGCGACCGAGGAAAAAGTGTCGCTATCGGACCGGTTCGGCATCTGGATCGGGTTTCACAACTGCGACCAATCCACTTTTTTCGCGATGATCGAGGGGTACGCCGCACGCTTCGCACTGCCGATCGATGCGGCAACGCTACAGGCGGAGGCGGTGGAATGGTCGGTGACAAGGGGAGCGCGGTCGGGGCGGGTCGCCTGGCAGTTCATCCAGGATTTGGCAGGCCGACTGGGCCACCCGATCGCCCTCGATCAGCGGGACTCTTGAAAAAATTTATTATTTGCAAATGTTGCGATGAGACCAGCCTGTACGCAAGTCTTGGCAATCGAATGGTCATCGGTGTGTAATCCACCCGCCGGAAGCACGCCTTGGTTGCGCCTGGCGCTGGCCGCAACGGAAATTTCGGCACGCGCATTGCTTGACATCGCGTATGGCAAACGGATTACACACGCTGAATAATGATGGAGCATCACGCCTGATGCGGCATATTTACAACCGACGACGTGGCTGGAGAGTCTGCTGATGCTGGATAGTGCAACGATGAACGGCGCTCTGCCGCCTTGGGAACCCGATGAACTTGGCCTGCCACGGGCCACGATTGTCAGTCTCACCGTCATGGCGGTGGTGCTTGGCGGCATTTTCTATGCCGGCACGCATTTGCCGCATGTGAGCAAGCCGGTAGTGCCGACCACCTATGTTCATATGGTCACCCTACCGCGGCCGAAGCCGCCACCGCCGCTGCCAAAGCCGCCACCGCCGGTCCCCGTGCCGGTCCCCAAGCCGATCATCCACCCGGTGATACAGCATGTTTCGCCGCGGCCGACCAAAATCCCGGTTCCGGTCAAGCATGTGATCATTCATCACAAACCACCGCCGCCGCTCAAAAAACCACCGCCGCCACCAGCCCCCCCGCCGGCGCCGGCCCAGCCGCCGTTCAACTTCAACGCCTACGCGGCCAGCCTGCGCGCACCCCTGCAGCAGCACGTGCCGATCAGCCGGGCGATGAAGATGCTGAACCTGCACGGCACAGCATATGTCGAGTTTACATTGACGCCGAGCGGGCATTTGGTCTCGGCATCGATCTATAAGAGCAGCGGCAATCCGCTGATCGACAAATCCGCATTGGAGACGGTCCTGCATTATCATTTCCCTGGGTTCCCAGGAACGCAGAACAAGGTGTTCGCCCTGCCGATTGAAATCGAGGCTGAGCAGTAGACTCGTTCAGATCCGATGACCGACAAGAAGCCCCACCACTGGTGGGGTTTTTTTATGCACTTGACGCTGTTTTAACGTATCGGGCCGCAATTTTAAGCGATTTCGAGGAGAACGCCAAAATTCACCAATATTCACATTTTTGTGATACGACACGGCTTGTGTACTAAATTACATAGAAGAACAGTTTTTCAGAACTTTGTTGTTGTGAAAACGTGAAACATGAATGAAACTTTCAAGCTGCGTCAGCCGTCACGACGCCCATCCTGATAATGCGCAGCATCCCTCAATGTTCCGTCTGATGTGGCCAAAAAGTCATATACAAAAGCGCCGCAGCCAGAAATTATATGCGCACCTGCCATGCTTAATGCTTTTGGCTGGGCGTCTGTCCTCTGATCAACTGGGAGCTTTGAATGATAAAATTGCGATCGGGTCATGGCCGATTATTCGTTTGGACCGCATGCTCCGTTGCATCCGGTATGGTGTTTTCGGCACGGGTTTGGGGTCAAACCGCGCCGGCGCCGGTGATTGTGCCAGAAACCGGCGCGGGCCCGATCATTCCGGGCGGGATGACCACACCGAACGCACAGGCAATTCACATAGCGAAGATCAAAAAGATCTACCACGAGCTCCTGCTTAAGGAGAAGAACCTCGCAACTGCCGTGTCGGTAATCACCCCAAAGCAGATCGCCGCCGAAGGCACCCAGACCGGCTCGATCCAATCGCTGCTGAAACAAACTCCCTCGGTCAACTCCTACCAGCAGAACATCGGCCAGGGTGTGCCGGAACTCACAATCCGCGGTGTCCGCAACTCCCAGCTCGCCGAAACCCTCAACGGCCTCGTGCCCCTTCAGGACCTGCTCTCCGGCGGCCAGGGCGCATTCCTCAGCAACAACGTCGGCTCCCCCGTCACCCTTGGCCAGCTCGGCGGCACCACCGTCTATCCCGGTGTCGCACCGCCGGACCGCCAGGGTTTCGCTACCGTTGGCGGTACCATCGCCTATGAGACCAAAAAACCCACCGCTCACCCTTATGCCGAAGTATTCGGCGGCATCGGCTCTTTTGACTCCAGCAACGCCGGCTTCGAAATCAACACCGGCAATATCGGCGCCGGCATCGATGCACCCCGCGTTCTGTTGCGCTATAATCAATCGTACACCGAAGGCTTCCCGGATAAAAACTCGATCCGCTCCGGCGACATGCTGTTCGAGGTTGAAAAACCCTACGACGAAGGCCTCTCACACATCTCCGCCACAGTCATCTATAACCGCGCGGATGGCTATATAGTGACCGCGCCTCTCGCGGTACCGCTAATCAACCAGAACAGCTACAGCTACAATTTCCCGCATTCGCTGACCTACACAAGGCAGAACAACAAATACCTCACCGCGATCCTCCACGACACCACCTACATCAACTCCCACCTCATTCTGAGCGCGAGCCTGTTCTATCTGCGCCAGCCCACCCAGTTCACCAGCTATCAGCAAGGCAATTCAATTGCCTACAATCCGGCCTTCCCATATCAGGTCACTTTCCAGGTGCCCTATTTCGCGTATGGCCCGAACTTCGGCCCCGGCAATTTCTACTACAAGCCCGGTTACTTCACCTATGATCCAGTCGCCTCGTTCGGCAGCTACACGAACGGTGAGTCGGCTGAAATCAGCACCGGTGGCACCCAGACCGTCGGCTTCACCCCGCGCATCAACATCTTTCTGCCACACAACGACATCACGGTCGGCGGTATCTTTACCAAGGAAATGGCGCTTGGCGGTGCCACCTATGTCTACGGTTCGATCCCGATGCCCGAGCAGATCGGCTACAACTCGTTTACTTTCGGCGGTGGCGCGCAGCGGACGATCTATTCAACCTACCTGCAGGACAAAATAAACCTACTGAACAACAAGCTGCATATCGAACCCGGTGTTTCGCTCACAGGCGTCTACAGCAGCACCATCGCCGCCTTTTCCTACACACAGACCAGCGCGGCCAACCCGACCGGCGGCTACAAACTCAGCAATTTCGGCAGCCAGGCCGACCCGTATCTGAGCGTCACCTACGACCTGCCGCATAATTTCGTCGCTTACGCCGAATACGGCAAAGGCGCGCGCTACGCCCCGATCGCGGATTATTCGCTCGGCACCAGTTCATCCGGCGGTGTCTCCAGTTCGACCAGCGCGCCGAAACCCGAAATCGTCCACGCCTATACCGCCGGCCTGCGCTATGACACGCCTAATCTTTACTTTAGTGTCGACGAATTCTACCAGAAACTGACGAGTGCCTTCTCCTTCTACACCAACTACCAGACCGGTGTGTCTTCCAACATCAACATCGGCGTACAGCAATTCCGCGGTCAGGAAGCATCGGCCAAGGTAAAGCTGACGCATAATCTCGAATTCTACGGCAATTTCGCCCACAACCAGTCGAACTACCTCGATCAATATTATGCCAACGACACCCCGTTCCAGGGCCAGTTCGGCTATGTCTTTAAGGGTAATCCGCTGGCATCCGTGCCGAACTTCACCGGCAATTTCGGCCTTGACTACGAGAACGGTCCTTACTCGGCCCGCATCTCCGGCCACTACACCGGCCAGCAGGTCATCACCGGTGATCTGCCGCCGCAACTGCCGAACGCCCCGCAGATCTCGCCGCTTGGTCCAAACAGCACATTGGCTCTCGCCACCATTCCCTTCGTGCCCTCTGTTCAGGCCAACCTCGCGAATTCGCTGGGTGGCTACGGTCCCATTCCGCACTTCCGCCTGCCCGCCTACCTGACGATGAACATGTTCCTTAGCTACAAGCTAATGATGCATGGCTACGATCATCTCCAGTACCTGAAGTTCTCGCTCAACGTGCAAAACCTGCTCGGGCTGCACGCCTATCAGCACTATTTTCTCGCCCCTGCCGAACTGCCGCAGAACGGTGGGTTCGCCCTCACCCCAACCTACGCTTCCGCTTACAACGTGATCCCGCGGTCAATCTTTTTCAACGTGACTGCACGATTCTGAAATTTGCTATCTTGCCTAAAAAACCGGCCTTCTGGCCGGTTTTTTTTGCAAATTGCAAAAAAATTTTAGCAGTTCGGTGATGCGAAGTTTTACCGATTGAACTATCCCGACAGTGTAGTTTTTTTGCAACGCGGATTGAACCCGGCAATAAATTGTCGTGTGGCGTTTTTGTTACACGCACTTTTGACCGTTATTTTGCGAAATACGGCAATAATGGTTCCGCAAGACAACCAATACGATAGAAAATTGTACCGATACGATTGCGTAAATATTTGGAACGCGTGCTTGGCGCTCTTGGCACCCGCAATCGGCCCATGCGACATACGCACCTCTGAATCGCGCTCATCGTGCCATGCGATGCGCGCCGGGAACTGGTTTCAATGGTCCATCGGGGCCCTGGGAGTTGTCTATGCAAGTGGGAACATCGCGCAAGCGAATTTTGCTGATCACCGCCTGCTCTGTTGCGAGCGGCATGGTGTTTTCAGCACGGGTCTGGGCGCAAAGTGCCCCCGCCCCGATTATTGTACCGAGCACACCGGACACCGGTGCCACGCCGATTTTGCCGACCGGCACCGGCACGCCGAGCGCACAGGCAGTTCATATTGCGAAGATCCGCAAGATTTATCATCGCCTCCTGCTCAAGGAAAAGAACATCGCAGCCGCGGTATCTTTCATCGACAAACATCAGATCGAGGCAGAAGGCCCGAGCGGCTCCATCCAGAGCCTTTTGAAACAGACGCCTTCGGTGAACGAATACCAGCAGGGCCTTGGCCAGGCGGTTCCGGTTCTGACGATTCGTGGCGTTCGTAACAGTCAGCTGGCTCAAACACTCGACGGCATTCCGTTGCAGGATCTACTCTCGGGTGGCCAGGGATCATTCCTGAATAACAATGTCGGCTCACCGGTCACTCTGGGGCAGATTTCCAATACGGCCGTGTACCCCGGCGTTGCCCCGCCAAACCGGCAAGGTTTTGCGACGATCGGCGGTACCATCGCATACACACTGAAAAAACCGAGTTCAAAGCCGAGCGCTGAGATATTTGCCGGCTATGGATCGTTTGATACCAGCCACATCGGAATTGAGCTGAACACCGGTGCCTACAAAAATCAAATCGATGGCGTCCGCGCCCTCTTGCGCTATACCCAATCCTATACTGCGGGCTACATCGATAACACCAATGCGCGCTACGGCGATTTGTTGTTAGCACTTGACAAGCCATACAACGACGGTCTGTCACATCTTACCGCCGACGTTATCTACAATCGCGGTCAAGGGTATGTGCTCACCTCACCGCTACCGGTGCCGGAATTGCAGCAGAACGGCGCCAGCTTCAACTTTCCGAAATCAGATACGTATAACCGTCAGAACGATAAATACCTGACCGTTATTCTGGGCGACCAAACCTATATCAACCAGAACGTCATCGCCAGCGCGAAAGTATTCTACATCCACAGTGAGAGCGACCAGACCAATTATCTGTCGCCGGCATTCAACCCCAGCGTTTACAACCCGGCCCAGCCCTATGGTATCGATGGGCAGGCCCTGTCGCAGTTTTATACCGCCAGCAACTTCGGGCCCGGCAACACCTTCTACAAGCCGGGCTTGTTCACCTACAACCCCTCGGCGGTATTCGGCCAGGCCTATGCTGGCATCAACGCGACGCAGACCAACGACCATACGACGACCATCGGATTTACGCCCCGCGTTCATATTTTTGCGGGTGTCAACAACATCACGGTCGGTGGCTTGTTCGCCAAGGAAACATCGGCAGGGTCGCAGTACATCTATGGCACCGATCCGATGCCCCAGATCGCCGGATATAACTCTTTTGCATTGGGCGGCGGCGCACAGCGCACGATTTACACGGTGTTCGCGTCTGACAAGATCGAGTTGCTGAACAACAAGTTGCAGATTGAACCGGGCATCAGCCTGACCGGTGTCTACAGCTCGAACAAAGTGCCCCTGAGCTATTTCCACTCCCAGGGCTATAAGCTTGCGAATTACGGCAAGACGGCCGAGCCATACCTCGGCGTGAGTTATCAGTTGCCGTACAACATGGTCGCATTCGCCAGTTACGGCAAAGGCGCACGTTTCGCACCGACCACGGATTATTCGCTGGGCTCAGCGGGTAGTTCGACGTCTGCACCGAAACCCGAAATTGTTCATGCCTATCAGGCGGGTCTGCGCTATGACACGCCGAACCTGTACTTGAAAGCGGATTATTTCTACCAAAAGATTACCAGCGCTTTCTCGTTCTTCACGAACTATAACACGGGCTTGTCGTCGTACATCAATGTTGGTGCACAGCAGTTCAGTGGTGTCGAGGCATCTGGTAAATATCGCCTGACACCGAGCGTTGTTTTGTTTGGTAATGCGTCCTACAACAGGGCCCGTTATCTGAACAGCTACGCAGCAAACGTAACGCCGTTCCAGGGTCAGTTCGGTTATGCTTTCAAAGGCGATCCGGTCACATCGGCGCCCGCATGGCTGGGTAACTTCGGCGTGACTTATAACGATGGCCCGTATTCGGCGCGGATTGCCGGCCAGTATACCGGGCAGCAGTATACCACGTTCGATTACAACCCAACCGATGCGGCCTATATTCCGGGAACAGCGCAACCTGCCTCGGGCTTTCCGGGCATTCAATACGGCCTGCAAACGGCGCCGAACAAGTCGTTCCTGCTGCCGGGCTTCCTGACACTCAACGTGTTGCTGAAATACAATGTGCCAGTGCACTTCCAGTCCATCAAGGTCCTGACGTTGTCACTCAACGTCAAGAACCTGCTCGGTCTGAATTACTACAACCACTTCTACAACGTGTATCAGCAGATCTCGGGTAACAGCCCGACCGGGTTCCTCGCGACGTCGCCATACGCAGCGGCTTTCTACGGCCCGCCGCGCACCATCTTCGCGAGCGTGTCGGCGAAGTTCTGATCGTCTGCCTGGCTTGTCACACGGGGTCGCGTCATGCGCGGCCCCGTTGTGCGATCCGGCATGAATCTCAGCTAAAAATGTGTTGAATATTTCAAGTCTGACTACACATCGGACATAGTTTTTCGGGCATTTTTTATTGGCGTTTTTGCTTTCCAAGCAAGCGGAAACCTGCTTGACGAGCGTTCCATGGATCAGCGGGATCGAGGGGTGATCATGATGGCAGCAGATGTACAGACAGGTTTGAACAACCGGTTCGCCGGCCTGCGTCGCTGCCTGCTGTCTGCCCTGCTCGCCCTGCCCATCACCGCCATCGCCGCAGCACCACAGACATGTGGCACCGTGATCGTACCGCCCGGCGTCGGCCTTGGCACGCCACCGGCTTCAGTAACCTCACTCAATCCGTTGTTAATCGGGTCGACCTACGATGGCGAGGCGGTGTCGCTCCTGTACGAGGGGCTGTTGTTCGTTAATTCGAAACACCAGATCGACTACTCGCGCAGCATTGCCACCGGCGTGACCGTCTCGGCCGATGATACGACATTTACCGTAACAATGCGGCCATGGACCTGGTCCGATGGCCAGCCGGTGACGGCATCCGACGTCAAATACACATATGATCTGATCAAGAAACTCGGGCCCACCTACCCCGATTACGGCGGCGGCGGGATACCGACGGCAGTTAAAGCATTTACCGTGATGAACCCGAACCAGTTTAAAATCGTCACGACACATCCGGTCAATCCGATCTGGTTCGAGTTGGTCGGGCTCTCGCAGTTGACACCCTATCCCCAGCACGTCTGGGGCAAGTACTCAGTCAATCAGATGTGGCGGCGCCAATCCAACCCAGCCTTTTTCAAGGTGGTGGATGGGCCGTTCCGGTTGGTGAGCTTCGCGCTTGGCCGCCATATCGTATTCGGACCCAACCCGACCTACCAGGGGCACCGCGCGAAAATTCATCGCTTCATCATGACGTTTCTGCACAGTGCAGGTTCAGAGATCGAGGGTATGCGCAGCGGCTCGATCGACATGAGCAACCTGCCGTTTTCACTCTGGAAAGCCGGGCATGAGCTGAAAAACGTCCGGATCGTCCGGATGCCGCCCAATTTCGGTTTCGACTACATACAGTTGAACTACAAAAATCCGAAAGTATCCTTTTTCCGAAACGTGAAGGTTCGCCAGGCCATTGCCGACTCATTGAACGAGAGGGCGAAGATCAAACTGCTGTTCCACAATACCACCAACGTCCAGCATGGGCCGGTGCCGGTTGACCCGCCGACGTTTCTCTCGCCTGCGGCCAAGGCCGGGCAATATCCGGTGGGTTTCAATCCTGCCAAGGCACGCAAGCTGCTCGATGAAGCCGGTTGGAAAATGGGCCCCGATGGCATCAGGCAAAAAGATGGGCGCAAATTGAGCTTCACCTACCTCGCCTCGTCAGGCGGCGCGACGGCAATGCTGTCGCATGAGATGACGCAACAATCGTTACGCGCCATCGGAATCGACATGAAGATCCGCCAGGTAACGTTCAACCAGCTACTGGCGATCGTCAACCGTCCACTTGCCTGGGAGGCCACGGGGTTCGGCTGGAGCCTTGGCTCCTATCCGTCCGATGGGGCGCAACTGCGCACCGGCGGCAGCTACAATCAGGCGGGCTATAGCGACAAGAAAATGGATCGATTGCTCGATGCCGTCACGACCACGCCCGGCATGGACGCACTCTATAAGTACCAGGACTATGCAAGTGAACAGCAACCCGAGATTTTCGAGGAAGAGCCCGGCGTGGTCGTGCTTGCGAACCCGCATCTCCGAGGTGTCCGAAAATTTCTGAGCGGGGGCGCATGGCAGGCGAATTATCTGTATTTCGATAAATCATCCTGCACAGCGCGGCTAGCGGATGACACAGCGCCTTGACGCAACGCACGATTAGGACGGGAGATCGCCCATGCTGCGCATGATCGCCAACCGGCTTGCTACGGCTGTTCTGTCGTTGGCGATTCTGATCACCATCGTTTTCTTCATGACGCACGCAACCCCCGGCGGCCCGGCGTTTTCAATCCTCGGCCAGAAGGCAACGCCACAGGCGGTGCAGCAGTTGAACGCCCGCCTCGGCCTCGCGGCCCCGCTATGGCAGCAATATCTGCTCTGGTGGTGGCATCTGCTCCAGGGCCGGCTCGGCTATTCCTACCTGCTCAACCGGCCGGTGACGCAGCTGGTCGGTGATTACATGATGAATACGCTGGCGCTCTATGTCGGTGCCATCCTGCTCTCGCTGGTGCTGTCGATCGGCATCGGGCTGGTGCAGGGCGTTACGTATGGACGGTGGCCGGCGCGGCTGATCTGGGCGTTGCAACTCTCGCTCTATGCGCTGCCGACGTTTTTCGTCGGCACCATGTTCATTCTGTATTTCGGCGTGAAATGGGGCGTGCTGCCCACCGGCGGCATCACCAATCTGCGGCTCGAACATCCCGGCCTGCTCGACTATGGGCGGCACCTCGCGCTGCCAGTGCTGACGATCGGGCTGCTCGGCGTCTCCGGCCTGTCGCTCTACTTCGGCACATCGGTGCATGAGGAACTCGGGAAGGATTATGTGCGCACCGCCCTCGCCAAGGGGCTGACGTTTCGGGCGGTGCTGTTCAAGCATGTCTTGCGCAATGCGCTCCGGCCGCTGGTGACCATTCTGGGCCTCGCATTTCCCGGTATATTCGCAGGCTCGGTGCTGGTGGAAACCGTGTTCAACTACCCGGGTCTCGGCTACCTGTTATGGCGTTCGGCGCTGTCACAGGATTATCCGGTGATTTCGGCTATCGTCCTGTTGATCGGCGCGCTCACCGTCATCGGCAATCTGCTGGCGGATCTGGTCAACGGCTTACTCGATCCCAGGGAGCGCTACGAATGAGCAACGCACTCGGCGAAACCTTCCACGCCCCTGGCGGCGCCTTGCGGCGTTCGGCCGTCGAACGTGCCGCGAACTGGCTCGGCGATCGCGGCACACTGGTCACCGGCCTCACCCTCGCGGCGATCATCCTCCTGTTCAGCCTGATCGGGCCGTATCTCTACACCGCCAGCCCTTATGCGATCCACGGGCATCATGCCCTCGAAGCACCGAGCACCGCCTTCCCGCTGGGCACCGACCAGATCGGGCGCGATGAACTGGCACGGCTGATCGCCGGCGGCTACGCCACTTTGGTGGTCAGTATCCCGGCCGCGATCCTGACCTTTCTACTCGGCATCACCTATGGTCTGGCGGCCGCGCTCAGCCCGTCCTGGTTCGACAAGGTATTGATGCGCGTGCTCGATGCGATCCTGGCACTCCCCGGCCTCGTGGTTCTGATTTTCTTTTCGGCGTTGTTCACCCCCGGCAATCTCGAGCTGATCCTGCTGCTCGGCCTGACATCCTGGCCCGGCCTCGCGCGCATCGTGCGGAACGAAGCGATCGCCCAGCGCAACCGCGATTTCATCCTCGCAACCCGGCAGTTCGGCGGCGGCACCTGGTATATCGCGCGCGCACACATCCTGCGGGTCATGGCGCCAATTCTGGTGGTCAACGCAACCTTCCTGGTGGGTGATTCCGTCCTGGCGCTATCCGGGCTCAGCTTTCTCGGCCTTGGCGTGCAGCCGCCCTATACCAGCTGGGGCGGCTTGCTGCAGACCGGCCTCAACCTGATCGCGCTGGACCCCTGGTGGATGATCCTGCCGGCCGGCTTGATGATTTTCCTGTCGATCATGGCAGCCAATCTGATCGGTCAGGGCCTGCTCGCGCGATTCGGTGCGGCCCGATGAGCGCGGTCCTCACGCTCGATCGGCTTTCCGTCGCACTCAAACGCGGTCGTGGCAAACCGATCGCGGTGCTCGACGACATCAACCTGACCGTCAACGCCGGCGAAATGACCGCGCTGGTCGGCGAAAGCGGGTCGGGCAAGACCATTGCCTCCCTCGGCGTAATCCGCCTGTTGCCGCGCAGTGCCAAAGTTTCCGGCCGGGTGATCCTGGCCGGCACGGATCTGACCAGCCTCACCGAGTCTGAAATGCGCAGCGTGCGCGGCCGCGACATCGGCATGGTGTTTCAGAACCCGCTCTCCGCGCTCAACCCGACGACGCGTGTGGGCAATCAGATCGCCGAAGTCTATCGTCTGCATACCGGCGAGACGGATCGCGCCGCCCGCGCCCGCGCGCTCGATCTGCTGGGTGAGGTCGGCATCCCCGAGCCCGCCGACCGGCTCGATGATTATCCGCATCAGTTTTCCGGCGGCATGCGCCAACGCGTGATGATCGCGATGGCGTTGGCCTGCTCACCGAAACTGCTGATCGCCGATGAACCAACCACCGGGCTTGATCTGCTGGTTGCGCGCCAGATTCTCGCCCTGCTCAGCCGGCTGCGGCGCGAACACCGGATGGGCGTATTGTTCATCACCCATGATCTGTCGATCGTCGAGCAACATGCCGACCAGGTGCATGTGCTCTACGCTGGCAAATCGGTCGAATGGGGCACCGCAAGGTCGTTCTTCGCCCAGCCGCGTCACCCCTACAGCCAGGCGCTGCTCGGCGCGGTGCCGCGGCTCGGCCAGACGCGCCTGGCCAGTATTCCCGGCAATCTGCCCGATCCGGAAACCCGGCCGCCCGGCTGCCGCTTCGCCCCGCGCTGCGCGTTCCGCGAGCCCGCCTGCGAAACCGCCTACCCGGCGCCGGAGACAACCGGCGGCACGATGTTCGCATGCCGGCGCGGCCGCGAAATCAATCCCGCCGCAATGCTCGATGCCGTCCTCGATGATCCGGCGCCGATCGCCGCCCCATCGCGCGGCACGGCGCTGGAAGTGACCAGGCTCCACGTCGATTACGAGCGGACGGCCACAAGCTTTTTCCAGGGCATGATCGGGCGCAAGGATAAAATGCGCGCCCTGAGCGAAATTTCATTCAGTCTCGGGCAGGGCGAATGCCTTGGCATCGTCGGGCAGAGCGGATCGGGCAAATCCACCCTGGGCCGCGCCGTGTTGCAGATGATCCCGTATCAAGGTCACGTTATCTTGAACGGCGAAGCCTTCGACACGATGCCGCGGCAGCGGCGCAAGCGCGCCCGGCGCAGCATCCAGGTGGTGTTCCAGGACCCGAAAGAATCGATGAATCCGCGCATGCGGATCGGTGACATCGTTGCCGAACCCCTGAAACTCGCCGGAATGCGCGGCCAGCGTGCACGAATGGCGCAGGCGGCCGCTCTGCTCGACCGTGTGGGGCTTTCCGAGCGCATGCTGAACCTGTTTCCCGGCTCGGTGTCCGGCGGCCAGGCGCAGCGGATCGCGATCGCGCGGGCCTTGGCCACGAATCCCGGCATAATCGTGCTTGACGAACCTACTTCGAGTCTCGATGTTTCAACGCAGGCTCTGTTGCTGAACCTTTTGAAAGATTTGGCGCGTCAAGATGGTTTGAGCTATATGCTGATCAGTCATGACATTGCTGCAGTCAGCTATATGGCCGACCGGATTGCCGTTTTGAACGGGGGTCGCATGGTTGAGTTCGGGACTGCGCAGGACGTGCTGACGCGACCAACCAATGCCTACACGCGCGAATTGATCGCCGCCTCGCCGCATTTCCGCACGAACCAACCGGGCGGACCGACTGAAACTATGGAATTTAACCCTTCAACCGTACAGCCGTCCGCCGTTTAAACTGCGACTGCATAGACCTAGGAGTTTGACCCATGAATGAAATCGTCCGACTTGTCCTGCTCACGGGTGGCCTCCTGGCCGTGATGCCCCTGTTACTGCTCATCACGCTGGTCGTTGCGTTCGAGCGCCTCTATTTGCTGAAAAAGACCATCAACGCGGGCAGCCGCATCCATGCCAAACTCCGGCAGGTCGGCTACGGCAATGTCGATGGCCTCCGCGAACTCGCCGAGGCCAACAGCAAAACGCTGCAGGGCCATCTGATCGTCACCGCCCTCGCCTCGCGCGGCGAGACCATGGACGAGCTCGACAATCATCTCGAGGAAGAAATCATGGACAGCATGCCGCGGATCAATCGCGGTCTCTGGATCCTCGACACCTCGGTCACCATTGCACCGCTGCTGGGCCTGTTCGGCACCATCATCGGCATGATCCAGGCGTTCAACGTGCTGTCCGCCCATGGCGGTCCGGCCAAGGTGACTGGCGGCATCGCGGATGCGTTGGTCTCGACCGGCGCGGGTCTGCTGATTGCGATCATCGCGGTGTATTTCGTCAACTACTTCAATGCCCTCAGCCGCCGCATCATCCAGCAGCTCGAACTGATCAAGGTCGTTCTGATCAACCGGTTCCACACCCGTGGCCTGGCGGACGGCACGGTCGGTGCGCCGTCCACCATGGCGGAATCCCGCGCTGCCGCCGAACTCGCGAGGGTCTGAGCCATGCGCCGCAAATCCAACCTGATGGAGCGCGAGCGCCCGCGTCTCGAAATCGTCCCGATGATCGACATCATGATGTTCCTTCTTGTGTTCTTCGTGATGATCGTCCTGAAGATGATCCCCGATTCCGGCGTCAAGCTGCAACTGCCGGGCGCATCCACCGCCAACGAGCTCAAACCCACGCAGATCGTCATCATGATCGATCCGCAGGGTGGCCTGCACGTGAAGAACCAGGATATCACGCGGGCCGGGCTGCAGACCTATCTGACCGGACTGTACGATACCAACAAGAAGATCGACGTGATCATCGCCGGCGATAAATCGGTGAAGTATCAGCGGATCATGCAGGTCATGAACGCGGTGCGGAAATCCGGCATCACCGATGTCGGGCTTGCCACCAAGCACTGAAACCGCGGTTGCGTTGCGGGCGGCGTTCCTGGCCTATCTGGCCGGCGAACGTCGCGGCGCCGCCAAGACGATCGAGACCTATGGCGGCGATCTGGCCGCGTTTATCGGCTTTCTGACCTTTCATATCGCAAGCGAACCGACCGGGGCGGACCTCGCAGCGGTCTCGCTGGCCGATCTGCGCGCATACCTGGCGCGGGTTGCCGCCCACGGCGCCGGCAACGCCACGCGGGCGAAAAAACTCTCGGCCATCCGCAGCTTCTATCGTTACCTTCGGCTGCGCCACGGCATCACGAATGAAGCGCCTGGCCTGATCCTGACGCCGCGTAGCCGCCGCCCGCTGCCGCGCGCGCTGACCGCACCGGATGCCCGCGCGGTCGTCGAGGCGCTGGGCGATACCGCGACGAGCCAGGCCCTCGCCGCGCGCGACAACGCGGTGATGGCCCTGTTGTACGGCGCCGGGCTGCGCATCAACGAGGCGCTTTCACTCGACTGGCGCGACCTGCCGCCGCCGGATGCTCCGCTGCGTGTGCGCGGCAAGGGCGGCAGGCAACGCATCGTGCCACTGCTGGCGGCGGTGCGCGCGGCACTCGCCGATTGGGCCGCCCACCACCCCGCTCCGGCGCCGGATGCGCCGCTGTTTCTCGGCGCGCGCGGTGCGCGGCTGAATGCCGGGGTGGTGCAAAAGCATCTTCGCGCGTTTCGCCGCGCCAACGGGCTGCCCGAGCACGCGACGCCGCATGCGCTGCGTCACTCCTTCGCCACGCATCTGCTGGCCGCCGGGGCGGATCTGCGCGCAATCCAGGAACTGCTCGGCCACGCCAGCCTGTCGACCACGCAGCGCTACACCGCGGTCGATACCGCGCAACTGCTATCGGTGTGGCAGAACGCCCACCCGCGCGCCAGGTCCTGATCAGACGAGACAGGCGGCGGATCGAGTGCTAAAGACTGTCCCTCATCGATAAGGGACGGAAACATGAACCAGCAGAATCGCTTCGATCAACAATGCGCCGTGGTAACCGGCGGTGCCGCCGGCATCGGCCTCGCCGTGGCCGGCCGGATCATTGCCGAGGGGGGGCGCGTGGCCATCTGGGACCGCAACCCGGCCGATATCGATGCTGCGGTAGCAAAATTCGGCGATCAGGCTATGGGCGTGCCGGTCGATGTGACCGATTGGGCGGCGATCGAACAGGCGGCGCAAACGACGGATGCGGCGTTCGGCCATATCGATATCCTGATCGCCAGCGCCGGCATCACAGGCCCGAACGCGACCACATGGGAGTATCCGGTCGCGGACTGGCAGCAGGTGTTCGCCGTCAATCTGCACGGTGTGTTCCACGCCAACAAGGCCGTCGTGCCTTACATGCTGGCCAGGGATACCGGCCGGATCGTCAACATCGCCTCCATTGCCGGCAAGGAGGGCAATCCCAACGCCTCGGCCTACAGCGCCTCGAAGGCAGCCGTGATCGGCCTGACCAAATCGCTCGGCAAGGAACTCGCCAAGTCCGGCATCACCGTCAATTGCGTCACGCCGGCCGCCGTCCGCACCGCGATTTTCGATCAGATGACCCAGCAGCATATCGATTTCATGCTCTCGAAAATCCCGATGGGGCGCTTCGGCACGGTCGATGAAATTGCAGCGCTGGTCTGCTGGCTCGCATCCCGCGAGTGCTCATTCACGACCGGCGGCGTATTCGATATTTCCGGCGGCCGCGCGACCTATTGAGCCTCAGGTCTCGCGTTCGCGCCCATAGGCAAGCAACAGGCCGAGGATGACGACGCCGTAGGCGATGCTGCGCACGTAATCGGGCATGTTCAGCGCGAGCAGCACCGAAACGAGCACGGTCAGGCTGATCGCCCCGGCGGCAACACCGAGGTAATGACCCCGCCCGCCCAGGATATTGACGCCGCCGATCACCACGGCGGCGATCGATGTGAACAAATAAGGATCGCCCATGCCGAGCGAGGCCTGGCCGCCGAACCCGACCAGCAGAATCCCTGCAAGCGCCGCGAAGAAACCGCTGGCGGCATAAAGCATGATCGTCATGCCGCGCGCATCGATCCCGGCGAGCACGGCGGCACGCGGATTGTTGCCGAGTGCGTAGGTGGCGCGGCCAAATCTGGTGATGTTCAGCGCCAGTGTGACCAGCACGATCACGACCAGCCAGAGCAGCAAGGCGTCCGGGATGCCGAAGAGGCTGTCATGCGCCAGCGCCTGCACAAAGGGAGGGGCGTAGGAGGAGCAGGCCGAGCAGGTGAAGCCGCCGGTAAAGCCGAGCACCAGCCCCTCGATGATGCCGTTCATCGCCAGCGTCATCACCACCGCCGGGATGCCGAAAATGGCCACCCCTGCCCCGTTGATGGCGCCGATGACGACACCCATGACCAGCGCGGCGACGATGGCGATGGGCGCGCGTGATTCCAGCCCCAGCGAGGTCGTGGTCAGCACGATCGCGCCGGCGTTGAGCACCCAGGGCACCGAGAGGTCGATGCCGCCGATCAGGATCACGAAGCACTGCCCCGCCGCAACCAGCCCGACGAAGGATGCGATGACCAGAATACTCTCGACGCTGGCAAGACCGAGAAATCCCGGATGAACCGCCTGACCGAGCAGGAACAGCGCCACGGCGGCGGCGATCGCATAGACAACCCGGCGGGATTCCGCCGCCATGGATCTGAATCCGTTCATTTGGGCCTCCGCCGGATGGTGCCGCCGATCACACCGCCGACCACCACGGCGATCAGCAGGAACACGCCCTCGTAGAAAGATTGGAACAACGGGTTGACGTGCCCGAAGAACAGGATGTTGACGATCAGCGTGGTGATGAGCGCGCCCGCAATTGCCCCGATTGCCGAACCCCGCCCGCCGAACAGCGAAACACCGCCGAGCACCACCGCGACGATCGAGGACAGGGTATAGGAATTGCCGGTGGTGGCATCGCCCGCGGTGGCCGATGCGGCGAGGAACAGGCCGGCGGCGGCGGCGAGCGTGCCATCCAGCATATAGGCGATGATCTTGGTACGCAGGATGTTCACGCCCAGCGCGCGGGCCGCGGCTTCATCATTGCCGATCGCATACAAATCGACCCCGGCGCGGGAGCGGCGGAACGCCGACCACGCGAGTGCCAGCACAACGATAAAGATCAACGCGTAGGGCGCATTCGGGTTGACCAGAAAATTCGTGAAGGCCGGCGGGATCATCCCGCCCGGTTCAGGCAATACGCGGATCGCAAGCCCCTGATAGATCGACAGCGTGCCAAGCGTGACGACGATCGGCTGCAACCGGCCCAGCGCAACCAGCAAGCCGTTGACCAGACCGCACGCGGCGCCCACCAGCAGAATGACCACCGACCAGCCCAACGCGCTGGCCAGCGATTTCCCCATGGTCACCGCGGCCATCGCGTTGGCAAGATCGACCACGCCGCCCACTGAGAGATCGATGCCCTTGGTCAGCACCACGAAGCATTGCCCGACCGCGGCAAACACCAGCGGCACGGCGCTGTTCACCGTCGATGTCAGTTCGAAATTGCCCGGCAGGCGCTGCTGTTCGATACCGTAGATCACGATGAACCCGACGATCGCAATCAGCAGGATCGCCCCGGCCAGGATCAGGCCGATGTTCTGCGCGATCAGATGGCCAAGCCGGTTGCCGCGCGGCAGCGCATCGGCCGTCGTGTCAGGCTGCATGGGCAGACTCGCGCATGGCCGCGGAAACGATCGCCTCGGCTGTCAGACCGACGCCGGGCAGATCAGCGACGAAGGCCCCCCGGCGCATCACCAGCACGCGGTGGCAGAGATGAGCGAGTTCCTCGGCATCGGAGGAATAGAACAATATGGCGTAGCCCTCGCGCGCGAGCTTGGCGACCAGATCGTAGATTTCGTGCTTCGTCGCAACATCGACCCCCCGCGTGACATCGTACAACAGCAGAATGCGCGCCTTGGTCAGCAGCCAGCGGCCGAGCAGAACCTTCTGCTGATTGCCGCCCGACAGCACGCCGACCGGCTGCGCCGGGCTCGGCGTGCGGATGGCGAGCTGCGCGATCGTGTCATCGACCAGCGCGCGCTCCGCACCGCGCCGGATCGCGCCGAACTGCGACAGCCGGGCGAGAATCGGCAGGGTCAGATTGTCGCGGATTTTGAGCGGCAGGAATAACCCCTCGCTCTTGCGATCCTCCGGGACCAGCGCAATGCCGGCGCGGATCGCATCGCGCGGTGATCTGATGCGCAGGGTGCGGCCATTCTGCTTGATCTCGCCCTGGCTGAAGCCGGGCGCACCGAACAAGCCGAAGAACAGGCTGCGATGACCATGACCGGCAAGACCACCGATGCCGAGGATCTCGCCGGGCGACAGCGCGAGGTCGAGCGGTGCGATCCCCTCGCCAGCGACGCCACGCAGCGTGAGCACCGGCGGATTGTCCGGAGCCGGTGTGCGGACGGGAAACAGCGCTTCGAGCTGCCGGCCGGTCATCAGCGTGATCGCCTCATCCTCGCCGATCGTATCGAAACAACCGACATCGGTACCGTTGCGGAAAATCGTGATGCGATCGGCAACGGCGGCAATCTCGCCCCAGCGATGCGAGGTGAACACGATCGCCGTGCCGCCGTCGCGCAAAGCGCGGATCTGCCCGAACAGCCAGGCCACTTCGCGCTCGACCAGGGCGGACGTCGGCTCATCGAGCAGCAGGATGCGCGGTTTCGCAAGAATGACGCGGGCGATTTCGATGATCTGGCGTTCGGCGAGCGCGATGTCGGCGGTCAGGGCGCGCGGATCGATATGCGTGATGCCGAGCGCGGCGAGTTCGCGTTCGGCGACCTCGGGCATCGCCGCGCGATCGATCAGCCCGAACCGCCCGCGCGGCTCGCGCCCCAGCAGCAGGTTTTCGGCAACGGTCATGAACGGCAGCAGGGTCAGTTCCTGGAACACCGTGCCGATGCCATACCGGCGCGATGCGGCGATGCCGCTGTGCGCGGGTTCGCCCTCGATCGTCACGCCACCCGCATCGGGGGTGATCCGTCCGCCGAGGATCTTGATCAGGGTCGATTTTCCGGCGCCATTCTCACCGACCAGCGCATGAACGCTGCCCGGTGAGATCGCGATCGAGGCGCCGACGAGCGCCTTGACCCCGCCGAACGATTTGCTGACCGACTGTGCCGCAATGGCGGCAACCGCCGGTACTGCCGGCATCGTCAAACCTTCGGCAGATGAACGGTCAGGGTTCCAGGCCCCGGCGTCCCATGCAGCGCCGCGTTCACGCCGATTTTGACGACGGCATTTGGCCCGCTGTCGGTGAAGTCGGTGAAGAAACTGTCGGTCATCTGCGGAAACACGGTCTGGCCGACTTTGACAGTCGCATCCGTCACGAACGGGAACGGGATGGTGATGTCGCGGCGCGGATAGGTCTTGTTCAGAATGCGCCGCGCAAGTTCGAGCGCCACCAGCACAAGATAAGGCGGTTGCCCGATCGACAGGCCGTCCACCTTCTGCCCCATGTAGCCGATCATGAACTTGCGGAATCCGTTTTCCGCCTCCCCGGCGGTCGGCGGCAGCGGCGTACGCTTGGCCGCGATAAACGCTTTCAACACGCCATCGGTACCGCCCTGGCACCAGATGCCGTCAATTTTCGGCAGGCTCGGCAGAATGGCGGCGGTGTTCTTCTCGGCGGTCGCGGAATCCCAGTCCCCCGCATACCGGTTGACGATCTTGATCCCAGGATGCTTCTGCCAGACGGATTCAGCACCCTTGTTGCGCTGCTCATTGACCGTCGTGCCGGCCACACCGGTCACCATGATCACGTTGCCCTGCCCGCCGATTTTCTTGGCAACCCAATCGGCCAGCGTTTCACCGAATTTGAACTGGTCGGTATTTACTTTGATGGCAGCCGGCGTCGTCACGACGTTATCGAACGAGATCACCAGAATGCCGCGCGCATGCGCCTGCTGGATAATGCCGTTGAGCCCGGTCGGTGATGCGGCGTCGACCAGAATGGCGTCGACACGCTCGGCAATCATCCCGGAAATCTGTTGGCTTTCCTGGCTGACATTGTTGCCGGAGTTGAAATAACTGCCCTCGACCTGACTTTTGTAGGGCTCCATCTCGAGCGCGGCCTTGAACAGATTGACCATTTCAATCCGCCATTCATTGCCGATGTATGAGTTCGACAGCGCGATCTTGAATTTTTTCGGAGCGGCGAAAGCCGAACGCGGCACCGCGGCCAGCCCGGCCCCGGCAGCCATGCCGGCGATAACGGCGCGGCGCGTTGCGTCTTGATTCATTGTTTCCTCCTTGATGACTTTGTCGTTGATTATTGATTGAATACAGCTTTGTCGAACGTCTGACAATCAGGAACGATCGGGCGCCGCCTCCTCGGCCAGCAGGTCCGCAATCGCCTGATCCTCTTTCGAGGTAAGGCCGCTGATCCCGATCGCGCCGATCGGGCGGCGGTTGCAGCGGATCACCGCACCGCCCGGCAGCGCGGTCAGGCGTGGATCGCAGAAATAGGCAGGTGCGATGTTTTCGCGATGAATGCGCGCCAGAAACTCGCTCGTGCTGACACCCATGCGCGCCGCCGAGTACGCCTTGCCCTGCGCAATTTCGATGCCGCGCACCGGCGCCCCGTCCGCCCGGGCAAACGCGATCAGAAAGCCATCGGCATCGCAGATCGAAACACAGATCGGCCGATCGCCGTAATCGGCTGAAGCAATCCCGATCGCCCGGACCACAAGGCTTTGCGCGTGTTCCCGCCCGATCCGGTCCATCTCAAACGGCAACGCCGCGGTCGATCTGCGCGGTCGTGATCGGATGTTTCACGATCAGCAGATAGGCACCCGCCGAGAAGACACTGACCACAGACCCGACCACAAGAGCCAGAACGAACGATCCGGTGCCGGCGACAATCAGGCCCGTCACGGTCGGTGCCAGCGCACCGCCGAGATAGCCACCGAAGTTCTGCATGGCACCGACCGAGGCCGTCAGATTGGGCGGCACGGCAACCGAGCTGAGCGCCCAGGCGCATGTGCTGGTGATGTAGAGCAGAAAAATCGCCGCGGATATGAAGGCAATCGCCAGGTCGTTGCTGGTCACATACGCCGCGGCAAGCGTAAAGCCCGCGGTCCCGATCAAGGCGATGCCCGCGGGGTAGCGCCGGCTGTTGATCGGCGAGATCCCGCGCCTGACGAGCACATCGGCAAGGTAGCCGCCGCACAACGACCCGACCACGCCCCACGCAAACGGAATCGCGGCGGCGATCCCGGTGTATTTCACACTCATATGCCGCTGGATCTCGAAATAGCCCGGCAGCCAGGCGAAATAGATCCAGGTCATGTAAATGCAGCCGAAATAGCCGAGAATCATGCCCCACGTCGTCCGGAAACCGAACAGCATCCGCCACTCGCGAAATGTCATCTGGTGGCGTTGCCCCACATCGTCGCCCTGGGTGCGATATTGGTTTTCCTCGGCCGTCAGCGTCACATCGCGCGGATTGCGGTACACCGTGAACCACAGGGCGGCGACCAGAAGTCCGGCGATCCCCATGATGATGAACATCCAGCGCCATCCGAAATTGAGCATCAGCACGGTCAGCAACGGCACCCCGAGTGCGGTACCGAGCGGGCCGGCCGTGTTCCAGATGCCCGATGACAATCCACGATCACGGGGGTTGAACCAGTCGCGCGTAACGCGGCTGGCGGAGGGAAACTGCGGCGCCTCGCCGATGCCGAGCGCGATGCGGGCGACATAAAACTGACCGAAACTGCTAACCAGCCCGCTGACGACCTGGGCGAGCGACCATAACGACAAGCCGATCGTCAGCATCCAACGCGGGCGGAACTTATCGACCAGTGCACCCATCGGCAGCTGCGCGAAAGCATAGGACCACAAAAATGCCGAAAGCAGAAAACCCATATCAGCGACCGACAGTCCAAGATCATGCCGTATGAGCGGATTCCCGACAGCTAAAGTCGCCCTGTCGATGTAATTCACAGCGCCAGAAATCACGAGCATTACTAGAGCCGTCTTTTGGATTTTCTTGATACGCGGCGTGGCAGTTATCGTTGCGGACATTACTCAATTTCCTCAATTTTTTATTTTTCAGCATTATCATTGCGCGGAATCGTCAGACAAGGCACCAACGCTTCAGCGCAATTTTGCATGCAAAACTGCCCGAAGCCGCGCAGAAGTCAAGCGAAATTGCCGATTTTTATGCGCCCTACCCCCCCATCGCGCCCCGCGCGTTGACGTAGAGCGCGTAAACCGAATGGCTGGCAGCCATGAACAGACGATTTCGCATCCGCCCGCCGAAGCAGATATTCGCACAACGCTCCGGCAGCGCGATGCGCCCGATCGGCGCGCCGCCCGGATTGAAGACCATCACACCGTCAAGCGCCGCCGATCCCATGCCCCAGCCGGCCCATACGTTGCCATCGGTGTCGCAGCGGATTCCATCCGGCGTCCCGCCCGGCCCGGCATCGACGAACAGGCGGTCATTGCCCAGGCGGGTGGCGGTCTCGACATCGAACACCCGGATTCTGCGGTGCGGCACGCCGCGCGATTCGACCACATAGAGGCGATCTTCCGCAGGAGAGAACGCGAGCCCGTTCGGCCCCAGCACGTCATCGGCGACAATGGTGATCGCGCCCGACTGTCCGTCGATCCGATAGACGTTGGCGTTGAGTTCCTGGGGTGCAATGGTGCCTTCATAATGGCTCATCAGGCCGAACGGCGGATCGGTAAACCAGATGCTGCCATCGGATTTCACCACGACATCGTTCGGCGAATTGAGCCGCTTGCCCTCGAATCGATCGGCGAGCACGGTGATGGTGCCATCGTGCTCGGTGCGGACCACGCGCCGCGCACCATGCTCGCAGGTGATCAGACGGCCCTGGCGATCGCGCGTGTTGCCGTTGGCGTAATTGCCCTGGCGAAATACCGAAACAGAGCCATCGGTCTCATCCCATCGCATCATCCGATCGTTCGGGATATCGCTCCATAGCAAGAACCGCCCATCCCCGAACCAGACCGGGCCTTCCGCCCAGCGACAGCCCGTGGCAAGGCGTTCGACCGATGCGCTGAACACGCGATAGCGCGCAAAACTGGGGTCGAGCGTTTCAATCGCCGGATCGGGATAGCGGAGCGATGGTTGCCAGATGTCCATGGTTGAGCTTCCTTGATGCCGCCCGATTGCACAATACGGCGGTTGGTGATTTGAATGCAGGATCAACCGGATATAAATAATCCGCAACAGCCCCGTCGACCAAACCATCCGAAAGCCGAGGAAACCACCATGCATCATGCCCGGAACAACCGGAACGCGCCCCTGCCCTCTCTTGGTTCGGAGCCCGCCCGATGAACCTCGATGCGGCGGCGATCGCCACACTCGCGGATGTCTCGACCGCCACGATCACCACGGTCCTGCTCAAAAAGGGCCTGCGCAACATCTGGCTGCGCGGCACCATACCGCTCCGCAAGGGTCAGCCCCGGCTGGTCGGTCCCGCCTTCACCCTGCGCTTCGTCCCGGCCCGTGAAGATCTGGCGACACCGGAATCCTGGAGTTCGCCACGCTCCACCCGCGGCGCGATCGAGGATATGCCGGCCGGCTGCATCGCCGTGGTCGATGCCATGGGCATCACCGATGCCGGTATTTTCGGCGATATTCTCTGCGCACGCATGCGCCAGCGCGGCGTCGCCGCGTTGATCACCGATGGCGTGGTCCGCGACCTGGCGGGGGTGCTCGGCACCGGCCTGCCGGTCTGGTGCCGCGGGGCCGCCGCACCGCCCTCGGTCGCAGGACTGACCTTCGTTGCCTGGCAGGAGCCGATCGCGTGCGGCGGCGTCGCAGTGTTTCCCGACGATGTCATCGTGGCGGACGATGACGGTGCGGTGGTCATCCCCGCGGCACTGCTCGACCATGTGCTGGACCACGGCCCGGAGCAGGAACGGCTGGAGGCCTGGATCATGCGCGAGGTGGAAGCCGGCGTGCCGCTCCCGGGTCTCTACCCCGCCAATGCCGAAACCAAGGCCCGGTACGAGGCATTCAAGGCCGGCGCATGAGCGGGCTCAAAAAGGGCCTGACCAGTTACGGCGATGCCGGGTTTTCGTTGTTCCTGCGCAAGGCCTTCATCAAGGCGATGGGCTACTCGGACGATGCGCTGGAGCGGCCGATCGTCGGCATCACCAATACCTACAGCGACTACAACCCGTGCCACGGCAACGTGCCCGACCTGATCGAGAGTGCCAAGCGCGGCGTGATGCTGGCGGGCGGCTTGCCGATGGTGTTTCCCACCATCAGCATCCACGAGAGTTTCGCCCACCCCACCTCGATGTTCCTGCGCAACCTGATGGCGATGGACACCGAGGAAATGATCCGCGCCCAGCCGATGGATGCGGTCATGGTGATCGGCGGGTGCGACAAGACGCTGCCGGCCCAGATCATGGGCGCCGCCAGTGCTGCTCTGCCGATGATCGTGGTGCCGACCGGCCCGATGGTGGTGGGGCACCACAAGGGCGAGGTGCTGGGCGCCTGCACCGATTGCCGGCGGCTGTGGGGCCAGCATCGCGCCGGCGCGATCGATGCCGCGGAAATCGAGATCATCAGCGGCCGCCTGGCCCCATCGGTCGGTACCTGCATGGTCATGGGCACCGCAAGCACGATGGCCTGCATGATCGAGGCGCTCGGCCTGTCGTTGCCGATGGCCGCAACCGCCCCGGCGGTCCATGCCGAGCGGCGCCGCATCGCCGAAGCCAGCGGCAGGCAGGCCGTCGCCCTGGCCAGGAACGGCGGTCCGGGACCGGGCGCCATCATGACCCCGGCGGCGGTCCGCAACGCGCTGGTCGTGCTGCAGGCGATCGGCGGTTCCACCAACGGCATCATCCACCTGACCGCGATGGCCGGCCGCGTCGGCGTTCCGGTCGATCTGGCGGCACTCGATGAACTGGGCCGAACGGTACCGGTGCTGGTCGATCTGAAACCATCCGGCGCGCATTACATGGAGCATCTGCACCATGCCGGCGGCGTGCCGGCGCTGCTGCGCGAACTGGCGCCGCTGCTGGACATGACCTGCCGGACAGTCGGCGGCGCAACCCTTGCCGAGGTCGCGGCCGGCGCCGAGACCGTGCCGGACCAGACGGTGATCAGGCCGCGCAACGGCCCGTTGAAAACCAGCGGCGCGATCGCCGTGCTGTTCGGCAATCTGGCGCCGCGCGGGGCGGTGATCAAGCAATCCGCCGCCTCAACGGCGTTGCTCCAGCACGAGGGTCGGGCGGTGGTCTTCGAGTCCACCGCCGATCTGGCGGCGCGGATCGACCGTGACGATCTCGACGTGACGGCGGACGACATCCTGGTGCTGCGCAATGCCGGCCCGATCGGTGCGCCCGGCATGCCCGAGGCCGGGTATCTGCCGATCCCCCTGAAACTCGCCCGCGCCGGCGTCAAGGACATGGTGCGCCTGTCCGATGCGCGGATGAGCGGCACGGCCTTCGGCACCATCGTGCTGCATATCACGCCCGAGGCCGCAATCGGCGGGCCACTGGCACTGGTCCGCAGCGGTGACCGGATCCGGCTCGATGTCGCGGCACGGCGGATCGATCTGCTGGTCGACGATGACGAACTTGCCGCGCGGCGGGCGGCCTGGCCGTCAGCCCCGCGCGCACGCGTGCCGGCCGTGCGCGGCTATGCCAGACTGTTCGAGGCCAGCGTGCTGCAGGCCGACCAGGGCTGTGATTTCGATTTTCTGCTGAACGCAATGCCGGGAGACGACCAATGAGCAAGGCTGCAAAAATTCTGAGTCTCGGGGCGATCATGCCGATCGTCGATGAAGCGCTTGACGCCCGGTTCGAGGTGTTCCGGGATACCGATACCGCGCTTGACGAGATCATCGGCGCCCATGGCGATGAGATCCGCGCGATCGTGACGCGCGGCCGCAGTCCGACAAACGAAGCATTGATGGCCCGCCTGCCGAAGCTCGAGTTGATCGCGAATTTCGGGGTCGGCTACGACAGTATCGACGCAGCGGCGGCCGCCCGGCGCGGGATTGTGGTGACCAATACGCCGGATGTGCTGAACGACGAGATGGGCGACTTCACGGTAGGGCTGCTGCTGGCGACGGTGCGCGCCCTGCCGCAGGCGGAGCGGCATCTCCGCGCCGGTCACTGGCTCGATCGGCCGTTTCCGCTCGGCAACACGCTGCGGGGCCGCAGCATTGGCATCGCCGGAATGGGGCGAATCGGCCGGGTCATCGCCAGGCGACTGTCCGGCTTCGATGTGCCCATTTCCTATCACGCTCGGAATCGTGTTCCAGACGTCGCCTATCCGCACTATCCGGATCTGAAAGCGCTCGCCGCCGCGGTGGACGTTCTGATCGTCGTGCTGCCCGGCGGCGCCGCGACCCGCAACATCGTGGATGCCGAAATCCTCAAAGCCCTCGGACCCGACGGCATCCTGATCAATGTTGCGCGGGGCTCGGTGGTCGATGAGCCCGCGCTGATCCAGGCCCTGCGCGACAAGACGATCCTCGCCGCCGGGATCGACGTGTTCGCCGCCGAACCGCATGTGCCGGCCGAACTGATCGCGATGGACCATGTCGTGCTGGTCCCGCATGTCGGAACCGCAACCCACCACACGCGCGGGCTGATGGCCAATCTGGTCATCGAGAACATAATCTCGTGGTTCAGCGGTCATGGCGCCGTGACGCCGGTGTCTGAGACGCCACAACGGCGGTGATGGCGGCCGATCGTCGCGAAATCGTCTTGAAATCAAATTATCGTGATGATCGGCTCCAGCACGGCGCCGATCATGATCACGTGTGCCATTCTGAAACGCAGAATCCTGGTCCGTCGGCCACAACTGCGGCGCGGCTCTACACCGAAGACCCGCTCAAACGCCCGATCAATTTTTTGGCATTTGAACACTGACGTATTTACGGCAGGTCGATCCCCGATGATCGGAACTGATATCGTTTCTTAATATCGGCCTGCACCGCGCTCTTTCAGTACAATAATTCTACCACCGGGGCACCGAGATCGGTGCACCTAGCCAATGGTTGCTCAATCGAGCCCTATCCATTTTTTTATTTGATCGCGCGCAGATCAAGAAAATTTCTACATTATTCTAGAATTTTATGATTCGGAGATTCTGAGCCAATTTCATAGGCTTGCTGACATATCACGGCATTTTCGTGATGAACGGCGAATGTTTCTTGACATGAGACCTCGATCCGAAACGAACTCGCAACATTCGAATTTATTGAAAAAATTGAGCTAGTTTAAACAATAGTATGTTTAATATAACGTATCACACAACTTCCCCGCGTATTCTACCAACTATCCCTTAGGATATTTGGGGAATGTCAGCCCACCCCGCTCCTCTGAAGGATCACGAAACCGATGCACGTAACAAACGAACAAATCAGGCCCGCATCTGTCGAACTCGGCGTTCCCCTGCGGAATGATCCCCGGGTGGACATGGCCCTTTATCTGCCCCGATTTATCCAACCCTTCCTTACTTGGTTGACCGCCAAGCCGGCACCCGGTGAAGTAACGAAACCGCGACGACCGGTCACATATGTAAGCGAGGCGATCGGCCTGACTGTGGGCGGTACGATCGTTTCTGCCCTAGCGCTCGAATGGGGGCATCCGGGAACACCCTGGTTCTGGATCGCCCTGTTCGCCGGTCTCCTGGCAACCTCCTCCGGGCTGGGTCTGTTCCAGGTCGTGATCTTCCATCATTGTTCGCACGGAACCGTCTTCAGTACCCGCGCGGCCAACCGGCTGATCGGACGGATGATATCGGCCATTCTCCTGTTCAAGCATTTCGACCTTTATCAGAAGGAACACATGCTTCATCACAACGCCAACAAACTCTTCACCGATGATGACGAATTCACCGATTTCGTCGTCGGCATCTGCGATCTGCGCACCGCGCTGGACCGCCGCGCGCTCTGGCGGCACCTGGTCTTGCTGCTGGTCTCCCCCTGGTTTCACGCACGGTTTCTCTCCAAGCGGATCAAGGGCAGCCTGAATTCCTTCGAGCGTTCACACAATCTGATCGGCATCGTCTTCTGGGCGAGCCTGCTGATCGGAGCGGCGCTGACCCATACGCTGACGATCGTCCTGATCGCCTGGGTCCTGCCGTTAACCATCCTCCTGCAGATTGCGACGGTGTTTCGCATTCTATGCGAGCATCGCCTGCCCTCGATCGAGATCATCGACCAGCGTGGCAAGCAGCTGATCTGTGAAGCGACCGCGGGTGTGTTCCCCGGCGATTTTCCGCCGCGGCGCGACGCACGCAACCTGGGTGGTGCGCTGGCGTGGGCCGCATGGTGGGCGAACATGCTGACGGTGCAGTTGTTCGTGCGCCTGTTCGTACTGGTGGGCGATGCGCCCTGCCACGATTTTCATCATCGCCGGCCTGGCAAGCGCTGGACCAATTACGTGCACGCGCGGCAATCCGACCTCGATGCCGGCTGCCCCGGGTTTCCGGCCAATTACATCGAAACCTGGGGCTTGTTCCGTGCGGTCGATGAAAACTTCGCCGCCATGGCCCGCGCACCGGCCGATTTGTTCGGCTAGGATTCCGGGGCCGGCAACCGGGCCGTACCGGTCGGCAACGATACCGTCACCGTGGTACCGTTGCCGACAATGCTGGCAATCCGCAGGGTTCCACCGTGCGCTTCGACCAGTTGTTTGGCAATCGGCAAGCCGAGGCCGGCCCCGGAAACGCGGCGTCCATTCAGATTGGCAAGTTGAATGAACGGCTCCAATACACGGTCGAGATCCTGCGGGGCGATGCCGACACCGTTGTCCGCGACGCTGATTTCCACCGCCGCGTCGTCCATGATGCGCGCGGCAACAACAATGGCGCCTGCGGGCGCGGTAAACTTAAGGGCGTTGCCGATCAGATTGGACAATATCTGCCGAAACCGCTCGTAATCGACGGCGATCTGCCATCGTTCCGGCGGCTGAATGACCTCGAGGCTGACCCGCCGGGCGGCGGCCTCCGCCGCGAGGCCGCGTACCGCATTTTGCAACAATTGCACGAGCGGTACCCAATTCACCTGTAAAAGCGGCACGAGCGTCTCGAATCTTGAGAAGTCAAGGATATCCTTGACCAGAGCAAGCAAACGACGACCTGAGTCCAGAATTTGATGGACATATTCAGCACGCTGCTCCGCCGACGGCGTCTGCCCTCCCTGATTCATCAATAATTCTGAAAATCCAATCACCGCTTCCAGCGGAGAGCGGAACTCATGGCTCAGCGTCGCCAGAAACTGCGCCCGCACGGTATTGGCTTGTTCAGCCACCAGTTTCGCCTGGCGCAATGCGGCTTCGGCGACCTTCCGCATCAGCACATCGATGTAAACCCCCAGCGCGACCTCGACCAATTCGCGGTCACCGGCCTCGAACGCGCGGTGGATATTGCTTTCCACCCGATTGCCGAGCAGCAGCGCGCGGCCGTGCGATTGGTCATAAGCCCACAGGACATACGGAACCTCGAGCAATCCCGTCATGCTGGCCGACTGCGGCGCGGCCGAATGGCTCGTCGACGTGAACAGGAAGTCCGGTGGCGCCGACAAGAGCATGGACGACGATTTCACCGCGCCAAGCGTGTGTTCCACCATGAAATGATCGGGTCGCGCGGGCTCGACCCGCAGGAACACCGCACAATCGCAAACCGCGGTATCGGCAATGGTGGCGAGGATCAGCCGCCCGATTGCATGCGGCTCGACATCCGCCCCGATCAGTCGATAGGCTTCGCGCACCAGCTTCGCAACGGTCTTGCTCCGCCGCGCTTCGCGCGCCACCCGACTTTGCTCCTCCTGCAGCCGCAGTAATCTCGCGCCGATTTCGTCATACTCGCGACGATAGTAAGCGACCTCGCGCTCAAGCCGAGCCCGCTCTTCATCCGCAAGCTGCATCTGCATGTCTAGGGAGCGCGCTGGAACACGCTGAGCACTCCAGTCCAATCGAGCGGTCGGCTGTAGTCCCCGGCGAACGGTGCAATCTCGACCCCCGAATAGAAACCCATGAACGGGAAAATCGGCGCGAGCGTCTGCAAGACGAGTTCCGCCTCCTCGGTCGGTGCCCCGCTCATCACGCTGGCGCGACCGGCGCAGTCGATATAGAGAGCGAACAGGCAATTGTCGGCGACGGTCCGCCGGCTGAGCTCGACAACGCCACGCTCGACCGACTCCAGCATGAGCACATTGTCACGGCTCATAATCTGTACCCGCGTGCCGACAGCGAAATCCGGTTCGAACAGCGTAATCGAGCCCCGCGCCGGGTTCGCATGCAGAATGAGCCGATTGACGTAGTTGTTTTCGTCATACGGCGCGAAAGGGTCGCCTTGTTTCTGCCCCAAGGTCGCGACCAGCGAGAGCTCCTGCCCGGATGTCGTGCCCAGTTCCAACCCCAGCATCCGCTCGATCACAGTGAGTGCGGGCTCACCGTTCAGTTCGAGCACCTCAGCCCCCTCGATCCGGGTGATCTGCATGAAACTGCTGACCGGCCGACACCCATGCAATATAGCGGTCGAGGCCGTGATGCCGGCCGGAAACACCAGCGCGGTCATGGCGTGTTTGCGAACGTCGTCATCGACGAACATCCACCCATCCGATATGTTGATATCGGTCAGCAGGCCGCCGCCTATCACGTGAAGGGCACGATCGTTCAACCCCGCTTGAAAGCCCGCCATCAACTGGCTGGCCGGATGCAGCCGGAGCGGCGATGTCGACGCGACACTGTCGAACAGCAGCAGGACGGCCGCACCATCGTCGGTATGATCACGCACCTCCCTGCCGAGCGACCGCCCGGCCGCCTCCTCACCTTCGAGCAGAGCGCCGGTGCTGATGACCTGCGGCGTCACCTCCGCCCCGTGGAAGGCAATCAGCCCGAGTTCGAACCCCGTGTATCCGAGCCCCGCCGTGGCGATCGCGCCCGCCGCCGACCCCCCCGCCAGCGTCACGTCGGGAAATGTGCCGCGCAATGCCGCCAGCGCGGATGCGGGATCGTGCCTGCCGCCCACGAATGCGAGCACAAGATCCGGGTTGGCACGGCCGATCTGCGCACGGCATTCGCTGGCAGCCGCCATGATGTTCTGGTTGCTCGCATACGCCGTCCGCACGGCGCCGGTCACGAGCGTGCTCCACTCTCGAATGAAATGATCCGCCCCGAGACCTCGCCGAAAGCGACCACGCGGTTCCGCCCGGCACGCTTCGCCTCGTAAAGGGCGAAATCCGCACGCGCCAGCAAACTGTCCGCCGCATCCCCCACGCGCACCGCCTCGGCATCGCCAATCGTCAAGCCGATACTGGCGGTAACGCGAATCGTCCGCTCGACAATCATGCCCTCAATCGTCACACGGATTTTCTCGGCAATCACCGATGCCGCCGCCTCATCCGAAAGACCCGCGATCACGACGACGAACTCCTCCCCGCCATAGCGAACGATCAGATCGCTCGGCCGCAGATTCTGTCTCAGAATATCGGCAACACCCCGTAGAGTCTTGTCGCCCACCGCATGACCGTGATGGTCGTTGATGGCCTTGAAATGATCGAGGTCGATCATGAATAACCCAAACCCGCCGATCGAGCTTTCCTCGCACAACCGCTGCAGGTGAGACTCGAGATATCGCCGGTTGTAGAGCTGCGTGAGCGGATCGATCACCGCGAGACGCAGTGCGCTTCCGACATCGTCGCGCAGGGTGTCCTCATAAAATTTGCGCTTGATCTGATTATTGACACGCAGCAACAATTCATCCGGGTCGAGCGGCAGCACCAGGCAATCGTTCGCACCCAGATCCAGCGCGGCAATCATCAGATCGCGCTCGTCCTGCTCCGCGATCAACAGCAGCGGCGTATCCCGTGTCTCAGCCCTGGCACGGCACCGTGCCACGAGTCGCAACGGATCTCCGTCGAGCAGCGAAAGGCTGATCAGAATAAGATCGAACCGGTCCTCCGTCGTCTGCGCCAGCAAGTCTGCCTCATCGGAGGCGACCGAAACCAGAACCCCGGCGTCACGCAGACAAGCGCCGATCGCCGCCGTCCGCGCCGCAAGATCATCTGCGATCAGAACGCGCGCCAACCCATGCGGCACATCGCTCGGTTGCGCGACCCGCAGACCCAGGGCGGTCGCTGCCGCACCGCGCAAGCGCCACTCGTCCATCAGACGCTTCAACCGCAGAATGCCGCGCAACCGCGCCAACAGCAGATCATAATCAACCGGCCTGGTCAGAAATTCATCCGCCCCCGAGCGCAGCCCCTTCGCGCGTTCGGCCGGTCTCTCGAGCCCCGTGATCATGATGACGGGAATATGCGCGGTCGCCACACCGTCTTTCAGCGCATTGCAGACCTCATACCCGCTCATCGTCGGCATCAGCACATCCAGCAGGATCACATCGGGCTGCCAGACGCGCGCCACCTCAACAGCCTCCCGGCTGTCGGTAACCATCTTGACGTCGTAATATTCCTGCACAAGTCTCGCTTCTAATAAACGAGCATTTGGCGCGATGTCATCAACGACGAGGACCCTGGCGGTCAAACCGAACTCCTTCTAACCGGCTTAAGTACATTAATTACAAAATACAAAATACAATAGCGTTGCTTTTTCAGCTCAAAAAAACTTTGGTTATGCCGACTTGATAGTCCGAATAATCTAAGCCGTTTTCGCCGTAACGCAACAACTCCATGTTGCGATCGCTTGATAAACCTATCGGCAGACGTGAGTGAGCGCCGGTATCCGCAGCACCGCAGGTTGAAAATCGAGCGCGCCGTGGCAAGCCCTACGCGATCGCCCCCGCACCGCACGTCTTCATTACCTGGCTTGTTTATCAAATATATGGCAATTGAGGCAAGAAGAATGCCTCCCTGTGCGATAGCGTCTCCAAATGTATCTTATTGTAAAATGGCGCGAGCGCCGGCCGGGTTCAATGAGCCCCGGCCGCCCTAGCGTCACAATCAAACACACAGATCCCGTCGCCGCGCCGCGATGGTACGCCATGTCATGGCCGACGGCGCAAAACCCCGCCGTACCCGCCGAACGGGCGATGATCATGGGCGTTGACGTCGTCTCCGCACCACCCATCCCAGACCGAACAAGCCCGGGCCGAGCAACAGCAGCGATGCGGGCTCAGGCACAGCCGTCGCGGGAGGTGGCAGGAACATAAAAATCACCGTGCTATCGGCATCGCCCATCGAATACGCCCAGGCGGTTCCGGCCAACACCATCGCGTTGGCGGCGTTGCGGGCACGACATCGGCGGTCACCATGCCCGCCCACCCCGGCATCACCGCATCCCTCACCCCGTCACGGCACCAGCCAGCTCGCCCCGCACCCCCCATCGGCCGCCCATTCGAACCGCGCGCGCCGATGCCCGGCATGATGCAGCCAAAGCCACTCCAACCTGTCGAACTCTACCGCCAGCACGGCAAAATTGGCAAACCCCGCCTCGCTGAACACCGGCGCCGCCGGCGGCGCCGCAACCGACCGTCCCGGCGCCGGTTCGATCGCATAGCACGCCCGGCTCGCCGGCAATCCCCGCTGCCACGCGGCGCGCGCCACCGCATCATCCACATGCACCCGCGCCGTCGCGCCCAGCCGGATCTGAATCGCCGCCCGTGCGTCATAAACATGCACCGCCACGCGCGGCATCCGCACGATATCGCCGAATTTCTCGCCCCGCCGATCAGTATGCAGCGTCAACCGCCGCGCCGCCGCGTCGAACCCGCGCAGCACCATGGTCCGCACCCGCGGCGCGCCATCCGCGCCTACCGTCGCCACGCTCGGCGTGCGAAACGCCGAACGCCGGTCCGCCACCCCGCGCGCGAACAGCCGGAACGCCGAGGCGACCACCGCGCCCAGATCATCCCCAACCGCACAAGGCGCGTCATCACCCGCCACCGAATGATCCATCATCAACCCCGGCGCGGCCTTGCCGGCGCACCCCGCCGCCAGAGCGGCCGCACCCGCAGAAACACCCGATAACCAAATTCCGCCGCCACATCGAACGGCGGCACGCCAACCAGCCGTCCCAGCCACCGCAAGCCCCGCATCCCGCGCCAGATCTCCGCGAACGCCGCAGCACCCGATACCAGCGTGCCATCCGCCCGCCGCACATGCATCCGCCCCAGCGCCGCCTCCCGCGTCAGACCCGCGCCGAGCTGCGCCGCATCCGCCGTCGTCACATCCATCCAGTCGAACCCCGCGCCCCCCGCCCGGCGCTGATACTGCCCGATCTCGCGTGAACACACCGGGCAACCGCCATCGTAATAAACCACCGGCCGCGCGTCCGGCCCCTCATCGCTCAACCTGTCCATGCACGCCAGATTGGCGCGGATCATGGTTTTGCAATCGCGCCCAGCCGCTACGTCGTCCCGCAAACCCAGTCCCGAAACAACGCCAGATCGATATTCCCCCCGCACAGCGGCAACCCCACCCGCTTGCCCGCCATCACCCCCGCCTCCTGCATCAACGCCGCCAGCGGCGCCGCCCCCGCGCCCTCGGCCAGATTATGGGTATCCTGCCAATACGCGCGGATCGCCGCGGCAATCTCGTCATCCGTCACCGTCACGATCCGCGAAACCCCCGCCCGGATCATCTCGAACGCCGCCGGGTCGGGAATCCGCACCGCAATCCCATCCGCCCGCGTCGTCGCCGTCTCAAGGCTCACCGGCCGCCCCGCCGCCAGCGAGCGCGCATAGGTGGGCGCCCCCGCGCTCTGCACGCCGATAATCTCGGTCGCCACCCCCAGCAGATCCCGCGCCATGATCGCCCCGCAAACCCCCGAACCCAGCCCGATCGGCACATAAACCGCATCGAGCGCCGGCACCGCCCGAAACAATTCCAGCGCCCAGGTCGCCACCCCCAGCACCAGGTCCCGATGAAACGAGGGCGCGAACACCAACCCCTCCGCCTCTGCCAGCCGCATCGCCTCGATCCGCGCGGCATCGAAATCATCGCCATGCTCGATCAACCGCGCCCCCAGCGCCCGCATCGCCGCGTTCTTCTCGGTGCTGTTGCCCACCGGCACCACAATCGTCACCGGAATCCCGAACCGCGCCCCCGCATAGGCCAGCGACTGCCCATGATTGCCCCGCGTCGCCGACACCACGCCCACATGCTCACCGCCACCGGCGGCGAGCTGCTCCATATGCACCAGCCCGCCCCGCACCTTGAACGAACCGGTCGGCGTATGGTTCTCATGCTTCACCCACACCGCCGCCCCCGTCCGCGCCGCCAGCAGCGGCCAGGCGTACTGCGGCGTCCCCGCAAACGCCGCATGAACCCGCACCAGCGCCGCGTCCAACTCCGCCAACGAAAACATCATCCTCCCCCCCATCGCACCCGCGCGACCATCACGCGCCCAGCATCGCGCATAACACCCCGATCATCGATCCCGACAACGCCCTGCCTCACCCTAACCCACCGCGACCAGCGCGCCTCACGCGCTCCAACCCAACCCTGCCCGAACCCACGCGGCCCAAAACCCAACCGCCGCCTGGCTCACCGCCTCGGTACCGACAACCGCCGAGAACAAGGACCAACAGTCATCAAGCCGCACTGCGTCCACCGCCCCACCGCAGCGATCGCACTGCCACCTCACAAAAAATGGCAGGTGTAGCTGCCCGATTCCGTCGCACGAACCCACGCCTGGCGCACCGGAAGCCGCCCCACCAAGGATTTCGAGTCAACCATCGAGCGCCACTGGCAATATTCTCCTTGCACATCGCCCACTGACCACAAAAACTGCGCGAGACCGATCGAAGCACAACCGCTCAGATTCAGGCTCTCAGCGGCGAATTTTGTGGAAGACCAAAAGGATAAAGCTTGGTAAAAAGTGGGAAGGCGGGTGTGGAAGGGTACCGCCCTATGCTTTTTACCAACGAGCGCGATTAGGTGACCGTAATTGACCGTATCCGGACACTATAAAATAGCCTGCTCAAAATATGGGGATTCAGGTATTGAGGACAGCTTGTTTTATTGGGCATGGCTTTTGGACTAGATGATCACTGAAATCATCTGCAGAAGGTGGCTCCGGGTTGTCACAAAAAATAAATCCCTTTATCACGGCAACGAACTCTTCATAAAAACTTATATCTTGGAATTTAATTTCATGAATAAGAAACATCTATTTATTTAGATGCTGTTCGATTCACCGCTGCGATGGCTGTATTTTTTGGTCATATCTCCGGTGGTCGATTCACGGGCGGTCTATTCTGGCAAATGGGACCATACGGTCCCGAAGCCGTCGATGTGTTTTTTGTGCTGTCAGGCTTCGTCATCGCTTTTGTTTATGACACTCGCGAAAACACACCGATGGGCTATGCCGTTAGTCGTTTTGCCCGGATCTATTCAGTCGCTATTCCCGCGCTGATCGTAACCTTCGTCCTCGATGGTATCGGCCGCGCCACCAGACCCGGACTTTACACCGAAGCATGGCACTACGTCTGGCACGGGCGCGCCTCCCAGATCGTGCACGCCCTGACATTCACCAATCAGATTTGGTTCAACAACCTGCCACCGGGTTCCGATTTCCCCTTTTGGTCCCTCGGCTTCGAAGTTTGGTATTACGCCATTTTCGCGCTTGCCGTTTTTACCATCAAACCTTGGCGCATTCCGGTGGTCCTGCTCATGCTGGTTTTCGTTGGCCCCAAAGTCGCGGCCATGTTCCCGATCTGGCTGATGGGTTTCGGTGCCTACCACCTCTGCAAACGCGTCGTTATTCCCGTTCCCGTCGCCGCCAGCCTTTGCCTCGGTGCAATCGCTGTCTGGGTCGGCTACGAAGTTCATGCTTGGCGCGCCGGCCGCCCAATCGGCCCAAACTGGATTGGTCGCCCTCCGATCATTCAAGACTATATCATCGGCACCCTCTTTACCGTCCATCTGATCGGCTTTCGTTTTGTCTCGCATATCCCCGGCCCGGTCCTGCGCTTCTTCGCCGGCCCAATCCGCTGGATCGCCGGTGCAACCCTCACCCTCTATTTGTTCCATTTGCCGCTTTCACAATTCCTCGCTGCCGAAACCCCCTGGCCGTCGAGTGCGTGGCAAACAAGGCTGCTGATCTACGGCGGCGTGCCAATCCTGGTGTTCGTGATCGCCGAATTCACCGAACGTCGCAAAAACATCTGGCGGTACGGATTCGAGGCATTATTTCAGCGGGTGGCGTCTTCAGTGGTCACCTGAGTGCTGATCACGCACGTCCTTATGCTCCGAGGAATAGGGGAAGCCTGTCTGCTTGCTTCTACATTGCTCGAACACAGAATCATTTATTATGGAAACAAAGCAGCACGTGCGCTATAGTCAGTTTGGATGCTGTTTCATAATGCCCTCAGGGTTTTTAAATAGCTCGGCACGGGTTGAGTAAGCTATTTATCTCATTGTTTATTATGGTGAATATGAGGTGGCGGATGTTAAATCCGTCGAGGCTCGTATTTCGCGTTA